>NZ_AP018207.1:2851082-4051082 GCF_002367995.1 Calothrix brevissima NIES-22
TTAGGGATATCCATTACATAGATAAGAACCGTAATGTTTCTTGGCAGACGGCAATGGATCGTCGTAGATTTCGATCATTACTCCGTATTCTTATGATGGATATGAACTTAAAGCAAGGAATTTCTAAGCATCCTGCTGAGTTAATTCTCACACATCCCGCAGTCACAAAACATGTGATCGATATTTGTGTCTATAACTTTGAGGAGTTTTTTGAAATCTTTGCAAATGATTGGATTACTTTTGCTTTTATCCGACATTGGCCGGGACAGGAGGACAAAACTGAGAGTGACCGTGCTTACAGAATTCTAAATGAGCCGAAGTGCCAACCTTGGGTCTTTGATGGAGTGTCAGGTAAGGGTCCCAAAAATTGGGCAAAAAATGCTCCCCCTATAGATAAAAGACAAACATGTTTTACTTGCAGTATTGCTATTAATTCACCTGTTAAACGTTGGGAGCATTTAAGAGAATTTAGACTTTCGCTCCTTGATAGCGGTTTTTTTGGAGTGGATAGTGAAAAGTTAGAGCGTGTGACACATGAAGTTAAGCAGCATTTTGGTTCCCTTATTTATAATCAAAAGGATAAACGATGGATAGAAGTTTTGAAAATCGCAAATCAGATTGCATCCACAAGTTTATAGAAGACTTGATTGAATTTGATGGAGGTTTTGGTGAACTACCTTTTGAAGTTCTTGTTTCATTTGCTAAAAGTACTCAAGAGCAATTAGGCACACTACCAGCGCCAATAGATGAAAATTGGGAGGAAATTGTCTGGCTTGCCTCAATTGAGTTAATTGATGATCCGGAAGATTAGTATGACTAAAGAACTAAAGTCTCCTCTTCGATATCCAGGGGGAAAACAAAAGGATATACCGTTTTTGTCCCAAGTTATTGATAGATTTAGTCAAACACTTGGTATCAAAGAATTTCGTGAACCTTTTCTCGGCGGTGGTAGTGTCTTACTTTATGCAATTGCAAATTTACCTGCGGAGTCTTATTGGGGAAATGATGCTCATTCTTTATTAATGGATTTTTGGTGGCAAACTCAAGAAGATGTTGAATCTCTTTGTAAACTGGTCACTCGACTCCGCATAGCTTACAGTGGACCAAAACATAAGAGTTCTGAATGGACGCAATTTCGTAGTAGCTATCTAAAAATGCTTGAGACATTACCAGATGATCGTCTACATCGTGCTGCGAAATTTTTTATTCTGAATCGAAGTACTTCTAGTGGAACAACTGAATCTGGTGGACTCACTCCTTTAGCTTACTGTGACCGTTTTACAGTTTCGAGCATTGATAGGTTACGTGCACTCAATGGACACTTAACAAAGGTTATGTTTACCTGCCAGGATTACCAAGAATTAATTCGCAAGCCAGGAAAGAATGTTTTTATTTTTCTTGATCCTCCATATTTGTCGGCAGAAGCTTCAAAGTTATATGGTAAGTCAGGAGATTTACACACAGGCTTTAATCACGGATTGTTGGCAGCAGAATTAAGAAATTGTTCTCATGATTGGTTAATGACTATTGATAATTCTCCTAGAATTCTTGATTTATATTCTTGGGCAAATTTGTATCCGTGGGAAAAGCTATACAGCATGACAAACACGGATGGACGCAAATCGAAAGGAGGAAAAGAGTTACTAGTAGCTAGCTTTAAAATTGCTACTACAGATTTATCTGATACTACATCAACAGTAGTATTTCTCCAGAGTGAAAAAGCTGATCCAAGGAAACTAAAACCTCATCCACTCAATACTGAAATTTACGGAACTGAAGATAATATCTCCGATTTAATTGATTCAATTCGAGAAAGAGGATTTTTCCAAAATAATCCTATTCTCGTAACTAAACAAGGCAGATATATGCAAATTATTTCTGGGCATCGTCGTTGCCGAGCTGCTATTGAAGCTGGTTTAGATCGAGTTCCTATTGTATGTGTTGGATCTCAACTGTCTCCAGTTGAAATCGAATCTCGTGTTCTCGATGAGAATTTACACCGAATCAAAGATGGAGTTCAATTGTTACGAGAGTTTGAACACCGCAAGCGAATTGAAACAGCTAAAGCTGTTCAACGCCAAGTTACATATACAAATAAGAAACATCAGAACGGTAAATTCCAAACCAACTCATCAGTAGATGAAGTTTGTAATATTGCTGCTCGTCCCTTAGGATATGACGGAACAACACTAGAACATGGTATTCATGCGCTTAGTATAGCAAGCAAATTAAATGCTCAAGGCTATATAGAAGATGCACAGAAAATTATCAGCCTAATTCAGGCTAAGAAGTTTGATAATGCTTGGGAATTAGCACAAAAACAGAGAATCAATAAACAAACAAATTTTAATTCTATTCAGGATAAACTATTATTGGAGATGACTGAAAGACATTGTTATCTTCAGGGTATTCCAGATGCAGATGCTGAAAAAATTATCAGCAGTTATGGACATAAATACAACTATCTTATTAAATTAGTTCATTTACTAGAAAAGCACATTGGACAAAATAATTTTGGCTGGGATGATGTAGATTAATAAAATATTTTTGGTTCTTCCGTACCTGTTATGGCAAATTATTAGTTAAATCTCAAAACTTGCTTGAAAAATATAGGTAAAAAACCCAAAACTCTGTCAAATGCCTAAAATGTTATTAAATAATGCCTATTTCGATTACGTAGCAAGGGTTTCATGTTTAGCGCGAATGGGATTTAGCATAATATGTAATGAAGAACCATATTTTTTTGTGATAGCTTTAATTATTCATCAGAGATACAAGGCGAGAGAACCAATAGACAATTTCTGGATCGCAGTATGTTGTTAATCGGGCAATTTCTCTAGCAAGTTGATACGCTTCCTCACCCTTGGGATGATTTGTTAATCCCGCATGATTGAGCAAGGCTGTTTTTAAGTCACCATTGTAGGTAGGCAAGCTGTGACCTATTTTAAAATCGATTTGACAAAGAATAGGATTCCAGTCAATTTTTTGATGAGTCACATGTGAATTCATAATTTTTTTACATTTTTTAGTAGGTAATTTTAATGTATTCTGCTAAATGAATAACAACAAATACTTTTTCTTTTTATATTGATAAATATAATTTATTAAACTTCACATGATGAAAAGCATCATTTTGTCATCTCACTATGTACATAAGAGTAGCTTTACCCAAATTATTATTGTTAATAGGGTGAGAAAATATTCTCAAATGAGATATATCTAAATTTAAATTTTTATAATAAAGATTACATAAAAATTTTACACTGCACACAACGAGGAGGATAGTAATATGAATATCTCGCAAGTTGTGGAAGAAAGATTTTCGGAAGTTCCGCTAATTGATATTAGTGCTTTGGTTTCTAGAAGAAGCGATCGCCTGAAAGTTGCATCTCAAATTGGACAAGCATGTCGCCAATCTGGATTTTTCTATATTGTCGGACATGGTGTAGATGAAGACTTACAGCAAAGGCTAGAACAACTCAGTCGCCAGTTTTTTGCTCAAGATTTGGAAACTAAACTAGAAATTCGTATGGCTTTGGCTGGGAAAGCATGGCGAGGTTACTTTCCGGTTGGGGATGAATTGACATCTGGTAAACCGGATATTAAAGAAGGTATCTATTTTGGTGCGGAACTAGCAGCAGATCACCCACTGGTGAAAGCACAAACACCTATGCATGGTTCCAACTTGTTCCCTAGCAATATTCCCTTATTCCACGAGACAGTGCTGGAATATATGGAGGCGATGACGCAACTAGGACATAAGCTTATGGCTGGGATTGCTTTAAGTTTGGGACTGGAAGAATCTTATTTTGCTGAACGTTATACATCAAATCCATTAACATTATTTCGGATTTTTAACTACCCGCCAGATTTATCACCAGCTGAGGGAGACAATAGGTGGGGTGTGGGAGAACATACAGACTACGGTGTTCTGACTATTCTTAAACAGGATGAATCAGGCGGATTGCAGGTGAAATCGAAATCTGGCTGGATTGCTGCGCCTCCTATTCCTGGTTCCTTTGTCTGCAATATTGGGGATATGCTCGATCGCATGACTGGCGGTTTATATCGTTCTACACCCCATCGAGTACAAAATTTGTCGGGACGCGATCGCCTTTCATTCCCTTTCTTTTTCGATCCCAATTTTGATGTAGAAGTTCAACCCATTTCTTTAAATGAAGTAGCGATCGCTGACGATTACCAAGAACGTTGGGATGGTGCTAGCGTTCATGAATTTCACGGGACTTATGGGGATTATGTCTTAAGTAAGGTTTCTAAAGTTTTTCCCGAGTTGCAACGGACTGTGCTGTAGAAATTGGCAAATTAATTCTGGCTACAAACGCCAAAATCTTTGTCTAGCAAGGGTTATAGTCAACAACAAACAAATTAAAAAGTATACCCGACTTTTTTTATCGGGTATGTTTGACTCGTATTTGTACTCGTGTTACTATCAGGCGACAGTTGACAGACAAACAGGGAAAGCTAGGTTTATGACTCAGACAAAATCCGCACTCACCGAAGCCGCCACTATCTCTTTTCAAGCCTTGAAGTGTAAGGAATGTGGTGAGGAGTATGAACTGAAAGCCAGCCATGTTTGTGAATTATGTTTTGGGCCTTTGGAAGTCAAGTATGACTACAATCTGCTACGCAATACTGTCACTAGAGAAAAAATTCAAGCTGGCCCTAATTCCATTTGGCGCTACCGTCCCTTTTTGCCTGTTGCAACTGATAATGTAATTGATGTGGGAACTGGGATGACTCCCTTAGTGCGTTCTCACCGTCTGGCGCGTCGTCTGGGTCTAAATAAGCTTTATATTAAAAACGATGCTGTGAATATGCCCACCCTCAGCTTCAAAGACCGGGTGGTGTCTGTCGCTTTAACAAGAGCTAGAGAATTAGGTTTTACTACAGTTTCTTGTGCTAGCACTGGTAACTTGGCTAATTCCACAGCCGCGATCGCAGCTCATGCTGGTTTAGATTGTTGTGTATTTATCCCCGCAGATTTGGAAGCTGGGAAAGTCATGGGTAGCTTGATTTACAGCCCCACATTAATGGCTGTAAAAGGTAACTACGATCAAGTAAATCGTCTCTGCTCGGAAGTAGCTAATACACATGGCTGGGGTTTTGTCAATATTAACCTCCGCCCCTACTACTCAGAAGGTTCTAAGACATTAGGGTTTGAAGTAGCTGAACAATTAGGTTGGGAATTACCAGACCATATCGTTGCGCCTCTAGCATCTGGTTCCTTATTTACAAAAATTTATAAGGGATTCAAAGAATTTGTTGAAGTTGGTTTAGTAGAAGATAAGAAAGTCCGGTTTAGTGGCGCGCAAGCTGAAGGTTGTTCGCCTATCGCCCAAGCTTATAAAGAAGGACGGGACTTTATTAAACCAGTTAAACCCAATACTATTGCGAAATCGATTGCGATCGGTAACCCAGCAGATGGTGTTTATGCTGTGGAAATAGCTAACAAAACCAACGGTAATATCGAATCTGTTAATGATGCAGAAATCATTGAAGGTATCAAGCTGTTAGCAGAAACTGAAGGTATTTTTACAGAAACTGCTGGCGGTACAACCGTTGCCGTGCTGAAAAAATTAGTAGAAGCTGGCAAAATAGATCCAGATGAAACTACTGTGGTATATATCACTGGCAATGGTTTGAAAACCCAAGAAGCTCTCCACGGCTATATTGGCGAACCTTTGACAATTGATGCCAAACTCGATAGCTTTGAAAACGCATTAGAGCGTTCGCGGACTCTTGATCGTTTGGAATGGCAGCAAGTACTCGTTTAAAGGATAAAGGTTAAATAGTTTAACTTCACCTTCCATCCTTGATATTTCATATCTCACACTTCATACTTCAACTATGTCTGTAACAGTTTTAGTTCCCACTGCTCTTCAAAAATTTACCGATAACCAAGCTGTTCTACAATGCACTGGTAGTAACATCGCAGAATTATTTGATTCTCTAGAGACTGTTTGTCCTGGGATTAAATCCCGCTTGTGCGATGAAGCAGGTGCACCACGGCGATTTTTGAATTTATATGTCAATAGCGAAGATATTCGCTTTTTGGATGGGATAGCTACAGCTCTCAAAGATGGCGATGAAGTCAGTATTGTCCCTGCTGTTGCAGGTGGTTGATAGCGAGAAGTTGTATATTTGTTAAATATATATACAAGCGTGCCCTAACAGCACGCTTGTATTGTTTCATACCATGTAGTTAAGCTTTTTAGGAGTCACTATGGACTCAAACTGCGATCGCTTATCAACTGGCGAGAATTTTTTGCAGTTTTTGTTTAATTTCTATATGTCTTTGTACACCTTCAAAAGCATAGCGATTATAACCATTACGCTGAATGATTTCTTCTAAATAGCGAACTCGTGCTTCAGAGGTGGGATGGGTACGCAGGTAAGCTGGAGTACTTTGTCCTTTTTCTTGTTGTTTGAAAGTCACAAATAAGTTGCGTAAACCATCAGCCGCATAACCAGCAGCAGCTAATACACGAGTGCCAATAATATCAGATTGAGTCTCGTTTTGACGGCTATAATCTAGAGTCGCTAAAGTAGAAATCAGATTGCCAAAAGGAAGAATTTGCCCTACATTAGCAAGTAAATTTGCATTGGTAATTCGCTGAAATCCATGAGATAAAACTGCATGACCAATTTCATGTCCTAATAATCCTGCTAATTCTGCTTCTGAGTTAGCAGCCATAATTGCTCCGGTATTGATAAATACTTTGCCACCAGGGAGAGCAAAAGCATTAAGAGAATCGTCTTTAACTACATTAAATTCATATTTAAAATCAGCCCGCCCCATCAAATTAGCTATATCATTACCAATACGGCTGACATATTCTAAAATACTCGGGTCATCTATCAGAGGTAATTGCTGTTTATAAGCAGCAGCAACTTGTGCCCCCATAGCAGATTCACCTTGGAGCATTAAAGGAGCCAATCTTACAGCTTGGTTAGCTCCATCACCTGTGAGAATCCCAACAACTGCACCCACAACTCCTTGGAAGATAATTTGTTCGTTGAGCTTGCTACGAAAGCGATTAAAGTTCTTATCTGCAATGCTAGCAAACTCCGTCGCTTCTGGATGTTGAGGATAAACAATCGCAAATTGACGAGCAATAATAGAAGCTTCCAACCATTGATCGTTTTCTTCCTGAGCTTTGATTAAAGCTTTATTTAACTCTACAGAATCGGGGAAGGTTGCTACTCCCCTCTCTAGAATGGGAATTACATCTTTTTGATCGCCGTACTTCTTAGAAGCTTCCGCATACAATGCATACGCAGGGACAAATTCCGGCTGTTTTTCTAACAGCATTTTTAGCGGTACAAAAATTTTACTTGTAAGTCCCTGTTGCATTCCTTCGGTGGCATTACGCCAGTATACCCGACCTGCTCCTGAAAGTTGTTCAGGGTCAGTAATGGCTTTAGGAATGCTATTAGCTGTGGCTGTTTCTTTAGCAAATGGAGGTTTGGCTTGGCGATAGAGTTTTTCAGCACCTGCGGTATTTCCTGTAAGGTAAAGTTCGTCTGCTTTAGTTAAAGTTTGCAACCGATTAGCTGCATTAGAATTTTGTGCAGAAGAAATTATGGGTACTAGTAAGTTAATAGACAGAAATAAAACTGCACCAAAAACCACCCATAAAAATTTGTGGAATTTTTTCATTGATAGCACCTTGATAGTTTATTAGCTTGAAAAGAGCGTTGACTGTTGACTGTTGATTGGGAGGAGATATTTTTATGTTTTTGACAAATAGTTGTAGTTTTAATCGAAGGTAGGGGAATTTCAAGCCTATTGAAAATTACAATCCGGGAATTTTGGGAACTTGACGCAGAATACCTGGAATGGGATTTTTAAAACCTGGAATAACAGATTCAACAACATTCAAAATATTGGAAACTTGTGCTGCACGATAAGCAAATTCACTGTACCCTGTAAAGCCGACATCAAAAATGCAACCATCTAATAAACTTGCATCAACTCTCGCATTAAGACATTGCGATCTCGCATCCTCAAGTTGTGCAGGGGATAGCATATCTAGTGTCAGGTAGGCATCAGGAAAGGCTTTATCTGTAAAAGTTGCTGTGGATTGAGCTTGTCCATAGTCAAATAGAGATTCTTCCTGGCTGACTCGCCAACTATTACCAAAGTCTTTATTTAATTTATCAAGGTAGATTTTCTCCAGTTCACCTAATGGAATCCGAATTGGTGATACGCGCTCAATTAATTGGCGAACATCTCCATAAGTTGATTTAGAAGGTAGAATATCTCCACCACGAAACCGTAAGTCATCATCAATATTACCGTTAACATTTCCCAGCAAACCCACCATTTGATTGGCTTGAGATTCAAGAACAAAAGGAAAGACATCCATGTATTTAAACTGTCCACGGCTATAAATTGTGATTGCAACTTTCTCACCTGTAGACCACTCAACTACATAGTTGCTATCATTTTGTTTATGAATTACCCCACCTCCTGGTAGAGATAAGGAATCACCTTCTACAGCAGTAGGTTTTCCATTAATTCGTAGGGGGGTATCAGTATTGGAATCTGGGAAATCTTTTGAGTAAAAAGCTACACGATTCTTGCCAACTTTCATCGCCACTGCGCTGTTGAGAGAAAGGGATTTGTTCACCGCAGATTGACGGGTTTGGACTTCAAAAATACCATCAGTTGATTTTGCGAGGATGAATTCGCCGACTGTTTGAAAACTGTATCTGTGTCCGTCGAAGGTGATGAGGTGAGGATCGCCGTAACTTGTACCTTTGACTGGCTTTCCTGTTCTATCTTGGGGTTTTTCTTCCGGTTCTTTAGAGTAGATTGCGATCGCTGATGGAATACCAATCCAGTTAAGGCGACCTGCTTTAAGGAGGATATCTTGATCCCAGGTCAGAAGTAAACTTCCAGCTCCATCTAACTGAGCAATTGATGTCGCTCCAAAACTTGTTAATGTATCTCTAGCTTGCTTCAGAGTTGCTAAATTACTAGAGAAAAACAATACTGTACTACCTTGAGTATTACCATTTCTGATTCCGACGAAAGTTCGCCCTCCTAGAATAGGTTTTTCATCCGGAGGTTTTGGAGTGGTAGGAGCATAAAGACCAATAAAATTTGGACATTTGCTAGTATCTTTAAAAGCCTGAGCCACATCATCTCGAATAGAGGCTGTTGTTGAGTCAAAACAAAATGCTCGGTGAGCAAAATTAGAGCCGACTTTCTGAGGGTTATATTCCTGAATTATTTTTCCCTCAGTTCTTAGTCCCAGAGGGATGATGCGTTCGCTATCTAGTAAATTTCCGATATAAGTGTCCTTTTCTCCATTAAGAGTGCGAAAAAATGTCCCATTTACCATCGCTCTCAACTTTAAGCCTTGTCTGTTACGTTTCTCAATTTCATTATTTTCATTGAGAAAATAATTAAGGCTTTTAGCTTCAATTATATTATTTTTAGTGATTGGCCCAGTCAAGTTAAAAAGTTTAGCTTTACTCAGATTTACTATAGTTAAATAATTAATTTGTCTATAAGTTTTTCCAGAAACATTATCTTCTATCAAATTTCCATCCTTATCCTTACTAGCTTTAACTGATGATTCATGAGAGTAGAGACACACGCCATTAGCAGATTGGTAGAGACTAAAGCCATTAACTTTATCTTGACAAGGAGAATCTGATTTAGAAGACTGAGTTTGAATTGGGGATTTGAGGGAATCTTGGCTTGAGTTTTGCGGTAAAACTGCTGGAGAATTATTGTTAGGTAGATTACTTGGCTGGGGGTTTTGCTGACGAACACGGGGAATTTGTGCGAGTTCTGAAGGCGCATCTAGTTGAAGGTTATAAAACTGAGTCTCACTACCTACTCTATTATCGACAACTTGCATGATAGAGTTAGTACTTGAATATGTGTCAGCAGCATTTGCTTTGCCAGTATCATGCAAAAAAGCGTTTGAAATTGGTGAGTTTAAGGTAATAATTCCACATAGAAATATTAGAATATTATTTATAAAAAATTTCTCATTTATAGCAATTACAAAGCTAATAAATCCAATAATTAATGGACGAATATACTTGATCATTACTGCTTAAAAATATAAAACATATTTAACAAAGATACAATAAATAACTTATTTTATAGTCAGGTGATATGATATTGACTTTAAAATTCAGTGCTAGTTTTGGGATTCATTGGGAAATTATTCTTGAAAGTACCAGAAAACTTGATTAGAATTTAAACATTGTTCTATTTCTTTACTGTTTTCCCAACTGCTAGTAATTTGTTTACTTCCAAGGGCGATGAGTGGGCCATAATGAAGTTCATTTGATCTCAACTGAATTAAATAAAATGGCTCTTTTGACCAACCTTTTTTTTCAACCGACTCAAGTTTATATAAACTGAGGTATCGGGAGTCACGAACAACAGAAGCAACTGTTCTACCAAGGCGGCCAAGTTCTTCATAACAAATGCGATTTCCTTGGATGGCGATTCGAGTACTACTGCTAGATCCTAGAGAATAAAAACCTGATTTTAGTTCTTGTGAAGAAGCCGGATCAAAAAGACGACATACAAGTAAATTAGCTTCTTTTAATGGGTTAGCTTCGCTATGTCTGATAACTTTATTTAGCTTTTCTGTCTTAATTAATTTACCGTTTTTAAAGTATCGATTTTGCAAAATTTTGACAGAGTTTATATCGTTACAGTTGACATTAACTTCACTTTCTAAGAATTTTCTTGTTTCTAAACGGTTTTCCGATTGTACAAATTCTGCTACGAATTCTGCTGCTACCAAGCTTTTAACATATTTATAGTTACTAGGTGAAATTTGCTTAACTTTTGCTAAATCAACATAAGAAATTGCAGGTTTGAAATTTAATTGGCTCTGGCTAATAAAATCGGCGCTCACATAGGGACTAGCCTTAGCTACAGTTATATAACTGGAAAATGTAACAGTAAAACTGGCAAGTAAACAGGATGATAAATTTTTTATTCTTATCATTATTTTCATAATTTAATCATTATTATTGTATTTTCTTCAAACGAAAATATATTTCTCAGTTATGGAAGTATCTGCAGTAAAATCCTTAGATTATTAGTATCTGAACTTAATATGATTACCCTTTATTTTAACTACAGAATGTCTCTCCCCATTTAAGCGGTCTTCCTAACGCTGGAGCATCTACATTATCAAATTCTTTAACTGTGCCATCACCCATTAATCCAAAGGTAATTCCGCAACCTGGTGCTAACGTACTACCAAAAGAAACTGCACCTATTGAGTTACATTGGCTGATGATATTTTGGCTCATACTTTTCAGAAATTTAGGGGAGTTTCCAAGCTGTTTTATACCAGTTTCCACCATACGACCATTACGCACTGTACCAGTGAGATGAAATATATATTCGATAGGTCGCTCTGCTGGTGAATCGGAATAATTTTCGGAATTTTTTTTCTGATAAATATCTTGAATTAAGACATTAGGCACTTTCTGTAAACTAGTTTTTGCATTAGTGATCGCACCTTTACAAGCTGCTGTTAAATCCTGTGCTTTAACATCTGTTGGCAACATCAAAATATTGACAAAACTAAATACAACAACTGTCATTATTTTTTGAATTACAATGTTAGACATAATTTTGTATTACAGAAAATTTTTAAGTTACATTTAGTAAATATAAATGCTAATTTTTCACTGAAATAAACTTACCGACTACTCAAGCATCGTTGCCAAGAAATAGATATCGCTTCATCATCTCCAATAGAGATGGCCCATGTACCTGATAATACTTTTGAATTTAAACTTGAAATATGAAGTATATCTTCAAAAGACTCATTGTTAGAATTGGTATGAGTAATAGCTAAAGAGTCAGAACTTTTTCGCTCGTATTTTCCCAGGAAAAAAATATTCCAGCTACCTGTATCTTTTTTTTTGACTAAGGATTGATAGCTTCCATCTGGCATAAACACATAACGAGAGGAGTTACATTTCCCTTTTTCACTCCATTCGCCTACTATTAAAGAGAAATCAAACCTATTTTCTGCCAATACATATTCAGGCAAAGTTCCTAAATAAATTGTACCCAAAACAGTCAGAGACATCAATTTAATAACTATTTTTTCAAGTTTATATAATTTCAGTTCAACAAGTAAATTAATCATAAATGTTATTTAACGTAATTACATTTTAATTACTTATTTCGTTTAAATGGTAAACTAATAATACATAATTTTCATGATATCTATTTTCTGCAAAACTCTACCTTCAATACAAAATATCAAAACCAATTCTTGTAATAAAAAAATCAGACACGAAAAGTATAGGAACTAGAAGAAGTGCATTCCGAGAAGATAAACGCATTACTCCGATTAATGCTGTATTCAAAAATAAAACAACTGTTGTCCAGCAGAAAATAGAAAGTAAAAACATTAATTCTCCACCGCTAGTGCCTAATAAGAATAGCAATAGCCAAAATAATGTAATCGGAGCGAGGGAAAATCCGGTTACAAAAATGAATTGTTTGTAATTACCTGCGCCTTTAAATATTTGTCGTATGCACCACAGTACAGCAATCATCCCTAACACTGGAATACTTGCACTTATGAGGATGCGGATATGTTCA
The DNA here is from genome assembly GCF_002367995.1 of Calothrix brevissima NIES-22. Lineage (GTDB taxonomy): Bacteria > Cyanobacteriota > Cyanobacteriia > Cyanobacteriales > Nostocaceae > Aulosira > Aulosira brevissima. The sequence continues at coordinate 2,863,714 of NZ_AP018207.1, forward strand.
AAAATACTTAATTGTTGGTTAAAACTCGTGCTAAACAAATTTACAAAACTCAACCAAGCTGTGAGAGATGCTATGACTTTTAACGCTGCCATCCAAAAAGCTAAAATGAACAGCACACAAAGGGCTATACCTGCGTTGAAGGCGCGGCTGTCTCCTAAACTGGTAATGGCTGTCTGTAATCCGTTAGCTGGATCTTGCCAGATTAATTGAAACACACTCCAGACATCGAAAGCAGCTTCTTTGCTAGCCTCCACAACTGGCTGTGAAGTTTCTGAGTTGAATTGAGAACGGGAATGAATAGGCGCAGAGAAATCAACTTGCGTCTGGCTTTGCGGATCAAAAACCAAATCATCCGTATCAGTTTGTCTAGCTTCCTGCTCAATAGAGTCTCGATCTTCAGGTGGGATTGCATTGGACATATTTTTTACCCAATTTATGATAGTGAACTATGACAGAAAATTTTTCTAGACTGCACCCATTGAGAAATTAAACAGCATAAATATTGAGTTGAATGGTGACAAAACACTTAGACAACTACAGTTAAGCTAGATAAAATTGCGCTGAAAAAAATTTGTATTTAAGTAGTATTACAGGATTTAACCGTAGATCTACTGAACTTAAAATAATTTAATTTCTTCTTATGGTTGAAAAATCGCTTAAAAAAGCCTAAATAGAGCCTATGGCATTTTTAGCAGGCGATCGCGTATTCGATTCATTAACAGCAACGGGAAACTCCACGCGCCTTGGTGAGTGTTCGAGATGGTTCCCAACCCCATCGCCTCTGCAAGCTGTGCATCTAGTATGGGGTTGTAGACCCAGTTTTTCGATAACTTGAGCATAGATATATAAAAATTTGTATGCTGAGGTTAATAGGTCTTAATAGTTCTTTTTTTAAACTGGTGCAAGAAGATTTTAGGTTAATTGTTGATTTAGTTTTAGTTCTCGCCGTTGCTGCTGGTGGTGGACTGTTGGCGGCGCTGTTACGACAGCCTGTGTTGTTAGGGTATCTCATCGGCGGTATGGTCGTGGGGCCTGCGGGGCTGGGATTGATTAAAGAAGTGATTCAAGTAGAGACTCTGGCTCAGTTTGGAGTCGCTTTCTTGTTATTTGCTTTGGGCGTAGAATTTTCTTTTGCCGAACTGAAGAAAGTAAAAGCGATCGCACTAGGTGGTGGTGGGCTACAAATTGCGCTGACAATTTTAATTACAGTCGCGATTTGTGGTGTCACTGGCGCTTGGGGAGCTTTACCTGCTAAGGGCGTGTTTTTGGGGTCAATTCTGTCTTTATCTTCTACCGCCGTTGTCCTCAAATGCTTGATGGAAAGCAACGAAACGGAAACCCCTCACGGACAGGTAATGCTGGGTATTTTGGTAGTCCAAGACTTAGCATTAGGATTAATGCTAGCAGTCCTACCCGCCCTCCATGAGCCTGGTGAAGCTATTGGGATTGCGGTGGTAACAGCCTTAGTGAGGATTGGCTTATTTGCGGCTGGTGCAGTGGTAGCGGGAATTTGGTTAATTCCGCCGTTATTGCGACTCCTGGCCCGGACGGAAAGCAAAGAGCTATTTTTATTAGGTGTGGTTGCACTGTGCTTGGGAATTGCGCTGCTGACAGAATATTTAGGCTTATCCATTGAAATGGGGGCGTTTGTCGCCGGTTTAATGATTTCTGAGGTGGAATACGCCGACCAAACTTTAACTTATGTAGAACCCCTGCGAGATATCTTCGCCAGTTTATTTTTCGCCGCCATTGGGATGTTAATTGACCCAGTGTTTTTGTGGAAAAACCTGGAATTAATTTTAGGTTTAGTGGCAATAGTTTTCATCGGTAAATTTTTAATCGTTACGCCGTTGGTGAAATTATTCCGCTATCCCTTAAAAACAGCTTTAATTGCGGGGCTGGGACTAGCGCAGATTGGGGAATTTTCCTTTGTATTGGCGAGTGAAGGGCAAGCACTGGGCTTAGTTTCTCGTTCAGTATATTTACTGATTTTAGGAACTACAGCAGTAACACTTGTTTTGACACCATTTGTGTTACGGTTAGTGCCATTTTTATTTACTTTGGCAGAATCGATGCCTTGGCTGAAACCTTATTTAGAAGAAGTACAGCCTCGAGATGTGGCTGAAGATTTACCCTTAAAAGACCATGTGGTAGTTTGTGGTTATGGGCGAGTAGGTAAAAATTTAGTCAAGTTATTGCAGCAGCACCAGTTACCTGTTGTCGTCATCGATCAATCAGAAAGTCGGATTCAGCAATTACGGGATGCTGGCGTGGCTTATGTATATGGTAATTGCGTCAGTTTACATGTTCTAGAAACGGCTGGGGTGAACCATGCTAAAGGAATGGCGATCGCACTTCCCGATCCAATTAGTACTCGGCTTTGTCTGAAACGCGCCTTGGAATTGTGTCCAGAACTCGATTTAGTTGTGCGCGCTACCCAAGATAAAAATATTGAAGTGCTTTATCAACTGGGAGCTAGGGAAGTTGTACAACCAGAGTTTGAAGCCAGTATAGAAATGGCAACCTATTTATTAACAGGTTTAGGTTTACCAGCAAACGTAGTGCAACGGGAAATGCAACAAATTCGCAAGGATCATTATTTAGACTTGCGCCCAGAACAGACTGCATTGGAAGTTGCTCGCGATTTACAGCAAGCAACCCGCGATTTAAATCGGCGCTGGTATCCTTTACCTTCTGGTTCCCCCCTGATTGGCATGAGCTTAGAAGAAGCAGATATGCGTTACTTAATTGGGGTAAGCTTAATGGCAATTCGCCGCGCTAATGGGGAAGAGATAGATTATCCCAGTAACGAAACTAAATTAGAAGAAGGCGATCGCTTGTTGGTAGTGGGAGCCGATGAAGAACTCGCAGCTTTAGCAGAATTTGCTATTGGCAGAACGGCTGTACCTGGGGAAGATAGCGCTTGTCAGTGGCTGACAATTAATGCCGAAACTCCAGTTTTAGGCAAAACTCTGGAAGATTTAGATATTAGCGATAAATATGGCGTCAAAGTCGAAGCCATCCGGCGTGATGGTAAATTTATCCGCACTCCCGATCGCCAAATGGACTTGAAAGATGGCGATCAAGTATTGTTATGTGGTGGTTTGGCGAATTTGAATCAACTACAACCGTTGTTTACTGCACCCGACGCCGTACCCTTAACTTTGCCCGTAGTTCAAAGCGATCGCATAGAAGCCTGAAAAGCATTTATGCCTGTAAATTAGCTGGTGGGCATTGCCCACCCTACAGGGATAGAGATTTTTTAGGGAACTCCAAAAAATAAATTATTCCGTTCAAGTCGTTGACGGTTGACTGTTAACTGTTAACTGTCAACCGTCAACAGTGAACAATAGTAATGGAATATTTTTTTACTTGGAAGTCCCTTATATGCACAAATGAGTTCATTTTGTGCTTAATTGGTAATTCAATTTGGCAATTTTATCAAGCGTCAAACTCAGTAAATTTTAGTAAAAAAATGAAGTTTACAGATAAATTTTGACGCAATATGTGCTGATGGTAATTCTTAATACAAAATCTCAAATACCAATAGGATAATTTTATCGATTATCCAACCGAAAAAATTTGGGATTCTACCAAGTTTTTCCAACATTTTTATTACAATTTGTTACATTAATAAAGGTAAATCAATCCCACTTGTCTAGGAAAAGTATGGGATGAGTTTTACCTGCAAAAATGAGGCTGAAAAATCCTCATACTACTGAATCAGAGGAGGATTTTTTATTTGTGAACCAGAGCGCGCAAGGGCAGAAAATTAACAAATGATTTTTGCGAAACTTTGCGCCAATTTCATTGTGAGAATACAACTTATTTCAACTATGGTTCTGTAAGCAACATTACCGTGGGAAAATCAGAGAATATTCAGAAGTAGAGATTAGAGAGGAAAACCCTATAATATGCATCTGAGCGAAATCACCCATCCCAATCAGTTGCACGGTTTATCGATTCGGCAGCTGCAACAAATCGCCCGTCAAATCCGCGATAAGCACCTACAAACGGTAGCAGCAACTGGGGGACACCTGGGGCCAGGTTTGGGTGTTGTAGAGTTAACCTTAGGGCTTTACCAAACACTGGACTTAGATCGGGATAAAGTTATTTGGGATGTAGGACACCAAGCTTATCCCCATAAACTAATTACAGGACGCTACAGCAACTTCCATACCCTGAGACAAAAAGATGGTGTTGCTGGTTATCTCAAGCGCTGTGAAAGCAAGTTCGATCACTTTGGTGCGGGACATGCTTCTACGAGTATTTCCGCCGCTTTGGGTATGGCTTTAGCCCGCGATTTAAAGGGGGAAAAATTTAAAGCCGTAGCTGTGATTGGTGATGGTGCTTTAACTGGCGGGATGGCGTTAGAAGCAATCAACCATGCCGGACATTTACCCAAAACTAACCTACTAGTTGTCCTCAACGACAACGAAATGTCCATTTCGCCCAACGTAGGCGCAATTCCTCGCTATCTCAACAAAATGCGCCTCAGCGCCCCCGTGCAGTTTATTAAAGATAATTTTGAGGAACAATTCAAACACATTCCTTTTGTCGGTGAATCTTTGTCTCCCGAACTGGGACGGATCAAAGAAGGGATGAAACGTTTAGCTGTTCCTAAAGTGGGTGCAGTATTTGAAGAACTAGGCTTTACCTATATCGGGCCAGTAGATGGGCATAATTTAGAAGAATTAATTGCTACCTTCCAACAAGCACATCAAATCCCCGGGCCAGTTTTGGTACATGTGTCTACGGTTAAAGGTAAAGGCTATGAACTAGCAGAACAAGACCAAGTAGGCTACCACGCCCAAAATCCTTTTAATCTGACAACTGGTAAAGCTATTCCTTCCAGTAAGCCCAAACCCCCAGCTTACGCCAAAGTTTTTGCCCACACCTTAGTTAAACTCGCCGAACAAAACCCGAAAATTATCGGGATTACAGCAGCGATGGCGACAGGTACAGGTTTAGATAAACTCCAAGCCAAATTACCCAATCAATATATTGATGTGGGAATTGCCGAACAACACGCCGTTACCTTAGCGGCTGGTTTAGCTAGTGAAGGAATGCGCCCTGTAGCGGCGATTTACTCGACCTTCCTACAACGGGCTTACGATCAGATTATCCATGATGTCTGCATTCAAAACCTGCCAGTGTTCTTCTGTTTAGACAGAGCGGGAATTGTTGGCGCTGATGGCCCCACCCATCAAGGTATGTATGACATCGCTTATCTGCGTTGCATTCCCAATATGGTGTTAATGGCACCCAAAGACGAAGCCGAACTGCAACGGATGATCGTCACTGGAGTTAACTATACCAAAGGCGCGATCGCTATGCGTTTCCCCCGTGGTAACGGTCATGGCGTACCCTTGATGGAAGAAGGCTGGGAACCTTTGGAAATCGGTAAAGGGGAAATTCTCCGTACTGGTGATGATGTATTACTGGTGAGCTATGGCACAATGGTTTACCCCAGTATGCAAGCCGCAGAAATTCTCAGCGAACATGGTATTGAAGCGACCGTAGTTAATGCCCGGTTCGCTAAACCCTTAGATACTGAGTTAATTGTACCTCTAGCTCAGAAAATCGGCCGCGTCGTCACCTTAGAAGAAGGCTGCGTTATGGGCGGCTTTGGTTCTGCGGTAGCAGAAGCCTTACTCGATGCTGATGTCGTCGTTCCCGTGAAGCGCATCGGTATCCCAGACATCTTAGTAGATCATGCGACACCAGATGAATCTAAGGCGGAATTAGGTTTAACTAGTCGTCAAATCGCCGAAAGAGTTTTGCAAGCTTATTTTCAGCGTCAACCATCGGCTGTTGGCTAGTTAATTATTCAAACATAATCTATGAAAATACACTTAACAGCGTGACTGTTGGGTGTATTTTTTTATCAAGAAAGGCAGAGGGCAGGAGGCAGAAGGCAGAAGGGAATTCTGATTCCTGCCCTCTGCCACGACCGAAGGGAGTAAGGGTTTAAGACCCCCACCAAATTGAAAATTTGGTGGCTCTTGTTTAGGAGGGGTCAGAATCCCCTTCTAAACAAAACCTTCTGCCCTCTGCCCTCTGCCTTCTGCCTTCTGCCTTCTTCAACGAAAGCGGCGGGAAACAGTATCTTCTTGAAGGTGCATAGGATACCCACCCCGCCGCTTCGGGCATAGGGCATAGGGCATTGGTATATTCTTTCTCATGATACCCCTCTGCTAATTGGTGCGCTGTTCGATTTGCACTGTGGCGTCGGCAAACGCACTCCACCAAGGTTCCTGAGTTATCGGCAATTTCAACGATTCTGAACGATCCAGCACTACACGAAAATAGCGGCTCATCAAACGGTCAAATGCACCATCGCTCAAAGTAATTGTATCTAGGGGATCGAACATTTGCACGCCGTCAAAAGGTTCGTCACCAGGCTCTAAATCTTCCGGGAACAGGAAGCCGCTTTCGTTTGTTACTCGCCCTATTCGATCTAGCACACCGGGAAAGAAAAACTCGACACGACTTTCCCAGCAAAAGCGCATATCAAGCATATCTCGAATCACACGCACCTCTTCAGGTGCATTGGAGACATAAGGCCTCGCATTTGTATCGTCCCACCCGATATCTAGTGCGTCGATCACGGCATCATCAATTTGTCCGTTCATGACAGTATCTCCTTGCCGCTAAAAGATTATGTACACCGTATCAATCAAACCTTGACGAAACCATCCTTCCCATTGTAAGCCGCTTGCCGCTTTACCCTGAAATTTACCCTCACCTTTAGGAAATTGCAGTGCGTTAATCGCTTCATCTGCCGCTTGGTTAGCTGAGGCTTGCCAAGGTGCTGGGTTAGAGGATAGACCATTGATTGTAGTTTTTTCAAACGGGGTTGCCTTTGGTGATAGTGGATTCACTAGGCTGCCTTTACCATCTTGTGCCCACATTTGGTAAGGGTACTTCTTGACACCAGGATCGGATGGGTGGACGCTGGGAGTGCCCACAGGCCCTAAACCAGAACCGGGGGGAGCTTTCACACCAACAGGCTGTTTTGCCATTTCTGCCAAGAACATAGCTTCATCGTGACAGCCTATGATCCCTTTCTTTGCTAATTTTGAAAGATCGACAGTAAGCAGATGGTTCATTGCACGAGAGTCCACACCTTTATAATCGCGGAAGAAGTCGGGGCCGTAATTCTTTAACGCCTGTCCGACATATTTCTTGGCAATCAGCTTAAATTTGTTAGCATCATTCAAATCGGTGATAAATTTTTCGATTTCTGCTGCTGACATATCCTTGAGTAACTTCTCTAAGTCGGCTACATCTTCTACCGCATTTAACAAGCGTTCCAGTTGAGCAGCATCAGTTACCTGTTCCAGAAGTTTCTCTAGTTTTTGGGTATCCTTGACCTTTTTCGCTAGCTTCAACAGTAAATCAGCATCTTTGACTTTACCGTAAAGTTCTAGGAGTTGCTTGGCATCCTTAATCTCATCCAGAAGTGCGAGTATCTTCTCGACATCTTTAATTTCGTCCACCAGCTTGAGCAGGTTTTGGATATCGGTTGATTTCTCCAGCAGTGATAGCACTTTATTGGCGTCTTTAACTGCATCTAGCAACTTGAGAAGATTTTCAATATCAGTTGTCTTACCCAGAATAGAAAGCAGAGTGTCAATATTCTTGACTTTTTCTAACAATTGAACTGCTTTGCTAGCATCGTTGACTTTTTCTAGCAGTTGCAAGACTTTCTCGCTACTCTTGGCTAGTTCCAGTAACTTCAACAAGCTCACAATATCGGTAGACTTGTCGAGTAGTTTCAGCGCTTCTTCCGCATCTTTTACCTTATCCAGCAATTCCAATAATTTTTCGGCATCTTTCGCTTTTTCCAGCAATTTGATTACCGTTTCCACATCGCTGACACGCCGCAGCAACCGCGATGCTTTTACCAAGTCGCCAACCAGATCCAAAACTTTAGCAATCTGCGCCACACGCGCCAGCCAACCGGTTAAACGTGCCCAAACGCCAGTACCCAGGAAGGCGAGGAACACTTCAACTACAGCTTTACCTACGTATTTACCACGTTCATAGGGGCTGAGGTCGGGTTTGGTAATCGCTACATATATATAGTAGATTGCAAGACCAACGCCGATGATGATGCCAATTACCAGCAAAGCTTTACCAATCGCCGCCAATGCACCTGCAACAGCTGCCCAGCCAAAATAGATAATGGCGGCAATAATCACGATCGCCACAATTACCACCACAATCCAAAACAGTGGTTTCTTGATTAAATCCCACAAAGCGACAAAGAAATCAATCACGTGCCAAAAAGCACCTACCACTACCCCAGCCAGGAAACTACCTACATTTTTGATGGCGTCAACGACGCTGGATAGCCACGAACCTGCTTTACTGACAATTCCCGCCAGCGCACTATCGAAGGACGCGATCGCATCGTCTTGTTGACGCAAGCCATCGTCAACGCCGTGGCTGATATCATTCCGCGCCTCAGTTAAATTGCGTTCCCAACCTTCACCCGCCCTTTGTACAGCTAGTTGCAGCTGTTTATCCAGGTCTGTACCTGGTTTTTTCATCTCTTCATCGCCTTCGGTGCGCTGTTCTTCCATTGCACTGACGACTTTACTACTAGCCGCCGAGGCTTTGGTTTCAAATTCACTACCGACTTTAGTCACCTCAGCAATCTGCTTGGTAATAGCATCACCCAAATTAGCGATCGCATCTTTAATACCTTTACCAATGGCAGTGATGACGCTGTTTGTCAGGGTGTCTATCTCCGCATTGTGGTTATCAACTGCTACCTGTAAATCCAACGCCGCCGTTGCAATTTGCTTACCAGCCCATTTCACCTCTGTGATTTTGTCTTGGAACCGTACCACCTCGTTATCAATCTCAGTTGTTTTGGCGTCAACTTTGGCACCGGCTTCTATGGTGGCGCTGTCTACACCCGCAGCTATGGAATCAGCATTAGCACGCACCTGGGTCAATTTCTCGGTCTTTTCTGTTTGCAGGTTTTTCACCACGGCTTTAGCGTCTGCTTGCAATTCCGTGAGCGAATCTGCGGCAGCTTTCTCAATCGCTTTAATTGCTTCGTCACGGGCACCAATGACAGCTTTGCTAGCTTTTTCTGTTGGCTCAGTGAATTTACCTGCTGCTTCCTCCCCTTCTTGTCTAAATTTTTTCGCTGCTTCTTTGGCTCGACTACGCGCCATCACTGCCAAATCCCCAGCTGATTTATTAAAGTTAGCAATGACTTTCGCCGCTTCCTGTTCAATTTCGGCGGCTAGTTGCGCACCATTATCTTTACCTTTGACTTCCGCAATTTTACTATCCTTAAGCTTGTTAGCTTTATCCACACGTATCTTGCTACCGTCTTGGGCACGTTTGGCTTCACTTTCCCCAAAGGCTTCAATATTTAAAGCCTTCTGTTCCGCCACTCGCTTGACTTCTGCTTGTTTATCCTGACTGATTTTAGTCAGGTTATCGAGTTCGCTTTGGGCGGTAGTCTTGACTTTAGCGATTTTCGTTGCTTTATTCGTGGTAATTTCCGTCTTGGAATTTGCGATCGCTGTATTTACTTGGGCGATCGCATTATCATAAGCAGTACTCAACCGAGTTGCTTCTACCTCTACCTGCTTGCTGATACCTTGCTTTTCTTGTTCTGCACCTTTAGCGATCGCATCTTTTTTCGTCTGTGCATGATTCGCAAGAGTTTTCCGGTGCAACTGCGCTTGAGTCAAAAATTGTGCGTATTCCGGACTACCAACACCGCTATCATTGGTATTATTACTCGGCGTCGGTGCAGCTGAATTCGGGGAAGGTGAAGGAGTAGCACCACCATCAGATGTAGGGGCATTAGTTTTTACAGGTACTCCAGCATTGCCACTACTATCAGGCGTATTGGCTACATCCGCACCCTTACCATCAGTAGGAGATACTTGCTCGTCTGGTGTCTTTTGGGTTGATGGCTGGTTATCCCCTGACTTCAATCCCGTAGAAGTATCCTGAGAACTTGAAGTATTGGAAGTTACATTATTATTTGTATTATTTGGTGTAAATCCTGAAACATCCCCATTTTTTGGTGAAGCAATAGGTGCAGGCTGCGGTTGCTGAGGAGAATTGTCTGCCCCCGAATTCGGTTTCGTTTTTTCTTCCTGGTCTGATGTAGGATTAGTTACAGGTTGACGCTGGACGACATCAGTTAATTCATGGAAAGGCAAATCATTATCCTCTGCTGTTCCCAGAGTTTGTTTAGCTTGGGGACGCAGTAAAGATATACGACTGATATCGTGACCGGGCGGCTTTTCGGGAATACTTTCTAATAATGATAATTCGCGATCGCTCGACTGAGCTTGTTGACTATCAGTTGATTCCTCAGTCACTTTTGGCGAGATAAAACCTGCTGTAGGATTCGCCAAAGTGGGAGTATTGGGTGATACTAGCGATGGACGAGAAAAACCCGATGTATCTGCTTTTTGACTTCCTAATTTGCTCCGCAGACGCCGACTGTCTTGGCGGTGGACATCGCTCATCTCGCCCTTCCTACCTCAAAAAGGTTTAGCTCTAATTCTAGGTGTTTAGTATTTTCCCTAGAGAATTTTAGGCTTTGTTCTCAGGCGATCGCTATGGACTTAAGTCTAATCTTAGCCCGATGCTATAGCTGTTGACAGTTGACTGTTGACAGTTGACCGCGCCAATTTTAGATTTTAGATTTTAGATTTTAGATTATTTCGGTTCATGCCCCGCCTCCGAAGTTCAGATCGCCGGCTTCCGGCGCTCTGACTTCTCTCCTTGTGGGTGGAACAAATCCAAAATCGTCAATTTAAAATCCCCAAGCTGCATCCCTTTATGGGTGCAGTAAATCCAAAATCGTAAATCCAAAATCCAAAATTGGTTGACAGACTGAAAAGCCTTTTATTGTCAGGGTTTTATCTTAGGTTGATGTCCTAATCTATCTGGCTACAGCTATAATATCTGCAATCCTTCCTCTTTGAATAGGGGCTAGGGCGTGTTTTCAAACTCCAAAAGTAGGCTGCTTGAGGTGAAAGCAACTCAACGCAGCAACGTAAATGTTGGGTTTCGTTCCTCAACCCAACCTTGTATCTTAGAAACAGTAGTAGGGGAAAGATTTATTTCTCCCTTGTCCTCCTTGTCCTCCTTGTCCTCCTTGTCCTCCTTGTCTCCCTTCCCTTATCCCCCTTGCTATCCCATTTGAGATTAACTACACTGTTTAGCATCAGCCGGATTAACAAAATCATGTAAATCCGCATCCCAAATACTGATGTAAATAAAATCACAGTTTTGGCGGACAATCTGACCCTTGACACCACCTTTAGAAAACTGGAAATTATCAGATTGACGCTGCTGTATTTGTTGTAACCCCTGTTTAATCTCTTCATTGGCTTGACCGCCTAACAAGCCATCTAAGGTATTCTGCATAACTTGGGGGTCTACTGATTGGGCAAAAGCTGCCTCTGTTTGCCGTAATGCACCAGTATTGCGATCGAATAAATAGCCAACATCAATTTGATTAGGCACTATTTTATAGGTAACAGCCCGGGTATTTCGCCAAACTCCTCTTAAATCTCTAGCTGGCTTACCAAGGGTAGCTTCCACGCTGCTTCTGGATGTCCCTGTAGGAAATGCTGGAACTCGTTGTCTGACGTTATTATTAACTGATTTCGGCTGCTGAGTATTATTTTGTGGTGTGGAACGCACTTCTGGTGTCGGTACTACAGGCGGCTGATTTTGAGTATTTGGCTGTGGTGCTACTGTCGCCACTGGTGTAGGAGTATCAGCAATTACAGGTGCTTGCTTCTGTGGCAATGTAGATGTGACTGGGGGATTGGTTTCTACATTGGGTTTAACTTGAGGTTCAAAGGTAGAAGTTGGTGCGGGAATTTCTGCTACAGGTGATGGTGATGCAGTTGGTGAAGGCTGAGTATTAATAGGACTATTGGTTGGTTCAGTATTAACAGCTGAAGGTTCAGGGGAAGGAGTAGTATTAGTGACAACTGGGGTTTCTGCTACTGGTTGGCGGGTAAGGTGAGAAAATAATACCCCAATTAACAAACCACCAACTGCTAAACCACCAAAAATCACCGTAGGCTTTTGCCAAACTGGTGTTGGAATTACTTGGCGTTGCTGTGCAGGATATTGTGGGGAATATAAAGGCTGAGTTTTGTTAGTTGATAAACTTTGTGTCCGCGCTGAGGTAGCTTGAGGTGGGACGATATAACTAGCAGATTCCAAATCATGAAGCATTTTACTAGCAGTGGTGTAGCGATCGCTAGCATGGGGTTTAATTGCCTGATTGAGTACCTTTACCAAACCAGGAGAAACATTTGGGGCATAATTCTGCCAGAGGATTTCCCCATGTTCCTGATGAGTTTCTATTTCTTGGGGTGATTTACCCGTTAGCAAATAAATTGCTGTTAAACCTAAGCTATAAATATCAGTACTATAGACGGGACGACCTAAAGCTTGTTCGCTGGGCATATATTCCGGCGTTCCAATTACCAGCGATTGCGCAGGTAATCCCGGAGAACTCACCACAGAACGAATAGTTTCCTTAACAGCGCCAAAATCAATCAACACTGGCTTGCCATCAGGCGAGCGAATAATAATATTATCGGGCTTGATATCCCGGTGAATAATACCCTTACTGTGAATATATTCTAAGACAGACAACAGACTTAAGAGAATTTCGCGGACAGATGTTTCGTTTAACTTTCCTTGAGTCTGGATAACATTTCTTAAAGTTTGACCTTGAATCCATTCTTGAACCAAGTAAAATTGCCCATGTTCCGAAAAATAGGCATAGAGTTCTGGTACTTGGTCGCTACTTCTACCTAAATATTCTAAAGTAGCCGCTTCTCTTTCAAAGCGCTGTTGAATCAATTGGTAGGTTTGCGGATCATTACTGATGGGTTTGAGTTGTTTAATCACACAGCGACGGCGAGAAGGCATGTGAGTATCCTCTGCCAGAAAGGTTTCGCCAAAACCTCCAGCGCCGAGTACCTGAATAACTTGATACCGATTGTTGAGAAGGGTTATTGTCATGCTCTATGAAAGCGTGGACGCCTAGTAGCCTGTCGTAAGACATAGCCCTTTCCAATGTATACCAAATGCGGGGCATGGGGCATTGGGCATCAAAAGTCAAAAGTCAAAAGTCAAAAGTCAAAAGTCAAAAGTCAAAAGTCAAAAGTCAAAAGTCAAAAGTCAAAAGTCAAAAGTCAAAAGTCAAAAGTCAAAAATATTTCTGAATTTTGAATTTTGAATTTATTTTGTCACCCTTGTCCCCCTTGTCACCCTTGTCCCTCCTTCCCTTCTGCCTCCTGCCTTCTGCCTTCTGCCTTACGACAAAGAATACCCAGTCGCCTTCTGAACGAATTGCAAAACTTTTTGATAAGATTCAGGATTACTCACGGGATTGATAATGATGGGAATTGTGCCATCTGGTAACCAAAACGTAATCCTGCCATTAGCCTCTTGGCAAAAAGAACTGATGCAATTGAGGTTAATTACATATTCATTGTTTTCATAAAAAATTTTTACCCAATGGGGATGTTCGATTTCTAAATCTGTCACATGTTCGATGTATTGCAAAATTTTCTGATAGTCTTGGGGATTACTTTGTGGGTTAATCACTATAGGAATAGCAGAATCTGGTAACCAAAAGGTAACTCTGCCATTTTGTTCATAACAAAAGGCGTTTATACGGTCAAAATTGACCACATATTTTTTCCTTTCGTAAAGGATTTTCACCCAGTACGCCACAATATCTCCTCAGCTACCCGTGATGTCACTCTTAATAAAAATTCACAATTCTCATCGTAAACAAGCTACTGCTAATTGTGAATTTTAGTTTATTGTTGTCAGCTTACACTAGTACAGCACGTAGGGAATAAAGATGCCATACCTGTCGGTGCAGTATCAGCCAATTTTATAAGTCAGAGTAACAGTCATGGGTTTGCAGGATAGAAGAGAATCCCAAACGATCAGTTTTTGGTAATTTCTAGTTCAGTCAGGCTAGATTAGTGCTGTTGTACCAATGGGGGAATAGAATGAGCGATCGCAGCTTTAATAAATCCTTGGAATAATGGATGAGGATTGCTAGGGCGGGATTGAAATTCTGGGTGGAATTGACAAGCTAAAAAGAATGGGTGCTTGGGTAATTCGACTATTTCCACTAAGCGCCCGTCGGGGGAAGTACCGCTAATTACATAACCTGACTCTAATAACAGGCTGCGGTAATTATTGTTAAATTCATAGCGATGGCGATGACGTTCATAAATCACATCTTCTTGATAGAGTTTGAACGCCAAGGTATTGGGAAGTACGTGACAAGGATAGACTCCCAAGCGCATTGTGCCGCCTAAATCGACAACATTATGCTGATCTGGTAATAAGTTAATGACTGGGGCGCTGGTATAGGGGTTAAATTCGGCGCTATTGGCATCTTTTAAGCCTTCAACGTTCCTCGCCCATTCAATGACGGAACATTGCATTCCCAAGCATAAACCTAAGAAGGGAATTTGGCGATCGCGGGCATATTTAATGGCGGCAATTTTCCCATCTACACCCCGAATCCCAAAACCACCGGGTACTAGAACGCCATCAACGCCTTCTAGCTGGCTTTCTGCGGCGGCATTTTCTAAATCTTCCGAGTTTACCCAGCGCACGCGCAATCTGCCATGAGTGGAAATAGCGGCGTGTTGTAAGGCTTCAACGACGGAAATATAAGCATCGCCCAAGCGCACGTATTTACCGACAATGGCAATTTCAATGTCGTGTTTGGGGCTGTGTAAATGCTGGACGAGATTTTGCCACTGTACCAAGTCTGGGTGGCGTTGTTCCATTTGCAGCAAATCTAAGACTTGCTCGGCCATGCCTTCCCGTTCTAGCATCAAGGGGACTTCATAGATACTCTTGGCATCTTGGGAAGTAATCACGCATTCTTCAGCTACATCGCAAAATTCGGATAATTTGCGTTTTAAGCCGACAGGTAAAGGGCGATCGCAACGGCAAACTAAAATATCTGGTTGAATGCCAATGGATCTGAGTTCCTTGACAGAATGCTGTGTAGGCTTAGTTTTCATTTCCCCAGCTGAAGCAATCCAAGGTAACAAAGTTACATGCATGTACAACACGTTCTGTCGCCCTACTTCCTTGCGAAACTGGCGAATTGCTTCTAAAAACGGCAGGGATTCTATATCGCCTACCGTCCCGCCAATCTCTGTAATTACCACATCAGGATTTGTATTTTTGGCAACTTTTAAGATGCGGTCTTTAATTTCATTAGTAATGTGGGGAATGACCTGCACAGTCCCGCCATTGTAATCACCGCGCCGTTCTCTGTTGATGACAGCTTGGTAAATTGAGCCAGTGGTAACGCTGTTGAGGCGTGACATTGAGGTATCGGTGAAGCGTTCATAATGACCCAAATCCAAATCTGTTTCTGCACCGTCTTGGGTAACAAAAACCTCCCCATGTTGAAAGGGACTCATGGTACCAGGATCGACGTTCAGATAAGGGTCAAGTTTGAGAATCGACACAGAATAATTGCGCGATTTGAGCAATCGCCCCAGACTTGCTGCTACAATTCCTTTGCCGATACTGGAAACTACGCCCCCAGTTACAAAAATAAACTTAGTCATACTAATTTGAATTTCCGGCCACTTCTAAAAATACATTCGTCATCTGAAGTATGAAGTATGAAGTATGAAGTGTGAAGTGTAAAGTATGAAATTTCCACCAACATGCTTTAACCTTCATCCTTAGGTCTCCAGCCTTCATCCTTTTGTGGTCATTGTGCCACAGTAACTATTGTGAAATCTTCCGCGATCTTGCTGTGAAAAAACTCTTAGGACTAGTATTATTAAGCCTTGTTGTCACCTCCCCCATAACATTGGCAGATTCATCTTTTGTAGTTGTCTTTCCCCAAACGAACTACCAAACAACTGCGGAAAAAATCTTTTTTCTTGGTACTGCACCAGCAAATGGCCAAGTGTTATTTAATGGTAAGCCTGTTACCCGGAGCAAGACTGGTCATTTTGCCCCAAGCTTTCCCTTGCAGGTGGGAGATAATTTGTTTACTGTCCGTCACCAAAATCGAGAACTTCAGATTAAGGTGACTAGACTTACCACTCAGCCTCAGCTACCACAAGGTTTAGCCTTTGCCAAAGATTCGTTAACGCCAGTAGCTGACATCGCCAGACTACCGGGGGAATTAATTTGTTTTAGCGCTATTGCACCGCCTAACGCCAGCGTATCTGTCACTCTAGCCAATCAAACTGTTGTTCTTGCACCCCAACCCACTAAGGCACAACTACCAAATAATTTGGCAGCCTTAACGGGGAAAAATCAACCTGCTAACCAGTCTATCGCAGGAAGGTATGAGGGTTGCACTGTAGCCCAACAGCTTGATTACCCAATTTCCAGCCGCACGACAGTTGACGGTAATAATATTATTTCCGGTGCTGTAATTCCAGATTCCGGTAAAAATATCGATTTGGGTACACCAGAATTTAGACTGACAATGAATGGTCAGACTGTAACGCAGTCGGGTACTGGAAAAATTCAAATTCTCTCACCCTCACAATTACCTGTTGTGGAAATTACAGCCGACTCAGGCGTAGCGCGGACTGGCCCTAGTACTGACTATTCAAGACTCACACCACTCCCCAAAGGCACAAGAAGTAACGTCACTGGTAAAGAAGGCGAATGGTTACGCCTGGATTATGGCGCTTGGATTAATAGTAAAGAAACCCAAGTTTTACTAGGTGCAAGTTCACCACACACCATCATGCGCAGTGTTGGTTATCGAAAACTTTCTAGTGCGACAGAGGTTGTCTTTCCCCTAGAAGTTCCCGTACCTGTGAGTGTAAAACAAGGCGATCGCTCTTTTACCCTCACTCTTTACAATACAACCGCCCAAACAGATATTGTTCGCACGGATGATAGTCCCCTAATTTCTCGCCTAGATTGGCAACAGGTAGCGCCCGGACAAGTAAAATACACCTTTAATCTCAAAAACTCTCAACAGTGGGGATACAAGTTGAGATATGAAGGTACGAGCTTAGTTTTAACTTTGCGTCATCCACCTGCATTTAGAGAAAAAACACGCAAACCTTTATCCGGTATCAAGATTTTACTCGATCCCGGTCATGGGGGCAAAGAATCAGGTGCCAGTGGCCCAACTGGCTATTTAGAAAAAGATGTCAACTTGGTAATCTCCAAGTTATTGCGCGATGAGTTGGTGAAGCTAGGCGCAACGGTGGTGTTAACCAGGGAAGACGATCGCGATGTGTCTTTAGTGGAAAGGCAACAAATTATTAGTCAAGAAGAACCTGCGATCGCGCTTTCGATTCATCACAATTCCCTACCCGATAACGGTGATGCGGAGAAAATCAAGGGATTTAGCACGTTTTGGTATAACACCCAATCACACAGTTTAGCATTATTTTTGCACAATTACATAGTCAAAAATTTGAAAAAACCTTCCTATGGTGTTTTTTGGAATAACCTCGCCCTAACACGCCCCACGGCTGCGCCTGCGGTATTGTTGGAATTGGGTTTTATGAGTAACCCCGATGAATTTGAGCAAGTAGTCAACCCCCAAGAACAGAAAAAGATGGCGAAAGCGTTAGCTAATGGGATTGTTGAGTGGTTTAAGTCTAGGTAATGGGCATTGGGCATGGGGCATTGGGCATGGGAAGGAGGACAAGGGAGACAAGGGAGACAAATGACTAATGACTAATGACAAATGAAAAATTACTAATAGACCTGCCTTAAAAATAGGGGTTAGGGACTAGAGAAGAGTCATTTTTATTGTTCCTTGTGAGGGTAGCTCATGGAGTCTCTTGCAAAAGTCCTAATGTTCGCATTCTTCTCTGCGGCTCTGCGGCTCTGCGTGAGCTTTTCAAACTCTAGTCAACACAGCTACAATATTTATGCAAGAAGTCTAATGACAAATGACAAATGACAAATGACTAATGACAAATGACTAATGACAAATGACTAATGACAAATGACTAATGACAGCCCTTGCTAGTTAGATTTAATTACGCCGACCTAATTATTGCAATTGGCAAGAAATATGACTACAACCTTTATTCATAAATAATGCTTCAATTTTGGCAGCAGATAGAGGGGGGGAAAACAAGTAACCTTGACCAAATTCACAGCCGAGTTCCTGTAACCATTGCAGTTGTTGTTGGGTTTCAATGCCTTCGGCTATCACTGCTAAACCAAGTTGATTGCCAATTGTAATAATAGTTTTAATAAGTTGATAATTGCGGTTGCCTGCTTGCATTTGATTGATAAAGGAACGGTCGATTTTCAAAGCATCTGCGGGTAAGCGATGGAGATAATTTAGCGATGAATATCCAGTGCCAAAATCATCAATGCTAATTTGAATACCTAATGTCTTTAATTGTTCTAAGACAATCAGCGTATCATTGATATTATTAATTAGCATACTTTCGGTAATTTCTAAAGTTAAACAATTACCATCTACACCAGTTTCTGCTAAAATTGTTTCTATATCTTTAACTAAAGAAGCTTTGCGCAAATCGGGAACGGACAAATTCACACTCATTTTTAAAGGCGGTAAATTGGGGTGCTGATTTTGCCAGGTTGCTAACTGTTGACAGGCGGTGTAAACTACCCAGTTATCTAAAAGCACAATTAAACCTGTTTCTTCAGCTATGGGAATAAATTCGGCGGGAGGAACAAAACCCCAAATAGGATGTTGCCAGCGAACTAAGGTTTCAAAGCCAATTAAGCGATCGCTATTGATGTCAAAAATCGGTTGATAGTAAAGTATAAAGTCTTTGCGTTCTAAAGCTTTGCAAAATTCATGCTCTAAATTGAGTCTGATTAATGCTTTAGCGTGCATTTGCGGATCAAATATTTTATAGCAGCTTTTGCCTTGGGCTTTGGCTTGATACATGGCAATATCTGAATCGCGCAATAAGTCGGAAGCTTGATGGTAACGAGCTGTGCCTAAAACAATACCGATGCTAGTAGTAATTAAAAATTCATAGCCATTGAAGATTAATGGGGACTGAAATTCTGTCAAGATTCTCTCAGCAACTACAATTGCTTCTTCAATTCCTTCGAGATTTTCGAGTAAAATGACGAATTCATCACCACCTAAGCGAGCAGCTAAATCCATTGCCCGAATTTTGGATTTAAGCTTTTGGGAGATGATTCGCAGTAGCTGATCTCCGGCTAAATGCCCCAAGCTATCATTGATGATTTTAAACCGATCCATGTCGAGAAACAAAACCGCAAAATGATAATCTTCTACTCGCTGGGCACGGTTAATAGCTAATCCTAACCGTTCCATGAGCATGTTACGGTTGGGTAAGTCTGTGAGGGCGTCATGCAAAGCATTGTAGATTAATTGCTCTTCTGCATGTTTGCGTTGCGCAGCTTGCTGATAGGCATCGCTAATATCGGTGATGGTGCCAATATATCCGGTGATTTCTCCGGGTTTTTCTGATTCGGCAACGGCTTGTCCAAATACCCAAGTTACTTTACCATCAGGATGTTGAAAGCGATACTCTAGCTGAAAAGAACGATTTTCTTGCAAAGCCGCATTCCACTCTGTCGTAACTTTTTGACGATCTTCGGGGTGTAATC
Source organism: Calothrix brevissima NIES-22 (assembly GCF_002367995.1). Classification (GTDB taxonomy): domain Bacteria; phylum Cyanobacteriota; class Cyanobacteriia; order Cyanobacteriales; family Nostocaceae; genus Aulosira; species Aulosira brevissima. Next base: position 2,883,346 of record NZ_AP018207.1, read on the forward strand.
CTTTTATCCATCCAGTAGCGGCGGTTTCTTGGGGTGTGAGTCCGGTAATTTGACACCAACGTTCGTTAACATAATGATAATTGCCTTGGGTATCGGTGCGGAAAATACCGACGGGTACAGCAGCAGCTAAAGAAACATAGCGTTGTTCGCTTTGGCGGAGATGGTTTTCTGTGCGTTGTCGTTCGGCTAATTCTGTTTGCAGGTTTTGGTAAGCGGTAGCTTGTTGAATCGCGATCGCAACTTGTGTCGAAAGTTGTTGCATCAGTTTAATTTCTTCAGCTTCCCACTGGCGTGGCTTTTCACCTTCCACCACATTCAGCAATCCCCATAAATTGTCACCTTCGATAATGGGGACTAAAATTTTTGCCCGTGTGTACAATGATTTAAGTAACTGGCGATGACAATCACTCATCGGCGTGGTGTAGATATCTTCCACAACTCGCACCCGTTCTTTGCGATCGCTAGTTATCCAAGTTGGCGTGTAACAAGCATCGTAAATTTCCTTACCCGTCAGAGAATCACAACCATTGGCGACGGATTCGGCTACTACTACGAGTTTCCAGTCTGGTTGGAATTGCCAAATAGCGGCGCGATCGCATTTTAAGAGCGATCGCACTTCATTGACTGTGGTTTGCAGAATATCTTGTAAGTTGAGGGAAGAGCGGATTTGGGTTGCAATGGTAGCAATTAGCTTTTCTCGTTCGGCTTTGGCTTTGAGTATCGCTGTACGCTCTTGAACTTGCTTTTCTAATTCGGCGTTACGATTTTGCAGTAACTCTAATTTCTCGGCTTCTAATCGCAATACTCGATTTTCTAAGATTTCAACTAAATTATTTAGCTCTAAAGGATTGAGAACTTTAAGGATACTTGTCTGAGTGACAATTCCTAATAATTCTCCTTGCTTACCAACTACTACGACTCTTTTAACTAAATATTGCTGCATAATCTGCTGCACAATTAAAAGAGAGTCCTCTTGATTGACTGAGAACACTGGGGTACTCATGACATCTTGAGCTTGCAGCAGTTCAAAATCTAGTTCTAAGGCTTGAAATTGCACAATATCCCGCTCTGTGACAATCCCAATTGGTAAAGATAGAGATGCTTCGGCGACAATTACCACCGAACTTACCTGATTTTCCGCCATCAAGCGAGTAATTGTTAACATCGAAACATCAGGAGGCGCACAGATGACTTGTGAAGACATCACATCTCTTACCAGCCGTAATTGTAGCAAGTCTATAGGGCGTGATAATTGGCGCAAGCTTTCATGAGTTAAAAGTCCGACAATTTGCTGCTGCTCGTTTAACAATGGTAGGTGGCGGATATGATATTGCTGGAGCAAGTTAACTGCAACAAACAGATTGTTAAAAGCAGATGCTTGCCAGGTAATTACTGGATGTGTCATTACCTCCCGAATTGATAGCTGTTCTAGCGATCGCTTTTGGCAACTCAGGCGCACCACATCTCTTTCCGTAAAAATCCCTAATAATTTGGCATCTTCTACTACCAGGACACAGCTAGATCGTGCCTCCTGATGTAAGACAGCAATTTCTGTGTCTGCTGCTCTGGTAGAAGAACACATCGCCCGAATCCCACTCATCTGCGCGATCGCTACGCTCACAGGTGTATCTGGCGAAACTATCAGTGGGTTACGCACAATTGCTGACTCCAGATCAGCTGCCGTCAAAGCAGTGGAAGATAGGATCATTCTGGGAAGATAGTTAAGAATTTCTTAAACTGTTACTGCGATCGTGCCCTTATCAGTACCGTAATTCCAACAGTAGATTTGCCACATTTTTCATGCAGAGAGTATGAAGGATGGGCATTGGGCATTGGGCATTGGGCAGGGGCAGGGGGCAGGGGGCAGGGAGCAGGGGGGACAAATAATTGTTGACTATTGACTGTTGACTATTGACTGTTGACTATTGACTGTTGACTATTGACTGTTGACTATTGACTGTTGACTATTGACTGTTGACTATTGACTGTTGACTATTGACTGTTGACTATTGACTCTTCAAACCAATCTTGGGATGGAAATTTGCTCGATATTTGCCATGAATCTAGTTGACAAATTGACAATTTTTTGAGTCAAATCTGGATAATTTCGATTTTTCTATGGTAAAAGTAAAATACTTTAGTCAAGTTACTAGCCTGGAGCTAATCTCAACCGAATTTATGGTTATCTTCTGATTGTTTACTTTGGCTGGTTGGTTCTAGCCTGAGTTTATGGGAATTATCTAGCTTGCTTGGCAAAGCTTTCGCCTGTCTTCTGGGATGAGTTAAGGCGAGAAAATTCTCAGTTACTACTCTACTTGTTACCTCAATGCAGAAATTAACAATCAAAAATTTCACCCTTCCTGACTAGCTATTTTTCTTTGAGATTGACAAAAATTCTTTCATCCACAAGAAAAATGAGTTAATTGTATTGTTAATTTTTGTAAAATCAAAGTCTTCAAGACTAGAATACTGATATGTAGATAGCTAAACTAACAAGAAGTACATCTTTACTGCTAATCATTAAAAGTTAATGTGGCCTAATAGCCTCAATGATCCCAATACAACTAATTCTGAAAAATTTCCTCAGTTACCGCGAAGCAACTTTAGATTTTCGCGGCTTGCATACAGCTTGTATTTGTGGTTCCAATGGTGCGGGTAAATCTTCCCTTTTAGAAGCAATCACTTGGGCTATTTGGGGTGAAAGCCGCGCTGCTGCTGAAGATGATGTGATTCATACAGGCTCTAAAGAAGTCCGGGTTGATTTTACTTTCTTAAGTAATCAGCAAAAATACCGAGTGATTCGCACTCGTGTACGGAATGGGAGTAGCGTTTTAGAATTTCAAATCGAAACGCCTTCGGGTTTTCGTCCCTTGACTGGTAAAGGTGTGCGAGCAACCCAAGATTTGATTTTAGAACATATTAAGCTTGATTACGATACTTTTATTAATTCTGCTTACCTGCGTCAAGGTCGGGCAGATGAATTCATGCTCAAGCGTCCCACAGAACGCAAGGAAATTTTAGCCGAGTTATTAAAACTTAATCAGTACGATGATTTAGAGGAACGCGCTAAAGAATCATCTCGCCAGTTTAAAGCTAGGGCGGAAGAATTGGAACGTTCTTTAGAATCGATGAAGATTCAACTCCAACAGCGTGAAACTATTGAGGCGCAAAAAACAGATTTAGCAGCAGAATTGAATCAACTGCAACAGTTACAAGCTTTTGAAACGATTCAATTACAAAGTTTGCAGGTGGTACAGCACCAACGCCAAACTAAAGTTGAACAGCTGAGTTTTGTAAGACAACAATACCAAAATCTCAGCGAAGATTGCGATCGCCTGCAACAACAGCAGTTAGCCGTTAAAGGTCAAATTGCCGATTTAGAAAAGATTTTAAGCCAAGAAGCCGAGATTCAAGCCGGATATCTTCATTATCAACATCTGCAATCCCAAGAAGAAGTTTTTACAACCAAATTTGACGCATATACCCGCGCTCAACAAACCCGCCAACAAAAGCAACAGCAGCTCGATAAACAAATTCAAGAAATTGAACGCCAACTGCAACAAGCCGCAGCTCAATTAGAAGCTGTGCAGCAACAAGAGCGAGAAATTCAGCAAACTCTGACAAAATCGGGCGATGTGGAAGCAGGATTAGCTCAACTCACCGCCGCGCGTCAACGGGTAGCCCATCTCGATCAATTGCAAATGCAAGTGGCTCCTTTAATCCAACAACGCGCCACTTTACAAAGTCAAATTGATAGATTTCACGCTGGTTTGGTAGCGCGTCTAGAACAGCTAACAACCACAGAAAATCAACTCCAACGCCAGCAACACCGCCAACCCCAACTGCAACAAGCGGTGATGGATGTGGCGATTCAAATTGAAGAATTAGAGAAAAAGCGGGTTTATTTACAGCGAGTTCAAGAAAAAGGACAAGAAAGGCGACATTTTATTGAGAGATTGCAAGCTCACCAGCGAGATTACGAAAAACTCCTCGGAGAATTGGAGCAAAAGCTGCAAATGCTGCAAAATCCCAATGCACTTTGTCCTTTGTGTGAACGTCCTTTAGATGAGCATCACTGGAACCGCGTAATTGAAAAGACAGAGGAAGAATTAAAAGATACACAGGGACAATTTTGGGTAGTCCGGGAACAGATGGCTGTGTCGGACAGAGAGATTCAAGTGCTGCGGCAAGAATACCGTGATATCTCGCAACAGTTAGCAACTTATGATACTTTACGGGAACAAAGAGGACAGTTAGCAGCCCAACTCGAAGCGACTAGCGATGTACAACAACAACTACAACAAATTGCTGCTGAAAGACAACATTTAGAGCGATCGCTACAATTAGGCGATTATGCCCCAGATAAACAAGCGGAATTGCGGCAATTAGACCAATATCTGCAACAACTCAATTACAATGAGCAAGATCATGCCCTAGCGCGGAGTGAAGTTGAGCGCTGGCGCTGGGCAGAAATTAAACTCCAACAGATTAAAGACGCAACCAAGCGTCAGACTCAGTTAGCGGCAAGAAAACCAGAGTTAGCAGCCACAATTGCCCAATTAGAACTGAGAATTCAGCAAGAACAAACTGATTCTGACTGCGCTAGAGAAATCGCCGCCCTCGATCGCTATATTACAGAACTCGGTTACAGTTCCGAGCAGCACAATCAATTACGTCAGGCTGTAAAGCAAAATCAACCTTGGCAATTTCGCCATCAACAAATGTTGTCAGCCCAGCAGCAGTATCCCCAACTGCAAATGCGATCGCAAGAATTAACCGCCGCCAAAACTGCGAGATTGGCGGAAAGGCAAACCTTAGCCAGCCAAATCGATACTATTCAACAACAATTAGCAGAAACAGCTAACCCCACGGCGCAAATTCAAGCTTTAGAGCAGCAATTGCAAGCACGCAGACGCCAACTAGACGAGCAAATCGCCAAATTAGGGCGGTTAGAACAGTTGGCGGCGCAATTGGAAACTATGCAAAACCAATACCAACAACAGCAGCAGCAATTACAAGCCACCAAGCAGCAACAACGGGTGTATCAGGAATTAGCCCAGGCTTTTGGTAAAAATGGTATCCAAGCACTGATGATAGAAAACGTGTTGCCACAGTTGGAAGCTGAGACAAATCAACTACTTTCCCGCCTCAGCGCCAATCAGTTGCACGTACAATTTATTACCCAAAAGGCTGGCAAGAGTAGTAAATCTACTAAGAAGAATGCCAAGTTAATAGATACTCTAGACATTTTAATTGCCGATGCCAGAGGTACGAGGGCTTACGAAACCTATTCTGGCGGAGAAGCCTTTAGAATTAACTTTGCCATTCGCCTCGCCTTAGCTAAATTGTTGGCGCAGAGGGCGGGGGCGGCGTTGCAATTGTTGATTGTTGATGAAGGTTTTGGTACTCAAGATGCGGAAGGATGCGATCGCTTGATTGCAGCGATTAATGCGATCGCTTCTGATTTCGCTTGTATCCTCACCGTCACCCACATGCCCCACCTCAAAGAAGCTTTTCAAGCGCGAATCGAAGTCAATAAAAATCAACAAGGTTCACAAGTACGTTTGTTAATCTAAAACCTACGTTTTCTCTCAAATAAACTTGATTGACTAAAACCCACAACGAAAGTGGGTTTTTTAATAATTATACCAAGCGATCTTTGTATTTTCTCTGTCAGAGGCTTCTGTGGGGGGAGCATCCCAATTTTGACGCAATACCCTAGAAGGGTATTGCTATAGCAACAAAGCCTGTCTTCGCAGGCTAAAAGTTTGATAGCCTGCGTTCGTCGAAGACGTTCCCGAAGGGTAGGCAGGCTTCGTATTTCTAGCCCCACCCTTATAGGGTGAGGGCGTTTTTGCACATTTGGGATGCTCCCTCTGTGGGAGAAGCTTCGCCAACGCAAATGTAGTTAATTCACCTAAAAATCGCTGTAATTCAACGGTATTCCTCTGTTACCCTCTACATTTGAGATTTGCCTAGTGTTTCTGCTTCGTTGCAATTTACGGTGCGATCTAGCATTTCCTAATCATGATTTACCACAAAAATATTTCAACAAGTGTGGTATTTGAAAAATATAAATCCTGGCGATCGTATAGTATTAGCAAATGAGAGCGGACTCATATTTTATTTTTGCCAAAAAATCTGTATACCTTGTTTTATTTTCCTGATTTTCTGAATATGATTAATCTTTTATGGGGAATATAAAATTAGTCTTACATCTTCGCCCTTAGGCAAATAGATATGTGGTTCGAGTTCAGCAAAAGAATTATTAACTTTTGTAAAGTTTGTCTAAAATTAAGGTCATTATGTTAAATCAGTAGCGATTTAATCGTAAAACTTTATTTAATGTAAGTGACTTTTATTTATAAGTTAATTTCTTTTACAGTTAAGAAATTCCTGGGGAATCATATAATATTTTATTATGTGCAAACTCACAATTAGTACAAAGAATCTTGTAGAGCTAAGGATAAATCAGCCAATTAAAAAGTTATGAAAATTGCCAAAATCATCAGAAAATCGATTTTTATTCAATGTAATTGCTGATTTTCTAAATGAAACTAGAGACTATGCTTTTGGCAAGAAAGCCATGACTACATCATGTATATCAATTACACTCAGAGTTACAAAGCAACAAATACTAACAATATTGGTAGCTAGGAAACTACAATCACCTCGAAAAATCTAAAAGAAATGAAATACTAAAGAAATGAAATATAAGTATAAAAAATCTTTAAAATAAGTACATACTGAAAAAGCCCTATTGGCTATATATTAAATCAGGTGATTGATTATGGAAATCACAAGAGTATTCTTACAAATAAAACATAACTTATTTACCATAGCAGAAACTACCATGATTATCTTAATGGTTGGTTTATTGACCTGCTTAGGAGTTAAATTATTTGCTGAGTATTTAGCAAATTTATTATTACCTAAAGTCAGAAAAAATTCAAATTCTGAGCCGAAAAAATTGTTCTGTGAACCACCATTAACAGATGATGACATACAGACAGTAATGTCAAAAATTCAAAATTGTGCTTCTCAGTTAGAACATGTATTTTTTGAACGTACCTCAGAATTACACAAAGAAATTGCCGAACGCAAGCGAATACAAACCGAACTGGAAAAATCTCTTTCCTTGCAATATGCAACTTTAGAATCTACTGCTGATGGGATTTTAGTAGTAGATAGCCAAGGTAAAATAGCAGGCTTTAATCAAAAGTTTCTCCAGATGTGGTGCATTCCTGAGTCAGTCATATCCTCTGGAAATCATCCAAAAGCGCTAAGATTGGCTATTAAACAGCTAGAAGCGCCAAGACATTATATTGCTACTATTAGAGAATTAAACTTAAATCCAGATATCCAGATTTATGATGCGATCGCCTTTAAAGATGGCAGAGTATTCGAGCGTTATTCTCAACCGCAATGTATCAATGGTGAAATAGTCGGTAGAGTCTGGAGTTTTCGCGATGTGACAGCTCACAAATTAGCAGAAGCGAAAATTCGCCATCAAGCTTTGCACGATATTTTAACCAATCTACCGAATCGAGTATTATTCAATGAAAGATTGTCTCAAGCATTAGCCCAAGCCAAAAAAAGCGGTAATAAATTGGCTGTATGTTTTTTAGATCTAGACCGATTTAAAACCATCAATGATACACTCAGTCATGGTATAGGCGATCGATTATTGCAGATTGTTGCCCAACGTTTAATGCAATGTATAGGAGAGACTGATACCCTTGCGCGCTGGGGTGGCGATGAATTTACCTTAATTTTACCCAATATCAAAGATACGAAAGAAGTTATCGCAATCCAAGATAGGATATTAGCCGCTTTCAAACCAGTATTTGATATAGAAAATTATCAGTTGCATATCAGCCCTAGTATTGGTATCGCTGTCTATCCCATGCATGGAAAAGATGCGGAAACATTAATCAAAAATGCTGATGCTGCACTATATATTGTGAAGTCTCAAGGACGCAATAATTATCAGTTTTATCACTCAAAAATTAATGCCGATTCTTCTAAATTATTCATCTTAGAAAATAGCTTACATTATGCTTTAGAGCGCCAAGAATTTGAAATTTACTACCAACCACAAGTAAACACGACTACAGGTAAAATTACCAAAATCGAAGCTTTATTACGTTGGCGACACCAAGAATTAGGTTTGATATCTCCAGATGAATTCATTCCCATTGCTGAAGAAACTGGATTAATTTTATCGATTGGTGAATGGGTTTTAAAAACAGCCTGTGCCCAAACTAAATTTTGGCAGGAAAATCTCGATTTGCCATCACTCTCAGTTGCGGTTAATCTTTCCGCCAGACAATTTCAGCAGCATAATTTAGTCAATATAATATCGCAGACATTAAAAGAAACTAAATTAAAGCACCAATGCTTAGAGTTGGAAATCACTGAAAGCGTAGCCATGCAAAATGTAGAATTCACGCGAAAAATTTTGAGTGAATTATATAATTTAGGTGTTTCCATATCCATAGATGATTTTGGTACGGGATATTGTTCTCTCAGCTATCTGAAAAATTTTCCGATTCATTGTTTAAAAATAGACAAATCTTTTGTCCGCGATTTATCCCATGATAATCATGATGCTGCAATTACAACTGCGATCGTTCGTTTAGCACATGGATTGAAGTTAGCAGTTGTTGCTGAAGGTGTAGAAACTGAAGCACAACGGAATTTATTACAACTTCTAGATTGTCAGTTAATGCAAGGTTACCTGTTTAGTCGCCCCTTACCGGCGGAGGATGTAACAAAATTGCTGCGAAAGTCTAAATCCCGCCGCATTAGTACATCCTTTTTAGTTGCTTAAGTTGGTTGGCATGATTAAATAAAACTGGCAAGGGCTGTCATTTGTCATTTGTCATTTGTCATTTTTCATAGTCTATTTACGTTTTGTAATATAGTTTGCCCAGTTATGAGTAAGTTTTCTCCAATTTGGTAATGAAATCTTAAAATTGATGCGATCGCACCAGAACTTGAGCAGCAATCTGAAGTATTGTAATCCCAGATAATATCCTCAGGTTTTAAAAATGTGTCAACTGCTGGGAATGAATTGTAATACCCCAACAGATATTTGCTTTTCTTTTGAAGGGTTTTCTGCTAGGGGAGGAAAAACCGACGATCACTGCGATGGTTGGGGTATAGCCTTCTTTGAGGAAAAAGGATGTCGGATTTTTATCGATGATAAACCTTCGATTGTTTCTCCTGTCGCTGATTTAGTGCGGCGTTATCCCATTCACTCTAACCATGTCATCGCCCATATCCGCAAAGCTACCCAAGGTGAAGTGAGGCTACAAAACTGTCATCCTTTCCAAAGGGAACTGTGGGGGAGGTATTGGGTATTTGCCCATAATGGCAATTTACCAGATTTTCAGCCGGAGAATATGGGCTTTTATCAAGCTGTGGGTGAAACAGACAGTGAAAAAGCATTCTGTGTGATTTTAGAGACTCTTAGACAAAGCTTTCCCCAAGGTAAGCCACCTTTAGAAAAACTGTATCCTGTTCTGCGGACAATTACTGCTAAACTCGCATCAGCAGGTGTATTTAATTACTTATTATCTGATGGCGAACATTTCTTTGCTCACTGTTCAACCAAACTCAGCTACATCGTGCGCCAAGCGCCATTTGCGGCGGCGCATTTAATTGATAGTGATATGACTGTAGATTTTCGGGAATTAACTTCCCTAAGCGATCGCGTTGCGATTATCGCTACTACTCCCCTAACTGACAATGAGGTATGGACAACAATCCCAGTAGGAGAACTGCTAGTTTTTCAGGATGGTTTACCTCTAGAAGTATAGCCTGTGAATTCAACTCCATCCAAGAAGTTTGTAGTTGGGACTAAAGTCCTGACTACAAACTATTTATAAGGAACAAACAGCTAAATTAGACGATTGATGCCCTTGATTCACAGTTGCTGCGATTTTGCTACCAATCAACTTATTCACTATCTCTTTGACTTGCGCTGGGATGACTGGTTTAGTCATAAATTCCGTTGCACCAAATCCTTTAGAAAGAACTGGTTCCAATAGGCGATCGCTACCTGTTAAAATCACCACAGGGATTTTGCTCAAAAAAGAACTCCGGCGTAGTTGAGCATAGATTTCATATCCACTCACAGTTGGCATAATTAAATCTAAAAAAATCAAGTCTGGTTTTTTCTGAATCAGAATTGGTAAAGCTTGCACTGGCTCTTGAATCCCAATAAATCTCAAGCCTTGAGCGGTGAGTATTTGCTCCAACATAGCGCAGATTTGAGCGCTATCATCTATACAAATCACCAGTGGCGTATTTGCTGTATTTGTTGGTGCAGAAGCTGCATTACTTTTTGGTTGAGTAACTGGAAATTGAATGTCTTTTATTTCTACCAGTTCGATAATTCCTTGATTAATATAAGGCAGCAAAGAACGAGTGACTGGTAAAACGTTCTGATTCATTTTCCCGGCTAAATCCCAAAAGGTATATTTGCCGTTGAGGACATTCACAAAGTAGTTGTAGGCAAAGGAACTAACTTGCTCTTGGAGTTCTTTTTGTCTGCGCAATACAGGTGATAAATTAGGAGAAATTTTGTCTAAGCTAACATTCTTCCAATTATTCCAAGCATCTACCATATGTTTTAAATACATCTGGCCGCTTGTGGAATTCATCGGTGCATCTAAGATGACATCTTGATCAAAATCACAACTTAAAGCCTCGCTATTTACTCTTTGCGCCATGTCAAATAAAACTTCTGTTATGATACTTTCGGCAATAGCATTAAATTGTGTTGTTTTAATTTGATGTTTATTAGATAACCCTTCTAAAAGGCAATAATCCCAATGTTCTTTTGATAAATTCTCATGATTGAGTACGATGGTATTAATATCAATTTGGGGGCATTTTTGGGTGAGATATCTGCGCAGACGTTGATGAGGATGACTTCCACCTGTCGCCCAAACTATTTGCCCCAAACGATAATACAAAGACCATTTGATGCCTGAAGAATCGCTAAAATTTAATCTACCGTTATATTGAATTAGCGTAAACCTATTTAATCCATTGAGTAATTTACTCAATTCTGTGATTTCTATACTGTTCATACTGCATCACCTGAAACTAACTAGCCAATTGTGGTAGAAATGCCGAGGAATTAATGTTGGGGAATTATGAAATATCATAATAACATAATTCTAAAAAATAAATTAATGTTGCTCTCTGTAAAGAATATCAGTGATAATTCTGATATTCAAATTGGCTAAAGATACAGTGACTAATGTTTGATCCCTATAGAAAATACGCATTTACAATGAGTGGATTAAGTAGATATAACCAAAGAATTTGCTGTGATGATTATTCACCCTTTGAGCCTAATAATATTTGGAGAAAATGAGGAAAATCTGAAGAGAAAAACAAGTTTAATTCAGTCGAAAATAGGTGATTTTGCAATCAATTCTCTATTTATAGCTGTGGACTGTGGACTGTTGACAGTTGACAGTTGACAGTTGACAGACTTAAAAACCTTTTATTGTCAGGGTTTTATCTTAGCTTGATGTCTTAATCTATTTGGCTACAGCTATATCTATGAATTGCAGATTTATATAGCAATCTGCTCTTGGCTTGATCAAATCTGATATAAAGGGTTGTAGACTGCTAACTTTTGACAATTAACAGCCAAAATCGATATTTTTCCCAACTGATTATTGGTGATGATTGTGCAGAAGCTTGATTTTCCTTGATTAGAGGATTCCTGTAGTTATCGTCGGTAAACAAAATCAAACAACGGTGATGCGATCGCTCTATGATGCGGATATGTACGATCTAGCTGAGAACCAATCATGACATCAACAGTCTCAATCAACGATAGCCAAAGGTTGCAAATTGCGCCTTTAGAAGTCCCATCCCGCTTACTTTTGGGGCCAGGGCCATCCAATGCTCATCCGGCGGTATTACAAGCCATGAATACTTCACCTGTAGGGCATTTAGATCCCGCTTTTCTCGCCCTCATGGATGAAATTCAATCCTTACTGCGCTATGTGTGGCAAACAGAAAACCCCTTAACAATAGCAGTTAGCGGTACCGGTACCGCCGCAATGGAAGCGACTATTGCTAACATTACCGAACCTGGTGATGTGGTATTAATAGGTGTCGCTGGCTACTTTGGTAATCGCCTCGTTGATATGGCGGGAAGATACGGCGCAGATGTCCGCACTATTACTAAACCCTGGGGACAAGTTTTTAACTTAGAAGAACTGCGTCATGCTTTAGAAACTCATCGTCCCGCCATCCTGGCTTTAGTTCATGCAGAAACTTCTACTGGTGCGCGTCAACCCTTAGAAGGAGTTGGTGATTTATGTCGTGAATTTGGCACGCTGTTATTAGTAGATACAGTTACCAGTTTGGGTGGCGTGCCCATATTCTTAGATAATTGGGGAGTTGACCTAGCCTATAGCTGTAGTCAAAAAGGCTTGGGTTGTCCTCCTGGTGCTTCTCCCTTTACCATGAGTCCTCGCGCCATAGAAAAATTGCAACAGCGCCGCACCAAGGTGTCTAACTGGTATTTAGATATGAACTTGTTAGGCAAATATTGGGGTAGCGAACGTGTATATCATCACACAGCCCCAATTAATTTGTACTATGCACTGCGGGAAGCACTGCGTTTAGTTGCAGAAGAAGGATTAGCTAACTGTTGGCAACGGCATCAAAAGAACGTAGAGTATCTGTGGGATGGCTTGGAAGATTTAGGACTGAGTTTGCATGTTGAGCGAGAGTTCCGCTTACCAACGCTCACAACTGTCTGCATTCCCGAAGGGTTGGATGGTAAAGTAATTGCGAGACAATTACTTAACGAACATAACATTGAAATTGGTGGTGGTTTAGGCGAACTAGCTGGTAAAGTTTGGCGCGTTGGACTAATGGGCTTTAATAGTCGCAAAGAAAGTGTTGATAAACTTTTAGAAGCATTACGCCAAGTTTTAGCTAAATAGTGTTTTGGAAAATCTTTCCTCCGCTAACTTCAAAAGTATAGCGGGGGATGATTCAATCTTGGTAATCAAGTGGCGTAAGTGCGATCGCACCACAAAATATTTTCTCTTGAAAATGCTATCTTTTGGAAAGTCGCTGCGCGAGCGTAGTTTACCCATAAAGCACAATTGCGATGCGGCTGTTAAACTTATAATTGTTATACCAAATTCTATGTGAGGCTGCACATTAACGCCCTCACCCTAGAAGGGTGGGGCTAAACAAACATAGACGCGGAGCGGCTTCCCGCAGGGTAGCCTGCCTTTGCAGGCTAATTATATGCATGTTCATAGAACATTGGTATTAGGTCATAATTATTGACAATACCTCAAAGTATGAGCGAAACATCAGAAAAACTTAAACTAGAACTTTCTCAGCTATCTCCAAAAGAACGTGCTGAAATTGCCTACTTTTTAATTCATTCTTTGGATGAGGATATAGATGTTGACACTCTCTGCCGTAGAACGGCGGAGATTCTTGGTTCAACGAGTCCACTTAAATTAGACCCCTTGCGGTATCTAAAAAAGAGGTGGTTCTCTCCCCAAGCTTTAACTGACCGTATCCCTACCGTAGTTGCATTACTAAGGCAGTGCGTTGCTGGTTTCCAGTATTGTGCAAACTGCCGTGCAAAATTTGTTTGAGTTAAATGCTGGTCGTCTAGCCCCATGAAGATTTTACCTATTCCTGGGCAGGAACTAGAACTATGGAATAGAACCTCATATCTTCAATTGTCAAGGTACAGCGTCTACGTGTTAGGTAGCAATAGGGTTTTTTAAGTGGTTAATTACCCTTCCACATACCCTATTCTACCAAAAGCCGTCCTATAAGGACGGGGTTTTAGACCCAAATTTTCGATAATATAGATGCAATTTGGGACGAGGAATTAAGTCAACGCTTGGATGCAATTAATCGTAATCCTGCTATTGGTGAATCCGCGTCGCAAGTTTTTTCTGAGTTAAGAGAAAAGTACTCGTGAAGTTTATTGTTATTCATACTGAAGCTAGAAAAGAGCTTGATGCCGCAATAGGGTACTATGAAGCTCAAAAAGTGGGTTTGGGCTGAAATTTACTGTCTGAAGTTGAAAATATTCTTGTGGTGAGATAAAGCGCCAATCTTATAAGCTAGAGTCAAGTTATTGTGAGTTATAAAAATTATGATGTCTTCGCTTCCCGTAAATGATGCTCAAAATAATTTACAAAAGCTCATCGACCAAGTGGCAGAGCAGGGTAAACCTATTATTATTGAAGGAAATCGTGGGAATGCAATTCTGCTAGCTGAAAAAGACTGGTCTGCTATTCAGGAAACTCTGTACTTATTATCTATCCCTGGAATGCGAGAATCTATTAAAGAAGGGTTGGCTACTGCTATTGAAGATTGTGATGGGGATTTGGATTGGTGAGTTGGCAGTTGGTTTACACAAAACAAGCGCAAAAAGATGCGAAGAAGTTAGCTTCTAGTAATTTGAAGGAGAAAGCCGAGGAATTACTCACTGTTATTGCAGAAAATCCGTTTCAAAACCCTCCACCTTTTGAAAAATTAGTTGGTGATTTATCAGGTGCTTATTCTCGCAGGATTAATATACAGCATCGATTAGTCTATGAGGTCATCGAATCTGAGCAAGTAGTTAAGATAATTCGGATGTGGACGCATTACGAGTAAACAGTGGCGATTGTCTTGAAAGTTAAGTGGCGATCGCACCACCAAATATTATCTCAAACATACGATCGCTATCTTCTCAGTACTGCGATCGCATCAAAAATATATATCTTTAAAAATGCTATGACTTTCTATATTGTGCTTGCGATCGCACCAAAAATATTCTCTATAAAAATGCGATCGCCTACTATAAAATAAATTACTAAGCAAAAAATTGTAAGTTGGGTTGAGGCTTTGCGAAACCCAACACTCTTATCCATTTTAGATTTCACTTCTAATTAAAACCTTCTCCATTACATAATTAATAAAACTTTCGCCTCTACGTTCTACCTGTTGCTCAGTAATGACAGAGAAACCCTTGTTTAAGAAAAATCTCTTGGCGGTAATACTTGCTTCAACGTACAAGCGCTTAATTTCTAACTCATAAGCTTTTGCTTCAATTGCCGCATAAATTTTACTACCAACACCCATGCGTTGATAGTTTTTATGGCAATAAAAGCAGTCTATATGTCCGTTGAATTCTAACTCGCCAAAACCTGCAATTACACCTTCATCTTCAGCAACATAAGTAAATCTTTCAGAACAAATTTTTGCCCAATCTCGAAAGTTAATATCATCTGGTGCCCATGCTGCAACTTGACGGCTTGAGTAGTCACGAATATTAACTTCACGTACTGTTTCGTGAAATAATTGCGCTATTTGCTCTGCATCTTGCGGCTTAAATAATCGTATTTGCATAAAATTAATATTTACGCATCGTATTATTTTACAATTTTACAAAAAAGTAATTTTATAATTTCTATACCAATTTGAAAAAGAATGCGGCAGATGGTAGGGGCATGGCATTGCCATGCCCTCTAGAATATATTAATGTATCGCAAACAATATTTAAATTGGTATTATTAATCATTAATTTGATAGCGAACATATCTATAATATGGAGGGTTTAGCATTGCTAAACCCCTACAATATTGATTAATTATTTGTTGAGAATCTCACCCCTGTTCTAATGAATAAAAACAAGGGTGTATGAGTTCACCGTTACTTATCCCCAGTAAAATCAACAACTATTGGCGGAATTGTACTTTGTCCGTTGGGTTGGGTTTTAACTATTGGTTGGGGATGTAATGGTGTGGGTAATGTCTCACCAGGTTTAGCAGTTTGATTCCACAAAATTAGTGAGAGTAAACCATCAACTAAACCGTTGCTACTGCCGTTACCACCACCAACTAGAATATCGGGAATCAAGCGGACATTGCGATCGCCAATAATTTGCATTAACTGCATCGCGGTATAACCTTGTGGCCCCAAGGCTTCCACACCAGTGCGGTATGTCTCAGCTTTAGCGTTACCTGTGGCGCGGATACCTTCAGCTTCTGCGATCGCGCGGAGTTTTGTACCTTCAGCTTCCCCAGTCGCTTGCTTAATTTGCGCTTGTGCTTTCAAGTCAGCAATATGCACGCTTTGCTCTGATTTCACCATCTCTTGCTGAATCTCAGCCAATGCTGTTTCCCTGACTAGTTGTTGGCGTTGGGTTTGCGCCGCTTGCTGTACTTCGTAAGTTTTGCGCTGTTCCTCGGCTATTTTCCGGTCAGTTTGGGTTTGCATGAGAGTGGCTGGCGGCTGAATATCACCAATTAAGGTGTCTATTGCTTGCACATCGTAAGCCCGGATTGCTACTTTAATATACTCGGCAGCTTCCGCTTGACGCTCGCTCCGAGCAGTGAGAAAGTCGAGTACAGTACAGTTTTGGGCTGAGTTACGGAAATAGTTACCGATAGTTGGTTCTAATACATGGTCTACAAGGTTTTGCATAGAACCAACGCGAGAAATTACCTTTGGCGCATCCAAAGCACCAACGTGGATGATTTGCGCTACTTCTAAATCAAAAGCGAAACCATCACGCGATCGCACTGTTAAAGAAGCGAGTTTTGCATCATAACTGTGGCGTTCAGTACGACCTGACCAGTTTAAAACAATATTGGTCGTGGGTACCAATTCAATCTTCATGATGCGAGAATTAAGCGGGTGCTTACCTGGATAAAGTGGTTCAACCCATACACCCTTATGTCCCTGGTTCACCAAATTACCGTGAGTGAAGGCTGCACCACTCACATCTACTTGAGCTTGACCTACGAAAGAAATTACCACACCTACATAACCAATAGGAATTTCCGTCATTGGTACTTGCTCAACCTGAACAAACCAAGGATTCAAGTTCCAAGAACCAGAAAGGAGAATCTGCTCCTGTAAACCTCGGCGTCCACCGGCATTAATGAATTTCTGTCCGTTTTGGAAGTTGTTGTGTCCCTCAATTGTCGGCCCGGCGATTTCTCCACCGGGAATTGGTAACCCATCTAGAGTAGTCACAATGCCAACTTTATCAGAAGCCACAGTATGCACCCGCAACTGTTCGGGATTCATACCATGCGCAGAGGCATTTGACGCCATGATGACTTTAAATAAGGCGGTATTGATGCGGTAAGTACCAGCCGTCAAAAAGCCCATTTGCCGACCTTTTTCGCCACCGTGGGTGAGGAATTTCCGCGCATCTTGGAAGTTATCACACTCTACAATTTTACCCAGGATGCGTTCTGGCGGGTTGGATGCACCATCTGCAGCGACAATTAAGGCAATTTCACCTTGAGGCACAACTACCACCGATTCTTTCCGCACAGAATATTGCCAAGGCCAATATCCCCAATGCCAACCAGGTGCTAGGGTATCGGCTTGCAAACCTGCTTCACCATTGAGTGCAATCAGTCGTCCTGCGGGAAGTCCGCGTCCAGATAAGGTGAATTTTCGGACAACAATACCAACTTCCCGTTCCCCAATCACCACCAAGCCACCAAAGAACAGGGGAACAAAGACAACAAAACCACCCAAAACAATAATTGGGATTAGCGCTCCTCCAGGTAATAATTGCATTGCCTGGTATTGAGTATTGCTGGTTTGTAACTGGGCAATGACTGGTTGCGACTGTGTCGGTTTGACTGAAACTGAGGCGATATCGTTTGTTCTAAGTGTTTCTACTGTTGATGCATTAGCTAAGTCAGTATAATTGACGCTACTAGCTACTGCTAATGATGCAACTAAAGATCCGGCAATCTTACCAAAAGAAGATTTAAACTTATTCATAATATGTGCCCTTCTGGGCAACTAATTATCTAACTTATCACTTCACTTGGGCGATGCCAGATTTCTTAAACTTGGTGTAATTTTTTTAAAAGAAGTAAATGGGCATTGGGCATTGGGCATTGGGCATTAGTCCTCCTTGTCTCCCTTGTCTCTTTCCTAGTCCCTAGCCCCTACTTCCCGAAAAATTAAGGGTGGACATATCGCCCACCCTTAAATGTTGAAATATTGAGTAAGAATTTAGAGCAAACCGCCAGCAGCTTGAAACCGAGCGCGGGCGCGTTTGAAGGCTTGATTTGCCTGAATCTGAGCTTGGCGATCGCCTGCTGGAACCTGATTTAGCTTGGTTTGTGCTTCATTATATGCAGCACGGGCTTCATCGAGGTTAATAGCGCTACCACGTTCAGCACCATTTACAAGAATGGTGACTTCATCTTCTTCAACTTCAGCAAAGCCGCCCAAAAGAGCGATCGCTTGCCATTCTTGATTTTTGTCGGCACGTACCCGCATTACGCCTGTATCTAGGGCGGTTAACAGGGGTGCGTGTCCGCTCAGGATACCTAGCTGACCAGTGGTACTGGGGAGAATTACTTCTTCAGCAGCAGCATCCCACACAGTCTTATCTGGGGAAATTACACGAACGGTTAATGTCATAACTTGTGAATTGTCAATAGTCAACGGTCAACAGTCAATGGTCAATAGTCAAATTGCTTTGGACTATTGACTCTAAAACTATTGACAAATTTCTAGCCTTTGAGCTTTTGGCCTTTGGCGATCGCTTCGTTAATATCGCCCACCAAGTAGAAAGCCTGTTCTGGCAGATCGTCCAATTCACCAGACAGAATTTTTTGGAACCCTTTGATGGTGTCTTCCAACTTCACATATTTACCAGGAGAACCGGTAAATACTTCTGCCACGAAGAATGGCTGAGATAAGAAGCGCTCAACCTTCCGGGCGCGTGCTACTGTTAGACGGTCTTCTTCAGACAATTCATCTAAACCGAGAATAGCGATGATGTCTTGCAGTTCTTTATAGCGCTGCAATGTTGCTTGTACCGCACGGGCAGTGCTGTAATGTTCATCACCAACGATTTCTGGCTGAAGCATGGTGGAAGTAGAGCCTAAGGGGTCTACTGCTGGATAAATGCCCTTAGAAGCCAAACCCCGAGACAGTACTGTTGTTCCGTCCAAGTGAGCGAAGGTGGTTGCAGGTGCGGGGTCAGTTAAGTCGTCCGCAGGTACGTATACAGCTTGAATAGAGGTAATAGAACCTTCTGTAGTTGAGGTAATCCGCTCTTGTAATGCACCTACGTCAGTACCCAGAGTAGGCTGATATCCTACCGCAGAAGGCATCCGTCCCAACAGCGCAGATACTTCAGAACCTGCTTGTACGAACCGGAAGATGTTGTCAACAAACAGCAATACGTCTTGTTTGTTAACATCGCGGAAATATTCGGCCATTGTCAAGCCAGACAGACCTACCCGCATTCTTGCTCCAGGTGGTTCGTTCATCTGACCGTAAACTAGAGCAATTTTTGATTCATTGAGGTTATCTTTGTTGATTACCCCAGATTCAATCATTTCATTGTAGAGGTCATTACCTTCGCGGGTGCGCTCGCCCACGCCAGCGAATACAGATACTCCACCGTGCTGAGTCGCGATGTTGTTGATCAACTCCATCATGATCACGGTCTTACCAACACCTGCACCGCCGAACAGACCAATCTTACCGCCACGGCGATAAGGAGTCAGCAAATCTACAACTTTAATTCCGGTTTCAAACACAGAAGGTTTGGTTTCCAGATCGGTGAATTTGGGAGCCTCGCGGTGGATAGGCAATGTAGCCTCAGGATTTACAGGCCCTTGATTGTCTACAGGTTCGCCCAGGACGTTGAAAATCCGACCCAAAGTAGCTTTACCTACTGGCACGTTAATTGGCGCACCAGTATCTACTACTTCCAGACCACGCACTAAGCCATCGGTGGAGCTCATTGCAACAGCCCGCACCTGGTTGTCGCCCAGCAATTGCTGTACTTCGACGGTCAGGCTAATTTTCTGTCCAGCTTCGTTGGAGCCGTTGATGGTCAAAGCGTTGTAGATTTGCGGCAATTTCCCGCCGGGAAATTTAACGTCTACAACAGGACCGATGATTTGGGTAATGTAACCGATGTTTGTTTTTTCTGCGGTGGTGACCATGCTGAGCCTAATGATTGAAGCTATATTTCAGATAGGGTCGTAGACGACATAATATGAAGTAATGTCACTTTTCAGATTAACACTGAACGAACCCATTCTCTGCCATAATATTCATTCTTAAGACTGGGTTGTTGATAATTTCTGGTCTTGAGTCAGTAGATATCAGGCATGACGGGGATCGCAGCATGGAAGGTTCGATCTGCCAAATTTTTTTCTGACCAAAACCTTAAAAGATGCCAATAAAATCAGGGTTTCTCTTCTGGTGACTGTAACGATCAGCTAAGTCAGACCAAAACTATCCTAGATGAATGCAGCGTTGAAGATAGGGTAATAGCCCTTTTGGGTTATCAGAACAGGAGATTAATTGTGACGAAGTTGAAAGTTGGTATCAATGGATTCGGCCGGATCGGGCGGCTTGTGCTTCGCGCTGGCATTAATAACCCCAATGTTGAATTTGTGGGGATTAATGACTTAGTACCGCCAGATAATCTTGCTTATCTATTTAAATACGATTCAACCCACGGTAAATTTAAAGGTAAGGTGGAAGCAAGGGAAGATGGCATCGTTATTGATGGGCATTTTATTCCTTGCGTGTCGATTCGTAATCCAGCCGAGTTACCTTGGGGACAATTGGGTGTAGATTATGTTGTGGAATCTACAGGGCTGTTTACTGGTCAAGAGGGAGCTACAAATCACCTCAAGGCTGGTGCTAAACGGGTAGTAATTTCTGCTCCCACTAAAGATCCAGACTTGGTTCCTACTTTGCTAATGGGTGTGAATCATCACCTATTCGACCCCAGTAAACATACCATTGTTTCCAATGCCAGCTGTACCACTAACTGTCTGGCTCCAGTGGCTAAGGTCATCAACGATAATTTCGGCTTGAGCGAGGGTTTAATGACCACAGTTCACGCTATGACAGCGACTCAGCCAACTGTAGACGGCCCCAGTAAAAAAGACTGGCGTGGCGGTCGGGGTGCAGCCCAAAATATTATTCCTTCTTCCACAGGCGCAGCTAAAGCCGTGGCACTGGTTTTACCAGAATTGAAGGGTAAATTGACGGGTATGGCTTTCCGAGTTCCTACTCCCGATGTTTCTGTAGTGGATTTAACCTTTAAGACAGACAAAGCCACTAGTTACAAAGAAATTTGCGCCGCCATGAAAGCTGCGGCTGAAGGTGAGTTAAAAGGAATACTCGGCTACAGCGACGAAGAAGTAGTATCTACAGATTTTCAGGGTGACACTCACTCCAGTATCTTTGATGCGGGTGCCGGCATTGAACTCAACTCCAACTTTTTTAAAGTGGTTGCTTGGTACGACAACGAATGGGGCTACTCCAATCGTGTAGTTGACTTAATGTTGTCTATGGCACAGAAAGAGCAACTGGCTACTGTGGGTTAATTGGGATGAGTCAATGGTCAATGGTCATTGGTCATTTGTTGACTGTTGACTGTTGACTGTTGACTGTTGGTAAAACGACGCATAATTTTTGATAGCAAAACTAGATAGAAGAGTAATTTTACTGGGCAGCTAAGTGATATGAAGCACTTGTGAATTTGGATGCTTTAGATATCCAGGTCGCAGGTTTTGGGGAAAACCCCAGGCTATTCCTAAACCCTCAATTCCTATGCGTCGAACCAAAATTATTTGTACTGTTGGCCCTGCTACATGCGCACCTGAGCGGCTAGAAGCATTGGTAGAAGCTGGGATGAATGTGGCACGGCTCAATTTTTCTCACGGGGCCTATGAATTCCACGCGCAAACGGCTGGCTATCTGCGGCAGATTAGTTCGCGACAGCGCAAGCCGATCGCAATTATGCAAGACTTATGCGGGCCGAAAATTCGCTTGGGCAAATTACCACCGGAAGGGCTGATGGTGGAAGCTGGTAGCGAGGTAACTTTTGTCTTACAAGAAAAGGGCGAAAGTGTTGACGAACTACCTTTACCATTGCCGACTTTGTTTGCAATGGTGCGCCCAGGGGAACCGATTTCGATTAATGATGGTCGGGTGAAGTTAGTTGTGAGCGATCGCGATGCCGATCGTATTCGCGCCCATGTAAAAATTGGCGGTTTAATTTCCACCCACAAGGGGGTAAACCTACCAGAAACTCGTTTACCCGTCAGTTCTATCACCGAAAAAGACTTGCAGGATTTACGATTTGGCATTCAGTTAGGTGTGGATTGGGTAGCAGTCTCCTTTGTACAATCACCGCGAGACTTAGAACCAGCCCAAAGAATGATTGAAGCTGCGGGAGCAAAAATTCGGGTAATCGCTAAAATCGAACGCCCAGAAGCGGTCAAAAACTTCGATCGCATTTTGGCAGCCGCCGATGGCATTATGATTGCCCGTGGTGATTTAGGCGTAGAAATGCCAATTCACGAAGTTCCCCACATTCAAAAAGATATTATTCACCGTTGTAATCGAGCAGGAAAACCTGTGATTACTGCCACCCAAATGCTGGAATCGATGATTAGCGCCCCCGATCCCACCCGTGCCGAAGCTACAGATGTGGCTAACTCGATTTGGGATGGTACGGATGCGGTGATGCTTTCGGGAGAAACGGCTGTAGGCGAATATCCTATCGGTGCCGTCCAGATCATGCATAATATCGCCGTGCGCACAGAACAATCGTTACAGGAAGGTAGCAGCCACGCCTGGTGTCATGAAGCGGGTAGTTTGAGCGTTACCGAGTCGGTAGCAGAAGCAGTATGTCGAATTGCCTATGAAATCGGCGCAAAAGCAATTCTCTGTAATACTTCTTCGGGAAGTACAGCCCAACTTGTATCTAAATACCGCCCATCCACACCAATTATTGCCCTCACCCCAGATGAAATGGCTTATCGTCAGCTAGCACTTTCTTGGGGCGTGATTCCCTTATTAATTCCGCCAGTCCACAACGCCGAAGAAATGTTTATGAATGTGGTGAACACAGTCGTAGACATAGGTTTAGCCAAAGAAGGCGACCAAGTAGTGATTACCTCTGGCGTGCCAATTGGTCAATCAGGAACAACTAGTTTAATTAAAGTGCATTCTATTGGACAACCGATTTTGGCATAAGCCTTCTAGAATAGGGGCGAGGCTCAAGACTTTGAAAATACTTGCTTGGGCAAGAATTAAGAAAAGTTGCCAAAATCAGAATTGTAGGTACAGCAAAGAGTGGAAATAAGAGGGTAATCGGTAAAGGAGGCAGGAGGCAGGAGGCAGAAGGCAGAAGGCAGAAGGCAGAAGGCAGAAGGGGCTAGTATTTTTGAATCAGCAATCGTAGTTTTCAAGGCATTTTTTCAGTTAGCTTCACGAGAAATCCGACAACCAACACCTAGCCTTTAGCCTTGAGTCAAAAATCATACCTTGTAACTTGAAAGAGTTATTTCTCCCTTGTCCTCCTTGTCCTCCTTGTCCTTTCATCAAGACTGCCCTCTGCCTTTCCTAATGTAAATCCTAAACAAGCACACAACACGGAGCAATTTATGTCTAAGAACCTACTAGAGCAATTGCGGACAATGACTGTAGTAGTTGCGGATACAGGGGATATTCAAGCTATTGAAAAGTTTAAACCCCAAGACGCGACCACAAACCCCTCGCTGATTACTGCGGCGGCACAAATGCCTGAATATCAGGAAATTGTCGATCAGACTTTACTGCAAGCAAAAAAAGATGCAGGTGCAGGTGCTAGCCAAGCACAAATTGTGACCATCGCTTTTGACCGTTTGGCGGTAGCATTTGGGTTAAAGATTTTACAAATTATTCCTGGTCGGGTATCTACAGAAGTTGATGCGCGGTTATCCTTCGATACCGAAGCTACTGTCACCAAAGCTAGAGAATTAATTGCCCAATACGCCGCCGCCGGAGTTGGTCGCGATCGCGTTTTAATTAAAATTGCCACCACTTGGGAAGGTATTCGCGCTGCGGAAATCCTAGAGAAAGAAGGTATTCACTGTAACCTCACCTTACTATTTGGCTTGCACCAAGCGATCGCCTGTGCGGAAGCTGGCGTTACCCTGATTTCTCCCTTCGTCGGTCGGATTCTCGACTGGTACAAGAAAGATACCGGACGGGACAGCTACCCCTCAGCAGAAGACCCAGGTGTATTATCTGTTACCACAATTTACAACTACTACAAGAAATTCGGCTACAAAACCGAAGTTATGGGAGCTAGCTTCCGTAATATTGGCGAAATTACCGAGTTGGCTGGTAGCGATTTGCTGACAATTTCTCCTTCACTCTTGGCGGAATTGCAAGCAACCGTTGGTGAATTACCCCGCAAACTCGATCCCGCTAAAGCCGCTAGCTTGGAAATTGAAAAAATCTCCATCGACAAAGCCACCTTTGACAAAATGCACGCCAGCGATCGCATGGCGACTGACAAACTAGCAGAAGGTATTCAAGGTTTCACCAAAGCCTTAGAAGAATTAGAAAAACTATTGGCTAATAGATTGGCTACCTTAGAAGCTAAATCTGCAACTCCTGTAGCTTAGTAGTTTAGTGGACTAATATTAATGTGTTAAAAGATCCCCGACTTTTTGAAAAAGTCGGGGATTTTTGACTATCGATTTTTACAAATCAAATAGGACTGCTATATATTTTTTTGCCTTATGCACAAACACAAACAATAAAGAAAATTAGACAAGTCAGCACAATAAAACGTTTTATGATTTCTACAGGAATAATCCACTTATTGCCTGAATGAAGCGCGATAGTGACAAATTGGAATTGAAGAAGTTGGGGATTTGATTGTGATTATAGGAATCGGTGATTAGGGTAGATTTTGGTTTCATGGCTGAGACGCAATTTCCAGGTTGAGAGGATGTTGTAGAAACTTCTCCTGTATGCGTTCTCTGCACAGAATAAACGATTCCTCGATACATTAATTGATAAGCTACGTTTGGTGTTTGAACTGGCGTAGGCTCAATATTAGGGTCAACACGGTAGGTTGTTCCACGATAAGTCAAGTTATAAGCAGAACCTTGATGGCAAACTGGTTCAAAGGGTTTTGTGCTTTTTTTAGCTGCTTCAGAGGGATTGTATTCGTAAGTGAGTCCGCGATAGTAGAGTTTCATTTTATAGTAGGTGCTTACTGATTGGCAAAGGTAATTTTATGCCCTAATTCCTTTACAGGTAAGACATCTGGCAGAAATAGTGTTACCAGAATATTACTGATGAAATTAGTATGTTTTTTACCTAAAACTTGATTTTGTTGATAGCTTTTATTTTTACACTTAGTCTTTTATTAGACATCGGTGTTAATTTCCATATTTATTTAAAGCTAATATAAAGCGCTTTGACGCTAAAAATCTAAATTAGACACAACAAGTCCTTGAGCAGATGCACTTTAACCTCTACCCCTAGCCTTAAAGCCGAGAAAATTTTTCCGTCAATTTACTGACAATTTACTGATTTTTGCTGATAAAAGGGATGATTCGCCGTTTAAATATAATCATTTCATTCCCTACCACAGGATTGCGCGCTACCAGCCTATCTTGAAAATCAATCACTTCTAAATGCGTGAAATCAAGTTCTTGCGATCGCTGTAAAATATCGGCGGCGAGTTGATCTTGTTGGGATGCGGTGAGGGTATACCAATCGTCGCTAATTTTCACAGTTAGGTTACTAGTACGAAAATTGGCTTGAATTGATTTTATAAGTCCAGAGGCAACGCGATCGCTAATTTCTGCTACTTGATTTTCGATAGCTGCAATTAATACTTGTTCTGGCGTCAATTGCACTGCTGGCTTTGGTTCCGGTGTCGGCGTTGGTTCTGGGGTTGGTTCTGGTGTTGGCGTCGGTTCCACAGGCGGAACTTCTGCTGTTGGTGTTGGTGTAACTTCTTCTGGTGCTGTTGGTTCTGGCGTTGCTAATTCTGGCTGAGGCGGAGTGGTTATCGTTGGCGTGGGTGTAGGCATTGCGGCGGAAACTTCCTCAACTGGAGGTGCGATCGCTATCTCAGGCGGTTTATTGGTAAAAAATGTCGTAGTTGTCCACACTAAAACCACTGTCATACCCGCAATTATTCCTGTCAAAGCTGTATCAGACAACTTTGCAGACAAACTCGCTGGTAAAACATTACGGACTTTAGCCAACAATCCACCCCAAAAACCAGGAGTATCCTCAGTTCCCGGTGGCGGTGCTGTTTCCAGTTTCACCACAGCCGTTTCTAACAGGCTAATAGTTCCCCTAAGAACCTGGATAATCGTAGACTTCCAAATTGGCTGGTTTCTCTGGGGGGGATTACGGCGACGTTGTGGATTCGGATTGTCTTGCGACATGGAACTTTCACCAAGAGCAACAAATCAAAGAAAAATCAAATACATTGTTAGCAATGTAGCTGCTTTTGTAATGTATCACTTCATTGCTCAATGCTCAGGCTAAACTAACTAGTTGTTGAATTTAATCATTTATGAACCTAAAACGCCGTCAATTTTTATTTTTAACTAGCCTTGGTTTCGTTAGTACAGGATTAACCTGGATATTCACTAAGCAAAACAGTCAAAACCCAGATTTAGCTCAATCACAAACAGCGATCGCTGCTAATCCTGCTAACAAAGGGTTGCTGCTGCGGTTTGTCTCCGTTGCTGATACAGGCACAGGTGCTAAAGGACAGTATGCTGTAGCGAAGGCAATGACTCGTTATCACCAAACAAATCCTTACAATTTAGTAGTTTTAGCTGGAGACAACATTTATAACAACGGAGAAATTGAAAAAATTGGTGCTGTTTTTGAGCGTCCTTATAAAGATTTGCTGCAACAAGGTGTGAAATTTCATGCCTGTTTAGGTAATCATGATATCCGTACAGCTAATGGCGATTTAGAAATTAAATATCCCGGCTTTAATATGAAGGGACGCTACTATACATTTAGCCAAGGAAATGTACAATTTTTCGCCTTAGATACTAACAATAATGCTGACTGGAAAAATCAGCTATCTTGGTTAGAAAAACAATTAAGTCTCAGCAAAGCATCTTGGAAAATAGTTTTTGGACATCATCCAATTTATTCATCAGGAGTTTACGGTAGTAATCCTGAATTTATTAAAATTTTCACACCCATATTTCAAAAATACGGCGTCCAACTTTATATCGACGGACACGAACACCATTATGAACGCACCCGTGCAATTAATGGTACAACTTACCTCATATGTGGCGCAGGTGCAGGTAATCGTCCTGTAGGTAAAAATGAGTGGACAGAATATTCTACTAGCGATTTAAGTTTTGCTGCATATAATGTCCATGCAGACAGAATAGAATTAAGCGGCATCGACACTAATAATCGCGTTTTCGATCGGGGCATTATTCCCTTAAAATCTGTTTGATTTATCTATCTCTGATTAAATATTGGGTGGGCATTAACCCACCACATTATTTATATTTTCATAATAGCTATTCACGAAAAATTTTTATAACAAAATATTAAACTCTTTATTTGCTAGCTCCTATTCCCTATTTTCCCAAGAGCGATCGCACAAACAATCTCCTACTTAACCCGCTTCATCACCAAACCGCACAGACAAGCGATCGCATTTACTTTATTACTCATATCAAGTATTACAGTCAAACACACTTTGTTAGTGAATATACTGAAAATTTTCTGAACCTCTATAGGCAGATAATCATTGAAAGCATTAATCTGCCTAGTATTTTGTTACTTTGAATACAGTAATAATACTTTGTCACTTGTCACAACTTTGACAAGTGATTTACACTCCATGTTCACAAACTTGAAATATATTCCTGGAAAGACTTAACAATCGGCAACAATAATTAACGTTGTTACTCTCGTAAATTGTCAACGCAAGTCATATTTCCTCAGGACAGGGTTATTGCCAATGAATTCCAGCCTCATATTATCTAACATACTGAATCCACCAGTATTGTTTTTCTTTCTGGGAATGTTAGCGATTTTCTTTAAATCAGATTTAGAAGTTCCTCAACCTTTGCCTAAATTGTTTTCTTTATATCTCTTACTTGCGATTGGATTTAAGGGAGGATATGAACTTGATGAGAGTGGAATTAGTCCTCAAATAGCAATGACATTGATTGCAGCTATTTTGATGGCTTGTGCAGTACCTGTCTATTCTTTTTTCATCCTCAAAATCAAATTAGATGCATATAATGCAGCCGCCATTGCTGCAACTTATGGCTCGATTAGTGCAGTTACTTTCATTACGGCTCAATCTTTTCTCAAAGTTCTGAATATTGCCTCTGATGGCTACATGGTAGCAGCTTTAGCGCTGATGGAATCTCCAGCTATTATTGTAGGAATTGTATTAGTGAGAATGTTTGCACTACCAAGAAAAAGAAAAGAAGGAGAAGAAAAAGGCGAATTTTCTTGGGGTGAAGTATTAAGAGAAGCTTTTCTTAATGGTTCTGTATTTCTCTTAGTTGGTAGTGTAATTATCGGCATTCTCACAGGAGAAAAAGGCTGGGAGAAACTGCAACCATTTACGCAGCAAATTTTCTATGGAGTGCTAGCATTCTTTTTACTAGATATGGGAATGGTAGCTGCGAGAAGAATTAAAGACTTGGGTAAAACTGGGTCTTTTTTAATAGCATTTTCTGTATTTATGCCTGTAGCTAACGCCATTGTTGGAATTATCATTGCCAAATGTATTGGCATTTCTGAAGGAAATACACTTTTATTTGCTGTTTTGTGTGCTAGTGCTTCTTATATTGCAGTACCAGCAGCAATGAGAATGACAGTCCCAGAGGCGAATCCCAGTTTGTATGTTTCTATGGCTTTAGCGCTAACTTTTCCTTTCAACATTATTGTGGGAATTCCGTTATACATGAACATCATTAAAACTATGGGAGTCTAACAAAGTGGAAAGGGTTAAAAGGTTAGAAATTATTACCAATTCCTTAGAAATGCCTCAAGTTCTCAAAATTTTAGACGGTATAGGTGTTTCTGGTTACACAATTATCAAAGATGTCACGGGTAAAGGCGATAGAGGCAAAATAATTGATGATTTAGAAACACCAGCATTGACAAACGGATATGTATTAAGCGTTTGTACAGAATCACAAGAATCGGAAGTAGTAACAGCGATTACACCTATTTTAAGAAAATTTGGAGGTGTCTGTATTGTTTCTGATGCCAAGTGGATAGCACATTAAATAAACTGAACTAGAGACACTCGTGTAAAAATTAAAGCATCAGGGGTCAAAACAAAAAAATCATCCCAGTCTGATTAGTGTCTCTAGATTTTATTTGATTGCGGAAACTTGGTTACTGATTGTGAAGTTATAGAAGACTGAACATATTTTTGCTAAGAGGAATTCAATTGTGCCAATAAAACGCATAATAGCAGGTTTAAATGAGTTTCATGACAACTACTTCATCACCCATAGGGAATTATTTGAACAGTTGTCTCACGGTCAAAATCCCGAAGTTTTATTCATAACTTGTTCAGATTCGCGGATTGACCCTTGTTTAATTACTCAAAGTTTACCAGGAGAATTATTTGTTATTCGTAATGTTGGTAATATTATTCCCGCCTATGGTACACCCAAGAGTGGTGAAGCGGCTGGAATAGAATATGCTGTTGAAGCTTTAGATATTAGAGATATTGTTATTTGTGGTCATTCCCATTGTGGAGCCATGAGAGGACTGTTACAAATAGGTAATTTATCTCAACAGATGCCTTTAGTTTATGATTGGTTAAAGCAATACGCCGAACCAACTCGTCGTATAGTTCTCGATAATTATAAAGATTATCCAGCCGATAAACTACTAAAAATTACTATTGAACAAAACGTTTTAACTCAAATAGAAAATTTAGAAACTTATCCATCTGTTCGCTCAAAATTACATAGCGGTAAATTAACTCTTCACGCTTGGATTTATGAAATAGAAACTGGTGAAGTGTTTGCTTACGATGCCAATATTGGTAAGTTTAAACTTTTAGATAACCGACCTTTTCCTGTTCCCAATCCTTTGTTGGGTGCATATTCAAAAAATGCTGTTTAATTGATTAATTCACGGGGTTGGAGAAAATCCAACCCTGTATTGTTAGAGCAGTAGTCAAGTTTGCGCGATCGCACTATACTAAATACCATCCTCTTCAGTTTTCAGGACATAGTTTATGATTCTTGAGGCAGTGATGCTTCATGTCAAACCTGGGATGGAATCAGAATTTGAATTAGCTTTTAAACAAGCTTCCAAAATTATTGCATCAATGAATGGATATTTATCTCACGAACTCCATCGCTGCATTGAAGTTAATGGTAAATATCTTTTACTGGTGAGATGGGAAACTTTAGAATCTCATACAGTAGGATTTCGCGGTTCTACTGAATATGAAGAGTGGAAAAAATTACTACATCATTTTTATGAACCATTTCCCACAGTTGAGCATTTTGCAGAAGTGGAAATTTAACTGATATATTCATCAATATTAAGGGATTTTTAAATATTAAGGCATTTTTAAATAATAGATAAAATTTTCAGGTGCGTTGCGCTATGCGACAACACACCCTACATAAAAATATCCCATCGTGAGAAATTCGTAATTAAATCAAAATTACAAATTACAAATTACAAATTACAAATGACAAATTATCAATCTACTTTTTGCAACTGCGCTACTCTAGGATCGATAATTTTTTGTCCCAAATTGGCAAATTTAATCGCTACAGACAGCTTACTTCCTTCTCCAAATACATGAGTAATTTCACCAAGACCAAAAGATTTATGTAATACTCTGTCGCCTACGTGCCAATTCTGCTTACCATTGGTAGGTGCAGCAGTTTTTGTATAGGTTTGACGCACCTTACGCCCATTGGTTAACAATTCTTCTGGTACTTCATCGAGAAATTGCGATCGCACTGCGGGTTCTCTTGAACCATAAAGGCGGCGTTCGCGAGCATGTGATAAATATAACCTTTCCTGAGCGCGGGTGATTCCGACATAACACAGGCGACGTTCTTCTTCTAAAGCTGCGGGATCGCTTAAAGAACGATAACCGGGGAATAATCCCTGTTCTAAACCAACTAAAAAGACTACAGGAAATTCTAGCCCTTTAGAAGCGTGCAAAGTCATCAAAGAAACTGCTGTTTTTCCTTCTTTTAAATTATCTAAATCTGAACTAAGGGCGGTACTTTGTAAGAAACCTTGCAAAGTTGCATCTTCGTTTTCTTCTTGGAATTGCAGTACAGCGTTATAAAGTTCTTGAACGTTTTGAATTCTGTCTTGAGATTCGTCTGTACCTTGACTGAGCAAGTCTTGAATATAGCCAGAGTCATCTAGTATACCTTGAACTATTTCTGCTGCTGGCAGATTGCCGATTTCGCCTTGCCAACGGTTAATCATTTCTGCAAAACCTTTCACCGATTTTGCACCCCTTCCCGCCAAGGTATTGACCGATGTATCATCAGATAAAATTTCCCAAAGGGTGGTTCCTAATTGCTGGGAAGCGTTAATCAAAGCATCAATGGTGGTTTTCCCAATACCGCGCCGGGGAGTGTTGATGACTCGTAATAAGCTGACAGTATCCGCAGGATTTGCGATCGCTCTTAAATAAGCTATAACATCTTTAATTTCTTTGCGATCGTAAAATCTCATTGCTCCCACAACTGTATAAGGAATTTGATATTTCACCAACAGTTCTTCAAATGGGCGAGATTGGGCATTTGTTCGATAAAGTATGGCAAAACTTCCCCAATTTAACTCAGGATTTTGATATTCTAAAGAGCGAATTTGATTGATGATAAACTCAGCTTCATCTAATTCATTATCTGCTTTATGACAATAAATTTGTTCCCCTGCTCCCCTGGTTGGTCTAAGAACTTTATCAATTCGTTGGGTATTATTTTCAATTAGTTCATTAGCCGCTTGGAGAATATTTTCACAAGAGCGATAGTTTTCTTCTAACTTCACCATTGTTCTGGTATCTTCATCTGGTAAACCATCGCCAAAATCTTGCTGAAACTCTAGCAAGATGGTGAAATCAGCCATTCTAAAAGAGTAAATTGACTGGTCAGCATCACCCACAACAAACACAGAGCGGTTTTGCCAATTCCATTCACTCTTTCTCTCTTCACCATTCGTAACTAATAGGCGAATCAAGTCATATTGAGTACGGTTAGTATCTTGATATTCATCAACTAAAATATGACAAAACTTGCGATGCCAATAACCTAATACTTGTTCGTTTTGCTGAAATAGTCTTGTAGGAATCAGAATTAAATCATCAAAATCTAAGGCGTTATTTTGTGCCAGTTTATCTTGATAGGCGCTATATACTTGGGCAATTACTCGTCCGCGATAATTCGGTTGCTCTTTTTCAAAGTCTTTGGGTGAGAAACCTTGGTTTTTGGCATTACTAATTGCATAGCGTACCGAACGATGATCGAATTTTTTATCATCTAAATTTAGCTGTTTGGTAACAATCTCCTTAACCAAACTTTGCGCATCCGATTCATCAAAAATCGAGAAATTTTTACTCCACCGCCGACCATTTTCGTCTTGGTACTTCTCAATATCAAACCGTAAGATACGGGAAAATAGACTGTGAAACGTACCGCACCATAAATCTTTGATGGTTTCGCGGTAAACTTGCGATCGCAGTTGAGATTGTTGATATTCGGTCAACAAATCAAACTTGGTGTCATATTGTTTGATTGCTTCTGCTTCCGCAAACAGCTTTTGAATCCGTTCTTTCATTTCCCTGGCGGCTTTATTTGTAAAAGTCACCGCCAAAATATTCTCCGGATTGACGCGATGTTTCAGAATCAGGTTAGCAATCCGATAAGTCAGCGCGCGTGTTTTACCGGAACCTGCTCCAGCCACAACTAGCAGCGGCCCGCAGTAATGTTCTACGGCTTGACGTTGGCTGGGGTTAAGATGGCTGAGAAAGTCTATAGTTGTGGTCATGGATGACTGGGCAGAGAATTGCTTATTTTGAGAGTATCGCACTCAACGCCTATTATTCTAGGTTAATTAAAATATCTCAATTCACCCTTGTTTCATTTTCCTGAACAACTCTATCACTCAGCCTACATAGCCGTAAGCAGATAAATTAAGTCAACAGTCAACAGTCAACAGTCAACAGCTATACTATTCTTCCACAATCAAAGGTAAGCGGACGATAAAAGTAGAACCTACTCCCAATTGGCTTTTTACGACAATTTCGCCACCCATCATTTGACAAAAATGGCGACTAATTGCTAACCCTAAGCCAGTACCACCATATTTTTTCGTTGTCGATGTATCCCCTTGGATAAAAGGTTGAAATAGCTGCTTTTGTTGACTTTGTGACATCCCAATACCTGTGTCACTCACAGTAAAAGTCACAATTCCATCGGCTACTGTTCCGACTAATTCATCTTTACTAATTTTAACTGTGAGGCTAACTTTACCATTTGTGGTGAATTTAGCAGCATTACTTAATAAATTTAACAATACCTGCCGCATTCTTGTCTGATCGGCATACATTGTTCCTAAATGTTCATCACAATCAATTTCTAAAATATTACCGTTTTTCTCTACAGCCGATCGCACTGTCAGCACAACATTACTAATTAATGTCCCAATCTCAAATGTCTCTGGGTACAGAGTCATTTTCCCGGCTTCAATTTTTGACAAATCAAGGATGTCATTAATTAATTCTAGTAAATGTCTCCCAGCTGAATTAATTGTTTCTAAATCGGTAATAAAATCTCCCGTCAAGCCTAAATCTGTAGCATCATCTTGTAGGAGTTGACTCAAGCCAATTACCGCATTTAATGGGGTGCGTAATTCGTGGCTGACATTAGCTAAAAATACACTTTTGGCTTTGCTAGCAGCTTCCGCTAATTCTTTGGCTTGTTGCAGTTCTTTGGTGCGCTCAGAGACGCGCTCAATTAACCGATTTAAAGATTTAGCTAATAAGCCAATTTCATCTTCTGTCGTTATGGGTGCGCGTAAATCAAAATTAGATTTTCTCGCTACTTGTTCTGCAACTTGAGTTACCGTGATTACTGGTTCCGCGATCGCGCGACTCGTCCGCCAAGCTACAATGGCCGCGATCGCTACTGATACCAGCATACTCATAATCACGATTAATCTTTCAACGCCTTTAGCCTGCTCTACACCTCTGGTTCGCTCTTGCTCTTGGACTTCAGCATTTTGTAAGATATTCGTCAGCGTCTGCGATAGCTGCTCTAGGCGCAGCGCTGTATCGCCACGCATAATTTGCAGTAATCGCTCTCTTTGTGCATCAATTTGCTGAACTTCAATTGACGGAGATTCAATTTTGTCTAAAACCGATTCTACCTGCTCAACATAAATCTCTAAATTGTTGGCATAATCGAGTAATAAAGTTTCTAAAGTCGCACTTGTAGCTGCTAATCTTTTGGGATTTCTGGCGATAAAAGTTGTAATTTCTGCTTCTAATTGCTTCGCTTGCTCAACATTTTTGAGAAATTCACTTTTCTTATTTTGTCGCTGTATGGGATCTTCTAATACTGCGACTAAATTAGAACTATATAATTGCGCTCCTACTACGGCATTTTTATAGTTAGTTAACAGTTGTCCTTGCTCGTGCGCGTGATTTAGTTGGTTAATTTCCCTGGCTCGGTAATAGTTAGCAATTACCAACCCAGTTAGGGAACCAAAGAAACCAATACCAATGGCGACAAAATATCCATAGCCAATTTTTTGATGTATGCGCCATGAACTTGCTTTGAGTTTCCCCCGTGAAGGAAATTCAATAGTCGGGAGTTCGTCTGTCGATGGCTCTTCCTCTGGCACTTTTTTGCTTTCTGAACTGCTGTCAACAGGGATTAGCTTTTGAGTTTGCATCCCTCAGATCTCCTTAGCCTCCCATAAAAGTCATCACTGAAGTTTGGCTGGGGTAAACAATTTATCTAGCGACTATTAACTAAATTATCTTTTTTTGTGACAAGAGTAAATTATATATCACGAGACAATTGCCATGAGCTTTTTTATATTTAAATTAATTAGTTATAATCTTTAATTTCCTTTATAACTGTCAATATAAATTGCTTTTTGTAAAAAAGCCGTTCCCTAAACCAAATGCACCCCTACCAGTATATCTTTTTCGTCAATTTACTTCCATATACAGCTATATTAAGTTAATGAGTAAGCAGCTAATCTAACCTTTTTTAGCTTTGCAGCAGCTACTATCAAACCGTAAATAGCAGAATTGTTCAGTTGACTACAGTAAAGAGTCTCAAAATTACTGCTGTATATTGACAAAATAACTGTTTCATAATTTTATCACCAATCCCTTTGATTAACCAATAATCAAAAATTACTATCCGAGATTGTGGTTTTTAGACAGGGGAAATATAACTATAAAAAATCCTCTGGTTGTCAGTAGTTTTACTACTATAATTCCAGAGGATATAGTTGTTCGAGATTAATTTTATCTAAGATAGAGTATAAGTAAGTACTTACTCATACCCTCAGATTTGGCGATCGCTGCCAGTAATGATAATATTACTTGAGTGCAGATGCGATCGGCGCTGAAACTGACTCGCTAACGGCTTGTTTGAGCAAATCAGCCTTATCGGTACGTTCCCACGGCAAATCTAAATCATTCCGTCCAAAATGACCGTAAGCCGCGACGTCCTGATAAAAACGTCCGCCTCGTTCATTTGGTAAGTTGCGTAAATTGAAAGCATGAATAATTCCTGCTGGACGCAATTCAAAATGCTTTTTGACTAATTCCAACAGAATTTCATCATCGACTTTGCCAGTACCAAAGGTATCGAGAAAAATGCTCACAGGACGCGCCACGCCAATAGCGTAACTGAGCTGTACTTCACATTTTTCTGCTAACCCAGCTGCGACAATATTTTTCGCTACATAGCGAGCCGCGTAAGCCGCCGAACGGTCTACTTTTGTGGGATCTTTACCAGAAAAAGCACCGCCACCATGTCGGGAATAACCACCGTAGGTGTCAACAATAATTTTTCTACCAGTTAAACCAGAGTCGCCTTGAGGGCCGCCAATGACAAATTTGCCGGTGGGGTTGACTAAAAAGCGTGTCTGTGCGTCAGGCTTGATGGCAATATCGCCAAATACAGGCTCAACTACAGCCGTCCACAAATCTTCTTTGATTTTCGCTTGGACTGCCGCTTCATCGGTAATTTCCCCAATAGTAGCGGTATGTTGGGTAGAAATCAGGATTGTATCAATCCCTACTGGTCGTCCATCTTCGTAAATTACGGTAACTTGGGTTTTACCGTCGGGACGCAAGTAAGACAAATCGCCTGTTTTGCGTACTGCTGCTAATCTGCGCGCAATGCGGTGAGCCAAACTAATGGGTAAGGGAATTAATTCTGGGGTTTCGTTGCTAGCAAAACCAAACATAATCCCTTGGTCACCCGCACCAATCGAATCAAATAGTTCATCACTATCTGCTTCGCGGGTTTCTTGCGCTGTGTTCACACCTTGAGCAATATCAGGTGATTGCTCATCTAAGGCTACTAACACACTGGTACTGTTGGCAGAAAAGCCGTTATCAGCATTGGTATAGCCAATTTCAGCAATTTTCTTCCGGGCCAGATTCACAAAATTGACATTGGCGTTAGTGGTAATTTCACCTGTAATTAACACTAAACCAGTATTAACTACTACCTCAGCCGCAACTCGACTAGTGGGGTCTTGTGTCAGTAAGGCATCCAGAATCGTATCAGAAATCTGATCGCAGATTTTATCTGGATGACCTTCGGTAACTGACTCGGAGGTAAAAAGATATCGACGAGACAAAGGTATTCCTCCTTTATTAAGAGTGTTTCACTGACTAGATAATTACACTCATCATCAAATCAATTCCTCAAGAATTGATTGTCTGTTGTTTTTGCAACTCACAAATCACAACTGACTACTGATAAACTGGGCTTAATTTTCTTCCCTCATCTCAAAGACAAGGGCTGATACTTCACCCTGCTGAGTAATTATTTAGTTCAGTTACTCTAATTTCTGAAATCATAACAATATTTACACATTAAATAGTTAGTCTGTTCTTAACTTTCCTCAAAGTTATTAATGATATTTAATAATTTTTTCAAAGAAATATATAATTTTTCGCAAAAATGTTTTGATCAACACAAAAAAAAGGGAGATACCCTCAAGCATCTCCCTAAGCTTTGACACAAATACTGCTGCTTTAAACTTGAACTGCTAGTTTGGCTTCCTTTGCTGTTAAACGCTCGTAAGCTTCGCGCATTTTCAAGCCGGTAAGCACTTGGAACAAACCAGTTCCATTGTTGGAACCTGGATATTCGCGGTGTTGGAGTAACAAGTGGGTCATCTCACCTTGGTATTTGGTGGATGTTTTGCTCAGATGGGTTTCGATGTAAATCACTTCTTCTAAATTGTCGAATTGACCATCTACTTCCAATACTGAGACGTAACGACCGTAGTAAACATCTGAACCGTAGTGCAGTTGCATACCAGGGTAGGAGCAAGTCAGCTTGCGTCCGCAAGGTGTCCAATTAATTGTTGAGCCTTCATCAAAGAGGTAGGTTGGCTCAAAGCCGTCTTTACCTTCTCTTTGGAGCATCCGTACCCGTAGGACTTTGCGCTCTGTGTCGTTTTTAATTAAATTAGTTGGTAATACTTGGAGAACTATATCAGCAAATTCTCTTTGTGGTTCAATAAACTTTTCAAAGTCAGGTTTACGGGAATTGATTTGCGCTAAGACATCTTCATAGCGGTGACCCCTTTCGGCCATGTCGCGCTGAATCTTCCAAGCAATTTTAACTTCGTCGCTGATATCAAAGTAAACACTGAAATCAATTAGCGATCGCACCCGCTCATCATATAAAGGATGCAGCCCTTCCACAACTATAATGTGATTCGGCTCAATCCGCTCTGGTGGATCGATCAGGCCGGTTTCGTGGTTGTAAATCGGCTTATCAATTGCTTGACCATTTTTGAGCGCGCTAATTTGCTCATACATTAGGTCAAAGTTGTTCGCCCTAGGATCGAGAGCAGTAATCCCTGTTTCTTTGCGTTGTTTGCGATCTAAAGAATGATAGTCATCTAAACAGATCACTGTCATTAAATCTTCGCCAAACAAATCGATTAAACGACGCAAAAATGTAGATTTACCGCACCCAGAGTCTCCAGCTACTCCAATTAGTACCACGCGTTCCGGCTTACTCGTCATAAATCTCCTCTAGATACTAAAAACATGTGTCAATCAAAAATTTTTCACACAGCAGATTTTGAAGCCAGGAGTTTACCCCATCGGTTTTTCCGGCGTTCTTGTTACCCACAGCGCCATAAAGAAGTTCAGACGGGTAGCCAACAAAAAAATAGTTGTTACTCGCCTGCCTAGCCTGAGTTTGTTGCTGGTAAGTATTTAATCCTAGTGGTATATTTGATTTTAACAGAAGGGGTTATTCTATACAAGTTTACTGTCAATAAGAATCTAGTGGTTCATTGATCCTGTTGATGATTTACTTGTTGATTTGAAAACATTTATACTTCACTACAGCAAACAGTCAGGTAACGACTGCCTGATGATTGTGACCCTCTTAATCAAGTTTATATTGTATAGTTTTCTCTGGCCACAAATTTTTTGCAAGTTTGGCATTTTAATTTGCGATTCAGTAATATTCCATAAATTCATGTGCCAATATCTATGCTCAAGAATGAGGGAGCAAGTAAAGAGCAAAAAATTTTGCTTGGCTGTCGTGATGTCTAAGGTAGTGACTTGTGATTTGCCATGAGAGATTAATATTGCCGAAGGATCAAGGGTAAACTTGCTGGTATTGTTTACTTCCTTGAAACTAGGTGAGCGACTGTAATTACTGCTCTTGGTTTGG
This sequence comes from Calothrix brevissima NIES-22, assembly GCF_002367995.1. Lineage (GTDB taxonomy): Bacteria > Cyanobacteriota > Cyanobacteriia > Cyanobacteriales > Nostocaceae > Aulosira > Aulosira brevissima. Next base: position 2,922,129 of record NZ_AP018207.1, read on the forward strand.
ATCGCAGTCAAAGATGCAAGGTTAACCACAAACAACTGAGTTTAGCCACAGAGCAGCTAAAAGTTGGTCGCATCGTCCATTGAAGCTCAGTATGTTTGACAGGTTGTGGATAGAGGTTGACAGATGGATCGCATCAAGTGAAACTGATTATAATTGCTTATATCCCCTATTCCTGTATCATGCGGTTATACAGATTCACTGAACCTATTCATGAAATTAATCGTGATTAGGTAATAGCTGCATCTAAAAATATTTTGGATGTCTGGCAAACACAATTCTGCTGTCAGGTGCGGGAAAAGAGTTAGTGATGAGTTAGGGCATTTCTAACAAATAATTCACAAACACTTTTTAAATATATGGGATAAGCGTTAATAAACGAAAAAAGAGGCCGCAACTATCTAAAAAACCGCTTGGTTATCAAGTGTTGATAAAGTGCGATCGCTAAATCTACCAATAATTCAAATGCTGAGAACTTATTGTCTATGCATTAGCCAATCTCTCTAATTTGACATAAAACTCAATTTATGCATTTGTTAGGAAACATTAGCAAGAAGGTATCGGTAAATTAGTAAACGAAAAAAACATTAAATTGACTCATTATTAACATTCTCCATCAGACTTATCCTCTAACTTAGAAGGTGAACAGGTGTGTTTTTGCGCCGCCTGCATGTCTTTGGTGAGTGTACTTAGCAAGGCATTATAAAGTGATGCCATTTTCCTAGAATGCCAGTTTTGTGCAGCAAAAATCCGGTAAACTACAGCTGGCTTGTGATAGGAAAAGTTTTTTTTTGAAAAACGGTTAAGTCAACATCGGAGTGGTAGAACGAATGAACAAACAAGGTGCTTTTGAAAGTGCTGCCAACACAGAATCAGGTAGCCGCGTCTTCGTTTACGAAGTGGTGGGTCTGCATCAGAACGAAGAAACTGATCGAGCGAATTACAACATTCGTAGCAGTGGCAGTGTGTTCATCAGAGTGCCTTACAACCGCATGAATCAAGAAATGCGACGTATCACTCGCCTTGGCGGCAAAATTGTTAGCATTCAACCCGCAAGTGCTCTACAGCAATTCAATGGCAACAGCTCATCCGGGACTGCTAACAGTGGGGGGAATGGTCAAGCCACACCTGTGAATGCACCAGCTGAAGAACAGCTCAAGAATAAGGATCAAAAAGGCAACACCATGACTCAAGCGAAAGGCAAAAAAGACGCCCATGCTGATGTTCCGGTAAACACTTATCGTCCCAATGCACCTTTTATTGGGAAGTGTATCTCCAATGAACCTCTAGTTAAAGAAGGTGGCATTGGTATTGTTCAGCACATCAAATTTGACCTTTCTGGTAGTAATTTGAAGTATATAGAAGGTCAAAGTATTGGTATTATTCCACCAGGGGTAGACAAAAACGGCAAGCCTGAAAAACTCAGACTTTATTCCATCGCCTCAACTCGTCATGGTGATGATGTAGATGACAAAACAGTATCCCTGTGCGTGCGTCAGTTAGAGTATAAGCACCCAGAAACAGGCGAAACAGTTTACGGTGTATGCTCAACTCACCTGTGTTTCTTAGAACCAGGCGCAGATGTGAAAATTACCGGGCCCGTGGGTAAGGAAATGTTATTACCCAGCGACCCTGATGCCAAAGTCATTATGATGGCAACCGGTACAGGTATTGCGCCCATGCGTGCTTACCTGTGGCGGATGTTCAAGGATGCAGAAAGAGCTGCTAACCCAGATTACCAATTCAAAGGATTTGCTTGGTTGATCTTTGGTGTACCCACAACTCCTAACATCCTTTACAAGGAAGAGTTGGAAGAAATGCAGGCTAAGTATCCTGATAACTTCCGTCTCACCTACGCCATCAGCCGGGAACAAAAGAATCCCCAAGGTGGCAGAATGTACATCCAAGACCGAGTTGCAGAATACGCAGATGAATTGTGGCAATTGATTAAAGAAGAAAAAACCCACACCTACATCTGTGGTTTGCGCGGTATGGAAGATGGTATTGATGCTGCTTTAACTGCTGCGGCTGCGAAAGAAGGCGTCACCTGGAGTACTTACCAAAAAGAAATCAAAAAAGCTGGTCGTTGGCACGTAGAAACTTACTAAGTACTAACTACTGAGTTTTGAATTTTGAGTTTTGAATTTTGATTAATTATCAGGAGAATGGGTCTAAAACCCCGTCCTTCTAGGACGCCTTTCTGGTAAAATGAGTACAACCGGAAAATCAGATGTGTAGTCGTGGCACGCGAACTGACCGTTGGATAAAGGCGCTTTGTCACCAGCCCTCACGGGTTGGCCCAATACCTCACTGCCCTCTAAAAATATGGCATAGGTGGGAGACAATAAAAATCAAATAGGGTAGGGCATACCCGAATTTACGCTTGGGGAGTAGTCCATAAGAGTGCTTGCTGTAAAAAGTGTAGTCGGACTAAACATGAAACTGTCAGCCCAAAATCAACATTGTTGGTGGAGGCAAGATTCAGCCCAAGAATCACCGCACTTTTAGGGCGGTGAGTGTCAAGTAGGCTGGGCATTGTCCAGCCTAAAATTTTTTTATTGGTTAGTTGTCAGTTGTCAGTTGTCAGTTGTCATACGAATCCGCGTTTTGATACGTAATTAAGATTTTGGTAAGGCTGGGGTTTCCCCGCCCTTACGAGTTGTGGATTTGGTCAGATAATGATTGGGTTATTTTTTATTTAGAAATCCCTTAAGGCGATAGGCGTTGGATTTTCCAAGTTTGATTGTCTAAACGAGTATATAGCAAGCGATCGTGCAAGCGGCTGGGTCTTCCTTGCCAAAACTCAATTTCTGTGGGAATGACTCGCAAACCTCCCCAGTGAGAGGGGCGAGGAATCTCCTGATTTTCATACTGATGCTGCAATTGCTGCAAGTTTTGCTCTAAGACTTCTCGACTAGTTATCGCCTCACTTTGACGAGAAGCCCATGCACCGAGGCGACTGTTTTCAGGACGGCTGTAAAAATATTTATCAGACTCGGCTTCAGAAACTTGTTCTACATAGCCGATAATCCTGACTTGGCGTTCTAATTCCGCCCACCAAAAAACTAATGCAGCTTGGGGATTTTCTGCTAATTCTTGTCCTTTACGACTGTTATAGTTGGTAAAAAAGACAAAGCCCCGCTCATCAAAATCTTTCAGTAATACCATTCTGGCTGAGGGTTTACCGTCTGGGGTGGCGGTTGCTATAGTCATGGCATTGGGTTCAGGAAGTTGGGCAGCTAATGCCTGCTCAAACCATTGTTTAAATTGTATAAAAGGATTAGGGTCAACCTCAGTTTCAGTTAAATCTTCTAATGTGTAGTCTTTGCGAAGGTCGGCAATGGTAGGATGCATGGTCATTTACTTCCTTGCGATTCAGATATGCGTATATATATCTTTATGCAAAAATCTCCCATGTGATGGATACCAAAGCTAGCAGTTAAGGCAATTTTTTCCCGGAGTCGAGAAAAAAGATTGCATCTGTTACCAAATTTGGATAATTATTATTGTTTGAGAGTAATTGAGCAGCCTGATATTTAAGATTTGTCATCCCTAATTCCTCATCTAAAAATCTCAAATTGCTATTATGCGCCGTTCAGCCTCCCTAAAAAGTTTATTAATTTATGGTCTGAGCGGCCCGATTATCGCTCTTAATGTTTGGCTACTCTCTGTAGTATTTAATTATTTTCAGCATCCCATTACTATTTTAAGTGTTGCGGCAATTCTCGCCTTTTTACTCAATTATCCAGTTAAGTTTTTTCAACGGGCACGCATCACTCACGCTCAAGCTGTGATTGTTGTTTTACTTGTTACTTTAACATTAGTGGTAATTCTGGGTGTCACATTAGTACCAATGCTAATTGACCAAACAATTCAACTTTTAAATAAGATTCCTGATTGGTTAACTAGTAGCCAAAGAAACTTACAACACGTGGAAGCTTTGGCAAGACAACGGCGTTTACCTCTAGATTTGAGCGTGGTAAGTACGCAAATTAATGCCAATATCCAAAATTTAGTGCAACAACTCGCTTCTGGTGCGGTAGGCGTGGCGGGTACGCTATTGTCGGGATTGCTAAATTTGCTGTTGGTAGTAGTGCTGGCGTTTTATATGCTATTGTATGGCGATCGCGTTTGGTTGGGTTTAGTCAGTTTATTACCAGCTAATATCAGAAAGCCTTTAACCACATCCTTACGCTTAAATTTTCAGAATTTTTTCCTCAGTCAGTTATTGTTAGGGTTATTCATGGTAGTTACCCTAACTCCCATCTTTTTAGTCCTGAGAGTGCCATTTGCTCTATTATTTGCCATAGTCATTGGTATAGGCGAACTCATCCCCTTTGTCGGTGCAACTCTAGCTATTGGTTTAGTGACTATATTAGTACTGCTGCAAAATTGGTGGTTAGCAGTTCAAGTTGCTATCGCCGCAATTCTTCTACAACAGGTAAAAGATAATCTCTTAGCACCAAAATTACTCGGTGATTTTATTGGACTTAACCCCATTTGGATTTTTGTTGCTATTTTGATGGGATTTGAAATTGCTGGCTTGCTAGGAACATTGGTTGCTGTGCCCATTGCTGGTACTATCAAAGGCACTTTTGATGCTCTGAAGACTGGTCAATCTGGCGAATTTGTCTCACCTTTTACTATTACGTATGAATCTGACTGTGATGAAGACCATAAAAATTGAACTCTCAACTGTTAAAATTAATCTTCAAAAATTTTAGAGTTAAAAATTTTCGGTCAATAGTTCAAAGTCCCAAATTCAGATTCCCATGTCGAGTCACTCATGAGCATGGATTCTTAACTGTTAAGCGTTGACTCTTGAGAGGCTAAATAGTTCTAATTAAATAAATATACTTAAATTTTTTGTAAATATAGTATTATAAATTACTAATTTTTGATAAACTTCAAGTATAAAAAGATCGTGTTATACTTTGGTCGGTATAGTGATAATTATACACTGGTGCAATCAGGGTAAAAATAATGAATATCTCGAACTATATAAAAATAAAACTTGCACAATCTCAAATCAAGATTCACAATAGTAGTGAATCAAAAATCATTATGAATATTTTGTAGTATTTAATACATAAAATTTAGTTATCTATGAAACAGGTGAGGTTTGTGCTAATTTTTAGCTCAACAGTTGGCAATGAAGCTTTGACAAATCAAACATTCTGATTTGCTTCACAAGCCTAAATGTTTAATCGACCTAGTTTTAACTTAATCACAAAAAATCATTAATGGATGCTTCCGAGCTATTAGAAACAATTACACTCCTAATTCAGCAAGCCCAGAGAGGAGAAATTGATCCTTGGGATGTGCAGGTAATTGAGGTTATTGACCGTTACTTAGAACTAATGGCACCGGAGTCTACAGTTAGGGGTTATGAAGCTGATTTATCCCAGTCTGGACAGGCTTTTTTATCAGCATCAATGCTGGTGTTATATAAGGCTAATACCTTAATGCAATTACAATCAGCAGCAGATGAGCAAGCAGCAAACTTAGATGAAGAACTGCTAGAAACTGATAATGGTGTATTACATTTAACCCCTCGCCTGCCGTTAGAGCATCATTTGCGGCGGCGTCCGGCGGCTATGCCACCACCGAAGCGGCGCGTGACTCTGCAAGAGTTAATCGAGCAATTGCAGATTATGGCGAACCAGCTCAAATTGGTACAGAAGACGAGCAAACCCGTGCGTCCTCGGCGTCAGCCTACCGTCCAAGCGATGCGAGCAGCGTTAGAATTGGCTCACCAAGAAAACCTGACGGAAGTAGCTGGGGAACTAGAACAAGTTTTGCATGTTTCGGCAGCAAAGCTTGATTTAGAGCAAAATTGGTTGAATTTAGAGGAATTAGTGGATTTATGGACTCAGAGTAAACAGCCACAGGCCAAAAGTTCTCACCACGGTTCGGCACATAGCCATTTAGTTAGTGTATTTTGGGCGCTACTACTGCTATCAGCGCAATCTAAGGTAGAACTATGGCAAGAGGAGTTTTACAAAGAGGTGAAAATCCGCTTACTGATAAATTCAGCTAACACTTATCAACCTATGGAGCAATCTATGAACTGAGTAACTGAAATCCATCGCTAGACATAAATTATCAAGTGTTGGTTCAGCGACTCTCAAAATCTGGGTAAATTGAAAAGATAAGCGATCGCTTATGATTTTGCTATTACCCCTGGTTGCTTTTAGCAACAACTCGCTGAATTTGTGCGATCGGCGATGATGAGCAAAAATAGCATAAACACAATGAATTATAACTTGTTGACAGTAACCTGGCTTGTGGTTGAGGAATAATCTTTATGAAGGCGATGATTCTTGCGGCGGGTAAGGGTACTCGTGTACGTCCCATTACCTATACAATCCCCAAACCCATGATTCCTATCCTGCAAAAGCCAGTGATGGAATTTTTATTAGAACTATTACGCCAACATGGCTTCGACCAAATTATGGTCAACGTCAGCCATTTGGCAGCAGAAATCGAAAACTATTTCCGTGATGGTCAAAGGTTTGGCGTGCAGATTGCCTATTCTTTTGAAGGGCAAATCGTTGAGGGTGAACTGATGGGTGAAGCTATTGGTTCTGCTGGCGGGATGCGCCGCATCCAAGACTTTTCGCCGTTTTTCGACGATACCTTTGTGGTATTGTGCGGTGATGCTTTGATTGACTTAGACTTGACAGCAGCTGTCAAATGGCATAGAGAAAAAGGTTCTATTGCAACGATTATTTCTAAATCAGTTCCTTTGGATGAAGTTTCTAGCTACGGTGTGGTGGTGACTGATGAAGAGGGACGGGTGAAAGCTTTCCAAGAAAAACCCTCTGTGGAAGAAGCCCTCAGCACCAACATTAACACAGGTATTTATATTTTTGAGCCAGAAGTATTTAAGTATATTCCCTCAGGAGTTGAGTATGATATCGGTAGCGAATTATTCCCTAAACTAGTGGAAATTGGTGCGCCGTTCTACGCTATTCCTATGGACTTTGAATGGGTAGATATTGGTAAAGTACCAGACTACTGGCGGGCGATTCGGGGAGTATTGTTAGGTGAAATTAAAAACGTGCAAATTCCTGGTCATGAAGTTGCGCCAGGAATTTACACTGGCTTAAACGTGGCTGTGAATTGGGACAAAGTTGATATCACAGGCCCGGTTTACATTGGGGGAATGACCAGAATTGAAGATGGCGCGAAAATTGTCGGCCCGGCAATGATTGGCCCTAATTGCTGGATTTGTAGCGGTGCGACTGTGGAAAACAGCGTCATCTTTGAATGGTCACGTTTAGGGCCGGGAGTCCGCCTGGTTGATAAGCTGGTGTTTGGACGTTACTGCGTCGATAAAACTGGCGCAACCATTGACGTACAAGCTGCTGCTTTAGACTGGTTAATTACCGATGCGCGTCAATCTCCACCATCCCATACACCTGTGGAACGACAAGCTATAGCGGAATTGTTGAATACATCTGCTAGTTAGTCAGTTGTTAGTTGTCAGTTGTTAGTTGTCAGTTGTCAGTTGCAACTAACCACTGACAACTGACCATTGACTATTAACTATTCAAATATGTGTATCTTCTGAGACTTTGCTCGTAGGTTTGTAGGAGTCGTTGAGATTCGGCGAGAGTGATGCGCTTTTCCTCTAGGGCTTTTTCGCAACGTTGGCGGATGTTTTCTACCATGTCTTCAGAGTCGTACTGTACGTAGCTGACCACTTCACTCATGGTATCGCCTTTGACGACATGTTCAATTTGGTACCCTTTAGGGGTCAATTGAATGTGGACTGCGTTAGTGTCGCCAAATAGGTTATGTAAGTTACCCATGATTTCTTGGTAAGCACCACTGAGGAACATGCCTAAATAATAGGGTTCCCCTGGTTTAAAGGTGTGCAGTTCTAAAACAGATTTGACATCACGTAAGTCAATAAAGCGGTCGATTTTGCCGTCACTGTCGCAGGTTAAGTCTGCTAAGATTCCCCGACGAATTGGTTCTTCGTCTAAACGGTGTATGGGCATGATCGGGAATAGTTGGTCTATTGCCCAGCAATCGGGTGCTGATTGAAACACTGATAAATTAGCGTAGTAAATGGAAGCCATGATTTTTTCTAGGTCTTCCAGTTCATCTGGTACGTATTCTTGCTGTCTAGTGATGTTAAGAATTTTATGACAGCAAGCCCAGTAAAGACGTTCGGCTTTAGCGCGTTCTCTGAGACGCAAAATGCCTAAGTTGAAGCGGCTGATGGCTTCTTCTTTGAATTGGGCGGCGTCGTGGTAAAACTCTTGATAATTTTCTTTGTTAATTGATTGGTAAGTTTCCCAGAGGTAATTAATGATGGGGGATTCACCTTCTTGGGGTGGTTCTGGGGGATCGAGGGGGACATCGCTGGTGCTGAGAACATCAAAAATCAGCACCGATTGATGGGAAGCGATCGCTCTTCCGCTTTCACTAATCAGTGTTGGTACGGGAATTTGCCGTTCTGTACAGGTATCTTTTAACTCTGCCACAATGTCGTTGGCATAGTTTTGCATGTTGTAGTTCTTGGAGGCGTAGAAGTTGGTTTGAGAACCGTCATAATCTACACCTAAGCCACCGCCGACATCGAGGTATTTCATGTCAGCCCCCAGCATTGCCAACTCTACGTAAATGCGGCTGGCTTCTTGGATGGCATCTTTAATTACATTAATGGCTGAGATTTGCGAGCCGATATGAAAATGCATTAACTGCAAGGAATCAAGCAAATCAGCTTCCCGTAACTTGTCAACCGCCTCAATTACCTCAGGCATCGTTAGACCAAATTTAGCGCGATCGCCACTTGAAGTTCCCCAGCGTCCCATACCTTGGGTACTGAGTTTAGCCCGTACTCCCAAGATGGGCTTGATACCCAACTGGCGGTTAGCCGCAATGACTAAATCAACCTCTTCAATTTGCTCTAAGACAATAATCGGTGTTTGTCCGAGTCTTTGAGCCAACATTGCTGTTTCGATGTATTCTTGGTCTTTGTAGCCGTTGCAAATTAACAATGCGCCTGGGGTATCCAATATCGCCAAAGCAATCATTAATTCCGGCTTGGAACCAGCTTCTAAACCAAATTGATGGGGCTTACCAAACCTGACTAAATCCTCAATTAAATGGCGTTGCTGGTTGCATTTGACGGGAAATACACCTCGGTAAACACCAGGATAGTTATAGCGGGCGATCGCTTTGGCAAAACAAGCATTTAAACGCTCAATTCGGTCTTCTAAAATGTCTGAAAAACGAATCAACATTGGCAGTCCTAAATTGCGCTGCTTTAAAGCGTTGACCAATTCAAACAAATCTAAAGAACCGCCGCGATCGCCTTTTGGTGATACAGTGACATGACCAGCCGCATTAATGGAAAAATAAGGCTGTCCCCAACCTTCAATTCTATACAGTGCTTCGCTGTCTTCGATTTTCCAAGAGCGCGGCGAATCATCTGTACTAGTACTAGGGGCTAACAGCTTTTTCGGCTTCTGGTGTTTCACTTCTAGTTTGTGTCCATTAGACGGCAGCTTAACTATCTCTTCTGATGTAGCAGTTGACTCAAGACCCATTGATTCCTGACCTCTGTGTTTCACCCACGAATTTTCAATTTAACGCATTCAATTGCGATCGCATATGCACCCAGTGATAATTTCTGAGATAAACTCTGATTGGTCAAGGGTTGTCTGTGACTCATCATTATTCATTAACTATTGAGAGTATCAACAAAAGGTTAAGGATAAAGGAGAGCAGACAGAGGACAATTGATCTGGAAAAATTTATTAAGTTTTCGGAGATAGCTTTGGAACGCACATTTTTGGCAATTAAACCCGATGGTGTACAGCGCGGACTGGTAAGCGAAATTATCGGTCGCTTTGAGAAAAAAGGTTTTACCCTGGTGGGTTTGAAGCTACTACAACCCAGTCGCGAACTAGCTGAACAACATTACGACGTTCACCGCGAAAGACCTTTCTTTGCAGGCTTAGTAGAATTTATTACTTCCGGCCCCGTTGTAGCGATGGTTTGGGAAGGTGAAGGTGTCATTGCTTCGGCAAGAAAATTGATTGGTGCTACCAACCCCCTCAACGCTGAACCCGGAACAATTCGTGGCGATTTGGGGATCAATATCGGTCGTAACATCATCCACGGTTCCGATGCTCCGGAAACAGCGCAAAAAGAAGTTGCTCTGTGGTTTAAGGATGAAGAATTAGTCAACTGGCAGCCTACTGTAACTCCCTGGTTGCACGAGTAGTTAGGGGCTAGGGGGCAGGGGCTAGGGATGAGGGAAGGGAAGGGGACAAGGAGGACAGGGGGGACAAGGAGGACAAGGGGGACAAGAATATTTGGTCAATCTTTGTTCTTTGTTCTCTCTTAATCAATGCCCAATGCCCCATGCCCAATGCCCCATGCCCTATTTTGTTACTTCAGTTTTTTCAGGTAGTTCTTGGGGTGCTTCGATTTCTGTACGTTTGGAAAAGCCCCAAGCTAAGATAAGACCGATCGCGGTAATCATTAACCATTCGGGTGGGACTAAGCTATCGTTCACCACCTTTAATAAGAGACGCAAACCGACAAAAGAGACAGTTATATAGCCTGCGTCTTCTAAGTTTGCAAATTCATCTAACCAGCGAATGAATAACTCGGCCATGAAGCGCAGGGTAATGATACCAATGGTTGCGCCGGTGAGGACTAACCATCTTTCTTGGGAAACAGCGATCGCAGTTGTGACACTATCTAAAGAAAATGCTAAATCTGTAAAGGCAATTACTGGTATTGCTTGCCACAAGGAATTAAACCGCGGCCCGTGATGGTGATTTTCTTCATCTGTTTCTTGGGATGTGAAATGTTGGAATACTAGCCATAGTAGGTAAGCCGCACCCAGTAGTTCAAATTGCCAGAAATCTTGTACCCAAGTAGCGGTGAGGATTAATGTAATCCGTAGCACATAGGCAACTACCAAACCAAAATTTAGGGCTTGACGCTCAAGCTTTTTATCTTCTAATCCTTGGGCGATCGCAGCGAGAGCGATCGCATTATCAGCAGATAGCACCGCCTCTAGAAACACCAGGATAAGTAGAACTATAGGAGCTTCAACGCTAAAGTGAAAATTCAGATAATCAAAAATTTTGTCTAGCATTCCAAGTATCTCAAGCAGGGAAAATTAAAAATTAACAGCAGCAGCGAATTTTATCTTCAAAAGCGCAACAATTTGCTACCTTATATTCAGCTTAACTTGGCTGTAGTCGATTCAAAAGACTCTAGCATTGACGCCATTACAGGTCAGGTAGGGTCTGTTGAGTGTAGCATGACACATTAGCAGTCTTAACATTTTCTTAAAAAAACTCCTCATAAATCAAGGAGAAAAATACCTAAATGTATCTCAAGTCTCTTGACAAATAGGCTTTGATGGGTTTTAAGAATTTTGGGATTTGCAAAAAACCTGGTTGTCACTACCTTTTGGGTGTTTATATTCAATTACCCAATTTGATTTAAGAACAAATGCGTAGGCGTAGCCAGCAGTAGGCATCGCAAAAAAGGAAAAAGCGTAGTTACATAGCAACTGATTGTCAGACATGGCAATTTTTGTGCCAGCAATATACTTTTTCACTTGCGGAAAACACCAAAATGAGTGCGTGATTTACCGAAATGGGTAAGTGATATGGCTTTTTACTTGCGGAAAACACTAAAATGAGTGCGCGATTTACCGAAATGAGAAAGCGATATGGCTTAATGAGTAGGTGAAATGGTATTTTACTTGCGGAAAACACAATAATGAGAAGGCGAAATGGCTTAATGAGTAGGTGAAATGGCTTTTTGCTTACTTAAAATAGGAAAATGGGTACTTGATTGAGATAAATGAGAAAGCGAAATGGCTTTTTGTTTACACAAAATATAAAAATGAGTAGTGAATATGTGTCAATGATAAAGCTGGTGCATTTTGTGCAAGAAATGAGCTAAGATACAAGTCCTATTTGAAAGCCCCAAAACATCTACTGCTGGCGTAGCTTCTCCAACTCTTCTTTTGTAAACGGATTCTTACCAGCACTTAAAGCATTAACCCATATTTGACGTTGTGCTTGCCACTCGGGAGAAACTGTATTTTTATACGCTTCAAAATCTTCAATTGCGCCTTTTGTATCGCCAGTTAGCGCTCTAGCTACACCACGGGAACCACGAGGATATCCATCTTTGGGTGCAAGAGTCACTGCTTTTTCACAAGCAAACATCACATCAGCTGCATACCCATGCAAGCTACCATCCCAACACAAGCTATTCCAATCATCAGCAGAGATTTCTAGTTTTGGGTCAAGTTTTTCAGCTTCAGCGTAGGCTGCAATAGCTTTTTTCACATCACCTTTGCTGACTAACTCCTTACCCTGAAAAAGCAGAGAGAGAAATTTTGCTTTCGTCTCTGGATTAATATCTAATTCAGGATTCCATTCCTTAGCTTGCTTGAATTTGGCAACTGCTTTCTCAAATTCACCTGCGCTGGCTAATTCCTCTCCTTGGGTAACCAAATTAGGCGCTGCTACCATTAATATAGATTTGTTGTGGCATAGTTGTAATTCAGCTAAAGTTTCAGGATGATTAGGCAGATAATCTTGCAACCAATTGCAGCCCAAAACCACAAGATTTTCTAAATCTAAATCCCAAAGAATTATCGTATTGTCACTACTAGCAGAAGCAATGGTTTTACCGTTGGGGGAGAAACTGACGCTATTAACCCCTTGACTATGACCTTTAAAGGTTTTGACTTCTTTGCCATCTAAACTCCAGAGTTTGATTGTCTTATCAAAACTAGCAGAAGCAATGGTTTTACCGTCTCTTGAGAAACTGACGCTATTAACCGCTTCGCTATGACCTTTGAAGGTTTTGACTTCTTTGCCATCTAAACTCCAGAGTTTGATTGTCTTATCAAAACTAGCAGAAGCAATAGTTTTACCATCTCTTGAGAAGCTGACGCCATAAACCCCTTCACTATGACCAGTAAAAGTTTTGAGGACTTTGCCATCTAAACTCCAGAGTTTGATTGTCCCATCACCACTAGCAGAAGCAATAGTTTTACCGTCTCTTGAGAAACTGACGCCATAAACCCCTTCACTATGACCAGTAAAGGTTTTGAGGACTTTGCCATCTAAACTCCAGAGTTTGATTGTCCCATCACCACTAGCAGAAGCAATAGTTTTACCGTCTCTTGAGAAACTGACGCTATTAACCGATGCGTTATGACCAGTAAAGGTTTTGAGGACTTTGCCATCTAAACTCCAAAGTTTTATTGTCTTGTCAAGACTAGCAGAAGCGATGGATTTACCGTCTTTTGAGAAGCTGACGCTATAAACTATGGCGCTATGACCTTTGAAGGTTTTGAGTTGTTTGCCATCTAAACTCCAGAGTTTGATTGTTCTATCACCACTAGCAGAAGCAATGGTTTTACCATCGGGGGAGAAGCTAACGCTAGAAACCCAATCGCTATGACCTTTGAAGGTTTTGAGTTGTTTGCCATCTAAACTCCAGAGTTTGATTGTCTCATCACCATTAGCAGAAGCGATAGTTTTGCCGTCTGTTGAAAAACTGAGGCTAGAAACCCAACTGCTATGACCTTTGAAGGTTTTGAGTTGTTTGCCATCTAAACTCCAAAGTTTGATTGTCCCATCACGACTAGCAGAAGCAATAGTTTTACCTTTGGGGGAGAAACTGACGTTAGTAACCTTATCGCTATGACCAGTCAAGGTTTTGAGGAGTTTGCCATCTAAACTCCAGAGTTTGATTGTCCTATCATCACTAGCAGAAATGATGGTTTTACCGTCGGGGGAGAAACTGACACTAGAAACCTCAGCACTATGACCAGTAAAAGTTTTGGGTTCTTTGCCATCTAAATTCCAAAGTTTGATTGTCCCATCATCACTAGCAGAAGCGATAGTTTTACCGTTGGGGGAGAAACTGACGTTAGTAACCCTATCGCTATGACCAGTCAAGGTTTTGAGGAGTTTGCCATCTAAACTCCAGAGTTTGATTGTCCTATCATCACTAGCAGAAGCGATGGTTTTACCGTTGGGGGAGAAACTGACGTTAGTAACTCTATCACTATGACCAGTCAAGGTTTTGAGGAGTTTGCCATCTAAACTCCAGAGTTTGATTGTCCTATCATCACTAGCAGAAGCGATGGTTTTACCGTCTCTTAAGAAGCTGACGCTATTAACCAAAGCAGTATGACCAGTAAAGGTTTTGAGGAGTTTGCCATCTAAACTCCAGAGTTTGATTGTCCTATCATCACTAGCAGAAGCGATGGTTTTACCGTTGGGGGAGAAACTGACACTAGAAACCCAAGCGCTGTGACCAGTAAAAGTTTTGAGTTCTATGTCTTTTCGTCCATATACAGCTTGCCGCAATGCTACTATAACCTGAATTTTAGTATCTGGTTTTATCAATAATTTTGGTGTTTGTTGCAGTTTCCCTGCTGCCTTTAAACTTTCAATTAAAGCATCCTTATCTTGTTCTGAAGCAAACAGTGCTTCACTAGAGGTACTGAGAACGTTAATTTGGGCATTAGTGTTAGCAATAAATGATTGCAAGCCGAATATCCCTGTTAAAATTGTTAATGTTGCCAAGCCCAAACCTGCTAGATAAGCTTCGCGCAATCGCCGTTTTAAAACTTGGTTCAGTTTCGCTTCTACTAATTTGTTCTGTTCTTTTAGGCTTTCTAATTCTGCTAGTAATTCCGCACCCCGTTGTTGACGAATAAAAGCTGCAATATAATCATGAACTAGCTGATAGCGGTCAACTGGCGATTGGGGAATTAAAAATACAATTCCTGATGTAACTAAAATCTCTAATACCAAATCTAATTTATCCGCTTCGGCTGCTAAATCTGCGGCTAACTCAGCTTTAGTTTTTAATGGGCGAGTATTATTTTCATCTGTCAGCAAATACAAAACTAACTCGGTTGTACGTTCATTTTCTGCACCGCAATCTTTAACTATTGCCTCTAAAAATCGCTCAACTAATTTATCTTTAGGGCCACTTTGCAGATATTTCTCCAGTGTTGTGATATTTTCTGCTTGCAATTGTGCCCCAACAACTTGCAACTCAATTGGGCGGACTTCCTGCAATTCCCCTGCTAAATCTCTCACTAATTCATCTATTAGTGCTGGCTCTAAATAAAAAGACCTTTCTGTTAAATCTTGAATAACTACTTTAGCTGCTGATGGTGTAAAGTTACCAAAAGCATAGCGAAATTTTTTATTAAGAATATCCTGTTCGGTAACTTCCAGATTAGTCAGGCGATCGCACTCTAATAAATAATGTAAATAATCTTCCCGCAGTGATAATATTACCTTCACATAAGGTAAATGAAAATCATCTAAACAAGAATGTAAAAAATCCCAGAAATTTTTACGCTCAACAGGGTTAGGACAATTAAAGAAAAATTCCTCAAACTGGTCAAAAATTAAAACAGTCACCAAATTCCGCTCAACATTTCCCCGCAATTCCTCAATAATTCTCCCCTGTCCTCCTTGTCCCCCTTGTCCCCCTTGTCCCCCCTGTCCCCCCTCTCCCTCCTCTAAACCAGGGTACAACAACCTCCCCAACTCCCCCACCCAATCCGTATAAACTTGCACCACCACGGGCAAAATATTCCGACCATCAAATACAGTAATTTGATGCAATGCTGGCAATAATCCCGCCGTCAATAAAGAACTTTTACCAACACCAGATTGTCCGTGAATCACAATCAATTTTTGGTCATCGCGGCTAATGCGTTCAATTAATTTATCAACATCATATTTGCGCCCAGAAGCAACTATTTCTTGGGCTATAGTTCCGGCTTCAGACTCTATCCCTAAAACAGAGTTATTTAATTCATCTGCGCTCACTAAAGCCGGATGAATTACTTGTTTTTGAGATTGCAATCTACCCGCACCAATAAAAGCCCGTAAACCATATTGCTGTTCAATAGAACTTTGCTCTTGTTTGAGATGAAATGCTGCTAAATATTGACGTTGTTCAAAATATAATTTTCTTACTTCTTCTAAGATGCGAATATATAATTTAGGATTATACTCAGGCTTACATTGACTTTTCGCAATTTCTAAATCATGAAGTGCTGCTTGCGCTTGTCCTAGATGGCGTTTACTTTGAGCTAATAATAATAAATGCCAGCTTCTATAATATTGACTCGCCCAATTATTCTCTGGTTGAGAAGCTTGGGCAATTTTATTAATAGCTATTTCTGCATATTCTTGGGCTTGTTTCCATTGGAATTTAGCCAGCGCTACCTCAGATAAAGTAGCATAAGCATTAGCTAATCTAATCGGCTGGTAATATTTGCTGTGTAAAACAATAGCATCTTTAGCCAGTTTTTCCAGCCTATCCCACTCTCCCAATTGTTGCAGAACTTCCCCTAAGGAATTGATAAAATTAGCAGCTAAATCGGGACGATTGGCTTTTTGCAATCTTTTAATACATCGCTGATAATAATTGCGGGCGCAGCGACAAGCTTTGTCATATTCTGCACGATGTAAAACTGCATATCTACGCCACCACAACCCAAGATGAAAGAGTATACAGGCTTGCTTTTCTAAATTGCTTTGAATTAACTCTGCCGATTCTTGATTGTTAACTTCATCAATATATTGCTGCCACCAAAATGCTAAACTCTGTCTATAAAGTTGGCGCGATCGCTCCATCTCATTTTTGCCATAAGCATCACGCCCTAAAATAAAATGCTGACTGGCGGCTATTTCTGGTTGTTCGCACCCACGCTTTTTTAATTCCTCTAATGCTGACTCAATTTCAAAGCGTTTTCCTGCTCCCATTTCTAAATGCAGCGCTGAATTATCGAGAAATTGATCCGCTCCAGCTGCTAAGATTTTTGTGAAAGCTTCCTCTGCTTCTTGATGGAGAAAATTGAATAATTCTTCAGTAGCGATCGCTAATCGAATTGGTACAGCAGCATAAGTATAAAAATCAGGCGCTAATCTGATCAATTTTTGCAGCACTAAATCATTAATCCACAACACCAAGGGAAAAGGAAAGTCATGCAAAAAATCATTGCGCAACCGATTAATACAAACCAGAAAATCATCTAACTTATGTACTGATTCAATTCCAAATACCATGACAGCGTTTGGTTGTGCCGTACCAACTTCTGCTGTCATCACAGAATAAAGATTATTGGCAGACTTTTGCAGATTAATTGCCAATATATCCAACTGAGAACGCTCTCGGACTTGAGCTAATATTTGTTCTTGAATCCCTGCGTAATTGCAGCGCAATAAAATTAACGAAAATCGCCCTTGAGCATTGGCAATAGCTCGAACTAAAGTAGAAAGCGATCGCTCATTTTGAGCATTAATATCATCTGGGTTTGTCATATCTCAGAGACGCGATGAATCGCGTCTGTACAATTGTCCTCCTTGTCTCCCTTGTCCCCCTTGTCTCCCTTGTCCCCCTTGTCCCCCTGCTCCCTACCCAATGCCCCATGCCCAATTAAAACTGCTTTGCTTCCGCTAATACCGGATTTATCCCAAACCAACGCCCTTGTCGATCCTGATATTCAAAGACAAACAAACTGCGTAGTAAAAGTTGATAGTCTCCTTCACCACTGACGCTTTGTTTTTGCACTACTAAGCGCAGTACATCCCATTCATCATCAGTAATTGCTAATACCAACCCTTCGCGGTATTCGCGGATGGCATTTTCTAAACATTCCCGCGATAAAGGTGGATCTTCTACCTGAAGGCAACTATAGAGCAAGCCCAACAAGTTGCGCACATGTCCGCCACTAATGCGGCACAGTCTATCTAAAGTTTCTGGTGTATCAAATATTTCTGTAATTAAAGCTAACCTGTCATCAGGGTTTATTTCTGGAAAAGCTCTGGCTAACACCATCTGACGCAACAGTGCTAAACCTTCCTCATAGTCTCCCCCATCCCGCAGCTGTACAGGTACCATTGGTAAAATTTTGGGAGCCATACCACCCCCCAAGCGATTTTTCAGCGCCTCAATTTCATTAGAGAACATTAACACCAAAGGAATGGTGTAAACCACATGACAACTGAGTTTGCGTAACTGTTCGCCCCGATCCACAAACAAATATTCCGGTTGCGATCGCTCGCTGGTTTTCGCCCGTGGATCTATCCGATCCAAGTTATCAATAATTACTACCAGCCCATTTTTACCCTTAGCTTTAAGTTCCTGCTTGGCACGTTCGAGAACTTCTTGATTAATCGACTCTAAAATATTATTCGTGCGCGGTTCTAAGTATTGCCTTAAGCGGCTGCGTAATTTGGGACTATCTTTGGTTTTGGCTGTAATTTTAGCAATTTTCAACGGTAGAGAAAGCTCTGCTTCTGCTTTTAACTCTATCGGTGTTTGCAAAAAATCGATAACTTCATTCAGCAGATTATTAAAATAACCAGGCCGAATTTTGATATTTACAGCTTCTAAACTTTCAGTTACCTGACGCGCGATCGCTAGCATAATATCTGTTACATCCACATCAGCCATATCTAAGTCTTGGGTAGACTCAAAATACACCACATGAAAGTTTTGCTGCTTTAACTCCGCTTCCAGTCGCCGCAACTCCGTAGACTTCCCGCAACCAATATGTCCGGTAAACAACTGACAAGTCGGCTTATTAGGTGCAAGGCGGGTAATCGTGCGCCCCAGTGCTTCAATCACCTTTCCACCCCGCACCGAGGCAAAATCAATATAATATTGCCGTTCCTCAGGATTTTCTAAGACTAAAGTTTTACTGGGGTTGCAACTGTCAAAAAATCTTTGTAAATCTAGTTTCATAAGGCAGATGGCAGATAGCAGAAGGAGAGAGAGTTTTAAGTCTTTTTGTTACATCCTTCGGTTGTTAGACTTACCTACTGATTGTTTAAACTAGATTTTATGATTAATCTGAGTTTTACGTAAAATTATCAGCTTTTTTTTCAGATTTTATACAAAATTGGGTATTGGGCACTTGTACTGAGCGAAGTCGAAGTATTGGGCATGGGTAACACTAGATCATCTCAATTTGAAAAAAGATTTCTCACTTACCCGATGTAGCGCCCGCAGGCTGGAAGCCACTGGCTCTCATTACATGAGCTTACCTTTGTGGGCTAAAGAATTCAGTCCACTTAGGTGGACTTTGTACGATTAGCCGCACCCTTCTAGGGTGACGGCGGGATTTCGGGATCAGCGATGTTTTGATTTAAATGAAATAAGAACCTAAACAAATCCGCAAAAACTTGGGTGTCACTACCTTTTAGGTGTCTACATTCAATTACCCAATTTAATTTAAGAATAAGTGCGCTAGCCAAAAACAACAAAGCATAGCTACACAGCTGCTTATTGTTCAACATGGCAATTTTTGAGCCAGCAATATACCTTTTTACTTGCGGAAAACACCAAAATGAGTGCGCGATTTACCGAAATGGGTAAGTGATATGGCTTTTTACCTGCAGAAAACACTAAAACCTGTGCGTGATTTACCAAAATGAGAAAGCATTAAGGCTTAATGAGTAGGTGAAATGGTATTTTGCTTGCGGAAAACACCAAAATGAGAAAGCGTTAAGGCTTAATGAGTAGGTGAAATGGCTTTTTGCTTACTTAAAACAGGAAAATGGGTACTTGATTGCGATAAATGAGAAAGCGATCGCCTTTTTTGTTTACTTAAAATATACAAATGACTACTGAATATATGTAAATAATAAAGCTGGCGCATTTTGCCCCGCAAAGAATCGAAGTTCCTTGCTAATAGCCAAATTCATCTAAAGATGACTAGATATCAGTTATTTCTCATATACAAGCTTGGGTTTACCGGATGTAAACCCAACAAAATCCTGTAAATGTTGGGTTTCGCAAAGCCTCAACCCAACCTACATCTGCGAGATCCCCAACTTCTTGAAGAAGTCGGGGATCTGAATATCCGCGACTCATCAGAGTCCCATGCCCAACTTCTGATTTCTTAACGAAAAGCAAAACATTTCTGAGTAATTTGCAGTACAGAATAGTTTTCAGGCACTAATTTAATACAAATCATGTCTCAGCCCACCATAGAATCAATCCTACAAGAAACACGTTTATTTCCCCCCAGTACGGAATTCTCCCAAAAAGCCCAGATAAAAAGCTTGGAAGATTACCAACGTCTTTACGATAAAGCTAAAGCAGATCCGCAAGCATTTTGGGCAGAATTAGCCGAAACTGAGTTGCACTGGTTCCAAAAATGGGACAAGGTGTTAGATTGGCAACCACCTTTTGCTAAATGGTTTGTCGGCGGTAAAATTAACATTTCTTACAACTGCTTAGATAGACACCTCAACACTTGGCGCAAAAATAAAGCTGCGCTGATTTGGGAAGGGGAACCGGGAGATTCTCGCACGCTGACTTACGCGCAATTACATCGGGAAGTTTGTCAATTCGCCAATGCTTTAAAACAATTGGGAATTCAAAAAGGCGATCGCGTCGGTATTTATATGCCAATGATACCCGAAGCGGCGATCGCTATGTTAGCCTGTGCGCGAATTGGTGCGCCTCACAGTGTGGTATTTGGTGGTTTCAGTGCAGAAGCTTTGCGCGATCGCTTAGTTGATGCGGAAGCCAAGCTAGTAATTACAGCTGATGGTGGTTGGCGTAAAGATGCGATCGTTCCCCTTAAAGAACAGGTAGACAAAGCTTTAGCGAATAACGCCGTCCCCAACGTCAAAAACGTCCTAGTAGTACAGCGTACCAAGCAAGAAACACACATGGAAGCTGGGCGTGACCATTGGTGGCATGATTTACAAAAAACCGTATCTGCCGATTGTCCTGCCGAACCAATGGACAGCGAAGATTTACTATTTATTCTCTACACTTCTGGCAGCACTGGCAAACCGAAGGGAGTGGTACATACAACGGCTGGGTATAACTTATATACTCACATGACCACAAAATGGATCTTCGATTTACAAGACACAGATGTATATTGGTGTACTGCTGATGTCGGTTGGATTACTGGACATAGCTATATAGTTTACGGCCCTCTTTCCAACGGTGCTACCACCCTAATGTATGAAGGTGCGCCACGTGCGTCTAATCCTGGCTGTTTCTGGGATGTAATTGAAAAATATGGCGTCAATATTTTTTATACTGCACCTACCGCAATTCGGGCATTTATTAAAATGGGCGATCAACATCCCAACGCCCGCAACTTATCATCCTTGCGGTTATTGGGAACCGTAGGCGAACCGATTA
The DNA here is from genome assembly GCF_002367995.1 of Calothrix brevissima NIES-22. Classification (GTDB taxonomy): domain Bacteria; phylum Cyanobacteriota; class Cyanobacteriia; order Cyanobacteriales; family Nostocaceae; genus Aulosira; species Aulosira brevissima. The sequence goes on from NZ_AP018207.1 coordinate 2,943,345, forward strand.
ACCCAGAAGCTTGGATCTGGTATCATAAAGTTATTGGTGGGGAACGTTGCCCAATTGTAGATACATGGTGGCAAACAGAAACTGGCGGGATTATGATTACACCCCTACCAGGCGCAATTTCCACAAAACCCGGTTCAGCCACACTTCCCTTCCCTGGAATTCTTGCAGACATCGTAGATTTAGACGGTAATTCTGTCGCCGACAACCAAGGCGGTTACTTAGCAGTGCGCCATCCTTGGCCGGGAATGATGCGCACAGTATACGGCGATCCAGAACGCTTCCGCCGTACCTACTGGGAACACATACCCCCGAAAGATGGTAACTACACATATTTTGCAGGCGATGGAGCCAGAAAAGATGAAGACGGTTACTTCTGGGTAATGGGAAGAGTAGACGACGTACTCAACGTATCCGGACACCGCCTGGGGACAATGGAAGTAGAATCAGCCTTAGTATCTCACCCCGCCGTTGCCGAAGCAGCAGTAGTAGGTAAACCTGACGAACTCAAAGGTGAAGAAGTTGTAGCTTTCGTCACCTTAGAAGGTACTTATCAAGCCAGTGAAGATTTAAGCAAAGAACTCAAGCGACACGTAGTCCAAGAAATTGGTGCGATCGCGCGTCCCGGTGAAATCCGCTTTACAGACGCCTTACCCAAAACGCGATCGGGTAAAATCATGCGCCGCATACTCCGAAACCTCGCCGCCGGTCAAGAAGTATCCGGCGACACCTCAACCCTAGAAGATCGCAGCGTCCTAGATAAATTACGCGAAGGAGCATAATTTAATAGTCAACAGTCAACAGTCAACAGTCAAAGTCCCAATGACAACTGACAACTGACAACTGACAACTGACCGTGGAACATTTAATACCCGATCCCCAGTCAATTTTAATTGAGGTGCGTTTGTGATGAGCTAACACACCTCAATTTATCATGAGAATGAGAACACTGTTGAGGAATTGAGGGCTATGAAGCTGAACAAGCAATATCAATCAGTATTTGTTCAACCTCTGAGTTACATAACACTGAGCATCATAACTGCAATTTCTATTTCACCATCAGTATTTGCTGTAACTGCACAAGATTCTTTACAGAATCCCAAATTCACGGCTGATAAATTAACCACACAGCCAAAATTTAATAGCCAAGAGTTAAAAATAGCACAGATTCAAGAAGACACCATTGTTCGCGAGCGATCGCAATTTATCCAACAAGCTAATAATTTATACAGTCAAGGCAATTTTTCCGGTGCAGAGGAAAGCTTGCGTAAATTCCTCAAAAGATTTCCCGACGACGCCTTTGGACATTATCAACTAGGAAATGTACTCTTTCGCCAAAATAGATCGGATGAAGCTATAAGTGCATACCAAGAAGCCATTCGTCTCAAACCAAAATATGCTCTAGCCTACAATGGAATCGGGATTGTTCACGCTAGTCAATCTCATTGGGATGATGCTATTAGTCAATATCGCAAAGCTTTGGAAATCAATCCGACTTATGGAGATGCTTTGACTAATTTAGCACTAGCACTTTGGCAACTAAATAAAAAAGATGAAGCTATTGCTTCTTTGAAAAAAGCTTTAGATATCTTCAAATCGCAAAATAGAAGCGAAAAAGCTTATCAAATAGAACAAATTTTGCAAAAAATCAAAGATTCTGATAATCCAGGTTTATCTTGATATAAAATTTGTAATTCGTAATTTGAATGCCAGCCAAAATAAAATATATCTTTGTAGGGGTTTAGCAATGCTAAACCCCTCATTTCATCAAACTACAACTCGTTATTTCATATCAATTTCAATAATGTTGGCGACACATCAATATATTCTAAAGGGCATGGCATTGCCATGCCCCTACCATCTGTCACATTCTTTTTTCAACTAGGTATAATTAAACAAAAGCCCTAAATAAATCCTAATGACAAATGACCAATGACGAATGACCAATGACGAATGACAAATGACAAATGACTATTCCCCTCATTATCCTCGCCGCCGGTGCATCAACCCGCATGGGTAAGCCAAAACAACTGTTACCTTATCAAGGACGCAGCCTACTTCAGCATACAGTTGAAAGTGCGATCGCTTCATTATGTCAACCCGTAATCGTCGTTTTAGGCGCTAATACACAACAAATCCGTTCCCAACTTAATCAAGATTTAGTGCAAATAGTTGAAAATCCGCAATGGAATTTAGGAATGAGTACGTCAATTCGTAGCGGTATTTCTGCACTCAATCATGACTCGCAAAATATAGAAGCCGCAGTAATTACCGTTTGCGATCAACCATATATATCCACAGAAATTATTAATAACTTAATCTCTGCCTACTCTGCCACCAAAAAACCGATAATAGCCTCTCAATATGCAAACACTTTAGGCGTACCTGCTTTATTTAGTCGCCAATTTTTCCCAGAATTACTCACTCTCAATCAAGATACTGGCGCAAAATATTTAATTAAGAAATATCGCGATTTAGTATTAGCCGTGAATTTTCCCTTAGGTGCAGTTGATATCGATACTCCTAATGATTATCAGAACTTGCAAGCAAATATCAAGTTGTCTGAATAAAGTTTGATAATTTTACTTAACAAATGGAACTAATCAATATGCCAAAAGTCATACTGAGATAAAGATATGCTTTATCAATTACCTAGTTAAGACAGCGAATTGCAAGTTGATGAGGTAGAGATAATCATTGATTGTAGGGGCATTGGCACTGCCATGCCCCGAAGCGCGTACCTAATTTACCTGAAATATCCTGTAGGTAAGTCGATTAAAATAAACCCAACTCCGTTAGAAAAGGGAAACAGGCTGAAAACCCTTACGAATGACTAATGACTAATGACTAATGACTAATGACAGCCCTTTCCAACTATCTTTAATTACACCGTTCTACTTATTAATATGAAACTTAAATCTATTCCAACTGCGATCGCATTATCACTGATCAGCATCGGAATTTCTCATATAGCTTATACTCAAACCCCAACCGCCCAACAAGCACAATTAAATCAAGAAGTAGCACAACTCCGCGCACAGGGGGCTAGTGGTTTAGAAAAATTTTTAAATAATCATGCTTCACAACTCAAAAACCCTACCCCAGAAATACGCCAAGCATTAGATAAACTTTGTCAGCAGCGAGACTGCTACGCTTCTAAACTTTACTGGTACACTGATTTAGAAAAAGCTAAAGCTGCGGCTAAAGCTAGTAATAAACCCATTCTTTCATTACGTTTATTAGGAAACCTCGATCAAGATTTAAGTTGTGCTAACAGTCGCTTTTTCCGCGTAGCTTTATATCCCAATGCCGAAATATCCCAATTCCTGCGCGATCGCTATATACTACACTGGGAATCTGTACGCCCAGTACCTAAAGTTACCGTAGATTTTGGCGATGGACGCAAGCTAGAACGCACTCTCACAGGTAACAGCATTCACTATATTTTAGACAGTTCTGGCGTCCCTATAGATGCTATTCCTGGGTTATACGGGCCGCAAGCCTTTCTACGTCAGCTAGTAGCTGGAGAAAAAGCAGTCAAAGAATATAATAAATCCCAAGGTATCGCCCGCTACAACTTTTTACGCGATTACCACCGCCAACAATTAGCATTAATTCAACGTCAATGGCTTGCAGATTTAGCCAAACTGGGTATCAAAAACCCACCGCGTCTAGTGGAATTTACTCCCAACGGTAACGAAGCACCTAGCGCCAGCGTTGCAGGTACCATAGCAGTTAGCAAAATGCTCGTAGAATCACCAATACTCCGCAACATCAACGCAGCTAGCAACAATCAAAAAGCCCTACGAGAAATTACTGATGCAGCCACATGGGAAAAAATTGCCCAACGCTACACAGCAGACGCCAAATTAGATAATCATAGCGTGGCATTAATTCAAAGTAAGCGCTTTCAAGACAGCAAAAGCGATAATTTACAGCGCGTTGTCAGCAATTTTCAAGCAGCAATGGCATTAGATACCGTAAGAAATGAGTATACTTTGCACAGCCAAATTCACCAGTGGTTTATGCAAGAAACCGCCACAAATAATGTCAAAGCCTTGAATGATAAAGTTTACAGCGAATTATTTCTCACCCCTAATGCTGACCCGTGGCTAGGGTTAATGAGTAGTGAAAGCTACAGCGCTATTGATAATGATGGTATTAGAAAATAATCCAGCTAATCCCTCATGGAATAACCACAACCAAATATAAAAATCTCTTTTCTTTAAGCAAATTGGTCTATCAAAACATATTCTACATATTTTATCTGAGCAAGTTGTCTCTTTGAATGAAGAATCACTGCACTTTTATGGCGGTGATTGTTAAAACCACCAGAAAATTAGGTATCAATCATGAACATCTGGCTGACAAAGAGCGACAATTATCTTGCCTTTGTAGATGACTCATGAAAAAATCACATGAAATTCAGCGAAATTGTCAGCCGACTTGGGGATATTGTTACTGATAGTAGTCTTAGCGCCAACGAAAACCACGATCCAGAGATTACAGGGTTAGCAGCCATTGATGAAGCGACTACTGGTAATCTCAGCTATGTAGAAGGGCCGAAATTTGCTTCTTGGGTGGGTAAAACTCATGCGAGTGCGTTAATTTTACCGCAGGAAGAAAAATTACAGACACAAGCTCAAGAACGAAATATTGTTTGGGTAGCTACCAAAGAACCACGCTTATTATTTGCAAAAGCGATCGCACTTTTTTATCAACCATACCGCCCCAGCCCAGAAATTCATCCTACAGCTGTAATTCACCCTACAGCAGAAATTGGTAGCGATGTATATATTGGCCCCCATGTGGTAATTCAACCCAGGGTAAAAGTAGGTAATGGGGCAATTATTCATCCAAATGTCGTCATTTATCCAGATGTGACTATTGGCGATCGCACTACCTTACATGCTAACTGTACCATCCACGAACGCAGCCAAATCGGGGCAGATTGTGTGATTCATAGTGGCGTGGTGATTGGTGCAGAAGGTTTTGGCTTTGTACCTACCCGTACAGGCTGGGTGAAAATGGAACAATCCGGTTACACAGTTTTAGAAGACAGAGTAGAAGTTGGCTCTAACAGCGCCATTGACAGACCAGCTGTAGGGGAAACGCGAGTCGGTCGAGATACAATTATTGATAACTTAGTGCAAATTGGACATGGTTGCAAAATTGGCTTTGGTTGCGCGATCGCTGGTCAATCTGGTATGGCTGGAGGCGTAAAAATTGGCAATCGCGTAATTTTGGCGGGACAAACCGGAATTGTCAATCAAGTGAAAATTGGTGACGGTGCGATCGCATCGGCGCAAGCAGGAATTCACAACGATGTCGCACCAGGAGAGATTGTTTCTGGTACTCCTGCTATTCCCCACAAGCTATATCTTAAAGTATCGGCAATTTATAATCGGTTGCCCGAAATGTATAAGTTTCTCAAACAATTGCAACGTCAAGAACCCAAGTGAGAAGTTAACTTTCTGGGAAGCACTACAACTCTAAGTAGGGTTTCCCCTAATAACTAAATTTGGGGTTTCAGCCAATATATAGACATAGGCAATCGAGCAAAGCCGAAGTAAATAAATAATTCTCAGTTTGGCAATCTTTTTCCTTGTCACTTACTAATGACTTAACCAAATTTAGTTATTATCACTGTTCTTTTGGAGGTTACTCAAGTTATGGCATTAATCCGTTGGCAACCCTTCTCTGAAATGGAAACTCTGCGCCGTCAAATGGATAAAATGTTTGACGAACTAGCAGGAGCTAACTCGCAAATTACCCAAGCTTGGACACCAGCGATTGAACTACAAGATACCACCGAAAGCATAATTTTACGTGCCGAAATTCCTGGTATTGAAGGCAAAGACTTGGATGTTCATGTCACCAGAGAAGCAGTTTCTATTGCTGGTGAAACTCGCCAAGAAAGCAAACAGCAAGAAGGAAGTTTCTTCCGTTCCGAATTCCGCTATGGTAAGTTTCAAAGAATTGTGAATCTACCTGCACCCATCCAAAACGAGCGCGTCCAAGCCGAATTTAAAAATGGCATTTTGACATTAACTCTACCGAAAGTAGAAGAAGTCAAAAAGAAAGTAGTCAAGATTAATTTAGGAGAAAGCCAAGGCGCGATAGCTCCTGCTGAATCAGCAGCTACAGGTGATGTTTGGGCTGATAGTAATTCGTAATTCGTAATTAGAACCCCGACTTCTTAAAGAAGTCGGGGTTCTTTGATTAATCAAAATTTAAAATCCTAATTTTTCTAACACTGGTTTTGTCGAAACAATGTGACGTTCTAAACCCAATTCTGCTGGACTAATGCCTAAAGCCAAAGCAATTAACTGGGGTAAATGTAACACCGGCAAACCGAGTTTCTTTTCAATTACCTTTTCCACCTCTGGTTGACGGGAATCTAAATTGAGATGACATAAAGGACAAGGGGTAACTAAACAATCAGCACCAGCCGTTAAAGCATCTTGAATTTGCTTACCCGCCATCTGAAAAGATTCGCGAGTCGCGTAACTAGAAAGCGGCCAACCACAGCATTGAGTCCGACCTCGATAATAAATTGGTTCTGCACCCACTGCCCGGAAAACATTTTCCATTGCTTCAGGTCCGTAAGGGTCATCATAGGGTAGAGATTTTTGGGCGCGTAGCAGGTAACAACCATAAAACGCCGCACATTTTAATCCAGTTAGCTTGCGGGTAACTCGTTGAGTAATTTCTTCTAAACCGTAATCCTGTACCAAAGCATAAAGCAGATGTTTAACTTCGGTACTGCCGCGATAAGGAAAACAGCCTTCTTTCGCGAGCAAACCATTTACTTGCTGAATATATTCTGGTTTTTTTGTTTGACATTCCTTGAGGCGTTCATCAACATGACCGATGACACCTTGACAAGTGCTGCAATGAGTAAGTAAAGGTAAATTTAACTCTTCTGCTAAAGCAATATTCCGGGCATTTACTGTATCTTCTAACAGTTGGGAATCTTCCTTAAAAGTACCGGAACCACAGCAAGCAGCTTTTTTCAGTTCAATCAGTTGAATACCTAGTGCTTGGGTTAAGGCTTGAGTTGATTGGTAAAGTTCCCGACAAGCACCTTGCGCCACACAACCAGGAAAATAAGCGTATCTTAGTGTTTGAGATAGCATAGAACTATATTGGTACGAGAGCATCAGCTCTCAACAATAAATTATTGATCTTCCCTTGCCAGTGTAGCTTGCAAGGCTATGCATCCGAGTTTGGACATTGTAAAAAAAATCAGTAAGAATTGCAAAAAAGACACATGTTGACAGCCTATGCAATCGTGTAGCGCCGCCCATAAATGATATTGCCAGAAAATTCTCGGACAGTATACGGGCGATCGCGCTTTCCGATAAGATGTATATGCTCAAAACAATGTCGCCTATTTAAAGAGCAGATCATAGCAACTGGTTAAGGACTTTATATCTATGAGCAAAGAAGAAGTGTTTGAAAAAGTTAAGGCAGTCGTAGTCGATCAATTGGGTGTTGAGGCTGATAAGGTCATACCAACAGCCACATTCATTGACGATTTAGGAGCTGATTCTCTCGATATTGTGGAATTGGTAATGGCTTTTGAAGAAGAATTTGATATTGAAATTCCTGATGAAGAGGCTGAAAAGATTTTAACGGTTCAAGATGCAGTGAAATATATCGTCGGAGAACCTACTACATCTGCCTGAAAAGCAATTGGGGATCGAGCATTAGGGATTGGGGATCGGGAAAAACTCCATTCCCTAGTTCCTAGCCCCTAACCCCTAGCCCCTAGCCCCTAGTCACCTTTTTTGCTGCTTTCTCGCCACCTTTAACTGAGTCATGACAGATTATAAACGTAAACGCGTTGTGGTAACTGGTGTGGGCGCGATTACACCAATTGGCAATACACCAGAAGATTATTGGGAAGGATTGTTGAGTGGTCGTAATGGCATTGACTACATCACTTCTTTTGATGCATCTAAGCATGATTGCTGCATTGCTGGTGAGGTCAAAAACTTCGATCCACATACGTATTTGGATCGCAAAGAAGCCAAGCGGATGGATCGATTCTCCCAATTTGGGGTTGCGGCTGCCAAACAAGCTGTAGCTGACGCGCGTTTAGAAATTAATGAACTGAATGCCGAACAAGTTGGTATCATTATTGGTTCTGGCATTGGTGGATTGAAGGTTTTAGAAGACCAGCAAACAGTGTATCTAAATCGCGGCCCCGATCGCTGTAGTCCGTTCATGATCCCAATGATGATTGCCAACATGGCCGCCGGATTAACAGCCATTCATACGGGAGCAAAAGGCCCCAATTCCTGCTCTGTAACCGCTTGTGCAGCTGGTTCTAATGCCATCGGAGATGCTTTTCGCCAAATTCAATGGGGATATGCCAAAGCCATGATTTGCGGCGGGTGCGAAGCGGCGATTACGCCCTTGGGTATAGCTGGATTTGCTGCTGCTAGGGCACTTTCGACGCGCAACGACCCCGCTAATGCTTGCCGTCCCTTTGACCGCGATCGCGATGGATTTGTCATGGGTGAAGGTGCGGGAATTTTGCTGCTAGAAGAACTAGAACACGCCTTAAATCGCGGCGCTCGCATTTATGCCGAAATGGTCGGTTATGGGATGACCTGTGATGCATATCACATGACCTCCCCTGTCCCTGGTGGGTTGGGCGCAGCCAGAGCCATAGAACTAGCACTCAAAGATGGGGGACTCACCCCAGAAATGGTGAACTATATCAATGCTCATGGCACTAGTACCCCAGCAAATGATTCCACAGAAACGGCGGCAATGAAAAAAGCCTTGGGCGACCATGCTTATAACATAGCCGTCAGCTCTACCAAATCGATGACAGGTCATCTTTTGGGAGGTTCTGGCGGTATTGAAGCCGTAGCTACAGTACTGGCGGTTGCTAACGATCAAGTTCCACCAACAATTAATTTAGAAAATCCCGATCCAGAGTGCGACCTGGATTATATTGCCCATAAGAGCCGCGCTCAACAAGTTAATGTGGCATTATCTAATTCTTTTGGGTTTGGCGGTCACAATGTCACCCTAGCCTTTAAGAAATACATCTAAAATTCCCGCAAATATCAAGCGATCGCATTGGCGAAAGTTGGTGCTAAAAGTATCATCAACGTCATTTCCAACTAAACCCAGGGTTCAAAACAACCCAATTATTAGCTGGATTTATCACCGCCATCATCAAAAATCCCGCTTGTCCATCAACAATTGGCAGTGGGATGATAAAGATAGGGGGAATGTAAAAACAAGGCAATCATAGGGGAACAATCCCCGCCCCGGTTTGGAAAAATAGCTTGTCCGGGAATCGGACAAGGCTTTTTTCGCTTTTGCCTCCCCGGTAAGTGAGCTACCAAGAGTGCTAACCCGTCGTTAAAAACAAGAGATTATGGCTGTTGCAACCCAATCCCTCGAAGAATTATCTATTAACTCGATTCGCTTTTTGGCTATTGATGCCGTAGAAAAAGCAAAATCGGGACACCCAGGGCTGCCGATGGGCGCTGCTCCAATGGCTTTTGTACTATGGGATCGCTTCCTGCGATTTAACCCCAAAAATCCCCAGTGGTTTAACCGCGATCGCTTTATCCTATCTGCTGGACATGGCTCCATGTTACAGTATGCCCTGCTGTACTTATATGGTTACGACAGCGTCACCATTGAGGATATCAAGCAATTCCGGCAGTGGGAATCCAAAACCCCCGGACACCCAGAAAACTTCGTAACTCCTGGCGTGGAAGTTACTACCGGGCCACTAGGTCAAGGCATTGCTAATGGCGTCGGTTTAGCGATCGCTGAAGCCCACCTAGCAGCTAAATATAACAAGCCCGATGCCAATATTGTTGACCATTACACCTATGTGATTTTAGGTGATGGTTGTAACATGGAAGGTGTTTCCGGTGAAGCTGCTTCCTTTGCAGGGCACTTGGGATTAGGTAAACTCATCGCTTTGTATGACGACAACCACATCTCTATTGATGGTTCTACAGATGTTGCCTTCACCGAAGATGTGTCAAAGCGCTTTGAAGCTTACGGTTGGCACGTTCTGCATGTTAAAGAAGGTAACACCGACCTAGAAGCGATCGCCAAAGCCATCGAAGAAGCAAAATCAGTGACTGACAAGCCTTCGATGATTAAAGTCACCACCACCATCGGTTACGGTTCTCCCAACAAAGCCAACACTGCTGGCGTTCACGGTGCTGCTTTAGGTGGAGAAGAAATCGCTTTAACTCGGAAAAATTTAGGTTGGGAATATGAACCTTTCGTAGTTCCTCAAGATGCCCTCAACCACACCCGCAAAGCAGTTGAGCGTGGTGCCGCCTACGAAGCTGAGTGGAATAAAGTCTTTGCTGATTACAAAGCTAAATATCCCCAAGAAGCAGCTGAATTTGAGCGCTACGTCAGTGGCAAATTGCCTGATGGTTGGGATAAAGTACTCCCCACCTACACCCCTGAAGACAAAGCATTACCCACCCGCAAACATTCAGAAACCTGCTTAAACAAACTAGCAGCAGTTTTACCAGAGTTAATTGGTGGTTCCGCCGACTTAACCCACTCCAACTTAACCGAACTCAAGGGTAAAGGCGACTTCCAAAAAGGACAATACCAAAACCCCAACATCCACTATGGTGTTCGGGAGCATGGTATGGGTGCAATTGTCAATGGTATCGCCTTGCATAATTCCGGTTTAATTCCTTACGGCGCGACCTTCCTCATCTTCTCCGATTACATGCGGGCACCAATCCGCTTATCTGCTTTGTCCCAAGCCGGTAGTATTTGGGTAATGACTCACGACTCCATCGGTCAAGGTGAAGACGGCCCCACCCACCAACCAATAGAAACCCTCGCTTCCCTGCGTGCTATTCCTAACCTCACAGTTCTTCGCCCCGCAGACGGAACCGAAACTTCTGGTGCATACAAAGTAGCCATTGAAAGAGCAAAGGCAAATGCTCCTACTCTGTTAGCGTTCACCCGTCAAAACGTTCCCAACTTGGCAGGTACATCAATTGAAGGTGTTGCCAAGGGTGGATATGTAGTAGTAGATAGCGACGGTACACCAGATATTATCCTCATTGGTACTGGTTCCGAATTAAGCCTTGCTGTTACTGCTGCTGAAAAGCTGACAGCCGAAGGTAAGAAAGTCCGTGTAGTATCCTTACCAGCATGGGATTTGTTTGAAGCACAAGATGCAGCTTACAAAGAATCTGTTCTCCCCAAAGCTGTTACCAAGCGCTTGGCTGTAGAAGCTGGTTCTAGCTTTGGCTGGCACAAGTATGTTGGTACCGAAGGTGATGTTATCAGCATCGATCGCTTTGGTGCTTCTGCTCCCGGTAACGTTTGTTTAGAGAAGTTTGGCTTTAGTGTTGATAATGTTTTAGCTCAAGCAAAAGCATTACTCGGTTAATTAGCAACAGAATATTCTCTTAATTTCTTTAGGTGGGCATCTCGCCCACCTTTTTTTATGTCGATGAGAGCTAATACCAATTCAAATAATTTTTGCTCCTAGTAAAACTACTAGGGCACAACAATGTTGTGCCCTAAACCTTATATAGTAACTAAGTTCGAGATTTCTGTTGCTTTATATCCCTACTAATCTATCTAAGACAGATCTAACACGAGAATCTTCTAACCCTGCTGCTGCCTTATAGAACAGTTCCCATTCATCATAAGTAATGTGCAAATAATATTTGTATTGATCGGCTGATGCTCTGAGCTTTTTTTTGCCATCTGGATAAGAATAAATTTTAAGATAACGTCCTCTTTTACTTGAATGGCGTACTTTTACTTTCCATTCCCGGTTATGGCTATCTCGTAAGACTGTTTTTCCTAAATCATTTCTACCATTATGACCGAATATTTTACTGATATCTTGGGCAATTTTTATACCACCTATAGTTGCATTAAAAATATCCGATATACCAAATAACATTTTAAGCTCCTTATTAAAGTTGTAAAAGAAGGAATTAAAAACTTATACTGTGAATTCACTTGGTACTGAAGCTAAAAAAATCGTCATATAGGATTCATATTTGATTTTTGAAATATACGTAGGGTGGGCATTACCCACCCTACAAATACTTTTTTCAGCTTATTTGTTTTTTTGATGAGATGCTACCAAATAAATACTGAATAGAAATCAAGATTCATTAAAGTTAAAACTCTGCCAATGTAGGTGTTTGCAGTTCAGTTGCGGACAAATACATCTCCAAAACTGGATTAAGATTGCTAACTTTTTCTCAACCACCCAAGGATAATTAAGAAAAAGATCATAGCCCTCAGATATGCCGTTTGTTTTGCCTGTTCCAGCTTTCTGGATATGTTAAACAAAGGACATACTCAAGTTAGGGAGCCTTGCATTTGTTCTAGCTTCTTTACTGTGACTAATAGACATCACTAGGTAATGGCTATGAGTCAGCACCAACATCACAGAGTTTTATATCAAGTAATATGGTCTACCTTAAAAGGGTAGTGTCTTTTGACCCGGACAGGGTTGGGGCAGAAGGTGGATTTGAACCACCGATTTTTGGAACCTAAATCCAACGAGCTACCAGACTGCTCTATTCCGCAATTTGTCGTCCTTTTACCCGGACAGGGTTGGTTGAAAGTACAGGAATCGAACCTGCAACATATCGATTATGAGTCGATCGCTCTACCAGTGAGCTAACTTTCGGGAGTTTGATGTAGGAGTCGAACCTACGCTCAACCGTTCTTTTCGGCTTGCTCTACCACTGAGCTAATCAAACGACGGATTAGTAACCTATTAATCTGCGGTATACGCTCAATCCAGAGGTTGACGCACCAGTCGGGTATACTGAACCCAAACTATAGCTATATTTATGTATTACTATTCCACTACTTAATGTAACATAAACTGATAATTTTAGCTGGCTGTTACTCAAGAAAATTAGCAGATGCGAAATGCTACCCATTCTATAGGTAGCAATTTCTAATATTCTCTAGCTAGAAGGTCAGGCGATAAATCACACAACGAGGGCATGAAAAAATCTCTTCCCTAGCCCCTAGTCCCTAACCTCTAGCCCCTTAATTGAGGCAGGATGAGCGCTAACCCACCCAGCTACATGAATTACTTACTACTTTCAGCAGGCTGACCAATCAATTTGGCAGCATTTTCTTCACTTTCGAGAATACCGAATTCAATCAATAACTCTTCTAGTTCTTCCATTTCAATGGGTGTAGGAATCTGAAGATTCTTATTATTGATGATTTTGTTCGCTAATGTCCGGTATTCGTTAGATTGGTTGCTTTCTGGTGCGTACTCGTTAACAGTCATCCGGCGCAACTCAGCGTGTTGAACAATATTGTCACGAGGTACATAGTGAATCATTTGGGTGTTCAAGCGTTTTGCCAGAGTTTCAATCAGTTCGATTTCTCTGTCAACGTTCCGGCTGTTACAAATTAAACCACCTAAACGAACACCACCTGTGTGTGCATATTTCAAAATACCGCGAGCGATGTTGTTTGCAGCGTACATCGCCATCATTTCACCAGAGGTAACGATGTAGATTTCTTGGGCTTTGTTTTCACGGATAGGCATAGCAAAACCACCGCAGACAACGTCACCTAGTACGTCGTAAGATACAAAGTCAACATCTTGGTAAGCACCATTTTCTTCTAAGAAGTTGATGGCGGTGATAATACCCCGACCGGCGCAACCTACCCCAGGTTCAGGGCCACCAGACTCTACACACTTGACGCCACGGAAGCCAGTTAACATGACTTCTTCGAGTTCTAAATCTTCGACTGCGCCACGTTCAGCAGCCAAGTGCAAAACGGTGGTTTGGGCTTTACTATGCAGCATTAACCGAGTGGAATCAGCTTTAGGGTCGCAACCAACAATCAGGATGCGTTGACCCATTTCTGCCATAGCTGCCAGCGTGTTTTGAGAGGTAGTAGACTTACCAATACCGCCTTTACCATAAAAAGCTATCTGTCTGATTTTGCTATCGATAGACATGGTTTGTGTTTTCCTAGAAGTAATTGGTTGATGGGAGTAAAAGTTTACCTGGGGCTTAACCCTTGGTAGCGTTGGCACATAGTATTGGCCAACAAACACACCGGGCAAAAACAGTAATAGGTTGCATAGATGAGGATATAATTTATGTTTGAGGAATATTGCACAGATAACTCTTAAGCAATGGCGCTCAGATATATTTGCAAGGATTTTCTTTCAGCAGAACTTTGGCACTAGCATTGTCAGTAGTTGCAGCTAAATTTCCATCGGTTGCTCAAGCCTTCAGAGTTTTGACAGTAGCAATTTCGACCTTTACAGGATTTTGCCCTGCACCCAACCAACCAAAGTTGCAGTTTACTCTTAATGGTGGCAACAACTATGCGAATATTGCTAATACTATCTTTGCTCGATTTACTATCCTCAAATATAGAGCGATCGCGTTTTAGTATCTCTAGCAGTTTTTCCTAAAAAATTACTTCATCCTCTGGCTATTAATGCAGATAAATAACACCTTAATTACAAGGTAAATCTCTGCATTATCAACCTGTAACACTATGGTCTTGGCAGTGTATTGGTAAATTTTGACAATCTAGTTAAATTCCTAAATTATATGCAACGGTATCTACTTTGTCGGAGTTTTGATTTTCCGCATCAGCATTTGCTAGAACAGAGTTAGAGCAATATAACAAAGTGAATATTGCTTTTTCTCAGTTTAGTAACCGTTCTAAATTATTTGGGATTGCCAGTATGCACTCAGAGTCTTTCTTTCTCCCCAGACTCTAAGAGTAATTAATTTTGGCAGTTTAATTAACTAGTATAGCCAAACATTACTGGCTATTATCTAAGCAAGCTATATTTGACTTCAAGCCAATACTAAGGTGATTGTCTTGCTTATCTGGCTTTTGTTTATCGTTACTAAAATACATAACGATATTGAAGCGGACTTACCAGAGCAAAAGGACTTTATCGAGTTACCTCAATATTGTCTTGAAGTCTTTTTGCATTCTTACTTTTTGATTCCTGTTTTTAGATTAACACAGATTTCCTGAATATTTCTTTTTAAGCAAATTATTTCTTCTTTTGTCAATAGATTGCTTTTTAGTTGTGTCACTATGGCTCATGCACAACTTATTTATATTCTATTAACAGGTTTTCTAGATATAAAATATATAATCTGAATTTAGCAATTTTTATGTAGTAAATATTTTAATATTGGACGCAAGATTAGCGAAATATCTATACAATAGGTTATCTATAATACAATCTTGTTGCGGTGGTTGTATAGTTCAGTTGATAAGATTAACTCAAAAATTGAGCTATAGGGATAAAACTTACTTTGGTAAAATATGCAACTTAAACTTTATCAATATATTCTGTAGAGAAACTGAATATCGTGTTAAGGTTAAAGATGAGAATAAAAATCGGACACAAATTTTTGTTTTAAATTAAAAATCGACTACTTTAAAGTCCTCATCATCAAGAATGTGCCACGAGAGGAAGATGGGCAAAAGATTATTGTTGGGTTATTGCAGCAAAAAATTCGACAAATTCAAGATTATTGTTAGTTAATGATGTGATGTCATCTATATTATGGAAGCTAAAAAATACAAAATTGATTACAAATTTCATTCAATTCATATTGAGGCAGAATCATTAAGCAGAAAAGCTTATTATTATAAAATTTCTGGGGAGTTATGTCATAATAGCGGGTTTGTAAATTCAATTGCTGAGGCGGAACAGGAAGCCAAAGCAAAGATTGATGAAAAGTTTCATCTCATAGAAAACAAAGCAGCATTACATCGATATTGTGTGATGCGCGATTTTGAAAGTTTTATTGAGTTATTAAAGCAACAACAGGAAATACCCCAAGAGATAACTTATCAAGTCGCTTCTAATCTAACCTTAGCTTCTACTTTAAAATCTTTTA
The DNA here is from genome assembly GCF_002367995.1 of Calothrix brevissima NIES-22. Taxonomy (GTDB): domain Bacteria; phylum Cyanobacteriota; class Cyanobacteriia; order Cyanobacteriales; family Nostocaceae; genus Aulosira; species Aulosira brevissima. Next base: position 2,959,253 of record NZ_AP018207.1, read on the forward strand.
GTAAAGAATCACCAAGTGCTGATACCAATAAATCAGTAGAGGTTAATGGAGAGATTAGCATAGATAACTTACAACAATAATTAGTTGTTAGTTGTCATGTTTCTTTAAGTAGTTTGGTTTTTTGATGCTAACTTACTTAACTAAAATGTTGGCTGCATTATCTTTGTTAGAAGGCGAGCTTCGAGAGTCCATAGATTATTGCATAACCCCACATCTGGTATTTCAAATTCTAATGGATGGGGTGGTGACTGTAACATTGAAGGTAAAACTTGATTTTGGGCTTCAACTAAGCTAACTATCCAAGGAAGAAAATCTAAAATTTCTCTTGGTAATACCGTTAGCTCAAAGTTCCATAACAAATTCAGTCCTCGGGATTTCTGCGACTTTTTCCCCATCATGAATTGCAGAGCACTTTTATTAATAGCTAATCGCAATATGAACGGGCATAATGGGTTAAATTCATCTGGTGCTGTATAAGCGTAGATATTTACATAATTCAGTTGTTGCCTCTCATCCATCCAAGAGGCAATAGGAGAATTACTACTATAGGATATACTACTGATGCTGACTGATGTTTTCATTGCAGCAGCAAACAGAGAGTAAAATTCACGCCTGATTTCGCTAACAATGTGTTTTGCTTCTGGGGTCATGGTTAGTACATCTAAGTTATTATGTAGATTGTATATATAAGAGGGTTTTGAAGATTAATAGAATTATGTGTAAGTGTCTCCCAAAAAATGGGAGAGGGGCGAATATTTTGAAAAACAAGTTAAAGCAGTTTCCCAACTGCTTTGCTAAATTGCTCGTAAGGAGAAACGCCAACAATAGTTTCTACTAACTCCCCAGCTTTAAAAATTAAAACTGCGGGAATACTGCGAAGACCAAATTGTTTGAATAAAGGTTTGTTGTTATCCACATCTACCTTAACAACTTTGGCACGATCTTTGTATTCTTGGGCGAGTTGTTCCATTAATGGCGCAACCAGACGACAAGGGCCACACCAAGTAGCTGTAAAGTCAACTACAACAATTTTCTCATTACCTAAAAGCGCCTCAAATTCCTCTCCTTGAATATAAGAAACGAGTTCAGTGTTAGTAGACATTTTTTAATTCCTCCAGATTAAACTAAAATTTCAAAAAATTTTGGCCCTATCATAGCCAATGAATATTCAATATCTTACCGATAAATGGATACAAAAATTTTCATCAATTCAAGGTGATGAAGAATAGCTAGCTATATAGAGCTAAAATTGTTGAGAAAAAAGGCTCAAGCAGAAATGCTTGAGCCGCATAACATATCAAGTTAATTAATTGCCTAAATTACTGTATTTTAGTAACGGTTCCGTGCGCCATAATTGCCACGATTACCACCAAAGGAACCGCCTCTATCTTCTTTGGGTTTAGCCTTATTTACTTTTAAGTCTCTTCCCATCCACTCTGCACCATCAAGGGCTTCAATGGCTGCAGTTTCTTCAGCATCGGTACCCATTTCCACAAAACCAAAGCCGCGCAGACGACCTGTTTCTCTATCAGTAGGTAGCTGAACACGCTTTACAGAACCATATTCCGCAAATACGGCATTCAAAGTAGCTTCTGTAACTTCGTAGGAAAGATTGCCTATATAAACTGACATAGATTGTCTCCGAAATTGTAAATGTGTAGAGATTTAGATTTCGGAGAAAAGTTTGTAAATACCAAAAACAAAAAGCCTGTCAATACTAAAAACAAAAGCTGTTAACCGAATTAATTCTCAATTTTTATTATGACATACAAATTAGGTTTTAGGTAAAAAATGGCAAAAAATAATATTAGCTGACTAATTCAACTAAAGCGTCTCCGTGAAACCTGACTACGCATGAGACTAAGCAGCCGCGATAATGTTCAGATGTAAATACTGAGAGTGTAATATTGCTCTGGCCTGAATCTAAAATTTGCTTGACTTTGCAGATTTGCCGTTTATTTTTGCAGTAGGCAATGATGCGATCGCCTGCTTTGACATCCAGTGCTTTAATTTTCAAGTTCTCCAAACTCCTACAGTAATAGATCTAAACCGTTAGATCTATTGTTTTTTGATCTAATTTTTCTTGGCTTTACTTGTGAAATCTATTGCATCAATTTTTTACTAAATTTTTCACTATTTTCATAGTAACATGATTTTAAATTTGCAGCTTATACTCATTAATATATAGATATATTTTAGAGGTAATGGCACTGCCATACCCCTACCATCTGTCGCCTGCTTTTTTTAAATTGATAGAAGAAAATTAAAAACTAAAAGAATGGGCAGATTGCAGAAATCAGTAAAATTGAAATTTTCGCTAATTATTACTGAATTATCTATTTTTGGGGGTTTAAGTTAACTGGAAGTAGCAGCAAGTTGTAGTTGCACCCACAATTCTTTTTTCCATTTCAGCGTTAAAATTTTTGGATCTGTAATTCCCAAGGCTTTTAAGCAATTAGTTATGTCTTTTTTGCTTAATGAGTTTGGTTCTACTTCTGAAGCAATAAAGCGAGCAAAAGTAGGTGAGACAAATGTAGGTATTTGTAAATTCATCTAGTCCTCCCAAATCTAATAGATTGTAGAGATTTAGATCCGGAAAGGTGTTACGAGCTGATTAACATGGCCGAAAATATTTCTCATTGCTCTAAACATAACACTTGAATCTGTAATGAGATTTGGGCAAGGCTAGAGGTTGTGATAAACATCGGTACATATCTTTGTACGCTTTGCTAGCAGATGATTGTGGCTATCAATTCCATCTGAAAAAGTTAATTATTATCTAGGGAAAATTGACTTTAGCTGGCGTCGCGTAATACAAATATAACGCAATATTAGGATTTAATGTGTATTACACAAACTACAAAAAAGCTTTTTCTTTATATAACTTTGTATTTCTTGATATTTTTCTCTGAACTTAGAGATCTATACACCAGTCTGAATTACTCGAACAACCGCTTCTAACAAGACTTCTGGCTCTACTGGCTTAGGTAGATGCAGTTGAAACCCAGCAGCTAAAGCTTGATTGCGATCGCACTCGCTAGCGTAAGCAGTTAGCGCAATAGCAGGAATTGTCCCTCCTTGGGCTGGCGAAAGTTGTCGTAATTGTCGGATTAGCTTGTAGCCATCCATTTCTGGCATACCAATATCACACAGCAGTAGATCTGGGAGGAATTGCGGCAAAATATTTAATGCTTCGGTGGCGGAAGTAGCTACGGTGATATCTGCGCCATGCTGGGTGAGAATAAATTCTGCTAAATAACCCATATCAGCTTCATCGTCTACAACCAAAATCCGCAAGCCTGTTAAATTTACAGGTAAGCGGGAAGGTTCATTGTCTGGAGATGATTCCGGCTCAATGCTGGTTGCTGGTAACAAAACTGTAAATGTTGCGCCTAAACCCTCGCCTTGACTTTGGGCTTCTACCGTACCCCCATGTAGCTCGACAATTTGACGAACGATCGCCAAACCTAACCCCAATCCGCCAAATCTACGGGTTGTACTGCTATCAGCTTGGCGAAAATACTCAAATACATGCGGTAGAAAGTCAGCATTGATACCTTTGCCATTATCAATGACTTGAATTTGCACTTGCTTACCGATTTCTGCTAACTTCACTTCTACTCGTCCGCCTTCTGGTGTAAATTTAATGGCATTGGAGAGTAAATTCCAGAAGACTTGTTGCAAGCGATTGGCGTCGCCAAATACGGTTTGCTTGCCTGGTTGCAAAATTGTTTGAATTTGAATAGATTTGCTATTGGCGGCTAACTGTACTGTTTCTATCGCGCCGGCAATCACTTCAATTAGGTTTACTGGCGCAGTCTGAAGACTGAGTTTACCCCGTAACATCCGGGAAATATCGAGCAAATCTTCAATCAGTTGGGCTTGGAGTTTGGCGTTGCGCTCGATTGTTTCTAAGGCTTGCTGGGCTTTTGTGGGGGTTAATTTTTGCGTTTGCAGTAACTTTGTCCAGCCTAAAATGGGATTGAGGGGCGATCGCAATTCGTGAGATAGTACTGCGAGAAACTCATCTTTTACTCGGTTGGCTTGTTCCGCCTCAGCTCTTGCTTGACGTTCGGCTTCATATAACTGAGCGCGGGAAATGGCTTGAGCGCATTGACGACTAATTGCCAAAATAAATTCGCGATCGTCTGCGGTGAGTTGTTTATACTCTGGGAAATTCAGCGACATTCCACCCACCGATCTACCTTCAGCCACTAGGGGTAGAGACATCCAAGCACATGTATCATATTTGCTGTAATTTTCTGCTAAATGAGGATAGCGGCTAACTCTTTGGGCTACGGTTTCCATCCACAGTGGCTCTCCTGTTCTGATGGCTTCGGTTAAGGGAGCAGCAGTATTCATGGAAAATCGCCGCCAAGCTTCTGACAAGTCACTTTCATAGCCAACAGCTTTCACAAGTTCTAGCTCGGTTCCATCTTCGCTAACTAGCACTACCATTGCAGAAGTAGCTTTTAATACAGCCATGCTTTGTTCTACAATTACTTCCACCACTTGCACCGGAGTCAGGGATTGAGAAAGGGCAGCTGTAACTGTTTGCAAGCGGGCGGTGCGATCGGCGGCGGTTTCGGCGGCTTGTCTAGCTTGTTGGGCTTGTTGATAAAGACGCGCATTATCAATAGCGATCGCAGCTCGTCGCGCTAAATCTTCGGCTAAAGTCAAGTCTTTTTGGGTGTAATGACGAGGAGATTCGGTAAATACGAAGGAAATACTGCCAAATACTTTTTCTTGCGTTTTTAAAGGGGCAATAATGCAGGATTTTAAGCCGAATCCGCGTAAGAGTTGTAAATATTCAGCATCGGCAATAGCTGCTGTTAACTGTTCATCGGTAATTTGGGTAACAATTTCACTGTTTCCCGTTTGCATTACCTGAGAAATACCATAGCAATCATCCAATTTTCGCGGATAGCGTTGAGCTAATTCCCAGCCCATCTGAACCTTTTGCGGATCGATATGGGCAACGGCGACACGGCTGATGCTGTTATCTTCATTGAGTAAATCGACACTACACCAATCGGCAAAGTAGGGTACGGCTAAATCGGCAACGCTTTGCAGGGTTTGTTGGTAATCTAAGGAAGAAGCCAGTACTGCACTTACTTCGGCTAAAAAAGCTGACTGTTGTTGGGCGGCTTCGGCGGCGGCGCGGGCTACTTGTTCTCTTACTAGTTGTACTCGTTTTTCTTCAGCCTGTTGGCGATCGCGTAACGCTGCTTGCTGCTCGGTAATATCAAAAAATGAGGCGACAACGGCGTAAGGCTGATTGCTATTGACAGGGAATAGGGGGCGGGTATTGATGGAAATCCAAGTTAAACTGGCGTCTGGTTTGTGAATACCCATGATGACATTAGTTTGCGCCTCCCCAGTGCGTAAAGTTACCATCGATGGATGCATTTCGCCAGGGAAAGGAGAACCATCTTCATAAACAGCTCGCCAGCGCGGATCGAGAGATGTACGCCCCATCATTTGATCGGCTGTTAAGCCTAAAATTTTCTCTGCACTGGGATTACAGGTAAAAATTTCTCCATCAGCGTACTGTAAGACAATACCCTCAGCCGCCGCTTCAATTACCGTACGATAACGTTCTTGGGATTCTTGCAGGGCTGCTTCTACCTGCTGGCGTTCGGTAATATCAGTAACAGCAGCAATGACGCTAATAATTTCCCCGGCGGCATTAAATAAAGGTGAAGCATTAATTGATAAAATCGAAGTTGTACCATCTGCATGGGCGATCGCGTGTTCCACTCCATATACAGCTTCCCCAGTTTGCATCACCCGCACAAAAGGTAGTTCAGCTTCGGGAAAAGGTTGCCCTTCTACAGTGGTAATTGACCAAGATGGATCGTTATATACTCGTTCTGTAATCCCACTATTGGTTAATTTTAAGATTTGCTCGGCGGCTCGATTGGCAGCGATAATTTGTCCGGCAAGATTGATAATAACAATACCATCAGGAATGGTTTGAAAAATACTCGATAATCTAGCTTCACTCTCGCGCAGAGCATTTTCTATCTGTTTGCGCTCGGTGATATCGTGCATTACTACCACTGCACCTTGTTTTTCACCTTGCAAATTAGCGATCGCTTGCCCATTTGCTGATAAAATTCGCACTACTCCCTGCTGAGGTGCGATCGTCATTTCTACATTTTCCACCCGTTCGCCCTGTAAAGCCCGAAATAGGGGAATATCCGCCGTATTCATTGGCGTTTTCCCATCAGGCAAATACAGATTGTAATATTCTGCCCATTGCTCCGGTAGCAGAGGCTGTACAGGTAATCCGTGAAATAATCGCGCTGCTTGATTAAATAACTTTAATTCCCCATTGGCATCGCAAGCCACAATTCCGGCTTGAATATTATCTAACAAGACATTAAGAAAATCTTGCTCTTTGCGTAGCTTTGTTTCTAATTGTTTCCTGTCTGTAATATCTAAAAAATAAGCTAATAAACCATGAGGAATCGGTACCAACCGCACCGTTAACCATCGATTTAATGGGGGATAAAACTCATCAAACTCAACAGGTAATTGTTGGTTAATTGCTTGCTGAGAGTATTGAAACAAATCACTCGTAGCATCAACAGCAAATACATCCCACAATATTTTGCCTAATAGACACTCTCGCTGGATGCCCAAAAGTGCTGCAACTTGATTATTAACCGAGGTGACAAGCCACGAGCTGTTGATTTCAATTAACGCCTCAGCCATGTTGTCAACAATTGCTTGGAAGCGTTCTGCAGCAGGTAGATCGTTGGAAAACTTTTCTGATGAATATATTTCTGAGCGATCGCTGTTCAGATGAGCCTCCTTTACCCCGGCAATACTGTCACCTACCGAAAATAATTTAGCGTAGCACTAAATGCCCAATGGTTGATCTGAGCTTTTCTGATTCTACAAGTTTCAGCAAGTCGGCGTTAAGAATTATCTTATGACAAGGCAGAGAGCAGGGGACAAGGGAGACAATTGTATAGACAAGGGCGATCGCATCTCTAACAAATGACTATTGACTATTGACTATTGACTATTGACTTAAAAACCTAAAATGCATAATAATATGATGGATAAGCACAATTTTTGACAGCTTGAAGTAAAGGATCGGGAGTTTCTGCTTCAGGTAGCCAGCCGGCTGCTAAATCCCAAATAATGACACCGCCTAAACTATTTTTCTCTACATAATTAATCTTTACCTGTACCGATTTCTCATCTTCATAAGAAATAAAACTATCAGTAGCAGAACCCAAGGTATTAATTTTTAAATAGGCAGATTGAGCAGTTTCATCCCAGTGATAAACCTGCTGTTTGTAATAGCGATGAATAATATCAAAATAAGGAATTGAAGTTAATGTAGGTATTTGGGTTTTGTCCCATTTTTGTAATGGCTCAAATACACCACCCCATTTTTTACCCTCAAAATCAATTCCAATTCCTAACTTACTGGCGGCTACACCTGCATTGATAAAAGCTTTGACTAATCCATCAGTAGAAGGCAGAAGTTGATTAGTTCCGGGAAGTGTGTGCCCACAGTCATACAGTGGTGCATTGTGCCAAGTAACCCAACCTAGAGAATTTTCTGCTAATTGATATGTTGTGATATTGATTTGCGCGAATAGATGTTGCAATTTAGCAAATAGCTCTAGGCGATTTTTGACAGCCGCAGTTAATATTGGCTGGGGAGTAATGGAGCTTAATTTCTCACTCAAAAGATGAATAAAAGCAGTATATTGGGCTTCATCCTCTTGTGTGAGATATTCCCAATGAATATCAATACCATCGTATTGTTCGCCATCATAGCCTCTACCATCGTTGGTTAAAAATTTGACCAAATTAGTTGTAAAGGCGTCAAGATTTTCTGGGCTGGTAGCGGCTCTAAATCTATTGTTGATATTTGTCGCCCCATTTATTTCTGCTTTTTCATGGGAAGCGATCGCCAACAGAACTTTTGTACCAGATGCATGGGCTGCTTTCAACAAAGCTGCTGAGTTTTCTTTTGTAATTTGATTAGTCTCAAAATCCAAACCTGCGGGATCTAAAATTGCATTTTGCTGTTTAGCACCAGGTTTGACCGCAAAATGAATGATAGTAGTTAGGGCACTATAATCAATATTTTCCGGACGTAAATAATCTTGTCGCCAACCGGGATAATAAGCGCTAGTCCATCCCAAAATACATTGATGATTTACTGGGAAACTATCAAGTGTTCTCATATAGCCTCTGTAACCTAACAATTTAGCGATCGCAATGAAGTATCAGCACAAACTACTCTACAAAGGGTGTTTGTATCATTCCGGTTAGGTTCAAAATACAAGGGGTTAGGGGAAAAGATTTTCATGTTTGGTTGTGATACCAATTTAAAAAAAGAATGCGACAGATTGTAGGGGCATGGCACTGCCCATTGGTGTCAACTTAACGCGAAACCCTCATCAGGAATTGATTTTGCATCAAAGCACCTACCATCAAGATCCGCGTTACCCCACCCCAGTTTTGTCTAAAGCCAAAACTTCCCCTCCCCGTTTACGGGGAGGGGTTAGGGGAGGGGTAAAAGGCTTGTGGGGTAAGCGTTTGAACTTAAGTTGACACCAATGGGCACTGCCTTGCCCTCTAGAATATATTGATGTGTCGCCAAAACTATTTAAATTGGTAGTGAGATTTTATCGCGATCGACTCGCGTGATTAGATCCCCGACTTCTTCAAGAAGTCGGGGATCTAGGAATTTAGCAAAATTAAGGCGATGAACTATAAGCCCCTAAATTTGATGAGAAGCCAGAAAAGCTTCAACTTCCGCCGCAGTGGGTTGAGAAGCGATCGCACCTGGTTTAATTGTAGTTAGGGCACCTACAGCGCTAGCATAAGTCACAATAGTTTTTGCTGTTTCCCCATTAGCTAATTTTTTGATGCCATGCTGCAATACTTGATGGATAAACCCGGCTAAAAAGCTATCTCCTGCGCCTGTTGTATCCACCACAGGTATAGAAAATGAGGGGAGTTTACCTTCATTTTCCACCAAGCAATAGGCGCAACCGTTTTCTCCATCTGTTACTAGCACTCCCTCCAGGGAATCAACTCGGTATGTAATTGCACCGGGATCGCTAGTATCAAAGAGCCATTCAGCTTCTTCTTTAGATAATTTCACAAAATCGACTCGTTTGAGTATTTCTTCAATTTTTTGCCGCGCAATCTCGTGATCGTGCCAAAATACAGGACGCCAATTCACATCCAGCAGAATCTTTAAATCGTAATATTCTGCTAATTCCAGAGCGCGATGAATGGCTTTTTCACTATCTGGATAAGCTAATTCCAAAGTACCTAAAACCAAAAAATCTGCTTCTTGAAATAAAGATTTCGGCAATTTTTCTGCTATTAGGTGCGTATCAGCAAATTCGGTGGTATCATACTTGCCAAATCCGGCAAAAGTGCGATCGCCTGCCAAATCCCTAGTTACATAAACTTGTCTGGTTGGCGCAGTTGGATGGCGTTGTACCCCCGTTGTATCTACACCTAGTTCTTGTAACAGGTTGACCAATTTATTCCCTGGTTCATCTTCACCAACAGCTCCGATAAAACCCACTGGTGTCCCCAGCTTGACTAAAGCACAAGCCACGTTAGCTGGCGCTCCTCCTGGGTAAGGAGTCCAAGACTGAACTTCTTCTAGCTTTAGCCCCAATTGATCGGCTAAACAATCAAACAAAATTTCACCGAGACATAAAACGCGGGGATTGCTCATTTCATTTTAGAGTTTCGATTTGGGAGGAAGATTTTCCAGTATAAAATCTACAATAATCTTTGCTTTATGTCGCCAGTCCTTCATAGAATGAAATAGCAATTTTTGCTACTAATATTAGGGTGTAAATGCTTTGCTCCCACATTTTATTGCATCAGTAAAAAGGCTGAGTTTATATATTAAATGGTAGTATTTATTACTGGCATTTTGTCAATTTCATGACGATGAGGCAAAAATAAACAAAAAATAATGGCAATTGTCATGCTAACAGCGCGGAAAATGCCTGCCTCAAGAAGAATCTTCTAGAATTAGAGAGAGCGATTAAGTACATATACCAAGGGAGGATAGAATAAGTCATGGCTGCTGGCGAGTCTCAGACCCCTGTTAGTCTGTCAGACAGAGAACTGCAAATTATCGACTTAGTGGCCGCTGGCTTAACTAACCAAGAGATTGCAGGAAAACTGGAAATTAGCAAACGCACAGTTGATAACCATATCAGCAATATTCTCACTAAAACCCAGACGGAAAATCGAGTAGCTCTTGTGCGCTGGGCTTTACAGTGGGGTAAAGTCTGTTTGAATGATGTCAATTGCTGTCCTCTGCCTAACCATAACGATTAACGCGATCGATGACGTTGAATTAGTACATCATTGATTGCGCGATCGCATTCAAATTCTTTTGGTTTACAGCCTAGGCAAATCTGACGCTTAAATAAGTTTTCTGCTCTTCACGCCTTATTTCATCAGTGTGAACTTCTACCACCAACTTTTTGAGCGTCCAAGTCAATCAATTTTGGATTTTGGATTTTAGATTTTGGATTGAGCCAAGCACTAGGTTACTTGGCTCAAGGTGCTTAAATTTGGGATTTGTTTGGCTTCAGGCTGGACATAAACCAAAAAATCGAAAATCGGCCATCTAAAATCGAAAATTGGCACAGTCAACCAAAAATCATCGAGATTGGCGACTAAATAATCGTCAAAGGGAGTCTTTTCACTATCGGTAAAGGGTTTTATCAACTTTACCGATAGGAAATTTCCCTTGGGTGCATAGGGTATTTACCCAATCAACAATAAAAATTAGCAATAATATCTTGCCGCAAGCGCTACATTTGTAAGAAATCTATGTTGCTCCATCAGCTTGAGGAGCAGTGTTTCTATGAATACTTCTGCTTCTTTTCAAAGTGGTTCATCGCCCTTTGACTTTTTTAACTTTGATTTGACGGTTCCGTTATCAGGAAACTTTAGCAACGCAGCAGATAGAGATGCTTCTGGAGATTTTCCCCAATCCACACCAGATGCTGATTTACTCAAACAGCTATCATTTATTCCCGGATTGAAAGAAATCTTGCTGCTGCGACAAGTTCACGCCTTAGAACATGCTACTGTTTGGCTTTTGGGCGAATCTAACAGCGCTTCTGCTTCCCACACAGCAGCCAAAAATTTTCAAATTGATAACGAATTATTAAGCGGTTTGTCTACAGAGCAGGGATTTTACCTTTATGGTGAAGTGAATATCAGCGATTTACGGCGTGCAGTTACTTTGGCGCTACATCGCCTGACTCATGGAGAAGGGGATTTAGCAATTCATCCCCGTTGCGGGACTAATTTATCTGTAGCCATGTTGTTAACAGCTGGATTAGCTGTAGGCGTACATTTTTTGTTACCATTTCGACCAATCGAACAATTGATAGGTTTGGGGTTAGCCGCAACAACAGCAGCAGAACTTGCGCCAGATTTAGGTTTTATGGCACAGCGCTATCTCACCACTGCCATTCCCTTTAATCTCAAAATCGCACAGATTATTCGTACAAAAGATATGTGGGGAAGGGAAGCGCATTTTGTGAAGGTAAATTGGCAAGATTAATGAGCAAATATAGTATCTTTGCTAATTGCTGATGGCGAATATCCGCCCAGTATCTATTCTGCTCTGCCCCGCAGTATTTCCATTAATATAGTGACTTACCATTATGCGATCGCTCATTTTAGAGGTTAAGTCATGAGAAAACTGTATTTCTTACTTCCAGGGACAGATAATAAATTTGCTTGTGGTGGGCTTTGGGCAGAGTTAAAAACGCTTAATTTAGCTCAACAAATCTGTAGTGCTGAGGTTGTCACTTACCGTCAACGCGAATCAGGTAAACTTTTTCTGGACGATTTACTGCAACAAAAAAAATTAGATGATGTAATTTTTGTCATTAGCTGGGGTTTTGATATCGCTAAACTCGCAGCGAAACTGCAACAATATAACGTTGTTTATCATGCCCACAGTGCAGGTTACAAATTCAGTTTACCTGGGAGTATACCCATTATTACTGTGAGCCGCAATACAATGGGATATTGGGGACAAAAATCTCCCAACTCTTTAATTTATTACTTACCCAATCAAATTAGCAACGAATTTCAAAATTTACATCTAGAGCGAGATATTGATGTTTTAGTTCAGGCGAGGAAATCATCAGCATATTTAATGAAATCTTTGATTCCTGAATTAGAAAAAAAATGTCAAGTATTCGTTGCTAATTCCTTTATTGAAGATTTACCTGGATTATTTAATCGCGCTAAGATTTATCTTTATGACTCGGCTGAATATTGGGCACAACAGCGTGTAACCGAGGGATTTGGCTTACAACCAATGGAAGCCCTTGCTTGTGGTTGTCAGGTATTCTCTAGCATCAATGGCGGCTTATCGGATTACTTAGACCCTGGCTTTAATTGCCATAAAATTGCCGCATATTCGCGAGAATTTGATATCCAGAGAATTTTAAAAGTGTTAGAATCCCCTGTAAATACCACTTTATCTGAAGATTTTTTCGCTGAGTATCGATACGAAAATATTATTAAACGGTTGCAAGTGATTGTGACTGAATTAAATGAATTTTTCGACCATAAAATTCAACATGCCCAAAATATTCCCGATTTAACAAACATACGTCTAATTAAATTAACGGCAAATAACATATATAGTAAAATACGTAAAAAATATTTCTCAAAATAATACCAATCTGAAAAAATAATGCCACAGATTGTAGGGGCATGGCATTGCCATGCCCTCTAGAATATATTGATGTGCCGCCAACATTCTTGAAATTAGCATAAGTCAAATACATACCTTTTTTAATAAATGTCGGGTGTGCACTTCTTACCACGAAAACCTCAAAATTTTAGCAAAATTTAAGAAGTGCCTGCCCGGTAAAAATCTTAGGGACTTTCAGAAAATAAATTATCCAATTTACCATAGAGAATACTTTCTTTCTCCCCCCTGCTCCCTGCACCCTGCCCCCTTACCAAAAAAGCGATAGTATATTTTTTTAGTTGTAAGTCCAATAATATTAATCTCCTCACATATAGCAGACAAAAACTTTCCTCCCGGGGGGTCAGACCTATCATTCGCCAAGTGTAGTTAAGACTGCACCAACTTCCCCAACTGGTATATTTAAAGCCCTGAAAAAATTATTCTTGATTTTTGCGGAATGTATCATTAGACTCTGGAAGTCAATGTTGCTATTTAATTCTTAGCAAATGCTACCGAATTTAATGGTTAGCGTTAGTATATCTATGTCTTTTTTCGCAGTATAAATATGGCACAAGATTTTTACGTAAATTCAGGGTCTGGTAATGACAGCAACGTTGGTAGCCAACAAGCTCCCTTTAAAACCATCGCCCGTGCGCTTAAGGCTGCTACTATAGGCAGTAAAATCCAACTAGCAGATGGTACTTACAATGCCACTACTGGAGAAGTCTTTCCCTTAACAGTACCATCAGGCGTAATAGTGGTAGGTAACGAAGCTAACAAAGGTAGCTCTGTTGTAATTGAAGGTAGCGGTAACTACCTCAGCCGGACATTTGCTGGACAAAATGTCACCTTTGTCATGCTGAATGATTCACAGCTACGGGGCGTTACTGTCACAAATCCAGCTACTCGCGGTTCTGCTGTTTGGGTAGAATCAAGTACGCCAACTATTGCCAATAGCACCTTCATTAATTCCAAGCGCGAAGGCGTGTTTGCTACTGGCGATGCAAATCCAGTCATCGTTGGTAATGTCTTCTCAACGAATGCGGCTAATGGTGTTTCCATCGCGAAAAATTCCAAAGGCGAAGTTAAAAGTAATACCTTTTCTAAAACTGGTTATGGTATCGCCATTAGTGATGCAGCAGCCCCGACAATTATCGATAACAAAATTTCTGAAAACCGTTCTGGAATTGTTGTTTCTGGGACTGCACGACCTATTTTACGCAACAATATCAGCGAGAAAAATACCGATGATGGCCTGACAGTCATTGCCAGTGCTTTCCCGGATTTAGGCAGTATAAGTAATCCTGGGGGTAATGTTTTACGCAATAACGGTAAATTTGATTTACAGAATGCTGGTAGCAACAAACTGGTATCTGTAGGAAATCAAATCGATCCATCTAAAATCTCTGGGAGTATTGAGTTTGCTGCCACTCCCACTCCGACACCAACACCGACACCAACACCAACACCGACACCGACACCAACACCTACCCCCACCCCCACTCCCACTCCGACGCCAGTACCAGTACCAGTACCAACGCCTACTCCCACTCCAACACCAACGCCTACTCCAACACCTACCCCCACACCAACACCAACTCCAACACCCACCCCAACCACAGACTTAACAGATATTACCAATCATTGGGCGGCTCCATTTATTCGAGAATTAGTCAAACAGGGTATAGTTAGCGGCTTCCCCGATCGCACTTTTAAACCTGATGCGACAATGACTAGAGCGCAATATGCAGCCTTACTAGTTAAAGCTTTCAACCCCTCCCCAAATCGTGCGGCTAGCAAATTCAAAGATGTACCAGCAGATTTTTGGGCGGCTAAAGTCATCCAGCAAGCTTATCAAGGTTTATTTCTCGCTGGTTTTCCTGATGGTAGCTTCCACCCCAACCAAAATATCCAGCGCGTACAAGTGATAGTTTCTCTAGTAAATGGCTTGGGATTATCTAGTGATACTACAACCGCTTTCAAATTTGACGATCAAGCCAAGATTCCCGACTACGCCAAGGATGAAGTCGCCAAAGCCTTAGACAAGCAAATTATCGTTAATTATCCCAATCCCAAACAACTCAACCCTACCCGCGATGCTACACGCGCTGAGGTAGCGGCACTAGTTTATCAAGCTTTAGTCGATGCCGATCGTGTAGCGGCGATTAACTCGCCTTATATCGTAGTTGGTTAATTTCTTTACTTAGCTGGCTGTATACCAACAAAGTCTTTTTTGCGGATTTTGTTGGTATATTTTTTGCAGATGCAACAAAAACACTAATAATATCATGTCCGGGTAATTAGTTATGATTCCCATAGTCACTGCACCCCACCCCTTAATCCCCTCCCCGCAAGCGGGGAGGGGAAACAAAGCATCGCTTTGTTGGGGTGGGGTTCTTGAGATTTAGTAAGTAATCAAGCGGACATGATATAAGATTTTTTCTTCACGCCAAATTATGATCAAAACTCTCTATAAGAATATAATTTTTGGATTATTGGCTATATTAATTACCATACTTATTTCGGCTACAATCCCGGCAGAGGCAGCAAACCCCAATTTAGATGGTGACTCACAGCCTACAAGAATCAAGCTCAGTGAATGTCTTGCAGATGTAAAAGAGGTAACAGCTTGGGGCGATAAAGAAACATTGGATGCAGCTCGTGAAACTTGTGAACTTCGCAAAGCTCACGCCCAACAAAAGACGCGATTTTTAGCATCTTTAAAGAAATTACAACTGGAATATCAAGATTCTAGCAATCATGGATTTGATAAACATTTACCCACAGCGATCGCAGATTCATGGACAATTGTAAAAAGTTGTATTGATTTCAAAGAAGGATTTACATATCCTCACAATATAGCTTTATTGAAAGTACCAGAGAATATTCGCATTCGTTGTTACTCGCTGGGTGCAGATTTGGTAGAATCCAACCTGTTTAATCAAAAATGAAAATCCAGCAGAT
Organism: Calothrix brevissima NIES-22; assembly: GCF_002367995.1. Classification (GTDB taxonomy): domain Bacteria; phylum Cyanobacteriota; class Cyanobacteriia; order Cyanobacteriales; family Nostocaceae; genus Aulosira; species Aulosira brevissima. The sequence continues at coordinate 2,974,959 of NZ_AP018207.1, forward strand.
CTAGTAGAGCGATGTCATTAGACAAGTGGCTATAGATCTGTTGCACTTTATATAGTATCATCCATCCGCCCAATCCCTTTTTGGGCGGAGTTTTTTATTTTTGGGTTGTTTTGGCGATCGCACTTTCGTCTACAGCCAAATTTTCCCTAGACTCCATAACTATTTACATTTGCATCATCAAGAAATATATTGTAGTATATGTATTACAAGCTCGATATGCAAATACAACTACCAATTAATCTTGGACGACATTTAGTAATTCAGTCAGGGAATTGCTAAATCTCAAGCTACAAGGTTAAAAAGGATTTGGAAAACTATAAATTCCGTAGCACAGAGTAAAAATCCCAGGTTGTAAATGTTTTTATTAAACCTTCTAAGTCGGCTCAGACTACCTAAAATATCTATGAAAATTTCTTTCTGGAAAACCTTCTATATTAAACCTAACGAAATTGGTATTTTATATCACCGCAGTGATTTCAAAAAAATCTTACAGCCTGGTACTTATACTTATTTTGGTTGGCATTGGCAAGTCACAACCTTTGATTTGAACCAACCAGAAGCTAAAATTGAGAACTTAGAACTGTTGTTACAAAATCACAGTTCTGAGTTACAACAACACTTAACAGTTGTGCGTACAGCCTTTAACCAAGCTGCTTTAGTTCGTTTAGGACAAAATTGGCTAAGTATTTCACCTAACCAATTACGGGCTTTTTGGCGTGGTTTTATTGAGGTAGAAACTCATCTATTTAACTTAGAAGAAAGCTTAGAAATTCCTGCTGAATTTGTCCAGAAATTACGGGGAATTTCCTTAGCTGGTATTCAGAAAATCCAAATTTCTGAATATGAAATTGGCTTGCTATACGTGCAAAACAACTTTGTTCAACCTCTAGAACCAGGTGACTATGCTTTCTGGGTTTTTGATAGGGTTGTTTCTGTGCGGAATTTTAGCCGCATTCTACCTAATCCCAGCTTTCCTTTAGAAGATGTCTTAATTGAGAGACATCCAAACTTTGTATCCGCTTACTGTGAAACAGTACAATTACAGAATCAGCAAGTAGCAATTGTCCGCTATCAAGGAAAAGTGATTTCTATTCTTGCACCATGTAGTCGTAAGCTGTTTTGGCAAGGTGTTGAAGTAGAGGTAATTGATATCAGCAATGATGCAAAATTACCATCTCGCTTAGTTGCAGAGTTAGTTTCCGGCTTACCAGAGGCTTTAAGTCTGAGCCGTAACAGCCTGCATATTTGCGAAGTTCCTACACAACATGTTGGCTTGCTGTATATTAATCAAGAATTTCAAAGCCAACTTCAGCCAGGAAAGCACGCCTGGTGGTTGTTTGGACGTTCTTTACAAACGGAAGTCTTTGATTTGCGCTACTCAACCCTAGAAGTATCTGGTCAAGATATCCTTTCTAAGGATAAAGTACCTTTACGCTTAAACTTAACTGCTGGTTTCCGTATCCTCGATCCTCTCAGAGCAAAAAATGGCTTATCAGATATTGTGAGCTACTTGTACAAAGAATTACAATTTGCTTTGCGTGGTGCAGTCGGCGAAAGAAGCTTAGATACGTTACTAGAGGATAAAGGGGCGATTGATAGAAGTGTTTCTGACTACATTCGCCAAAAAATCGCCGACTACGGAATCGAAATAGATTCAGTTGGGGTGAAAGATATTATTCTCCCTGGCGAAATCAAAACTATTTTGAGCAAAGTAGTAGAAGCAGAAAAAGCCGCCCAAGCCAACGTAGTTCGGCGTCGGGAAGAGACTGCTGCGACTCGCAGTATGTTAAATACGGCTAAGGTAATGGAGGATAACCCCGTTGCATTGCGGTTGAAGGAGTTGGAAGTATTGGAACGAATTGCCGAGAAAATCGAGAAAATTCAAGTTAATGGTAGCTTGGATAACATTTTAACGGATTTAATTCAGATCAATCGCCAGTAAACTGAGATAATTATCAGAGCATGGCAGTGCCCTGATAATTATTTCACGTAAAGACAAGCCAGTGCGCTCTTACGCTTCGCCGTGACAAATGACAAATGACAGCCATCACCAGTATTTTCATTACGCCGAACTCTCAGAAAATACATAACGCATTTCAAACCTGCATTCTTCCCATAGAGTAAGCAATGCTTGTTTCGCTGCATTCATTTGCGGTTGTGAGTAGCTAATTTTGCCATTTTCCATAATCCAAATAAATATTCGCGTCATTAAATCTGCATTTATACTTTTTTCATATTCCCGATTATTTATGCTCGTTACTTGTTCATCCAAACAATTTATGACATTTTTAAAACTAGAAAATTTTCTATAGAGAGATATCTTACTGTCAGCTATACCTGGTGAATTCTGCCAATCTATTTTTTGGAGATTGGCAATCAGATAATCCATGCCATTAATACTAGAGTCAGTATTGCGAATTAAATCTGTAAAGCTTCGATAATATAAGCGCAATCTGACAGCAGCAATATTTTCGCGAGATAAATTTAGCCAAGATTGAATATCTCGCAAATAGGGCAATAAATTTTTAATATCATCAATTGCTAAAATCTCAATCCGCTTGGGTTGAGCAGTTTTGATTGCTGTTACTATCTCATTTACAGAAAAGTGTGCCTGCTGGGAATAATAATTAATAACTTGAGGAATATACTTGTCTAATAACCATTGTTGAGTATATTTAGCTGTCCATGTTCCTTGGGTACCTAGATTTTTCTGCCAAGCATTTTCTGCGGCTTTACCTAAAGATTGTAAATGTATCTCATTGATATTATATATAATACTTATTTTCGTATAAGGTAATAAAGAACAATAGCCGCTAGCCTTTGGTGTAATCAAAGCGCGATCGCGAATTCCTTGACTGAGGCGGATCGAAAAATTATCGTGGTAAAATAAATGCCATGCAGATTTACCTTTATAGTAAGTAAACTCATGAGCAAACTTATACATTAGTTCCCAAAGCTTTGGATCTACATCACAAATTTTAAAACCGCGAATACCTGCAAACTCCACAAATTCAAATTCCCAAGTTTCTAAGACAGTCTCAAACTCGATAAGTAATTTTTTGTATTCTCGGCAAATTTCATCAATACATAAACATAAATCTATCGCTTCCAATTCTGATAAAATTATTGTAGTCTCCCCTAAAATAGCCTCAAAAATATTGTTATCTATCTGTCTCAAAAAAGGGCGACATTGCCAATGAGGTTGAGTATTTAGTCCAATCATCAGTTTATTTAAAATATGGCGATGATTCAGACTAATTTTTATGCCTCTAAACATGATGTTACTAAATTCAATTTCACAATCGCCTGGACTAGATAATTGAGGTAAATTACATTTAATTGCTATTTTCGGTTTGACAACCAGCAATTGATTAGCTTTTTTGGTAATTTCTGGTTGAAAATCCGTTTTACTTAATAAATCTCGCCAATATGTATAACGTCTAAGATGCTTCTCTAACAAGTTATGATGTTGAAATGTAAAGAAATTATCGAGATTTTTATTCATCAAGCTAACATGGTGAAAATTTAGCGCCTGATAAAACTCTACTGATAGTTCTTGATTCCGTAAATCATTTATTGCTATATCAAATAAACAATATGCTGGACGATAGCGCCAGTATTGAAAAACTTTAATTTCACAGCCATTAGTAATTATAAAAAATAGAGTTTTTAGAGAAATACTGCCTAAACTAGATGCCACTATAGCCGGAGATAATTTAGTGACACTGGGATGATAAATGTTGATAATTACCAGGGCTGTTTCTGGATTATTTGGTTCAACAATATCTGGCTGGAAATAAATTGTATTTATTTGAGAATTTGCATTATTTTTTACTAAAACATCTGGATAACCCAGATACTGAAACATAGGTAAGATAAATTTATCTTTCACATCACCGATATTTTGTAAAATCTGATAGTTAAAACCTTGTATCCATTTGCTAAACTGTTTAATTGGCTCAGAAATTGACATGCGATCGCTACTTGTTGGATAAATTAATTTGCAGAGATATTGTTGTCCAATTAGCAATTTATCAAGTTAAGGTAGATATTGTAGTAATGTCCAATACTGTAAAAGAGTGTTGAGTCAAACAAAGCACATTTATCATGAAAGTTAGTTGCAGCTTTTTTTCACCTTCCTTCACCCCTATTACCACAGAAGTAAATCAAAGTAATTTGTAAAAGTAATTGACTGAATTGCGAAATATTAGTAGAGATTTATGTATATATACTGAAAATTACCTAAATCCAAGTATTATACCTCCAGTAAATTGCTGAATAAACTAGAAAGCCATGACAAATCTAGCGAATTCTCTAAGAGACTCCAAAACCCCAGATGATGTACTGATTTCTCCCCAACCATCCAAACCCGTTACAGATCCAACCTTGGGTATTTCTGTTAATATTACAAAAACCGGAATCCCAAAAAATCGCTTAGTAACTATAGGAGATTCCCTCACCCAAGGTTTTCAAAGTGGCGCTATATTCAATACACAACTTTCATATCCAGTAATTATTGCTAAAGAATTGGGTTGGAGCGAAATCCGCTATCCTAGTTATAAAAGCCCTACAGATGGATTGCCATTAAATGTAGAACGTTTAGCCCATGATTTAGAGAAAAAATTTGGTTCTAATATTAACCCCTTAGAGTATGTTAGTGCCGCCTTCTTTATCCGCCAATATCTAGATATTAACGAAAACTATTGGGAACGCGGAGAAGGTTCAAAGTTTCCCATTGAACAAGGGATAAACCATAATCTTGCAGTTTATGGCTGGGATTTGCGCAATACAATATCGCGGAATGCAGATATTTGTCTTAATGTGATCAAAAAGCAACCTCCCACCGATGATTTTCTCCGCTTAATGGTGGAAAATCATAATGACCGGGCAGCAATTCGGGTATTAAATTCCGCAAGGGATAGTAATGGTGTAGCACTTTCTCCAGTTCAAGCAGCAGCAGCCTTAGGTGAAGAAGGTACGCCCGATACAGAAGGAATTGAAACCCTAATTGTCATTATCGGTGCGAATAACGCCTTAGGCAGTATACTCACCTTTAACGTAGCCTGGAGCGATACTGACTATGCGGATATGGAAGTTAACGATAAATATACAGTTTGGCGTCCAATTCACTTTAAAGCCGAACTTGATGAATTAGTCGCTGAGGTAAAAAAAATCCGCGCCCGGCATGTAATTTTTGGCACAGTTCCCCATATTACAATTGTGCCCTTTGCCCGTGGTGTCGATAGCAAAGTTAAACCAGGTTCGCGATACTTCCCCTACTACACCTTACCCTGGATACAAGATAAAGATTTTGACCCCAAAAAACACCCCAATCTGACACAACAAGAAGCGAGGGCAATTGATAGTGCCATTGACCAATATAACGAATATATAATTGATGCTGTACGTCAGGCGCGCACTGAAGGTAGAGATTGGTATTTATTTGAAATGGCGGGATTATTAGATAGATTAGCATCCCGGCGTTATTTACAAGACCCCACAGCTAAACCAAATTGGTGGGATGAAGTAGGCGGTGCTTACCCATTACCGCCGGAAATACAAGCACTGAAACCCGTACCTGATTCTCGATTTCTGCTAGCTGGGGCGAATGGACGCACCCAAGGCGGGTTATTCTCTTTAGATGGGATTCATCCCACAACTATTGGCTATGGAATTATTGCCCAAGAATTGATTAAAATTATGCAATTGGCTGGGGTGAAATTTTATCAACAGGATGGGAAAACTGAACGCCAAGGTGAGATTCAGGTGAATTTCCAAAGTTTGATTGAGTTGGATTCCTTGGTTTCTCGCCCGCCAAAAAATTTGCTTAGTCTCAAAGATATTATTGGTGGATTAGACAAAAATTTTAATATTTTGAGTAATCTGCTTAAGAGTAATTATTAATTGGGCATGGGGCATAGGGCATGGGGCATTGAGGTGTCTGGAAATTAGTTGTTTCTCTGTGTCTCTGTCTTGAAAAGTTCTGATCGCCGGAAGCCGGCGCTCAGACTTTTCGCTGTGTACTCTGCGCTGCAAAAATAATTGATTGACAGAAGATTTCAGCTAAATGAGGTACGCGCTTTGGGGCATGGCAGTGCCAGTGCCCCTACAATCAACGATATAATCTGTACTTCACCAACTAGCAATCTGCTGTAACCGCAGAGGCGCTTTTTCAACTTTCATTATGAATTATGATTCTGCTTCGCCAATTAACGTAAACGCCGACCAATGCAAAGGATTGTTGTATTTATCCTTCGCTGTTAGCATTGCCTTGCGTAAGGCTGTAGCTTTGTCAAGACCTTGTTGCAGATTTTGATAAAATTCGGTCATTAAAAATGCTGTAGAACCATCATCTACAGACCACAGAGAAACCATCACGCTGGGAACACCTGCGCTAATTAAAGAACGAGATAGACCAATTACACCATCCCCTGTAATCCGACCTCTACCAGTATCGCAAGCACTGAGAACAACTAAATCTGCATTGATTTTCATATCTAAAATTTCTTCCGCAGTTAGCAAACCATCATCTTTAGCAGATGGAGTTAAAGCAATAGCACTTCCTAAACCCCGGTTATCATCCAGTAAGCCATGTGTCGCTAAATGAATGTATCGCGCTTGCTGCATTTTTCGCGCGATCGCTGTTTCTGTGGCTTGACTACCTGTGATAGCTTTGGTTTTTAATAGAGGTGCGATCGCAATTGCTTCTCGTTCTGCACCCAATAACGGCGGTAACTTTACAGGTTTTTCTCCTACTTTTAAAGCTACACTCGGCATTGTAGGATTACCGACTACCAAAGCTTCACTTCTTCCTATTTTCGCTGACCCATTTTTCAGCTTTTGCTTGCGTGTTAAATCCAATACCTGAATTGATGGCGCAGTTAGGATAGTATGTTTTTCAATTAAATATTTATTGTCTGCATCTTGCAACGCTGGGAAAGGAACCAAAAAGAGCGAATCTTGAGGTATAAATATTACCCGGTCGTTGGGGTTTTTGGGTAGACTCTCTGCGATCGGTTTAATTAATATTTCATGTAATTGCTTTAAGCGTTGATTTTGCTGAGTTTTATCTATATTATTACCAGCAACAACGATACCACCAGCGCGACTTTTAATATCTACCACACCAATAGCAGCACGAACACTGTTAACTAATTTAGATAGATTTGTCTTTAAATTTTGTGACAAAGGCTTGAGGTCACTGCGATGAAATGAGACTTCACCTGTAGGTTTAATCACCCAAATATATAGTTCTGATTCTTCCCATTTTGCTTGACCTGCTATTTTGAATTCATCATAAATAATTGAATATTCGACAAGGGTAGCATTTTGTGATTTGGCAATTTGTTTAATCTCAGAAATGTTTGGTGCAGGAGGGAATTGTTCTTTGGGATTGGTTGATAACCGAGAAGCAAGTAACTCTACAAATGCACGCCCCCGTCCTCGTTCGGCTATTTCTAAAGCTTCTTTAGTTTTATTTTCAGAAATTAAGACTTGTTGTAAATATTGATAGATACTACTTTGCGTTTCAAAAATTGAGACTTTCTCATTATCGTTTAATTTTTGACCTCGGAGAGATTCGTAAACTTTGATTCCTTGGATTAGGGTACTCTCAGCTAAAGTGAAATTTCCATGTTTGTAGAAAGCATATCCTAGATAGTTTAGTGCTTTACCCTCACTTTGAAGATCTTTTATTTCTCTGACGATCGCCAACGATTGTTGTAAGTAATCAATAGCTTTTTTGTAGTCTTTCAAGGAATAGTAAGCAATACCGATATTTCCCAGTACCTTACCCTCACTTTGACGGTCTTGCATTTCCCTTATGATCGCCAAATGTTGTTGATGGTACTCAATAGCTTTTTTGTCGTCTCCTAAAGAATGGTAGGAATTACCAAGATTTCCCAGTGCATAACCCTCACCTTGACGGTCTTTAATTTCTCTAGCGATCGCCAAGAATTGTTGTTCGTACTCAATAGCTTTTTTGTAGTCTCCAAAGGAAGAGTAAGCAAGACCGATATTTCCCAGTGCTTTACCCTCACTTTGACGGTCTTTTATTTCCCTGGCGATCGCCAAGAATTGTTGTTCGTAATAAATAGCTGTGGGGTAATCTCCTAAGTAAAGGTAGGTAACACCAAGATTTCCCAGTGCTCTACTTTCACTTTGACGGTCTTTTATTTCCTGTGCGATCGCTAAGTGTTGTTTTTGGTAATCAACAGCTTTGGGATAGTCTCCTAAGTAAAGGTAGAGATTACCGAGATTTCCTAATGCTCCACCCTCACCTTGACGGTCTTTGATTTCGCGATAAATTTGTAGCGCTTCTTCCCAAGACTGCAATGCTGCTGTAAATTGACTAGTTTGATACTGCTCAAAACCTAGCTGCAACAATCTATCTGCTTCGGCTTTCCGTGCATCTGTTGTTTGTGCCAAAACTCGCGATGCTGTTATCATCGGCAAATTAAAAACAGAAGGAGTAGAAACAATCGCTAATAAACAAACGAAAATTCCAAAGCTACTTTTATAAAAACGCATCATAAATTATGAATTATGAAATTACCAAAAAAATGCAGAGTAAGCATAGCAAAATAGCTATTGCCTATATACAGCGAATTGCAAGTTGGTGATATACAGATAATCTTTAATTGTAGGGGCATTGGCACTGCCATGCCCCAAAGGGCGTACCTCATTTACCTGAAATATGCTGTATATTCTTCTGCCATCTGCCATCTGCCTCCTGCCTTCTACTAAGGCAAACCCACTAATATAAACATCCCCCAATCCAATGGATTAGGATTTTGTTTCATTGTCGCCAACATTGCTTGACGCAAAGCCGCAGCTTTATCAGAATTTTTACTCAAATTCTTATGAAATTCCGTCATTAATTCTGCCGTTTGTGAATCAGGAATATCGCCTAAAGTGCCAATTACACTATTTGCACCCGCCGCAAAAAACGCACGAGATAAGCCAATTACACCATCACCTGTGATTTTTCCTAAAGCCGAATCACAAGTACTTAAAACAACTAAATCTGCTTTTAACTTCAGCTTATTAACTTCACTACTAGTTAACCAACCATCATCTTGACTCGAAGGTGCAAACGCCAATACACCAGGAACTTCTAAAGCTTGTGCTAAAAATCCTGTGGTTGCTAAATGAATTATCCTAGCATTGGACATGCGTTTTACAACCGTTGTCTCTGTTGCTTCATTTCCTATCAACGCCTGAGTATTATAGATATTAGCAATATTTTTTGCTTCTTTTTCTGTACCTGGAAGCGGTGGTAACTTGTTAAATCTTTCATCAGCATACAAGGGTTTAGTAGGCAGTTTAGGATTACCAACTATCAGTATATTTTGATTAGCATTGGGATTTGCAGCACTTCTTTTGGCTAATAAATCCAAAACCTGAATACCTGGTGCGGTAGAAATTGTGTGGTTTTCAATCAAATATTTATTATTCTCATCTTGTAAGGCGGCAAAAGGTACTAAAAATAACTTACCTTGAGGAATAAAAATTACTCTAGACTCTGGATTATTTGGTAAAAGGTCAGCAATTGATTGAATTAGTATTTGATGTAATTGTTTCCAAGTTGAATCAGAATTACTTTGTTTACTTTCTGTAATTTTAATTATCCCTTTGTTTAACTCAGTTCTCGCTCCGCTTGTGGGTTGAATTTGCTTAATCAAATCTGCTAAACTTGTCTTGCTTTTTTGTTGCCAAGCTTGTAAATCAACCTTACGTAAAGAAATTTCCCCATTCGGCGGAATCACCCAAATTACCAATTCAGAATCTTGAGTTTGTCGCTTACCATCAACAGTCACATCCGCCTGTAACAGAGAATATTGCACCAGGGTAGCATTTTGACTTTTAGCTACTTGCTTAATTTCTTCAACTCTGGGCGTATCTGCATTTTTTGTTGGTAAACTTTGAGCTAATAAATCTACTAAACCTCTTTCTCTTCCGCGTTCAGAAATTTCTAATGCATCTGTAGGTTGATTTTGCGCAATTAGAGACTTGAGGAGATTTTGAGATATAAGAGTTTGCTTTTTTAATATTGATGTTTGATTAAGATTTTTTAATGAAACTGGCGCTTTATCTAATGCTATGCTTGAGGCTAAAGGCAATGTCAAGCAAGTAACACAGCTAATTAATGCCAGAGCTAATTTTTGTTGCATATTTTCCTATCAATAAATAAATTAAGCCAGCAGTTTTTTCTGATTTGATAATTTCAACTAGCTACCCAGATCCCCGACTTCTTCAAGAAGTCGGGGATCTAGTTTAGGCAACCAGTTTTGTCTAAATCTATCATTATACCTGGGGATGTAATCTCTGAATTTATGGCACATTTAAGAGTTACAGGTGCATTGTACTACACAACAACACACCCTACATTATTAGCCGCGATCGCGTAAATTACGAATTACGAATTACGAATTACGAATTAAAACCTATGCATTCCGTATCCGTTCTAAAGCATCAAGAGATTTTTGAGCCATTTCTGTTTCCCCGGCTTTTTGGAAAATATTTGCTGCTATTTGCAAATCAGAAATTGCTTGCTGCTTGCTACCTAAGGCATAATTAGACATACCTCGGAACAAATAAGCATAACCAATATTAGAATTTAGGGAAATAGTTTGGTCGAAATCAGATTTAGCTTCTTGATATTGTTTTAGGCTAAAGTAAGCAAAACCTCTACCTAAATAAGCATAGGGATTATTAGGAGCTATGCGGATTACTTTATTAAAAGCTTGGATAGCGCCGCGATAATCATCTTTTTCTAACAATGTAAAGCCTTCATCTATGTAGGCTTTTAGATTATCATTATCAGTTGTTGATTGAGTGAATTGAGGTGTTAAATCATTGGTGGGTAACTTTTCGGCATTAGCTTTAGGAGCGCAAACCATTAAGCCAAATACAACCATCAAAGATGCTAAACCTTTAATACCTTTCATTTCTACTTCTCCAATAAGATAAATGACAAACAGTTGTGAAAATTGCTAGTAGAGACAATGTGACATTGGCTGCGTTAGTTATGCAAAACCTTGGTTTTGGTTGTCTCACTGCTCTATAGTTCTCAGCTAGTAGAACTTATGCAGTTTGAAAAAGTGAAGCAATTTTCCTTTGCTGTTTGTCTATATCTTTGGGAGTGAGGGGGTTATGTAAAAAATTGGGTATAGGGGAAGCCGTGACGGATACGCAAGAGTTTCAAGTATCTGAATCTTGCACCGACACCCTATCAGAGAACTCCAAAAAATAAATTATGCCAAATTGTAGGGGCGGGGAAACCCCGCCCCTACGAGTTGCGGGTTTGGTAAGTTAATGATTGGAATATTTTTTTATTTGGAGTTCCCTTAAACTGTTACACCTTCTAACTCTTCATCGGTTAACTCATACAACTGACGTAACTTATCTAACTTATCTTTATCCGCTTGCCAAAAACCCCGCCCATGCGCCTCTAACATTCTGCCGATAATATTCCGAAAGGCTTCCGGGTTGGCTTTGCGTAACTTTTCCGCCATCTCTGCATCTAAAGCGTAAGTATCCGCAGCTTGGTCATATACCCAATCATCAGTAAAATCCGCAGTACCGCCCCAACCAATCAACGCTGTCATCCGTTGGGAAATTTCAAACGCCCCACCAGAACCTTGATTAGCCATAGCTTGCGCCCATTTGGGATTTACTAACTTCGTGCGGTATTCCATGCGCAGTAAATCATCTAAATTGCGGGGTGTGGTGTCTTTCGAGAAACTTTCCACAAAACTAGTGGTTATCTTCTTCCCGCGCTGTTTTTCGGCGGCTTTCTTTAACCCGCCAGTATTAGCGTAATATTCTTGAATATCGGTAATACCATATTCTACCGAATCAATTTCTTGGACAATGCGATCGCTTGTTTTCAATAAAGTATTCAACACCTCAGGTCTAGCCTGTCCCTTATCCTGTCTCCCATAACTAAACACATTGCGACTTTGCCAAGTATTACCTAACTCCTCACCCGATTCCCAATTACCATCAACAACTTGGTCATTCACCAACGAACCAAAATCCCCAGCCGGGTTAGAAAACAACCTCGCCGATACATTCTCTACCCCTTGCGCTTTCAAAGCTAAAGCATGTTTTCTAATAAAATTATTTTCTTCAGGTTCATCAGCATCAACCGCCCGTTGAAACAAATCATCTAATAACTCAATGATATTCACAAAACTATCGCGGAAAATTCCCGATAGATTTCCTAACACATCAATTCGCGGATGTCCCACATCAGCTAAAGGTTTCAACTCATAACGGACAATTCTCCCCGTTCCCTCCTTCACCGGTTCAGCACCCACCAATTCCAACAAAATCCCCAATGATTCACCCTTAGTTTTAATCGCATCCAAACCCCATAACATCACCGCCACAGTCTCCGGATATTTCCCATGTTCTTGTAAATGCTGGGCGATAATTTTTTGCGCTATTTCCCTACCCCTTTCATAAGCAGCAGGCGACGGCATTCTATAAGGGTCTAAAGCATGAATATTTCTCCCCGTAGGTAACACCCCCGGCCCATCCCTTAACAAATCACCACCAGGCGCAGGCGGAATATACTCCCCATTTAAGCCCCTTAATAAATTTGTTAATTCATCAGTAGATTGCATTAATAAATTTGTTATTTCTTCCTCCTCCTCTCTGTGTTCTCTGCGTCTCTGCGGTTCGTTCCCAAAATAAGCCTCCAAATACCCCGCCAACTTCTCCTCATCCGGTTCCTCCCCCAAAACATGCAACCCAGAAGAAAACAACCGCCCTTCTAAAACCTGCAAATACTCATACAACTTCACCAAATAATCATCAAAAACATGGGCGCTAAACATCCGCACATTTTCATAACTAAAAGGAATCCCCAACTTTTTCGCATCTTCCAACGGACAATCCGTATCCAACCCAGTATCAACAATTTTTTGACAAATACCTTCCTGCAAAACATAATTCTTTTTTGGCTCTTCCCGATACTCAGAAATTAAATCCCTTAAAGCCAACAATTCCTTATACAAACCAGCACGACCATAAGGCGGAACATTATGAGAAATTAGCACCCCATAACCGCGACGCTTCGCCAAAATTGACTCCGAAGGATTATTCGCCGCATATATATATAAATTAGGGATATCTCCTAATAAAATATCCGACCAAGAATAACCCGTATTTCCTAAAGGCGAACCCGGTAACCATTCCACAGTTCCATGCATTCCAAAATGCACCACAGCATCAGCTTGAAAATCATTTTGTAACCACTTATAAAAAGCTGCATATTGTGGATGAGGTGTTAAATCTCGCTCAAACATTAACCGCATTGGATCGCCTTGCAAACCCAAAGGCGGCTGCACACCTATCCAGATATTTCCTAACTGCACGCCACCAATTTGAAACTTATCTCCATAAGTTTTAATCCCCGTTCCCGTAAGAGATTTCCATTGCTTCTCAATGCGAGAAGTGCGGAGATAACCTAACCATTTTTCCAAGGTGCGAACGTTAACAGTAGAACCCCCATGAACTGCGGCGGATATAACTCCCTCCCTGCTTGCGGGGAGGGTTGGGGTGGGGTTTTCATCTGCTTCCTTTACCCAGCGAATTAACTCTTCCCCGTCATCCGGTAAATCGCCTATGGTATAGCCTTGTGCTTTCAGTGCATTGAGGAATTTTAATAAACTGCGCGGTACATTTAATAAAGCAGCTGTACCCACAGCCCCATAACCGGGAGGAAAACCATATAAAATAATTGCTATCTTCCGTTCCGATGCAGATTTTTGGCGTAAATTAATCCAGCTTTTTACCCTACCAATTAATCGCTGTACTCGTTCAGGAATCAAATAAATATCTTCACCAACTAAACCACCAAGGGGAACCGTATCAATTGCTCCATCCAGTTCAGGTAAAGCATATAAAACTACACTTTGTAAACCCCCAATACCTTGACGAGTCCAAGAATAAATATCTTGAATTAATAAAGGTGCAGCGACAAAATAAGGTACATTTTTCGCTGTTAAAATGCGTTTAGCAACTTCTACTTGTCGCCCTGCTTCCATTGAACCTGCGGGGCCGCCAACTAAAGGAAAACCAATTGTAGATACAACAGCATCAACTTTCACCGCTTCTTTGGAAAGCGAATGAGTTTGAATATTACCCAATTCTCTTTGCTGAATTTCATAATCGGTTGTCATCCAATCTCTAACTGCTACATGTCCTTCTACACCATTAATAAAAATTGGTAAAGGGATTAATCCGGCTGCTTCAAAACGTCTAATTAATTGGGGAATATATGCTTGTTTGGTAATAACATGTTTGCGATATAGCAGAATTCCCACAACTGGATTCTCAACTTTAAATTGCTGCTGATACCATTCTAAATATGCTTTTGGTGATGCAAAAAAGCCTTGATAATCTGGATGCAATAAACCCATATTTGGTGTTTCTACAGGTGCGGGAATATCGCCAACTTTTAAACCTAAATATTTTTCCGCCAATGTCCAAAATAATGATGCAACATTATCTACGCCGCCAGCATTCCAATAACCGTAGATAATTAACCAGTTGCGTAAATCTTGAACTTTTTGCACTGGCACATATTTGAGTAATTTCGGCCCTACCTTTAAAAAGCTAATATAACCAGCGAGTTTATCTTCTTCTTTACCATTACTAAATTTATCGAGAATAAATTTTACTGGTTTGGGCATACCTTTGGGTTTATCGCCAATGGCAAAATCGCCCAGCTTGGTTAAACTCATCAATTCCAAAGCCGACTCGAACACCAGCCGGATGGGAATTTGAGAAATGCGATCGCGCAGCCACAAAACCTGGTCATAATCAAATATTAAACTGCCAAAAAACACCTCAGCGCCTTGGAGTGCGGTTTCTACTTCCTGACGCTTGGTGGTAATATCGCGATCGCTAAACACGCGAATCTCTAACTCAGAACAGCGAGAGTTAGCTAAAAACGCCGCCTTTCTATACAAGTCAGCGTTAAAGGATTCAAACCCAGCAATCAAGACGATGCGTTTCATGCAGTAAGCTACAAAATATCTCTTTACCTCGATCTTAATTCGCTTTTTAAGGTAAAACCTGACAATGTTGCGTTAATCCCCTGTCTTTTTGGGAATACGCTAACATACCAATTCAACAAATATCACAAATATAATTTAATCACTCTCCTGGATTAAGGATTATTTGCTAAGGGGCAACTCAGCTAAGAAATCCTGATAATCTGGAGAGAAAACCGCTCTCTGTTAATAAATCGGGGTGCTGAACGTAAAACATATTGTTACAATACTTTACATAATCAATTCGACCGGTGGCATTCTTCATGATTGTGAAAACACTTCCCCCAACTTCCCGACCGATCGAGGAGGACAATGGCGGTAGCAACAACCGCCGTGACGAGCTATCTGTTGCTGAAGTTGTGTCCGCAAATGACACCCAAGGCTTGGTGGTGAAATCGCCAAGACTGATAGCAGCCGAGCAACAAAGAGCCTTGACCAATAAGAGAGAAACTGAGATGACGCGCTACGATCCTGTTGAGATTGCAGCCCATTATCAAGACAGACCTCTCCAAGTTTTAGGGCGGATTTTTGCTGTTTTAGGGCCGACACTCTCCTTTGTTTTGGGGTTGTGGTGGGACAGCAAACGGGGAACTGTAGTGAAAAATGACCGTCGCCGTGCTGCACAACTGCGAGAATTATTAACTAAATTAGGGCCTGCTTACATCAAAATTGGTCAGGCTTTATCCACAAGGCCAGATTTGGTTCCTCCTGTATTCTTAGAAGAACTTACCAAACTCCAAGACCAATTACCGCCGTTTCCCAACGAAATTGCCTACCAATTTATTGAAGAAGAACTCGGCGCACCGCCAGAGGAAATTTATACAGAACTTTCAGCCACACCAATTGCGGCGGCTTCTTTGGGACAAGTTTATAAGGGTAAGCTAAAAACTGGTGAAGAAGTAGCAGTTAAAGTCCAGCGTCCTGACTTAAAAGAACGAATTACCATTGACTTATATATTTTACGCCGTCTAGCTGGTTGGGCGAAGAAAAGCTTTAAACGGGTACGTAGCGATTTAGTTGGGATTCTCGATGAATTAGGCGATCGCATTTTTGAAGAAATGGACTATATACATGAAGGAGAAAATGCCGAGCGTTTTTTCCAGTTATATGGTCATCTGAAAGACATTTATGTTCCAAAAATCTACTGGGAATACACCAATCGTCGTGTATTGACGATGGAGTGGATTAACGGGATTAAATTAACCCAAACCCCGGAAATTAAAGCCAGAGGGATAGACGCTCGTTATTTAATTGAAGTGGGGGTACAGTGTTCTCTGCGTCAGTTGCTAGAACATGGATTTTTCCACGCCGATCCTCACCCTGGTAACTTATTAGCCACCTTTGATGGTAAATTGGCTTATCTCGACTTTGGCATGATGAGCGAGATTAAGCCACCCCAGCGTTATGGTTTAATTGAGGCGATCGTCCATGTTGTTAACCGTGACTTTGATGGTTTAGCCAAAGACTACGTTAAGTTAGATTTTCTCTCCCCAGAAACCGACTTAACACCAATTATTCCCGCCTTTGCTAGAGTCTTTGCAGATGCGGAAGGTGCAAGCGTTGCAGATTTGAATATTAAAAGCATCACCGATGAACTTTCGGCTTTGATGTATGAATATCCTTTCCGCGTTCCTCCCTACTACGCTTTAATTATTCGTTCTTTAGTCACTTTAGAAGGGATTGCAATATTTATCGATCCCAACTTTAAAGTGTTGAGCGAAGCTTATCCTTACGTCGCCAAACGTTTGTTAACCGATCCCGCACCAGCATTGAGAGCATCATTGCAAGATTTACTGTTTAAAGAAGGTAAATTCCGTTGGAATCGCTTAGAAAACCTCTTAAGAAATGCGCGGGGTAATGAAGACTACGATTTTAATTTGGTACTCAATCAAGGAGTAGATTTTCTCGCTTCTGAACGTGGCGGTTTTATTCGCGACAAATTGGTAGATGAGTTTGTTAATGGACTCAATGCTGTAGGTAAAAATGTTTTGCATAACTTTACCTATTTACTGCGCGAACAGGTAGGAATTACAGCAATTAACGAAACTCCCGCAGCCACAGTTGAACAACAACAAACCTTAGAGCATATCAAACGAATTTTGAATATTCTCCGAGATACCCGTGGTTTCGATCCAGTGCAATTTGCGCCTCAGCTTGCGCAATTAATTTTAAATCCTGGAGTACAGCGTTTAGGTCAACAAATTACTAATCGTTTGTTGCAAAAGGCTTTAACTAAATTAATTCGCGATTTATTAGCAGCAGATGAGGTTAATCCTAGTTCAAGTGGTAATTTAACCCAGCCAGCAAGGTTATCTTTACCTGCGCGATTGTAAAACTAATTCTCTGATTTTAAAATCCTCACCTTCTATTTTTTGTGATGAAGGTGAGGGTTTTTGTTTGATTGTATTTCATGTTGTCTGCAAACTTGCATTTAATAATACTAATTTAGGCGTTGCTGAGTAAAAGTATGAACTTGTCTCACGCAGAGACGCAGCGAAAATTCTGATCGGAGGAAACCTCCGTACACCGAAGGGGTTGCCGCAGGCATCAGAATTTTTCAAGACAGAGGCGCAGAGAGTAAGAGTTTGAGAGATCAAATTTTTGACTTTCATACCTCGATTCAGCAACGCCCTAATTTAAATAGCTTTTGTAGAACATCAATATATTGTAGAGGGCATGGTACTGTCATGCCCCTTGTATCTATCGCATTTTTTTACAAATTGGGATAAAAATTACTACTTTAGATAGATATTGCTATTTTTGCTTTAAGTGTGGGTATATAAGCTGCATAATTGGCTTGGGTATGAGAAAAGGCAAATAAGCAAGATAAAGCACGCCACGTTAATCATTGGTGTAAGTTATTTAATTGCTTGCTTGCGACTATGGGCAACGTTGAGTTTGTATTGGCTGAATCATTGCATTCATCCAATTAAATCCCTACCGATTTATGAGGAATTTCATGAGTACAATTACCACTAAAGATGGCACGCAGATATATTACAAAGACTGGGGTGCTGGACAACCTGTGATTTTTAGTCACGGCTGGCCTCTGAATGCTGATAGTTGGGAATATCAGATGGTTTTTATCGCTAATCATGGTTATCGCGCGATCGCACATGATAGACGGGGACATGGGCGTTCAAGTCAACCCTGGGATGGGAATGAGATGGATACCTATGCTGATGATTTGGCTACGTTGATAGAAACCCTAGATTTACAAGGTGTGACTTTAATCGGTTTCTCTACAGGTGGTGGTGAAGTGGCGCGTTATATCGGTCGTCATGGTACAGGTAGAATCGCTAAAGCTGCATTAATATCTGCTGTACCGCCGTTGATGCTGAAGACAGAAAATAATCCCGAAGGTTCACCCATTGAAGTGTTCGACGGTTTGCGTACTGCTTCCCTGAGTGACCGATCGCAACTTTACAAAGATTTAGCTAGCGGCCCTTTTTTCGGCTTTAACCGTCCGGGTGCGAATGTCTCCCAAGGTATGATTGATTGGTTCTGGTTGCAAGGGATGCTGGCTGGGCATAAAAATACATTTGACTGTATCAAAGCTTTCTCGGAGACAGATTTTACTGAAGATTTGCAAAAGTTCGATGTCCCAACTTTGATTATTCATGGCGATGATGACCAGATTGTACCGATTGCAGCAGCAGGGATCGCATCGGCTAAAATTGTCAAGAATGCTACCCTCAAAGTTTATCCCGGCGCACCTCACGGTTTAACTAATACCCATCAGGAACAGCTAAACAACGATATTTTATCTTTTCTCAAAGGCTGATTCTCCAGCTAAATTTTTACTTCTCAAGCTGGATAAGGGAAATCCAAAAAATAAATTATTCCCCTTAATATTGTTGACAGTTGACTGTTGACAGTTGACTGTTAACAATAGGGGACATCCAATTTTTTAAATACCCAATAAATAAGTAGTGCGAGCATCTTGCTCGCTGGTATTCTCAGACATCAAGTAAAAATAAGTAGTGCGGGCATCTTGCTCGCTGGTGTTCTCAGACATCAAGTAAAAATAAGTAGTGTGAGCATCTTGCTCGCTGGTGTTCAAAAGCGGGCAAGATGCCCGCACTACAAATATTAAATTTTTCAACTTATTTTTACATAACTCTTAATACTAGCTATTGACTATTGACTATTGACTATTGACTATTGACTATTGACTATTGACTATTGACTATTGACCATTGACTCTTTTAACTTTCCCCTACAATATCTAATAAACCATCAGAAATTAAAAAACCGTTGCTAGTAGTCCGGGGGTCGATATTTTCTTCTACTGCTTCCACATCCTTAATTAAGGGTAATAAATGCTCGTTTACTTGCATGAGTTGTAAACCTGTATTAATGCTGGAAGCAGCTAAATTATATGCAGTAATTTTCTGTTTAACTTCTTGCAGTAACCTTTGATTATTAGCAATCTTTTTCTCTGCTTCTTGTTCGAGAGTTTTTTCTAGAAAATTACGGGCTTGGGGATTCTGCTGCAAGATATAATCTGCTTGATTATCTGCCATTTCTAATAACTGATTTTTCAGGATTTGATTGACGGTTTGGCGGAAGGATTTACGGACGGTGTGCGAGACTTTTGGCTCAAAATCTAATTTTAATAATTGCCTAATTGCTGGTTCGGCTTCAATCATGCTTTCACAGTCATAACTTTGAGAAGTTTGCTGTAATGTTTGGCGGAATTGATAGATAGAAAAAGTGCCTTCATCGTAAAATCTGGGGCTTTCTCTGACAAAGCGATCGCACTCTACACTCGCAGCAATAATTAAAGCTTGAGAAACCATCTTTTCGGCAATTTTAACTTCAGCTTCAATGCCGCCATCATTACCTAATAAACTATACAATTGGCGGTAATATTCGGATTTGCGAATTTTTTCGATTAACTGCTGAAATAGATTAGCAATTAAATGCTGAGAAGACATCATTAAATTATCTTCCAATTGATTGGATAAATAATAAAATGCTTCTACTAAAATAGCGAGTAAAGGTGCAGTTGCATTGCGGGGATGGCTGAGAGTTGCGCGGCGATAAGCATCAGCTACAGAAAAGCTTTCTAGTAATTCATCTAAACGGCGAATCATCCTGGCTTGTAATTGGCGAAAATCTGCTTCAAATTCATCGCAGGTATTATTAACTAAATGGTTGACTTCTTCTGTAATATGCTGTGTAAAGTCTTTGGAAACTTGCTGTAATTGTTGATTCAGGCGTTGTAATTCCTGTACCTTCATTGGCTCAAGTTCTTGGGGTTGACTTGCTAATTCCCGATAGACAGTTTGATAATGATTTTTCAGTTGAATACAAATAGATTGTAAATCTTCCGCTAAATTCAGGAAAAGTTGCGGGCGTTTTTCTTGGGTAAGATAGCGCGTAATTGCGGTTCTAAATTCTTCAATACCGCTATCTTGAATTAACTGTAAAATTAATGGCGTACCTTGTTCAGTTAAAATCCTAATATAGTTCTCGTTAGGAGTTTCAAAGTTATTTACCGCAATCCGGAATTTACTCGCTGATAACTTACCAGCACAGTAGCGGTTAAATTCATGGACAAACTGTGGCGTTTCTTCCACACCATTAATCGCTTTCACGCTAGCAGCAAAAATCGAATCTAAACCAAATCTATCTTGCTGACTTGTTTGTTTAATTTGACTGCCATAAAATCCTAACAAGCCACTGGTTTTATAAACTCTGTGGGTATCGCGGAACTGATTGCTAATTAAATCTTCTAAGCGTTGTCTGAGTTGCGCATTAAACCAAGTTTCATCAATGCGGTTAAAGACATAAAAAATGCGATCACGGATTCCATTATTACTCCGCATCGTTTCCAGCAGCTTTGTTTCTTCCTTCGTCATATCACCAGCCGCCGCAGGTTTCAACACGCATACCACTGCGGAAGTATCTGGATTTTGAATTTTTTCATAAGCTAACTGTGCATCTTTTTCAACTGGCGCATCAATTCCCGGCGTATCGATGAGTACGTTACCATCTTGTAAAAGCGGATGATGACAATAATATTCAATTCGTTTTAACACAGCGCTATTACTACCACGACGCGCATAATTTGCTGCTTCTTTAATATTGCTAAAGTTAAATTGTGCCATTGAATAAGTAGCATTATTAACTGTGTGGATATGTTGACGATTAGCGATATATCCTTCCAGCAATAACATTAAAGCCTTGGCTTGTTTTGCGCGTTCCGATTTATTTTCCCCACCCTCTTGTTGGAGAATTGCTTGACAACCTTGATTGAGTAAATTAATGACATCTGGTTGATTAATATTAGCAACTGTGGTAAATCCTAATTCTTTACATAAAGATAAAGCTTGTTCGCAAATTTCTACTTCATTTAAAAAGGTGAATACTACTCTTTCTTTTTCGGCTTCAGCATAGGCAATTTTACATTCTGTCCCCGTAGCATGTCCTTCAGCGCTATATAATAATTCTCTTTCTAAGATTGCATTAATTAGCATTGATTTACCAGCACTAAATGCACCAGCAAAAACAATTTCAAATTGCGGAGAAATAGCTTTATCTAAAGAAGTTTGGATAGGTGTAATATCGTAAGAGCGAAATGTCGGTTCTTGCTGTAAAAGTTTTAGGATATACTCAACTTGTTCTTTTAAATTTTGGCAATGAAGCGACAATTCCGACATAGTTTTATCCCGACTACATTACATATATATGCTATTCAAGTTTTTAGCTAACTTGAATCAGTGACAATACTGATAAGTAGATAGGCGCGATTAAAGATAGTTGTCATTAGTCATTAGTCATTAGTCATTAGTCATTAGTCATTAGATGTAGGTTGGGTTGAGGAACGAAACCCAACATTTCCGCGTTGTGTTGGGTTTCACTACCCTACCCTTCGGGAACGACTTCGTCGAACGGGAAGCCGCTCTGCGTCTACTTTCAACCCAACCTACGCAGTTAGTTTTATAGAACCGCAGAGAACGCAGAGAACACAGAGGAGAATTTCAAATTATTTGCAAATATTCAGGCGGTACATTATCAACTAACCAAACACCATTATCGGAACAATAAAATTGATAACCTGCTTGATACATTGACGCTGTATCTATAGCCAAAACTACAGGTTTTCCATGTCTTGCACCAACGGTTTTAGCTGTGGCAATATCGGCAGATAAATGCACGTGGTGGCGTGACATTTTGGCAATTCCTGTTTGCAGAATTGACTCTACAGATTTGTGTCCTGTACCGTGATACAACACATTTGGCGGTGTCACTGGTTCTAACTGTAAATCAACTTCTACGCTATGTCCTTGATTAGCACGGATCATAGTACCTGTAGAGTCGAAGGAAAAGCGTTTTTTATCATTATTAGCCACTACTTCTTGCAATTCCTGCAAGGTAATGGGAAATTGATGTTTTGCACAAGCTGCTAGTAGTTCTTGGACATTCACCCAGCCACCAGATTCTAGTGTAATTCCCAGGCTTTCGGGTTGATGGCGCAGATATTTGCTGAGAAATTTACTGATTTTAATTAAACGGTTGTTCATTATTTTGGTCAATAGTCAATAGTCAATGGTCAATAGTCATTTGTTAATTTAATTATGAATTATAAATTACGAATTACGAACTTGTACTGAGCTTGTCGAAGTATTACGAATTATTGATGATTGTTGACCAAATCTGTTTGCTGATGATAGCTATTGCTAGGGAAATCATGATAATAAGTGTGGCTTTACCACCGGGGACAAGTGATTGATATACTTTATTGGTATGTTCCTTTCGTTGTTTCCATGTCATCAATGCGGGGATGATTCCGCCTAAAACTGAGATGTTAAATGTACCAACATAATCTAATGCAGTGAAGAAAATTTTGGGACTGATGACACCGACACTCATCGCTGGTAAAAGAATCATGGAGTAGAGGCGCAAGCGGCTGGTAAATTGGATTTGCGTAGATAAAAATATCTCTTGAAAAAAGTCTAGCAATCCATAGACAAAGCCGATGAATGAGGTGGCGATCGCAAATTCGGAGAAAATTGATACTAGCACTCCTAACCATTCTCCCGCACCACCAGACCGCAAAATTTCTAAGGGGTCAAATATCCCTTGAATATTACCAGCATTGTGCAGGATATCTGGGCTAACACTTCCCAAAATGACTGCATTCCAGGCTAGGAACATAATTAAGGGTATCGCTGAACCAATGACAATTGACTGGCGAATTTTTTTGGTGTCTGCTTCTAGTTGAGTCACGACCACTGGCACAATGTTATGGTAAAACAGAGCTACAGCCATGACAGATACAGCGCTACCGACTGCACTCCAATTCTGAAATAAAAATTGTGTAGTCTTAACTTGTCCGCCTGCGAGTAATAATAGTCCTAAAAATGAAGCCAGAACAATGGCGACAAATACGCTATTCAGCTTTTCGACAAACTTATCTCGTCCAAAATACATGATTCCACCAAATACCAGGGTGAACGCAGTGGTTCCTACCCATGCAGGTACAGCATTTTGAACGCCGAATAAATTAGCGATCGCATTTCCTAAAATCTCGCCGCCTTGGGTGGTGTAAGCTACTAGTAAGGCATAGTGTAAAAACAAATAAGTACCGGCAGCAATTCGCCCACCAATTAAGCCCAAGGTGTTCTCAATCATCGCTAACATGCCCACATTTGGACGCCCTGCTAGCCGCATAGTATTGACTGTGGCTTCTGCAATCAATAAACCAGAAACTAAAGTGTATACCCAAACCGCAATTAATAAGACTGTGGATGGAACAATACCAGAGGGTAAAGTTACCGCAGGTAAGGCGAGAATTCCCGCACCTACCGTAGTTCCCGCAATTAATGCTGTGCTACCTAATACGCTTCCAGGTTGATGACTTAGCCGCTTACCATCAAATTCCAGATTAGAAAACAAGCGATTATTTGGTTCTTCATCGGATTTGATCGCAGTCTGCATAGGTGTTTTGCTCAAGTATGGGTGCAATTTGCCAGGTTAACATTACATTATGTAACCAATCTTAGCAAAACCCTAAAAGTAGTTTTAAGCAATCCCCTTCCCTGTCTTTTTGCATGGTATCCCAATCATTAACTTAAGTCGGCAACTCGTAGGGGCGGGGTGATCCATTGGTATCAACTTAAGTTCAAACGCTTACCCCACAAGCTTTTTACCCCTCCCCTTTTTCCCCTCCCCGTTTACGGGGAGGGGACGTTTTGGCTTTAGACAAAACTGGGGTGGGGTAACGCGGATCTTGATGGTAGGCGATTTGAGGTAAAATCAAGTCCTGATGAAGGTTTCACGTTAAGTTGACACCAATGGGTGAACCCGCCCCGACAATTTGGGATAATTGATTTTTGGATTTCCCTAAGAACAAATCCGTAGGCGTAACCCAACCTAGACATCGCCAAAAACAATAAAGCATAACTAAACAAGCGCTTATTGTCAAACATGGCAATTTTTGAGCCAGCAATCTACCTTTTTACCTGCGGAAAATACCAAAATGAGTGCGTGATTTACCCAAATGAGTAAATGAAATGGCTTTTCACTTGCGGAAAACACCAAAACGAGTACGCGATTTACCGAAACGAGTAGGCGATATAGCTTTTTGAGTAGGTGAAATAGTATTTTACTTGCGGAAAACACAATAATGAGAAAGCAAAAAGCCTTAATGAGAAGGTAAAATGGCTTTTTGCTGACTTAAAACAGGAAAATGAGTACTTGATTTTGATAAATGAGAAAGCGATCGCCTTTTTTGTTTACGAAAAATTTAAAAATGCGTATTAAATATGTGTAAATGATAAAGCTGGCGCATATTGAGCCAAAAACTTTCGCGTTTAGATACCAAATACAGTTGATTTCGCGGAAATTATAGATGGGGGTAGGGGCATGGCAATGCCATGCCCTGACAATCGTATTGTCAGGCGATGCCATGATATTGTTAAACGATACGATGTCTACAATGAATAGAAGCAGCAAGTGCGATCGCTATTTTTGAGCTAAAATTCCCAAACTAGCCACGCATAAAATTAAGCCTTGTTAGTAGGTGCATTAGTGACTCTAGCATCTACAATTGCTTGGGATACATTGGGAATAAACCAGTTCACATCACCAGACTTGACAATTTTTGTCCCTGCTTGATTAAATTCCAGCACCCCAGTATCGGGATTTGCGCTCAAAACTAAGTTAGCACCAATAGGAATCTTAATTGCAACACCACCAGCGACTTCTTGAGTTTGTCCATCTTGACTCAAAGCCGTCACCTTCACATCACTTGGTAGATAAATTCCCTTGCAATTCCATCGATCTTCAGTTGTTTGTCCATTAGCTAAAAAATATAATGCAGCCCCTTCGGAGTATTCATCATCATCAAGTCCTGGTTCTGGCCCGTATACACCAATAGTTTTACCTGTTTTATTGGTGCATTGTCCCCAATCAACTCCCGATTCAAACACATATTTCTCTAAAGTTAACTCATCAATGGCTCGATCAATTTGTTCTGGTGTATAGCCTTCTAACTGAGATTGTGTCTTTTTGACAGTTTGCAACCGCTCAATTTCTTTCGTCAGCGCTACATAATCAGGATTTTTCGTAAATTTCGGGCGATCGGCAAATGAAGGCGGCGCAATGACTAAATTTACTAGTAACAGCGCTAGCATCAAAAAATATTTGCAGGTTTTCATCTTATATGTCCTACTTTTTACAAATTGCTGTTGAGGTTTATCTCAATAAATTGTCATCTTTGTAACAAAAAAACAATTTTAGTTATTTTGAAAAGTTCTTCTACAATACCTCGGTTTTTTTCAAAATAACTATTAATTTTAACCTACCATTTCAACTCTTACTTGACAACATTAGCCTCTTCATAGAGTTTTATACTTCTGATATTTAAGTAGCAACTCTGCCTCTGTCCAGCTAAATTCCTACATTTATTTGATCCCAATGTTGTCGCCAATCAATTAACCCACAATCCCACGATCTTATAGGGTATTAGTTTTATCTTAATAGTTAATGTATCAATTAATGATTTATTTCTCAAATATAAATTTACATAATCTCGATAAAGTTAGCGTAAATGATTCTTCTTTAACTAAAATTTAAAAATTATTTTTTACTGATACTTGATTGCAGAAAATACATGGGGTAGTATGACCACTATCGTCAGAAATACAACCAAAGATAGAGGTTGTTGAGTTGAGATATATAGCAAAAATTTATGCTCAAACTTTGGGGTTACTTGATAGGGATATTTTGATTTAGGCAATATTAAAAACACCCCTAATCCCACCGAAATATGTACTATTCCCTCGCCAAAGCAGCAATATGAAACAGGAAATCTCATCCGATCGCAGTGTTCATGGCTTAAAGCCAGATTGTCTTTCTTTTACAGAAGTTTTAGCGCAATCTTTTGCTGTCATTGCACCTACAACTATACCTGCATCTAATATTGGTTTGATAGTTGCGCTTTCAGGGAATGGCACTTGGTTAAGCTTTTTAATTGGGCTAATTGGGCTATTATTTGTCAGCATTAATATCAATCAATTTGCTAGCCGTTCTGCATCTCCTGGTTCCTTATATTCCTACATCACCAAAGGTTTAGGCCCGACGGCTGGTGTAATTTGTGGTTGGAGTCTAGTCTTAGCCTATTTATTGACTGGAATGTCAGTACTCTGCGGTTTTGCTAACTTTAGTGGGATGTTAATCGGCTATTTAGGTATTCATCCCTCTAGTATTACTCTGTTAGCAATTGGTGCAGGAATTTCTTGGTATGCAGCTTATAAAGATATTCAAATTTCCGCCGTAGCAATGCTATTGATGGAGGGTCTATCTATTGTCTTAATCGCTATTTTATGCATCATCATTTGGGCGCACAAAGGCTTTGCGCTAGATATGTCTCAATTGACTTTAACTGGTACAACTCCAGGTAGCATAGCTACAGGATTAGTCTTAGTGATGTTTGCTTTTTCCGGCTTTGAAAGTGCAACATCCTTGGGTGATGAAGCAAAAAACCCCTTACGAACCATTCCCAAAGCTGTCAAAGGTAGCGTCATACTTGCCGGACTTTTCTATATTGCAACTACCTATATAGAGGTACTGGGATTTAGAGATACGGGAGTTGCAATTACCACGACAGAGGAACCTCTAGGCTTTTTGTCGCAACAACTAGGAGTGGGTTTTTTAGGAGAATTAGTAGCTTTAGGTGCATTACTTAGCTTCTTTGCTTGCATTCTGGGAAGTATTAACCCAGCAGCGAGAATATTCTTTTTAATGGCGCGTCATGGTTTATTTCATTCCTCTTTAGGTACAGCACATTCATCCAATAAAACACCCCATGTAGCAGTAACTATGTGTTCTTTACTGACATTTCTAGTACCTGCTGTCATGTCTGTGTTTCAAATCAAATTATTTGAGAGTATGGGTTATTTGGGTGCTATTTGTAGCTATGGATTTTTAACAGTGTATATTCTCATCTCCATTGCTGCGCCGGTTTACCTGTACCACATTCGCCAATTGCGCCTGCGAGATATAGTCTTTTCTGTCTTGGGAGTAGGATTCATGATGATTCCTGTATTAGGAAGCGTGGGAATTCCCGGTAGTACACTTTTTCCGGTTCCCGAAGCGCCTTATGATATCTTTCCCTATATCTTCTTGCTGTATCTAGTTGTTACCTGTGGATGGTTCAACATTAAAAGGTTGCGTTCTCCCAACTTAATTGTGGGTATGCGTCAAGAAATCGAAAAAATTCACGCCAGATTCAACGATAGAAAAGTTCCTTAAAAACATCTCTTCAGACTTGTTTTTTCTCTATAGTTTTAATCCCCAATCCAAAATCCAAAATCTAAAATCCAAAATTGATATGAGTGGTTTAGTCACAGCAATTAACACCGGCATAGCTGCTTTCAGTGCTACCAATATTGATGATATGCTGATGCTGACATTGTTTTTCTCACAAGCAAATGCGACGTTCCGACGCTGGCATATTATTGCTGGTCAATATCTCGGTTTTACAGCCCTAATTATCGCTAGTCTTCCCGGTTTCTTTGGCGGTTTGATTATTCCCCGCCCTTGGATTGGCTTATTTGGAATAGTGCCAATAGCAATTGGAATTCGCACTTTAATTAAACAATCAGAAGATGATGCAGAAGATGAAGAGACAGAAATTAAACAATCGCACCACTCACTTTTAACCAAATTTCTGAATATCCAAACTTACAGTGTAGCAGCAGTGACTTTTGCTAATGGCACAGATAATATCAGCATTTATGTTCCTTTATTTGCCAGTAGTAACCCAGAAAGCTTACTGGTAATTTTAACGGTATTTTTTCTGTTGGTTGGATGCTTGTGCTATACCGCGTATAAACTAACTCATAATAAAGCGATCGCAGATCTTCTCGCCAGCTATGGTCAGAATATTATGCCTTTTGTACTGATGGGATTAGGCGCTTTTATTTTGTTAGAAAGTGGCTCTCTAAATCTCGTAAATATACTGACTAATTAAATGCGATCGCTTATTTTTAGGTGATGCTCAAAATTTATCGGCTGCTGCTGGAAGTATCAGAAAACTAAAATGTTATCTCCGCATTATATTTATCTGGCATCAGCCTGCCAGAAATCCATAGTTCAATTATCATTTATATAAACCGATGCTGAAATTACGTCTAATGTGAATTTAACAAAGCTCCGTTCATCTAAAAGTTTTTAGATGTGCAAAATTAAGATTTTTAAATAACTATATTACAAAAAGTAAAGTTTACTAAAATCTTCTTTCTCTCTGTTATTTACCTTGTATTAATGATAAATATTCACACCCAGTTAATTATGGACAAAATGACAAGAGTTAACAGATTTAATTTATATGCAACGTAAATTCACCAATATACAAAAACATCTCATCGTACATTGATATATATCGAAGCAAGAGGTATGAAATTTGAATATCCTGGAATTTTCCTTATTAGTTTGGATAGGTTCATTTACCGCCGGATTCCTTGGTGCATTAACTGGGTTAGGTGGTGGTGTTGTCATAGTTCCCTTACTAACTTCAGTCTTTGGTGTTGATATTCGCTATGCTGTTGGCGCTTCACTAGTATCTGTAATTGCAACTTCCTTAGGTGCGGCGTCTACTTATATTAAAAAAGGCTACGCCAATTTACGTTTAGGCATGTTTTTAGAAGTTGCGACAACAATAGGCGCTATAGTTGGGGCGTTAATTGCTACCTTTGTGTCTGTCAAAGCCTTAACTATTGTATTAGCGATCGTCCTGATTTATTCAGCATATCTTTCCCAACGACCAAGACTTGAAAAAATTGAAACCGAACCAACCGATTCTTTAGCTAATTATCTGCAACTCAATAGTACTTATCCCACCTCAGAAGGGTTGATGTCTTACCAAGTTCATTCCCTTCCCGCAGGATTTAGCGTCATGGTAGTAGCGGGAGTACTTTCTGGCTTGCTGGGTATTGGTTCGGGGGGGTTTAAGGTATTAGCAATGGATCAAGCCATGCGTTTACCTTTTAAAGTTTCTACTACCACTAGCAACTTTATGATTGGTGTCACAGCAGCTGCTTCAGCTGGAGTTTACCTTGCCAGAGGTTATATCGATCCAGGATTATCAATGCCGGTAATGTTAGGCGTATTACCTGGTGCTTTTTTGGGTGCTAGGGTGTTATTAGGTACTAAAACACAAACTTTGCGCATTGTCTTTAGTCTAGTGCTAGTTATCATGGCTGTGAAGATGGTCTACAACAATGTCATAGGAGGACTGTAAAATGTATAAATTTGATGGTAATTTTCAGTCACTCTCATCTCCACAGCCCGATACTGAAGTATTAGCCATAGCTTTTCCATCAAAAGATTTAGATGCTGATATCGAACCATTACCAAAGCCTCAAGCCAATATAGTAGTCAAGTTACCTCATGTTAGTGAAATTGAGCATAAAAAGAATTCTACAAAAACATTTGGTGAACTATCACTAGAAACCATCTTGAGCAACCTGCTAAGATATGGCGTTTTGCTGGCGAGTACTGTGGTATTTATTGGGGGAATCCTCTACTTAATTCGACATGGTTCTGAACCTGTCAACTATAAATTTTTTCAAGGTGAACCAGCAGAGTTTTGTTCGCCATTAGGTGTAATTAATGCAGTTTTAGCAGGTAGTCGGCGCGGTATTATTCAGCTAGGTTTGCTGTTATTAATAGCTATTCCTGTTTTGCGTGTAGTAATTTCTTTATTGACTTTTATCTGGCGAAGAGAATTTGCTTATGTAATTATCACGTTGATAGTATTAGCTAGTTTAACTTATAGCCTAGTTGGAGCTTATTACTAACAAAAATTTTAGTCATTTGTCATTGGTCATTTGTCATTAGTAAGGGGTTTCATCTGTATTCTAAAAAGAAAAAATAATGCGAAAAATTGTAGGGGTATGGCATTGCCATACCCTCTAGAATGTATAGACGATTGCCAACTTTGTTTGAATTGGTATTACATTGATTTAGACATCTCGCAATTTGAAAGCTAAGATAATATTTGCTTAAGAACCGAATAAATCATTAGCAAATCCGCCCAGGTTTTGCAGTTGGTTTGTGAGATATTGAATCAATGAATTTAGGCTTTCTAAAGAAGGGGTTCCCGAACCTAGCGCAATTGCTAAACTGAACAAGCCAATAAATAAGGCTAAAGTTCTGCCAAAACAACCGGGATTAATTTCGGCAAAACCTAGTTTAGTTTGTCCTAATACAGCAATAAAGATAAAAATAATTCCTAAAATAAAAAATACGTTATTTGTCGGTAAGCTGGTCATTTTATTATCAACATTAATGCAACATTGGTAATTGTGATTATAGCAATTATCAATGAGGGTTCAATCGTTGTGAGTTCAGAGTTGAAATTTAAACGCAAAGTATCGCTAAGGTAAGCGCGGAGGTACGCGGAGAATTGGCGATGAGTTAATGAGATGTGGTATTGAGATGTTTGATTTTAGGTGAGAAATGTCTACTTGGTTATGAGGGTTTTAAGAGTTAGAGAGCGATAGATATCGACTTTATATTTTACCTACTAAACTCATCAATTGTTTGTCTAATTCGATGAGATAATCTCTACCGTAGGTTCCATTTTCTAACCCTGTAACTAGATGTTCAGGGATATCTTGGGCAATTTCTTGACTACAAGAACCAGCTGCGAGAGCGATGGTGGCAACTGTATCGACATCGCCAGTAAAGGCGATACAATCTTGCAATAGTTCGCTCATGCTATCGTTGCGAATGACTGCGGTAATGGCTGCTCTGACGCTCATCCAGCCTTTAGATTTAACTTCACCTTCCCAAGGCTTAGACCATTCGCCAGACAGTACATAGCTTTCAATAAACTGTCCTAATTTGCGTTTTGGCCCGAGTTTGTAAATAAAATAGTGCGTCATCAAGGCGGCGGCAACTGCGGCGTTAATGCCATCTGGTGTATTGTGGGTAATAGCGGCTTGAATGGTTGCGGCTTCGATGACTTTTTCGGGTGTGGAGAAAATCCCAATTGGCCCTGCACGCATTGCAGCGCCGCTTTTGTCACTATCTGGGCGAATTTTGGCTACGAACTCGGTGCCATCTTCAATTTCGAGAAGAAAATGGTAAAATCTACTAGCATAACCTTCTCGGCGATCGCGTTTAAAGCAAGTAACAAAACTCTGTGCTAATACTTCTGGTGTCCAAGGTGCTGCTGATACTATAACTTCAGCGATCGCAATACTCATTTGGGTATCATCTGTATAGCTACCCGGTATGAGTCGATAACGCGGATGTGATACGTATCGACTCAAATCGTTATAGACGCTCACTTCATCAGCGTATTCAAAGCCTGCACCGTAGGCGTCGCCAATTGCTAATTCAATGAGCATATCTATAACTTAAGTTAAGAAAGGACGAGCTAACAAAAAGCTAGAAATCGTTTTCGCATCTACTGGTTCGCCATCGATAAAGGCTTTCTCCAGTTCTTCGGGGGTGTAATAAAGAATTTCGATATCTTCATCTTCTTCTTTTTCTGGCGGTGTTTCTAACTTTTCTAAATCTCGCGCCAGAAAAGCATAGAGGATTTCATCAGAATATCCAGGAGCTAGGAAAAACTCTCCTAATTTATCCCACTTTTGGGCACGATAACCAGTTTCTTCTTGAAGTTCTCGCTGTACTGTTTCTAGAGGATCTTCATTGATTTCTAAAGTACCGGCGGGAAATTCGATGATTCTGCCTTGAATTGCAAAGCGGTACTGACGCAGCAGTATCAGCTTACCATCGGCTGTCACAGGCACAGCTAGCGCACCACCGGGGTGACGAATACATTCCCATTCGCCCTCGGCTTTATTCGGTAACCGCAAGCGATTAACTTCAAAGTTAAACTTGCGTCCTTTATAGAACAAACGTTGTCTTAGCAGCTGTGGTAATTCTCTACCTAGTGGCATAGTAAAATTGTGTGTCTTTAGATACACAGACCAACTCTAGGGCTTGTTAGCTCTAGGTTTCCTGCGTTTATGGGGTGTAATTTTAACTGCCCATCAATAAATGTACATCAGAACAGTTAACCTCTTTAACCAAATCTTTAATAACACATCCGGATACTGGTTCTACCCAATTGGGTGCAATTTCTGCCAAGGGAACCAGAACAAACGCCCGCTCCCGCATTCGCGGATGGGGGATTTGCAGGGTGGGTGTATCAATAATTAAGTCATCATATAACAGCAAATCTAAATCTAGGGTACGGGGGCCCCACCGCTCTTGACGTACACGCCCAAATTTTTGTTCGATTGCTAATAATGTTTCTAATAACAGATGCGGGAGCATAAATATTTTGATTAGGGCGCAGCCGTTTAAGTAATCTGGTTGTGGCGGGCCGATGGCTGCGGTTTGATACCAGTGGGATTTTGCTTGGAGAAAAATACCAGGGGTGTTGGCTAAAGTCGCGATCGCTGCTTCTAATATTTCTTGTGAATCGCCAATATTACTACCAAGGGCGATCGCTGCGATCGCATCTGTGGTGAGTTTGTCTGTTTCAGATATGCTACTTGTCTTTTTGCTTATACCTAGCGGCATATTTTTTAGTTGCTAATCACAGTATTTTATCTGTGAAAATTCATAAATTTTTGTATTAATATTTACGGGATCAAATCTAAAGAATTCCAAAAAAACATTGTATTTTACTAAATTCACTTGTTTATTTATGGGATATTATACTAACACAAAGGCGATACACTAACCCCAACCATACTGGTGGTTAGATAGCAACTACATTTGAGCGAGAAACTAACGTGAGGAAACTTACCTCCTGGTTCAAGCAAGGAACAACTGATTTAAGTGCATCTGACAAGGAGCAACCACAATTGTCATCTGGTAATCATCTCGAAAATGAAGAATCTGTCCCAGAAGAATCTATAAATGAGAACTTACCACCAACAAAGCTGGACAAAGGAAAGCAAGTACTTAGCCAGATGCAAAAAGTCTCATCTGGAGTAATTGCTAAACTATCCACCAAAGAAAAACCCTTTTATCGTCGCCTGTGGTTTTGGGGAAGCTTAACTATCGGTGGTGGGATCGTCGCCTTTAATTATGGAATCGCTAACATAGACCGGACTTTACCAGATAAATCAGAGTTAAATGCTGTTGTCCGCGAACAAACTTTGACGATTAAAGCCGCAGACGGTAGTATCTTACAACAGCAAGGGGAAGCTGCTAGAGACCAGCTAAAACTAGAGCAAATACCCGATAGCTTAAAACAAGCTTTCATTGCTTCCGAAGATCGGCGATTTCAGCAACATAATGGCGTCGATCCCCAAGGTATAGTTAGAGCTGTTTGGAATAATTTGCGATCGCAAGATGTGGTAGAAGGTGGTAGCACCATCACCCAACAACTAGCCCGGATTTTATTTATCAAACAAGAAAAAACTATCTGGCGCAAACTCAAAGAAGTGCGGTTAGCGCAAAAGATGGAGCAAGAATTAACCAAAGACCAAATTCTTGAGCGTTATTTGAATTTGGTGTATTTGGGATCTGGCGCTTATGGTGTAGCCGATGCTGCATGGGTTTACTTTAGTAAATCCGTAGATCAACTGACATTACCTGAAATGGCGACCATTGCCGGTTTAGCGCCAGCCCCTAGCCTGTATGCTCCAGACAGAAATCCCGAAGCCGCCAAAGCTCGGCGGAATTTGGTGTTGCAAAGAATGCAAGAAGATGGTAAAATCACAGCCGCCGAAAGGGAAGCTGCCAGCCAAGAACCTCTCACCCTCAACAGCAGTTTACCGAAGCGACTGCAAGTAGAATCGCCCTACTTTACTACCTTTATTCAAAAAGAATTGCCCAAGTATGTCTCCCCAGATGTGTTAGCTGGTGGGGGTTTGATAGTGGAAACCACTTTAAACCCAACTTGGCAGAAATTTGCAGAGGAAGCCGTAGCCAAAACCCTGAGAAATCAGGGACGCTGGGAGAACTTTAAACAAGCCGCAATGGTAGCCATAGATCCCCGGAATGGGGAAATTCAGGCGATGGTTGGGGGTAAAGATTTTGGTAAGAACCAGTTTAACCGGGTGACACAAGCTCAACGGCAACCAGGTTCCACCTTTAAAGGCTTTGTTTATGCAACTGCGATCGCATCTGGTAAAAGTCCCTACGACAGCTACCTCGATGCACCCCTTGTAGTCGATGGCTACGAACCCAAAAACTACAGCGAAAAATTTCGCGGTTGGATGACAATGCGCGATGCGCTCACTAGTTCTGTTAACATCATTGCAGTTAAGACATTAATTGATGTAGGATTTGAGCCAACAATTAAGCTTGCCCAAGAAATGGGGATTAAATCCCAACTTAAGCCCACATATTCCCTAGCTTTAGGCTCAAATGAAGTAAATCTGCTGGAATTAACTAGCGCCTACGGTAGTTTTGCCACCCAAGGCTTACACACAGAAGTACATGGTATTCGTCGGGTTCTCAACCGTCAGGGTCAAGTAATTTGGTCAGCAAATTTCGCCTCCAAGCGGGCGCTTGATGCTGATAGTGCCGCAATTATGACCTGGATGTTGCGCAACGTTGTCGAAGCTGGTACAGGTGCTGCTGCTCAATTAGATAATCGACCGGTAGCTGGTAAAACTGGTACCTCCGACGAAGCCCGCGATTTATGGTTTATTGGTTATATTCCCCAATTGGTAACTGGAGTTTGGTTAGGGAATGATGACAATCGCCCCACAGATGGTAGTAGTGGTAGTGCGGCTTACACCTGGCACGAATTTATGGAACAAGCCGTCAAAGATATGCCAGTAGAAAAGTTTCCGGCGCGCCCGAAACTGGAAGGTCGTAAAGCTACTATTAAAGCTCAACCCATAAAACCAGGACGAATTGTCAATAAAGCCGTATCCTCAGATGAGGATGAGGACAATAATAATGAAGAAAGTTCATCAAGAAGACGGCGCAGATATTCTCAAGAAGACCAACAACAAGAAGAAACGCCCAGACGCCGCAGACGTTATTACCAACAGCAAGATGATGACACATCTTCATCTCAAAGACGGCGGTATCGCAGCGAAGAATCCAGTAATAATAACAGCGATTCTTCCGAATCTCGCCCCAGACGGCGCAGGCGTGCGGAATCATCTGAGCCTTCCACACCTCGCAGATCTAGGCGATCATCTTCATCATCCAGTGGTAGTTCATCAGGTAGTTCATCAGGTAGTTCGGGTAATTCATCCCCATCACAACCTTCTTGGCGGGAAAGACTTAGACCATCTTCATCGCAGTAAGTAATTGTTGACTGTTGACTGTTGACTGTTGAC
Organism: Calothrix brevissima NIES-22; assembly: GCF_002367995.1. Lineage (GTDB taxonomy): Bacteria > Cyanobacteriota > Cyanobacteriia > Cyanobacteriales > Nostocaceae > Aulosira > Aulosira brevissima. Next base: position 3,010,813 of record NZ_AP018207.1, read on the forward strand.
TGTTGACTGTTGACTGTTGACTGTTGATACTAAACTGCAATCTAAAACGTAACATTGAAACTCACACAAGGGCAGGGAAACCCACACAAGGGCGGGGTTTCCCCGCCCCTACGGGAATCTTAATTACGTATTAAAACGCGAATTGATATGACTATTGACCAATAAGAAATATTTCGCCTACAGTATCCGTTGCTACTCACGCCCCAAATCCTAGAGTAGTCAAAAAAACTCGTTCTAAGTTTCCATCTAGAAAACCAATCCACAGAGGAACGGGTACTAAACATCAATCATACAATTTTTTTATTCTCAATACTGCTTAATTCTTAACCGAGAAGTATTGCGACCGCTATGGATGTTTTTGCACAATTAAGAGAATTTCGTCACTTCCAAATTTTTCAGCAAAAACTCATTTTAAGGACTTCTAAGCTGGTTAGAATCATTTAAATTCTTCTCAATCCAGATATCTCGAATAACATGAATAACAGATATTCCTTTATTGGTGGCAAGCAAGGTACATGGAAAGTGTTAGATGTGCGGGGTGTTTTTGGGACTAGTTTAGAGCTTGTTGAAAGAGTAAATGTGGTTAATGATGCTGTCGCGGAATTACCATTGGATAGTTCGTGGGTTCTACAAAGTTTTACCAGTAACATTCGCTATTCCATGCGCGATGAAGTCAGTGTTCTTCGGGCAGTGCAGCCGCCGCTAAATCGCTCGGAAGCCGTTTCTGCGGTGCTGATTCCAATAAAAAAATCTGTCCAGTGGTGGGAAATGGCACAAGATGAACGGCGAGCAATTTTTGAGGAAGAGTCTCATCATACAGCCGTTGGTTTGGAGTATCTTCCAGGCGTTGCACGTCGGCTGCTTCACTGTCGTGATCTCGGAGAATCATTTGATTTTCTTACCTGGTTTGAATTCGCGCCCGAACACACCAAGGCTTTTGATGAATTACTCCTACGGATGCGCGCCAGCAAAGAATGGGAGTATGTGGAGCGTGAAGTCGAGGTTCGCCTAGAGCGAGATGGTGTATCATAAATCCCAAATGCCGACTATAAGGGGCGAAAGGAGCAAAGATACTGGCTTGGAAATCTATTTTTATCGATCTTGAGTTGCGGCAACTATCGCGCACAGCCTCTTACATGACTATTGACTATTGACCATGTGATTCAAACTCATGGGGGATGTTAGGTGTTACGCTCATTTTATAGTCTGTTAAGTAGCGTTACCTAAGCTAGGAGAATATACTCATGCTTTTATTGATGCAGACAGGAGCACAGGCGGTAAACGGGCCGCATTTTCCTTTTGCTTTTACCTTTGTTTATGTATTTGGTTTTATTGCTGCTGTTACCATCGGTTCTATCGCTTGGTATAACTCTAAGCGTCCCCCCGGTTGGGAAAGCAAAGAACGTCCTGACTTTGTTCCCAAAGTCCAAAAAGAAGAAACTCCGGGTCTGGGCGAACCGAAGTCATAAGCAGTGAAAAAGCTGAATTAAATTAGCAAATTTTAAACTCTTCCACAGGCGCGATAAACCGCGTCTGATTAACTCAACAATCATATATCTCAGTTAGTTTTGCACTTCAACCCAACGCCGATAAAGCTTTTGAATTTGTTTGAGTAAAGTAGTATGGGCTGCTTGGGTTGACTCGCTAGCTTTAGTAATCTCCTGTAATTTGGTCAGGAGTCTCGCTTCTTCGATCGCTACATCGCCGTCGCTGTAAATTAAACCACTAATCGCTTCAATCAAGCTGACGCAATCTTCAATACTTGGGCGATCGCCTAAATATTCTTGCACCCAGCTATAACACTCTTTTGGCTGTACGGGAACTAATTCGTACAACCAAGGCTTGATTTCCGGATCGGTAGCTAAACCTTTGGCTTGGGCTATTTCCCGCAGGTATTGCCTTTCTTCCGGCTGGATTACACCGTCAATCCAGGCTGCACCAATCAGGATTTTTACTAAGTTTTTCACATTGGAATGAGTAACCATGCTGCATCCTCTGGGAGATTTTAACCTCGATCAAATCCTACAGTCTCGTTACAGTAATCACCCGGAATCATTAGTTTTTCTTAAGCGAGCTATAAAAAAACCATCCATATTCTGCTGCTGCGGCCAAACTTTGCACCAGCCTTGGGGGGTAGTATAAGCAAATATTGGTGAATCTGCACTCGGCGCTTCTATTTTCCAGTCGGGAGACTCAGCTAAAAATTGGGAAATCACCGCTTCGTTTTCTGCTGGGTGTAGGGTACAAGTAGCATAGACTAAAACTCCGCCAGTCTTGACAAATGTTGCAGTATGTGAAACTAATTCTTTTTGCAGTTGAGAAAGTTGCTGGACTGTTTCTGGTGTTTGTCGCCAACGCGCATCAGCATGACGGTGGAGAGTTCCCAAACCAGAACAAGGTGCATCGAGTAAAACTCTGTCTGCTGTATGAGTAAATTGTGAGAACTCGCGACTGTCCCCAGTACAAATTTCAATCGATTGCAAATTCAAGCGTCGTGCATTTTCTTGGAGTTTACGCAATCGGGAAGCAGTGCGATCGCAAGCCCAAACTTTTCCTTTATCCCCCATTAATTCCGCAATGTGAGTAGTTTTCCCCCCAGGTGCAGCACAAGCATCAATTATCACCTCACCCGGTTGGGGGTCAAGTAAATGACTGACTAATTGGGCGCTACTATCTTGAACAACCCACCAACCCTCACGAAAACCGGGTAAATTTTGAATCGCGCCACTGTTACTAATTAAGCGTAAAGCTTGGGGTAAATGAGGTAAACGCTTGACTAAGACATCAGCCGATTTTAACGCCTGTTCCACCACATCTATAGAAGTGCGTAGCGGGTTGATGCGTAAATCAATGGTGGGTGATTGATTCATCCATTCACATAACTGTTCTGCTTCCGTCAAACTCAGTTGTTCTAGCCAAACTTGAATTATCCAATCTGGAAAGCTGTGTAAAATCCCTAAACGTTCCGCCGGATTTTCTGGTAGTTGTAAGGGTATTTCCCCATTTTCCCCTGCTTGTCTAATATATTGACGCAACATCCCATTGACAAAACCAGTTAATCCTGGAAAGCCGTTTTCTTTAGCCAGTTGGACTGTAGTATTTACAGCCGCAGAAGCGGGAATGCGTTCTTGATAGCACAGTTGGTAAAAGCCAAGATGCAGAATCGTGCGTAAGTCTTTTGGTTGTTGATGGGCTTTCTTTTTGCCAAATTGGTCAATTAAAGCGTCCAGGGTGCGTTGTCGTCTGACGCTGCCATAAACTAATTCTGTAACTAAACGGCGATCGCTATCTTGTAACTTAACTTTTTGCAGCACTTTATCGAGAGCAACATCAGCATAAGCCCCTTTGTGAACATCTCGCAGGGCTAAAAATGCTATTTGACGCGGGTTTATCATGGAAATATCTAAAACTTTAATATCATTCAAGTATTTATGCTTGTATCAAATTTCAATCAAATGTAGTGTATTTCATTGTGACCATAACGCAGTGAAGAGAAGCAATGTCTATTATTCCAAGCTACTACAATATGCTGCAACTCAGTGTTACTTTCGATTAAGTTTTTGATATATATACTCAATAGCTCTTTCTACTGTATCAAGCTCAAACAAAACCTCATCAGGAAGATTTTCTAACTCAAATTCAAGTTCTAGGTCGATAGCGATCGCAGCCCCATCTGATATACTATCTGTTTTGATTGCTATCAGTTGCCAAGAATAATATTCAGATTCATGAGGCTTAAAATCAATAACACGACTATTATAAAATTTTTTTCCTTGTATCATATATTTCTAAGCTAAAAAGTGGAAAATCCAGGTTAATCTCTTGTGCATTAATTTTCAAATTTCTGGCAATAATTTGTTGAATTTTTTGATAAATTTCTTCACGTTGCACCCAATTACTCCTATTTTTTATAAAATTTAATGTTTAAGTTAAAAAACGCAACTTATGCAAGCATTAGTTAAATTAACTTATTCAAAACTAATTAATTATAAATAATTGTAATTATGAATCAATTTCTTTGTATATAAAAATTCAGTAGTTATCCAAGTTTGATATTTTATCGATTAGAGAGATATAGTTACTGAGCCTTGCTCGGCACTTATTTATTACTATATTTGAATTTGATTTTTATTCTTTCATCATAGCCCAATTTTTTGGTTTCATTCATTTTATGGGGTAAGATTTTTTGAAAATACACATACATAACATATAGACTTCTTGCATAAATATTTTTGCGTTGTTGATTAATCATTTGAAAAGCTCACGCAAAGGCGCAAAGGCGTAAAGAAGAACGCGAAAATTAGGACTTTTGCGAGAGGTCTAATGAGTAAAATTAAAAGCCCCTAGAGATACAAAGGGGCTTGAAAAATATCATGTATGCTGAAAATTTAGTGAATTTAGGGTAGCAGTACAATCATACTTCTATCGAGGGAGATATGGATCGATACTACTAAATTCAAACTCACAAGCACGAGAAACAGACTCTGCGGGTAATTCACCAAAGGTAACCAGACGTAAATATTTAGGGTTATTTGTCAGTTCTTTTGCTAATAAGAAACCAGCAATTGACCAAGTTTGATATTTCCTAGCTTGCTTACCAATTAATCGACCTTTTTTACCATCGTAATATTCTGGCCATTCATCTTCACTCAGGCGTGATTGAGCAATTTCAATCGCTTTTTTACCTAACTCTAGATTGTTAGTTTTTACCGCAGCAGCAGCCAACATCCACATCAAAACAGGCCAGCTACCAGCATTATGATATGACCAAGGAATATTCTTTGGATCGCAGCCTGTGACAATTCTATACTCTTCATGTTCTAAGGCTGGGAAACAAATTTTCATTGGCATATCTCCAACCAAATCTTCCCAACGTTCGGTAATCAGAGTCATAATTGCTTGGGACTGTTCGTCAGTTGCTAAGTCAGAAACAATCGCCATCAAATTACCAAGAGAAAAGAAGCGTGTATCTAGTTGGGAAGGGCCTACATTACCAGCTAAATAACCACCTTTTATTGGCAACCATTTGTCTAATTCATAATAAGGAAGTGAGTCTACATATATATTGAATAAATTGACTGCACCTTTACCATACTCTTCACTTTTAAAACGGTAAATTGCATTCAATCGATTAATATCTATCCAATAATGTTGACGAATATGACCACATAAAAGCGGTAAGCGATTATCAATTGCGGCGACGATATCTTGATTACCTTGACAAATTAGTAATTCACGAGCAGCACGCAAAGCGGTGTAGAATAAAACTTGAATTTCTAGGGGATGACCATATATACCCAAGCGACGGTCAATCATACATGCGCCATCTGGAACCAATAGCGTTGGGTACATATCAAAGCGATTCGCCAAGCAGATTTCCATAATTAACCTGATACCGGTTTGGAATTCAGGTTGATAAGCTAGCGAAAAATCTTTTGTAGCGACAACATAAGCACGCAATAAAATAATCCACCAGAGACAGGAATCTACAGGTGTGACGCGCGCGATCGCATGTTCGCCAAAATCTGCTTCTAAATATTCCTCTCCATTGACAGAGACAACTTTAAAGCTAGCCGGAATTAAACCTCTTCCTGGCTTATATGCATCTAAAGCCCTTTCTTTGGGTTGTAATTTTAAGGTTTCTTCCAGAAAATTGCGGACAATTTCTGTTTTTCCCTTAATTAGAAACATTAGCGCTGAAGATACAAAATCTCGGATAAAGCATTGGTCGTAATTTAGCGCCTCTACAGAAGAATCGTATGCGGCCAAAGTCCCAACAGGACGACCTTGATAATAGATAATCGACTTTTCTAAGGCTTGCCAAGCTTCTTCTTGTATATTTTCAGATATTACCAATTCGTTTAGTTGCATCGCCAGAATAACTCCATAAGGACTGTACATTTGTGGTAGATGCGTTCTGATATATGCTGCTATTGCGATCATAACAAAGACGATTTTTTCAATAGCAAATAGAATTTGGGAATAAATTAATGAACTTTAAAAAATATCTGTAACTGCCAATTTTTATTGCAGATTGACTGACAGTTAATATGCTTTATCAGCAACGATCTTGTTGGTGAATGACAAATTTTTATCTTTCACCTTCAGCAATAATATTACTTTTACGGCAGTTACGCAAAATATATTTGGCAATTGTTAATCAAGTTTTTCTTTCTTGAAAGTCTGATTTGACAATAAAAAAATATATTCCTAGTAACGTTTAAGATTTAACTGAAAAATTTCACTAGTTACAGTATCTGTATTAAGCAGGATTTAGTTTTTGAAACTACAAAATTATTTTATTCCCCTATAAATTAATAATTTATAATATTTTTTCAGAATGTGCAATATAAATAATTAAATTTTTGCAAAAATCATCCATCTTCAGGATGATATATTTTAACTTACTTATCCCTAAAATGGCGAGCAACTGGCAGTCCGTAGATCACAGACAATCTATACTAGACTTAGCAATCATACATATATATATGCTAGCTAACAAAGCCAAAATAGCTGATATTCAGCAAATTTAAAGTATTTATTGTAACAATAATAAAATTTAAAAAATTTAATTTTACTTCAGTAAACTCTCACTTATAGACTAAAACAGTTCAGTTAAAGATAATTGTAGGTTGGGTTGAACGAAGTGAAACCCAACAAACCCCTGGAAATGTTGGGTTTCGTTCCTCAACCCAACCTACGCAGTGTATGGTTTTTGGCGCTAACTGAACTGTATTGGCTTATAGACTAAAACAGTTCAGTTATTGAAGTTTGTCCAACGTTCACTGCAACGCTATCAAGTTAAATTAATAATTTACAACCCAAAAAAAGAGGAAATATCTCAATGGATAAATTAGCACTTTATCGCCAAATTATTAAACAAATTTTAACGGAACATGCACAAATTGCTGCTCCTCAAGATGGTGTAAAAGCGCAACTTATTTTTGATAATGAGAACGATCACTATCAATTAGCTTATGTTGGCTGGAATGGCGACAAGCGAGTATTTGGGCCTGTGATGCATTTTGATATTGTCAATGAAAAAATATGGATTCAATATAATGGAACAGAAGACATAATTCCTGAAAGATTGCTTGAGTGTGGTGTACCTGCTTCAGATATTGTAATTGGTTTTTATTCACCTTTTAAACGTCAATTCACTGCTTATGCTGTAGAGTGACTAGTACCGCAAAGCGGAAGTCAAAAGTCAAAAGTCAAAAGTCAAAAGTCAAAATGGTATCTGTGGCTACAACTTGGTTTATTACTTATGCTGCAAGTGCGATTGGAAGTTTGTTGTTAAAAACTTTTGGATACGGGTTGATTCTGTTTATCGGTATTTCCTCACTTATGCTTGGGTTTTGTCTCGGTTATTGCTTACTAAAGCGAGGATACTCTGTAAGTCAGGCTGTGAGTTGGGCTGTAGGTTGTGCTGTGACTCATACTGTGAGTATTGTTATGGGTGTGGCTGTGAGTGGGGCTGTGGGTATGGCTGTGGGTGTGGCTGTGGGTGTGGCTGTGGGTGTGGCTGTGGAATGGGTTAGAGGTTTGGCTGAAGACTCATTTACAACTGTACTAATACTACTAACATTAGGATTTGGAGCTAGCGCAGGAACTGGGATAATAGCAGGCTTTCTAAATCCATTTATTTTGTTAGCACTAACAGCAACCAGTTTACCTACACTTTCCATGCTGCTTTATTCACCCCTAAAAACACGTAAGTTAATCACTAAATATCGTGACTCTGAAGAATATTTAATCAAGCCGTAATTCAACAGATACCCCACTTCTTAAAGGATGTTGCTGGCGAATCGGTGGTAATATCCGTCGCTTATCCCGAAATCCCGCCGTCACCCTAGAAGGGTGCGGCTAACACCACGAAGCCCACGAAGGTGGGCTTCGTGGTGTTAGCCCCAGGCTTCTAGCCTGCGGGCGGTGTGTCGGGTAAGCGAGAGAACAGTTTATATCAATGGTTGAGGGGTGAGGCGTATTGTTGGGTTTCACTTCGTTCAAACGCCAGTTGCTACAACGGGGGGAACCCCCGCAACGCACTGGCTCCCCAACCTACATTTATCCTTAACTTATATTGCCGATCAAAACATTTGGTCAAATGATTTTAGAATTAGGAGACAAAAACTATGAGATGTGTCATTTGCAAGCACGGAGAAAATAAACCAGGTTTAGTAACTGTTACCTTAGAAAGAGATGAATGTATTATTGTAATTAAAAAAGTTCCAGCAGAAGTTTGTGATAACTGCGGAGAATATTATTTAAGTGATTCCATCACTGAACAAGTCCTAGAAAGGGCAGAAATAGCTGTGAATAATGGCGCAGAGGTCGAGATTATTAGATATGCAGCGTAGTCTTATGCTAATAGTGAATTTTCAATTTAATCTAGCTAGTTAAGAATACGATCGCCTTTTTTTCAAGCCCTTCATGTAGTGCGATCGCTTTCACTAAAATATTACACTGGATAGAACATGGTCGTAGAGTGAGAAAAAAACAGGTGTCAGAAAAAATGCGCCAAATGCGAATTGAAAGACAAGCCAAAATTCATTCTTCGCCTAGTTCAAAATTCACCCCAGCATAAATTTCACTGAAGGGAATTTGAAACTCTATTTTCTGGAGTGCTAATACAGCATCTTCTGATTCATACTCACTTAATACCCATTGACTCTCAGCATTTTTCGTAAACTGCTCAATGAGATATTCATATTGGTCAATTATGATATATTCTTTTAAAGTCGGGATAGAACGGTAAAACCTAAATTTGTTAGTTCTATCATGGTTTTCTGTAGATTTAGATAAGACTTCTACAATCAATAAGGGATTTGTCACTGTTGTAGTACCATTTCCCTCATATATTGGTTCTTCTTGAATAATCATGACATCTGGATATGTGTAGATGCGATAACGCGGTATCCACAATTTGACATCACCCATATATATTTTGTAATTTTGGCTCCTCATTCTTAATTTGAAATTTGCATAAAAATTACCTGCGATTTCGTTGTGATTAGTTGTTCCGCCAGCCATTGGTACAATTTCTCCATCCCAATATTCATTTTTGAATTCTGAGGTTTGTTCTAGTTGTAGATATTCTTCTGGGGTGTAGAGTTTTTTTTGTGTTTGTGTTTGCATAAAAGCTATAAGATTAAAAGAATTTTTCTCACGCAAAGGCGCAGAGGCGCAGAGAAGAGGAGAAAGTTTATGAAGGGTAATGTTTGGTTAAATATTCTTGGGCTTCTGTTTGATTTTTAATTACGCCGTCTAGGGTGGCGGTTAGTAAATCATCGAGGATTTGGCGATATTGGGGGCCTGGTTTGTAGCCAAGTTTTTTCAGATCGTTTCCATTAATAATAGGTTGAATATTTCTCCAAACTGTTAAATAATGCCAAATCTGTCTGCGGATATTTCTAGGACTTTGTAAGGCAATTAAAATCAGCATTGGTACATCATATTGTCGTAGTAAATTTACTACTTGACTGGGGAGTTTCACAGTAGATACTGATGCAGTAACTTTTGTTTCTACATCAGCTAATTTTTGTAATCTGCAAATACTATCTTCTTGCATTTGCAGATTTTTGGCGACTTTATCGCGATATTTTGGTGCTAGATGGGCGATTAAAGTTTCTAACCGCATTTGCCAATGAATTAAGGTTTGTTGACTGTCAAATCTTTTTAAACAGCGTTCTAATAAGCGTAGTTCTCTCAGGATATTTTCATCTAATTTTAGGGTAGGATGAATGCACTGTAATGCGCCTAAGTTATCGAGTAACTGTAAAGCAGGTTTCCAATATGGTGCTTCGAGAATATGTTTTAATTCAGCTTTGAGGCGGGTTTGTAAAGCTGGGGTTTTGCTATTCTCTTGCGCAGTGCGATCGTAAACACCACTATTGATGGCATAGCGAATATAGTCTTCTGTTTGTGGTTCTATGTCAAATCCAAAGCGTACAGCAAACCGCACACCGCGATAAATCCGGGTGGGATCTTCGATAAAACTATTGGCGTGTAAAACGCGAATTTTTTTAGCTTGTAAATCTAGCAATCCGCCAAAGAAATCAAGTAATTCGCCAGCACGGGGGTAAGTTAGTCGCAGTGCGATCGCATTTATGGTAAAGTCACGGCGATATAAGTCTTGGCGAATGGAACTAGCTTCGACTTCTGGATTTGCCGCCGGATAAGGGTAAAATTCGGTTCTCGCTGTGGCAATATCTACCCATAATGAGTCTAATTCTGGGTCTTTGTGCCATAATAACGCCGCAGTTTGAAAAGCTCCGTGAATTTCTAAACGCGCTTCTGGGTGAATTTGCTGTAATTCTTTGGCTAATTCTACACCAGCACCCACATCTGCTGATTTGTGAAAACCATCAACTACTAAGTCGATATCCTTAATCATTAAGGTTCCGCTTGAGTTTTCTGCTAATAGCAAGTCCCGCACAGCGCCGCCAACGAGGTATAAATGCCAACCTCGATTTTCTGCTGCTTGTGATGCTTGGGTGAGTAATTGCCATAATTCGGGAGTCAAAGCAGCAGATAGGGAAAGTTTCGGACGAGAAGACTCTGAGAGTAAAAAATCCCCTTGTTCTCCTGTTTCCCAATTTCCCGGATCGTCTTTTTGATGTAATTCTCGCAATACATCGGTGCGAGTAACAATCCCGACTAACTGAGCATTATCTAATACTGGTAACCGTCCGATATCATAAGTCACCATCAAAGCTTCAATTTGGGGTAATGTCGTATCTGGTGTAATGGTTTTGACATTTGTTGTCATGTAACCTTTGACTGGCGCATGACTAAAGCCGTGGTGTAAAGCGATATCAATATCTCTGCGGGAAACAATACCCAAAAGTTGCCCGGTGGTATCGACTACAGATAACCCAGAATGCCCATAACGTAATAAAATGCGCTGTGCTTCGGTAATTGTGGTTTCAGGACGAATAGTGCGCACAGGAGAAGACATCAAATCTCTGGCTGTTAGGGGATGGGGGATACTGGCTTTAAACTCCTCTAACAGTTGCTTTAAAATAGCTTGAGAATCGACTCTCCGGAGATTCAGCGATGCAGCTTGAGAATGTCCTCCACCACCTAAAGGTAAGAATAAATCATTGAGATTTGTTTGGGGAATTTGCGATCGCCCAATGATTGTCAAGCGAGAATCATCCTCAGATAAAGGATATTCATTTGCCAATAATAAAGCGTCGATTTCCGTTAACTCTACCAATTGAGAAGCCAGACTCGATAACCCTGGGACAAATTCATTTGTTTGTAAAGTTACCCAAGCAATCGTATATCCACGCAAACAAAGATATTCTAATTTAGCTAACGCCTTGGTTAAAAGCTGTTGCAATTGTGGCGATAAACCAGGATCAATATAAGTAGAAATCACAGATAAACTGGTTCCTTGTTGCATCAACCAAGCCAAAGCTAAAGCATCCCTGGGTGTAGCTTGCTCATAGGTTAAAGAACCCGTGTCAACATGAATACCCAACGCCATTACAGTAGCTTCAGCCGGAGTCAGAGAGATTTGCTGCTGTTGTAATTGTTCCACCATGAGAGTGGTTGTAGCTCCCACAGAAGAAATATGAGTTTGGCTAGCAGGGATATCTGATTCATGTCCCAGGTGATGATCGTAAACGATGATTTCCTGAATATGGGGTAAATCTAACCATTCAGCAGCCTTACCCAAGCGATCGCGCTGTTGGGTATCAACTATAGTAATAGAACGAATTTTTTCCGGATTCACCGAACGCCGTTCAATTAGGGGATACTCATCCCGATGTAATGCCAAAAAATCGCGGACAGGTGGATGGGCACCACCAGTAAGTACAATCTTGCTACCTGGTTTTAACCGCGTCAGCCCTACCGCCGCGCCAAGTGCGTCAAAATCAGCTGTAGTGTGGCAAAGAATTAAGTCCATAGTCATGGGGCATGGGGCATTGGGCATTGGGCATTGGTTATTTCCCCTTGTCCTCCTTGTCCCCCTTGTCCTCCTTGTCTCCCTGCTCTCAAGGACTGGGCAACATTTATTATTTGGACTTGGGATTAATGACTATAGTGACGCAATTTCTGATAGTTTAACAGAGAAGCCAAAATCTCAGTGTTGCCTTGTACGATATTCTATATTCTATAGGATAAATATTTTCTGGTTTGCTGACGAACAGTCAGTCAACTTTAAACAGATGCTTGTGGAGGGGAATCTGGACGGGGTTTTAGGACAGAGATGACCTAATGCTAGACAAACCCGATGAAGCAAGAATCTCCTGCTAAAGCTTTGCTGATAGCGGTGAGAGTGTCAACTTTAGTATTTCGCTGGATTGGGAGAAACAAAAATGACCATAATATTTCAAATCGCTTTGTTAGCACTGGTTCTGCTATCTTTTGTATTGGTAATTGGCGTTCCCGTTGCCTATGCTACACCGCAAAACTGGGTAGAGTCTAAAAGACTACTCTGGTTAGGTTCTGGCGTTTGGATCGCTTTGGTACTTTTAGTTGGGTTATTAAACTTTTTTGTGGTGTAGGCGATCGCTTACTTACACAACTAAATAACACAGATAATACAAGAGCAGAAGAGCTAATCTCAAAAGTAATGCGGGTGGATTGATTTTTGCACCTGGTTATTTTTGCCTGATTGTGTTCCTCTGCTCTTCTATGTTTTCAGAACAAATGTATATTAGCCTTGAAGTATAGTTTGTAAAGAGGCGGTCATGGCAGTTTTTGAGGGAACTTTTACCCAAACAGAACCTTTGCGGTTTGCCTTAGTCATCGGTCGATTTAACGATCTTGTTACCGTAAAACTGTTAGAGGGATGTCAAGATTGCTTGAAACGCCACGGTGTAGATCCCAACCCCCACGGTAATCAAGTTGACTATGTTTGGGTTCCGGGAAGCTTTGAAATCCCCGTAGTCGCCCGCCAACTTGCGCTTTCTCGTCGCTATGATGCGATTATTTGCTTAGGTGCGGTCATTCGCGGACAAACCCCCCATTTTGATTATGTCTCTTCCGAAGTTGCCAAAGGCGTCGCCGCCGCCAGCTTTCAAACTGGCGTACCGGTAATTTTTGGTATTTTGACAGTAGACACCATGCAGCAAGCCTTAGAGAGAGCCGGGATTAAGAGCAATCATGGCTGGGAATATGCAATGAATGCCTTAGAAATGGCTAGCCTGATGCGGCAATTGCGTTCTAATATCGCAGAACCATACGCACTCAATAGCCAATCTCTACCAGCATCCTTTCCAAGTAGCACTATAGGCAATTTTGCCCCGGAATCTGAAACTTGAAGTCAATGGTCAATGGTCAATGGTCAATAGTCAATGGTCATTGATCATTGGTCAGAGACGCGATGAACCCTTGTCTGTACAATTGTTAGTCATCCCCCTTGTCCTCCTTGTCCCCCTTGTCCCCCTTGTCCCCCTTGTCCCCCTTGTCCCCCTTGTCCCTGCCCCATGCCCCCTGCCCTAAACTACAAACTTCAACAAGGGGGTTGACAAGCAAAAATATATATGAGAAATTAATAAATGTCTGGAGATTGCGGGTATAGCTCAGTGGTAGAGCGTCACCTTGCCAAGGTGAATGTCGCGCGTTCGAATCGCGTTACCCGCTTTTAATAGTAGATAAACAATTTTAAAATGATGTCCCTGTGAAAAGGTCGACTAACTTAAGCTAATCTTCATAGGTATAGTGAAACAATTTTTTGACATTATACTACACTGGATCGTGGTGGCTAGATTAGTAGTAATGTTTGTTAGGTGCAAATTGCCTTATGGCAGTGAAGTGAAGCCCAAATCTACCAATGGCGCGAGTTAGATAAACTCACTCATGTTTTTAGGCTCCCTATTTTCTAAAAATATCTCAGATTTCTGGGAAAATAGGAGATAAATACGTAAGAACAAGCAATAATTAATACATAATGTATTAATGAATAATTAGCCATGAGCAAGGCGAATCAGGGCACTCTAAACATCTTGGTTAGTTGATTTACTGGTAATCATTGCTTACTGGCTTAACCTCAGAGAACAGTTGTTTTATGAGATGTCGCCACGTAAACTGAAAACTGTGCCATATTCAAAAAGCCAGAACTGTCTAAATAAAACGACTAAATTTACCTTTTAAGCTCCAGATGAAGACAAAAAAATCATTAAACAAGATTGCTCAATATAGGGAAAAACAGCAAGCAAATTGTCTCTGTCGCAAAATTCAAACTTAATAGATAGTTTTGACAACAGCCCGATTGAACCTCATCTATCCTTGGGAATCTTAGCAGTGTTGGCTGTGCCTTCCCATCTGTAAAAATCTGGAACATCAAAAACCAGTACCTAAGGTATAGAAGCGGAAATTTTTCCTCACATATTGTAAAAAATAAGCTCAAGTTATTAGAACGCTTGTGCAATCTCAAAAACCTGAAAAAATAGACTTTAATGCGGAATACCCCTGCCCTTGCCGTCGCCGTGGGCGGTTAATTCCGATTACACTTACAGATGCTTTTGGTTGCGATCGCTGTCAGCAAATTTTTGTGGTGGAAAACGATCCTTATGTTTTAGAACAACTTTCCACCACTTACCCCTATAAGCGTGCTTGGCGCTGGGTGAGTAATAGTTGGCATGTTGTCCATCCGCGTTGGGGAGAACGGTATCTACCAATAGCGCTGGGCATTATTTTCGTGCTAGTGATTATATGGCTACCATTAGCACTGCGATTAGCAAATGGTTCCACCATTATTGCTTGGGCAATGGTGGCGGTACTTCTGGCTATTTTGCCAGCACTAATGGTCTGGCTTACTTACAGACGTTAACCAATGACCGTTGAAGCTTTGGATGATCTCCCTGAACCCATAAATAGCGCACAACGCGCTTACCAAGCTTCCCTGAAGCTGGGGATCGCAAAAGGAGTAGACCGCAGTCGTGCTGTATTGGCGATGGCGCGGGCGATAGAACGCGCTTTTGATGACATTCTCGAGGCTAACACTTTAGATTTAGAAGCCAGCCGAGAAATGGCAGTACCGGAGTTAGTTTTAGATTGGCTAAAATTAACTCCCACTAGGTTAGAAACGACTGTGGATATCCTCCAACGGTTGGGGGAATTACCAGATCCACTGCGGCGGGTGAGAAACGCTGAGTATCAACAAGATGATTCTCAAAGTTACTCCCATTTAATGCCTTTAGGCGTTATTGGCTTTATTTACGAAGCGTTCCCCGATTTAGGAGCGATCGCCGCAGGTTTATGTATTAAAACTGGTAATAGTATTATTCTCAAAGGCAGTACTGAAGCCAGTCATTCTAACGAAGCGATCGCTAGTGTCTTACAAAATGCCATTGCCGAAGTCGGTTTGCCGCCTGGCTGTTTAGAACTAATTACCACAGAACATGGTGCTTCCGTGCGGGATTTGGTCGTTCAAGACCAATATTTGAATTTAGTCATTCCCTACGGCCGTTCTACTTTAGTACAGCAGGTCATGCGCCAAGCTACTTGCCCAGTGTTAAAATCAGCGATGGGTAACTGTTACCTTTATTGGTCGCTTAATAGTAGCTTAGAAATGGTGCGCTGGATGATTATCGATAGCCATGAAAGCGATCCCGATCCAGTCAACGCCATTGAAAAAGTTTTAATTCATCGCCAAGCTTTACCCTCATCTTTAGCAGTTTTGTGGAATAGCTTAAAAGATAAAGGCTTTGAAATCAAAGGCGATGCTGAACTAGTAGAAGCCTTTCCCCAATTGCAGCTAGCTAAAGAAACAGAATGGGGAACTGCCTATTTAACCAAGACAGTAGCTTTTAAATTAGTAGATAGCTTAGAAGCTGCGATCGCTTGGATTAATCAATACAGTAGCGGTCATGCTGACTGTATTGTCACTGAATCATACCAAGAAAGTCGTCAGTTTGCCTTGGGAGTAAATAGCGCCTCTACTTATATCAATACTTCCCCCCGGTTTTCTCGCAACCCCTCACGGGGAGACTCGATATTTTTAGGAATGTCTAATCAAAAAGGTCATCGTCGCGGATTTATTAGCCTAGAAACCCTGACAACTGTGAAGCATATTGTCCAGGGTAATGGGCGATTTTAACCGATATTGATGACTGATGACTGTTAACTGTTAACTGTCAACTGTCAACTGTCAACCGTCAACCGTCAACCGTCAACCGTCAACCGTCAACGAGTTTAACAGCTGCGATTTTTACCTATGAGTAAATTAGCGATCGCCTGACTAATAGGTTGACCTGTAAACTGTTGGTAGTAAGTAAATCCCGGTGAAGGATTTACCTCAAAACAGTACCATTCACCCGTCGGTGTCCGGCGTAAATCGATACCGCAAAGAGGTAAATTCATGGCTTTTGCCAATAATCTACATTGCTGTTCTACTTCTTGTGGTAGATAACAAGCACGAATTGCTGTAGACTCCTCATCCTCTGCTGCATAGCGGTAATCATCAGCTTGAGAAACTATCTCGCTGGCGAAAACTTCAGTCCCCACAACATGAACGCGGTAATCTCTCCCCGGTATGTACTGTTGAAACTGAGTCGGACACCAAGCTACATCATCAAGTCGTTCTAAATGTTCAACTCCCAAACGGGAGACTTTGCTGCGAATACCGCTAATTGATTTATAAATTACATTACCGTGAAGTTGCCAAAAAGCCCGTACAGCTTCAGGATCTGTAGTCACAAGCGTGTCCGGAACTTTGAAGCCTAAGGAGCGAATTTGCTGTAATTGGTAAGGTTTGGAACCGTTAGCCGCCATGAATGAAGGGCGATTGATAACAAATGCAGGTGTAATTTCTGACCAACCCATCAAGGTATCATCAACAGCGATCGCATGTTGCCAAGCTGGACTATTTGGACCTAATGCGGTAATTTGCGGCAAACGGCGGGAATCGTAAGGGCGTAAGTAAGCTGCGGTAATTTCGCTTAATTCGATTTTTTGATACCAAGTACGAATTTGTCCTTGAATCGGTCGCTGTAAATCGCCTACACAAAGTTCAATTTCTGTATCTAAAATATCTCGTTGGTCGAGGATAACTGTAGGTACGCCCAAATGATTGAGTTCTGAGTAGACTGCTGCTAAAGGAGATTCCTCGGAAATTCCCCATAACAAAATTAACATTTGCGATCGCCTCCACTCAGATATTTAAATATGGCATCGCTGACATCTGGTACAGAAATATCAGTCCACAAATCAGCGCCCACAAACTCTGCTGAGGCTTCGCGACTGCTAAAAGAAACTGTCAACAAATCAACTTGAGCCGCATCAGCCAACCGCCGCGCATAAACTTTTAGCTGATTATCAACTTCACCTAAACAGCGATCGCCCACCACAATCACCTGAACTCCAGCTGGTTCGCTTACCTGGGAATTAACATGAGATAACAGCGAACTTTGTCGTCGGACTGGACGTACCGGAATACCCAGTTGAGCAGCTGCATAAGCCCATTGTTCCAATCGCCAAGCTGGCCCCAATAAATATGTTGGTGTTGGTCGGTTCAAGACTGGACAATTAAGGCTAGACAGCCAAGCAATCAAAAAGGCATTCATTTCCCCTGCCACATATACCCGGTCTTGGGGGACAATGTGTAAAAGTTCCTGTGGTAAAATTGCCGGTAGGCGAGAGAGAACACCAGTAATTTGATTGAGAGCGATCGCGCGCTCACCTACCACTGCTTGAGAATCTGCGGGAGAATTTAAGTATTGTCGCCATCCCACCACGGACAAATCTTCAGGTGTCAGAAGGCTTACACCATCAGCCGCCCAATTAGCAACCAGCGCCTCGGCGGCTTTGTCATGGCGACTGGCGACAATAACTAACACCCTGTTTTAATTCCTTGGTTGATTAACTACTTGTTGACCAACAGTTGGACGTTCTTGAGCTTGGATAAAAGACTTACCATTTTGGGTATTAGCAGTCTGCTGTTCTATTTGATCCAAACGTTGAGCCATCAAACCAATTAATCGTTGTAAATCATTTCCCGCATTTACAGGAATTGGATTTGCCAATTGATCGATTTCTGGAAGTTTCTCAACTTGAACTTTCTCTAAATCTTTCTCTTTTTGAATTTTCTCAAACTCCTTGACTTCTATCTTCAACTCCTTGCTCATTTTGGCTACAGGGCCGGAAAGAGTAAACAGGCTACCACCAGTAGAGGTTGGTAAAGAATAAGCCAATTGATCGAAATCAAGATAGCGAGAGGATAGATTTTGAGGTAAGAATGTACCTCTATGTTCCGGTGTCAATAGCAAGTTAACAGGAGTAGCCGCAGAAGGAGAATTGACGAGAATTTCCACATATCCGCGAATCTCTAATTTTGCAGCTTTGATAATTTCTATTTTGCTAACATCAGGTAGCAAAGTAACCAAAGCCGTATCATTAGCTCGAATACCCACACTAAAAGTAAATCTGCTAGGATCGCCAGGAACAGGGGTAAGATCGCTAAAGTCATTAGTTCCTTGAACATCAGTGATTGTCACTGTATCCGCGATATTTAACGCTGGTGTTGTAGCAGTAAATTGCAACGTCAGTTTGACATCAGAATTACTAGTATTGGCAATAGTCAAAAAGTAACCTTGAACAACAGTACGCGCAACAGCTTCTGTACCA
This sequence comes from Calothrix brevissima NIES-22, assembly GCF_002367995.1. Lineage (GTDB taxonomy): Bacteria > Cyanobacteriota > Cyanobacteriia > Cyanobacteriales > Nostocaceae > Aulosira > Aulosira brevissima. The sequence continues at coordinate 3,029,395 of NZ_AP018207.1, forward strand.
GGAGCAGTAACAGGGGTAATTGGTTTGACTAGTAGTTCAAAGGTGGAAACTAAAGTAGGCTTTTGTCTAATGATGCCGTTTGATATGTCTGTCATATATTTGTTTACAGAGTAACTACATATCAAACTTAACTTTCTAGATTGGGTGATGGGTATTACCCCTTAGGGTACCTTTTTCTGCCAAACAAAGCTCTTCTGCACAATCAATCCTTGTTGACACACCCTACAAATTCTTGGCGTCTTGGCGTCTTGGCGGTTCAATAAATTAAGTCAGTCCAGTAGGTTGGGTTGAGGAACGAAACCCAACATTTTCGGCGATTTGTTGGGTTTACACACGGTAAGCTCAACCTACATTTATCCTTAACTGAAGCGTATTGATTTAAATTAATGTAATGCGATCGCTTTTTGTATTAGTTGCAAAAAAATCAGGGACATAGTATAACTATGTCCCCAAAAAATACCAGCAAAGAGAAAGATAAATTATCCTAGCTCTTAACTAAAGGTAAAACTTGATATTCTACATTTGGCGTAGTTCCTAAATATTTCAACCATCGAAAATTAGAAGCCAGCGCTCCCCAAAATGTGGGATAAACATTATACTTAACCCCATACTCTTCACATAACTCTGCCAAAATAGGAGCAATTTTTGGATAGTGAATATGGCAGACTTGGGGAAATAAATGATGAACAACTTGATAATTTAACCCGCCCAAATACCAATTCAGAAAATAATTCTTAGGTGCAAAATCTACAGTTGTCCTAATTTGAAAAACTGCCCATTCATCATCAATTTCTTCTGGTTGTCCATCTGGCTGAATAAACTCTGCTGTATCCATTACGTGAGCCAGCATAAAGACGATACAAATCCAAAAGCCATAGGTCATGTAAGTGATGATAAATCCTACTAATGCTTGTATTGGGCTGTATCCAACAGCAATGGGTATTCCTAAAAACAGTGCTAGCCAAATAATTTTACCGCCAAACAGAATCAGCATATCTAGCGGTTTAGGTGTAGGAACTACATGGGAATGATATTTACGCTTAAACAGAATGATATGTATATCAGCAAAAGACCAGTAAATAGGAATGATTGTATAGATGGATAAAATAAATATATGTTGAAATCTGTGATACCACTTATGCTCCATATAAGGAGTCATCCGCACTAAGCCATCACCATGTATTTCCACATCATGCCCTAAAATATTGGTATAAGTATGATGTAAAAAATTATGTCGATATCGCCATAAATAACTAGATAATCCAATTACGTCATATATCGAACCTATCAGAGTATTCACCCATTTTTTACTCGAATAGCCACCATGATTAGCATCATGTCCAATACTAAATCCTACAGCAGCAATACCCAAACCTAAAACCATACAGCCAATTATTTTTAGCCAGATTTGCGGCGGGCCGAACAGAGTAAATGTCCAAGCAGAAATCACCCATATTGCAATAGTGAATGTTTTAAAATACATTGCCGGATTATCTCTGGTAGCAATGTTATTAGACTTAAAATAAGCATCTACTCGCTTATTGAGTTCTTTTCTAAAACCAAGGTTTTTAGTAAAAGTAACTCTTGTTTCTGGTGTCGTTGTCATAGAATTTGCTCGCGTAAATTTCTTGTCGAAACATAAAAAGCGTAGGGAGATATGCAGTATCAATAAACTTCAAATCTCCTAACCTACGCTTAGAGTTCACTGCAGATAATACTAGACTTCTTGCAAAAGTCCTTATTCTTAGCTTCTTCTTTGCGTCTTTGCACGGCAGTCGCTACAACGGGGGGAACCCCCGCAACGCGCTGCCTCGTCTTTGCGTGAGACAAAAAGATATTTATGCAAGAAGTCTACTGTCTATTGATGAACTTTTCTAGCGTTTACTATGAGATGTATAGTAAACTTTTCCCCCAGAATCTGGTACAAAATGACAGCTTATACATGAACGCCATACAGACTTCCATATTGGTTCGTGAGACTCACGGAAAAATTCCCCCATGACAGGTTTAATTGCTGCAGTTGCTTTTAACAAATTGTAGTGAGGAATATTGAGAAAGATATGGTGAGCTACATGAGTACCAATATCGTGATGGATATGATTGATGAAACCGTAATTACGGTCAATGCTAGAAATAGCACCCTTTAAGAAAGTCCAATCTTCTCCTCGATACCAGGGGATATCTGGCTCAGTATGATGCAGAAATGTCACCACATCTAGCCAAATGATAAACACAATGTAGGGTACGGCGTAATTTTTTAATAACCACATCCAACCCCATTGATATGTAAGAAACCCAAGTAAAGCTACCATGCAAGTCCATAGGACAGTGCTAGTAATCACATCCCATTTTTCTGATGGCTTGAAAAGTGGGCTACCGGGTAAAAAGTGAGAACCCTCTTTATTAGGAGAGCGTTTAAACAGATATATCGGATAAGCCAAGAAAAACACGTAATATCGGCCTATCTTTTGTACCCACGGCATTTCTTTATATTGTGATTCGCTCACAGGATACCAGCTTTCATCATTATCGATATTGCCAGTATTGAGATGGTGAGTTCTGTGGCTAATTCGCCAACCATGATAAGGGACGAGTATTGGTGTATGTGCAAGATGACCAATCAAATCGTTGAGCCATTTCTTTTTAGAAAAAGATTGATGTCCGCAGTCATGTCCAACTACAAACAAAGCCCAAAACATTGTTCCTTGCATGAGCCAAAAAATCGGCCAGAAAAACCAAGAATCTAGATAATTAGCAACTGCATAGAGTAGACCAATAATCAGGATGTCTCGGAAAAAGTAATAAAGAGATTTACCTAAATCTGGCTGAAAACATTCAGGAGGGATTGCAGCTTTTAATTCCTGAAGGGTAAAGGGCAATTTTGGTAAATTTGCAGATGATTGTGAGCTAGAAACAGGGATTAGCTGAGGGTTATTGGCAGGAATACTATTTAATGACACTGGATTCGATGAAATGTAGATTCTAGTCTTGCTCTGAGCAAGGATAAAGTTACCTCTGCAATGGAAATTCTGGAAGACATTTCTGTTCTCAAAAACCCACACGAGGATTTTTCTGGCAATTTCTTAAACAATTTTCATTAAGAGAAATTGCCAGAATTAAGATTGCTAAACAAGGTTAAATTAAAACACAGATCAAGACATAACTGGTCGGAATCATATTATACAACTCCCCTAGTTATACTTCATCTTTGATTTATCGCCCTGCATGATATTCGTCAAATGTGATATAGCCCACATCAGTGACGTAGAGTTGACATTTATCTGTAATTTCCTTCATTAATGCCCAAGAAAATTTACTTTCATCATGTAAGTAAGGCTGCCAATTTTCTTTGATGCTCTTGTAAGCTAATCGCAGATTATAAGAAGGGATTGCCGTAGATAGATGATGCGGTACGTGGACATTGATATCGTGGCAGAGAAATTCTATCCAACGTGGATAATCACAATGAATAGTACCAGATAGTTGTGCTAGTGCCTCGTTCCACTTGTTAGCGTCGACAAAAGGAACATCAAAGGTAGTATGGTGAACAATTGTGAAAGTACTCATCCAAAAATGGTAAACCATCCAGGGTAACAGCCAAAATTTGACAAATCCCCAAATACCAGTTGTGGCGATGAGTAGAGGGAAAGTAACTGCGGCAAATAAGACGACTACAGCCACAGAAAACTTAATGCTGGATTGGTCTTTCTTTTGAAAATTCCGCCAATCAAAATGGACAACTGCCCAATGTCCAATAGAACCTACCCACCAGAGACGGTTACGCATAAAGCCTTCAAAAACTGCTCTGCGGAATGGGCCCCAAGTTTCAAATACTTCTGTTCTAATTGGATGCCAAGCGTTGTCTTCATCCAGTTTATTTGTATGTTTATGGTGATGATTGTGCTTAATCCGCCAACTGTGGAAGGGATAAATCAAAGGTAGGAGTAATACATGCCCGACTAAATCGTTTACCCAACGACGGTTAGCAAACGAACGATGACCGCAATCATGGGCGATGACAAAAAAACCTGTTAAAGCAGTGCCTGTAAAAATCCAAGCAAAGGGTAAAAGAAACCAAGGAGAAATAGCGATACTGACGTAGCCTATAGCAACCATGAAAACAGCGATCGCCACATTTGTCCAAGCTTTAAACCGATTTTTTTTAAAGCACTCCTTTGGCAAGGTTTTAATAATATCTTTTAGCCTTAGGTCGGAGTTCCCAAGGTCATAAGTTTGATTTTGATTTTTGATTATTGATGTAGTCATGAAAACCTGAAAAACAACACAACCTATCACCTACACACCACAAAGTGGTTTGCCGCAAAGTTTCTTAACATTAACGTTTTGGATTATAGCAACCTAACCCATCCTGTATGCGGAATTAGTAAATGGATATTTTTGTTGCTAAGAAAACTTTGTCACTAATTTACTGTCTACAGTCAACCTTCTCATGTCAAGGTTGGACTGAGCCGCATTGACTGACTTATGACTTTTTCTCTGCTAGCTTTACATTTGTAGCGAGACCAAGCAGTTGTAGCAATTGAATCGTCATCCAAGTCAGATCAATTTCCCACCATTCCAAGCCGTGACGAGCTGAGTATTGGTAAGCGTGGTGATTATTGTGCCAGCCTTCACCAAATACCAGTACAGCCACCCACCAGCAATTGGTTGAGTTATCGCCAGATTCATAGGTGCGGTAACCGAATTTGTGAGTAGCGCTATTTACCAACCAAGTGCAGTGGTAAACCCAGACAATCCGCACAAAAATTCCCCAAACAACCATCGGCCAACCACCTATCGCCAATAGCAACAAACCCAGAGCCACTTGGACAAGAATAAAATATTTTTGCAAAAACTGATAAACTGGGTCTTCGGCAATGTCTTTAGTGAAGCGAGGAACCTCAGCGTGAGCGGGTGCGTGATAAATCAGCCAACCCATATGGCTCCACCAAAAACCCTTATTAGAATCATGGGGGTCTTTTTCCGTATCCGAGTGTAGATGATGGATACGGTGTGTACCTACCCACTCAATTGGCCCGCCTTGACAGGCGAGAGTTCCGAAAAGCACCAGTAGATATTCCAACCATTTGGGAGTTTGAAAACTGCGATGGGTAACCAGGCGGTGAAAACCCAAAGTAATACCTAATCCACCAGTTATCCAGTAGAGCAATAAACCGACACCAACTGCTGTCCAGCTAAAGTTACTAGGTAGCAAGGCAAACAGCGCTCCGATGTGCAACGCAGCAAAGAATAGGGTATTAACCCAGTTAATTTGAAGTTTGGTTGAGGTAGCAATTGTCATGAGAAACCTGAATAGGAACGGTTAAGCCTAATCTGCGCGATCCCAAAAATCCGCATATTTATTTAATTTTTAATGAGGAACCAATGAACAGCTTGGAACAGCTGCGGCAAGCAGAACAGGCACTGTTAGAGATTTTTTCTGGAATTGACGCTCAGGTCAAGCAAAATCTTCAACGAGTTTTAAATGCCTTTCGTCACCAACGTGTAGGGGCACACCACTTTGCAGGTGTAAGTGGCTACGGTCACGATGATTTAGGAAGAGAAACTTTAGATAAAGTTTTTGCCGAAGTAATGGGTGCCGAGGCTGCGGCAGTACGGGTGCAGTTTGTGTCTGGGACTCACGCGATCGCTTGTGCCTTATTTGGTGTGTTGCGTCCTGGAGATGAAATGTTAGCAGTGGTCGGTTCTCCCTACGATACGCTCGAAGAAGTCATTGGTTTAAGGGGTCAAGGACAAGGCTCCCTTATTGAGTTTGGCATAAATTACCGCCAATTAGACTTAACTACCGAAGGAACTATAGATTGGCAGGCTTTAAGTACTAGCGTGGCAGATAACACAGGTTTAGTATTAATTCAACGTTCCTGTGGTTATTCTTGGCGACCGAGTTTATCGATTGCCGATATTGAAAAAATTGTCAAATTAGTCAAACAGCAAAATCCCAATACTGTTTGCTTTGTAGACAATTGCTACGGCGAATTTATCGAAACCCAAGAACCAACCCATGTGGGTGCTGATTTAATGGCTGGTTCCTTAATTAAAAATCCTGGTGGCACTATTGTCACAGCCGGTGGCTATGTAGCCGGTCGTGCTGACTTAGTCGAAGCCGCAGCCTGTCGCCTGACTGCACCTGGGATTGGCAGTTATGGCGGTGCTACCTTTGACCAAAATCGGCTTTTATTCCAAGGCTTATTTCTCGCACCCCAGATGGTAGGAGAAGCGATGAAAGGCACTCATCTGACAGGGTATGTATTTGATAAATTAGGTTATCCTGTCAATCCCGCACCTTTAGCGCCCCGTGGCGATGTCATTCAAGCCATCAAACTCGGTTCCGCCCAAAAGCTAATTGCCTTCTGTAAAGCCGTACAACAGAATTCACCCATCGGTTCCTACCTCGACCCCATCCCCGATGAAATGCCGGGGTATGAGAGCCAAGTAGTCATGGCTGGGGGCACATTTATTGAGGGTAGCACCTTGGAATTCTCTGCCGACGGGCCGTTGCGTGAGCCTTATGTAGTTTATTGCCAAGGGGGGACGCATTGGACGCATATTGCGATCGCATTGGAAGCGGCAATAGAAGCTGTGGGGCCTGCTTGAGCATGGTTATCTAAGTAACATGGGTTAGGATTATCTCACGCATAGACGCGAAGCGGCTTCCCGCAGGGTAGGCGCAAAGGCGCAAAGAAAGATGCATGAGAATGATATTGCCAAGGAAGTTGTTGATGCTGCTTACAAGGTACACACGACTTTGGGGCCTGGTTTACTGGAGTCTGTGTATCAAGCCGCAATGGCATATGAGTTACGGAAGCGAGGATTGCAAGTAGAAGTGGAGCAACCAATACCTGTTATTTACGAAGGTGTACATTTGGAGGTGGGTTTTCGGGCAGACTTGATTGTTGAAGACAAGGTAATTGTCGAACTCAAGTCTGTAGAAACCGTGCATCCGATACACAAAAAGCAATTGCTCACCCACCTTCGCCTTGCCAAAAAGCGCCTTGGCTTACTCATCAACTTTGGAGCTTTGCTAATCAAAGACGGTATTTCACGAGTAGTCAATGGTTTATAAAACCTTGGCACAAAGACACTAAACATTCCTTTGTGCCTTTGCGCCTTTGCGCCTACCCTGCGGGAAGCCGCTTCGCGTCTATGCGTGAGCTATTCTTCCGGTAACTTATACTGCTCAACAATCCGTTTAGCATACTCCGGCACATGGGCTTCCAACTTTTCCGGATGATTCCGCTTCACATACAGATAATTCCGCGTAAAGTGAGAATCAATGGAAAATCGCGCATATTCTAAACCTTTCGGGCCGATTCTCTCAATTACCACACCCATTAATTTTGCTGCCCACATTGGTAAAGTCACAGCTTTATCGTAAGCTGGAATGCTTTGCTGTACAGCTTCTTTACGATTACCTTGAGACATTACAGGTTGAGTATCTAACTGGTCTTTGACCAAGTCCAGCATTTCTTTACCTGTATCATTTCTCACCACAATCCATTGCCAGCCAAAGGGCGCGCCCATGTAGCCGACAACTAAATCGGCTAGGGAATTAACGTAATCAAAGCAACTCATACATGAGGGGGCAAAGACATCTTTGAGTTTATTAGTCTTTAAACCAAAGAAGGGTACGGTTTCTGTAGACCCGTCCTCATGTTTGAAGTGAACGCGGAAGTCTTGCATAAATTCATAATGCACCACTGTTTCAGGCGATCGGCTGGTGGTTTCTAAGAATTTTTGCAGACCAGCGCGGGTGACATTATCTACGCAAGGTGTACCTAAAACATACAGCTTTTCTAAGCCTAGTTGTTTTTCTACGGCTCTTAATGCCTGGATTTGACAACCAACGCCAATGACTAATAGTCGCTTCATCCCCGATTTTTCGATTTGCTCTAAAACTGAGAGATTGGGCGATAGTGTTGGTTTATTTACTCTAGCTGCCAGTATTTCCTCTGGGGTACGGGCGATGATCGGCATTGGTTGAAAGCGATCTTCTTTGGTGTTTTGCACGCAAACAACACCTTCAACTATGCCCCGATTCAACATTTCAATGGCGAGGGAACTGACAATACCCGTCCATTGTGCGCCTTCGATGGGCTGCTGTTTCCGCGCCGCCATCATGTCTTGATGAACGCCGAAGTAAAGTTCATCGGGGTTATCGAGGTTGCGGGGGCGGTTGTGGGCTTGTGTTTCTAAGTCGCCAATCTGCTGATTAATGAAGGCACAGGCTTCTTTGACGTAGTGGATGTAGTATGTATCGCACAATCCACACTCGCTGCACAGTTCTTTAGCAGGGCGGCGGCTAGTGGGTTTTAAGGCTTTGGCTTTTTTATGAGGAGAAACCGAAGTCATATAAATTCTTTGTTTTATCCAGGCATCGCTTTTACTACAATACCTTCATAGGCTATGCACTTGACGATAGAAATTGAGCATAAAGAAGATAGACACAGTTTTAAGTATTTTTTCCATTCTCATCTGTTTTTTATTTGGAGCATCGTTGATTAAGAGATTCTCCAAATCAATTTAAAGTGACTAAAAATTCTCAAACAGGTGCAGCATTTATTGCTGGAGGTAGCATAACAGGCGCTGGTGTTTCCGCAACAGTTGGCGGGATGGGGTTAGCCGGAGGATTTGGTGCTGTAGGAATTGGTATAGTTCCAGTAGTTGGGATTGGTGCTGTCGGTGGTGCAGCAGTTTATGGCGCTTTTACAGCAATAGCACAAGGAGATGCGGCTGCTTTCGGTGCAATGGGAATTGGCGCAGTTGGTGGTGCTGGCTTTTCTAGCGTCGTGGGTGGTATGGGATTAGTTGCACCAAAAATAGGGCTGGCGTTTGGTATTGGTACAGTACCTATGGTAGGAGTTGGTGCGGTGGTAGGGCTTGCTGCTTATGGTATCGCCAAGCTTTTAGATGAATCGGAAATTCGGGAAACTCCCACACAGGTTTTTGAACGAATGGAAGAGAAAGTCTTACAGATGGATTATTCTGCCGCAGCAGTGATGGAGTTGGAGGCATTTTTATCTGGTGAGGATCTCAATCAAAAATTTGCGGCTTTGGAAATTGAAGATGAGTTGCAAGTATTGAAGGCTAAATTCAAGGAAAAACAGAAAACCCAGAATGATAAATTTGTTAATCCTCAACCTGAGACTCCCAAAACTCAAAAAAAAATAATTCCTGTCATCATCCCAGCAACTGAAGCTTGGAAATGTGTGAACACACTTAAGGGACACTTAGCAGCAGTGAATGCGATCGCTCTTAGTCCTGATGGTAAAATCCTGGCTACTGGCAGTAATGACAAACAAGTTCATCTCTGGGATTTAAGCACCGGAAAATGGCTGTATACCTTCTCTGGACAAGCAGAAGCCGTTTTATCTGTGGCGATTAGTCCTGATGGACAGAAAATTATCAGTGGTAGTGGCGATCGCAAAATTAGCAGTTGGCAAATAAATACTCAAAAATTCTGGCGGACATATTCTTATTTAAACTCTCCCTACAGTCATAATGGTTTTGTTAATTCAGTAGCTTTTAGTCCAGATGGTAAATACATTGCTAGTGGTAGTAGCGATAAAACTATCAGAATTTGGGGAAGTGATACGGGAATAATCAAATTTACGTTAAATGGACATTTAGATGCAGTTATAGCTGTGATTTTTAGTCCAGATGGTAAATACATTGCTAGTGGTAGTGCAGATAAAACTATCAGAATTTGGGATATCAAAACTGGGAAACAGTGCTTTATATTATCTGCACATGTAGGAGCAGTTAATACAATTGCTATTTGTGCTGATAGTCAAACTTTGATTAGTGGGAGTACAGACACCACAATTAAACTTTGGCATCTCAACACTGGCGAATTAATCCGCACTCTAAATGGACACAAAACGGCTATTTTATCTATTAGTCTCAGCCGTGATGGGAAAACTTTAGCTAGTAGCAGCAGTGATGGTGTAATTAACATTTGGGATATTCCAACAGGGGAAATTATCCAAACTTGTTATGGATTTAGTCCGGTAGCTTTTAGCCCAGATGGTAAAACCTTGATTAGTGGAGGTAATCACGGTACAGCCAAAATTTGGCAACAAACTCAAAGCTTTGAAGAATTAATAATCCATAATTTACTTTCTAGCTCTTGGTGGGAAGTTTTGGGTGTCGATAAAAATGCTCATCCTCAAGAAGTAAAGCTTGCTTACCGTCGATTAGCTAGATTGTATCATCCTGATCTCAATACTTCTGAGAATGCTAAAGCATCAATGCAAGCACTTAATCAGGCTTATCAAAAGTTTCTCAAACAATAGCAAGTTAATAATCAAAGCAGAGTTAATTAATTGTCGGTTTTTGTTGCGGTAAAACCATCAGTTTGGAAAATTTAACTAATCATTATTCTCAAAAAAAATGTGATCAATTGGTAGGGGCATGGCAATGCCATGCCCTATTCATAATTAATTTGTAGTTGATTTGGCAATTGCACCTAATTGCAAACCCGATGGATAATTACCATCTTCTTTGATGCGTTTAATTTCTGCATCGCCAATTCGTAAATTCAGTTTTTGCGCTATTGTTCTGACAATATCTCCGCGATCGATGACGCCAGCTACTGTACCAGCAGGAGAAAGTACGGTAATCCTTGGTAACTGTTCATTCTCCATTTTATTAATTACTTCTGCTAAAACAGTAGATTCGGCAATTGTAGGTATTTCTGATAAAGGATGGACAATACTTTGAAGAGTTTGGGTTTCCCAGGCGCTTCTTTCTACTAAGCGTAAATCATCAATGGCAACCATGCCGCGATAACGTCCATCAGCAGCTGCAAAATAAATTGGTGGCGCATTACTATCTAATAAATATGAATCAGCAAAGGAACGCAATGTTTGCTCGGCGTCAACTACGCGAAAATCGCGAGTCATTGCATCGCTAGCTGGGACTTTTAACAGAGTTTCTTGTAATGTCGTGACGCTGTCGTAGGTGTTGGCGTTGCGAATTCCAAACCAACCTATCAAGACAATCCACAAACCTAAGGCTAATTCTCTGGTAAAAAAGTCTATGGCAAAACCTAAAGCGATCGCTCCATAACCTAAAATTTGTCCCGCCCTTGCTGCTAAGTGTACGGCTTGAAAGCGATCGCCTGTAATTTTCCATAATGCAGCTTTTAGTACTTGTCCCCCATCTAGGGGTAAGCCGGGAATTAAGTTAAATAAGGCGACAACTAAGTTAATTCTCGCTAAATCGCTCACCATGACGCTAATGGGGCTAGTTTCTGGTAAGACGTAAGATAGTAAACGCAGGATAAAAAATAACCCAATACTTACCAAAGGCCCCGCGATCGCTACTTGAAATGCTTTAAACGGAGTTTTCGATTCTTCTTCTATCGCGGCAATTCCACCGAATAAAAATAAGGTAATGGAATTAACTCGAATTCCTTGCGATCGCGCTGCTAAACTATGACCAAGTTCGTGTAATAACACTGAAGCAAATAGCAGCAGTGCCATTACCATTCCCGCACTCCAAGCTAAAACGCTTCCCCATGCTTCATAAGCTACCCCAAAGTTGAGGGTGGCTAACCCTAAAATTACGAACCACAAAGGATCTAAAAATAGTGGAATGCCAAATAAAGATCCGATTTTCCAATTTGTTTGCATGACATTGTCCTAAAAGTAGATATTTACATTTCCAAGTGATATAAATAATACAAGTGCGTTTTTATACTGGATATTTGCCTATGGGCAAGCGATCGCTCAAAACTCAGATCTATCAAGTCTTGAGGGTAATGCTCTCATTTCTAGAATAGACAATTAATCATATTTAATCACTTTGAGAAAATAAATTTATTCTTCCTCAAGAATCAATAAATCTGATAAGTGCCCAGTCAGCAACCATAATTTCTCAAGTTGCAAATTTGACTTACAGTAAAACTAATAAAATTTATTAAAACTGTTGCGGCACTTATTACAGCAAATTTATCTATTGTTCGGCAAATCTGCTGAGATAAATGCATCTCTTACTTAAGAATCAGTTATTTTTAGTGACTTTGACAATTTAAGTATCGGCTTATTTACTCATTTTATCATTTTTGTAAATAGCCGAACTCTTGCATAAAAGAGATTATGTTAGCGTTAGCTTAACGCTGGATTTAGTAATACTATATTTTTGAGATAGACAGTATGCTTTTACCAGTTTTATACATGGAAAGCCTAGATGAAATAGACAGCGAAAAACTATCTCGCGGTGAAATTCAAGTGCGTCAGATTGCTAGAAATATGTCTGTATTTCCGGCTTTTTGTATTTATGCATTATTTTTACCGCTACTGATGATTTTATATTACTGTTATGAACCAGCGAAAGAAGCCTTTCAAGGTTTTATCTTTACTTTTATTCTCAAACCAATTCGCTGGATTTGTTACAAAATAGTTTTTATAATTTGTGATGCTGTCAGGAAACTTAATAGTTGAAGAATCATCTTAAATATTCAAAATCGGCAGAAAACCAAGCACTTCTAAGCACTTAGCTTTCTGCCTAGAGAATCCGTTAATCAGAATATATCTAGCGTTAAGTTAATCTGAAAACGGTAGCAACATATCAATTTAGGTGAGAAACAACCTGACTAAATTTTCAGGATTGTCCCGCTTTTATTCCTAAAAATTATAAGCGACCAATATTAGTCAATCCTAAAACAATCCCCACACCGATAATATGACCAAAAGCCATTGCACCGATAAATGTGGTCGCACTGATAGGTAGACCAGGAAATTTGGGGCCGACATTAGGATATTTAATTCTGGTAGCCAGCAACACAGAGATAATGCTGCTGATGCTGATAATAGCTCCGACAGTAGGATTCCAAGCGGGTGTGGCAGGAACAGAGGCAGCAGCAGCTAGTAAAATTGATGGATTCAAGGTTGTATCTCCTAAATCGGAAAATCATGTAAACCATCAAGATTATAAAATCTATTAGGAGAAAACTAAAAAATATGACCAAAATATCTAACTTTCTGTAGGTATTTATCCGAGATAACTCAATGAATATGCGAGTGAAAATTTGCGGTATTACCCAACCACAGCAGTCTGTAGCGATCGCTTCTCTTGGTGCTACGGCATTAGGATTTATTTGTGTGCCAACTTCGCCGCGCTATGTTACCATAGCGCAAATTCAAGCCGCAATTGCACCGTTACCAAAAAATATTGACAAAATTGGTGTGTTTGCTAACACCAGTATTGCACTGATCGAGCAAACAGTTGTTGAGTCTGGTTTAACTAGCGTGCAGTTGCATGGAAATGAATTACCAGAATTTTGCTTAGAGCTGCGCCAAGCCTTACCAGGAGTAGAAGTTATTAAGGCTTTTCGGGTGCGTAGCCGCGAGCATCTACAGCAAGTGACAGAATATAGCAATTATGTAGACACATTATTGCTAGATGCCTATCATCCCCAACAATTGGGCGGTACTGGTCAAACTTTAGATTGGACTATGCTACAACAATTTAGCCCCAGTTCTCCTTGGTTTTTAGCTGGAGGATTGACGCCAGATAATATTTTAGATGCCCTCAGCATGATACGACCTGACGGCATAGATTTATCTAGTGGTGTGGAAAACGCACCAGGAGATAAAGATTTACATCGAGTCGCCAGGTTATTTGCCAATTTAAGGATGAAGTCTGAGGGGTGAAATTTGTCCTTCCTTCTTCATCCCTGAGGCTTCATCTTTTAGAAAAACGCTGCTTGATGGCGAATCAAGTTTAAGAATTCTTCGCGGGTTTTTTGTTCTTCTTGGAAGACACCCAGCATAGCGCTAGTCACAGTCCAAGAACCTGGTTTTTGGACACCACGCATTACCATGCACATATGAGTAGCTTCCATCACTACAGCTACTCCGTGAGGATTGAGGATAGTCTGCACTGCTTCAGCAATTTGGCGGGTCAGTCTTTCTTGAACTTGCAGACGACGGGAATACATCTCGACAATCCGCGCTAGCTTACTCAATCCCACAACTTTTTGGTTAGGGATGTAAGCAACATGCGCTCTCCCCATGAAAGGTAACATGTGATGTTCGCACAGGCTAAAGAAGTTAATATCCCGAACTAACACCATTTCGCTATGGCCTTCATCAAAGATGGCTCCATTGACGAGTTGCTCAAGAGATTGGTTATAGCCACTGGTGAGAAAGCGCATCGCCTCTGCTACCCGCTTGGGGGTTTTCAACAGACCTTCACGTTCTGGATCTTCTCCCACACCTAGAAGGATTTGGTGGACGGCGGCGGTCATTCGCTCCATATCTTCATCTTTGGGATGATGCAATTCCGGTTCATGGCCGTCATGGGTATTGCGATCGGGTCTGAGTGTGATAGCATCTGCTAAATCGGGAATTAGAGGTGATTGAGAGCGATTAGAACCGTTAGAACTCGCGATAGTCATATAGTAAATCTTGGTAAAGGTTTGTCATTTGTCATTTGTGGCAAAGTTGAGGTAGTTAGTTGAACTACTTGTCTGATTTAAGGCAGTTTTATCTCAGACTTTGCGCTTTGTCATGTTGACAAAGTAGCGATGGCAACTTTGTCCTTTGTCATTTGTGATGAGCCAAAACAAATGACCGACAACGAAGGACTGATTTAGAGAACGCCAGTATGAGAAATCAGAATTAATTGATTAATTGCTGCTTGTGGTAGCAATAAAGCTGTGTACAAAATCTTTGCCGTATCCCACAGTTCAGTAGTAATTAAGGCGCATCGTTTTGGCTCAACGCTCATTCTCTTTCCAAATTGGTTGGCGGTTCTACAAGCTTTTTCTACACCCCATTATGTGAATCTCTCGGTAGGTCATAGATTAAATTAATCTAATGAATAGATTAAATAAATCTAAATAATCCGAAGATTTTAGATGGCAGTTGTTATATTACAATGCCATGATGGGTTTCTTGATAGTTAAGTCTTTGTCCAGGGATGACAACACATTGTCCGTCTGGATAATTTCATGGTAACACTCAAAAGTAGTCAGCAAATTTGAGACAAACCATCTAAGTTCAATAATTACTAATAGGTAATTCGTAATTACTCATGAAAATCACATAGCAGTTACTAAACTAAAAATTGAGTCTTGCTTCTAGGTAGAGCAACCCGACCAAGATTGTAACTACGAATTACGAATTATCAATTATGAATTGCGCTTTGACTAAGTTTGTCAAACATGAAAACGCCTATGACTGAGAAGATTGTTAAAAATCTTTAAGCGTCATAGGCAATTATAGCATTGCTGCCATGCTAATCAAGCATCTGGGGGTTTTTAGTGAGCAATTTCTGTAAACACGCCAATCTTGCGGAACTTTTCATAGCGCAATTGGCGACGTTCAGAAGCGGTTAAACGGTTAAGTTCGTCTAAATTCTCTAATAAAGCTTGTTTAAGAGTGTTAGAGGCTTCAATGGGGTCTGAATGAGCGCCACCAATGGGTTCTGGTAAGATTTGGTCAATAATCCCCAAATTTTTCAAGTCGTGGGAAATAATTTTTAAAGCGGTAGCAGCTTGTGGGGCTTTAGCTGCATCCTTCCATAAAATGGCAGCACAGGCTTCGGGAGTGGCTACAGTATAAACAGAATGTTCAAACATCATTAAGCGATCGCCTACCCCAATACCGAGTGCGCCGCCGGAACCGCCTTCGCCAATGACTGTACAAATAATTGGCACATCAAAGCAGAACATTTCCCGCAAATTATAAGCGATCGCTTCGCCTTGACCTTGATGTTCCGCTTCTACCCCAGACCAAGCTCCTGGGGTGTCGATAAAAGTTAAAATCGGCATGGAAAACTTGTTAGCATGTTCCATTAACCGCAGGGCTTTACGATAGCCACCAGGATAGGGCATCCCAAAGTTACGGGCGATATTATCCTTGGTATCCCGTCCTTTTTGATGACCTAACATGACTACAGGCTGTCCGCCCAAACGACCAACACCACCCACTAAAGCCGGATCGTCACCACCACAGCGATCGCCATGTAATTCCATCCATTCATCACTCATAGACTGAATGTAGTCTAGAGTACTAGGGCGGCGGGGATGACGAGCCACTTGCAGTCTCTGGGAAGGAGATAGACTGGTAAAAATTTCTTCACGCAATTGCATAGCGCGTGCTTCTAATTGGCGTATTTGACCAGAAACATCGACGCCATTTTCTTCTGCAAGTTGCCGAATTTGGTCAATCCGGGTGGCGAGTTCTGCTAGCGGCTTTTCAAAATCTAACAGTAGCGGTTTACGCTCGGTAGTTGCCATAGTTAGGGATGAGTATGAGGATTCGGGTATTGGGGTTAGGGGCTAGGGGCTAGAGGTTAGGGGCTAGAGGCTAGGGGTTAGGGGCTAGAGGTGAGGGGCTAGAGTTAAGATGTGATGAAGGTATTAGAGAGTGGGTAAAGAGCAAAAAGATTTAAATTTGATTTTCAATCCGCCCTAAATCCCCAGTCCCTACAACCTTTTACTCCCTAGTCCCTAGCCCCTAGCCCCTAGTCCCTGGTTCTAAACTAGCAGTGGTCTAAATCCATGCTTAACTGAAACCTGACCAATCTGCTCCATTTTGTCTACGGTAATCTGATTGCGCCCCCAAGAAAAGTTCGTATATAACTTCTCAAACTCCAGAAGCATAGATTCCGCAAAACAAGCAAATAACTGCCTTGCAGGTACATCCATATTGACTATTTTCATGATTTTCCAGTCAATATCTAGAGAATGTTCGACAATCCCACCGTTTAGCACATATACGCCAGGATGCTGCACTTTTGTGCCTAAATTTTTCGGATAGCCACCGTCAATCAATAAACAAGGTTGCTTCAGTAGCTTGGGGTTGATTTCTACGCCTTTAGGCATACTTGCTACCCAAACAACAATATCAGCTTCGGGTAGGGCTTGTTCTAAGGACATAATTTTGCCCCGCCCTAGTTCATCTTGTAAATTTTGTAGTCTTTCTTGATTCCGGGCGATTAGTAGTAGTTCCTTGACATCTGTTTTTGCATCTAGCCAACGAGTTACTGCACTACCAATATCTCCCGTTGCGCCGCATACAGCCACAGTGGCTTTAGATAACTCAATTCCTAATTGTTTTGAAGCTTGTTCCACCTGCCGACAAATAATATAGGCAGTATGAGTATTACCTGTGGTAAAGCGTTCAAACTCTAGTTTAATATTACGAACTTGGCTAAACTGTTCCAAGTTAAAATTTTCAAAAATGATCGAAGAAAATCCGCCTAAAGCTGTGATATTAATCCCATGCTTTTGTGCATGAGCCATAGCATTGAGAACTTTACGTGTAGCTGCTTTAATCCGGCGATTTGCCAACATCTCAGGTAAAAAGCAGGATTCTACATACTTTCCTTCAATTTTCTGTCCGGTAACACTAGTGACGGTAATGTTATCGACAATTTGCGGCGGGGCGCTGCACCAAAAATCTAGCCCTTGATCGGCATATTCTGGGTATCCCAATTCTTGAGCTACTGCTTGAGCGTGTTCCAAACTAGTCAGATGTCCAATTAGACCAAACATGTATTGATATATTAGGCGCGTGCTGCGTCGAAAGCGTGGAATTAAGTGAGTTAAGAGGGATTAACTTACTCTTAAAAATACTACACAAAGCGTAAGATTCGTCAGGGGTAACACAGTCCACTATGAGGGTGAAGGTATAAAATTAAGAATTTCCACCTTCAGCTTGACTTTTTAGTTAGGGACTTCCAAGTAAAAAATATTCTCGCTGGGATTGTTGACTGTTGACTGTTGACCGTTGACCGTTGACTGTTAACTGTGAACCGTCAACAGTCAGCGACTTGAACGGAATAATTGATTTTTTGGAGTTCCCTTACCCCGACAATTTATGTTTATGCGGCTTTAAGTCCGTAAGCGGAGAGGCGCATGATATCGCGAGTGCTGAAGCCAATATTACTTAAAGCTTCACCGTACTGAATCATGAAGTCTTCTACTAAAGCATCTTTTTCCATTGCCAATACTTCGGCATCATCGGCTACTCGGTTGAGCATTTTCCAAACAATAGGCAAGTTTTGCCGATTGGCTGCTTCTAGTTCAGCTTTTGATTCGGCAAAGTTAGCTTTTAACCACTCTTCGCCAAAGTTGAGATGACTATACTCATCTTTAACTACGCCTTCAGTGATTTTACGGGCGAAATCATCAGCCACAGGGATATAGATGTTGTATGCGGCGATCGCAAAACATTCAATAATTAAAGACTGAATCAGTAAGCAAGTAACTACGTTACCGGCTGCTGCTGCTGTTTGGAAGTTACCGTGTAATTCTGAGAAAAAATCTTTAGCAAATTCCAGATCTGGCTTTACCTGTAAATTGCGTCCACAAGCTTCAAATCCTTTCTTGTGACGGCTTTCCATTTTCGACAGGCGAATCAATTCATTTTCACTATCTGGTAGCAATTGTGCCAGTCGGATGTAATTGTCATGGGCTTCTTGTTCGCCTTCAATGACAATCCCATTAATCCGACTATATGCGTCTTTGTATTCTTCGCTTTGGAAATTAATTTCAGATTGCTCTGTAATCTGCTGCATGTTATGTTTACCCCTGTAAACGTGAATCATTTGATACCAAAAATAAATGTACCCTATGAGTTTAGGGTAACGATCGCTGTGATTTAATTTAACTTAACAAGTAACTATATTTATAGATTAGCTTTTGCTGGGGGCGATGCTCTAGTAGTACAAATGTAAATGCAAAGAAAGCAACAATCATGTCCAAACCAAGCCTAAATCTGAAATCTAGCGATTTCTTGAGCTTCGCAGTCTTAGTAACAGGCGCTTTGATTATTTTGCTACCTCTATTTGTGGTTTTCCTCACTTCTTTGACTCCATCTGGGGCGACAGTAGGAGGTTTACCGAAAAGTAATTGGACATTAGTTAATTATCAAGATGCTTGGCAGCGAGGTAAATTTTTATTGGCGTTTGCTAATTCTACCTTAGTAGCGATCGCAGTGACGGCCTTTCAGATTGTCACCTCGGCATTAGCGGGTTATGCTCTCGCCAGATTAAAATTTCGCGGTAGACAAGCTCTGCTGTTGATTGTCATCGCTACTTTAGTGATTCCCTTTCAATTGTTGGTGATTCCCATCTTTTTGGTGTTGAAGTGGGGACATTTGATCAATACATACGGAGCTTTGATTTTACCAACTGCTGTCAACGGCTTTGGCATTTTTTTGTTACGTCAATATTTCCAAACAATTCCCGTGGAGTTAGAAGAAGCCGCAACCATTGACGGGGCGAATCGCTGGCAAATTTTATGGCGAGTCATGTTACCTTTAGCACGCCCGGCTTTGGTAACGCTGTTTTTGTTCACATTTATTGGTGAATGGAACGATTTATTTAAACCCTTGGTATTTACTACACGCCCGGAACTTAGAACTGTACAGCTAGCGCTAGCAGAGTTTCAGGAACAATTTACCAATAATTGGCCTTTAATGATGGCGGCGGTAACAATTGCAACTGTACCAGTCATGCTGCTATTTCTTATCGGTCAGCGTCAGTTTATTCGCGGTATTGCAACTACAGGGATTAAGAATTAGCTCATTGGTTATTGGTGATGAGAATAGGCAATATTAAGTATATCGGGGGTGTGGTGGATATTTTCGATATTGCCTGTCTTTTTCAGGCTTGTAATGGTTGACTGTTGTCAGGGTGGATTTAGCCGAAATAGTTGTTTTACACATGAAAATCTCCCAAAATCTGCAACTAAAGACTGTTGACAAATAACTCGTGACCAATAACTAATAACTTCGGTAAAATTTTATTTTTTGATGGGTATAAACCCCTAATCCTTTAAGCGCACAATTAATAAAATAAAAATATCTATTGCTTGGTAATTACAAATTATCATGTTTTTTGCTGTATGGATAAATTATTAGTCTTGGGTTTAAATGTGCAAAATAATACTTGTTACCAGCAAAATAAACTTGCTTTTGTGATGGGTAAATGATGAATTTATTGCTAATAATAAATAATTATTGGCTGATTAAGTGCATATTTTTCCCAAGCCAAATGTAAGTATCAATTAATAGGTGGGTTGCGATATCAGCATTAGGCAATTTATAATGCGGTTTTCCTATCAGACTTGTCCCGGAATCGCACCACTGGTACAAGAAAGTGAGGCACGATTGTGGTGAAAACTTTTGATGCTCGGACAGAGATTTTATGGCAACAGGTTTGGGGATTAGCGGCGTTATTGGCGGCTATTATCTTCAGTTGGATAGTGTATAGTTTCTATCAGCCAAAAATTTTACATCAACTAGAATTTGGTGAATTGGTTGGTTGGTTAGCAATTATCCAAGGTTTATTAGCTATTGTTACCGAACCAATAATAGGTAAATTCTCCGACCGCTTACAACAATTAATAGGTAATCGCCTACCGATGATTAGTGTTGGCGTAACATTAGCTGGGTTAATTTTGGCAATTATTTCTCTATTAGTAGAACAAAATTTACACGGAATCATCCGTTGGTTAATACCAGTATTAATGACTGCGTGGCTATTAGCAATGATTATATTTCGCGGCCCGGCGATCGCATTATTAATTCAGTTTGCGCCTGTGAGCGAATTACCCCAGGCTAATGCAGTTTTAGTCTTCGTCTTTGGCTTTGTGGCTTCACTTGAGCCAATATTGAGAATTCTGCTAAATAATCTGGGTGCGTCAATCACTTTTTTATTAGCTGCGATCGCTTTAATGATGGCTGCATATATTTTGCGATCGCTAATTCCTGCGCATACCTGGAAGCCTGATTCTGCTAATGAAGAGATTCCCACTAAAACTCACAATTTATTATTAATTTTACTTTTTGTCGTTGGTTTAGGTACAGGGTTAGAAATAAATTTATTAATGTCCGTATTTCCCCAAGAATTACAACGTCAATTCCCGGCGGTAAGATTAGAATTTATTACCTCTAGCATTTTGATTGTATCGGCAATGGCTGCTGTAATTTTTGGCGAATGGACAGCACAAATAGGCGCTAATAAAGCGTTGTTACTCGGCTTAGGTAGTCTCACAGGCTTAATGGGTTTAGCATTATTAAACGATATCGATACATTTATCGTTGGTTATATTTTTGCTTTTGGTATCAGTGTTAGCTTAATTTTAGTGAGCATGATTCCTTTTTGCTTAGGAAAATTACCACCACATCAAGCAGGTTTAGCTACTGGTTTATTTTTTGGTGGTGCTGCTGGTGCTACGGCTTTAGTATCCCTTTTAGTTAAACAAGGATTAATAGGAGCGTTAGGAGCATTTTTACTTTCTGAGGTAGCTTTTTTCGTAGTAGCTGGATCTGTGACTCTATCGAAGAAAATTCAAATTAGCTAATCTTAACAACTTTATTCAGCAAAAACACATTTTTATTGTCTTAAGTATAAATGCATAAAGATGTGCCAATAATCATGAAGTTTTGAAGAAGTTATATAATTTGCACAGGCGATCGCATTATTTTTCGTTAAGCTATAAGCGCTAATATTTAGAATTATTGCGCTTTATGCACTGGTTACTATCTGGGCCGTTGAGTATCGAGAAATTGACGGTAAAGATTGCAGATTTACCTGCTTCCTTACAAGGTAAGAAGCTGGTGCAGATGTCAGATTTCCATTATGATGGTTGGTGCTTATCGACAGCGATGTTAAAAAGAGCGATCGCAGTTAGTAACCAAGCTGAACCAGATTTAGTTTTATTGACTGGTGACTATGTCAATGCTAATCCAAAACCGATTCATAAATTAGCTTTACATCTGAAACATCTTCAGAGTCGCGCTGGTATTTATGCCATATTGGGTAACCATGATATATGTTACCAACAATCAAGAGGAGAAATTACAGAGGCGTTAAATAACATTGGAATTCAAGTTCTCTGGAACGAAATCGCCTATCCATTTGGGAGTGAATTACCTTTGGTGGGTTTAGCAGATTTTTACTCAAGGGAATTTAACCCTGTAGCAGTAATGAATCAGCTAGAAAATCATACTCCCCGGATTGTTTTATCTCACAACCCAGACACAGCCGAATTATTGCAAACATGGCGAGTAGATTTACAATTATCTGGTCATACTCATGGCGGACAAATTGTCATTCCCGGATTCGGGCCTGCATTACAGTATTACAAAAAAATAATGCGAAAAATTCCTAAAAAATTGCGGCGTCGAATTCCCTATTTTCGTGGCGATAAATTTGTAGTACATCGTTGGGAATGGGGGCAAGGTTTCCATAAAGTAGGAAAAAATCAATTATACATCAATCGCGGGTTAGGAACTTATCTACCTGGGCGTTTATTTTGCCCGCCAGAAGTGACAGTCATCACTCTACAACGAGAGTAATTTAGTAACAAAATTACAAATAAATTAGTAATTAAATTGATTATTTTACGTATTACACATTTTTTCGCTAAATAAAAAGTGCTGTAATTTATAGCAATAAATTAAGATAGATTTTATTTTTTGGTAAGCTGTAAGCGCTGCTATTGGGAGTTTATATTGGACTATGCATTGGTTATTTACAGGACATTTAAGGGTAGATGAAATCACGGTTAAGATTGCAGATCTACCTGCATCTTTAGTAGGAACAAAGATTGTGCAGTTGTCTGATTTTCATTATGATGGAATGCGACTATCTGAGGCTATGTTAGCAGAAGCGATCGCGCGTAGTAATGAAGCTGAACCCGATTTAGTTGTCTTAACCGGTGACTATGTTACTGACGATCCCTCCCCAATTTACAGATTGGCGCAACGACTCAAATATTTAGAAAGTCGCTATGGTATTTATGCCATACTCGGTAATCATGATATCCGTTACAACCAATCAAAATCAGAAATTACGGATGCTTTTACTAGCATTGGCGTGAATGTTTTATGGAATCAGATTGCCTATCCATTAGGTGAAGAATTACCCTTAATTGGATTAGCTGATTATTGGTCAAGAGAATTTAAACCTGCGCCAGTCATGAATCAAATAGACTCCGCCACACCGCGCATCGTTTTATCTCATAACCCAGATACCGCTAAAATATTGGAACAATGGCGAGTAGATTTACAGCTATCCGGTCATACCCACGGAGGACATATTGCATTACCTGGTATTGGCCCTTTGGTGTTTCACTATAAAAAGCTGTTGAAGAAACTACCCAAAAAATTGCGGTGTTGGGTATCTTTATTCTTAGGAGATTTCTCAAAAGTAGTGAGATATTGGGAATGGGCGCAAGGTTTTCACCAAGTAGGAAATAATCAGCTATACGTCAACCGAGGTTTAGGAACTTATCGCCCAGGACGCTTATTTTGTCCCCCAGAAGTCACGGTAATTACTTTGATTGGTCAATAGTTAGTTGTCAGTTGTCAGTTGTCAGTTGTCAGTTGTCACTGGTAATTATTGATTTATTCTCTGCTTAGTAGTTTTGACTTTGGACTTTGGACTATTGACTATTGACTATTGACTATTGACTATTGACTATTGACCATTGACCATTGACCAAAACAGTTGAAACCGCCTCTAGCTACGATGGGAGAATATCGGTAGCTTGGGCGGTTCCTTGAGAACGCAATCGTTCGAGAAATTTTAAAATTCAGAGGAAATAACTAAACTAATGTGAACTACGGACAACTTTCGCAACCCCATCTCTCAAACCAGAACTGCTTGCGCATCCACGATCCGACTAGGCAGGTATTTCTGGCTATACGTTATATCACCTCCACGACAATTATCTATCAATGAGCTTAAGGCGAAAACACTTAAACGGATGCGACAACTGAGTGGGGAAATGCGAGGAAATTAGAGCAGGAGGCACAGGCTCTAATATCAAAGGTTTTGATGAACTTTTAACCTTTCTGTACCTTGCTCTTAATGTAGCACCTTATTTTCTATCCGCACCATGTATTTACTAAACTTGAATGCTATTTATTTATTGCAATAATTTAGCAATATTTCTTAAAAGTTTCCTAGCTAATTAAAAGAACTCACCAATAAAATTGATGAGTTCGTAGTTAATCAAGAAAGTGCTTGGTGAATGCAGAATCAATAGGGAGCATCCCAAATGTGCAAAAACGCCCTCACCCTATAAGGGTGGGGCTAGAAATACGAAGCCTGCCTTCGCAGGCTATCAAACTTTTAGCCTGCGAAGGCAGGCTTTGTTGGTATAGCAATACCCTTCTAGGGTATTGCGTCAAAATTGGGATGCTCCCGAATCCATATTCTACTGAAGTTTCAAAAACTTATCTAAAGCAGCTACCATGCTAGGAGGCCAGCGACGGGTATTTTGTACCCAATCAATGTCTTTGTAGCGGTTATCTAGTCCATAGGCGGCTACCCAATTGCTTTCAGCTTCGCCTGGATTTCCATTCACCCAGTAAGCAGCAGTCAAAGCTGCACGCATATCGGCAAATTTAGGATATTTACGGACAATATTTCGCATTTCGCGAATAGCTGTGTCAATTTTTCCAGTTTCATACAAAGCTAAGGCGTAGTTAGCGCGAGCAAAGGCAAAATTTGGCGCAATTTCTACAGATTTTTTATAATCTGCGATCGCATCTTCCCACTTACCCAACCCAGCTTGAGCATTACCACGATTGTTATATGCCATCGCATCGTTCGGATCTAATTCTAGGACATGATTATAATCCGCGATCGCCTCTGACCATTTACCCAAACCCTCCAATGCTGCACCTCGATTTAAATAAGGATCGGTGACATTTGGGGCTAATTCTATCGCTTTGTTGTAATCTGTCAGGGCAGCTTGTAACTTATTCTGACTCACGCGAGAATTTCCGCGATTACTCCATGCACCTGCATTAGTGGGAAATTGCTCAATTATCTGTGTCCAGAAACCTTCAGCCGTGGCAAAATCACCTTTATTTGTGGCTGCAAACGCCTGATTTGCCCATTCATTTCCCTGTTCTAATTGCTCTTGAGTAAATTCGGGTTGTGGAGATTGTGCCATGACTGGTGTTGCCCAGCCAAACACAACCAACAGACTGAGAAAAATACTAATTAACTGAATCATCTAATTTGTCGATTTGTGTCTATCTGTAATGGGCTAGAGGTTAGGGGCTAGGGGCTAGGGGTTAGGGGTTAGGGGCTAGGAGACAAGGGAATGAGGAAAATTCTTGACCATTGACCATTGACCATTGACCATTGACCATTGACTATTGACCCATGCCCCATGCCCCATGCCCATTTCCTATCTAAAATCATTACAGCAAAGACATCTGTTCGTTAGGTGGCTTAAAGCCTAAATGTTTGTATGCTGCGGTTGTGGCTGTTCTCCCACGGGGGGTGCGGCTAAGATAGCCAATTTGCATTAAATAAGGTTCGTAAACTTCTTCAATTGTTTGAGTATCTTCTCCTGTAGCGGCGGCGATGGTTTCTAAGCCCACTGGCCCGCCATTAAATTGTTCAATGATCACACTCAACATTTTGCGGTCTGTCCAATCTAAACCGCAGGGGTCTACTTGGAATAGCTGTAATGCTTCCCCGGCAATACTTTGGTTAATTTCTCCAGATTTCTTTACTTCCGCATAATCACGGACACGTTTGAGTAGCCGATTTGCTATCCGTGGCGTACCGCGCGATCGCCTAGCAATTTCTGTGGCTCCATCTTCTGTAATTGGGGTCTGGAGTAATTGGGCAGTCCGGAGTACAATTTTGCTGAGTTCATCAACTTCATAAAATCGCAGTTTTTGGACTAAGCCAAAGCGATCGCGTAATGGTGAAGTTAAAGCACCAACGCGAGTTGTGGCTCCCACTAGGGTAAATTTTGACAGGGGTAAACTGCGGATGCGGGCGCTGGAACCTTTACCAACGGTAATATCTAAGCGATAATCTTCCATTGCTGGATAAAGAATTTCTTCTGTCATCCGCGAAAGCCGATGAATTTCATCGACAAACAGAATATCCCCTGGTTTTAAGTTCACTAGTAGCCCTACAATATCCCGTGGACGTTCTAGTGCAGGCGCACTTGTAATTTTGTAGTTTACCCCCATTTCTGATGCTAAAATCATTGCCATTGTGGTTTTACCCAATCCCGGCGGCCCGTATAGTAGCAAATGATCCAGCACTTCATTTCGTGACTTAGCAGCTTTGATGGCAATATCTAGCACATCTTTTAAGTCTTTTTGACCAATGTAATCGGCAAATCGCTGTGGCCGAATACTTTCTTCCTGTTTACCTTGTTCATCCACAGCAGCTTCGGCTTGCAAAAGTTCTTGATGAGAAGAAGCTTTCTCAGATTCCTGCGGCTGCTTTTTTGGTTGTCCATTGGGTTCTTGAGGCTGTTTTTTCGAGGAGATAATCGCCATAATTCAGCTATCAACTTTAACTTGAGGACTATGTGAGAGAGATTGAGACGACAAAACTAGGCATAAACAAGGCATCCAAAGATTTTCGCAACAGAAGACGCACGCCCATTTAAAATTTAAATTCCGGACAATTACCCAGGAGTTAAAAAAATTTTATGTTATCTAAAAGAATCTTACCTTGCTTAGATGTTAAGGCGGGACGGGTTGTTAAAGGAGTTAACTTTGTTGACCTCAAAGATGCAGGCGATCCGGTAGAACTGGCTAAGGTTTACAATGATGCCGGTGCTGATGAGTTAGTGTTTCTGGATATTACGGCGACTCATGAAGACCGAGACACAATTATTGATGTAGTTTACCGAACGGCTGAACAGGTCTTTATTCCCCTGACTGTGGGTGGTGGGATTCAAACCTTAGAAAATGTTAAAGGTTTGTTACGAGCTGGGGCAGACAAGGTTAGTATTAATTCTGCGGCAGTACGCGACCCAGACCTCATTAATCGGGCAAGCGATCGCTTTGGTAATCAATGCATAGTAGTTGCTATTGATGCTAGACGCAGAAATGACCCACAAAACCCAGGCTGGGATGTGTACGTGCGTGGTGGAAGAGAAAATACAGGTAAAGACGCCTTACTTTGGGCAAAAGAAGTTGAAAAACGGGGAGCCGGAGAATTATTAGTCACAAGTATGGATGCTGATGGGACTCAAGCCGGTTATGACCTGGAATTGACAAAATCTATCGCTAATGCTGTGCAAATTCCTGTCATTGCTTCTGGTGGTGCTGGAAATTGCGAACATATCTATGCTGCACTCACCCAGGGGAAGGCTGAAGCAGCATTATTAGCGTCGCTGTTACATTACGGACAATTGAGTGTAGAACAAATCAAAAATTATTTGCGCGATCGCTCTATTCCAGTAAGAATGCTTAACTAAACCATGAATTATCCTTATAGCCACATCTATCCCAGGTCAGAGACGCTTCCCCAAAACAGTGTTAATATGAATTAACTAGTATGAATAAATATTAACAAATATGTTGATTCCTATTTTATTATTTGATGTAGCACTAGTGGCTTGGTCACTACACCTGATGGAGAAAGCCTTTGAGCACAAGGAATTCTCACTAATGTTAGCTGGTACATTAGTCGCCCTAGCGGCTGCCGCTATGTTAGTAGTTTACTTTCTCATGGGTCACTGTATGAGCTACCTGCTACAAGTTTCTTAATTCAACTGCTGAGTACTTGTTTATTTGGTAGCCGCGCTCAATTTATCGTTGACAAACCTCATCTGTTTAGGCATAATAGATAAGGCTTCTCAAGGGGTTATAGCTCAGTTGGTAGAGCACTTCAATGGCATTGAAGGGGTCAGCGGTTCGAATCCGCTTAGCTCCACTGTTAAATTAAAGAATTATTTTCTGAAACAGAATAGTCATAACTGCGTGATATTGAAGGCGATCGCTTAACACATCACCATAGCATCCCTTAATTTTACAGCATAATTACATCTTAGATGGCAAAATTTTTTGCTGAGGATCTAATTTGGCGATACCACCAAACATGATTAACCAAGCTACGACTACAACCCAGTGAATACAAACTATCACCCATAAAGAACCGGTTAGCCTATAGGCAACAGTACAGATAATGCCTAACAATGTAGCTAAAGCCAAAAAATCACGCTGCATAAAGGTAGGATTGCCAGCTTTAAAAAAGGTTTTAGCATTTAATGGATGATAGACAATAAATAGTAATAAACTGACTATTGCTGATAAACTCCAGGTGAGAAAATTGCTATGTTCGCTAGGATGAGGCAATAAAAATACCCGAAAAATCAGTTCTTCCAGCAATGCGGGTGCAAATAAGCAGCGCAAGCTTAACAAACTTTTATGTCTCCAATTTGCCGCCCAAACTTGTATATTTAAAAATTGAGATTTCTGTCCATAAGGTAGGGCAATCAAGCTATAAATTAGTAACATGACAACAATTACTAACCAATCTTGAATTGTGGGAATTGCTAATGAACCGAAAAACCGATTGAGTAGCAGTGACAGTGGTGCAATATCGGTAAAGGGAAGCTGAATTTGTCCTAACAATATTGTTGGCGCAATTGGTATAATATCCGCTTGCCAACCGCCTACTTGATTGGTGCGTAATACTTGCATCATCGCCCCATGTGTTAAGAATATCGTGGCAAAGTCATCATGGGCTTGTCTTGGCATGATAGTTCGCCATGTTGTCAAACCAGCCCAAATACTATGATCTTGAAATACTTTTTGGGTTTTGTCTCTTCCTGTTCCCGTTAGTATACCAGCTTGACTTTGCCAATCAGCGCGAACTATACCCAAGGGTGCTAATTGTTTATCTAATGATTCGCCTAATTTCATTAGCTGCTGAAAGCGTAATGCTTCTGGGTGATTGGCGTTGGCTTTTAACCAAGTTTGAATTTTATCATTTGCAGCGACTTGGTTTTTAATTGCGAGGATAGCTGCAAATAGTGCTTGGCTGGAGTCTTGGATACATGAAGTAGCAGGTGATACCATTGCCCCACCAGTACCATCGCCAACCCGATAACGCGCCATTGTGACTTGTAATTGTCGCTGGAATTCTTCTAAAGGGGAAATTTTCATCTCGTCAAAATTGTAATCTTGGGTGACAGGAGGAAATTTGATGAGAATATCCGATACTGGGCGAGTTGCTAACCAACCGCGTTGTAAATTACCCATATAATCAGCCCATGTATGTTTAGCAGCAATAATGCCATCGGGGTTATGGGCATAGATTTGATAATATTGAGGATCAAAACGTAATTCTTGCGTAAACTCGTCGCGGATAACTTCAGCGATACCAAAAGCAAAATGTCCGGTAACTGTATATGGTACTCCTAGAGATTCTGCTTTATTGCCGCCAATGCCGCCAAACAGATGAAGTGCGATCGCTTTATCGCCTTCCTGCCATTTTACAATAGATTGACTGGGCGAATTTTGGGGAGCCAGCAATAATGTATTCAATTCGCCTTTATTTTTTGCAGGATTTCGCCAATTTGTAGTTTGAATATAATTGATTGCTAGTTGCTCGTCATTAATAATTTGACGGGGTTGAATTTGCAATAAAGAACGAGGTACAAGCGCCCTCACAGTAAATACATTTTTTGCATCTTGGGCACCATAAATATACCACCCATCTTTACCTGCCGGTGATTTTTCAATTGCTTGGATGCTTGAAGGTGCAAAATTCCGTCTATCAATAATTTGTTGGGGAATGCGAATAGTTTCTTGCACACCATCAAATTTCTGAGAACTGGGGTTATAATGTTGGACTAAAAAATAATCATTTGGCGGCTTTGCTGGAGAAAATAAAAGATTTTTATTGATATTTTTAATCGGATTAAGAATTTTGACTAAGCCATAAAACCTACCAGTCACAATAATCGGTTCATGCTCAATTTGTAAAATATTTGTTTTACCGCTTGTCGCAATATTTGTCGTCGCATCTAAAGCCACAATTGTCTCATCATCAGGATTCGCACCAGCTAAAGAACGTAAAACCCCTACCTGACGCACTCCATTTAAGCGCACAGGATGAATGTTACCTTTTTTTAAGCTTTCTAAGGTTTCCGAAGTGAAATTTATATCTTGTTTGACAGATTCAACGTAATTGAGGACATCTGGATTATTTTGCCATTCTAAACGCACAATCTTACCAACCAAATTTTGTGCATTCGCAGGCGCATATTGCACTTCCATCCATACCCAATCTTGACCATCTTGTAATTGTTGTTCTGTTGGTAAAATTAATCTACCCACCCAATCTGCAATTGGTTTATAAAGATTTTCAGAGGGCATTTTATCAAGAGGATAAAAGCGAGATTGATTAAAATTTTGGCGGATATGTATCGCGTAATGGCTTTGTTTATCTATGGCTGGAGTGGGTTTTGCTGAAATCTGCCAAATAGTGATTAAAGAAATAAATGCTAATAATAAAAAGATGGTAAATCTTGACCTGGTTTTGCGATTCAATCGACACCGAATCATATAAGATCAAAAAATTTTACTTCCCGATGATCTTACTCTAAATACGGTGTTTTGCATCGTGGCTTATTCTTCTGTAATACTGGGTAAGTGTTATGAAAATCTTTTTTTAATGAACCGCCAAGTACGCCAAGTACGCCAAGATAAGAGAAAAAAGTGAGAGGTTGTAGATTTTATCAATGATTGAGGATTGTTATACCTTAGCCAGTAACCGATTGAAAGTTATACCCTGTGAATCCGGTTCGCCTGTGTCAAGATTGGAATCAGATATTATGGCATTAAACTAGGCAAACCAGATGTTGGGAAACACACTTGTTGGGAGATACCAAATTGTTAGTCATTTAGGAGGAGGTGGATTTGGGGAAACGTTTGTAGCTTGTGACACTCAATTACCTGGTTCACCGCAATGTGTCGTCAAAAAACTAAAGCCGCAAGCAAGTGATCCGGTAACTTTAGAGACTGCGAGGCGTTTATTTGATACAGAGGCGCAAGTTCTGTATAAATTAGGAACTCATGAATCTATTCCCCAGCTTTTAGCATATTTTGAGGAGAATGCCGAATTCTATCTAGTACAAGAATTTATCGAAGGGCACGACCTGAGTCAAGAATTAGTATCAGGGAAAACTTTCAGTCAAGATGAGGTAATTGCTTTATTAACAGAGATATTACAAATCTTAGAATTTGTTCATCAACAAAAGGTAATTCACCGCGATGTCAATCCGCGAAATTTACTCAGACGTAAGTCAAATAATCGGTTAGTTTTAATTGACTTTGGTGCGGTTAAACAAATTACTACCCAAGTGATTACACCCCAGGGACAAACTAAAGCGACTGTGGCGATTGGAACACCTGGATATCTTCCCGGAGAACAAGCACAAGGTAATCCCAAATTTAGTAGTGATATCTATGCGTTGGGGATAATTGCGATTCAAGCTTTGACAGGATTACCGCCAGAACAATTAGCAACAGATGCTGATAGTAATGAAATTATCTGGCAAAATCAGACTCAAGTTTCACCAGAGTTTGCTCACATATTAGACAAAATGGTATGTTATGATTTCCGTCAACGCTACAGTTCAGCTACGGATGCTTTACAGGCACTACAAGAGTTAACAAAACCCACTCCGAAAACAGTGGCGTTAATTCCCGCTTTGCCATTTAAAAATTTAACCAAATATCAATATAAAAAAGATATAATTCCCAAAATTTTTGCCGGGATATTAATTTTAGGTGTCGGTGGTGTAGCAGGTTTATTTATTATTGATGGATTACATACTAAGAATGCTACAGAATTATATAAACAAGGCAATACTTTATTTGATTTACAACGCTATCAAGATGCATTAGCTATTTATGATAAAGCGGTGAATATTCGCCCAGATTATGCTGAAGGCTGGTATGGAAGAGGTAATACACTCTCGGCATTAAAGCAATATCAAGAATCTCTAGCCGCATATGATAAAGCTATTCAACTGGAGCCAGATTACTTAGAAGCTTGGACGAGTCGCGGCTTTGTTTTGCAAAAATTACAGCGCTACCAAGAAGCGATCGCGTCTTTTGATAAAGCTCTACAATTAGAAAATAACTCTCCAGCAATTTGGAATGCTAAAGGTGATGCCTATAGTAATTTAAAACAATATGAAAATGCGATTAAAGCTTACGAGCAAGCGATTGAATTGAAAAAAGATTATTACATTGCTTGGTATAATAAGGGATTGGCACTGCAAAATTTAAAACGTTATGAAGATGCAGTCACAGCCTACGATAAAGCCATAGAATTAAAACCAGATAATGAATCATTTTGGTATAATCGGGGTAATTCTCTGGTAAATTTAAACCGCTACGAAGATGCATATAGAGCTTACGAAAAAGCGGTACAATATAAACCCGATTATTACCAAGCTTGGTTATCTCTGGGTAATGTGCTAATGACTTTAAGACGTTATCCCGAAGCAGTGGAATCCTTTAGTCAAGTAATTAAATATAATCCCAATAATTACCAAGCTGTATATAGCCGAGGTTGGGCACTACATCAAAGTCAACGCTATGCAGAAGCGATCGCAGCTTATAATCAAGCAATAGCTTTGAAGCGTAACGATTATCAAGTTTGGTATAACTTGGGAAATTCTCAATATAACTTACAGAAATATCAAGACGCGATCGCATCCTACAATCGCGCAGTCCGTTACAAACCAGACCATTACGAAAGCTGGTATAGTCGGGGTAATGCCTTAGTCAATTTACAGCGCTATCAAGAAGCGATCGCATCATATAATCAAGCAATCAAATACAAGCCAGACTATCAACAAGCCATCACCGCCAAAAAGCAAGCAGAAAATCAACAGCAAACCATCAAACCACAACCTGTAGTTGTTCCCGTCATTCCCATTCCCAATCCCTTATTTCCCAATCAGAAACCGCGTTAGATAATACGAATTATACATTAAAATTAAGTATTAACACATAGAATGGCACTGTCAACTCTAGCAAAATAAAGCCGACAGCGCCCCCTCCTGTGACCTTCAATCTCATTCATGTATTAAAAGTAACGGCTATCTGAGCGAGATTTTTTAGGTGCAGAATTGCTGCGGGATAAAGCTAATTTACTAGATTGCGATCGCAAGCGTTGCTTTTGGGTATACTCGTTTAATTTCATTTGCGCTTGGACGTAAACAGGTGTATTTTTGGGAACCTTGCGCAAAAATTGCATAGCATCATCAAATTCGCCCAAAGAAGCTTTGTTATAAGCTTTTTGGAGAAAATAAGTAGCGCGAATTTTTTGCTTTTGATCGTACTCCGCCAATTTTTGCTGAACAATAGCACCAGCAGAACTGTTGATTGGAACTTGACGCAAATACTCAATAGCACCAGAAAAATCCTTTTTATTAGCGCTTTCGTAAGCTTTGGCTAATAAATCTTGCGTTTGCGCTTCTACTTGGTTGCGTGCTTCTGCTACCAGTTTATCGGTTTTCGATTGCCAATATAAAATATCCGGCACATTAGCCGCAATTCGCAATACATCTGACCATCTACCCGCACCAGCAGCAGTTTCTAGTAATTGATAGTTGTTAGCAGCAACTTGCCATTGCTCTTGCCATTCATCTGCTGTAGCTTGGGCTTCTGGATAGATTTTACTATCTGAGGGAATGGATTTCACCAGAGCGATCGCTTCTTTTAAATCTCCTGCTTGAAATTCTTCCGTCGCCTGATATAAAGTTTCCTTTTCCGAATAAGCGGGAGAATTAGTAAATACCGAATACATTCCCAATCCCAGCAACACCGAATTAGTCGCTATCCCGACTTTCATTCCAGTGATTAAGGGAGCCGATTTTGGAGATTTATAACTGTCTGGTAACCGACTTGCTGTAGCTGATTGCTCTACAGGTAAGCTACCCTCTACTTCTTGTATGCTTGGAACATCGGTTTCCCAGAGCATTTCCTGAAGTATGTGTAATACCTCACTCGCAGATTGAAACCGGTCTTGATAATCGTAGCGGATCATTTGGCTGAGAATAGCTGCTAAATAATCATTCACAGCTATATGTGGAGAATGCCAAATAATTTCATTAGTATAAGGGTCTAACTTAAATTCTAATGGTGATAAACCTGTTAAAGCTTGGATAGCAATGATTCCCAAGGAATAAATATCACTGTTGGGCTGAGTTTGACCAATAAATTGCTCTGGTGGAATATATCCCAAAGAAGTCACAGGAACCGAATGGATAGGTAATTCTGTGTCTTCACCAAAATCAATCGGCTGGATTGAGCCAAAATCAATCAGCACTAATTTATCATCAAACGCCCGTCTAATCAAATTTTCTGGTTTGATATCGCAATGAATTACCCCTTGAGAATGAACAAACTCCAGAATTCCCAAGACATCTTCCAGAAATTCGATGACTTCTGTTTCAGTCCAAATTTTCCCACACTGTTTATGAATAGGTAATTCTTCTGTCAGTGCATGTCCTTCAATAAATTCTTGCACTAAGTAGAAGCGCTCATTTTCTTCAAAACAGGCGATCAGTTCCGGAATCTGTCTATGTCTTCCCAGACGCTTCAAGGTTTCCGTTTCCGTGAGGAAACGCAGCCTTAAGTCATCTAAATAACTGGGGTGCATATTGTTAACTTTGAGTTGTTTAACAACGCATTTGGGATTTTCTGGGTATTCTATGTCTACAGCAATGTATGTCTGTCCAAATACCCCTGCACCTAGGCTTTGGACAATTTGGTAACGCGCTTGTAGTACTTTACCGATCATGGGGTGGGTCATGAGCTGGTTACTGAGTAAGTCCTGATATAGGTTTTCTTAGTTTTGACTCCTCTTTCCGGAATGCCTGATAATTAATTCTACGGAGGGATGTCTCCTAGAATGCCCAGCATAGTAATGTAAGTATTTTTTACCAGAAAAAAAAGTAACTTTAGGTTTTTATACAAAATGTGATATTGACAAGCTTTGTATTAAATAGTGCAAATATTCCGAAATCTTGGAGTTTGTGCAGATATCAAAACAAAGTCATTCACCGTCACTAGTCAGGAAGTGAAAAAAATACATTATGTAATGAAAAGTAAACTTAGCTTTTTGATACTGCTTTTTGCCTCAACTTTATATACAGGCGCAATAGCCATGTTTATCAGTATCTTGCTGCCAATTATTACAGTACAAAATATACATAGCTTCTTAAGTAACTACCCTGATATAGCGATGAATTTGTTCAGAGTGAGCTTGAAGATAGATATGCTGAATTGTATATTGCTTTGAGCAATATCCACGATTTATCGGTTGAAGATTTAGTGAAGTTATTTAATACAACTTCATGCGCATAATCACCCTAAGTAAGCAGAACAAATGTTCTGGTTAATCAGAATTTCCCGGTGTTGAATATATTTTTAATTTAAAAATACTAGATTTTACGCAACTGAGCCTAAATTCAAAATTACGAGTAATTCCTCATGTTATAGGCTAAAAAAGGCGATTATAGTCGAAAAACAAATCACTAAACAGGTAAATGTTTTTTCGATTACTTTTAATAAGTTTAGTTTGTGTAGTCACTACCAGTTGTAGCGCTAATGCAGAAATTAAAACATCAGTAACTTCAAATAATGAACAAGCTGCTGAGAAATTAATATCAGCTAAGACAGAGAAAATTAGCAGTACTAATACAGCTAAAATTCCCCAACAACATGAAACAGATAAGTTTACCGCCCCTGTAGGTAATTTAACAAATGTATCTGCTCAACCAAATGAACAGAATCTGAGTAAAGGTAATCCCAAACCTAACCAATACTCAGTTACAACAGGCGGTACTTACATGCAGTTAGTGAAAACTAACGAGGTAAATCAGCTGGGAAACCCGATATACGCCCTGCTGCTTTACGCTAACGGACAACAAGTCGGTGCATATAAAACCGTCACAGGACGCGCGCATACCCAAAATAGAGATCGCGATCGCTCTGGAACAGAAGCACCCCTACCAGATGGAATATACAAAGTTGCTAAACAAGTAGTTCGCGGGACTATTGCTGAAGCTGGCGACAGATTTCTGGCAATACAACCACAATTTCCCACAGGTCGTAGCGCTTTAGGCATTCATTACGATCCATCTTTCGATAAAAACAACGGTGAAGATGGAACATCTGGATGTATCGCCTTAACTAATCGACAGGATTTGACCGAGGTTTTGGAATACGTTCGGACTTACAAACCTCAAATGCTCAATGTAACTATTCGCTAAATTTTTCACGGCAAAACTGTTAATTTGGAAGGAAATTATCAATCATGTTTAAACTATTAATGGCTAGTGCTTTAATCTTTACAGCAGCATTACCTGTAGGCGCTCAAGAAATAAACTCTAAATCTTTTAAAATAGCTCAATCTTCTTATCCTGCTTATGTATGTACTAACGATGTGGGTGGTACTCTAAATTTACGTAGAGGGCCTGGTCAAAACTACAGAATAGTTCTTCAGATTCCTAGAGGAAGAGGTGTTTATGTTGTAAGCGATTCTGTAAGAATTAATGGTAGAGATTGGGTGCAAGTTACCTATGGCAATAAAACTGGATGGGTTGATTCTCAATATATTTGTGCAGTTCCTTAATGATTAGTTAAGTAATGGGATTGGGCGACAAAGTTTAGTAATTAAAATAATTATTATTAACTTTGTCACTGCTCAATCCCTGCAATATTGTATCTTTTTAAATTTATTTAAAGGATACATGAAAACAACATTAACTACATTTATCACCTTCAGAGTAGTTAACTCGAAATGGAGCGATCACATATGACTAAATTACTCATGGCGAGTGCATTAATATTTGCAGTAGCATTACCAGCAAGCGCAGGAGAATTATTCCCCGAAGTTGGTCATATATCTCATACAGAAGGTTATTCTGCTTCTGTATGTACTAACGATCCTAGTGGGACATTACCTTTACGCAGTGGCCCGGGACAGCATCACGATGAGATCCGACAAATTCCTTCGGGAAAAAACGTGAGGGTATTAAATAGTAGAAGAAGTCAAGATGGTTTTGACTGGTTTAAAATTTCTTACAGAAATACCCGTGGATGGGTGCGTTCTGACTATGTTTGCAATTCTCGATATACCGATTAACATTTGTCATTGGTCATTTGTCATTTGTCATTTGTGAGAGTTTTAAGCTTATTTAAGTTCGTAAAATAGACATACTTATCTGATTAGCAAGTAAATAAATTTTGAAGGGACGTTATTATTTAACGTCTCTTTAATTATGAGAAAATATTCTAGTGCTGCATGGCGTAAATAACCATACCATTTTATAAATTCATTTTGATAATCTAGAGTAGTGCGAGCATCTTGCTCGCTGACAAACGCGAGCAAGATGCTCGCACTACAATGGTATGCTCATTTCCGCCGACCTGTACTAGTACAATACGGCGTCAATAAACATACCATTCTCAATGGCGCAAAAGTCCAGAATATAAGTTTTTTGACTTTTAACTTTTAATACCAATTCAAATAATCTTTGCGACACATCAAAATATTCTAGAGGGCATGGCAGTGCCAGTGCCCCTACAATCTGTCGCATTCTTTTTTCCAATTGATATAACTTTTGACTTCCGCGTAGCGATACTAGCTATTGGCTTCTGTATCTTCTTTAACTACTTCAATATTGGCTTGTAAAGGTTTGACTACTCGCGCGATCGCTTCTTGAACAAAAGCCTTGATAAACTCATCCCGGCGATTAATTTGAAACTGTCGCTGGACAACTTCCGTCATTCCCCCATCACCCCAATCTTGATCGTGACGGAAATATTCAATAAAACTTTTTCCCGCAATCCGAGTTAAATAAGCGGCTGTCACGCCTTGCACTGCTCGCCCGACAATAAAAGTAGCTGGATTAGTTTGCAAAGCTGTCGATAATAATTGAATCGCACCTTTAACAATTCCCAAACTGGCGATGGTTTTAGCTAAGGATAAGGCTAACTCGCGCCCGCGTTCCATGTTTAATTCGCAACCATATATTCTGCCAATTTCTACCACCATTTGGGCATTTACAGCCGCAGTTGCTAGTAAATCTACTACAGGTAAAGGTGTCACTGATACTACGCCAGCGCCAATCCACTGAAATCTTTCGACAATTTTATCGGCTTGGCGGCGACGTTGAGCATCGATGAGTTTGCGGGCTTCTTCTCCTAAGCGTAGAGATTGCAAGAGAATATTATCTGCTACTAAATCTTCACCTTCAGCGCGTAAAATCGCCGCCATCCGTCGCAATAAGGGGACAATATCTGCTTCTGGTTGGTAGATTTCGCCGGTTTCTAGTTGGGCGCTTTGGGGATTAGCCGCGATCGCAACGACATCGTTAGTGGCAATAAATCCGCGCACTCGTTGACGCAATCTCGCTAAGATAGCTTCTTTATCTTCGTCGGTGTATAAATCAGTTTTGTTGAGAATTAACAGCGATCGCTTACCAATTTCAGCTAAACCCCGCAATGGTTCATATTCGGAACGACGTAAATCATTATCCACCACAAATAACAGTAAATCAGCTTCCGTTGCCAACGCCCTGGCGAGTTGTTCCCGTTCCGTTCCCGCTACCCCTGCTTCTAAAATCCCTGGTGTATCGGTAATTAAAATTTTCCGTTCTAATCCCTTCAACCGCAGACAATAGGTTTCGCCTACTTGGGTTGTACCCATCGGTGCATTTACCTCGCCTACCATGCGCCCCATAATGGCATTTACCAGAGAAGTTTTACCGGCGCTTCCCGTCCCAAATACTACAACTTGAATTTCCCCCCGTGATAAATTGACTTCAATTTCTCGCGATCGGCTGAGTAAAGCTTGCTTCGCTACTTCATCTTGAATTTGTGCTACTTGTTGGCGTACAGCTTTTAAAGTTGTCGAAGCTGCATCAGATTTAGCGGCGGGAATTTGCGCAGGTGTAACGCGGGGACGTTGACGACGCGATCGCGTCTCACCTGCTTGCAGCACCATCACATAATAAACAAAGGCTGCTACTAAACCACCTATCAGCACAATCAACAACAGCAACAGCAAATTGCCCAGCAGTGGCGAATACGACAACTGCCAGTAAAGGCGTGACAGGGAATCAATCAGCCACAGGCTTAACCCCAAAATAACTATCAAACCAACAATCAGCGTGACTATCCGTGACAGAGGCATAACGGGTATTCAGTAGGCGGATGCTTTTAATCTTAATAGGTTGATGGGGTATTGGGCATTGGGCATGGGGCATTGGGCATTGGAAACAATTTTAGATTTTAGATTTTGGATTTTAGATTGAATTCCAATCCAAAAGACGCTCGCGGACTCGCTAACGCTGCGCTATCGTAAATCCAAAATCCAAAATTTCTTGTCTCCCTGCTCCCTGCTACCATTTGAATAGTCTCTTGCTGGTGTATCCTTTTTAGGCGTCTTCGATGACTTCCGATTTTGTTAATTCTGTAATTCCTCAGACTGCCCTATCTGTCGCTGGATTAACTGACTATATCCGCTTGCTATTGGAACAGGATGAACACCTGCGTCAAGTTTGGGTGGTGGGAGAGGTTTCTAGTGCTAATCATCATCGCAGTGGTTTATTTTTCACGTTGCAAGATCCTGATGGTACGGCGGGGATTAAGTGTGTAGCTTGGAATGGGCAATTGGCGAAATTGGCACAAATACCAGTTCCGGGGGAGCAAATCATTATTTTAGGTAGTCTTAGGGTTTATCCGCAAAGGGGAGAATATCAGCTATCTGTATGGCAAGCTTTTCCGGCTGGTGCGGGTTTACAAGCGTTACGCTATCAACAGTTAAAAAATCGCCTGTTGGCTGAAGGTTTGTTCGATCCCGAAAGAAAGCGATCGCTTCCTTTGCATCCCCAAACTATCGCTGTTGTCACTTCACCAACGGCTGCGGCTTGGGGTGATATCCAAAAAACTCTCAAACATAGGTATCCAGGGTTACATATATTATTTTCACCCGCAACAGTACAAGGCGAGCAAGCGCCAGAATCTATAGTTAAAGCCATTGAACGAGTAGAAAAAGATGGTCGTGCCCAGGTAATAATTTTAGCTAGGGGCGGTGGTGCGGTGGAAGAATTAGCTTGCTTTAATGATGAACGAGTAGTGCGATCGCTTGCTAATTGTTCTATACCTGTAATTACGGGAATTGGTCATCAAAGAGATGAATCTTTAGCCGATTTAGCCGCAGATGTCTGCGCGCACACCCCGACAGCCGCAGCCGAGATAGTTGTACCCGCCTTAGCAGAATTGTATACTCAACATCGGCAGCGAGTGGCAGTGTTACAGGAAGTAATGCAATACTCTGTTGATACTGCACAAAATAAATTACAGGTGTTGCAAAATCGGTTACGGCATTTACGCTTAGATCGACAAGTAAAGCAAGAAGTAGAAAAATTAGCCTGGAAACGTCAGCAGTTAATTCAAGCGACAAAAAGGCGATCGCAACAAGCCAGCCAACATTTGGAAATGTTGCGGCAAAAATTAGCTACACTTGACCCCAAAGCCGTATTACAGCGTGGTTACGCTGTAGTTAGACAAGAAAATGGCGCGATCGCCCGTTCCGTTGCTGAGTTAGCTGTTGGGGATGAATTATTGATTCAATTAGGGCAGGGCGAAGCTAAAGTTAAAGTTACGGAAGTACAAGAATGATTAAACGTGGTAAAGCTGAGAATTCTGAAGCAATGACTGCGGGGAATTATGAAGCGAAAGTGGCGGAAATTGAAACAATCATCACTCGCATTGAAACAGGTGAGTTGGAATTAGAACAAGTATTTGCTCAATTTTCTACTGCTGTGGAATATTTACGTCAATGCGAGAATTTTCTTCAGCAGCGACAACAGCAGGTAGATTTGTTAATTGAAACCTTAAGCGATGATTGAAATGGTCAATCAATTTTAAATTTTGGATTTTGGATTTTAGATTTTCTCTAAAATCTAAAATTGTTTCGGTCAAACATCGCAATTTTTGAGCTAGCAATATAACTTTTTCACTTTCGGAAAACACTAAAATGATTGCGTGATTTACCGAAACGAGTAAGCGATATACCTTTTCACTTGCGGAAAACACTAAAATGATTGCGTGATTTACCGAAATGAGTAAGCGTTAAGGCTTAATGAGTAGGTGAAATGGTATTTCACTTGCGGAAAACACAATAATGAGAAGCTGAAAAGGCTTAATAAGAACGTGAAATAGCTTTTTGCTTACTAAAAACAGGAAAATGAGTACTTGATTTAGATAAATGAGAAAGCGATCGCCTTTTTTGTTTACTAAAAATATAAAAACGAGAACTTATTTATGTGTAAATGATAAAGCTGGCGCATTTTGCCCAATGCCCCATGCCCCATGCCCCATGCCCAACATCACAAAGTAAGCTAAAATTCAAGCATAGTAAGCATTCCCTGCCTAAGATACCCCATGCTTGAGACTTTGCAAATCCAACTTTACAAACTCGAACAATTTGCCAACGCCCTTGTTGCTAACCAACTCGGACACCTCAGCTTGGTGAGTATTGGCATTATTTTTCTAGCTGGTTTACTTACCAGCCTCACGCCCTGTATGCTTTCGATGCTGCCGATTACTATTGGTTATATCGGCGGTTATGAAGCAAAAAGCCGTCTACAAGCCGCAGCCCAATCAACTTGGTTTGCGCTGGGATTAGCAACCACACTCGCCGGATTGGGAATTATCGCCGCTTTTGTGGGCAAAGTTTACGGTCAAGTGGGAGTTGGCTTACCAATTATTGTGAGTATTATCGCCATTCTCATGGGGTTAAATTTATTAGAAGCTTTACCCCTGCAATTTCCTTCTTTAGGCGAAACAAATTGGATTTCGACGGATTTACCGCCAGGAGTCCGTTCTTACGCTTTGGGTTTAACTTTTGGGTTAGTCGCCTCACCTTGTAGTACCCCAGTTTTAGCCAGTTTACTGGGTTGGGTGGCGACTAGCCAAGACTTAATTTTAGGGGCTGTTTTACTCATTGCTTATACAGCAGGCTATGTTGCACCCTTAATTTTGGCTGGTACCTTTACTGCTGCAATTAAAAAGCTGTTAGAAATGCGTCGCTGGTCTGGTTGGATTAATCCAGTTAGCGGTGTGCTATTGGTAGGATTTGGTGTATTTTCGTTAATTTCGCGGATTCCCTTGGGAAGTTTTTAAGCAATGACAACAGACAATTCCCCCACCACAGAAACAAGTTGGTGGTTATTACCTGGTCGCTTTTTGCGGCGAGAATTTTTACCTGTACTCACAGATTTGCGTTTAGCGATCGCACTTTTACTGATTATCGCTTTATTTAGTATTAGCGGTACTGTCATCGAACAAGGTCAGTCACCGGCTTTTTACCAAGCTAATTACCCCGAACATCCTGCTTTATTTGGTTTCCTGACTTGGAAGGTCATCCAAGTAGTAGGATTAGACCATGTATATCGTACCTGGTGGTTTTTAGGCATACTCGTCTTATTTGGTACTAGCTTGACTGCTTGTACTTTTACTCGCCAACT
Organism: Calothrix brevissima NIES-22; assembly: GCF_002367995.1. GTDB lineage: Bacteria > Cyanobacteriota > Cyanobacteriia > Cyanobacteriales > Nostocaceae > Aulosira > Aulosira brevissima. The sequence continues at coordinate 3,071,723 of NZ_AP018207.1, forward strand.
TCCCGCATTAAAAGCAGCCCAGCGCTGGAAATATTACGAAGAACCACGCCAATTTCAAAAATTAGCTTTGAGTGCAGAATTAGAAACAGGTTCTTTAGATAGCCTCACGCAAATATTAAAAAATCAGCGTTATAAAATTTTTCAAGAAAAAGACGATATTCTTTATGCGCGTAAAGGAATAATTGGACGCATCGGCCCGATTATCGTGCATATTGGCATTGTCACCATTCTCTTAGGGGGAATTTGGGGCGCAATGACTGGTTTTATGGCTCAAGAAATGGTTCCCAGTGGTTCTACATTTCAGGTAAAAAATATTATCGATGCGGGGCCTTTAGCATTATCGCAAGTGCCTAAAGATTGGTCTGTTCGCGTTAATCGCTTTTGGATTGATTACACCCCTTCAGGCGGAATCGATCAGTTTTATTCTGATATGTCGGTGTTAGATAACCAGGGAAAAGAAGTTGACCATAAAAAGATTTTCGTCAATCAACCACTGCGTTATCACGGCGTCACATTCTATCAAACTGATTGGGGAATTTCCGGGGTAAAAATTAAATTTAATAATAGCCCCATTTTTCAATTACCAATGGCACAATTAGATACTAATGGTGCAGGGCGAATTTGGGGTACATGGATTCCCACTAAACCAGATTTAAGTGAAGGCGTTTCTTTAATTGCCAAAGATTTACAAGGAATGGTATTAATTTACGATGAAACTGGTAAGTTAATAGATACAGTCCGTGCGGGGATGTCTACCCAAGTTAATGGAGTGAGATTAAGAATTTTAGAAGTCATTGGTAGTACAGGTTTACAAATTAAAGTTGACCCAGGTATACCAATTGTTTATACAGGCTTTGCTTTACTGATGTTGGGTGTAGTAATGAGTTACTTTTCCCATTCCCAAATTTGGGCATTAAAAACAGGCGATCGCTTATTTGTTGGCGGTAAAACCAATCGCGCCCAAGTTGCTTTTGAACAGCAAGTCTTGGATATTTTAGAGCAGTTGAATAATCCCTCAGAAAGTCAAGTTAAAACTCAAGCTAGTGGCGTATCTTCTTGATATTTGCCAGACAAAATTATCAAGTTTTTAATTTGGTGGGCAATGCTCACCAAATTAACATATACAACTATCACAAATCTTTTAATCAACCACTATAATCATTTGACTGTTGACTGTTGACTGTTGACTGTTGACCGTTGACTATTGACTATTGACTCTGAACTATTGAAACTCTAACTTTTCATGTTATCTCATCTTCAATTTAAGCGATCGCCTGGTCTTATACCCTTAATTGCTGTCTCATTAAGTTTAGTTTCCTGTAGTGCTAACTCTAAAAACGTCAATACTGTTTCTTTGATAGGTGCTGGCGCAAGTTTTCCCGCACCTTTATATCAGCGCTGGATTGCAGACTATAATCAGGTAAATCCTCATGTGGAAATTAACTATCAATCTTTAGGTAGCAGTGTCGGCATCCAACAACTGATTGATGGTACTGTAGACTTTGCAGGCAGTGATATCGGCATTACCCACGAACAAGCAGCTAAAATTAAAAGAGGTGCGATCGCTTTACCTATGACTGCTAGTTCAGTCGTGTTAGCTTACAATGTGCCCAATATACCCAATCATCTCAAACTATCACGCCAAGTCTACACAGATATTTTTTTAGGGAAAATTACCAATTGGAACGATCCCCGCATCGCCAACGCTAATCCAGGGATAAAGTTACCGAATCTCCCAATTCAAGTCATCCACCGAACTGATGGTAGCGGAACTACCAGCGTTTTAACAGAACACTTCAGCGCTATCAGTCCAGAATGGAAAAATAAAATCGGGGCTGGTAGATCTATACAATGGCCTGTAGGAATAGCTGCTAGGGGAAATGAAGGTGTTACCGCCCAAATTCAACAAACTTTGGGGGCGATTGGCTATGTTGAATATGTCTACGCCACACACAACAAATTACCTGTAGCCGCTTTAGAAAACAAATCTGGTAATTATATTATCCCCACACCAGAGTCAGTAGCTAAAACCTTAGAAGCAGTCAAATTACCCACCGATACTTTGATTGCTTTTATTGCCGATCCGATAAAAGCCGAATCTTACCCAATTGTCACTTATACCTGGTTGTTAGCTTATAAAAAATATCCAGATCCCGCGAAAGCTCAAACAATCCAAAACTTTGTCAATTGGGCTGTGACTGAAGGACAAAAATCTAGTTTAGAACTGGGATATATTCCTCTGTCTCCCAAAGTGGTAAGTCAAGTAAAGTCAGCAGCGCAGCATATTGAGAAATGATTCTTAATTAGGGGCTAGGGGTTAGGGACTAGGGGCTAGGGGTTAGGGGCTAGAGGCTAGGGTTAGGGGAGAGAAATTTTTATGTTTGATTTTAAGAGTAATTTTAAACAAGAATGCGACTATAGGGGCATGGCATTGCCCATTGGTGTCAACTTAAGGCGAAACCCGCTCGGTGGTAAGGTTTTTGCCCTCACCCCCAGCCCCTCTCCCAGAGGGAGAGGGGAGCAAGAGATTTAATTCCCCTTCTCCTGGGGGAGAAGGGGTTAGGGGATGAGGGCGAGAGGTTTTTGTACAACGCCCGTCCTCTATAGCTTTTAGCTTAAGTTGATACTAATGGGCAATGCCATGCTCTCTAGAATAGATTGATATGCCGCTTGATTAATCAGAAACTGCGATTAGCGAACAGAACATTAGAAAATATGTAAAGCTATTGTTGCAATTAATGAGTGGTAATTATCAAAGTAGTAAAGTTTAATTTCAGTATGAAATCTCAGAATTTAATGATGTTATTTTAATGATTGAAGCTACAGAGCTTCCCTGGCAGATACAACAGCCAAGATGATAGAGTCAACGTTAGTTAAGAGGTAAAAAAGCTGTTACATAGTCTGTCTCGTCAACTAACAACAACACCCAACTCGAAAGCTAATATTTCCTCAATATGGTAAAGAGGGGGTAATACAAATAAACATTAATTACATGGCGAGTATGTAATTATGAATTGTATCCCCAGATTTCATGATAAAGCAGAGGAAATCACTAAGCAGGTCGCAGCTTGGGTGTTGTTGTATTTATAGGGCATTTGGCAAGAAGTCCCTTAAATCGCAATACGTTTCAGTTAAGGATCAACGTAGGTTGGGTTGAACGAAGTGAAATCCAACAAATCGCCGAAAATGTTGGGTTTCGTTCCTCAACCCAACCTACGCGGTTTAAGGTTTTTGACGCTAACTGAACGGTATTGCCTTAAATCGATTAGATCAACTCATAAATGAGTTTTGTGGAAGCGTAATTCGATTTGATTAATTCATTTATAAGTTTTGTTTAAACGTAATTCGATTTGATATAAGTGTTTATCGATTAGCTCAATTCATTTATAAGTTTCGCTTAAACGTAATTCGATTTGATTAATTCATTTCTAAGTTTTGTAGAAGCGTAATTCGAGCAGAAATAAGTGTTTATCGATTAGCTCAATTCATTTATAAGTTTCGCTTAAATGTAATTCGATTTGATTAATCCATTTCTAAGTTTTGTAGAAGCGTAATTCGAGCAGAAATAAGTGTTTATCGATTAGATCAACTCATAAATGAGTTTCGCTTAAACGTAATTCGATTAGACATCAGCATTTATCGATTCGATCAATGCTTTTGTTGATTTTGTTTTAAGGGACTTCCAAATAAAAAAACATCCCAATCATTAACTTACCAAGCCCGCAACTCGTAGGGGCGGGGTTACCCCGCCCCTACAATTTGGGATAATTTATTTTCTGGAGTTTCCTTAGCATTAATGAATCGGACAACTGTTCGACTTTACAGGCTACCAAGCTATCCGACTCGGTTTGATATTTGGAGGCAGATTTTTATCAACCTCACTGGATTAAGGCTGGACTCTTTTTGGTACTGCGCCGCACAACCACAACCCGAAAACGCGCGTTATAGTTGCGATACGCCGAACGGCAATGAACCACCACACAGCAGAATCGTAGGGTGTGTTGTCGCGCAGCGCAACGCACCGATGCACCATCAACAATTAACGGTGCGTTAGCCTATGGCATAACACACCCTACTGGACTCATCTAAAAACCATAAAAAAATTGATCGCGCTTTGCGCGAAGGGTTAAGAAGGGTAAAGAAAAAAGTGCAGAGAGCTAAAGGGCAAGAGTGTAAAGTGCTATTAAGTCCAGCGCCGCACAACCACAACCCGAAACCCCACGCGGTTGTCCCAACCGCCACGCGCGTAATAGTTGCGAGACGCCGAACGGCAATCCCTGGGAGCGTAGTTCCACGAACCACCACGCAGCAGTCGATTTTTATTATTTTCATCATCACCAACTAACAAAGTACTAGCGTCTGTTGGTGCATTATTATAGTTATCGTGCCACTCATCCTGACACCACTCCCATACATTACCACACATATCAAATAAACCAAAGGGGTTGGCAGGAAATTTTCCGACATCGGTTGTTTGCTCCCGATATTCACCTTTTGTGCCAGAACCGTAGGTGTAATTTCCATTGTAATTGGCTAAATCGGTGGTAATCGTTTCGCCAAAATAAAACGGGGTAGTTGTTCCCCCACGACAAGCATATTCCCATTCGGCTTCACTGGGTAAGCGATAGGTTTCACCTGTCTTTTTCGAGAGTCTGGCGCAAAACTCAATTGCATCATCCCATGAAACACGTTCAACAGGTCGATTAGCGCCTTTAAAATTGGATGGATCGGGATTTAAATCAATATTTACTTTATCAAGAGCAGCGACGGCTTGCCATTGGCTCTGAGTTACGGGAAATTTCCCCATGAAAAACGGTTGAATGGTGACGTTGTGCAGTGGTCTTTCCCAATCAAGTCGTTCTGGCTCATTCTCTGGGGAACCCATGAGAAATTTACCACCGGGAATTGCTACCATTTCTAAAACTACGCCATTACCCAGGCTTTCTGTAAAAAACTCAGCACTTCCCTGACTGTGTACCTTCACTATTTCCAAGTCCAACTGATTCGTCGTCTTCTGGGTAGGGTTTTTTGATTTACCAAGAATCAATTCTTCAATTGGCGCAACATCTTCATCTCTCAACCCCAAATGTTGCTGATAGTCTCTCAAATCATTGAAAGTAGTTTCACTTAGTGCTGGCTCATCTTTAATTGTCTCAACCAGCGTTTCCTTATATTCTGCTAATTTCCGCTCATACTCACGATATGGTTGTAGAACTTCGGCTTCAATAGCATCAGCAATCTCAGTATCAAGTTTCCACTGAACGCGCAATGAGTTTAACAAGCGACGGGCGGGGGTGGTAAACTTACCACGATTGAGGCGGCGTTCTACTTCCTTGCGATATTTCAGCCGAGGATCATCCTTGGGCGACTTAGCTAGAAAAATCCGGTAACCTTCCTTAATCGGATAGAACTCTGGTGTCATGGCGGGGACTGCTTCTTGTACTTTGCTTTTCGCATACTTATGCAACTCATCTACCGCAATCCAGCCATCACCATCTACATCTGCTGCACCTTTTTCAATTCCTTCTACTAAATAATGGGTGTAAATCGAAAGTTCCAAGCCATCGGATTGAAAAGCATATTGCATAGAAGTAGAAGCGGTGAGAATTGCTCTACCTTCACCGCCTAAATGCTGTTGCAAATCAATATTACCGCCATCTTTAGCGGTTAAATCCTTGGCAAATGCACCACTAAAGCAGCAATCTAAAATTACTACCAGTCGCTTAGATTTGCTTTCGTTCATCAAACTATGTACAGTTCTGGCGGCTACGGCGGAAGTTGGAATCAACTTTCCCTGATTTTTCCGGGTGTAGCGCGTCGAAAAGAAAAAATCACCATTATCTACTTTTACGCCATGACCAGAAAAATATAAAAGCAATAGGTCATCTTTTTGACGATTGGCATACAAATTATAAATAGCATCTTCCATGTCTTGCCGTGGGGGATCTTTTAGCACGGTGATATCCCCCTCCGCAAAACCGCCCATTTCTGGGTTGAGCAAAACTCGCCGCATCGCCTCTACATCTTTGACAGCGCTTGGTAGGGGTGCTAATCCCGGTTCATATTCACTAATCCCTATCAGCAGTGCTACCTTCGCCATGTTCGCTGTCTTGTTTCTTTTGGGTATTATTCAAAAAATCCTGTGCTTTTTGGTAAGCAAAGTCAAACTCTTCCCGACTACTAGCTTCTAGGTTGAGTTCTCTACCATCGCTACCTTTGACTACTAGCTTAATGGGTTTGTTGCCGAAGCGATCGCTCAAAAAGGTAAACAAGTTTTTGATATTCGCCGGATTAATTTCTAAATTTAACAATCCCAACAAAAAGCCGCCGAAAGCTTTTGCACCCCTGGGTGTATCTTCCACGGTTACTAAATCTGCTGTTTCTACGCCATCGACTTCGTTTAGCTGGGGGCGCAAATTTTCTGCTTCTGCTTGCAAATCTTTCTCGTCTAAACCCAGCCCAGCTAAGTCAACAGTCACCTGAACGTTAGATATAGTTGCCATGTGAACGCCTAAGTAGTTTCAATAGTGTTTTTTAACCATAGTATCCGTTATTCTGGGTAATTTAGACAATATGGGGAAGTGCGAACTATAAAGATCATTCGTGAAAAATTTAGATCCCCGACTTCTCAAAGAAGTCGGGGATCTGAGCAGATCGATTTTCATAAATCAAAGAGGAATGCTATATACAGCTTTTTCATTCCCAAATTTTCTGCAAATTTAAAATAAATCCGGGTAACACATCTTCGGCGATAAAGCTTTGAGGTGCTGGTAAAATTTCTACTTTATCATCGGGACGATAGATTTCTAATTCTTGTTTTTTGCGGTTAATTAATAAACCGAGACGACAGCCATTGTCTAAATACTCTTGCATTTTTTCTTGGACTTTTTGCAATCTATCTGATGGGGATAGTATTTCAATGACAAAATCGGGACACAGGGGAATAAATTTTTCTCGTTGTTCTTTTGTTAAAGCATTCCAGCGACTTTTTTCAATCCAAGAAACATCAGGCGAACGGTCTGCCCCATTTGGTAAAGTAAATCCAGTGGATGAATCGAAAACTTCTCCTAACTGGTTTTGTTCGTTCCATACCCACAGTTGAGCATTGATTGTAGAATTTCGTTTTCCTGTTTCTCCTCCGGTAGGTGGCATGATAATTAGTTCTCCTGCGGCGTTTCGTTCTAGCTTCAAATCGGGGTTATCTTGACATAGCTGATAAAACTCTTCTGAAGTTAGTTTGATTACAGAATTGAGATTTAATGTAAGTGGTGCCATAAGGGAAGGGGGACAAGGAGGACAAGGAGGACAAGGGAGATAAGTATTTATAATTCATTTAGGATTGCTATATCTAAATATTATTATCGATGACAACTTATATTCTGAGAGCTTCTGGCTGATTCCGAAATAACGCCGTCACCCTATAAGGGTGCGGCTAATAGAACAAAGCCCACCTTTGTGGGCTAAATTTCTACAGCCCACAAAGGTGGGCTTGGTAACGATAGCCCCAGGCTTTAGCCTGTGGGCGTTATTTCGGGTAAGTGAGGAATCGGAATCTTTTTGCTGACTTGTTCTAATACTTTTAATCCCTGTAAAGAACCGCGAATTAAACGAATAGCAGCTATCGGCTGTTTAATAAATGTCATTGCTAAAGGTAAAGGGCGCAGGGAACCATCGGGGCTAATGGCTGATGTTAAGTCGGGGATATCATGGTGACAATCATCGCTGACGACACGCAATATTGTGACTGATACGCCAAGGGAATTGAAAAATTCTAAGGCTGCAAATCCTTCCATATCGACAACATCAGCGCCTAGAGTTTCACCAAGTTGACGTTTTTCTGTTGCGGAACAAATTACGCGATCGCTTGTTAGTCCCTTAACTAAGGTAAGCTGTGAATTTAATTGCGATCGCATCTGTGCTGTAAAAGCACTATCGCACTCTTGCGCTTTTCCCTGATAAATACAGTTTTCATACAATACAATCTTTCCCACTGGGTAATTGGGCGATAAACTACCACACAAACCCATCAGCAGTATTCTTAGCTGTGGATGATTGCTAAATATTCCATCTGCTTGCAATTTGTGCAGGTATGTGGTTAATGGTTTTATACCTACAGGAATCGAAATGACATTTGGCTTGGTGGTAGTGACACGGTTTAAGCCACGACACACAGCTTGATATTCTGCGCCTTGAGGGACAAGGATTAATGGGGTATGGGGCATTGGGCATTGGGCATGGGGTAAGCTTGAGTTTTGAGATTCATAAATTAAAGAATGAGGCTCAAAGACTCGTTAATCAGTCTTTGATACTCGTTAACCAGTCTTTGATACTCGTTAATCAGTCTTTGATACTCGTTAACCAGTCTTTGATACTCATTAATCAGTCTTTGATACTCGTTAATCAGTCTTTGATACTCGTTAATCAGTCTTTGATACTCGTTAACCAGTCTTTGATACTCGTTAACCAGTCTTTGATACTTGTTAATCAGTCTTTGATACTGATTAACCAGTCTTTGATACTCATTAATCAGTCTCAAAGACTGAAAAAGCACTGTCAATGGACAATGCTTTTTGTTCCTATTCTCTTATTTTTCTGAGATAGAGTGGGCGCGATCGCTGAAAGCTCAATACGGTTTAATGAAGGATAAATTGTAGGTTGAGCTTACCGTGTGTAAACCCAACAAGCAGCCGAAAATGTTGGGTTTCGGGACATCTAATTTTTTAAATACCCAATCAATTTGTAGTGTGAGCGTCTCGCTCGCTTTAGAACAACAGCGAGCAAGATGCTCGCACTACGGAATATGGGTAATTTATTTTTTGTAAGTAATTTTTTAATCAAATATGATATTGTCTGTTTTCTCCTTAAAATTGTGCTGCTGGCGCTTCTTGGGAATTAACTGCAAAGTGCGGTAGGCAATAGTAGCTAGTTTGGGCATTAATTCAGGTTTGAGTAAGCGCTCGTCATACTTACTCATGCGCTGGTAATTTTCTTGAATGCATACGCTGAGAAACTTTTCTAATGTCAAGTCGTCGGTGAAAATGCTAGCACCAGTGGCGGTAAAACCTGTACCGCTAGAATCGGCATCGCCAAAGGCGGTAATTAAATTACTCAGTGCTTTGCCGTAGTATCCTAAAGTTCTGATGATTCGCAGAGGGAGAAATCCTTGACGGCGATTAATCTGAATGTAGGTAAACCAGTTGACAAAAAAGACAATATGCCTTGCTTCTTCGTCCAAGATGGGATCGAAAATGGTGAAGAGTGCTTCTGGAAAGACTTTGGCGTCACGGGCAATTCCAAATAGCCCAAAGGCAAAGAATGAATCTAGGCATTCTTCAAAGCCAAAGGTGGTAAATGCTGGCTCAATTTTGGGGGGTAGTACCACCGGCGGACGTTCCGGCATGTTGATACTATAACGGTCAATTAGGGTTTTAATTAGCCTAGCATGGCGCGATTCTTCTCTACCTTGGAGAGCGATCGCTTCATGTAACAGGGGATCTGTGACAGTGGCGGCGTAACTGCTAACCATTGCGCCAGCTTCCCGTTCAATATCTAATGCTTTCTCCCAAAAGGGGATTGCTTGCAGACGAGCTAAATCTGCTTCATTTAAATTCGGCCAAGGAAGATTTTCCGGCTCATATTCTAAGTGGCTATCTAAAAAGTTGCGGCAGAATAATTCCTTGTATTCAACAGAGCCAAGTTTCATATCTCAACTTTCCATTTAGTATAAAAAATTAATTCATACCAAGGTGAGAACATTCAGCAATCTTGCTAATTGGGGATTACCCGAACTCGTAAACTGTAAGTGATTACTGTAGCATGTCAATAATTGTGTCACCCGCACGATAATTTTCCAAGATGGTCAAGCCTAATAGCCCTAAATCTGCAAGAGAACGCTTCAATATTTCTAAATTGGCCATTGAATTTTCGTGGCTGACGGTAAGTTTTTGGATTGCTGTGACGGTAGCTGGACTTTTAGCTTTCAGTTCCCTCAAGTATGCTTTGTTTCCAGATATTACCTTTCCGGTGGTGGTAGTAAATGCGACTGCTCCTATCTCCACAGCCCTGGATACTGAGACAAAACTTACCCAACCACTCGAACAGCGTTTAAAATCCCTGGAAGGAATTGAGGATATTCGCTCATCTACTTATCCGGGACAAACGGCTGTTAGTTTATCTTTTGTTGTTGGCACAAATTTAGAAACATCGACGCGCCAAGTTGAGAATAAGCTGAAGAATTTTACTTTGACTGAGGGGGCAAAGTATAAGATTATTCCCCTGAATTTAAATGAGTCAGCAGCGATTAGTTATGCCATTGAGAGTCCTCAAAGGAATCTCACGGATTTGGCGAAGTTGGCAAAGGAAAAAATTGTGCCAGCGATCGCTAAATTGCCAGGAGTGCTAAAAGTTGTATTGTTAGGCGAACCGAGTAATTCCCCACCGCAGTTAGCAGCTGATACAGCAGCTTTACCGGAAGGTGGCGCAACTTTAATTCGCTTTAACGGTAAGGATGCTTTAGCATTTCAGGTAATTAAAAAGGGGACGGCGAATACTTTAGAAGTTGTCAGCCGGGTAGAAGATGAAGTCAAAAAGCTGCAATCTTCCCTCAAGGATGTGAAACTCACCTTAGCTGCGACTCAAGCCGAGTATATTCGCAACGCTACTCACTCCACAATCGATGCTTTAATTGAAGCCATTGTGTTATCGGTGATTGTCATCTTTCCGTTCTTATGGAATTGGCAAGCTACCTTAATTTCTGCCTTAGCGATTCCCACATCTTTGTTGGCGACATTTATCGTTATGGCGTTTTTTGGCTTTAACTTAGAAACGATTACCCTGTTAGCTTTGGCGTTGGTGATTGGTAGTATTGTCGATGACGCGATCGTCGATGTAGAAAACATCATGCGTCACGTTGAAGATGGGGAAACACCCCGCCAAGCAGCGCTAATTGCTACTAATGAAATTGGCTTAACAGTTACAGCCGCCACATTCACCGCCGTGGCGGTGTTTTTGCCAATTGGGTTAATGGGTGGAGTCATTGGACAGTTTTTTAAACCCTTTGGGATTACTGTTTCGGCGGCGATGCTGGCTTCTTTGCTAGTAGCCAGAACTTTATCACCAGTATTATCTATATATTGGCTCAAACCTGCATCAGCCCGTTCTCCCCGCCGTGAATCAAAGCTATGGATCGGCTTTGCTCAAGGTTACCGCGATTTACTATCTTGGTCTTTGGATCATAAGCGGATTGTCATGAGTTTAGCTTTACTCAGCTTCATTGCGGGTATTGCCATTATTCCCATGATTCCTAAAGGGTTTATTCCCAAATTAGATCGGGGCGAATTTAACATTACTTACACCACTCCTTTAACTGTACCTGATGCTTTTCGGTCAGCCGCAGATGATGCAGCGCAGTTAGTTTTAGGGGGACAAGGGGGACAAGGGGGACAAGGAGGACAAGGGGGACAAGGGGGACAAGGAGGACAAGGGGGACAAGGGGGACAAGGAGGACAAGGAGGACAAGGAGGACAAGGGGGAGTAAATTCTATCCCTAATCCATTGCAAGATTCGCTGCAAGTTGCCAAGAAATTAGAAGATGTAGCGCTGAAATCGCCAGTTGTGCAAACGGTATTTACTACTGTGGGTTCCCGTGAAGGCGAGCCGAATAAAGGCACAATTTATGTGAAACTCAAGAAAGACCGCAATGTGACAACTGGGGAATTACAAGAACAACTGCGGAGTTCTTTACCCAATTTGCCAAATGTAAATACCAGTGTAGAAGATATTCAATTTGTCGATACTGGTGGACAAAAACCCTTACAGTTGGCATTAAGAGGTAATGACCTAAAAGAACTCAGCAAAGCTGCGAAAGCGATTAAAGACCGATTAGTTAAAGTACGAGGATTTGCTGATGTCACTGTTACAGGTGAAAAAAATCAAAACGAGCAAATTTTCCAAATTGAACGCCTAGATAATCAACGGGTAGCTTATATCAGCGCTAACCTGGGTAAAGATATGTCTTTAGGTGATGCTACTGAGAAAGTAGTAGCAGAAGCTAAAGCAGTTTTACCTCCTAGTGTTTCTTTAGATTTAGGCGGAGATTCTGCCCGTTTAGGTGAGGTGTTTGGCAGTTTTGGTACTACCTTAGGTTTATCAGCTTTGTGTATTGTTGTGGTCTTAATTTGGCTATTCAAAAGCTGGGTAGATCCGGTAGTGATTGGCGTGTCTTTACCTCTAGCTATAGTCGGGGCGATGTTGGCGCTGTTAATTACTAAGAGTGATTTCGGCATGATTTCCCTGATTGGCTTTGTGTTTTTGTTGGGTATTGCCAATAAGAATGCCATTTTAATTGTGGACTACATCAATCAATTGCGTCTATCGGGAATGGAGCGAAAAGAAGCGATTCTCAAAGCCGGGCCAGTGCGCTTAAGACCAATTATGATGACAACGGCGGCAACAATTTTAGGCATGGTTCCCATCGCTTTAGGATTGGGTGCGGGTTCAGAATTGCGATCGCCTATGGCAGTGGCTATTGCTGGCGGGTTAGTCAGTTCTACAGTCCTGAGTTTAATTGTGGTGCCTGTAGTCTACGCCATTTTAGATGATTGGTTTCCCCGATTTAAAAAGAGGTGGAATCCTTGATGCAAGTCTTTGTCACCGGCGGAACTGGTTTTATAGGTGCCCATGTAGTTCGCTTGTTGCTGCAAGAAGGATATACAGTCAAAGCCCTGGTACGCCCTAGCAGCAACCTAGAAAACTTGCAAGGGTTAAAGGTGGAACTTGTCAAGGGCGATTTAAATGATGCCAATCTTGCAGAGAAAATGCAAGGTTGTCAGTATTTATTTCATGTCGCCGCCCATTATTCCCTGTGGCAAACAGATAAAGAGCTACTTTACGAGCATAACGTCCAAGGTACGCGCAACGTACTTGCCGCCGCCCAACAAGCTCTTATTGAACGCACAGTATATACTAGCTCCGTTGCTGCCATTGGTGTCGGGGAATCTGGTAAAGTCGTAGATGAAGCTCATCAGAGTCCCTTAGAAAAATTGGTTGGTCACTATAAAAAGTCCAAATTTCTGGCAGAACAAGTAGCTATGCAAGCAGCTATTAAAGGTCAGGAAATCGTTGTAGTCAATCCTAGCAGCCCAATTGGGCCATTGGATATTAAACCGACGCCAACAGGTGATATTATTCTGCGATTTTTGCGGCGACAGATGCCATTTTATGTAGATACAGGACTGAATTTCATTGATGTGCGAGATGTAGCCTGGGGACATTTACTAGCTTTACAGCGAGGTAAAAAAGGCGATCGCTATATTCTAGGACATCAAAATCTCAGTCTCAAGCAACTGCTAGAACAACTCGCCGAAATTACAGGTTTAACAGCACCGCAAACCGCCGTACCTAGTTGGTTACCCCTGAGTGTTGCTTGGATTGATGAAAAAATTCTTGCACCCTTAGGTAAACCACCCTCAGTCCCCTTAGACGGTGTACGCATGGCGCAACAACCAATGTATTACAATCCAGCAAAAGCAGTCACAGAATTGGGCTTACCTCAGTCTTCCCTAAAAACAGCACTACAAGATGCTGTGGATTGGTTTACGAGTAAGGGATACGTCAACTAAGGCAAACCTCACCGATAATACCAATGCCTAATGCCCCCTAGAAGGGAGTGAGCTTTTAGTGGTGTTTTTCTACTTAATCGAGGAGTGAACAGAGTCAATGGCAATTAATTTACAACAAGCTATAGATATCGGGAAATATTTGGTAACTCAGCGTTTAAAAGGACGCAAACGCTTTCCCTTAGTATTAATGTTAGAACCGCTATTTCGGTGTAACCTTGCCTGTAACGGTTGCGGTAAAATCCAACATCCACCGGAAATCCTCAAGCAAAACCTCACCCCAGAACAGTGCTTCGCTGCCGTAGAAGAATGCGGCGCACCAGTAGTTTCCATTCCTGGGGGAGAACCCTTACTACATCCGCAAATTGATGAGATTGTGCGCGGCTTAGTCGCACGCAAGAAATATATTTACTTGTGTACAAATGGTTTGTTATTAGAGAAAAGTCTGCATAAATTCCAACCTTCCCCTTACTTAACTTTCAGCGTCCATTTAGACGGAATGCGCGAGTTACACGATCAATGTGTTGATCGTCAAGGGGTTTTTGATATTGCTGTCAAAGCCATTCGCGCCGCTAAAGCCCAAGGTTTCCGGGTGACAACTAACACCACCATCTTTAAGGATACTGACCCTAAAGAAATGCAGGCGTTCTTCGACTTCCTGGAAACCTTAAATACTGATGGGATGATGATTTCCCCAGGTTACAGCTACGAATGGGCACCAGATCAAGAGCATTTTCTCAAACGCGAACAAGCCCACGCCTTATTTAGAGAAATTCTTGCACCCCATCAATCTGGTAAGAAAAACTGGAATTTCAATCACAACCCCTTATTCCTAGACTTCCTCACTGGTGAAAAAGACTATGAATGTACACCTTGGGGTAGCCCTAGTTACAGCGTTCTGGGCTGGCAAAAACCATGCTATTTATTAAATGAAGGCTATTACGCCACATTTAAAGAATTACTAGAAGACACCGACTGGAGTCAATACGGTCGCGCTAGCGGTAATCCCAAATGTGCCGATTGCATGGTTCACTGTGGCTATGAACCCACAGCCGCAATGGATGCAATGCAACCGCAAAATATTGCCCGTTCCTTGGGTACAGTGTTTGGTAAATAAAGATTGGCTGACTTGAGATAACTTATTGAGGCGGGGGAAACCCCGCCTTTTACAGCAATCCTAGAAAATCAAGTTGCTTTGATTAAAGTTACCAGCAGTAAAGTTGTTAATTGTAACTAACGTGCTAAAACTAGCATTGGTACCCAAACCATCACTGTCAATTTGAATCAGAGTATTTGCCCCAGATTGTATGGCTCTAACATAACCATCAGCAATGGGATTAGTGCCGCTATAGTTCAAATTAACCAATAGGGTTTGCAACACTAACACATCATCTGTACGGCTAAAGTCGGTAATGGTATCAGAGCCTTCACTTAAACTCTCAAAAACAAATCTATCATTACCAGAACCACCACTTAGCTGATCTTGACCAAATCCACCCACTAGTACATCGTTACCTAAACCACCAGATAAACTATCATTGCCATCGCTACCATAAAGGCTATCATTGCCGTCATTTCCTCTCAAAGTGTTAGTACCAGAGTTACCAATGAGGATGTTATTGCGATCGTTACCAGTACCAGTGTTGTTACCAGTTCCAGTTAGGGTTAAGTTTTCTAGGTTAGCACCCAAAGTCCAACTAACAGAGGAATTAACTAAATCTGTCCCCGCATCCAATTCTTCGGTAATTACATCAGTACTAATATTGACAATGTAAGTGTCATCACCTAAACCACCGATGAGACTATCCTGATTCGCACCACCATCAAGGAAATCGTTACCTTCGCCACCTAACAATGTATCATTGCCTGAAGCACCATTGAGGCTATCATCGCCCAGTCCCCCACTCAAAGAGTTAGCTCCGGTATTTCCCGTAATCAGGTTATTGAGATTGTTACCTGTACCGTTAATCGCTGAACTACCACTGAGAGTAAGATTTTCTACATTTGCGCTTAAAGTCCAGGTTACAGAGGAATTAACTAAATCCGTACCTGCATCTACACCCTCAGTCACAATATCATTGATGTTATCTACGGTGTAAGTATCATTGCCTAATCCACCATCAAGACTATCACTTCCGGCACCACCAATTAGGCTATCATTGCCATCTCCCCCAATTAAGGTGTTAGCTCCGCTATTTCCCGTAATCAAGTTATTGAGATTGTTACCTGTACCGTTAATTGCTGAACTACCACTGAGAGTAAGATTTTCTACATTTGCACTTAGAGTCCAGGTTACAGAGGAATTAACTAAATCCGTACCTGCATCTACACCCTCAATCACAACATCATTGATACTATCTACGGTGTAGTTATCATTGCCTAATCCACCATCAAGAATATCATTGCCAGTACCGCCAATTAGGGTATCGTTACCGTCACCAGCAACTAAGTTGTCATTACCGGAACCACCATCTAAGCGATCGTTACCGTCACCAGCAGCTAAGATATCATTACCTCCACCACCAACTAGGGTGTCGTCACCACTTCCTCCACTTAAGGAGTTAGCTCCGGTATTTCCTGTAATTAAGTTATTGAGATTGTTACCTGTACCGTTAATCGCTGAACTACCACTCAAAGTCAAATTTTCTACATTTGCACTTAAAGTCCAGGTTACAGAGGAATTAACTAAATCAGTACCTGCATCTAAAGCCTCAGTCACAATATCATTGATACTATCTACGGTGTAATTATCATTACCTAATCCACCATCGAGACTATCATTGCCAGTACCACCAAATAGGGTATCGTTACCTGCTTCTCCAAACAAAGTATCATTGCCAGCACCGCCGACTAGACTATCATTACCATCGTTACCATTAAGGAGGTCGTTATTATCCAGCCCTGAGATTGTATCATTGCCCTGAAGGCCTGAGATCATATCTCTTTGCGTAGTACCAGTTAAATTGTCTGCGCCTGAAGTGCCATTAATCACATTGAAATTAGGATTAATAGTTAAGTTAACAGTGGCAGTGCTGGTGAGTCCTAATACATCACTGATAGTGTAAGTGAAGCTATCAGAACCAAAATAGCCAGTAACAGGAGTGTAAGTGTAAGTGCCATTACTGTGAACTAAAGTTCCTTGGCTAGGTTGGCTAAAAGCAACAATAGTCAAAATATTTGCGTCTACATCACTATCATTACTTAGTAAAGTAGCTGCACTAATTGAAACAGCTGTATTTTGAACAGTAGTGACAGCATCATTTGTAGCAACAGGAGCATCATTCACAGCAGTCAGACTGAAAGATTGCGTCGCCGCAACAGTACCGGCATTACCATCGACTACGTTGTAGCTGAGGTTAACTGTGCCGTTGAAGTTGTTATTTGGGGTGAAGGTGTAATCATTACCAACATTATCTTTGACTACTGTGCCGTTAGTCGCTGTCAAGTTGGCGACTGAGAGATTATCGCCATCGACATCGCTAAATCCTTGCAACAAGTCTGAGACTTTAATAGGGTAATCGGTATCTTCTATACCATCTACTAAGGATGCACTGGCTGTACCCGTAGGTGCATTGTTGACAGCAGTCAGATTGAAAGATTGAGTCGCTGCAACAGTACCGCCATTACCATCAACTACGTTGTAGCTGAGGTTAACTGTGCCGTTGAAGTTGGCATTTGGGGTGAAGGTGTAATCATTACCAACATTATTTTTGACTAATGTGCCGTTAGTCGCTGTCAAGTTGGCGACTGAGAGATTATCGCCATCGACATCGCTAAATCCAAGCAGTAAATCTAAGACTTTAATGCTGTAATCGGTGTCTTCTGTACCATCTACTAAGGATGCGCTAGCAACACCTGTGGGTGCATCATTGACAGCAGTCAGATTGAAAGATTGAGTCGCCGCAACAGTACCACCATTACCATCGACTACGTTGTAGCTGAGGTTAACTGTGCCGTTGAAGTTAGCATTTGGGCTGAAGGTATAATTGCCGTTATTGTTGTTGACTAATGTGCCGTTAGTCGCTGTCAAGTTGGCTACGCTGAGATTGTCACCATCGACATCACTAAATCCTTGCAACAACTTTGAGACATCAATAATGTAGGCTGTATCTTCTGTGCCATTCACTAAGGATGCAGTGGCTGTACCTGTGGGCGCTTCATTAATATTGTTGATTGCGATCGCGATCGCTTTCTCGTAAAATAAGCCATCTTGATCTGTAGTGCGAACGCGGATACTATAGCTATTCTTGGTTTCGTAGTCAGGAGAAATGTTAATCCGTAGCTGATTGCCAACAATGCTAAAGCTGCTGTTATCTGTGCTACCTGCACCTGTAACTAGCGTATAAGTATGAGTGTTGCCTAAATCTGGATCAGTGGTACTTAAGTTACCAATGACTGTATTCGCGATCGCATTTTCGTTGATACTATTATTACTCAAACTCACATCAGTGGGGGCACTGTTGAGGTTCAGGGCAAACAGTTCTTGCCCAACGTTACCGTTATCGGCAACAAAGTAAAGTTTGCCGTTAATATAGGTTAAATCGCTAGGATTAGAAGCCGCCGAACCAGGAAATAAATCATTGACTCTGACAGTACCTGCTACTGTGCCATCACTTTTCCACAACTCTGTACCACCTGTGCTGTCAGTAGCTGTAAAGTATAGCGTGCCGTTGACATTGGTTAAGTTAGATGGGTTAGAAGATTCTGTACCTGCAAAGATATCTCTGACTCTGATAGTACCAGCATCAGTACCATCACTCTTCCACAACTCTGTACCACCTGTGCTATCGGTGGCTGTAAAGTACAGTATTCCGTTAACATTGGTTAAATTAGAGGGATCGGAAGAGTTTACACCTGCGAAGATATCTTTAACCATGACAGTACCAGCCTCAGTACCGTCACTCTTCCACAACTCAGCCCCACCTGCGCTGTCAGTTGCCACAAAATAGAGCGTACCATTAACATTCGTTAGCCCGTATGGATCGGAAGATTCTGTACCTGCAAAGATATCTCTGACTCTGACAGTACCAGCATCAGTACCATCACTCTTCCACAATTCAGTGCCACCTGTGCTATCGGTGGCAGTAAAGAATAATGTGCCGTTGACATTCGTCAGATTTTGCGGAAAAGAGGAATCTGTATTACTAACAATATCTTTCACTCTGATAGTGCCAGATGAAGTACCATCGCTCTTCCATAATTCCCGTCCTCCAGTGCTGTCAACAGCAGTAAAGAAGAGGGTGCCGTTGACATCCGTGAGATTTTGGGGTGTAGAAGAGTTTGTGCCCGCAAAAATATCTCTAACTCTAACAGTACCTGCATCAGTGCCATTACTTTTCCACAATTCAGTGCCACCACTACTATCGGTGGCAGTAAAGTAGAGTGTACCGTTGATATTCGTCAGATTTGATGGGTTTGAAGAGCCTAAGCCAGTAACAATATCCTTGACTCTGACAGTACCAGCTGAAGTGCCATCACTTTTCCACAACTCATTGCCACCACTACTATCGGTAGCAGTAAAGTAGACTATACCATTGACATTGGTGAAATTCTGGGGGCTAGATGAGCCTGAGCTAGAGACGATATTCCTCACCATGACAGTGCCGGCTTCAGTGCCATCACTTTTCCATAACTCCCGTCCATTACTACTATCAGCAGCAGAAAAATATAGCGTGCCGTTGATATTTGTCAAATATTGGGGTTTGGAAGAGCCTGTACCAGCAAAGATGTCCTTAACTCTGACTGTCTCGGCTTTAGTATTGTCAGTTTTCCATAATTCCCGTCCATCACTGCTGTTAGCGGCAGAAAAATATAGGGTACCGTCAACATTTGTTAGACTTTGCGGCGTAGAAGAGCCTGTACCAGGAACAATGTCTTGAACTCTAACAGTACCGGCTGAAGTACCATCACTTCTCCACAACTCATTGCCACCAGTGCTGTCGGTGGCAGTAAAGTAGAGTGTGCCGTTAACATTTGTCAAATTCGATGGATTAGAAGAACCTGTTCCAACAAAGATATCTTTAACTCTGACAGTACCGGCTAGAGTACCATCGCTCTTCCATAACTCCCGTCCTCCACTACTATCAATGGCAGTAAAATAAAGGATGCCGTTGACATTTGTCAGATTCTGGGGAGTTGAGGAGCCTGTACCGCTAACGATATCTCTAACTCTGACAGTACCGACTGAAGTACCATCACTTTTCCATAATTCAGTACCACCAGCGCTATCAGTAGCAGTAAAGAACAGCGTACCGTTAACATTTGTCAGATTGGATGGATTAGAGGAGCCTGTACCGCTAACGATATCTCTAACTAAGACAGTACCGACTAGAGTACCATCACTTTTCCATAATTCAGTACCACCAGCGCTATCAGTAGCAGTAAAGAATAAAGTACCGTTAACATTTGTCAGATTGGATGGGTTAGAGGAACCTGTACCAGCAAAAATATCCCTAACTAGGACAGTACCAGCAGCAGTGCCATCACTCTTCCATAATTCAGTACTACCAGTACTATCAGTGGCGACAAAATAGAGTATGCCGTTAACATTTGTCAGATTAGAGGGGTTAGAAGAGCCAGCACCAGCAACAATATCGCTAACGAGGACAGTACCGGCTAAAGTGCCATCACTCTTCCATAATTCAGTACTACCCGTGCTATCAGTGGCGACAAAGTAGAGGGTGCCATTAACATTTGTCAGATTATATGGATTGGAAGAACCAGTACCACTAACAATATCTCTAACTCTGACAGTGCCGGCTTGTGTACCATCACTCTTCCATAATTCCGCACCACCACTGGCGTCATAGGCAACAAAGTAAAGTGTGCCGTTGACATTGGTTAAATATTGTGGGTTCGAGGATTCTGTACCGCTAACGATATCTCTAACTCTGACAGTACCAACTTCTGTACCATCACTCTTCCATAATTCTGTTCCACCATTGCTGTCATAGGCGATAAAGTAGAGTGTGCCGTTGACATTAGTTAAATATTGTGGGTTCGAGGAAAGTCCACTGGTATTGATATCTTTGAGGAGGGTGATTGTGGTGTCTCCTGACAACACATGGGGATAAGCTGACATTGCTTCTGGCTCAAAGGCGATCGCTGTGGTAATTTTTCCTGTAGTGACATTTAAATCCCAATTACCACCAACAAGCGCGTTACCAACTTTGCTAGCAGCTGCTGCAACTGGCTTTTCTAGCAATTTACCCAGCTTCTCAATAAATCTAACACCGAGTTTTCCTGCCCCTACTTCGCAACCATACAGCAAAATGTTAGCGGTTGGTGCTAACGATGCTTTCCATTGCTGTAAAGCAGCATTGTAGAAATCGAGGGTAAATAGATTCAGGGTTGAGTACCCTAATTGTATCTGTCCTAGCTGTCCGTGGGCGACAAGATGTAAACTTGTAAGTCCCTTGTACCGTGATAATTTCAGGCTAATTTCCGCAATTCCATCATTTTGGGAGTCTAACACTATTACTTCCAACCCAGGAATTACGGCTACTGCCAATAGTTCATATTGCGGTACACTGGCATCAATTAAGACAACACCAGTAACCTTTTTTTGCTGAACATTAACAGGTCTTACAGAATTAAATCTGGCGAAATCAACCGTTGTCATAACCGTTTTTCCGTAATTGTTAGGTAAGAAGTACGAGTAAAATTAAGGATTGGTAGATACTCCCAGTGCGATCGCAATTTTGCGGATTGATGAACAATCTCTAGTAATATTTAATGAAAATTAATGTGCTTTTCTATACGAAAGTCCCATAATTTTGGTTTGTTGAACTAGTAAAGCTTTTGAGAGAACAGTCCACTTTTTTCCAAAAAGCGGAGTTTTATTACTCTTTTAAGCAACTATCCCAAGATAGAGATATTTAGCTCAAAAAAAGTATAATTTATTAAGGTTTGGTTAAGTAAATCTCACGGCAAACTTAGTTAAGTCTTTAAGGAGCAACCGTAGATTCAGCGTTTTGATTCATTCAAACTTTATAGTTAAATTAATTTTTATCAGGAAATTTACTGTTTTGGTCAATGGTCAATAGTCAATGGTCATTGGTCATTTGTCCCCCCTGCCTCCTGCCCTAGACTTGACGGTAAGCTGTAAAGCACGGCAAAATTAGTACGAAAGTTCCAGTGGATAAAAGCTGGAGGTCTTGAAGATGACTACTGTGCTTAGTTGCCGTAATTATATTGATGGTCAATGGTTGAGTGCTGGTGGGGAAGCTATCTTAGAAAGTCGTAACCCTGCTGATAAACATGAAGTGGTTGCTACCTTCCCCCGTTCGGTAGCAGATGATGTGAATGCAGCCGTAAAAGCAGCCCGCCAAGCTTACCGCAGTTGGCGAAAAGTACCAGCCCCAGCGAGAGCAGAATATATTTTCCGTGTTGGGGAAATATTACTGCAACATAAAGAAGAACTAGCTCAGTTAATTAGCCGAGAAATGGGTAAACCCTTAACTGAAGCCAGAGGCGATGTTCAAGAAGGAATAGACTGTGCTTTTTACAGCGCTGGTGAAGGGCGGCGGTTATTTGGGCAAACTACACCTTCAGAAATGCCGAATAAATTCGCCATGACCGTGAGAATGCCTATAGGGGTATGTGCTTTAATTACTCCCTGGAATTTTCCTGTAGCGATTCCTTGCTGGAAAGCGATGCCAGCACTAGTATGCGGTAATACAGTCATCCTCAAACCCGCAGAAGATACTCCCGCCTGTGCTACTAAACTGATTGAGATTTTTGCTGAGGCTGGTTTACCACCGGGAGTCATTAATTTAGTGCATGGTATTGGTGAAGAAGCTGGGAAAGCTTTAGTTGAGCATCCTGATGTGGATTTAGTTTCTTTTACTGGTTCCTCAGAAACAGGTGCATTTGTTGGCGCTACTTGTGGACGCACTCACAAGCGCGTTTGCTTAGAAATGGGCGGTAAAAATGCCCAAGTAGTTATGGAAGATGCAGACTTAGAACTGGCGTTAGATGGCGCTGTTTGGGGAGCTTTTGGCACAGCTGGACAAAGATGTACAGCAACTAGTCGCTTAATTTTGCACCGCGATATCAAAGAAAAATTTACTGCCATGCTTTATGAGCGTACCAGTAAGTTACGCTTAGGGGCAGGTACAGATACCAATACAGAGATTGGCCCGTTAATTAATGAATCTCAACTGCAACGGGTAAATAATTATATGCAAATTGCTCGTGAGGAAGGAGCAAAAATTTTAATTGGTGGAGAAATTGCGAGGGAAGGGGAACTAAAAAACGGTAACTTCTTTCAGCCAACGATTTTAGATAATGTCACTCCCAATATGCGGGTGGCGCGTGAGGAGATATTCGGGCCTGTAGTGGCATTAATTGAAGTTAGCTCATTTGAAGAAGCGATCGCAATTCTCAATGATACCAATTATGGTTTATCATCCTCAATTTACACCCGCGATATCAACCGAGCTTTTACAGCCATGCGCGACATTGAAGCGGGTATCACTTATATTAACGGCCCCACAATTGGTGCCGAAGTACACTTACCCTTCGGCGGCGTCAAACATACAGGCAACGGTCACAGAGAAGCTGGCACTACAGCCTTAGATGTTTTCACTGAATGGAAAAGTATTTATGTTGACTTCTCCGGCACCTTACAACGCGCCCAAATAGATAATAGGGTTAGTCAATAGTCAGTTGTCAGTTGTCAGTTGTCAGTTGTCAGTTGTCGAAAAATAGTCTTTTTATCCCCCATGCCCCATGCCCATATCCTACTGCCCCAATTCTTTGATATTATTCATTACCTGCTGATACAAATCTTTATTGCCTTGATTTTGAAAGATATCGGCGGCTTTTTGTAAATCTTTGATTGCGCCGGGTTTATCTCCTTGGGCTGCGCGGGCATTACCTCGATTATTATACGCAGCGCCAAAGTTAGGATTGATGCGAATGGCTTGATTATAATCAGTGATGGCTGCTTTGCGATCGCCTTTAGCAGCCAGAAGATTACCCCGGTTATTGTAGGCGATCGCATATCTTGTATCTAAGCGAATCGCTTGGTTAAAATCTTCTAGCGCCCGATTTTGCTCCCCAGTAGCCGCCAGGGCATTTCCTCGGTTATTGTAGGCTTCGGCATAACTAGGCGCAAGGCGAATGGCTTCATTGTAATCTTCCAACGCGCCTTTATTATCCCCTTGAGAGGCGCGAGCATTAGCGCGGCTATTAAAAGCTTCCGCATCATTGGCATTGAGCTTTAATGCTTCATTATAATCTGCGATCGCGGCTTGTTTATTACCCGCATCAAAGTAAGCCAGCCCCCTAGCCTTGTAAGCTGCACCATATCGGGGATTTTGGCTAATAGCTTTACTATAAGATGCGATCGCCGCTTGCGAATCACCTTTAGCGTGCTGATTTTTACCTTGCAAATAAAATTCCTCCGCCCTTGATGTTCTCGCTGAACGACGGTTAGGGGGACTCACACCAATTTCTGTTACTAAAACATCACTTTGTTTACTACATGAAAGGTTAGTAGTTGCACTCAATATAGTTAATAAACCTATAATTAATGCTCTGCCTATTTGTATCCACTCTTGCTCAAACAATTGCAGTTTCATAAGTTGTTCTAAACCGCCATTATACCTAGATAAAATTATTCCTTTAATGAATTTGGGCTTGAAGTTTATCCGGCAATCCTATCTGATTTATGGAAATCATTCTGTTAACCGACTGCCAATAATGAAGAGATTTCACGGAATCATTTAGGGTTGCTATATCCTCTAGGTTTAATTAACGATTATGTCTACTATTAAATGTGAAGCGCGTAGATATCACCTGGAGTTATTGTCATAAATAAACCCCAGAAATACAGTTAGAGACAGAGATTAGATAGTTCCAGCTTAGATTGAAGTATAAAAACTACAATTTATCCTGATTTATCTGGTGAGTTTCTCTCGTACTGAAACTGATATTCTAGGCAACAATACTCTATTTTTGCCGCTTTTAATTATACTTTTTAAACTCTATTAAAATAATAATTTTAATTATTTTAGCAAAATCTTCATAAAGATAAAGTTTTCTCATGGAGGCTACAAGCTAATACTGAATCATCGCTACTGAGTAACCAAATCAAGACAAGATAAGTAATCAATAATAATTACATACCTAAAAAATGACAAATCCCTTTAAGGATTTCCAAATAAAAAAACATCCTAATAATTAACGTAGCAATCCCGCAATTCGTAGGGGCGAGTTCACCCATACGTGAGTTACCGCAAGGAACTTCAGTTTCTTGCTAATAACCAAAGTCATCGTCAGATTCCTAAATATCCTCCAAATCTTGAGTCTACTTTAGTAGACTTGGGCTATGAGCCTTGAGCGAAGTCGAAAGGCGGGCGACAAAGCTAAGAGTGAGGCTATTTTTAGCTTAAGTTGACACCAATGCCCCGCCCCTACAAGGTTTTGCTACAACGACAAAACCGTTCAAACATCCTCTTATTGCTAATGTAATTTACATTACATAATTACGAATTACGAATTACGAATTATCACCATCT
Organism: Calothrix brevissima NIES-22; assembly: GCF_002367995.1. GTDB lineage: Bacteria > Cyanobacteriota > Cyanobacteriia > Cyanobacteriales > Nostocaceae > Aulosira > Aulosira brevissima. Next base: position 3,096,864 of record NZ_AP018207.1, read on the forward strand.
GGCTTTTTAGCAGTCAATCGCCAAGTAGTAGTTGCATCAATTTCTACAGATAATTGTTCTAAATTCTCACCTAAATCTTTTTGCATTTTCTGAGTTAAGGTTATCGGAAAATCTAAATTTATACCTTGAGTTTCTACTAACCTGACTAATTCAGCAAACGCAACCTTCACCGTTTGACGCTGGTAACTAGTAAGTTTACAGTACGATGTTTCCGATACATCTTGAGCCTGCATCGCTTTTTTAATCCGTTCTTGCAAATGTTCTAATTCCGAATTAATAATTTGAGATTGTTGCTCAACTTCAGTATACCTAGCACCAAGTAAAACTAAATCTTCTGTTGTCGGATCGGGATTAATTTTTGCTTGCAATTCTAACAATTTTAAATGCACCTGCGCCAGATAGATACAATCTAAATAAGCATAATCAATCTGTTCTTCAGCTAAAGGACGCTTTCCCCAATCACTAGTTTGCTCTTGCTTATCGATATTATGGAAATTACAAAGTACTGCGGCTAAAGTCTTGAGTTGATAATTAGGTAAAGGTAATAAATAGTAAGGAATAGTTTTAGCTAGTTCTAAAGTACAAGTCACATTTTTAGCTTTTTTATTACCCAACAGCTTTAAATCGTAACTAGCATTATGAAATACCTTCTCAATTTCCTGATTCAGCATAATTTGGGTAATAAATTCCTCAATAATATCAGGTTGCTCTAACACATCTAAAAGACAAATATCAGAGCCACTCATATCTTCGGGATTATCTAATACCTGAATTAGGGATAATCGAGGATTCCGACTTTTATAATCAGCAACTTCTGTATCTATCCACAAAGTTTGAGCTTGGCTATATTCAGCGATTTTAGCCTGAATTTTTCTCGCATCAGTCAAGTATGGCATGAGGCAATTTTAGTTGCAGTAGAAGGATTAAGAAAGCAAAAGGTTAATTTTATCTCAAAAATTGCAGTATTTCCTTCTGTCCGGTTGGTGAGTTTCGGTTTTGCTCAACCACCGCTTAGTCTAACCACTGCCCTCTGCTTTTGTTATAAGTATAAAAGATCTAAAAGTGATAAAGACCATAAAAGCTTATATTCACTTTCTCATAATCTTAATCTTGCATCCACAGATACAGGTATTAAAATGAACAATAAAACTAACACAGGGCGCAAACATATAGAAACAGAAGAGTCATTGGAATCAGTTCGCCAGTTTCCCCAAGTGGATTTTAACGTGAAAAACTTTGTTACTGGTGAATATGGTACGGCTCAGATTCTATCAGTAAACGAAAGTACAGGTGAATCTACACAGCGAGTCTTCTTGAAAAAGGGTTGGAATGCACCTATTGGTCATTTCACTACTGATGTAGAAATTTTTGTGCTAACAGGTGCACTTTACCAAGGTGGCTTTTTACTCCGCAATCTCAGTTACTCTTTCATCCCTGCTGGTATACCCACTGGCCCTTGGAAAACCGAAGAAGATACCATTCTCTTATGGATGCCAGACGCTACCCCTACCTACATCACAGAAGACTATGCCAGCCTTGCGCAAATCCCAGAGAATTCTGTATATCATGAGAATATGCAGACCCATGAACGAATGCCCGAGTATATTCCCTTACAAGAACTCCACGCAATGAAATGGGAAAGCACAACCTTTTTACCTCCCGGATCAGCGCGTAAAAGCTTATATACAAATAAAAAAACCGGACGTGCTACATGGATTTTAGGCTTAGTACCGATGTGGATCGAAGGTAACTTTTATGCTGGTCATCCTACTACTGAAGAAGCATATGTTATTTCTGGAGATGTGCTGGGACATTGGTCGATGAGTGACGATCCTTTTAATAGACGTTATGCGGCAATGCGCAAGGACGGTTACTATTGGCGACCAGCACATATTCCTCACGGCCCATTTTGGACAGAAAGTGGCGCACTACTTCTATTTCGTACGAATGACCGCCTAGATTGTTATTGGATACTGCATAATCCCGATATTACTCAGCAAGATGAAGCCCGCCTCAAGACTGCACTTGAACAGAAAAAATAAATTCGTACCAGGAATTTTCCTCGTTAACGCAGTATGTTTAGGGTGCATTATTAAAAAGTGTAATGCACCCTATTCTTAGCAATAAAGATCTCAACTTGACAAAGCCTTATCCCATTCTAACTGATGACCCAAACCATACTTAATAAAATCTGATTCTTGCGCTTTATCGCTCTTACCAAAAACACCTAAACTATAAGGATTATCCTGCATCCGTTCTGCAACTTGCTCTTGTTCAAATTGTCTGACTTCTTCTCGTGGCTTATCTGTTTTAAAAAAGTCTACAACTAAAACTGTTCTGTGATGATTTGTATAATTATGTGGACAATGGGGATAGCTATGATCTAACACCATAAATTCCCCCTCATGCCAATAAAGCTGATCGTGACATATTTTCATCGCAATATCTCCCTCAGGGACAATCAAACCTAAATAGCCACGATTCATGTGAGGGTTATAGTTTACATGGAGTTTAATATCCAAACCTGGATGGAATGTCCCAAAATATGCATTTCTGATGATATTATCGTTGGTAAAATTTACTTTTTCTATGACCTTAGTTAAATTGAGAAAATATTTCTCTCTTAAAGCCAGTGCTTTTTTTGCTGCCTCATCTGTTCCATAATCAGGATATTGGATTTGATGCAATTTAATATATTCGTCAATCAATAAACCTTGAAATAAAATTCCAAAAGCACTGTATTTTGAATTACCCTTAGTTTTAATAGTTTTACTCTTAGGCCCTAAAACATCGTAAGTGAATTTCAACTCCTCATTTGATGCATGATTAATAAAGTATGTAAACTCATCTCTAATCACTTGCCAGTTATCTTGTAAGCTTTTGAGAAAAGGAAATTGCTGGGGATTGAGATGATATTCATTAAAATTTTCCATTGTCTTTGCTCCTCAACCAAATATGTTATTTTTTTTATATGGATTGTTATAAACTTTTATCTCAGTATTAAGGTTAATGCAACATGATTTACTAATATAATTTTAAGTATTAATTTAAGAAAGAATGAATGAAAAATATTGTTTACTTTTGAGTCATAATAATTAAAATTGTTTGTTTATATCTATAATAACATGATTCAAACTACTCTGAACTTCAAAAACCTGGAAAATACTATCAATCCTGTAACTTTTCATCCGCGTTTTGGTTGGTTGAAAAAAGGATTTGATGCAGCTAAGAGAAATTCATACAGCTTACGATCGCTTATTGAGTGATTGTCAAAAACTGATTTATGAAGCCTTTGGTGTAAGAAGTCAGGAAACAAAACTTAGGGAAGATTTGCGAGTCAGGGCGAATTATTTAGCAGGGAAATGTATTGAGCCGCTACTAAAACGCTTTATTTGTGCTGCATCGGATGAAAGCAAGAGTGATTCTCAGTGGTTGGAAGCATTGGTGATGATTGTCGCGGATAAACCTGCTGAATCTTGGACGGATGATGATGCGATCGCCTTTGAGATGAAGTTAGCTGATTTGGTGCGACGGTTTAAAAATCTGGAAGCTTTACAAAAGGAAGTAGCCGCCAAAGGGGAAGGTTTTGAAGCGCGACGAATTACCATGACTCGTCCCGATGGTCAGGAAATCCATCAAATGGTATGGGTAGATCATGGGAGAGAATCGCAGGTTGAGCAGATTGTTGATAAAATTCTGGCGGAATACCAGACGATCAGCAGTTACGCCAAGCAATTTTGGCAAAGTTAAGCGAACGGATTTTAAATCCCGATGTGGGAGAAGGGGTGACGAAGATTCAGGAAAAGCGAACTGATGAAATGAACAAGAAAAAGTTAGGATAAACAAGATCCCCGACTTCTTCAAGAAGTCGGGGATCTGAACCTCTCAAATTTACTGTTAATTCATCGGAAAAGTTAGGTTCAAAATCTTGACCGTGGTGAGTGGCTGTATTTAATTTTGAATTTTGATATGAAACAAATTATCCTTGCAGAACTTCCCGAAACCGTTCAAAACCTAATTAACCAAGCCCAAAAAACAGGTGAAACCCTGACTATCATCCAAAATGGTGTCCCCTTCGCCATCATTTCCCCCATTCCAAAAAAATCTCTCTTAGAAACCCTTTCCACTCTTGAACCATTGGACGAAGACTTTCCCGATGTGGACGAAGGATTATTACCCTTAGATGATATCGATTTATAAAAATGAGTTATTTATACTTGTTAGATACAAACATTATTTCCGAACTAATTAAAAACCCTAGAGGAGTGATATTTTCCAAAATTAAAAGCGTCGGAGAAGATACAGTTTGTACAAGTATTATCGTAAATGTTTCCAGTATTTGTGGTATTTGATGTATGGCGACAATTGCTGTCCGTAGTGCATCTGGGAGAAAATGTACTCCTGATAACCAATCTGATTTTTGTACAGTGCTAAAGCTAGATAATCTAGTTTCGATTAATCAATCAGCCGCTAATGATTTTATTAAACTATATTTAGGCAATTTAACAGTAATTAAAAATCCAATAATGAGTCAAGATTTACCAGTATCAGACCAAGTTAATGTTACAGTTTTAGCGCAAATTTTTAAGGATACTACAAATTCATATAAATACTTATATTTTTTATCTTTATTAGATATTCTCAAAAGAAGGAATTTTGATACTTTATCAAGTATCAGCTTTCGGGAAATTATTGTTGAAATGCTAGCAAATGCTTGGTATCCTCACAATTATTTTCAACTCTCGTTTGGGAAACAAGACCAAATTGCTAATAAATTAGATACTCTTGAATTAGAAATTACAGAACCAATTTTAAAATTTATAGATACCGATAAAAAACTTTTACGTAATACTATTAACAATCAAAATATTGACGATATTATTAGTGATATTAATCGCTATGTTTCCTATCGCTTAATTCGTCCCTTCTTTTCTCAAGAAACCAGAGGAATAAAAGATTATGATGTTAATCCATCTATCATTAATTTAGCTAATAGCCAATTTGATAGTAAAAAGCCGTTATACAGTTTTAATGCTGAAGACCAAAAAAATTGTAACGCCATTATTTTACATCCAGATTGGATTCAGTATTTAGAAAAAAATTACACAATAGTTAAGGGCTGGGCATCTTGGGAATGGTTAAATTATATGCAACAAAGAAACCCCAGCACCCCTAATGTGGTTAATAAAATATTTATGCCACAACAAAGAGATTCCTTAACGAATCAAACTAAATATTGGAAAACTATTTTAAATTATCAAGATATTGAATGTATTTATTCTCAAGTTAAATTACAAAAAGATGAAATTTCCTTAGATCATTATCTGCCTTGGTCATTTGTAGCACACGATCAGCTATGGAATTTGATTCCAACTACAAAATCTGCTAACTCTTCTAAATCTAATAATTTACCATCTGAGAAATATTTTAATAGTTTTGTCGAATTGCAACATATCGGTTTAACTATTGCCTATCAAAATATATCTCAAAGTCAATGGTTAAAATATACTGAGTCATTTGTATCTGAATTAAAAGTGAGTCAATCAAATGATTTATTAAATTTAGAAATCTTGAGAAATGCTTATCAAATAACAACCCTACCTTTAATTTCTTTAGCAACAATGCAAGGTTTTAGCCCTGATTGGGTTTACGCCTGAGAAAGAATGAACCGACTTTATTGCAATCCTATTTGAGTTGTGAAAATATTTTTAAAAGGACTAGCGGAAATTATTTTGTTAAAAGTCAATCAACAAGCGCAGATAGATTTAGAACATCTGGAAAAAGTCTGTGCTGATGGTGCTTCCTTACTTTGTGTGATGGCTGCTAATAATGAAGTAGGGACAATTTACCCCATAGAAAAAATTGGCGCAATCGCATCTTCTCACAATATCCCTTTTTTATGTGATGCTTCCCAAGCAGGCGGGAAAATTCCCCTTAATTTTCAAGACTGGGGTATTACTTATCTCGCAATTTCTGGACATAAACTTTATGCACCTAAAGGCGTTGGTGCGTTAGTAGTGAGAAACGGTGTTCATCTGCAACCGATGATTTACGGTGGTGGACATCAACAGCGAATGCGATCGGGTACGCTGAATGTACCGGGAATAGTTGGGTTAGGGGAAGCTTGTAAATTGAGACAGTTGGAGATGGAAGTAGATGAAACTGCGATCGCACTTTTACGAAATCATCTGCAAAACTCACTCCAAGGGCAAATTCCTGATTTAGTGGTGAATGGAAACTTAAACAACCGTTTATCAGGTAACTTACATATTTCTATCCCCAGCATCCCTAATAGTGCCATGATAGCAAGAGTGCGCCATCAGTTAGCCATATCTACAGGTGCGGCTTGTTCATCTGGTGTTGTGGCTCCATCTCACGTTTTACAAGCGATGAACTTGCCAGATAATATCATTGAGGGAGCTTTAAGAATTGGTATTGGTAAATTTACAGCCAAAGCAGAAATCGCAAAAGCATCTTTTCTGATCATCAATGCAGTCAAAGAAATTCATCAACTTCTCTCACAAGACTGCTAACAAAATTAAAGAAACGAAAGAGCGATCGCACTATAGTAGAGTAGTTATCACAGTCAAAAGATTAGTTGCCAAAGTTCTCAAATCTGGACTTGTACAATATTTGTATTTAGGAGTCGTTAAAAATAAGTTGAACAATTTAATATTTGTAGTGCGGGCATCTTGCCCGCGCGAGCAAGATGCTCGCACTACTTATTTTTACTTGATGCCTTAGATAGTCTTTGATTATTAAAACTTAAGGCTCTGTACTCATTTTTATGTGAGGTCTATTGTGTCTGAATCTTCTTTATTAGATAAAATTATCAAGAATGTGCGCGTAGTTCGTCCCCACAATGATACTGTCGAACTATTAGATTTAGGGATTAAGGATGGCAAGTTTACCCAAATTGCGCCTAATATTAGCCCAGACCAAGCCAAAGAAGTATTTGATGCTCAAAATCTGCTAGGCTTTCCTGGGGTGGTAGATGCTCACATGCATATCGGTATCTACCAACCCTTAGATAAAGATGCGCTGACTGAAAGTAAAGCAGCTGCAATGGGAGGTGTGACTACCAGCCTCAATTACATCCGTACTGGGCAATATTATCTCAACAAAGGCGGCTCCTATCAAGATTTTTTCCCAGAAGTATTAGCCTTATCTGTAGGTAACTTTTTTGTCGATTACAGTTATCACATTGCACCTATAGCCAGTCAGCATATTGAAGAAATACCCCTACTTTATGAAAAGTTTGGTGTATCTTCCTTTAAAATCTTCATGTTTTATGGTGGTTATGGCTTGCATGGTTTATCAGACCAACAAAACCTCTTTTTAATGATCAATAAAGAAGAGAGGTATGATTTCGCTCATTTTGAATTTATTATGCGTGGTCTAACACGTTTAATAGAAGCACATCCAGAAGCGAGAGAAACTATTAGCTTAAGTTTGCATTGTGAAATTGCAGAAATTCTCAATGCTTATACAAAAATAGTCGAAAATGATTCCAGTCTTAGCGGACTACAGGCTTATAGCGCAGCGCGTCCACCCCATTCTGAAGGTTTAGCAATATGTATTGCTTCTTATTTAGCCCATGAAACAAATTGTGCCAATATCAATTTATTACATCTGAGTTCGCGCAAAGCAATGGAAGCAGCTTTAACAATGCAAACTGCTTTTCCACATATTAATTTTCGCCGTGAAGTTACTGTTGGACATTTATTATTAGATGTTGATACTCCTAATGGTACTTGGGCGAAAGTTAATCCACCAATCCGTCCTCGTGCTGATGTGGAATATTTATGGCAAGCAGTACTCAATAATCAAGTAGATTGGATAGTCAGCGATCATGCTTGCTGTTCTGCTGAACAAAAACGCAGTGCAAAATATCCAGATAATATTTGGTTAGCAAAATCTGGTTTTGGCGGTACAGAATATTTACTTTCTGGGGTATTAAGTGAAGGTAGTAAGCGAGGAATGTCTTATAACCAGATGGCTAAATTATTATCCTGGAACCCGTCGCGGCGTTTTGGTGTGTTAGCAAAAGGGGATATTGCTATTGGTTATGATGCTGATTTAGTATTAGTAAATCCCCATGAAAGCTTTATAGTGAAAGCGGCTGAATCAGAATCACAACAGGGTTATACACCATTTGAAGGTGTAGAATTAACTGGAAAAGTCAAGAGTACATTTTTACGCGGCAACCTAATTTACCACAATGGACAGGTATTAGGTTCACCTACTGGACGTTATTTAAAACGTTACCATTCTTGAATAAAAGCATAATTCTAGAGTCTGAGGTGAATTTACCAAATTTCAGTGATAAGAAAATGAGCCAACGTATCAAAAGAGCATTTTTAGACACAGAAGATGGACAAATTCTTTACCGTATTGGTGGAGAAGGCGAACCGATACTGTTACTGCACATGACTCCCCGCAGTAGTGATGAATTTAAAGAATTGATGCCTATTTTAGCGGACAAACACTTAGTAATTGCAATGGATTTAATGGGGTTAGGTGATTCTGACAAACCCCCCAGAGTTTATTCAGTTGCAGATTATGCTAAAACTGCGATCGCGCTTTTGGACGAATTAGGTATCCAAAAAACGAGCATTTTCGGGAGTCTTACAGGGGCTTATATCGCTGGAGAATTCGCAGCAGCCTATCCAAACCGTGTTGATAAACTTATTCTCTGCAATGTAATTGGATTTGACGCAGAAGAACAAGACATCATTATTAAGAGATATTCTCAAGGGTATCACATTAAAGAAGACGGCTCCCATTTGATGGAACAATGGTTATCTCGCATCAATTACATCGGAAACGGTGAGTTAAATCACCGTTGCGTTTTAGATGATTTAAAGTGCTTTGGTTCTCCTATATATCCAGGTTTAGCAGCAGGAAACTATTTTCTTTTGGCTGAAGAAAGATTTCGATTAATTAAATGTCCGACTCTGATTTTGTCAGGAGAAAAAGCATTAGAACCATTAGAAAAATATAGTTTAGCTAAAGCTGACAATCAATCATGGACTCAGAAAGTAATTCCTCATAGTCAAAGAGTTGAACTAGAAGGTGGAACCCTTTGGATGGTGAATCAAATGGCGGCAGAAATATTCAAAATAGTAGATGATTTTCTGGAAAAAGATTAAGTACATAAAAATAAATGTAGTAGCGCATCTAGTCTAATTTGTTGGGTTCAAAAAATGGAAATGCCATTATTGCAGAATAATATCATTAATCAACCAAACATTTTAAGGTTGCCGCACTAAGTAAGTCGGTGGAAAAAAACCAAACTATGTTATGAAACGTAAACTGGCTTGAAACCCTTACCAATGACAAATGACAAATGACAAATGACAGTCCTCGCCAGTTATGTTTAATTGCACCGCCCTACTTACTACACTAAATGTGAATTCAAAAAATCCACTTAGGTATCTCCAGGTTGATATGACAATACTGTAGCTATTTTTGATAAATCCCTATCAACACGGATCAAGAATAAGCAACCATCATCAGTTCTGTGCCAAGGGGCAATAGTAAAACTAGGAACATAACCAAAGCAATCCTTGACAAATCGAAAATCTCCAATATCACAGTATCCACCCAAGCAATATGCTTCTTCGTTGTATGATTGAATCATCGGATACTTGCCATCATAATGTGGCAATATGGCAAGCAGCCATGTTCCCCCATCATTCTTATGTTTCCTTAAAAATTTCTTTTTTGCAACTTCAAATTGAATGGTTTCTGTTTTATTCCAAGGTGATAACTTACTATTTAATACGGGAATAAATTCATCTAATTTCGCATCTGGATGATTATATTGATAATTTTTATATTGTGTATTCCCATTCTCCATCCAGAGAATTTCTACATCTTCATCACCCAAAACTTGCCAATCACCTAAATACACTCCGGCTGGAATAAAAGAATAGCAATGCTTTGTCATTTGCCATTCGCCAATTTGAATTTTACCTTTGAGGATAAAAATTTCTAAATCAGATGTAAATATGCCAGATGGCGCTTTAAATTGTGGTGGTAAATTAATTCTTGATGTAGAAGCGCCAAAATCATTCCATGATAACAATCTTTGGCTGCCAAATACTACTTCATCTGGCATTCCTGTGATTCGCCAATCTTGTATAGCGGGTACGTTATTTGTGTCAAAAAATTGATATTGACGCGGTACATATTCTTGAGAAATGGCTGTACATCTTCCTGATAGGTTAATGCGTCCGCTACCATCTCCACCCCAATCTTCTTTAATTGGTGCTACATTTAAAAAATTATCAACTTCGTTTTCTTGTGAGAGATTATAATTGTTATTATCTTCACCCATAGCTATAAATTTTCCTGTTAACTAGCCTCTTTTGATAGTAGGTATTCTATATTATATTGTATCTACTGAACTTTACTCTAAGAATTCAAGTACCACCTTTGAGATTTCTTCAGGCATTTGGTTCATCATGGATATTGTTCCTCCTATAATATTAATCATTTTTATATGGGGAATTGCTGTTAAAATAAACTTTCTATTATCGGCTAGAGCAAAACCTAATTTTTCTAGTTCTTTGATATCTTCTGTACCAGATAATATTAAAATTGGAGATTTAATTAAACGCAATCTCTCTTCCATTCTTTGGCAATATTCCATAACAGCCAAAAGTGCATACCAAGGATAGCCAAAACCTTTTAATTCATCTAAAAGCCAACGATGTTTTAATTCAGCAGAATCTATATATCCCGATCTAGCTAACCATCTTTCCATGAGATGCGATCCGTCTGCTTTTATATCAAGATCCTCACACATCTTAGATATAGCAGCTTTTCCTTCTTTGCTAAATTTATCTATATTGCATAATATAATTCTTTCGACTCGCTCAGGATAAGCGGCTGCTACTTCTGCTGTTACATAAGCACCTGTATGATTTCCGAGAATATTTGTAGTTTTAATTCCTAATTCGTCTAGCAGTAAGATAACAGTTTTTGCATAATCTTCTATGGAATATATTCTTGGGGGTTTATCAGAATCTCCTAAACCCAAAAAATCCATAGCAATTACTAATCTTTTCTGCGCAAATATTGGTATTAATTCGCGAAATTCGTCACTACTTCTGAAGTTTTGATGCAGTAAAATTAAAGGTTCTCCTTCACCAGCAATGCGGTAAAGGATTTGCCCATCTTCAGTGTCTAAAAAGGCTCTTTTTATTGCGTTTTTCATAGCACCCTGATGACTTTTAGATTTACGCTAGTCTTTTTTTAACTTCCTCTGCCAAATTATCCAATGTCACTTCTACTTGTTCGCCTGTTTTCAAATCTTTCAGCGATGATTTTTGCGCTGCTGCTTCATCAGCACCAATAATGACACAAAATCTAATTCCTTGCTTATCTGCTAACTGGAATTGTTTTCCTAAGGGACGCTTATCAAAATTAGTTATAACATTAATTCCCGCCTGACGCAGATTTTGTGACACTTTTAAATAAGTCGGCATTAAATCTTCTTGCATGTTCACAACCATCACCTGTGCTGGCGTAGCCGCTAAGGTATTAAGAATACCTGCTTTGAGTAAGCGACTAATTAAGCGAGTCAAGCCGATGGAAATACCAACACCAGGCATTTTTTCACCGATAAACATGCCTACTAATTCCTCATATCTGCCACCAGAACAAATACTGCCTAAAGCTTCATGTCCGATGAGAGTTGTTTCGTAAACTGTGCCAGTATAGTAATTTAAACCACGAGCAATAGATAAATCAATACAGAAACGCTTTTCGGGAACGCCTAAATTCCGCACGCCTGCAATTACTGTTTCGATTTCGCTCACACCTAAATTAAATTGTGCAGCATCGGGGAGATTTTGTGACAAGTGTTTGAGTTTATCTAATACTTCATCAACAGCACCATTAATGTTAATAAAATCAATAATTTGTTGGGTTTGTTCTGGGGAAATGCCTTCTTTATCTAATTCTTGTTTGACTTTAGCTTCGCCAATTTTTTCTAAGTTATCAATGATGCCGATACAAGATTTAATTTGATTTTCGGCAATACCTAAAGATTGAAAAAATCCGGTGAGAATTTTACGATTATTGATGCGGATAACAAAATCACCGATGTTAATAGCCTCAAATATTTCAGCGATAATTGCGGGCATTTGTGCATCATAAAGTAAGCTGAGTTGATTCCGCGCTACGACATCAATATCACACTGGCGAAATTGGCGGAATCTTCCATCTTTTGCTCGTTCGCCACGAAATACAACGTCCATTTGGTAACGCGCAAAGGGAAAGGTTAATTCATTGAGGTGACGGGCAATGTATGCTGCTAAAGGTACTGTTTGGTCAAATTTTAACGCCCTGGCTTCTGAACCTGTTTCCCCGGCTTTGTCTTTCTCCGCTTGGCGATTTGGTGGCAGGATGGGATCGATACCATAAATGATGTTATCACCTTGGTTGCCTTTTGCTTGTAATACTTCTAAGCGTTCTACAGCAGGTGTTTCGATGGGCGTAAAGCCGTAACTTTCAAAAACTCTGCGGATGATATCAAGCAAATATACTTCTAGACGTTTCTCGCTAGGGAGGAACTCAGGAAACCCGCTTGGGGTAGAGAAATTAATTTTGTCACCTTTTGCCATATCCTACACTGCCAGTTTTAGACTTGAGCTTTTAGATTTTAGATGAGAATGAGCCGTGGCGTACATAGTGGAAGGGGAGAAGGGAGGGAAGGGGGACAAGGGAGACATGGGAGACAAGGGGGACATGGGAGACAAATGACTCTTGTACAGACAAGGGTTATCGCGTCTCTAACAAATGACTTATTTATGTACTACAACTAAAGTCCCAATTTTTGCCCAGTTGTAAAGTTGACGGGCTTGTTTGACGCGCAAATTTACACAACCGTGGCTAATTGGTGTGCCAAATTTGTTGTGCCAGTAAGCACCGTGAATTGCATAGCCACCGTAAAAATACATGGCATAGGGGACATCGGGAATGTCATAATCTTCACCCCGCATTCGGTTAGTGCGATATTTAGAATTAATCCAGAACTTACCTTTGGGTGTGGGAGTTGTACGCTTACCAGTGGAAATGCGGTATGAATAGATGCGCTTTTTACCTTCCCAAGCAATTAACAGTTGTTCTGATAGATCAATTTCAATCCAACGAGGCGCGGATTTTTGCTGATTTTCTGGGGAGGCTGCGTTGGCTTTGGCAAAGTTGGAGTCAACTGTAACTGGTGGTAAGCAAAATAACAAAGTTGCCAAGCTTAAAACTGTACTTGTACAGAAATTTCTTGAGTATCGTAACCAATTACTTTGATTTCTACTTTGCATGAAGTGTCACCTTTTTTATTTGTTGGCTAAAAATTCAACTAGTTTTGGAGTCGGACACAGGATTGGGAAGGAGATAAAATTTACTTTATCTTTTTCAGTTTGTTTTCTTACTCCCTTGTTACACAATATACTTATGGCAGAGATTAGGCAGTAGACGCACTGAAATTAATACTGATATTTTTCTTTTGTTATTTGCATCAGAGTATTCTTGACAGGAGTAACGTAACTGGCATATGATTTCGGATTCGTAGTGAGGATTGTAGTCCTCATAATCAGAACTGATGTATTGACTACAAGCAAATAAATTTAATTTTTATTGGATAACTTTTGTGAGTCCTATTTAATGGGGCTTTAGGAATCTGAAAACACTTATTTAAGAATGATAAGAGATATATTTGTTGTTATTTATAATTAGTTTTTAATTATGAATACATAAAACCACATCTATTTTGAGAACCATAGTTTTAAAAGTAGTGGGAGCATCTTGCTCCCTGTTAGTAGTAGCGGGCAAGACTTCGGCGTGAGCGCTCAGTCGAACGCTGCCCGCACTACTCCTGGTTTCAAAATGGACGAGGTTTATTACTCTGCTATTCAAGAATTAAACAGCATTCTCACTATCTCAGTGCATCGCATTAGAATCTTTAATTTCCTGGTAGCGAGTGGATAAAATTTAATTTATATCTTTATTGATTCATATTTAGAGTTTGCAAACAGATAAATTGATTACGTTTGGCAAAAATCTAATTAAATCTGCTCTAATAATACATTAATAATAAAGAATTGATAATAAATCTTGGTGAGACATCAATATATTCTAGAGGGCATGGCGGTGCCAGTGCCCCTACAATTTGTTGCACTCTAGCTGAGATATAAAAATTACTGCATTCGATCGATTGTTCGATATTGAATCGCTTCAGCGACGTGATTAGCTTGCAACTCTTCTTCGTCAGCTAAATCTGCAATGGTACGGGCTACTTTGAGAATGCGATCGCTTGCTCTAGCGGATAAGCCTAATTTTCTAATGGCTGCTTCTAATAGATTTCTGGCAGTATCATCAAGTTTACACCATTTCTGTAAGTGGCGACTTTGCATTTGGGCATTACAACGCAGATTTGGTTCTGATTGAAAGCGGGTGAGGGCGCGATCGCGTGCTTGTTGGACTCGTTTAGCTACTGATATTGATGATTCCCCTGTGGGTTGTTGGGTAATTTCTTCTGGTTTCAGGCGATTCACAGCTACTTGTAAATCGATTCTGTCCATTAAAGGGCCGGAAAGTTTCGCCCAGTAACTTTCTCTTTGTCTGGGAGAACAAGTACATGGTTGAATTGTATCGCCGTAGAAACCGCAAGGACAAGGATTAGTACTCGCTACTAAGGTAAACTGCGCTGGTAAGGTAATTGATTGTCTGGTGCGGGAAATTGTCACATAGCCATCTTCTAACGGCTGGCGGAGGAATTCTAAGACATCCCGTTTAAATTCCGTTAATTCATCGAGAAATAATATACCCCGGTGAGATAAAGAGATTTCGCCAGGACGGGGAAAACTACCACCACCGACAAGGGAAGGGCCAGAAGCCGAGTGATGGGGACTACGAAAAGGGCGATCGCGTACTAAGGAACCGCGATTTTTTAATAACCCAGCTACCGAATGAATCCGCGTTACTTCTAAAGCTTCTGCAAAACTTAGGGGAGGAAGAATACCCGGTAATCGTCTTGCTAACATGGTTTTACCGCTTCCGGGAGGGCCGACAAATATGAGATTATGTCCACCAGCTGCGGCAATTTCCAAAGCACGACGAGCGTGAGCTTGTCCTTTGACATCCTGTAAATCTACATTAGCAAAATGTAGCCCTGGATTCTCAGCAGTTTTGATAGTTTCATCAAGTTTTACTGGTTTGTAGGCGGAAGGACGATTTAATAAATCGGCTACCTCAGATAAATTTTTGCAGCCGTAAACAGTTAAACCTTCTACTACTGCTGCTTCTTGGGCGTTATCAATGGGAACAACTAAACCTGCAATTCCCATCTTTTGCGCTGTGGCTGCAATGGGGAGTACGCCAGCAACAGCCCTTAAACTACCATCAAGGGAAACCTCGCCTAAGAATAAAAAATCACCCAGTAAATCGGCGTTAACTTGTTCGGAAGCGGCTAAAATGCCTACACTAATAGGTAAATCAAAACTGGGGCCTTCTTTACGTAAATCAGCAGGCGTTAAGTTAATCACAATCTTTCGTTGGGGAAAAGCAAAACCCGCATTCTTTAACGTCGCCTTTACCCTTTCCTTGGATTCCTGTACGGCTGAATCTGGAAGTCCTAATAATACAATTCCTGGTAATCCCCCTGATACATCGACTTCTACACCTACTTTAACGGCGTCGATGCCAACAATTGATGCACTCCAGACTCTAGCTAGCATTTCTTATATAAGAATAAACCTTTAAAATCTCTAGCAGATGAGTAAATCGATTGACATGAGTGAAACTACAGAGACAATTTTCAGCAAAATCATTCGCCGCGAAATTCCCGCCGACATTATTTATGAGGATGATTTAGCTTTAGCTTTCAATGATATTCAACCCCAAGCGCCGGTGCATTTTCTGGTGATACCGAAAAAGCCAATTCCCAAATTAGCTGATGCAGAATCACAGGATCATGCAGTATTAGGACATTTGTTATTAACAGCCAAGCGGGTTGCAGAACAAGTTGGGTTAGAAAATGGTTATCGGGTGGTGATTAATAGTGGGAATGATGGCGGGCAAACTGTGTATCATTTGCATCTGCACGTTCTTGGCGGGCGGGCGTTAAAATGGCCGCCTGGTTGATGAAATAAGAAGGCAGGAGGCAGAGGGCAGAGGGCAGAAGTTAGTCTAAGCAAAAAATTTTCATTGCTATGTTATGAACAAAGAAGCAAGAAAAAGGAAACAATAAAAGTTAAATTTGTTACCTCCTTCTGCCTCCTGCCTCCTGCCCTCTGCCTTTCCTCAATCAACAAAATCATCAGCTTTACGCAAAATGAATAAACTCCCATCGCCACCCCTACCGATTCTAAAGGTTTCATCCAGGTAGGTAATGTCAAGGCTAGCAACTCGATTTTGCGGATTATTTGCGGAAACTACCTTAAATGGGTTAAGTTTGGGGGTGTTAATCCCGACTATTTGCTCAATTGCTAGGTAACGCTTATCAAAATAAACATTGATGCGTTTATTTGCTGGTGGCGATACATCTTCCGGTGCTGGTTCAAAGCTAGCGGTGACTTTGACAAAGCCAGAAATTATCCCCAGAGGATGTTTGACATTAGCGAGATTAAAAAATGCTTTATTGGCAACATCAATTACTTGATAAACTGTACCTACCTTTAAACCAAAGGGTAATGAATCTAAAGCGCGAATCTCTCTGGCAGTAGAGTATTGCAATTGCCAAGCACCATTTAATAATGCAGTTGCATTTAGTAGGGGGGAAGGATTGGGATTGAGGCTTTCTAGTTCCACCGTCAGTTGTTCAACTTCTGCGGCTACGGCTTGGTCTAGCTTTAAATTAGTAACAGGTGAGCCTTTGCTTTTGGTTTGCAGCTGCTCTAGCTTGGCTTGTAATTTTTCTTTCACTAAGAGTCGATTTTCCAAGGATTCTACCATCAACAAGCGAAATTACAACTTTAATTGCAGCGAACGCATTTGGGGCTAAAGTTTTCTCGTCCCTATTCAATTTTAAAATATTTCGCGCTCAGGCGATCGCATTTGTTGGTTATCCTCATGTATGCACAAAATGCGCCAACTTTATCATTTACACATATTTAGGACTCATTTTTATATTTTGTGTAAACAAAAAAGGCGATCGCTTTCTCATTTATCTCAATCAAGTACTCATTTTTCTATTTTAAGTAAGCAAAAAGCCATTTCACCTTCTCGTTAAGCCTTAACGAGTTCTCATTTTAGTGTTTTCCGCAAGTAAAATACTATTTCACCTACTCAAAAAGCTATATCGCTTACTCGTTTCGGTAAATCGCGCACTCATTTTAGTGTTTTCCGCAAGTGAAAAGCCATTTCACCTTCTCATTTAGGTAAATCGCGCACTCATTTTGGTGTTTTCCGCAGATAAAAAAGTATATTGCTGGCTCAAAATTGGCGATGTTTGACAATAAATTGCTGTGTAGCTAGGCTTTATTGTTTTTAGCAATCGCATTTTTTCTGAGGGAACTCCAAAAAATAAATTATCCCAAATTGTCGGGGCGGAATGACCCCACCCCTACGAGTTGCAGGTGTGGTAAGTTAATAATTGGGATACTATGCCTAAAGCGCTGGGTAAGATTTTACAATCAAGGGACTTACAAAAAATAAATTACCCATATTTCGTAGTGCGAGCATCTTGCTCGCTGGTGTTCAAAAGCGAGCAAGATGCTCGCACTACAAATTTATTGGGTATTTAAAAAATTGGATGTCCCCAAGCGATCGCTCTATGGTACGCGCAATGGTCTAACTTGCTTCTGTAAGTGCGGGCGCAAATTACCCTCGTATTCTGATAAAGTTGTGGGTTGATACACAGCTATATGCAAGGCTTTATCAGCAGTGGTGTTGAGAAATACCGTAAGCCCCCGTTCAGGATATACCCATTCACCAGTAGTAATACTGAGAGTACCATAATGCCAATCAAGGCGGGTGGCTGGTTCGCCTAAGTCTTGGTGTAGGGGCGCAAAACCTCCAGCTAAATCGGGATTCATGGCATCAAACATAATTAATTGATTGTGGCGAAAGCTAGCCATTGGGCGATAGTAACCTGGTAATTCTAATAAAACAAATGTTGCTTGGTTAAAATCGCTACCTAATGGCCTAACTGGGCGATCGCTTAAATCTGTGGGAATATTAGCAAATAAATCTTGGGCTGTGCATTCTGCTGGTAACCCACGCCAGCCGAGGAAATTTCTGGTTTCAATACTCTGGCGAATGCTGTCACAGTTGTTTGCCATAATTATCTTTCCTTTGGTTTGTACAATCTGTGTATTGGCGATCGCGGGATTTAATATTTCCTGGCTTGGGGTTTGTTTGGTTGCGCTGCTACAAGCAAAATTAATGGTATATACCAATATTAACCAAGCTATCCAGACCCAATATCCACGATAGCGCAAGGTTATTTGTCTCCTATTAATTTAACTTGGCCTTGGAAATAAGCAGCTTGGGCATTGCGAATACCAACAATTGATACTACCTGTTCGGCTTGGGCAATGGATGGATAAACGCCAGGATTGATTGTGGGTGCAGTGGCTTTAGCATCATAATAAGGCCCTTCGACTTTCTGCCGCAGAGGATTTGTAATTTTCACTGTTTTCCGCACGTTTTCTGTGAAGAAATCACAAAAGCCTTCGATTAAGGTGTTGTAGCGCACATCATCGCCTTTATTTTTAAACTTCTGGGCGTAATTTTGATAATCTTTGTGCGCTAGGGAATGAATATACTCGTGAATGCATGTATGGAATAATTCCCACAACTGCGCCCGATTCTTTTCATCTGTGGCTTGTTTATAGCGCTGGAGATAAACTACGC
Source organism: Calothrix brevissima NIES-22 (assembly GCF_002367995.1). Taxonomy (GTDB): domain Bacteria; phylum Cyanobacteriota; class Cyanobacteriia; order Cyanobacteriales; family Nostocaceae; genus Aulosira; species Aulosira brevissima. The sequence goes on from NZ_AP018207.1 coordinate 3,115,728, forward strand.
CTTCGAGTTGCGCACCTTCCCAGCCGATATCTAAATCTAACATTGTCTGGACTTTGGCTGGGCTATCAACAAAGCTTTCGACTATCGGTGTGAGAATCGCTGTTTCTTTGGTATCTGATGGTACGGCTGAGTGATCGGCGTTGACTTTCTCACAGTTGGAGACAATAAGATAGTTAACTTTGTCTGTAGCTTTTTGTTTTTTCTCTGCTGGTGATAAAGCACTATTACGGGCAACTTCATCTTCCCACTGGTCAACAAAGTTACCTGCCGCCTGTGTCATTTTTGGCCCGGTAGCATAGGAACTGTAAAGATTATCGGTAACGTCTTTCGAGGCTTCTGCTGTGCTTTCTAACACATTCCAATCATGGAAGTTTTTCTTAGGATCGGCTCTGAGGGGTTCTTTATCTTCATATAATTCCTTGTGAAATTCTTTCACCAGTTTTGTTAGGCGATCGCGAATTTCATCGCCATATTTTTTCCCACCCACTTCTTCTTGGAAAGTGGCTGATTTACCGCCAACGCCTTGGGCGGGTTTCAGCGCATCATTCACAGCTTTGCGATCGCGGTTATTTAAGTTGCGAATGCCTTTTTTGGGATCTGCTGGATCGAAGACAGCATTATCTATATAAGGTTGACGGGTATCGAATTTAGCATTCATAGCCGCGATTGTCGCTTGATCGAATACACCGGTTTCAGGAATTGTGGCATCATGCTGAAATTCTTTGAGGGCGGTTTGAGTTTCCTTGCCAAAGATGCCATCTACGCCATATTTTGGCAGTTTATATCCCATGTCAATTAATGCTTGCTGCATTTTGACAACTTGAATATTATTACTACCTTTATTTATCGTTTCCGTGCCGTCGGAAATTTTTTCTAATTTGCGATCGCCTTCAAAGCGGGCAGAGTAATCTTTATTAACTTTGTTGGTAGCATCATTATCCGTTGCTCGCTGAATTGTAGCAACATTACTCATCAGTGGATTTACTACCCCATTTGTGCCCTCGCCCGGTATCATTTCTGCTTGGGGACGATGCAAAGGTATGCGACTAAAGTCGCGAGCAAAAGTGCTTGGTTTAATAGTTGGTGATAATAAAGATTCTTCCCCAGGCGACTGCACTTGTTGGTGAGTTGAATCTGCAATTGCTGTTTGAATCGTGTTATTTGTCAGCGAACCAAAGCCACGCACTGGGTTTGCCAAAGTGGGAGTATGTGGCGAAGCAAGAGATGGATTAGAAGAACTCGATGTATTTGCTTTCTGAGCAGCAAACATCCGCCGCCTAGCGACTTTTCGATCGACATCACCCATCTTACCGTTCCTCCATCGATGGCTAAAGTCGTGGTTTATACTGAGATTTTTAGCATTCTCTGATATTAAATTTTATAATTTTTGCTAACGCGATCGCTATCGACCTTTGTCTAAATTTACAGAATTGGGGCATTGGGCATGGGGCATTGGGCATTGGGTGAGAATGCGATTGTACCTACTGCTGAAATTTACAACTCAAGGCTTTGTTGTCACGAATTAGCTTTTGTTTCAATCAGGGATTTCCAAATCAAAAAATATCCCAATCATTAACTTACCAAACCCGCAACTCGTAGGGGCGGGGTTACCCATTGGTGTCAACTTAACACAAAACCCGCTTTGTGCAAAGGTTTTGCCCTCACCCCCAGCCCCTCTCCCACAGGAGAGGGGAGCAAGAGATTTAATTCCCCTTCTCCCTGGGGGAGAAGGGGTTAGGGGATGAGGGCGAGAGTTTTTGTACTACACGCGCCGTGTATAGTTTTTAGCTTAAGTTGACACGTATGGGGGTTACCCCGCCCCTACAAGCGATCGCACTCCAAAAAAATTGACATAACTAAATTGATTTTGCATAAGTTCCCCCTCCCCATAAATATAAAGAATTGTCGTCAAAAATCCCATGCCCAATGCCCCATGCCCCATGCCCAATGCCCAACAAATTGCATTTCCCTAAAGGAGGTGAAAGAATAAAAAATGATTAGCTGAATTAAGTAAAAATACCGTGGTAGCAGCAAAATTCTGGGAATTTGTCAAGCTAGAGTCTACGAGTAAGCGCCGGGTGGAAATGATAGTTGCAGCTAAAAGTTATTTGCAAACACAATTAACAGATGGGGTTGAGCTTTCTGATGCTGCGATCGCTCGTCACTTGTGGCAACAATTACAACAGCCACATACCAGCGACACTGAAGCAACTCACCTCGCAGAAATTTGTTTGCGCTGCTATATCTCCTACCAAGTCTACCAAGTTTGTCTTGATTTAGGGTTGCGCTTTGGCAGTCGTCACGGTTTTAGAGCAGAGGATTTGTTACCTTTTGTTTTAGATGATGAAGTTATCTTAACTACATCTGAAAAACCAAGAGTCCGCAAATCAACTTATGAATCTTTAGCAACCAAGCTGTTAAAAACATTCGATCCGACAAAAGGAACGCTGAATTCATGGGTAAATCGCTATGTTAAACAAAATCTAGAACTGAAGCGGTTTTTACTCCAGCATGGCGTGTTGTTAATTAGCGATTGGGCGCTGTTAAATAATACAAATCCCAAGCAATTACAACGAATTCTGGCAGAAATGTATCATTTAACGCCAGGGGAGATAGAGCAAATCTGTCAATTGTTGATAAGTTATCACGCAGTTTATCGTGAAGAACGCTTACAACAAAAATTCTCTGGAGTAAATGTTCGCTGTCAAATTCCCACATCGGAACAGTTAAGCGAGATTGCGCAGGATTTACAAAACCGAACTAATCGCAGACTTAGCGAAGAAGCAGTGTTAAAGCAACTGCAAGCAATCGCGCAAAAGCTCAGACAATACCGGATTGTAGCGCAAGGCGGACATATTTCCGCAGTCGCCTACGATCAACCAGAAATTCAACCCATTGTAGAGCGATCGCAAATTACCCAAGATGACGAAACAGAAAAATTTGAATTTATTAACTTATATCAACAACAATTTCTCGAAGCTTTAGATACAGCAATTTCTCAAGTTGTGGAAAGTTTTATTACTCAACTCCAACGCAAGCGCAGTGCAAATCAAGAAATTAGCCAATCATTTGTCACCGGATTACATCTTTTTCATTGTCAAGGTAAACCGATGAGCCAAATTGCTCCCGAATTGGGAATGAAAAAACAATATGAAGTAACGAGGTTATTAAAGTTAAATGATTTGCGGGCAGATATACGCCAAAAACTGTTAATAATTTTACGCGATCGCGTTTTAGAAATAGCTGAACAATTTACAGATGCTCAACGCCTAGAAAATTTAGAAAACCAATTAGAAGTAATTTTAGACGAACAAATCACCACCATTATTGAAGAAGCCGAATCAGAAACCAGAAACCCCCAGCGAAATCAACCTTTATGTGGATTATTAGCCCGGAGATTGTGCCGTTATTTAGAAGGAAAAAGGGCAGACAAGGGGGACAAGGGGGACAAGGGGGACAAGGAAGACAAGGAAGTTGAAGAAGCCAGAAGGCAGAGGGCAGAGGGCAGAAGGTTTTGTTTAGAAGGGGATTCTGACCCCTCCTAAACAAGAGCCACCAAATTTTCAATTTGGTGGGGGTCTTAAACCCTTACTCCCTTCGGTCGTGGCAGAGGGCAGGAATCAGAATTCCCTTCTGCCTTCTGCCTCCTGCCCTCTGCCTTTCTTGATAAATAACTAATGACAAATGACAATTGTACAGACGCGATGAATCGCGTCTCTGACAACTGACAACTGACAACTGACAACTGACAACTGACTATTGACTAACTATGATTAACAATCCTACACCAGATTTAGATTTGACCGATGATTTAGATTGGTATCCGCTAAATGAAACCCAAACGGAATTATTACCAGAACATTTAAATCAAGCCATCAGATTAAGTCAATCAATTAATCTCTCGCAACAACGCTGGGAAGTTTACCTTTGTGCTTTGGGAACTTTAGGCTTTACCCAATGGTTAAAAGAACGCGCACCTGATTTAGAAATACACAGTGATGCTGCTTCAATTTGGCAACCAGCAACAGCAAATTTATTAGCCGCAGCTTGTAATATCCAAGTTGGTGCTTTTAAAATTTGTGTCATCACTGCCAGCGTTTTTAATGACCAACATAGCATTCCTCATGCAGTTTTAGAAATTCCCGATTTTGCGGCACATTTTTATGTATTGATGCAAGTTCAGGAAGAAGAACAACAAGTTGCTATCTCTGGATTTATGAACTACGAACAATACCGTAGTTACCAACAAACAGCTAAATTACAAATAGAGCGAGATTGGACATATACATTACCCCAAAGTTGCTTTAATTCCAATCCTAACGCCTTATTATTAAATCTTCGCTGTCTCCATCCCGATGCAATTCAGCTACCTGCAATTGTTCCTGTAGAAACTAACAAAGTTGTGGCTTTAAAACAAAAGTTAATTAGACTGAAACCTCAACTAAAAAATCAATATCTCTGGGATTTACTGACAGTTAATGAAAGTATCACCTTATTTAGTAATCTCGATTTAATTAACTGGGTTTATCAAGCAGCGAAACCTTCACTCTTACAACCCATCATTAATGTTGGTGCATGGCTAAATAATCAAATAGATACAGTCACTCAAGAATTAGGTTGGCTATTAATGCCATTACCTGCATTTTCCGAAATGCGTTCCTTTCGTTATGCACAAGAAAGTTTTGACCCAATTCGCGCTAGCTTAGAACAAAATCGAGTATATATTCCCGTATCAGCAAGGGGGGCTTACCGTGATTTAGATAGCGAACATAGTAGCGTCAGAATGTATGCAATTACTTGGGAATTGACTGAAACACCAGATAATCCTGAATGGACATTATTAATTGTTTTAGGTTCTCAACCAGATGCAACAATGCCAAATACTCTAACATTAGAAGTACGCGATGAAACACAACAATTATTTCAGCAATCTCTCACAGATACCAGCCAAGGTATTCTCTATGCTCAAGTAATTGGCAGTTTAAACGAACAATTTTCGGTAATAGTCACTGCTGATGATAATGTATTTGAAATTCCGCCTTTTGGGTTAGGGGTAGGGGCTAGAGGCTAGGGACTAGGGACTAGGGACTAGGGGCTAGGGACTAGAGGCTAGGGACTAGTATATCTTTGCATTCTTTCTTTGCGACTTGGCGTCTTTGCGTGAGTAAATAATTAACTATGAATAATAGCGACTATATTTTTAATTTAAAAGTTCAAAAAATTGACCAAATTTGTTTATTTGAACTCACTTGGGGAAAGGGACAAAGATTAAATGCACAAATTAATTATCCCCCAGCATTAACTCAGCTATATCAAGATTGGCGACGAGCATATCTAAATTTTTATCGTTCAGAAAATATGCGCGGACGTACTGTTGATGGTGGTGTGGCTCAACCAATTATCGATTGGCACGCAGAACTAGTGAAAGCCGAAACCAAATTTATGTATGAGTTTCATCGCTGGTTACGCAGTTCAGAATTATATGAAATTCGCGCCCAAATTGCCCAAACAAGTCAACAATTTAGTAAAGATAATCCCGATACAAATATAGCTATTCAAATATTCCTTACCTGCGCGCCTTTAGAATTAGATCGTTTCCCTTGGGAAGCCTGGGAATTAGGTAATGAATTTGCTACAAATGAGGCAATTCAATTTATTCGTACCCCTTTAAATATTTCTACAGAAGCTCAAGAAAAACGTCAAGGTAAACCGCGAATTCTAGCGATTTTAGGTGATCATACTGGATTGAATTTTAAAGCAGAAAAAGAGGCTTTAAAATCACTTATGCGAATTGCCGATGTAGAATTTGTTGGTTGGCAACCACAACATACAGCAGCTCAAGTTATTCAAGAAATTACCGAAGCGATCGCCGACGAGCGCGGTTGGGATGTATTATTTTTTGCAGGGCATAGTAATGAAACAGATCTGACAGGTGGCGAATTAGGGATTGCTCCTGATGTCTCCATCTCAATTAAAGAAATTGCGCCCCATCTCAGCGCTGCGAAAAAACGCGGACTGCAAGTAGCAATATTTAATTCCTGTAGTGGTTTAAGTATTGCTGATGCCTTGATTGACTTGGGTTTTGGACAAGTGGTGGTGATGCGCGAACCCATTCATAATAGCGTCGCCCAAGGGTTTATGGTGCGGTTCCTCCAAGGATTAGCAAAGCACCTCGATGTGTACGAGTCCTTAATCGAGTCTAGACAATTTCTCAGGATGGATAAAAGCCACACCTACCCTTCATCCTATTTAGTACCTTCCTTATTTTGCCATCCGGGGGCGGAACTCTATCGCATCCCGGCTTTTCGCTGGCAACAACGCTTACGTCAAAGTATACCCAATCGCTTAGAGGCGATCGCATTAGCTTTAAGTCTCAGTTTAGGTTTTCTCGTTCCCGTTCAAGAACTGCTGTTAGAAGCCAGAGTCTTAACCCAGTCAGTTTACCGCAACGTCACAGCCCAAATCCCCAGCGAACAAGCTCCCCCAGTTGCATTAGTGCAAATTGATACAGAATCACTTTACCGTGCGCAAATGCCGAGTAACCAACTTTTACCCATGAACCGCAGTTATATCAGTAAATTGGTGGATAGTACGCGCAAATTAAAAGCCTCGGTTGTCGGTTTAGACTTTATTTTTGATACACCACAACAAAATTTGTCGGGAGATAAAGATTTAACAGAAACGGTGCGTAAAGCAGTCGATGCAAATATGTGGTTAATGTTTGCGGCTGTTTTGGAAGAAAACCGAGAAGTTGGCACAAATGAAGCATTTGGCATTAATAAGTGGGATTGGACATTGCAAGGATACATCGATGCTTACCCCAACTTTGTCGAAGTTCCAGATGCACAACAAGATTGTCGCAAAACTTGCCCCTTTGCTTATTTGCTGTCGCTGGTATATTTAGCCAAAGACGAAATTGAAGGATTTCCCCAACCAAACACCAACCGACAGCAGAATTTACGGGCGGAAGTTCTCGATATGCTTCAAAAGCATAACAAACCCGGTAACTTATCTGCATTATCCCAATGGCGATCGCCTTTTGGTTTACAACCCATCTTAGATTATTCAATCCCGCCAAAACAGGTGTATCAAACCATACCAGCTTGGCAATTAATTGAACAGCCGGATATTAACAAATTTCCTTTAATGTCCAAACAGGTAGTATTAATTGCTGTTGGTAGCGATGAACGCTTAGGAATTGCTTCAGGGCAACCAGATCGGGCACCAGCACCAGCCGCTATCGGTTATTGGACGCAGCAAAAGCAAACTTGGCTAACTGGCGGTGAAACATTAGCATACATGATTCATCATTTTCTCACCAAACGCTTAGTGATTCCCATCCCGGATATTTGGATGATTGGGATTGCGATTATTCTCGGTAAAATCACTGTATTTATCATTAAAAATCAGTCGCGTTTAAGCCTCAGCCGACGCAGACAAATTATGGCAGGTTCCATAGGTGCAGTCACTCTCTACGGTATTGGCGGATTGCAACTATACATTTCCGGCGCGATTTTACTTCCCTGGTTTTTACCCTCAGCAGTGTTTTTAGCATACGTTTTACCAGCCACAAGGAGAAACAATCATGCGTAAATTATTGAGCTTGGCACTTATTCCTTTTGCGATCGCATCTGGCGATTTGAGTAGCGCCCAACAGATTCCCCAAACTGGAGACATCATCGCCCAAGCTACCAGTGGAATTAACTCGCTTTGGCAACGCCGCCCAAAACGACGGCTAGCATCAAGAGGTTTTATGTGTCCAATTGCACCTGGGTTAGTAGAGACATATATTAGTTGGAGCGATCGCCCCTTATTTTTGTGGCAGTATTTTGGCGCAGATCAAGAAGCAAAACTAATGGTACGCGATCGCGAAACCGAAGCAGTCATCTGGGAAAAAACCGTCAAAGTTAGCGACAAACAAGCTGTATACGACGCAGAAAAACCCCTAGAACCAGGCAAATCTTATCAATGGCAGTTATCGGTATCAAATAATTCTCCGTGGAACTGGTTTCAAGTCATGGAAAAAAGCGATCGCCAAAAAATTCAAGCCGACTTGCAAAAATTAGAACAACAACTTAAAGCTAACAAAGCTTCATCAGAAGATATTGCCCTTGAAAAAGCCGATTACTTTCTCAATTACGAAATTAAACATCAAAGAGAACAAGGAAAATTTTACCTTTGGTCTGATGCTTTTCAGGCAATTCACCAAGTAGATAAACCCTCTCCATCCTTCGTGAAGCAACGCGAAGAATTCATTGCCAATATTTGTACAGCAAAGCCACCATCAGCCACCAATTCTCAAGTCCAATAAAGCATGTATTCATAAATTTTGTAGTAAGGAATTTAGTCCTTTATTTTTAAGCACTGAAGTGCTTACTACAAATTTATCAATTTTCTTTAAACCTAGTTTTTAGCATCAGCATATGAAAATACATAATGCGATGTCTTACGACAAGCCGCTACGCATCTACGCCCGCATTCTTTCCTTCTGCCTACTGCCATCTGCCCTCTTCCTTCTCTCGCCAGCCCAAGCCCAAATCACCCCCGACAACACATTAGGCGCAGAAAGTTCTCAACTCATACCAGACATTCCCATTAACGGTGTCAACTACGATTTTATTGAGGGTGGAGCGCAAAGAGGTTCTAATTTATTTCACAGTTTTAGCCAATTTAATATTAATGAAAGTCAACGAGTATATTTTAGTAACCCTAACGGCGTACAAAATATTCTCACACGGGTGACAGGTGGACAAGCTTCAAATATTCTCGGCATATTGGGAGTTAATGGTAATGCCAATTTATTTTTAATAAATCCCAACGGTATTGTATTTGGAAAAAATGCTCAATTAGCTATTCGCGGAGCATTTACAGCAACTACAGCAAATAGCTTAATCTTTCCCAACAGGGTAGAATTTAGCGCCACCAATCCCCAAGCACCACCTTTATTAACTATCAATGTACCAATCGGTTTACAGTTTGGTTCTCAACCTGCAAGTATTACTAATCAATCTGTTAACGGTTTAGGTGTTAATGGTAGCACCTTAGCCATAGTAGGTGGTGAAATTATCTTAGATAGCAGTAGATTATTTGCCTTAGATGGAAAAGTAAAACTAGGATCTGTGGCAGGAAATACAACAGTTGGGTTGGATGTTAATGGTTCATCCTTGGGTTTCGACTTACCAGAAAATTCAGCGAGGGAATCCATCAACTTAAAAAATAGTAGCTTAATTAGGGTAATTGGTAATAGTGAAATTGAACTATTTGCAGGTGAGATTAAGCTCAATAATTCGTTTATTGTGGGGAACAATGGCGGCTCAATTGTGATTGATGCAACGCAAGTTAGTTTGGATCAACAGTCTTCAATTCAGAGCGCTACTTCTGGTGCAGCGAATGGGGGTGATATTCAAATTCAAGCCAGTGATGCAGTAACTCTTGATAACGGTAGCTCGATTGTATCTACTAACAATCCTTCATCTACGGGTACAGGTGGTGATGTTACTATCAATGCTGGAAAAATCACAATTACCGGAGATGGAATCTTACAAAATACTGGTCTTACCAGTTTTATCTCCGCAAATACCCGTAGTGCAGGTAATGGAGGAAACCTCAACCTTAATGCTACTGAGTCTGTTAATGTCAATGGCGGTGCTGTCTCTGTGATCTCTGCGGGTATAGGTAAAGCAGGAAACCTCACTGTCCGGTCAACAGATGCTGTAAATATAACCAACCAAGGCATTTTAGGACTTTCTAGCTTGAGTTCCGGTTCAACAGGTAACCTGCGAATTGAAACTAACACTTTGCGAGTTCAAAACACCTCATTAGAAGGAGGAATCACAGCAAATACTAGTGCTGGAAGTGTGGGTTCTATTTCCATTCAAGCTAGGAATGCAGTTGAGGTGACGAATGGCAGCATCCTTACAGGTGTTCAACCCGGAAGTACATCTCAAGCAAGCGCGGGGGATATTACCATTGAAACCCGGCGAGTCAGCCTCAAAGATGGAGGCTATATTAGTACAAGCACTTTTAGCAGTGCGAATGCAGGTAACATTTTTATCCAAGCTGATGAGTATATAGAGATTGATGGTGTTTCGGCAACATTTCCAAACTTGAGTAGTGTATCCAGTGATACAAGTTTAGGGGCAACGGGGAATGGAGGTAATGTCACGATACAAACACCCAGACTCAGCCTAACTCAAGGGGGAACTATCAGCACTGATTCTTTTCGCAGCAGTGGCAATCCTGGAAATATTACTATACGCGCCAAGGATTTAGAACTAGATGGGTTTGTTTTCATCCCTCAGGAACAGTTGATTGGACTAGATTACACTAATGCGCCAGAAGCTTTGTCTAACCCGTTAGCACAAGAAACTTTATCTCGCTTTGGTGGTTTTACCTTTATCAGTAGAATTTCCTCTGAGGTTAACGGCAGTAATGTAGATATAAATGGTGGCACGATAACTATTGATACAGAAAGGTTGCACTTGAGTAATGGTGCAAATATATCAACTTCAGTACTTATGGGACGAGGACAAGGAGGTAATTTGGTGGTTGATGCCACTGATGCTATTGATATTTCTGGGGTTGGCCCCCAAAGACTTGATAATTCTTTTGCACCATCAGGTTTATTTGCCGATTTGCAAATTGGAGGAATTGGTTCTGGGGGAAGCATTGATCTAACAACAGGACGCTTAAACCTCAGTAATCAGGGACAAATTTCTGCCGCCACATTCTATCAAGGTAATGGGGGAAATGTGTCGATTAATGCTAGTCAAATTGATTTAGATGGAAATAGCAAAATTCTCACAGGAGTTAACAGCAAAGCGACAGGTAACGCAGGCAATATCAACATCAAAACTCAACTATTAAATGTACAAGAACAATCGCAAATATCATCGTCAACTTTTAACAATGGAGATGGGGGTAATTTAACCATACAAGCTGATAACATTATATTGACAGGTTCAGATAGCGAGTTGGGAACTGGCTTATTAACAGCTGTTGACGAAAGGGCTAATGGTAAAGGTGGCGAAATAGATATTACTACAAATCGCCTTGTTGTCCGTGATGATGCTGAAATTTCTGTCGGCAGTACAGGTAATGGTGATGCCGGAAATATGAAAATTAGGGCTAATTTTTTAGAAATTAATGGCAAAGGAAGTGCGATCGCATCTTTCACAAATGCAGGTAATGGCGGAGACATCAGCCTCGATATCAGCGATTTATTACTGTTGCGCCGTGGCGGTTTAATTTCCACCACCGCAGGTAGGACACAAGCTGGCGGCGATGGCGGTAACATCAGCATTAATTCACCCTTTATCGTCGCCATACCTAACGAAAACAGCGATATTAGCGCTAATGCCTTCACTGGTAAAGGTGGTAATGTTAGCCTCAGCACTCAGGCTATCTTTGGGATAGAACCCCGTCCCAAAACTACAAATCAAAGCGATATCACTGCCAGTTCTGACTTAGGCGTACAGGGACAAATCACCATCACTCAACCACAAGTCCAACCGCCACAAAAACTCATCGAACTACCAACAGGATTGGTTGACGCTAGTACAAGATTTGCCCAAATTTGCCCCAGAGGCCGCTATGCTAAACCTTTAGGTTCCTTTATTGTCACTGGGCGCGGGAGTTTACCGCCGAATGCGTTGGAACCACTCACAGGTATAAATAACCTCAGTCCCTTAGCTACTTTGGATGGGAAAAATGCTGATACTGAAATTAACGCGGAAACTCAGGGAAAACCAAAAGCGGTGAATTCTGCACCAATTGTTGAGGCGCAAGGTTTAGTGAAAACTGCTGACGGTAAGATAATGCTGGTTGCACAAGCGCCAACAGCCACACCTGCGGCTACGAGTAGTTCTGCTGTATGTCCAGGATCTTAATCGCAGCGTCTGCTGTGCGATCGCAAAAACTAAGAATGTTCTGCAAATTATTGCGACTACTGCATAAGTTACACCTCCTCAGAAATACTGATAGTGTGAGTTCTATGTAGCCTATAATTCCAGCAATCAGCGATGAATCAGATACAGAACTGGCTCCAACGTAATTGTGATCATAAGTTGCTAGTAAAACGACGTAGAATAAAGCGATATAAATGCGATCGCACTTCCTTTCATGAGGGCTTTTGGCGAATATTGGCAACAATCAGTCTGCAACCAAAGCTCATATTATGCAGCCTCATCTTCTTCAGCAGTGCCCCAGCCTACAGCCAAATCACCCCCGATAACACCTTAGGCGCAGAAAGTTCTCGCCTCACGCCCAACGTGTTAATTAACGGTGCAAATGCAGATAGAATTGACGGCGGCGCTTTACGTGGTAGCAATCTTTTTCATAGTTTTAGTGACTTTAATATTAATAATGGGCAAAGAGTGTATTTTGACAACCCCACCGGAGTGCAAAATATTCTCACGCGAGTCACAGGCGGACAAGCTTCAAATATTCTCGGCACATTAGGAGTTAATGGTAACGCCAATTTATTTTTAATTAATCCCAACGGTATTTTATTTGGGCAAAATGCGCGGTTAGATATACGCGGTTCATTTGTGGGGACTACCGCCAATGCTGTGCAGTTGGGTAATCAAGGAATTTTCAGCGCCACAAATCCCGAAGCACCACCTTTATTAACTGTTAATCCTTCCGCGTTGTTGTTTAATCAAATTAATCCCAAACCAATTACCAACCGTTCCCGCTTCAGTGAAACGGATACTGCAAATGCTGCCTTATTTTCGCCAGAACAGGGAAGCCGTTTTTTAGTAGGTGGAAATATCATCTTTGATGGTGGTCAAATAGGTGTGCTAAACAATCGCCTAGAATTGGGCGGACTAGCAGCAGTGGGATCTGTTGAACTGATTGGTAGCGGTAATGAAATGCAGTTAAGTTTCCCAGAAAATGTATCTAAAGCAGATATTACATTTCAAAATAATGCTGCTGCATTGACAACTGGGGGTAGTCCAATTACTGTTAACGCTCACAACTTGAGCTTGTCTAATAATAGTTTAATTGGCGTAGGTCTTGCAGAAGGGCAGGGAACAGTAGGCATTGCATCAGATGACCTAACAATTAATGCGACAGGTACTGTTTCCATAGATGACAAAAGTTATCTTGTAAACTTTGGGTCACAAAATTCTTTGGGTGATACTGGAAATATTGCTATCAATGCTAAATCAATTCGTCTAAGTAATGATAGCCAAATCGCTACAGATGGTGAAAGAAATCGGGGCGATATTCGCTTAAATGTGCTTGACGATATCACACTCGATAGTAATAGCTTTATTAATACCTTTGGCAGCAATGACTCTATTGGCAAATCTGGCGATATTACCTTTAATGCCAGAACGATCAACTTGAGCAACCGAGCAAGTATTAATTCTGGCAATATTGGGCAAGGACTAGGAGGGAAAATAACTCTGCAAGCCCAAGATTCTGTATCACTTTCAGGCAGTTCTAGTATTGCGAGTTCTTCTGCTGCATCTGCATTTGGCGGAGTGAATAACCAACCAAGTGGTGATATTGAAATTACAGCGAGAACTCTTTCACTTGATGGACGAAATACCACAATTAGTTCTAGAAATTTTGATGAGGGTCAAGCTGGTAATATTCAAATTATTACTGATGATTTAATTTCGCTGAATGGGTTTGCTACTATTACCTCTTCTGTCACTGGTCAAGGAAATGGAGGTGATATTCAACTGCAAACGCGAGTATTAACACTCTCTAATGGCAGCAATATTGATACTTTGACACGAGGACAAGGTAAGAGTGGCAATTTATTAATTAACGCCTTAGATTCTGTTACTTTGACTGGGACAACAACGCTGGTTGACCCCCGAACTGGAGAAAACCTAATTTCTGGAAGTAGGCTAGGAACAAATGCTCAAGGTTCTGGAAACGGTGGAAAACTAACTATTAATACTGGACGATTGAGCATCCGCGACGGAGGAGATATTACTACAAACGCATTTGTGGGTCAGTCTGGTCAGGGAGGAGATTTAATAATTAATGCCAGAGAATCAGTAGAAGTCGTTGGCACTATACCCAATGGTCGTGCTAGTAGTGCTATTAGGAGTTCAACTTTTGGCTCTGGAGATGCTGGAAATATGACCATTACTACTCCCCGCTTGAGTGTTAGAGAAGGGGGAAGCATAAACACAGCAACAGAGAAAAGTGATAGCACTGGACGGGGTGGTAATTTAACCATTAATGCCTCAGACTTAGTTGAAGTTGTTGGAGTTTCACCTGATGGTCAAGTATTCAGCGATATCTTTGCTGGTACTACAGGGTCTGGGGATGCTGGAAATATGACTATTAACACAAGCCATCTGAGTATTCGTGGTGGGGCATTAGTAGGCACAAATACTCGTGTATCAAGTAAGGGGAAGGGCGGTAATTTGACCATAAATGCTTTAGATACAGTTGAGGTTGTAGGTACTAGCCCAGATAGTAAAATCATTAGTAGACTAACAACATCAACTGGTGGAACTGGCAATGCGGGTAACCTGACTATAAATACTCGCTTTCTCAGTATCCGGGATTTAGGACTTGTATCAGCAACTTCCAGCAGCACAGGAAACAGTGGTAATTTAACCGTCAATGCTTCCGACTCAGTAGATGTAATTGGTGCTTCTGCTGACGGGAAATCAGGTACTGTTCTCACAACTGCGACATCTGGAACTGGCAATGCTGGAAATTTAAATATCAATACTCGCCGCCTCAGTATTCTTGATGGGGGATTTGTCTCCACATCTGCTGCTGAAAAAACTACAGGTCAAGGAGGAAATTTGACAATTAATGCCTCAGATTTAGTGGAAATTGTTGGTCGATCTTCAGATGATTTATTTGGTAGCTTTCTAACAACTGGGACATCGGGATCTGGCAATGCTGGAAATTTAAGCATTACAACTCATCGCCTCAGCCTCAGCAATGGGGGATATATTAATACAACTACAGGTGGTGCAGGGCGAGGCGGTAATATTGATATCAACGCCACCAACTCTGTGGAAATCTTGGCAAACCCAGCAGACATAGATTTAGCTGATGGCATATTTACATCAACTGGTGGTGCTGGTAATGCTGGAGACGTAACAATTCGCACCCAAAGCCTCAGCATCCAAAATGGAGGGGTGGTTAGTGCAAGTACAGTCCCAGAAAGCACAGGGCAAGGTGGTAATGTTACTATTAACGCTTCTGATACAGTTGAAGTTGTTGGAATTTCAAATAATGGTCTTCTTCCGAGCTTTATTTCCGTTCGTAGCCGAGGCGAAGGAAAAGCGGGAGATATCACTGTCAATTCACCACTAATTAAAGTTGAAAATCGCGGTGCAATTAATGCGGAATCTTTTGCCAATGATGGTGGTAATATTACGTTGAATAGTAATTTATTGTTGCTGCGCCGTGGTGCTAATGTTTCTGCTACTGCTGGTAATCAAAAAGCTGGTGGCAATGGCGGTAACATCAGCATCAATTCATCTTTCATTGTCGCTGTACCAAATGAAAACAGCGATATCTCTGCTGATGCTTTCACTGGTAAAGGTGGTAACGTTAACATCAAAGTGCAAAATATTTTTGGAACTGAAGCACGTTCCCAGCAGACAAATCAAAGCGATATCACCGCTAGTTCTAACTTAGGCGTACAGGGAGAAATTACTATTTCGTCACCAGAAGTTCAAACTCCTCAAAAACTGCTGGAACTACCTACAGGATTAATTGATGCTAGTACTCAATTTGCGCAAACTTGTCCCAGAGGCCGCTATGCTAAACCCTTGGGTTCCTTTGTTATCACTGGGCGCGGTGGTAGTTTACCGCCTAATACTTTAGAACCACTCACAGGTACAACTAACCTCAGTCCTTTAGCTACTTTGGATGGGGAAATTATTAATAGTCAAACTGACGCGGGAATACAGGTAAAGGAAGACGCGGTGAGTTCTGCACCAATTGTTGAGGCGCAAGGTTTGGTGAAAACTGCTGACGGTAATATTATCCTAGTTGCGCAAGCGCCAACAGCAACACCTACTGCTACTAGTAGTTCTGCTATGTGTCCAGCATCTTAACCCTGATTTATTCATCATCTGAATCAGAAAATAATGCTTCTAAATCTTGATAACCACGGTGAACAACAAGATCCCCGACTTCTTCAAGAAGTCGGGGATCTGAGGCTCTGTTTTTTTATCTCACGTAAAGGCGCAAAGAGGAGTATGAAGAGAGTTAAAAGGTTTGTGGTGTTAATGGCGATCGCTCTTTTATTATCTATGACATCGCCAGGGTTAGCGCAAGTAACTAATATCGTTCAAGTTCCTGGTTTATCTGTGGAACAGCAAGCGCGTAATTCCTACGCTAAAGGTGAGTTTACAGAGGCGGCGCAGTTATTTCAACAAGCAGCGCAGGCTTATAAAGCTGCGAATAAACCGATTCAGCAAGCGTTGAGTTTAAGTAATTTATCTTTGTGCTATCAACAGTTGGGAAAATGGGATGAGGCGCACCGTGCTATTACTGAAAGTGTTGCCCTATTAAATACTATTAAAGAAGCGAAATCAGATAAATCTTTGGCTTTAGCTCAAGCTCTGGATATTCAAGGCGGGTTACAATTGGCACGGGGTCAATCGGAAGCTGCTTTGAAATCTTGGGAAGCGGCGACATCTATATATAATCAATTAAATAAACCAACTCGGGTACTGACTGCCCAAACTAACCAAGCACAGGCTTTACAAAATTTAGGTCTGTATAAAAAAGCAATTTATCTATTGGAAACGGCGTTAAAGTTACCCCAGGTTGCAAATATAAACCCCGAACAACTCAAACCTTTATTAGAAAAAATTGCAGCGACACCAGAAACAGCTACGGCGTTAAGAACTTTGGGTGAATCGTTGCGGGTGGTGGGGAATTTTCCGCCAGCGACTTTAATTTTAGAGCGCAGTTTGGCGATCGCGAATCAATTACAATTACCAGAGGCGATCGCATTAACCCAACTTAGCCTCGGTAATCTTGCCCGTACTCAAATCAGCTTGACTAAAGCTAGCAAAAATCCGATTAATCCCCAAGTGGCGATCGCATTTTATCAACAAGCTGCTATCTCTGCACCTCTAAATTTAAAGGTACAAGCGCAAGTTAACCAACTCAGCTTACTGGTGGAGACTAATCAACTAGATGCAGCCAAGGCTTTATTACCACAGCTACAACAAAATATTGCAGCCTTACCACCCAGCCAAAGTGCGATCGCATCACGGGTAAATTTGGCGCAAACAATGATACATATGCAAAAGCAACCCGCCAGCCAAATTTCTGAAACAGAAATCGCTAAACTATTGGCAGTAGCGGTACAACAAGCCCAAGATTTAGGCGATATACGCATACAAGCTGATGCACTGGGTACTCTAGGTAACGTTTATGAACAAGCACAGCGTTGGCAAGATGCAGAGAAGTTAACTCAACAAGCCGTACAATTAGGGCAACAAATCAACGCTGGCGATATTGCTTATCGTTGGCAATGGCAATTAGGTAGAGTATTAAAAGCCCAAGGGAAAAGCAAAAGTGCGATCGCCGCTTATAAAGAAGCCGTAGGTACAATTAAATCATTACGTGCCGACTTAGCCGCAGCCAATCCCGATGTGCAATTTTCCTTTCGCGAAGCAGTTGAACCAATTCACCGTCAACTCGTCGGCTTGTTAGTTGAATCCAATGAAAAAGATAATTTAAAAGCCGCGCGAGATGTCATTGAAGGCTTACAGTTAGTCGAACTCGATAACTTCTTTCGCGAAGCTTGTCTCAATGGTAACCCGGAACAAATAGACAAAGTTGATCCCAAAGCCGCAGTTATTTATCCCATTATTCTCGAAGACCAACTAGCGATTATTGCCAGCTTACCAAACTCTCAAGCAAAAGCCGACAAACAAGCAGAACGTGATTTTCGCTACTATAAAAAACCTATCAATCGCCAAGCAATCGAAAAGCTAGCAACCAGACTAGGAGAAGATTTAAAGCAATCAACAGCTTTTGATTTGACCCTGCCCCAACTGCAAGAAATGTATAATTTAGTTCTTAAAGATGCAGTCGCAAACTTAGAAACTAGTCAAGTAGAAACATTAGTGTTTGTCTTAGATGGGGTATTGCGCAACATTCCAATGGCGGCGTTACATGATGGTCAACAATTCCTGATAGAAAAATATAGTATTGCCCTCACACCCGGATTACAATTATTAGCACCGCGATCGCTCAAACAAGAACGCTTAGGAGCCTTAGTAGGTGGGTTAAGTGAAGCACGTTCAGGATTTACCGCCCTACCTAACGTTCAGGAAGAAGTAAACAAAATTCAATCAGAACTACCCTCTCAAGTTCTTTTCAACCAAACATTTACAAATTCCGCCTTTCAAAACCAAATTTCTGCTGTTCCTTTCCCCATTGTCCACCTAGCCACCCACGGACAATTTAGTTCCCAAGCAGATGACACATTTATTCTCACCTGGGACGGCAAAATCAAAGTTAACGAACTCAGTGGAGTTTTAAAAACCGTCGAAGTCTCCCAAGACAACTCCCTAGAACTCTTAGTTTTGAGTGCTTGCGAAACAGCCGCCGGCGATAATCGTTCCGCCTTAGGATTAGCAGGTGTAGCTGTGCGTTCCGGTGCAAAGAGTACAGTAGCAACCCTGTGGCGCGTAGACGATGAAGCCACCGCAACACTCATGAGTCAATTTTACGAGCAACTAGTCAAAGCCAATCAAACAGGTATCACCAAAGCCGAAGCTTTACGCCACGCCCAACTTAGCATCCTAAAGAATCCAGAATATCAAACCCCATATTACTGGGCACCTTACGTATTGTTAGGCAATTGGACTTAGGATGTGTACGCCAGGAATGATAGCTACTAAAAAAACAAAGTGCGATCGCATCTGGGAATAAAGAGTGCGATCGCACATCAAACACTACTTCTGAGATTGGATACCGGACATGGACTTTGGTGATAGGTTCTGTTTAGTTGTAGGTTCAACAGTAGATGTTGGTTTGGTTTGTTGTTCAGTCTTTGAGGCATTGAGCATAGTTACTATGATGCCACCACTGCCTATAAAAGCAATAATCAATGGGACAAGTACATACTGTATCCACCACTTGATATCCACAGAATCGAGCTTAACTACAGAAGAATTCTTAAAATCTGCACCTCGATTTTTTAGGGCGTGTTTTATATCTTCAGTTAGTCCAGTACTAGCTTGAAAAATAGCACCTTGAACGTTTGCTCCATTCAAGTTAGCATCGTCTAGCTTTGCGTTTGCCAAATTAGCTCGTCTTAAGTCAGCGCCATTTAAATCTGCTCGACGTAAATCAGAACCACTTAAATCTGCATCAGATAATTGTACCCCACATAATTTGGCATCTTTCAAATCTGCTCCACGTAATTGAGCATTCTGCATTTTAGCACCGTTCAGCTTTGTATTACTCAAATTACTGCCATTAAGTTGAGCGCCTATGATATTATATCTGCTCAGATCACGATTACTCATATCATGACCGTTTAAATCCATATGAGAGAAATTATTAAGGGAATTAGTCGAAGTGCTTTTTTCAGTATTATTAGTTTTGCTGGATTTTAAGGAACCTTTGTACTGCATATTACTCCTTTGTTATTCCTGGAACTAGATGTTCAATCTTGTACCCAGCTTAATAGAATGCTTTAATACTAGTCTCCCTATGAAATAACTAATAGATTATTGCCCAAATTGACTTGTTTTAGGAAATTGATTAGGATTTAGATTAGGAATATAGCTTATAGCGTAATGTCATCAAATAATGACGATAAAAAGTTTATACAGGCTCAAGTTAATTGGGATCTTGAACGCCTTTATGATGATCTAGAATCTATCAAAGAAAAATACTTTTCTAAACAAAGATCAATACTTACGGAAAGGCAGAAGTGTTACTTGAGAGCATTACTATGTAAGTATAGTCCCCATCAAATCGCCCAAGAATTGGGTATTAAGGTGACAACGCTCAATGTTGCATTATCAGATGACTTGTACCGATACATCGAGCAATTGCTAAGTGATAAAGGGAAGCAGAGTATAAAAATTAAGTGGGAAAACATATCTCAATTACTTCAAGAAGCAGGTTATAAAAAAAAGACATCAGAGCCACCTCCAAGCAATCAGTCGTTTCAAGAAGAAAAGCAGGTCAGTATTGATGTTAGTAACAAAGAAGACTGGGGAGATGCACCTGCTTTATCGAATTTCTTTGGACGCACGCAGGAACTCGACATTCTCAAACAGTGGATTGTTGCCAAGAATGTTGACAATGAGGAAAATATCTGTCGAATGGTGGCTATTGTAGGTATAGCTGGAAGTGGTAAAACTAGTTTAACAGTCACGTTGCGTGGTGGTATTGGTAAAACAGATTTGTTGCTAAAACTTGTAAGCGAGATTAAAAACGATTTCGACTATATAATTTGGCGAAGTCTACGGAATAGTCCACCCCTGATAGAAATTTTGGGAGATATTATCAAGTTCTTATCAGATCAGGAAGAAATTAGTTTATTGGATACAGTAGAAAAGCAAATTACACAACAGTTGCTAAAGTATTTGCTTCAAAAACGTTGCTTAGTAATACTGGATAATTTTGAGTCAGTGTTGCTAGAAGGAGATAGTTCTGGAAAATATCGACAAGGTTATGAAGGATATAGTGTTCTACTTCAGAAAATAGGAGAAGTTAATCATAAAAGTTGCTTACTATTAACTAGCAGAGAGCAGCCACAAGAAATTATCAGATTAGAAGGTGAAACAAAACCAGTTCGTTTATTTATGCTAGAAGGTTTAGGGTATTTAGATGGGCGAAAAATATTTGATACTATTGGTGATGGTAAATTTAATGGTACAGATGATGAATGGCAGCAATTAATTGAATTTTATTTTAATGGAAATCCATTAGCGCTAGAATTAGCTGCTAGGCATATTAAAAAAGCTTATAACGGTAATATTGCTGAATTTTTGGCAAAAGGCAAAAAAGATTTTAAACAGATGCGTGAAGATTTATTAGATTGGCATTTTAATCAACTTTCAAGCTTAGAAAAGGAAATTGTCTACTGGCTAGCTATTAACCGCATTCCAATTTCAATTACTGAATTACAGAATGATATTACGTCAGAAGCGTCTGAAGAAGTTGCATCTACCATAGAAGTTATTCTCAACCAATTTTCCTTAGAAATAAGTAGCTTTAATGGAGAGCAATATTTTGGGTTACAACCTGTAATAGACGAGTACATCATAAATAAATTTATTGATGAAATATATACAGAAATTCTGCAAAAAGAAATAAATATATTGAATAGTCATGCTTTGATGAAAGCCTTGTCAAAAGATTACATCAGACAAGAACAAATTAGGCTAATTGTCAAGCCATTAGTAAAAAAACTTCAGTCAAAAGGTAAGAAAAATTTTGAAAATAAACTCAAGCAAATTCTTGTTAAGCTACAAGAAGAATATCCAGAGCTTCCTGGATATGCTGCGGGTAATGTTCTTAATTTACTGTGTCAACAAACTGAAGCAAATTCAAAAATTAAACCTGTTTTAAAAGGATACGATTTTTCTCATCTTGTTATTTGGCAAGCTTACTTGCAAGATATAGAAATTCATGACAGCAATTTTACCAACTCTGAACTAGATAAATCTGTTTTTACTCAAACTTTAGGAACTATTTATTCAGTAGCATATAGTCCTGATAGAAGTTTGTTAGCGGTAGGCGATGCTAAAGGGGAAATTCGTTTATATCGGATAGCAGATGGTGAACAAATATCTGTTTGTCGTGGACATGATGATTGGGTTAGATCAATTGCCTTTAGTCCAAATGGAAAAATTATTGTCAGTGGAAGTGAAGACAAACGTTTAGGAATATGGAATGTTAATACAGGTCAATGTATCCAAATGTTATCTGGAGATGCTCATAGAATTAGGTCTGTTGCCTTTAGCCCAGATGGCAGATTTTTCGCTAGTGGCAACGATGATAATACAGTGAAACTATGGGATGCTACGACAGGTGAATGCTTGAAAATTTTCAACGAGCATAATGGTAGAGTTTGGTCAGTTGTCTTTAGCCCAGATGGACAGATTATTGCTAGTGGCAGTGAAGACAAAACTGTGAAGTTATGCAACGTCAGTACAGGCCAATGTTTTAAAACATTATCATCTCACAGTTCTTTGCTACGAGCAGTTGCCTTTAGTCCAGATGGACAAATTCTTGCTAGTGGCAGTGAAGATAAAACTGTAAAACTCTGGAAGGTTGATACTGGCGAATGTATCAAAACCTTGAGCATTGCTCAAGGAGGAGCAATAAGTTCAGTTGCCTTTAGCGCAGACGGAGAAACTCTCGCTAGTGGTAGCTTTGATAGAACAATTAGAGTCTGGAACTATCATACTGGTGATTGCCTCAAAACTTTACAGGGACATACTGCTGGAGTCTGGTCAGTAGCTTTTCATCCGGATGGTCAAACTCTTGCTAGCGGTGCTGAAGATCGAGTAGTGAAGACATGGGATGTTAAGGTGGGTAAATGCTTGAGTACTCTACATGGTTATAGCAATTGGGTTATGTCAGTTGCTTTTAGTTGGGACGGACAATATTTTGCTAGTGGCAGTGAAGACCAAAAAGTGAGAATTTGGGATGTACAGACTGGCCAATGTGTCCACACTTTTTCGGGTCATGAGCGAATGGTATGGTCAGTAGCCTTTAGCCCTGATGGTAAAACCCTTGTTAGTGGAAGTGACGATAACACTGTTAAATTATGGGCTGTTGATACTGGTGAATGTATCACTTTACATGGTCATAAAATGTGGGTAAGAGCAGTAGCTTTTAGTCCTAAAAGTAAAATGATAGCTAGTGCTAGTGGAGACAAAACCATTAAGATTTGGGATGTTTCTAATGGTCAATGCCTTAAGACTTTAGAAGGTCATGGCGATAGAGTATGGACAGTAGCTTTCAGTCCTAATGGTCAAACTGTAGTTAGTGGTAGTAACGATATGACTGTGAAGATCTGGGATGTTTCTACTGGTCAGTGTCTTAAAACTTTAGAAGAACATACGGATAGAATTTGGTCAACGATTTTTACTCCGGATGGTGATACTGTAATTAGTGGTAGTAACGATCAAACAATAAAAATATGGGATGTTCGTACTGGTGAATGTCTCCAAACTTTACAAGGTCATACAGGAGGAGTCGTATCGGTTGCTGTTAGTGCAGATGGACAACTAATTGCTAGTGGAAGTGAAACAAGTGGAATTGAAGACAAAACTTTGAATTTAAAAATTTGGAAAGTCTCTAATGGTGAATGCCTTCACGATTTACGAAAACACACCAATTTGGTCAGATCTGTTGCTTTTAGTCCAGACAGTCAAATACTTGTTAGTAGTAGTTATGATGAAACCATAAACTTTTGGAATGTAAGAACAGGTGAGTACTTGAAAACCTTGAGGCCACCTCGACCCTATGAAGGTATGGATATTACTGGTATTCAAGGCTTAACTCCTCCTGAAAAAGCTACTTTGAAAGCATTAGGTGCAGTTGAAAATAACGGATAACTGAGATCGGTGACAATTTAAGAGAATCTTCCTGTTCTCAATTGGAAAATATACTGAAAATTTGGGAAAAGCAGAGGTATTAAGTTAACTCTTGTATTTAACTTAGTAGTCAATAATGATGCTTATTCAAATGACGCGATCGCCTATTCAAAAATTGTGTATCCAACCCCGTTTTCACATCGTATATTAAGTATTATTGCTTATTGACAAATAATATTCGATCTGAAATAGTCACCAGTAATTTCTCTGTCTCCTCTGTGTTCTCTCCAGTTTGATTTTCCCTTACCTTTGGGTAAGTCCTGATTGTTTCCAATTCCCTATGCCTATAAACGTATAAACCATTGACAACTCACAACTGACAACTAACAACTAATTAATATTGCATAAGTTCTTCCCACCCAGAACTATAGAGAGTCAGCTGGAAGTTATGGAGAGATTACCTTGGTAGAAGAACTATATACACCAGAACAACTCAATCACATGCATCAGCAGTTGTGGCAGTGCGTATTGGAATTTGCTAACCTTTCAGCCACGCAAGAACGCAACCGCATTGCACGAGAGTTGCATGATTCACTCGGACATGCGCTGACGGCGTTGAACTTTCAATTACAAACAGCTAGTAAACTATGTAAACCAGATCCCAATCAAGCCCAAGAGTTTATTAATGAAGCACATCGTTTAGTTGCGATCGCAACTCAAGAAGTCCGTCAATCAGTCAAAGCCTTACGTAACGATCCCCTAGCTACCCAGTCTTTAGAAAGTTTGATTGAGTCTTTAGTGCGCGATTTTCATCAAACCACTGGTATTTTACCAGAAGTGGAAATTAATCTGCCCATTCCCTTATTACCCCACTTAACCGCCCAGCTTTACCGCATTATTCAAGAAGCGCTTAACAACATTCGTAAATATGCCCAAGCCACAGCCGTACAAATCCATCTCTGCACTACATCAACCGGACTGCATTTAACAATTCAAGATAACGGACGCGGATTTGAACCTGAAAACATTTCCGGTGGTTACGGATTGCAGGGAATGCAAGAGAGAATCGCCGTATTACAAGGTCATTTTCACTTAGAATCCCAACCCCAAGCAGGTTGTTGCATTAATATTTTCATTCCCATGCAAACATCTAATATAGCCGAAATACCAAAAATTCCTGAAATATCAAATATATCAATTATCTCGGAAATTTCCATTCCTCCCCAATCCATTACTATTAACCAAAACCAATCAGTAAAAATTGGCGAATGGCAACCCCTAAATTTAAATGAATGGCACAGCTTAGAATCATCAGAAATCTATAGCGATCCTATTTGATATACGCACAAAAAGGACAAGGAAGACAAGGAAGACAAGGGGGACAAGCAACAATTGTACAGACAAGGGTTATCGCGTCTCTAAAGATTGACCAAACTACCTACAACTTTCGATTGATAATTTAAAATTGCTCACAACTAAAGTTGGTATTTTACCGTTATAGATAGTCAAATGCAAAAAATCAGGGTTTAATTATGGATGTAATATTTATTTCATCAAGTCGCCAAAACCATGATTACTGTTCTGTTGTTGATAATAGGAGGCTGCATACTAGTTTGGCAATTACAGATTTTATACAAATCGAAATATAAGCATCAACAATTGCTAATAATGCAAGCAAAAAATCATGAATTAATTGATTTGTATAAAACATTAGGACAGTCCATCATGGCTTTAAATATTCAACTACAAGCAGCACAAAAATTATCGCAAATCAACCCTACACAATCACAACAATCAGTATCTCAAGCCTATGAATTAAGTGGTGAATTAATGCAAGAACTACGCCAAATTATTAGAAAAATGGATTCAGAATGTAGGCAAATTAGTAAGCTACAAATTAGCCAGACAAACTCAGATATTTCATATATATACCCTAATAATATCACATCAATTGCTACAAATAAAGTTTCCTTAAAAACATCAACTCTGCAAAATCTAAAATCTAAAATCTAAAATCTAAAATCTAAAATCCTATGATTCGCTTATTACTTGTAGATGACCAAAGTTTAGTTCGCCAAGGACTAAAAGCAATGCTAAATCTAGAATCAGATCTAGAAATTATTGGTATGGCAGAAAATGGAGAAGAAGCTATTACGCAAGTTGAACAATTACAACCAGATATTGTATTAATGGATCTGCGGATGCCGGTGATGAATGGTGCTACCGCTACTAAAATTATTTGTGAAAAATTTCCTGATACCAAAGTATTAGTTTTAAGTACCTATGATGATGATCGCGATGTGAGTGAAGCCATTCGCGCTGGCGCAAAAGGTTACCTTTTAAAAGATATGCCTTCCGAAGAATTAGTTAACGCCATTCGCAGCATTAATCGCGGATATGCACAACTCGCACCAGGCTTGTTAGAACGAGTTGTTAATCATCAATCTACACCAAAAACTCAAAGCGAATCTGTTTCCCCTGCATTAACTTCATTAACACCAAGAGAAGTAGATGTAGCGCGTTTAGTGGCGATGGGAGCAACAAATCAAGAAATTGCCCAGCAATTATTTATATGCGAAAGTACAGTCAAAACCCATATTAACAGTATTTTTAATCGTCTCAATCTCAAAAATAGATCGCAATTAGCAATTTATGCAAATTCTGTTTGTTTGCCCAATACTTAATACTTATTCAATATGAATATTTATAAATCAATACGGTTCAGTTAAGGATTATTGTAGGTTGGGTTGAACGTAGACACCGAAGGTGGCTTCCCGTTCGCTGAAAGCGTTCCCGAAGGGTAGGGTAGTGAAACCCAACAAACCCCTGAAAATGTTGGGTTTCGTTCCTCAACCCAACCTACGCAGCTTATTCAATATGAATATTTATAAATAGGTCATAACCCAATGCCCAATGCCCAATGCCCAATGCCCATTTTATTAAAATCGCCGATCGTATTCAACTACAACCTGACTATCATCAGTTAAATTAGTCGAACCGCGTAGGCGAAAGGTGTCATTAATCCGGTAATTAATCCCCCACTGTAAGGGGTCATTAGCTGTTAAAATTTTGATGCCAGAAATCGAAAACTTAGAAGAAATATCAACCCCAGCTTCTAGTGCTAATTCTAAAGTTGAATTACTCTTACCAGCTTCAGGATTATCAGAAATAATAGTCGGAAATAGACGTAGTTCACTTAGTCCAAAAGCACTACCAATTTGGTTAAATGCACCTTGAAAATTGTTAAATACAGCAGAACCTGCAATATTAATCAACCCCAAAGTACTGTCACCACGCCCTTGAGTATCAATAAAACCACCGCCTAACAGCGCTACCAGTTCTGTTTCGCCACGCGCAGGACTACTGGTGAGTTGCAAACTTTCATTTAATTTACTAGCAGGCCCGTTTACTGTCGCTTCAACGCGGATAGTTTCTAAGGTTGATAAACCTGTAGTATTCAGCTTGCTAATATCGCCAGTTAAATTACCATCCAATACCTTAGCATATAGCTTAAGATTTAAATTTGGGTCGCGGGGTTGGTCTTTTCTAAAAGTTGCTTTGTTTTCATAACTACGAGCTAAATTAAACTGAGTAGTAAATAAATTTACTCCACCATTTTCTAACTTAATTGTACCATCTGGAACCGGTTGATTTAAGGAACCATTAACAGTCAGTGTACCCTTAGCTTGAAAATTCAAAATTGGCGGACGACTAATTTGCACATTTTTCCCCAGTTCTAATTCTAAATTATTAAATCTTGCAGTGACGCTTCTAGTATCATCTTTATTTTGTTTTTCAGCTTTGATAAATGAAAGGTTAGCATCGCTATTTCCAGATTTATTTGTATTAGCTGACTCTGCTAGTAACACCTGACCATTAAATAATTCGACTTTACCGCTCAGGATGGGACTCAGTGCTGAACCAGTAACTGTGACATTCCCATTTGCATTACCTTGGTAAAGTCCTTTGAGATTTAAAGCTAATTTATTTAGGTTAACTTTTAGTATATCTTTAATGTCAACTTTTTTATTTTTATCAATATTGTTATCAATCGGAATTTCTCCCGATGCTGTTACCTGTCCTTGACTAAATTTCCCTTGCAAGCTTTCAACTATAATTTTGTCAAAATCAAACTTGGCGCTTCCGGTAACTTCTGTCAGCTTTTCTGGTAAAGCTTGAGCCGAAAATGTAGCATTATTTAGTGTAGCAACTCCATTAATAACTAATTCTTTTGGTTTATGGATATCTCCTCTACCGCCTATTTGTATATCTATATTTCCTTCACCATTTTCAAAGGCAATTTGGTTAGTAAATAAGTTTAACAGTGCCAATCCTTCGTTTTTAACTTTAATATCTAAGTTAAATTTCTCGTTTTCAGGAGTAACAAAAGCAAAAGGTAGGCTACCAGTAATAGTTACTGGTTCCGGTCCAGAAACTATAATATTACTACCAAAATTTAATCGTCCATTATCATAACTAAAACTAGCCGTAGCTGATTCTACTTTCTTTTGATTAATTGTGCCTTCTAAAATTTGTATTTCTCCTCTAGCTTGGGGATTGGTAAAGCTACCTGCAACAGCTACAGAAGTGTTGAGATTACCTGTTAACCCAATTGGCAGTTTGACAAAATTATTTAATACTTGAATTGGGAAATTCCTGATTTGTAAATTACCAGATTGGTCATTACCACCAACAGTACCTTTAAATGCAATTAATCTATCTTTAGATGCAATTCTTAAAGGTAAAAATGTCAAAATTCCATTTTCAAAACTACCTTTAGCAACTAACTGATCTGCACTATAAAAACGCCCTGGTTCGTCTTTTTCTTTCTCTTTACCCCAAGTCCAATTTTGACCAGCTAAGTTAAATTGTGCGGCAATACCATTATTATTATTAAAAGCTACTTCCCCATTAAAAGTCCCTTGGATATCGGCTAAATCGGGTATGGGATTAGCCTCAATTCGTCGTTCTTGCTGCTCTGCTAATAAAGCATCAACTTGATATAAACGCTCGATTTGCGTTAATAATGGCGCATTGGGTAATCCTTGGGGAACTGTCACCAAATCTGCGGCTTTACCATAGGTTGGTGCTTGCAAACCACCACGCAAATCTTGTAATTCATATACCTGTACTGCTGCGAGGATATCTTGGACATTACCCTCATTGATGTTGAGTTTACCGAAGATTTGCGGCGTTTTTGTAGTTGTATTGATATTACCTGTAAAGGCGTAGCGGCTTTTACCTTTAACAAATGCACTCTCTGTAATGTTAGCCGTGCCATTAGCATAGCCGAATTGAGCCGTTAACAGTTCCCCTTTTATCCGTCCGATCGCGGGATTTGCGATCGCCACATTTCCACTAGCAGCTAATTTATCTTGATTAACTAGTAAATTCCCGGTTAATGCCCCAGCTAAAGCAGTATTTCCCAGTCTGGTTTTCTCAGGCAAGGTTAAATTTAATACTTGCAGTGGGAAGTTATCTAATCTTAAAGCTAAATTCTCACCTTGAGCTTGACCTACAGCCGATGCTTGCTTCCACTTGACGAGGAAAGAATTGGGGCGATTATTCGCATTCAGGTTAACAGTAATGCGATCGCTTGTGCCAGCAACGTCTAAATTAGTCCCTTGCCCTTGCACCGACTGAATATTACCACTTAACACAGGCTCAAAGGCAAACTTCTGCACCATCAAATTCCGCAGCTTCAGTTGTCCTTGGATATTTGGCAGAGGTAAGTTTCCTGCGATTTGTCCGGTAAAATCAGCTTTCCCCGCCAAATTCACAGCATTGGGTAGTTTAATTGGTAACTGTTGCAAGTCATAATTTTGCGCTTGCACATTCAGTTTTAAATCTGTAATTTGGGGTATGCCCGCACCTTGGGCATTGGCTAAGATATAACCGCTAGCATTTAAATTTGCGCCCGTAGCCCGTTCAATATTCAGCCTTTGACCATCCCAAGCGATCGCCGCAGTTAACGGTTGCGCGATCGCCCCAATACCTTGAGAAAATTTTACCTCTCCCGCCGCCCGAATATCAGCTAATTTAGCCGATTGTACTGTCCCCGAAACTTGCAAATTCCCGCCAAACTGACCGCGTAATTGTTGATTTAACTGCTGTAACTTCACGCCAGTCGCCGCCACCACAGCTTGATAGCTACCGTTAGCTAGTTGAATATTCGAGGCGGTAATTGTGCCATCAGCGACCTTCACCCGTGCCTGACCAGTGGCAACAATCGACTCTGGTTTAAAAGAATTAACTGACCCCGCAACGTCAAAATTACCATTTAACCGTCCTGGAAATTGCTGAATATTCGGTGCTAATTGTTGCACAGCCAAATCATTAGCTTTGACTTGCGCTAAATACACGCCATCAGCCAGTTGAATATTTTTCGCCGTGACTGTTCCACCAGCCACAGCCAAGCTACCCTCACCAGTACCGCGCAGGGTTTGTAAGCTAAAATTATCGCGGTTACCTGCGATTTGAAAAGTACCAGCCACAGGCCCAGTAAAAGCTGCGGGAATATTCTTGAATATCCGTCCCAACCGCACATTATTGGCGACTAATTGGGCGGCAAAATTTTGGTCTTGGAGTTGAATATTCGACACTGCAACCGTACCGCCACCAATTTGCACACCTGCGCCTTCAGTGCGGATCGAAGCGACTTTAAATGGTGCTGTAGTTCCCGCTAACAGTAAACGTCCGTTAAATTCTGCCCCAGTTAAGGAAACGTTTTGCAGTTTTTCTTTATCTACTAACCTTTCTACCTGAACACCCGAAACTTGGGCGACAGCTTGCCAACGTTGATTAGCGTAACTGCCCGCAGCCTGTACCTTACCGCCACTATAATTAGCAATCACATCGCGGAAGAAGACAGTTTTATCTGGGGCAATGGTAACTGTACCAGTTGCCGGGTAGGTGGCGCTAGGTGCTTGCCATTTAACGACAGTTTGAACCTTACCAGCAACACCAGTTAACTGCCCTGTACCAGAGACATTACCGATTGTAAATGCTGGTTGAGAATTATAAACTTGAGCGATCGCATCTCCTGGTACATTCTCCGCCGTAAAATTAAAATCCAGTTGCGGCTGTTTCCCCAGTTGAATCGTACCTGCACCGGTCACCTTACCGCCAACCGTCGGCGTACCTTGAATATCTTTGAGACTAATCAGAGAATTGCTCGTAGAAAACTCAAACTTACTGCTAACATTCTGAAAATCAACCTTATCAACCCGCGCAGGTTTTAAAGTTGCTACTGTACCTGAAAGAATTGGTTTATTTGGTGCGCCACCAATTTGGATATCAGCTTTAACTTCTCCTGCTGCTTGTAAAGGTAGTTTTACCTTGAGAGTCTCCAAGGCTGTATTCACATCTACCCGATTAATTTGTCCAGTCAACTTATAGCCAGTTACTCTGTCAATAATCCCTGTAGCTACTACGGGAATTTTGCCGTAATTAGTCCCTATCTTCTCTAACTTAATTTCCGTGCCTTTAAAGCTGAGATTTCCTTGGGTATTGTTCAACAGTTGGGGCAATTTAGGTATTTGCAGTGCCACCCCTTGCAACAAAGCGCTGCCATACAATAAAGTCTGCTGCTGTGGTATTAGTTGCACTTGCAAATCGCCATTCACTCGCCCTGCTTGTAATGTCAGGGGTAGCTGAATAATTTGCGTAATATCAGCAGCCAGTAAATCTTGTGTGCGAATCTGTAAATTAGCCGCTTGTGTCTTTAAACGTGTTTCGCCCTTTAGCGTCAAATTACCGCCATTATTCCCTTGACCTGCAATATCAAACCACATCACCTGGTTATTATCTAACAGTTGGGCAGTCCCATTTAGGTGAGAAAATCTCACAGGTACGTTAGCAGGCTGAGGCGCAGGTGATTTTTGCTGTGCTTTGCGGGACAAGTCTAGTAAAACTAGTTTGCCATTGCGTAACCGCACTTTCTCCAAATCCGTTTTAATCGGCCCGCCTTTAGCACCAAGAGTAATGCGCGTACTTAACCAGCGTCCTTGGTCATCCTTTTCAAGATAAACATCTGGATTGACGAGAGTGACATCTAACTTGAGATTGCGGCTAAAAATTAACTTTAGCGGGTCAAAACCGACTTCTACCGACTCCACTGTCACTTTATCGGGATCGGTGGCGGTAGCGGGAATCTCCGAAGCGCCAAACTTGACTCCCATTAACGAAAATTCTGTGACACTTCCAAGTTTGACTGGACGGTTGATGGTGGTTGTGAGATTTTTTTCGGCTAGGGGTGCTAACTCTTTTTGGATAAAACTCTGTAATCGCCAAATACCCCCGCCGATTAACAGCAGCAATAGTCCGCCGAAAGCAATACCACCACGAGTCAACACCAGCAACCACAAACGCTGACGATTTAGGGAATTGGAGCGATTAACTGAATCGGGACGTTTAGTCATTGGCTTTCACTCTTGATTTGGCAACTTTAGCTGACTTACTGTCGGCATCAATTAGTAATAGATTGCTCTGCCATTCTTAGAATACGTCAACTCAAGCTCAGGCAAAATCGCCAGAGTCGAGGAACTTGTTCTATTCAATAATATTGGCATTGTCAGGAATACCGTAATCAAGTAAACTACGCAAACTGTGCGAGCAAAAATTGCTCTACTAGCACTGTTTCTGTGCGCGTAGTTGAATATGCAAACTAGAGATAGCACCCTTGACTGGTTGAGGCTCGCCCAATAGCAACAACTTCTACCCCAGTGAGAATGCCCAACAGACAATTATTCAAGACGCTAGTATCTCGGCCAGGTTCCAGAAATATTTACTGTGAAAGAAAATCAATCAAAAGCTAGTCGATAGGTACAACCTAGAACTTTAATTAAGATAGACCAGAGAACCACCATTAAAAATAGACGATCACACCCATGCGCGTTTTTGTATTGATTTTCAATGTTGGAACTGAAAATGAGGGAATTCACACTGTGCGACTAGGCGATCGCAATAAAATTCTCATGTTTGAGTCCGAAGACGATGCCACCCGCTACGCTTTAATGTTAGAAGCTCAAGATTTCCCAGTACCTTCTGTAGAAGCGATCGATGCTGAAGAAGTCAAAGAATTTTGTGCCAGCGCCAATTATGAATGGGAAATACTCACCGCCAACAGTAACGAACTAGTGACTCCCCCAGAGTTGAATGTGGAAGAAACCGACTGGAAACCAGATGGCGAGCCAGAAATTCCCGAACCTTCCCGTTCTAATACAACAGAAGACACACAACCAGATTTTTCTGATAGCGAACTAGAAAAGATTCGGCGCAAATTAGAAGGGCTATTGTAATTGGTCATTAGTCATTAGTCATTAGTCATTATTCATACCAATCCGCGTTCTCATACGTAATTAACATTTTGGTAGGGGCGGGGTTTCCCCGCCTAATGTGGGTTTAAATATTACCTTTTAGATTGCAGTTTAGTACCATTAGGAGATTGTTCAATAACAGCTAATACCAATTTCAATAGTGTTTGCGGCACATCAATATATTCTAGAGGGCATGGCATTGCCATGCCCCTACCATCCACCGCATTCTTTTTTCAAGTTGGTATCAGTTTACCTAATCTACCCTGTATGCAATTTAAATAGGTATAAAATCCAACGATTATGTAAGCCAGTAATCGCGCCAAACTATATTACAAAACGTAAATAAACTTGAACTCCTTACCAATGACAACTGACAACTGACAACTGACAACTGACAACTGACAACTGACAACTAAACAAAGGACAAAAATCAATGACAAATTTGCAGGAACGCGGCTATCTTCTCACCGAGCAAGTGAACTCTAATAGTCTGAATTTAGATCAGATAAGTTCTCTAGAGTTGGTAGAGTTGTTTAATAGCGAAGACCATAACGCAGTTGCTGCTGTAGCTGGAGCGAAAACGCAGCTAGCTGAGGCCATTGATTGTACAGCCGAACGTTTGCGCCAAGGGGGACGCTTATTTTATGTGGGTGCAGGGACAAGTGGGAGATTAGGAGTATTAGACGCGGCGGAATGTCCCCCGACTTTTTGCACACCACCAGAATTGGTACAGGGAATTATCGCTGGTGGTGCTGGCGCATTAGTCCGCAGTTCCGAAGATTTAGAAGACCGATCGGAAGATGGAGCAGCCGCGATCGCTCAACGTCACATTACGCAGTTAGATGTGGTAGTCGGGATTACTGCTGGCGGCACTACACCTTTTGTCTACGGAGCGCTGAATGCCGCCCGCCAACGGGGAGCTATCACAATTTTTATAGCTTGCGTACCGACAGAACAGGTAAAATTTGATGCTAATATTGATATTCGCCTATTAACGGGGCCGGAAATCCTCGCTGGTTCTACGCGCCTAAAAGCTGGGACAGCGACAAAGCTGGTTTTAAATATTCTTTCTACCGGCGTGATGGTTAAACTAGGCAAAGTTTACGGCAATCGCATGGTAGATGTGGCTGTAACTAATCAAAAATTACGCGATCGCGCTTTGCGGATTTTGCAAGACCTCACAGACTTAAATCGAGAAGATGCCAGTATATTACTCGATCGTAGCGGTAATTGGGTGAAACTAGCCCTATTAATGCACTGGACTGGCTTAGAAAAACAACCCGGTAACCAACTTTTATTAGAACATCAAGGTAATTTAAAAGCCGCTATTGCTAGCTACAACAATCAGCATTCATCATAAACCGTTCCTGCTGGGATTGTTGACTGTTGACTGTTGACTGTGGACTGTTAACTGTTAACCCTCAACAGTCAACGAGATAAAAAAATCAAACTATATTACGAAACGTAAATAGACTTGAAACTCTTACCAATAACCAATAACCAATGACAAATGACCAATGACCAATGACAGCCTTTAGCAGCTATCTTTAATTGCGCCACTCTATTTATTTAAAGTTTTATTTTATACAAAGCTAGTTAGAATCTTAGACAAAGAGTATTTTCACCACAAACACTCAAGCAACCGTGAAAAACTGAATCATATTTTTTCACTACAATATCTTTTTTCGAGATAAATCAGTATAAATTCGGATCGTCATCAAACAAAAAATGAATAAGATCGTCTAATCACAACTACATACACTAACTTTGTGGAATATCTAGTACAGGTTGGCGTCAATAAACATACTATGCCCAATAGCGCAAAAGCCTAGAACATAAGTCTATTGACTATTGACTATTGACTTTTGACTTTTGACTTTTGACCTTTGACTTACTCGCCAAGTAATACTAGGTTCCAAATGATTAGTTTTTGTTGGTAAAGGTAGAGTTAACAGCAGAGTATTGATTTTCTACATTGCTCTGACAGAGATACTACTTTTGCCATTATTTGCTATTTGTGATTATCAGATTTGACTTAGCATCTTTATATCTAAGTTATACAGAAAAAATAGCAAACACCCGGACAATTTTGCCAAATATATGGGCAAGGTAGAATTTCTTGCTGGCTACGCTACTAAAGAATGAGGATAGCTTTGCCAAGGGCAAACTTGTTAGTAACAACATAATGTATGACTCAGGAAGAACTGATGTTATCAAATAATTTACTCAATGAGTTTAAAACTTGTACTCAATTACAATACAGTGGCAACTTAAATATTAAAAGTTCCAAAGGCAATCAATGGAATTTTTATTATCGACTTGGCAGAATAGTTTGGGCAACAGGAGGAATTCACCCCTTTCGCCGTTGGCGCAGACAAATGGCACAAAATTGTCCGCAATTTGATGCCGATAAAATTCAATTAAGTGCTAAAGAATTAGAGCTTGATTACTGGGATTACCGACTCCTAGAAATCTTATATAAAAAGCAAAAAATTCAGCGCGAGCAAATCAACACAATTGTAGAGAACACAATAGCAGAATTATTTTTCGATCTCGCGCAAGAAGCACATTTTACTTCTGTCACTTGTCATCGCAGCCAACAAGTGATTTTAGAAATGCCAATGAGCTTTACCAGTGCAGATATTTTTTTAACACAGATGCAAGAATCTTGGAGACTTTGGTCAGAAGCAGGTTTGGCCAATTTATATCCCGATTTAGCACCAATTCTGCGCAAACCAGAACAACTCCAGCAGTTAGTCAATGCATCTGTCTACAATAATTTTGTGAATTTTATTAATGGCAATTATACCCTGCGAGATTTAGCCATAAAAATGAAGCAAAATGTCCTACCAGTTGGGCGTTCATTATTACCATATATCCTCAAAGGGATTATTGAATTAGTAGAAGTTCCCGATTTACCTTTAGCAGTTCTTGATACCGCTCAAAATCATACAGTAGCAAAATCAAAATCTGCCTCTATCCCCTTGATAGCTTGTATAGATGACAGCCCCCAAGTTTGTAAAATTATGGAGGAAATTGTTACTTCTCATGGCTTGAGATTTATCAAAATTCAAGATGCAGTTCAAGCCTTACCAATTCTCATTCAAAATCAGCCAGATTTAATCTTTTTAGATTTGATTATGCCTGTTGCTAGCGGTTATGAAATTTGCACTCAGGTACGCAGAATTTCTAATTTTACTCAGACTCCTGTGATTATCTTAACAGGTAATGATAGCCTTTTAGATAGAGTTCGTGCTAAGGTAGCTGGTTCTACAGATTTTCTCACTAAACCAGTAGCCAGCGATAAAGTCATGAGCATGATCCGGAGATATTTACAGACACCAACCTCATCAGTTAAATTGAGTGCTTCTGCAGTGGAGAAGTGATATTTTAAACTTCACTACTTAACTATGTAATTAAGCATATTGCATAAAATCAAACTCATAGATTCCTCGATTCATTTCATAGTCTCACTCAACTATTGTCTCCCAGGAACTAGGTAGAAAATACGGACAATAGAACCACAGAAGCTACATCAAAATCAGAGTTGCGGAAAGTTCTGATATTAGTCTTACCTAATCCAAACTTTCTTAAGAATGTATTAAATTTTCAAAAAGACACTTTTCTAAGTGCTTTTCCCGATGTTAAAACACAATCGATCCATCAGGATGATAATAGTAAACTTTGTTTAAATTTACTGGGAAACTATTATGACTACTGTTTTAGTTGTTGAAGATGGTTTGACCGATCTAGAAATTCTTACCAGATATTTGCAACAGGCAGGATACTCTGTCATCTGCGCTAAAAGTAGTGAAGAAGCTCAAGATAAAATCGTTAATTCTAGACCAGATTTGATTTTTCTGGATGTAATTTTACCAGGTAAAAGTGGCTATGAAATTTGTCGAGAATTAAAGAGCGATCCGACTACTAGTAAAATTCCTGTAATTTTTTGTTCCACAAAGAATAGCGATGTAGATAAAATTTGGGGAAATATGCTAGGTGCGGAAGCTTATATTTCCAAACCAATTGATAAAGATGAATTGGCAGTAACTTTACAACAAATAGTGAAACATTCAAACTAGTATCTACAGATAGATAAATATAGTTAAACTTTGGAAATTCAATATGCAACTAAAGAGAGTGATTATTGAAATAATTCACCGATAAAGGATAAATTATTTTGGAAACTAAGCAGAAATTTTTAAGCTTTAATTTAGGCAGCAATGACTTAGCAGTAATTAATTTACAGCATATCGCAGAAGTATTACAAATTTCATTAACAGAAATTTGTGGTGTACCGCAGATGCCAAATTGTGTCTTAGGTATTTACAATTGGCGTGGCGAAATGCTGTGGTTAGTTGATTTAGAAGAAATGCTAGGTTACCCACCATTATTGCAAGGTACTAATGTAGCTGCAAAAATGATGACAATTATCCTAGAACATGATGGTAAATATTTAGGGTTATTAGTACGCCATCTCACAGATATTGAGTCCCTAGATACTACAAAAATGAAATCTCCAACTGCGGAAATATTTTATTCAGCGATTTCTCCGTTTGTAGAAGGGTATTTTATCAATGCTGAAGAAGCAATGGTGTTTAATTTAAATGCACTGTCAATTCTCCAATCTCCGATGTGGGGACATAATAATTAAAGATGCAAACGCTAGTATCATCTTTCTAAGTTATCAACCTCAATTTTTCCTTTAACCAAACAATTTATCAGGGGTATAAAATGACCATTTCCTATAATAAGTCTCCAAAAGCTACGCAAGTAATTGGCAATATAGAAAATGAAAATGGCAGTGCTAATGTAGCCAATATTGTCACAGATGAATTATCTACATTAAATGCTATAGAAGAAGAATTTAGAAACTGGCGGCAGCAGTTGCAAGGCATTACTGCATCTCTACGTCAAGCCCCAGATATGGAAGCACTGCTGAAATTAGCTGTGGTACAAATCAGAGAAAAAGTTTCGAGCGATCGCGTTTTAATTTATCAATTTAAAAATGCTGATAGTGGTACTGTTTTAGCAGAGTCTATTGCTCTAGGCTGGACACCCACTATTGAAGAAAATCTGCCAATTATTACCTTTGGTGCCTATACCAGCCAAGATTATTTAGACCCCTTAGTTATTAACGATATTACGGAAATAAAAGTCACGCCTTATCAACAACAATTACTAGAAAAGTTTCAAGTTAAAGCAAGTTTAAGTTTACCGATTATCGTCCAAGAACAAATTTGGGGCTTGTTGGTAGTCAATAATTGTGCTGCTCCTAGACAGTGGCAGGAATTAGAAATTACTTTAATATCTCAAATTACCACAGAAATAGCCTACAGAATACAGAGCGTTGTTTCCCAAACGCAAAACCAACAAGAACTCATAGCCCAGAAAACAATTACTAAAGTTATCGATAGAATTCTTCACCTTTCATCTATTGATAAAGTATTTCAAATTACAACTCAAGAAGTTAGGCAATTTATTCGCTGCGATCGCGTGTCTTTGTATCGCTTCCTTCCTGATTGGAGTGGAGAATTTATTGCCGAATCGGTGGGTAATCCTTGGGGAAAATTAGTAGACGCTAATGTCAAAACTGTCTGGGAAGATACACATTTACAAGACACCAAAGGCGGACGTTATGCCAAAGGTGAAACTTTAGCTATTAATGATGTCACTCGGGCAGGTCATTCTCAATGCCACGTTGATATTTTAGACCAGTTTGGCATCAAAGCTTATATTGTCGTGCCTGTATTATCCGGGCAAAAATTATGGGGTTTACTAGCAGCTTATCAACATTCAGGAACCCGTGAGTGGCAACCTTGGGAAATTAACTTTCTCAAAGATATTGGCGCACAATTTGGTGTTGCTATCTCCCATGCAGATAATTTGCAGCAGGCAGCAATCAAAAATAAGCAACTAGCGCAAATACTAGAACAAGAAAAAACCGTATCGAAAATAGCTACCCGCATTCGTAATTTCTCAGCTAAAGAAGATACCGACAGCCTGTTTAGAATCACTACTCAAGAAGTTCGCCAAGCTATACAATGCGATCGTGTCGCTATCTATCAATTTAATGCTGACTGGGGCGGTGAATTTATTGCTGAATCTGTAATTTCTGGTTTAACTCGGTTTGTTAGCCCAGAAATGAAATTAGCTTGGCACGATACCTATTTGCAAGAAACCAAAGGCGGGAGATACGCTACAGGTGAAAACTCGATCATTAATGATGTCGAGCAAGTGAGCATTTTAGTCCAGAACGATATTTCCCAGAGTCTGTTTGCTCCTTGTCATCTGGAAATGTATCACCAGTTAGAAATTAAAGGCTTCATTATCGTTCCCATCTTTGTCAGAGAAAAACTCTGGGGCTTATTAGCAGCCTATGAACATTCAGCAGTTCGGGAATGGCAGCCTTGGGAAGGAAATTTTTTGCGAGAACTTGGCTGGCAAATTGGCTATGCTATTTCTAAAGCCGATTCTCTAGTACAAGCGCAAGCACAAAATCAGCAACTCACGCAAATAGTTGAAAAGGAAAAAACCGTAACCAAAATAGCCAACCGCATTTACCAATCCTTAGATGCAGAAAATATCTTGAGAATCACAACTCAAGAAGTCCGTCAAGCTCTACAATGCGATCGCGTGGTTGTCTATGAATTCAATTCTCACTGGGGTGGTGAGTTTATTGCTGAATCTGTAGTTTTTGGTTTGACTAAGTTTGTCACCCCAGAGACGAAATTAACTTGGTACGATACCTGTTTGCAAGAAACCCAGGGTGGTAGATATCAGAAAGGCGAACATTCAGTAGCTAATGATGTAACCAAAGCTGGGTTTAGTGCTTGTCACGTGGAGATGTATGAAGAGCTAGAAATTAAAGCCTTCATCATCGTTCCCATCTTCTTTAGAGACAAACTCTGGGGTTTATTAGCAGCTTATCAACAGTCAGCACCTCGGGAATGGCACAGCTGGGAAATTAACTTTTTAACCCAAGTTGGCTTGCAATTAAGTATAACTAAATCACAAATAGAATACTTCGACCAAGTAAAAGTTAAATCAGAAACACTAACCCGGATAGCCGAGCAAGAAAAAGCTTTATCAAGGCTAGTAGATCGTATTCGTCAATCTTTAGATATGACGGAAATCTTTGAAACCTCAACTCAAGATTTGCGACAATTACTCAAATGCGAGCGCACGGTAATCTATCGCTTCAAACCCGATTGGAGTGGCGAATTTATCGCTGAGTCTGTAGATCGTGGTTGGGTGAATTTAGTCGGCCCCAATAAGATAACTGTCTGGAAAGATACCAGAGTTCAAGAATGTGCTTACATTGGTAAATATCAAAAAGGTGACATTTTTCAAACTAGTGATATTTACACTGCCGGACATTCTCCCTGCCATATTGAAACCCTAGAGAAATATAATGTCCGCGCTTACGCCACAGTACCAATATTCTTTGGCGACAAACTTTGGGGATTGCTGGCAGTTTATCAAAACTCCGGGCCTCGTGTATGGGAAGACTCGGAAATTAGCTTGTTAAAGCGTATTAGCGATCAGTTAGGGTTAGCACTTAAACAAACTGATTATTTGCAACAAGCCCAAACCCAGTCAACACAATTAGCCGAAGTCGCCGCTAGAGAAAAAGCCGCTAAAGAATTATTACAACAGCGTTCTATTCAACTGCTAACAGCCCTCAGACCCGCCCTGAATGGTAACTTGACAGTAAGGGCACCAATTACAGAAGATGAACTCGGTACAATTGCGGATGCTTACAATAATACTCTGCAAGCACTGCGACAAATCGTCATCCAAGTACAAACAGCAGCTCAACAAGTTGCTCATACTTCCGATACTAGCGAAGCTTCATTAGTTGGACTCACCAACTTAGCCAGTAAACAAACCCAAGAAATGGCTATGGCTTTAAATGATATTCAACAAATGGTTGACTCAACTAAAGCGGTGGTATCTAACGCTGAATTGGTGCAACTAGCAGTTAAACAAGCCAACCAAACCGTTGAGTCTGGGGATAGCGCCATGAACTTAACAGTACATGCTATCCAAGGAATCCGGGAAACTGTAGCCCAAACCAGTAAGAAGATTAAGCGCCTGAGTGAATCTTCGCAAAAAATCTCTAAAGTGGTAAACCTAATTAGTAACTTTGCCACTCAAACAAACGTCCTAGCGCTGAACGCAGCGATTGAAGCCACTCGTGCTGGTGAATATGGTAAAGGTTTTGCTGTGGTAGCAGATGAAGTGAGATCTTTATCTCGCCAATCAGCCGCCGCAACTATCGAAATTGAAAAATTAGTCCAAGAAATTCAAGCAGATACTGGAGAAGTAGCAGTAGCTATGGACATCGGTATCCAACAGGTAGTAGAAGGTACAAACCTAGTAAATGATGCACGACAAAATTTGAATGCAATTGTCAGCGCCACCGCAGAAATTAGTCAGTTAATTGAGCGCATTACCGCAGCTACCCAAAAACAAAT
Source organism: Calothrix brevissima NIES-22 (assembly GCF_002367995.1). Taxonomy (GTDB): domain Bacteria; phylum Cyanobacteriota; class Cyanobacteriia; order Cyanobacteriales; family Nostocaceae; genus Aulosira; species Aulosira brevissima. The sequence goes on from NZ_AP018207.1 coordinate 3,157,053, forward strand.
GGATCAGTCTGTGAAGGTAACTACAAGCATGAAAGATGTGGCGCAAATTTCTCACCAAACTGTCGATGAATCTAATGAAATTGCTGTTGTCTTCCAAAAGCTATCAGCAATGGCAAAAGAACTATTAGCAACGGCGAGTAAGTTCAAAGTGAATTAAGAACCACAAACTAGTACAACAAGGCAAAAGTAAAAAGTAAAAAGTAAAAAGTAAAAAGAAAGAATTCTTATATTACCAGCTTTTTACCTATTTTAAACAGTCTGTTGATTTCCAGTATCATGTACTAGTAATAGTTGCTAATCAAGGGATGAGGGAATGAGGAGGATAATACTCAGTATTACTTCTCATAATTCCTGATTCCCTATTCCCTTTAAAACATGAATAATGATTAATTCAAGCTGTACGGGCAAGTTAACAAATATCCTCACTGATAAATAACAATCTCAATAAACCCGCCCCTACTTACAAATGACCAATGACCAATGACCAATGACAAATGACTAATGACTAATGACTAATAACTAAAAAATATGACTTTAGATAATGATATTCGCGAACAGGGTTACATCTATTTCTTAGCTGAAGCTCCAGAATTACTGCAAACTATCGAAGAAGAATTGTTTAGTTTGTCAGAGGATTTTAGTACGGCTAAAGTGCATAATTTAATGCGCTCGACCCATACAATTAAAGGTGGAGCCGCTAATGTTGGGCTAGAGACAATTAGCTCTATTGCCCATTCTTTAGAAGATGTATTTAATGCTTTACATAACCCTAGTGTTGTTGTTGACGATCGCCTACAGTCACTGATACTACAAGCTTATGAATGCTTGCGGTTAGCACTCACCGCAGAACTAACAGGTAGTACGGTGAATGGTGAAGAGATCCTGCAAAGAGCGGCTGCGGTTTTTGCTCAGGTACAAGAAAAACTGGGCGATGCTTTTGGTGGTGAAGCTTATATCCCAACTTCGGAAGAATTGGGTTTTGATATTGTCCAATCTATTTTTGAAGTTGGAGTACAGCAAAGAATAGAAAGTATTGCTGATGGGCTGAAGAATATAATAGCGCCAACTCAATTGGCTGAATTATTAACTTCCGAAGCAGAAATATTTATTGGTTTAAGTGAGTCGTTAAATTTACCTGGGTTTGGGGCGATCGCTCACGCAATTCTCGCTGCTATTCAAGCTCAACCTAATCAAGTGCATGAAATTGCGGAAGCTTCCCTGCATAATTTACAACAAGCTCAAGCCTCTGTATTCGCAGGCGATCGCACTTCTGGCGGCGAACCTTCACCAGAATTGCTGCGTTTCACACAAATAGTGACAGATGAATTACCCCCAGAACCAAAAGATTCAGAGATTCCTCTGGTTTTAGACAATGAACTTCAAGCATTATATAAATTTTTAACTACATCTAGTGATAGTCAACCACAGGTACTTAATCCGGCTAAAGCGGAGTTTTATCTCAAGATAGTTCGGTTTATTCTTGGCTGGTTTAATCACCATCGCCAAATTAACAAAGAAAACCTCAATTTGGCGCTCATGGTAACAGCTAACGGTGAAGATACTGTTAGTTATATTGAAAGTTGGTTTAAGGAATTTTTAGACTTTATCCAAGTAGCAGCAGATAGCCCAAGCCTGCGTTTATATCGCCAAGGCGTTATCTTGACAATCATTGTAGCTGTTGTCAAATTTTATTATACAAATGAGCCGACTAATAGAGATGTCTTTGTTATTCAAGTACTGCAACAACAAATTAAAGAACTAGCTCAAGAATATAAAAACTGTGCGCCACTTACAGAAGCAGAAAAAAATTGGTCAGAGCATTCTCAATTACAACAATTATTAGTTTTCCAAGAACATGTTTTAGATGATGCTAATTATCTATTAGAGTCAATTTGGGGAGGAGAAACTAACGACGATCATATCCATCAGATTGCAGAACCTCAAGCGATCGCAGAAAATACAGAATCATTAACTATTAGCGAGCCGGCGCTCACAGATATTGCTAGTACACCTAATATGGCAATTGCTGAATCAGCTATTCAAAACAACGAGCAAATTACAGAACAATTATCATCTTCCTCGGGAAAAAATGCTCGGACTACTTCATTTGTGCGTGTAGAGACAGAAGGATTACACCGTCTGAACTACCTAGCAGGTGAACTACTGATTAAGCAAAAACAGCGCATTTTATATGATGAACAACTTAAAGGCATCATTGAGCAATTAAACGACAGACTCAATAAACAACAAACGATTTTAAATCAGTTAAATGATTTACCCCTGCAAACCCAGAGTCATGCTTTACAGCAGAACCAAAATTTTGCATCTGTAAAATTTGACGCTTTAGAAATGGATGCATATACAGAATTTCAAACAAAGTTGCATGAAGCTGTCGCTGAAAGTTTGCAAATCCAAGAAATCATTGAATCCCTAGATTTATCCTTAACACAAGCGATTCAGCTAAGTGATAAAAAACAGCGATTAACCCTGAATATTATTGATAATTTAGTCGAAGCTAGGATGACTCCTTTAGGAAACATCCTCAATCGTTTTCCGCCGATGCTGAAAAAAATGGCGAGCGTTCATGCCAAACTTGTAGAATTGCAACTTTTTGGTACAGAAGTACTAGTAGATAAAGCGATCGCCGAAAAAGTTTATGAACCTCTGCTACATTTAGTCCGCAATGCTTTCGATCATGGGATTGAAACGCCGCAAGTTCGTCAATCCCTAGGGAAGCCAGAACAAGCTGTAATTGAAATTCGGGCTTATAACCAAGGTAGCCAAACTATTATTGAAGTCCGCGATGATGGACAAGGTTTGAATTTAGAAAAAATTCGCAAAAAAGCCATTGAACAAAATCTGATCTCAGCAGAAGAATCAGTTAAAAGTAATAATTATCAAGCCACAGAAGCGAAACTTTTAGAGTTAATGTTTTCCCCAGGATTTACCACTACTGATAAAGTCAGTGAAATTTCTGGACGCGGTATGGGCTTAGATATTGTCCGTTCGCAAATTCAAGCGCTCAATGGTTCTTTATCTGTAAAATCATTGCCTAATCAAGGTACAACATTTATACTCAAGATTCCTTTTTCTATGACTACTGACAAATTAATGTTAGTCCAAGCAGGTGGTTTTGTTTACGCCTTGTTATTGGATAATTTGGAAAAAATATTAGTGCCCTCAGAACAGCAAATTAAACAATTTAAGGGCAAGAAAGTATTATACTATCAAATTAATGAAGATGAACGGATAGTCAGCCTTCGCCATATTTCTGAGTTAATAGATTATAACGGTTCATCTTTCAATTGCATTAGTTATAATAATCAACTCACTGCCCATGAAACAGGAATTATGAAAAATCCTGTGTTATTACTACGACGCAATCAAGAAATTTTTGGTTTAGAAGTAGATCAAATTATTGGCGAACAAGAATTAGTAATTAGACCTTTAGGAAGTGCGATCGCTCCCCCAAGATATATTTATGGTTGTAGTAATTTAGCTAGTGGTAATCTCATCTTAGTTATCGATCCCATGCTGTTGCTATATTATGAGGAGATGCAAGCCACACTGGAAACGGCTGTAATATCAGCAGATTATGCCACAAATCAACCAGCTTTAAATGCTTCAGGCGTAATATCTAATTCTACACCTCTACTGGCTCCCGCTAATCCTACAAATAAAACTTCCAGCCAGCAAAGTCACTCTTCATCCGCAAATCACAATTCATCTAAAGTGCTGTTGGTTGTAGATGATGCTCTGAGTTTGCGTCAAACTCTCTCGTTAACATTACAGAAGCATGGCTATCAAGTATTACAAGCACAAAATGGTGTAGAAGCCCTAGAAAAATTGCAGGCTTATCCAGAAATTAAAGTAGTAGTTTCTGACTTAGAAATGCCCAGGATGAACGGTTTTGAACTGTTATCTCATGTACGTAAAAGCTCAAATTTGGCAGATAAGCCTGTAGTAATTCTGACTTCTCGGAGTGCTGAAAAACATCGCCAACTGGCTGAATCTTTAGGTGCAACAGCTTATTTAACTAAGCCATATTTAGAAGATAAATTAGTCACGACAATTGGGGATTTGGTTCAAGAACAAAGTCAGGAATCTACTAATTTGGTAATGATTCATTAATTTATAAATCATTAGACTTCTTGCATAAATATTTTGGCGTTGTTGATTAATCCTTTGAAAGGCTCACGCATTCGGCGAAGCCATTCTCGCAGAGTAGGCGCAAAGGCGCAAAGGCACAAAGAAGAACGCGAAAATTAGGACTTTTGCAAGATGTCTATTGATGAATTGTAGGGTGGGTAATAAATATCCGCCCTATTTTATGAAAATAAATTAACGTTGAGGTGCGCCTTCACCAAACTTAATTATAAGTGCGATCGCCATACTCACCAGCATAATTAATGCCATACTCAAAGCGGAACCAAACCCCCAATTTTGAGTAGCGCCAAGAAATTGGTTATAGACTAATCTGGCTGCTGTCATGCTAGAAGCACCACCTAATAGTTCTGGGTTGATAAAATCGCCTAAAGCTGTAATAAAAACAAGCATTGAACCAGCAGTTAATCCTGGTAGAGTTTGTGGTATTGTAACTTGCCAAAAAGCTTGTGTAGGATTTGCCCCTAAATCGGCTGCTGCTTCTAGTAAACGCATATCTAACTTTTCTAAAGAAGCATATAAAATTAACACCATGTAAGGCAATAAACTGTAGCTCATGGAAATTAATACAGCCGGAGTATGGTTAAGTAATTCTAAAGGTTGTAAATGAAAAGTTTTTAATAAAGTATTTAATAAACCAGTCGGACGAAGAATCGTAATCCAAGCATAGGAACGCAATAAAGAAGATGTCCACAAAGGTAATATAAACGCTAATAATAATAAATTACGCCAGCGTTTAGTAACGATTTGCGCAATCCAGTAAGCTACAGGAAAGCTGAGAACTAAACAAATAATCGTAGTTGTTACAGCTAAACCTATTGAACGCAAAATTACGTGTAAATAAAGTGGATCGAATATCCGTAAATAGTTTTCTATGCCACTAGGATTAACTAAATCTCCAGGGCGGATATTGGGTACTAAGCTCAACTGAAAAATAATCAATGTGGGTAGTACCAGCAAGAGTACTAACCAAATTCCTGATGGTGCAAGTAATATTAAAGGTTGCAGCCAAGATAGATTTAGATACTTATGGTTGTCAAGTTTATCAATATTACTAACTGAATTTAATTGAGGTTCTGAAGTCTGATTATGCATAATATTTTTAATAATTCAAACAAAAAAATTAACTACTAGTTAATTGCGTCCAATAGCGATCGTAAATTTCATCAAATTTTCCTAAAGGTGTAATGCGTTCGCATTTTTCTAGAATTGACTCTGGTGGAAATAGACTATTATTTTGCTGTAAGCTGATAGGTAATTGTTCAAATCCAGCCAGATTAGGCGTAGCAATATTTAGACGTTGGCTAATTTGGGCTGCTACTTCCGGCTGTAAAATAAAGTTAATCCAAGCATAGGCTCCATCGGGGTTAACAGCTGTTTTGGGAATTACGATTGTATCAGTCCATAATGAAGAACCACTCCGAGGAATTACATACTTTAATTTCGGATTTTCTTTGGTAACTCGGATAGCATCAGCTGAGTAACACATAGCTAATAATAAATCCCCTGCGAGGATTTGATTTTGCCAAGCTTCAGTATCAAATGCAGTGATATTGGGTTTAAGTGCTTTCAATTTTTCATAAGCTTGTTGAATTTCATTTTCATTTTGCGAATTGTAGGAGTAACCCAGCATCCGCAAAACTGCACCCATGACTTCACGCACATCATTTAGCAAAGTCATGCGTTTTTTAAGTTTGTCTTGATTTTGCCAAAGATAATCCCAATCTTCTGGTGCTTCTAAAACTTCAGAATTATAAACTAGACCTGTTGTACCCCAATTAAAGGGGATACTATAGCGGTTTTTCTGGTCATAGGTAGGATTTTGAAACCGGGGAGATAAATTTTCTAATCCTATGAGACGATTGTGATTTATTTCTGTTAATAAATCTTTTTCTACCATCTTTTGTACCATATAATCAGATGGATAGATAATGCTGTAATTACCACCACCGCCTGCTTGTAATTTAGCTAGCATGACATCATTAGATTCATAGACATCTGCTAGAATTTTCATTCCGGTTTGGGTACTAAAAGCTTTGAGTAATTGATTATCAGTATATTGCGTCCAAGTATATATATAAAGTTGGTCGCGTTGTCCTGAGGTTTTAGCACTAGCACGAACATCTGCTAGTCGCCAACCACATCCAGCTAAAGATAAGCTAGAAAGTGCTGTGATTTGTTGGATGAATTTGCGTCTGGTAGTCATTTGTTATTTGTCAATGGTCAATGGTCAATGGTCAATGGTCAATGGTGGTAATATCAACTTTAATTATTGCCTCTGGATTTTGGACTATTGACTTTGGACTATTGACTTTGGATTCTGATTAATTATTTTCTGAAACTTGTCCGATAGATTTAAGATATGCATTTAATTGTGGTGCTAATTCGTTAATCATTAATTTGAGTGTATTTACCTGTTCAATTGTTAACAGATTACGAGTATAAGCTCGTCTTAGCCAATGTTGGGTTTCGTTTAACGAACCTCTTGCCATTTTGACAAATCTTCTATTGTCTTGATAACTTCCTCTACCTACACCTTCTGCTATATTTGCGCCAATACTATCTGCTGCGCGCACAATCTGGTTACCAATCGTATTCTTGGCAAATAAATTCCATTGAGCAACTATTTTCCAAATAGTATCTGCTAGTTTTTCTGCTAATTGATAAACCCGTAATTCTTGAAAATATTTACTAGACATCTATCAACCATTGACCCTGGACTATTGACTATTGACCCTGGACTATTGACTATTGACTATTGACTATTGACTATTGACAAATCGCCAAACAATCATTTTCCGCCCACCAAGCATAAATTGGTGTATTGGGGTCAGGTAAGCTACCAAAGGTGTTAGGTTGTAAGACATTAATATTAATGCCGTTGATTAATTCAACGACATAATTAACATGAGTACCTAAATACATAATGTTAATTAGTCGCCCCTCAAAGCAGTTATGAGGGAAATTAGGTGGATAAAGTGAAAGTTGAATTTTTTCGGGACGGACGCTAACTACTACTGGCTGGGTGATTTCTGTAGGCGTTTCTTCGCGACGGTTAACGATGATTGTTAGTCCTGTTTTCGTCTCGATTTGCACTGTAGAAGCTTCTACGCCTATAATTTCACCGCTAAACAAATTAGTATCACCAATAAAATCCGCGACAAAAGATGTCCGAGGAAATTCGTAGATTTGGCTGGGAGTCCCGATTTGCTCTATTTTCCCTTGATTGATCACAGCAATGCGATCGCTCAATGATAAGGCTTCTTCTTGGTCGTGGGTGACCATGATAAAGGTCAATTGTAATTCTTTATGGAGATTGATTAACTCTACTTGCATTTCTTTACGTAGCTTTAAATCTAATGCTCCCAGGGGTTCATCGAGTAACAGTACTGAGGGACGGTTGACTAAAGCCCTCGCTAAAGCTACTCTCTGCTGTTGTCCTCCAGAAAGTTGATTAGGAAAGCGCGATCGCAAACTTTCCATTTTCACCAGTTTTAAAGCTTCTTTAACTCGGCGATCGATTTCTGGTTTGCGCAATTTTTTCAAGCGCAGTCCAAAAGCGATGTTATCCCATACATTTAAGTGATTGAACAATGCATAGCTTTGAAATACAGTATTGACAGGTCGGCGATAAGGCGGGACATTAGTCATAAACTGACCTTGAATCAATACCCTACCAGCGTCCGCTTCTTCAAACCCAGCAATTAAACGTAATAATGTGGTCTTGCCACAACCGGAAGGGCCTAAGATACTAAAAAATTCTCCTTGCCTAACGTCCAAGTCTACGCCATTAACAGCCGGTTCTTGGTTAAAAAACTTGAACACGTTACGCAGCTCAACATCTAGCGGCTGCAAAGCCATCATTTCCCCCCGATCCTGCGTCACAGTTTGAGCCATAATCCTCAGTAGAATGCCGTGAGCCTACGCGATCGTGCCACATTCAGGTAGTTTATTAACCAGCTGACCTCTGGCACTTTGGTTCATTGTATCCGTCAAAAACTATTGATTGGGAAGATGTTCTCGGAATTATTTGCCGATTCATACTGAGTACCGTGCTAGAGGATTGTGTATAGCAAGTAATAGTAAATTTCTAAATCTTCGTTATCGTAATTTTTTTTATGGCTTTATTACCATCATCTCTACCAGGTAGCAATAAAGACACACGTACAGTCGGCCGTGGTTTTCAATCAATTGTTTTAATCGTTTTTACGTTAGTGATGACGGCGGGAATCGACGCTCGTCTGGCTTATTTACAAATTGTCGAAGGGCCAAAACTACGCCAACGAGCCGAATCTAACCGCATTCGCATGATTCCCAAGCAACCAGAACGAGGTAATATTTTTGACCGTAATGGTAAACTTTTAGCTAGTACTCGCTATCCTCATTCAGTATATCTGTGGCCAATGGCACATAACAAGCCTTCCTGGTCGGTTGTTGCGCCACGTTTGGAGAAAATTCTCAACATCAGCCAAGAAGAGATGGAAAAGAAGCTCAATCAGGCTGGTGTGAATTCTGCTTCACTTGTCAGGATTGCTCGCGATATCAGTGAAGCACAAATCACAGCATTAAAAGAGTATGCGAATGAACTTCCTGATGTGGAAATTAATACAGAAGCTGTGCGTTACTATCCTTCAGGGACAGAATTAGCCCATGTTTTAGGTTATACCAGAGAACTCACTCCAGAACAGTTAAAGGAGAAGAAAAAGGAAGGCTACAGGCTGGGTGATGTGATTGGACAAATGGGGGTAGAAAAAGCTTATGAAAAGCTGCTACGCGGCGAATGGGGCGGTCAACAGGTAGAAGTTGATGGTGCTGGTCGTCCAATCCGGGTTTTGGGCGAAAAGCAAGCTAAAGCAGGGAATGATTTGCACTTGACGATAGATTTAAATTTACAAAGAGCAGCCGACCAAGCTTTAGGGAAATATCAAGGTGCAGTTGTCGCCTTAGATCCGAATAACGGTGCTGTTTTAGCAATGGCTTCTCACCCCACTTTCGACCCGAATATTTTTTCTAAGCAAAAACTCTCACAAAAAGATTGGGAAAGCGTACAAAGTAAAGACCATCCGTTAGTTAACCGCGCTTTAAGTGCTTTTCCCCCAGCTAGTACCTTCAAAATTATTACTACCTCAGCTGGTTTAGAAACTGGTAAATTCTCGCCGGATAGCGTCTTACAAACCTTTGGTTCTTTGACTGTGGGTGGGGTAACCTTTGGCGAATGGAACCACGCCGGATTTGGGCCTTTGGGATTTCCCAGAGCGATCGCTATGAGTAGTGATACATTTTTCTATCAAGTAGGTAGAAGAGTCGGTGGCCCAGATTTAATCGCCTGGAGTCGTAAATATGGATTTGGTCAAAAAACTGGGATTGAATTTGCGAATGAAGAATCCAAAGGTTTAGTCCCAGATGAAACCTGGAAGCAGAAAGTATTTAAAATGGCCTGGACTGTGGGCGACACTATTAATATGTCCATTGGTCAAGGTGCTTTGCAGGTAACGCCCCTACAATCAGCCATTATGTTTTCTGTTCCTGCTAATGGCGGTTATCGCGTTAAGCCACACTTACTTAAAGACCATGAAGAAGCAAAAAGCTGGCGCGTATCATTAAATATGAAGCCCTCAACCATCAGAGTTTTGCGGGATGGATTGCGCAAAGTGGTGAGTGAAGGTACAGGAAAACGCTTAGACGTACCGACTATAGCCCCAGCTTCAGGTAAAAGTGGTACTGCTGAAGCCGGTGTTGGTCGCCCCAATCATACATGGTTTGGCGCTTACGCCCCCAGCGATAAACCAGAAATTGTTGTCGTCGCCTTTGGGGAAAATTCAGGGGATCACGGTGGGACTGTTTGCGGACCAATAGCTTTACAAGTATTAGAAGCTTATTTTCAGCATAAATATCCCGGTAAATATCAAAAATCCCAGTCTGATTCAGCATCTGGTAATTCCAAGCCTGGAAATGGTACTGGAGATTGATATTTTAATGGTCAATGGTCAATGGTCAATGGTCAATGGTCAACTGTCAACTGTCAACTGTCAACTGTCAACTGTCAACTGTCAACTGTCAACAGATAACTGACTATTGACTAATTAACCATCATTGTTTTTGATACTCACCCTTGAGCGATCGCAATAGATCGCTGGTTAAAGAATCCACATAATTGTATAAATTATATTAATTTGGCAGTCATTACTCGTGCTATGGCCCTAATAGAACCTACTCCACTGGGAAGAGCAAAAAATACCCGTACTGTTGGTAAAAGTTTTCAGCCAACATTCCTGATTATATTTACGCTGTTAATGACAAGTGCCATAGGTGCGCGGTTAGCATATTTACAAATAGTCGAAGGTGCAAATCATCGGCAACGCGCTGAATCTAACCGCATTAGAATCATCCCCAAACAGCCAGAAAGGGGTAATATTTTTGACCGTAATGGCAAACTTTTAGCTAGTACTCGCTATCCGCGATCGGTATATTTATGGCCGATGGCTCATACCAAGCCTTCTTGGCCTGTGGTGGGGGCGCGGCTAGCGCAAATTCTTGATATACCGCAAAAAGATATTGAAAAAAAGTTAAAAGAAGCTGGTAGGAATTCTTCAACACTAGTAAGAATTGCCAGGGATTTAGATGAAGCCGAAGTTACTGCCTTAAAAGAATATCAAAACGAATTAACAGATGTAGAAATCCATTTGGAAGCAGTACGTTATTATCCCCACGGTAGACCAATGGCTCATGTACTTGGTTATACTCGCGAACTGACTGCTGAACAGTTAAACAAGAAGCGCCAAGAAGGCTATCGCTTGGGAGATGTGATTGGTCAGATGGGGGTGGAAAAAGCCTACGAAAAGCAACTTAGAGGTGAATGGGGCGGTCAACAAGTAGAAGTTGATGGTGCTGGTAGACCACTTAGGGTTTTGGGGGAGAAACAAGCTAAGGCTGGTAACGATTTGCACTTAACCATTGATTTGGAAATGCAAAAGACAGCAGAAAAAGCCTTAGGTACCCGTAATGGTGCGATCGTTGCCCTCGATCCCAAAAATGGCGCGGTTCTGGCACTGGTATCTCACCCTACCTTTGATCCCAATATTTTCTCAAAGCAGAAACTCTCGCAAAAAGACTGGGACACTGTACAGGGCGAAGAACATCCTTTGGTGAATCGTGCTTTAAGTGCCTTTCCTCCTGCTAGTACCTTTAAAATCGTCACCACAACTGCTGGCTTAGAATCGGGTAAATTTTCTCCTAGTACCGTGCTGTCAACCTACGGTTCCTTAACGATTGGCGGCACTACTTTTGGCGAATGGAACCACGCCGGATTTGGGCCTTTAGGCTTTGTTGGTGCATTACAGTGGAGTAGCGATACATTCTTTTATCAAATTGGTAGGGGAGTCGGTGGCCCAACTTTGATTGAGTGGACGCGCAAGTATGGATTTGGGGAAAAAACTGGCTTTGAGTTTGCTGCCGATGAAGCCAGAGGTTTAGTCCCCGATGAGAACTGGAAGCAGAAAGTCTGGAAAATGCCCTGGACTGTAGGCGACAGCATTAATATGTCCATTGGTCAAGGTGCTTTACAAACTACGCCACTACAAGTAGCAATTATGTTTGCTGTACCTGCTAATGGTGGTTACCGAGTCCAGCCGCATTTACTTAAAGACAACGAAGATGCAAAAAGTTGGCGTTCATCGTTAAATATGAAACCAACAACCATTAAGGTACTCCAGGAAGGACTGCGAAAAGTTGTATCTGAAGGTACAGGTAAAGCTTTAAATCAACCCACAGTTCCCCCAGTAGCAGGTAAAAGCGGTACAGCCGAAGCCTGGAAACGTGGTGTCAAGCAAAATCATGCTTGGTTTGGTGCTTACGCGCCAGCCGATAAACCAGAGGTATTAATAGTAGCCTTCGCCGAACATTCTGGAGGCGGTGGCGGTAGCGTCGCTGCGCCAATGATTTTAGAAATCATGGAAGAATATTTTCACCGGAAGTACCCCGGTAAGTATCAGAAGCCAGTAGCGAAGAAATAATGGTGCAGGGGGCAGGGAAGGGGGACAAGGAGGACAAGGGGGACAAGGGGGACAAGGGGGACAAGGAGGAAAAATACCCAATGCCCAATGACAAATGACAAATGACAAATGACAAATGACAAATGACCAGATTAGTAAAGATTATGTGATGATGTTCTATGTGTGTAAAGAATTAATAACAGAGCAGTCAGGAAGCGGTTAGGAATGGATTATCGGGATGCTGGGGTTGATGTTGAGGCTGGGCGAGCCTTTGTAGACCAAATTCGCAATTTGGTTCACAGTACTTTTAGAAAGGAAGTACTTGGTGGATTGGGCGGTTTTGGTGGTTGCTTCCAGCTTCCTAGTGGTTATCAGGAACCTGTGTTGGTTTCTGGTACTGATGGTGTCGGTACAAAGCTGAAAATCGCTCAAATTCTCAATCGCCACGATACTGTAGGTATTGATTTGGTGGCGATGTGTGTGAACGATGTGCTGACTTCTGGGGCGGAACCGTTGTTTTTTTTGGACTATTTAGCCACAGGGAAGCTGGAGAAGGAACAATTAACTGAGGTTGTGGCGGGTATAGCCTCTGGATGTAAGCAAGCTGGTTGTGCTTTGCTGGGTGGCGAAACAGCAGAAATGCCCGGTTTTTACCAAGTGGGTGAGTATGATTTGGCGGGATTCTGTGTGGGAATCGTCGAAAAAAGCCAAATGTTAGATGGTTCTCAGGTAAAAGTGGGAGATATTGCGATCGCACTTGCTAGCGCCGGTGTTCATAGTAATGGCTTAAGTTTAGTCCGTAAGGTTGTTAGCGATCGCGGATTTGCTTGGGATCAACGCCCAGAATTATTAGGTGGGCAAACTATCGCCGAAACTTTTCTCACCCCCACCAGAATTTATGTCAAACCCGTACTCGCTGCCCGTAAAGCAGGTTTAGAAATTCACGGGATGGCGCATATTACAGGTGGTGGTTTACCAGAAAATTTACCCAGATGTTTGGGCACAAATCAAGCAATTAAAATTAACCCTAATAGTTGGCAAATTCCGCCCATTTTTCAGTGGCTAGCCCAAGCAGGTAATGTAAATCCTGAGGCTATGTACAATACTTTTAATATGGGTATTGGTTTTGTGCTTTTAGTACCTCCAACACAAGCAGAACAAACAATTAACTACTTTAAATCAGAAGAAATACCTGCTTTTGCCATTGGTGAAGTAATTACCCGCGATAATTCATTAGTTGGATTACTTTGATAAATCAAAAAATTGATGCAGGTTATGCAGAAATATTGAGGTTTGCTCTGTCTCATCACCTCAATAACCGCATAATTACGCTATTTTCGCCATGAATAGTACCAAGCAAAAACTGAATGCGGCAGTATGGCAACGTTATTAGCGTTACCATAGAAAGAACTTATGTTAGCAAACGTTATTTGCCCAGGTATAAATTAATTAGGGTGCTAAAAAATACATAATTTGTAGGGGCGGTTTTCTGAGATATTGAGTCTCAAAAAAGTTCTGTAGATGAAACCCGCCTGTACAAATGTCTCCAGAGGAAAATTTTCTCAACCATTGACAATTGACAATTGACTATTGACTAACCAGATGGCAGTAATTGTTACCTATTCTGATTGATTCAATTGAAAATACTCATCGCCGTCAGTGTTGAGATTTGCTAACGTAGTCTTAATATATTGAAAACTTTGCGGTCAAAGTCAAAAAAATCACTAAAACACTAATTCAAAGTGTTGGGTGTTTATTATCTAAAAATGTGTGGCGTGTTCTTGTGTGACTAACAATTTACTTTTATCTTAGAGGGGGTTATGGTCGTAAATTTAGCTCGGACTTCTGCTTCCACGGAAATTTTACAGCAAGTATTCCAGAATATTGATGCTCAAAGTTGTCCGAGGTTATTTAACTTTCATATGCATACTGTCTATTCTGATGGCAGATTGCAGCCCAATATATTAATGGAGCAAGCGATCGCAATTGGATTAAAAGGACTAGCAATTACCGATCATCACACTATTGGCGGCTATCAAGCAGCAAAGGCTTGGTTAGAAGACTGGAAGTGGAATCATCCTCACAGCAGCATTCCTCAATTATGGAGTGGAGTAGAGATTGACGCCGAACTTTTGGATGCTAAAGTGCATATTTTGGCTTACTCATTCCAAATAGAACACAGCAGCATGAAACCTTATTTACAAAGGAGAATTACTACAGGTAAAGAATATCAAGCAAATAACGTCATTGATGCAATTCATGAAGCTGGCGGATTAGCGGTACTGGCGCATCCAGCACGTTACAAGCGATCGCATTTTGATTTAATTCCTGCTGCTGCTGCACTGGGAATTGATGGTGTAGAAAGTTTCTACGCTTACGCTAACCCAAACCCTTGGAAACCGAGTGATTTGGAATCAGAGCAAGCACAGCAATTGGCTGGGGAATATGGTCTTTTCAATACCTGTGGTACCGATACTCACGGTTTAACCATACTACAGCGTTTATGATTTTTGGGCATGGGGCATTGGGCATTGAAACAATTTTGGATTTTGGATTTTGGATTTTAGATTTAGATTAGAATCCAAAAGACGCTCGCGGACTCGCTCTAAGCGAAGCTATGCCGTTGGCGCAGCCTCTCGCAGAGAAGGCTTTACGCTGCGCTATCGCAAATCTAAAATCTAAAATTCTTTGTCCTTATTACCCTAATTACCCTAGTCTCTCGTTTTAAGATAAATAAAATCTTGAGAATAAAAACCCGAAAATAAAGCAGGCTAAGGCAATCGCTATTGCTAATAATATGGGCACGCTGGGGCGTTCTGTTGGTAGTTCCATCAGTATGCGCACCGAAGTCAAATCGGTTTGGCAATTGGGGCAAATGTTACCTTCAATATCGGTGCGATCGCATACTGGACAATTTAACTTAGCGTTCAATTTTCAACCCCTCCCATAAAACCAAAATCATTTCATTCACAATCGCTTCTTTTGGTACATCATCCACAAAAGTACTGGCGAGGGGAAGGCTCTCAATTACAGACAGAAAAAATCCGGCTAGCAGTTGGGGATGCACTTGTCGAATTTCTCCTCGCTGTTGTGCTTGGGTAAATATTTGACAAATAGGCTCAAATATGCAATTGGAAGAGCAAGCGGTTAATCTCGCTGTATTTTCTGCATCCAATAAAGGCATATCTGTATGTACCATGCTTAAAAAGTGGATGGGAGGCTGAGACAGGAACCATCTAGCAATTGCATGGAGTTGCGATCGCAAATTCTCTTCATTTTCCCCAATTACTTGCTCGATACCTAAACGATGACGCTCAAACATCCGTTCGTTGACGGAGACAAACAGCTGCTCTTTACTAGGAAAATGATAATACAAAGAAGCCTGGCGAATTCCTACTGCATCAGCAATTTCCCTCATTGTCACTGTATTATAGCCCCGGCTGCGGAATAGAACTTCTGCTTGCTCAAGAATTCTTTCTCTACCACCAGATGAGACTTGTTTTGGAGAGTTGCGATCGTCTGGCACTCTCAAACCTACCTAACGTTTAGTAGTCAACTTTTAAATATTATATTACACTGGCAAATAATCTGCTTATTTGTGAACCTAAATCAGTAGATTTATCGTCTAGTGCATAAATAACCTGAGCGAGCAAATTTGAGGGTAAAGTATTTAAAAATACAACAACCAGCTATTGATAATTGCTCCCGTTCTCACTGCAAAAATCTGCTGAGGACGATTGCTGAAATGGGAAAAATATTCCGAAAAAAGGCTCATTTATAGCCATGATTTCACACCAGTATTTCATGATGAAGAGTTAATTCTGTAACCAATGAACCAATTATCGAATTCACCAGAATCATCTACTATTTCCCGCCGCACACTGCTTAAGTGGTTCGGTATTGGTAGTATCGCTGGAGTAACTGGATACTCTCGTTTCAGTAAACCACAACCAACGGTTTTTCAAAGAGAAACCCTACAACTACCAAGGCTGTTAAGTCAAAATAAATCTGTAGTAGTTATTGGGGCTGGATTAGCAGGTTTAGCTTGTGCTTATGAATTGAGTCAAAGGGGATTTGCGGTAACACTGTTAGAAAAATCTCCGCAACTTGGTGGTAAAATTGCTAGTTGGCAAATTGAAGCCGTAGGTGAAACCTTTATGATGGAACATGGCTTCCACGGCTTTTTTCCGCAGTACTATAACTTGAATGGTTTAGTTAGCGAACTGAGTATAAAAGATAATTTTCAATCATTAAATTTTTATGCGGTTATGTACCGCGATCGCAAATATCAACCGGAGATATTTCGCCCTAGTAATTCCGCCTTTCCTTGGAATATTGTAGATTTAGCGATCGCCTCACCGAATCGCTTACAATGGGGTATTAATTTAATTAACTTAAAACACTTACAAGTTTTTCAAGCAATTACGGGATTTCAAAGAGAAAGAAATTACCAACGCTTCGATAATATCTCCGTTGCCGATTGGGTAGCAACAGAATTTCCTAGAGGATTATATGATTTATATTTCCTCCCATTTGCGAAATCGAGTTTAAATGCACCAGATATGATGAGTGTGGGTGAATTGATGCAATTCTTCCATTTTTATTTTTTTGGTAATCCAGAAGGATTGGCTTTTAATGGTACTAAAGATGATATGGGGACAAGTTTAGTCCAACCAATCGCCAAATCGATTTTGCATAATGGCGGTAAAATTATTACCGATGCAACAGTGAGTGAAATTCTGGCTGCTGAAAATGAAATTCACTCGCTCAAATATTTTGTAGGTAGTAATAAAAATAATGTGCCTTTTTGGGTAAAGCGTAACTCAGTTGTGACTGATAAGGAAATTGAATATTTTGGTGCTGCTGATGAAGTATTCGCCGCATCAAAGGAAAGCGAAACAGCAATTTCTCTGACTTGTACCCATCAAGGTTGTACGGTGAAAAAAGCCGATGATGGAAAATTCCATTGTCCTTGTCATGGTGCAGTATTTGCGGCTGATGGTAAAGTTTTAAAAGGGCCTGCAAACCGAGATTTAGCTAAGTTTAAAATAGCTAAACGCCAAGATGCAGAAGTACAATTAGTAGCAGCTAATCCCGAATCATCATCGCCCCAGACAATCGCCGCCGATTATTTTGTATTTGCAACTGATGTACCGGGAGTACAGCAACTATTTAAGCAGATTAAAGGTGAAGTAGATCAAAAAGTGCGATCGCAAGTTGCTGCTTTAGATATTGCCGATCCCTTTGCTGTCTGTCGCTTCTGGTTTAATCGTGATTTTCAGTGGGAACAAAGTAATTTTACTTCCTTATCTGGCTACCAGCTAACTGATAGCATAACTCTTTATCATCGCATTCAAGAACAATTCATTGATTGGGCACAACGCACAGGTGGTAGTGTCGTAGAATTACACGCCTATTGCTATAAAGAAAAAGAATTTCCCACCCAAGAAGCTTTATTAGCAAAATTTGAGGAAGAACTGTATGAAATCGTCCCCGAATTAAAGCAAGCACAGATATTACATCGAGAATTAGTCAATCAACATAACTTTTCTGGTTACCCGCCAAACAGTTACGCACAACGCCCAGAAACTAGCACTAGTATTCCTAATGTAATTTTTGCTGGTGATTGGGTAAAAATGCCCTTTCCTTGTGGGTTAATGGAACGAGCCGTTAGCAGTGGCTTATTAGCCGCCAATGAGATTTTATCTCGTGAGGGTTTGCAGAAGCGATCGCTTTTCTCGGTGAATCCTGAAGGAATGTTACAAATTTAATTTGTCATTTGTCATTTGTCATTTGTCATTTGTCATTTGTCATTGAGCTTATAACGTAGGCTAACGCACCTTAAACTTAAATACAGCAGATTGCTAGTTGGTAAGGTACAAATTATCGTTGATTGTAGGGGCACTGGCACTGCCATGCCCCGAAGCGCGTACCTCATTTACCTGAAATATGCTTTATTTAATGGTATGTTGGTGCGTTGCGCTGCGCGACAACACACCCTACAATTTGGTTATTTTGCGGAGTTTAAACCAATTACACCAATCACAATTAAAAAGATAGATACTAACTTTACAGTAGTAATAGATTCACGGAACCAAAAAATACCAATGAGGGCGATTAATGTAGTTCCTAAACCAGCCCAAAAAGAATAAGCTACGCTAACTTCAATTGTTTTGAGGGAAAGTGTTAAAAAAGTCAAACAAAGCCCGTAAAAGATAAATATAAATACTGTAGGCAATCCTTGAGTAAATCCTTGTGACAACTTCATACAAGTTGTACCTAAAACCTCAAATATTACCGCAGCAACTAAGTAAAACCAACTGATTTGCATTTTGCTGATAAATAATTGAATTTTTAATTTTCTACAATCGAACAATAAAAATCAATAAGTATTTGTAGGGTGGGCATTACCTATATATTTAAATAAACTACCAGTACCTAATCGTTGGAAAAAGACAAATTTTGAGCGCAATTACGCAAAATTTTGGCAATTAATTATAAATCAATATATTCTTGTAATTTTTTATAGCGTTTGTGATTGATCAGCCACTGTTGACATACTTGTGTAACTAATCTTTTTTCCTCTTCAGTCCAAAATTCTTCTGCTTTTCCAGCAGCTAATATTTTCGCAGCTTTTGCTGCTTTGTCGTGTCTCACACCATATTTGACAAAATCTGTGTGAAATATCTTCTCTTTCTCCTCTTTTGAAACTTTAAAGTTGTATTGCATAATTTCACTAGGCTAATTAACAACAAATACAACTCTATCTTTACAAAGCTTAATGTTGATTAACTTCTCTCCCAAGTGTGATGATGTGATGCGCTTAAGAATTTCTTTATTTTTTCGCGGATAATAGGATCAACCATTAACGCAACAACTTGGGAATAAGCGGTAAGGGTTCATTTTGCGAAAATGGCATAGAGTGGAGATGCGATCGCTCTCTACTATTAAGCCAAGGTGTACAATCCTGGGAAGGCGATCGCCAATATTTTACGGTTAAGCGATAAAAATACCGTAGACTCAGATAACCTAATATCTATATACTACTGTTAGTTTATCGAGAAAGAGTATTATATAACTAATGGCTCTATACTCTGTTGTTACTAGTAAAGTCAGTAAAAATACTAAGCAGATTTTTACCCGTAGGGCGTTCTTGCCAGAACATCAAAGCCTTTTGTGGCAGATTGATTCAGGCTTTGTGCGAACTTTTACATATTTAGAGGATGGTACCACAGTCGCTTTAGGATTGTGGGGGCCAGATGACATTGTTGGCAGCAGTTTATCTCGGCTACAACCATATCAAATGGAGTGCTTGACTAAAGTAGAGGCGAGAATCTTGCCGATAGAAGAATGGGAACAACCAACACAGACTTTGTTGAATCACATTCAACAAGCTGAAGAATTGATGGTGATTCGCAGCTACAAAAAGGTAGATACCATGTTACTCAAATTATTGGCATGGTTATCGAAAAAGTTTGGTTTACAAGTCGAAAAAGGACGTTTAATCGATATGCGTCTAACTCATGAAGACTTGGCAGAAATTTTAGGTTCCACTCGCGTCACCATCACACGGATTTTGGGACAGTTTGAGCAGGAAGGCTTAATCGATCGCCTTTCCCTACATCGCATTGTGTTAAAAGAAGAAGATATTTGGTATTACGAAATATAAATTGTTGACCGTTGACTGTTGACTGTTGACTGTTGACCGTTGACAACTGACAACTAACTACTAACTACTAACTACTGACTAAAGGTAGAATATACCTAATTTTCGTAGCTTCAAACGAAGTTTCACCAACCTTACTCTTGAAGGGTGAGGATTGTCTAAACCAATTTAGGCAACGCAAGAGGTGAATACCGCATTGAGACACAGGTTGGTACGCACTTCCAGATACTTCCCTAGTCTGGACTATCTGCAAGCCTAATTGGTTAGGTGCTGTTAGACAGGACATCTTATCTGTGTTGCGGGAAGGGACTTAAACGGGTTTTGCTGGTTTCCTGGGCTTATCGCCATTTAAAAACCAGTCCCCGTAAGGGGCTTGTAAACCGGTACTAAAGGACGGGGTTTCTACCCATTTTTCTGATGACAATGCATTCTTCTCTTCAACGTGCTTTTGCTAATCGCTGTGTCCTAAAGGCAATCAGTGGTTTAAATAACTTTGACAGCGATCGCGTCGCTGCTACTATCAAAGCTGCCGATTTGGGCGGTGCTACTTTTGTTGATATCGCTGCCGATGCTGCTTTAGTAAAATTAGCAAAAAGTTTGACCAATCTGCCAATCTGTGTATCAGCAGTAGAGCCAGAAAAATTCGTGCAAGCTGTGGCGGCTGGTGCAGATTTAATTGAAATCGGTAATTTCGATTCTTTTTATGCGCAAGGACGGAGATTTGAGGCTGAGGAAGTTCTCGCCTTAACTCACCAAACCCGTGCTTTGTTGCCAGAAATCACTTTATCTGTGACTGTGCCTCACATTCTCACATTAGATCAACAGGTACAACTAGCAGAAGAACTAGTCAAAGCTGGTGCTGATATTATCCAAACTGAAGGCGGTACTAGCAGCAGCCCCACCCACCCCGGAACTTTGGGCTTAATTGAAAAAGCCGCTCCTACTTTAGCAGCCGCTTTTGAAATTTCTCGCGCCGTTTCCGTACCCGTATTGTGTGCTTCCGGCATTTCTAGCGTGACAGCACCACTAGCGATCGCATCTGGTGCAGCTGGTGTGGGTGTCGGTTCAGCTATTAACCAACTCAACAGCGAAGTAGCCATGATTGCTGCTGTACGTAGCATTGTTGAAGCTTTAGCATCTGCAAAAGTAGGGGCTAGAGGCTAGGGGCTAGGGGCTAGGGGAAGGGGGATATATAATTTTCTCTGCTTCCTCCCGTTGTTGTCTTACACCTATTTTCCGGTAAATAGACCACTCTGTAGGGGCACTGCACCGACACTTGGTGTCAACTTAAGCTAAAAGCTATATACGGCGAGTGTTGTACAAAAACCCTCGCGCCCTCATCCCCTAACCCCTTCTCCCTCAGGGAGAAGGGGAATTTAATCTCTTGCTCCCCTCTCCTGGTGGGAGAGGGGCTGGGGGTGAGGGCAAAACCTTGCAACCAAGCGGGTTTGGTGTTAAGTTGACACCAATGGGCACCGACCATCTTTTGGTACATACAATAATTTTACTGGTGTTCCCTACGACAGATGTGGTTAAAATAGGTGAAAACTGCTGTAATCAAATAATCTTTCAGCAAGCCCTAATTAATGATGGTGCGTTGCGCTGCGCGACAACACACCCTACTATTTATTCTTCTCGATGCTCATCTGCAAATTTTCGAGTCCGCGAAACCCATTCTTGAGCATCTTCACCTAATAGCGGATAGGGAGCCATACTTTTTAAATCGCTCCACTTGCGTTTTGGTTGCACTTGGGTGATATGTTTTTTTACACGTTCTACCAAATGCCCCATCACTGTTAATTGCTCTTCTGGAGTTAGTTGCTCAATCTCACTTAAAATTTTCTCCAGTGACGGACTCATTCATTTAACTATGATTAACTGCTTTAATTTTAACGTCTTTAGGCAGAACTCTCAGCACAGATTGAAGCATCTAAATTAGGGGCTAGGGATTAGGGATTAGAGGAAGGGGGGCAAAGGAGACAAGGGGGACAAGGAATTTTAGATTTTAAATTTGCGATTTTGGATTCCAATCTAAAATCCAAAATCTAAAATTGTTTCAATGCCCAATGCCCAATGCCCAATGCCCAATGCCCCCCTACCTCTCTTACAAACAATCCTTCAGCGCGTAAATCACCTTGTCTTGCTGTTCCTGTGTCAATTCTGGGAACATGGGCAAAGAGATGACTTCATGACAGGCTTGCTCGGCAACTGGTAAAGAACCTGGTTGATAACCGAGATTTTGATAAATTGGTTGCAAATGTAAGGGTAAGGGATAGTAAACCATTGAACTTACACCCTTTTCTTGCAATTGCTGGCGCACTGAGTCGCGATATTTGGCGCTAGCACCGTTTCTCTCTGCACCAGAAACGCGAATTGTATATTGATTCCAGACACCAGCGCCGCCGGCTAATTCTTGGGGGACGATGATACCAGGAACTTGGCTGAGGAATTGATGATAATAAGCGGCGATCGCTTTTCTGCTTTCGTTCCAATTATCGAGATAACGCAGTTTAATTTCTAAAATCGCGGCTTGAATGGCATCTAAGCGGCTATTGACACCAATTTCTTCATGGATGTAGCGCACCTTACTGCCATGATCCCGCAATACCCGCAGTTTGCTGGCGATTTCTGGATCGTTAGTAGTAATTGCACCGCCGTCACCGCAGCCGCCCAAGTTTTTTGTAGGGTAAAAACTGAAACAGCCAATGTGACCAATACTACCGACTTTTTGATTGTTCCAGCTTGCACCTGTGGCTTGGGCGCAGTCTTCAATCACAGCTACATTGTGAGCTTGAGCGATCGCCATTAGCGCCGTCATATCTACAGGTTGCCCAAACAGGTGAACGGGGATAATCGCTTTAGTCTGGGGCGTAATTGCTGCTTCTACCTGTTTTAAATCAATATTAAAAGTATCATCAATATCAACAAAAACTGGCTTGGCACCTACTGCGCTAATAACTTCAGCCGTTGCAATAAAAGTAAAAGTTGTTGTAATTACTTCATCACCTGCACCAATATTTAAAGCACGTAGCGAGAGAAACAGTGCATCAGTACCGGAATTACAAGCTATGCATTCACTTACTTGATGATAAGCAGCAAATTGTTTTTCAAAACCTTCTACTAAAGGCCCACCAATATAACGACCAGAAGCCAGAACTTCTAACACAGCCGCACTCACCTCTGCTTCCAGAGTCGCATATTGCTGTTTAATATCAAAAGCAGGAACAGGATTTACACTTTGGATCATGAGTTTTTCTTGATCTGGAAATACAAAAGATGCACTTCTACGCTCAATTGTTGCTATTAATGGTCAATGGTCAATAGTCAATAGTCAATAGTCAGTTGTCAGTTGTCAGTTGTCAGAGACGCGATGAACCCTTGTCTGTACAATTGTCTCCCTTGTCTCCCTTGTCCTCCTTGTCCCCCTTCCCTTCCTCTAATCCCTAGCCCCTAACCCCTACCCCCGGAGTAATGAGCAATGCAAGATTTAATCAAGCTGGATTTAGCTGATTTGGCGATCGCAATCGGGTTAATGGCGATCGCGGTTGGTTTATCTGCTTGGGAAAGGTTAGGACTAGAATTTAATTTCGTTGTCGCTACTGGAAGAACTCTTCTCCAATTAGCTGTCCTGGGATATGTTTTAGACTTCATCTTTGCTGTAAACAATGTTTGGGCAGTTGTGGGGATTGTAGTAATTATGCTGACGATTACGGCGATTGTCTCACGAAACCGCATCAGCCAAAAACTTCCCCGGTTATTACCTTGGGTGTGGGGGTCAATTTTTGTTAGTACAGCATTGACTGTGCTTTATAGCATTTTTTTGATTATTGAACCAGATAGATGGTACGAACCCCGATATCTTATTCCCTTGGCTGGGGTAGTTTTAGGTAATGCGATGAATGCAGCTGCGATCGCCGGGGAACGTCTGGTGAATACCATCAACTTATCTCACATAGAAATCGAAACTCATTTAAGCTTAGGTGCAACACCAGAGCAAGCTATTAGCCAATATCGTCGGGAAGCCATTCGCGCCGGCGTACTTCCTACCTTAAATCAAATGACGCTTATCGGCATGGTTGCACTTCCAGGAATCACCACCGGACAGTTACTAGCAGGAATTCATGCGCCCGATGCTGTTTCCTACGAAATTTTGCTGATGTTTATGGTTGCTTTTGCTAACTTACTAACTACTATTTTAATTACGCGCGGATTATCCCGTCAGTTCTTTAACTCTACCGCGCAGTTAATTAGATGAAATTTACTATGATTACAATTTGAAAAAATAATGTAACAAATAGATAGGGGTATGACATTGCACATTAGTGTCAACTTAAGGCGAAACCCGCTTTGTAGAAAGGTTTTTCCCCTCACCCCCAACCCCTCTCCCGGTGGGAGAGGGGAGCAAGAGATTTAATTCCCCTTCTCCTGGGGGAGAAGGGGTGAGGGGATGAGGGCGAGGGTTTTTGTACAACACGCGCTGTATATAGCTTTTAGCTTAAGTTGACACCCATGATCTGTTAACCCGCCCCTACTGAAGTAGACTCAAAATTTTGAGGATATTTAGTCATCTTGAGATGACTTTGGCTATGAGACTAGGAATTCATTCCTAGTCGGGCTATGGGTTTCGCGTTAAGTTGACAAGTGCAATGCCATGCCTTCTAAAATATATTGATGTATTGCGGCGATCGCTCTATTTGCACCAAAGAAAAGAGCGATCGCCAGTATTATGCAATTAATCGATTAAGGTGAAACAACAGGGTTTTGCTTACCATTGTTATTTGCACCATTTAAAGGTGTAGCTACCATAATCTCAGCAGGAGATGGCGCTGGTTTAGAACGGCGTGATGAACTCTTGCGCCGCTTTCCTCCCGCCTGGGCATATTCCGCGCTATCTTTACCATAATTAGTGCCTACACTCATTAACATCTTTTCTGAATAAGTGCTTAAATCTTCTTCAATTTCAGCGATACGAATTGCCATTTCATCTAGGCTAGAGAGTATATTATTGTAATTTGATAGTTCGGTTTGCAAAGTTTGAATCCGGCTGTCGTATTCTGTTAAATTCAATCCCCTGCCAAAGTCTAGTGTCGGACTAATCCAGCGCATTCCGGCTACTCGCCGTAAAGCTTTTTCGAGAGTAGGTGAACTGCGTTTTGGTCTTACCATGAAGATGCGCTCCTGAAGATAATCAGAGAATTACTGCGTATAATCTAGCCAAGGCAAGGCTAAATCTCCATGAGAAATTATTCGGAAAATTAATCGCTAATTATCATCAATCTGATTATTTTTACTGAGTTATACGGAAATTTTCCTCGGTATCGGCTGTAAAATATTGTCGTCAATGTTGTATTGATTGCAATCAAAGTTGTATTGATTCGCGTCAATGTTGTATTGATTGCAATCAAAGTTGTGTTGATTCGTGTCAATGTTGTGTTGATTGCAATCAAAGTTGTGTTGATTCGCGTCAATGTTGCATTGATTGCAATCAAAGTTGTGTTGATTCGCGTCAATGTTGTGTTGATTGCAATCAAAGTTGTGTTGATTGGCTTCAATATCGTAGCTAGGGAATTTATTGAAAGCTGCAGAATAATACCAATTCGCAAAAATATCACAAATTGGTAGGGGCATTGGCACTGCCATGCCCTCTAGAATATATCGATGCGCCAACATTTAAATTGCTATCACCAGGAAGCAGGCGTTGAAGAAGGCAGAAGGCAGAGGGCAGAGGGCAGAAGGTTTTGTTTAGAAGGGGATTCTGACCCCTCCTAAACAAGAGCCACCAAATTTTCAATTTGGTGGGGGTCTTAAACCCTTACTCCCTTCGGTCGTGGCAGAGGGCAGGAATCAGAATTCCCTTCTGCCTTCTGCCTCCTGCCCTCTGCCTTTCTTGATAAAAAATCTACAGCAGATTCCAAGCTGGCAAGGTACAGATAATTATCGGGGCACAGCAGTGCTGATGCCCCTACATGTGTAATTTATTTCCCAGCGCCATCATAGCTATTCGCAAAAATATCACAAATGGGTAGGGGCATTAGCACTGCCATGCCCTCTAGAATATATCGATGCGCCAACATGTGTATTTTATTTACCACAAATACCCTGTATGTGGGTAATTATCAGGGCTAGAATGCGATCGCTTATTTTAAATGTCGCTGTAATAACCCAATAAATACCTCTGGCATTTCCAAATGGGGTAATATGCCCGTATCCGCAATTTCATAAAATTTGCGAATTGCCCCATAATTTAAATTAGCTAATCTTCTACCCAATTTAATATTGGTAAATTGTGCCTTTTCTCCCCAAAAAAACGTTGTGGGAGTTTTCAATTGCTGAATATATAAGCTTAAATCAAAATACAAGTCACCCCGCAAAAATGCCAAGGCGGAAAATTTAGCATTTGGCTGTTGGGCAGAGGCTAAATAAGCTTGTACCATTTCTGGTGTAACTCTTTCTGGCTTTGCAAACAGAAAATTTTGCAGAAAATTTCGCACAGCAAATTCATTTTCTGCACCAATGGCATAAATTAAATTATCCAACAATGGTGTATTGATAACTGATAAAGGCAATCTTCGTCCTGAACCTTGCCCAAAATCATCAAAACCGGAAGGACAAACTAAAAATAAAGAATCGAATAAATCCGGTTGAGTAATAGCCAAGCGCAGAGTCAAAGCGGCTGTTAAGGAAGAAGCGACAACTTTGACAGGTTGACGACAAGTTTTAGCGATAAATTCCGCGATCGCATTCAGATAATCTTTAATTTGATAATCCCATACAGGATGGGCAGAATCTCCCCAGCCAAGTAAATCTGGTGCTAATATCCGGTAACTAGAAGCAAAAGCCGGATATACTTTAGACCATTCGTAAGCTGAAGCACCCCCGCCAAAGTTATGCAGAAACAGTAAAGGGGGTAAATCCACTGTATCAGCGATCGCCCAAGGTGCAGTTGTTTGAGTATAGTAAACCATTGCACCCAAGGAAGTATGAATAACTTTGTGCCCAAAGCCAGTAGGTTGGAACTGAAGCATAAAATTAATTATGAATTATGAATTATTAATTAAGTAGAGCGGCGCAATTAAAGATAGCTGGTTAAGGCTGTCATTTGTCATTTGTCATTTGTCATTGGGCATTGGGCATTGGGCATTGGGCAAATAGAATTCTTAATTTTGAATTTTGAATTTTGAATTTTGAATTATTTGTCCCCCTTCTCCTCTTTCCCTAGCCCCTAGTAATCTGCACAAGTTGTTGCAGGTTATCACCACTGATATGATAAGCTGCGCCAAAGCCAACGACGAAACGCCCTTCACTTGGGGTTAACTGAAAAATCCGAAAGTCATTTAAGCTCCGCAACACTTCAATGATTTCTCCAAATCGCTGTTGAAATTGCTCAACAATATGATTCCATTGTGCTGTTTCGCGTTCAATTAAACTGGCTTTGCAATCAAAACTTAAACGCCGACGAGTAAAAATTTGATGAGTCTGGCTTTCATCCTCAATAAATAAAACACAAACATGAGGATTGGCATAAATATTTTTCGTGTGCGTCGCCAAACCGCTAACGTAAATATAAATATTGTGAGCATTATCCATAACAAAAGGCGCATAACTAGCGTTAGGTATTCCCGCTTCGCTCACGGTGCTAATAATGACACTTTCAAATTGTGCGGTAAAATTTTCGTACTCAGCTTGAACTTTCTCCAGTTGGCTCATAAGCTAATTCCTATTGAACGAGTAGCAATTCAATAAGTATCCTAACGTTGTTTCTTAGTTGTGGGTATTAGACAAGATTTCTCCCCCATACCCGAAAAAACGCCCGCAGGCTAAAAGCCTGGGGCTAATTGTACCAAGCCTGCAAAAGCAGGCTTTGTCAAATTAGCCGCACCCTTATAGGGTGACGGCGGATTTCGATCTCGGCAAAAGTTTCTTAGTTGTGGGTATTAGACAAGATTTCTCCCCCATACCCGAAAAAACGCCCGCAGGCTAAAAGCCTGGGGCTAATTGTACCAAGCCTGCAAAAGCAGGCTTTGTCAAATTAGCCGCACCCTTATAGGGTGACGGCGGATTTCGATCTCGGCAACATGTCAGCTAAATCTGCCTTAATTACAGTCACTCGTCAAAAATTCCTTCAATTGTACAGACAAGGGTTCATCGCGTCTCTAACCAATTTTTTCAACTTGGACACACTTACCATTAATTAAACGTCAAAACACGAGGCGATGGTATGAGCAGAAATTACCTGCTTCGTTGCGTAAAAATTAAGAAAGATTGCAGATTTATATCTGAGGAGGTTTGACTTTCAATAACCTTTTAAGATTGCCATTCTACTTCGATTGAGGAGGAAAATCTTGATGTCTAAAAATAATTTATTACATTCTTTAATAGTAATTACACAGACTTTATTACCTAATTCCAGCATTACCAGAGATATTGGAATTCAGCCATTAAAAAATAACACCGAAAAAGCTTCCGTAGTTAAGTTTTGTTTACTATTACTTACTGCTAGCAGTATGGTAATTTTTCCAGATGTGGTGATTTCTCCACAAACAGCATTGAGTAGTGAAGTGGTGCAAACAACTTCTTGGCGAGAAGTTTTGAATATCAATAATTTATTTCAGCGAAGGCGTAGACGTACAGCTGCCAGGGGGAATTTTTGTCCAATTTCGCCAGGGGTTCAGGGAGAGATAACGCAAACTTGGAGCGATCGCCCTTTATTCATTTGGCAAGGTAATATTCAAACTATCGGTTTACGTGCTCGTGGTAGCGACACAGATAATTTGTGGAGTCAATCTGTAGAAGCGCAGCAGAGTGTAAATTATACAGGCAAAAAATTGCAACCAGGGCAAATCTATGAGTGGACGGTGTATAGGGGTACGAATCCGACGATGTTTGTCTCATTTCAGTTGATGGATAGCCAAAAACGCGATCGCATTTCCAAAGAATTGCAGACTCTCGAAACTGAACTACAAACCAAAAAAGCCAACAAAGAAGCGATCGCTTTAGCCAAAGCTAAGTATTTTGCTTATCAGCAGTTATGGTCAGATGTCTTACAACAAGCTTACTCTGTATCGGAACCATCTGATGAATTAAAGCAGATTCGCCAAGATATCGCCCAACAATTATGTAACGCCGCGCCAGTAGATAACAATAGTGCTGCAACACCAGAAAGAAAGCTAGGGGATAATTAAAAGTGACGCTCAAGTAAATTCACTTGCAGTATCGGTATTCACAGTTGAGGAGATTTAACGATGAAAGGTTTAAAATTAGCAGTTGCAATTTTAACATTCGGAACATGGGGAACATTCGCGATCGCTTCCCAAGCTGAAGCCAAAAATTTATCCCCTACACAACCATCACAAACCATTATTGCCCAAACTCCCGCCACACCACCTGCAAGTAACAGCACAGTCGCCAGCTACCTGAAACGGGGGATTGATAAATTCCAAGCCAAAAACTATTCCGGCGCAATTGAAGATTTTAACCAAGCGCTCAAGCTAGAACCCAAAAATACCTCAGCTTATGTAGGAAGAGGCGCTGCTAGGTTCTTATTAAAGCAATTCCCAGATGCTAAGACAGATTTTGACACAGCCCTGGAAATTTCGCCGAATATTGCCTATGCTCATTATTTTCGCGGGCTTACCAATTATGCCTTAAAAAATAAACCAGCTGCGATCGCTGATTTACGTAAAGCATCCACACTATTTCAACAAGAAGGAAACCAAGAGTTAGCGCAAAAAGCCGAAAACACCGCCAAACAGATAGAAGCTAATTAATTAGTCAGTTGTCAGTTGTCAGTTGTCAGTTGTCAAACCAATCCATATTTCCATACGTAATTAAGATTGTCGTAGGGGCGGGGAAACCCCGCCCTTATGTGGGTTTAACCGGCCTTATTTTTGATTTTTGATTTTTGAATTTTGAATTGTTAAGTGGGTTTTTGTGCAAAACATCTAGAGGTTATTTCTCAAGAAATATAAAACTATTTCTACAGCCAGACGAGTTTATTTAAAGATTGAATTAATATCTCACCTCAGACATCCACCTATTGATTGATAAATAGAAACTCTCTCTAGAGAAAGAACTCTTTAGGACTTTTATTTTCTAAATTGATGTTAGTAAATGCAAGATTTAAATTCCCACAATAGCTATGACTAACGAACCTAAAGAGCAAATTAACCAACCAGTAAGTAAAGATTGGCATAGTCAAGAAGAACCCAACGTTAAAGAAAGAAATTTAACCGCCAACCCTGGAGATAGAATCGCTGACGAACCCCAATCAGTTGAAGAAAAAGCGCAACAAATAGCAGTGGATTCACCAGACATTACCGGAGATCATATTACAGTTCCCACTTATTTTGTGGTTGACTACCCCGATGGTGAAAAAAAAGCGCTTCACCACGTTAAAGACGCTGAAGAAATTTCTGATGTAATTCGTCAAGCCAGAGTTGACGAAAACGGTAATCGGATTTGGTGGTAGTTGATCATCGAAAATTTGGGTAGAAACCCCGTCCTTGTAGGACGGCTTTATATTAAAATATAGATGGTCAATGACCCACCCGAGACGATGGATTCAGACAGCCTAACGAGCGAAGTCCAGTAAAATTAATTGGCGGCGCAGACAAATCGGTAGACCGGGAAAAGAGGATAGGGCAATGGCAAACATCCCTAGAATCAAAACAACAGATAAGAATTCCTTTTGGGTATTCGACACATAAAACCGCTGGACTAGCGGGGTTAGTCTGTGGAGCGAACATAAGACCATAAAACTCCTTGAGGGTGGAGGCAGTTGCTATGAAGCAGAAACTCAAATCGTGAGGTTTGGGAATCACCGTTCCTTTAGGTCGGTGAGGATGTCAACTGATACCAATTGGAAAACTAGATTGCTAGGGGTATGGCAATGCCTACCTGTGTCAACTTAAGCTAAAAGCTATATACGGCGAGTGTTGTACAAATCTCTCGCCCTCATCCCCTAACCCCTTCTCCCTGAGGGAGAAGGGGAATTGAATCTCTTGCTCCCCTCTCCCTCAGGGAGAGGGGCTGGGGGTGAGGGCAAAACCTTTGCATAAAGCGGGTTTCGCATTATGTTGACACCAATGGGCATTGCCATGCCCTATTATTGTACAGACGCGATGAATCGCGTCTGTAACCACCGTTCGTTGAACTTTTAATTAATTCTGACGCGGAAGCGCACAAATCCCGATTGAGTGGTAGGAATATTGCCTAATTTGACAATTACTGTACCGTTGGGATTATTGCGATTTTCGCAGACATTACTTTCAGGAATCTGTTCTATTGGTGTTAATGGGGGGAAGAATCTTCCTTGATCTGCACCTACACCGCCACCTGTAACAGAAATACTGTTAGCTACATAGGTAGTACCTGTAGGAATCAAGTCACACAAATTAATATTTTCTAATGACTGTTCGGTGCGGAAATAAATTGTGTACTCTACTTCGTCACCACTTTGCACAACTCCACCACCATTTTGCCCGTTTGGTGATACGTCAAATACACCAACAGCAGTTGAGTTGAATGTATTATCATTGCTGTCGTTGGGGTCATCAACAAAAGTATTGAATTGAGTAGTGGGAGCATTTGATCTGGCGATCGCTGTAATTCGCTTCACCAAAAAGATATTACCATCGCCACCCGCACCAGTACCGGGACGGCGGAAACCAAAATCAGCCTGTTCGTAATTCTGTCCCGCAGTCAAGTTAATTGGGTTTGGTTGTGTCAGCGTTGGTGTTAATCCGCTTGGTGGTTGGGAAACCCTAACGGTGTATTGACCTGCAACTAAATTATTAAAGTTGTATTTACCATTATTATCTGTAGTCGTCGTCGCAATCACATTACCGTTGCTATCTCTCAGTTGCAACTGTACGTTAGCAATTCCCGTTTCGCCTTGGTCTTGAACGCTATTACCATTAGGATCGTTAAACACAGTATCGCCAATGGTACCGTTATTCACTGCACGAAAACCAAAATCAGCCTGTTCGTAATTCTGTCCTGTTGTCAAGTTAATGGGGTTAGGTTGTGTCAGTGTGGGAATTAATCCGGTTGGTGGTTGGGAAACAACAACTGTATATTGACCTGCGACTAAATTGATAAAGTTATATTTACCATTATCATCTGTAACCGTTGTGGCAATCACATTACCGTTGCTATCTCTCAATTGCAACTGCACGTTAGCAATTCCCGTTTCACCTTGGTCTTGAATGTTATTCCCATTAGGATCGTTAAATACAGTATCGCCAATAGAACCGTTATTCACTGCACGAAAACCAAAATCAGCCTGTTCGTAATTCTGTCCCGCAGTTAAGTTAATCGGGTTTGGTTGTGTCAGAGTGGGGACTAATCCATTCGGTGGTTGGGAAACAACAACTGTGTATTGACCTGCGGCTAAATTGCCAAAGCTATATTTACCATTATTATCTGTAGTCGTCGTTGCAATCACATTACCGTTGCCATCTTTGAGTTGCAACTGTACATTCGGAATTCCTAGTTCATTTTGGTCTTGAACGTTATTGTTATTCGGGTCATTGAATACAGTATCGCCAATGGAACCGTTAGTTGCTGGACGAAAACCAAAATCAGCCTGTTCGTAATTTTGTCCTATTGCTAAGTTAATCGGGTTAGGTTGCGTTAGTGTTGGTGTCAATCCACTTGGGGGTTGGGAAACAACAACTGTATATTGACCTGCGACTAAATTGCCAAAACTATATTTACCATTATTATCTGTAGTCGTCGTTGCAATCACATTAGCGTTGCCATCTCTCAGTTGCAACTGCACGTTAGGAATTCCCGTTTCACCTTGGTCTTGAACGCTATTCCCATTAGGATCGTTAAACACAGTATCGCCAATGGAACTATTAGCAGGTGGGCGGAAACCAAAGTCAGCTAAATCGTAATTCTGCCCAGCCGTTAAGGTAATAGGATTGGGCTGAGTTAGAGTAGGAGTTAATCCATTAGGTGCTTGAGGAACTGAGGCTGTGTATTGACCTGCTAGTAAATTAGAAACTCGGTATTGACCGTTATTATCAGTTGTAGCATTACCAACTACATTGCCGTTACTATCTCTGACTTCCACTGCAACACCAGGAATACCTGGTTCGCCAGGGTCTTGAGCATTATTGCCATTGCGATCGCTGAATACAGTATCGCCAATGGAAGCTGCTGGTACGCAGACGCCGATATCTGTAGCTAAACCAATTGTCTCATCCTGCCCCGGCCCGGGATTAGGGGGTGCAAATAGCGGCCCTGATTGATAAACAATTTGGACGCTAGTAACCGGGCCAGCAAATGTCGCGGCCACATTACCAGCTGAACTTTCAGGGGGTGCATTTCCTGGTTCCACTCGCGGATTTTGTCCCCGCGCTACATTACCAACTACTTCGGTAACACTAGGCACATTACCATTAGCACGCACCAGGGTAACTGGGACATTTGCACCTGCGTTAGAAGCCGTCACAGTAATCTGATCTTGATATCCTGTCTCATCGCTGCGATTTCTATCTACATCTAAAAATAGAAGAGAAGATGGCAAGACAACTGGTTTATCAGCAGTAATGGTTAAAGTTGCAGTACCTTGGCTACGTCCCCTAGCATCAATCCCCCACCGAAGATATGGTTTATTAATGCCACCATAGGGGCCTGGTTCAATGCCAAAAGGTATAGGGCCAAGGGCACCAGGGCTAACGTCACGGATAAAACCAGATGGGTTTTCCACCATTCGGAAGTTGATATTAACCCCACCGATGTTGAAAGTCTGATTGAAATTGGCAGTTTGGAAATTTAAGTTCTCCCAATTAAGATTTTGCAATCTTGTATTAGCTGGGCAGGTAACGTTCTGTGCCTGTGCTACAGTTTTTTGACTAGAAAGGCTTCCTAAAGGAATTTGGGGTGCGGTTAACAGTAGGGTGAGGAATGTACTTCTCAGGGGTGGAACTAGATTTTTCAATAAAGGTTTCATTACTGGCTTCCTAAAACAAGATGTAAATTTTTTAACTGGGCATTGGGCATGAGGCATTGGGCATTAGGTAGACGCGATTAATCGCGTCTCTACAAGAGTCCCCCTCTGCCTTATCTCCTTCGCGGTGGTTCTAATTGCAAGTCTTGTTCTTGGCCTTCAATGATGATGTCTATACCTCGGACATCTTTGTAGATAATTTCGGCACGGCGATCGCGTGCGTAATCTACGCGGCTACTACCTTCACTGACTCTCTGAGTTTCCCCTAAGGTGCGGATGGTCATTCGTTCTGGGGCTACACCTTGGCGTAATAAGTAATTTCTCACAGATAATGCCCTTCTTCTACCTAAGGCGAGGTTATAGTCATCGCTGGCGCGGGGATCGGTATGTCCTTGGATTTCGATGATAATCTCAGGGTTTTGTCGCAATACTTGGGCTACCCGATCCAAGACGATCGCACTCGCTGGACTAATAAAGGATTTATCTAAGGCAAAGTGAACGTTTCTCGGTGCGCGAATTCTTAGTGGTGTGGGTATTAAGGTTGGCGGTGGTGTCGGTGTCGGTGTTGGTGTCGGTATTGGTACTGGTCTAGATGTACACTGGGGAATGGGGTTTTGCCGACTTGCAGGCGGTAAGCTGGGTGTACTGGTTCTGGGGCCAATAAAAGCCGCGATCGCAGGTTCGGATGTGCCATATTTGGGATCAGTTGCGATCGCGCTGACAATATCCCCAATTTTCACATTGGCTACTGTAACGCTAAATCGCCCTTTTTCATCCACTGGGGCGCTAGCTAAAGGTTGACTCAATGCGCCGTAACCAGTTTCATATATTGCTTGCTTACCTTGTTGATAATCTCCCAGGCGATAAATTGTCACCTCCGAACCCGGATCGGCTTTCCCTGCTAAGGTGACGCTGTTACCATTGGGCAAAAATTCCCGCGTGGTAAATTCTGGCGCATTAATTGCGGCGTTACCTGTATCTAAGCGACGATTCCCTGAATTCCGTTTAGGATTCGGCCCGTCTCCCCGTTGAAAATCGCTGACATCTAAATTTCTTTGAGCATTTAGGTCAATACTCAAACCTTCCAACGCCGCAAAGGAGTTATTTTGAATAATGTTACGTTCAGTTTGGGGAAAAGCTGATACCACTACCCCCGGCCCGGTTTGGTAGGAAATTTCGTTACCTGTAACTTGATGTTCGCTACCCATTAAATATACTGCTGCCCGGCGTAACCTTCTACCATTGTAGGTAATGCGGTTATCGCGGATTTGGACATCACCTTGGGGTTTAAATAAATACACTCCAGCGCCATCGTTAGCACAAATTAAGTTACTGGTAATGCGCGATTTATTCACTACACCTTCAATTCTTAAGGCATCTGGCATCCCGGCAATGCCATTACCAACAATGATATTTTCTTGAACTAAAGTATTTTCACCCCGTACAGATGTAATAATTGCACTACCCTCATGATAGTAAATGCGGTTGCGGCGAATAGTTGTGCCTTGGGAATTGAATACGTAAACTCCGAAAGCTGATGTAGTATCTGGTACTTTTTCCTCTGTCGTTAACCCCAACCAGTTATTTTCAATTACCACATTTTTCGGTGGTACATCTTTGTTGTAGAAAGGAAACTCGCTGTTAGGCGGTTGCTGCTGGGTGGTATTGGGTGGAGGTAAGCGGTGAGAAATGACAATATCTCCCGGTGGCGTGGTCAAAGTTGTCGGCTTGGGCACGCCATCGTAAATTAAAATATTGCCTAACTGCTGCTTAATGGCACTGGCATTAAATCCGTAAAGACTCAAGCCGCGAATGGTGACACCATCAGCTACCACAGTTAAACCGCGAAAAATTTCTTTATCTGGTGCAGGTGCGATCGCAACTACTGGAATGGGAATGGCAATTTCGGCTGTTGCTGAACCAGTAGCATCATATCCTGGTTGCGTCCCCCCATCAATCACTAACCCCGGACTCGCCAAATCTGGTAATTGAGACTGTAATAAAATTGTCGTAGCATTTGCGGGCAAACTAAACTCAATTCGCGAACCGCCCTCAGTTAAAGGTTGAATTAACGCTTTTTCCGCACTGCTAAGTTGAGCAACTGTTAGCGTACCATTTACTAGTTCAATGGCTTCCCGCAAAGTTAGCTGTTCGTCAGGCTGAATATTACCATCTTGATTGCTGTTAACTACTATCCGTAATGCCACGGTTGTATTAGGTGCTGTTTGACTCACAGCTATCCCAGAACCGACAAGGCAAAAAGTTAACGATAAAATACCCGAAAATCTCAAAAGCCTCTCCTGTCTCCGCGCCCTCTGCACGGCAGTTGCTACAACGGAGGGAACCTCCGCAACGCACTGCCTCGTCCTCTGCGGTTGATTTTTCCCTTGCTTTTTGTACATCACTCACTCCTATACACCTTCAACCTGGGCTACTAAGTCAGAAAGCAAAAACAACAAAAAGCTAACCACAACCATTTACCCTTCTGCCCTCTGCCTTCTGCCATCTGCCTTTCCATCCTTACTTCATCGCTTGTGACTGCTTGAGACGGTTAATTAGTTGACTTTGAGATGTCCCTTGGGCGATTGGTTTTACTTCCGATTCTTCCTGTTGCTTGGGTACGGGTTTTTGCAAGCCAAAGCCACCCAAAAGTTCATTCAGTTTCAAAGTAATGTTGACGTAAAAACCACCTTCGGAACGGTAACCAGTAAAATCTCGGTCATCAACGCTACCGAAGCTGTAGCCTAAACCCACACGCAAATCGGGAGTTAAGTAATACCCAGATTCTACAGCTATGCCAAATTCGTTGTAATTCGTGCCGCTATTAGAAGTTTGTCCAATCCAGCGCCCTTCCACAGCTAAATCGGTACGATAACCTAGCCTGTAAGTCGCCCGTAACTGGGCTAAATTTACATCCGCATCAAAGCGATCGCCATCTAAGAAAGTTACCCCATTTCTAAAGGCGTATTTGCCGTAAAATTCCCAGCGCCAGTTAGGTGCATAAATCGCTTCCGCAGAAAAAATCTGTCCGGTAGCTGTACTTCCTGTTAACTGAGTTTCGGGGATGGAATCATAATTTTGTCGCCACTCATATTTAAGTAAGGCGTTAAATTTATCGTTACTCGGGTCGCGGTAGGCTAAACCCAGTTTCAGGTTGGCGGTGTCTCCTAATTCTTGGAATCTCACACCGTCTGTGACTACACCCACTGTCGAGGGGAGAAAAACGTTAGCTTCCCCGGCTTGTTGATAGCGAACTAAAGCTGTTAATGCTGGCGAAAGTTTCCCCGCAGCCGCAGCAGAGATGACCAAATTATTGCTTTCATCGCCATCACGATACTCAAACCTAGTACTAGCTTGGAATTGGGGGTTATCGGTGTACTCAAATCCGAGACTATAAACGGAACCGGAATATAGTCCTAAGGTAGACGCTGTTTGTCCAACTGCATAATATTGACCGAATTGAGAACCAGCCGCAGTTCCGTTAAAGATGTTCTTAAATATGTATTCGTAACCAACATTCACCCGCAATCCTGGCGCGATCGCCCAGCGATGATTTAACCCCACCGCACCTTGTCCTTGCAAGCCGTTAAAGGCTGATAGCACCGAGTAACGTCCAGTTAAAGTTGTATCCTCTGACAATTTGCGATCGAGGATCGTATCTAGGGTAGTGATGGAGTTACCAGGTATTAAGCTGCTGTCATCATAAAATTGGTGCGCTAGTCGCAATGTCACCCCTGGATAGGCTTTCCAATCTAAACCTAAGGTGGTGCGGTTGGGATAGAGGGGATCGCTATTACCTAAATTGAGTTCGTTTTGTCCTTGAAAGGTTAAAGATTCAGTTAAAGGAATTTTTAGCCGCGAAACTAATTGATCTGCATCGCCACTAAAGCGGTTACTAACTCTATCTTCCCGGGAACGGTTGACATATTCTAAACTGACATCTGCCGCCCCAATTCTTTGCAATATCCCAGCGCGGAAGGTTTTCAGGGTATTGTTAATGGCTTCTCCCGGACGCGCTTGGGGTTGGGGATCGAATAAATCAAAAAAGCCGAGTGTGCTATTAATCCCAGTCGCCGCAGTACCGTAGTTTTCTTCAAAATCGTAACCCACAGTAAAGCTGGTGGTTTCCGTGATTTTAGCGAGAACTGATGCACCGTAACGTGTTTGTCCGGGGGTAAAGCTAAAGGTGGAGTTGTTATTAAAATTAGGTTCGACGGCGCGATAGTAAGCTTGACCGAGAAAACTCTCGCCAATTTTCCCAAAGGCTTCTAAACGATATGCAGAACCGTTAAAATCTCGACCATCCACGAGGTTACCGTTAGAACGGGCATATTCCCCCACAATTTTACCAGCATCGCCTAAAGATACCAGAAAATCAGCACCAAATAGGCGGAAATTCTGGCTTCCCTGGTCTTCTTGCAGGTAACTGGCTCCAAAAAAGGATTTTCTTTCTAAATCTTGGGAAATATTATATTGCAGTCGTCCACCATAGAGTTTGGAATCTTGTCCGCCTTCGTTTTGGTAGGTAACCACAATCCGCCTTACCAAAGTAGCGCCAAAGGGATTGAGTTCTGTAGCGAGGATGGGACGACGGAATAACAGCGTACCGCGATCGTAGTCTATTTCATAATCCGGGCCGCGATATAGTTGTTGACGCTGAATTACTGTCCCCGGACGATTAATTTCCTCTGCTTCTAAATAAACTGTTTCACTTCCCGGAACTAACAACCGCCGAGAAAGGAAGTAATTACCGCTCACCCCATTAGGGACAATCGTATCTCGTTGGAAGCCTTCAATATTATTGGCGTATAACCCGGTAATTTGTAAGGGGCCGAAGTTGTAGTTAGCTTTAAAGCCGTGGAGTTGACGAGCTGTGGCTGTATAGAGTTGGGATGGTCTAGAAAATTCTTCGGTGTTGTAGTCCCCCCACATGAAATAATCGGGATCGGCACCGGGAATTAAGGAACTACGCTCGAAGCGAGCATAAAAGCTATCTATAGAGGGGGTGGTGGCTGTAAATGTGGAACTATCGCCGTAGACGGGATATTGCTGTTCGCAAAATTGCACCCCCCCAAATAGGCGGTTTCTCCCTTCGCAGTCTTGGTTAATCGGACGTTCGCTATTAAACGCGCCTGTAAATAACCAATCTCCAATTTTCCCCGTTGTAAACACAGCCGCACTCAAGTCTACTTCTGTTCCCCCGGTTTTGTCGGGGTTGAGAAAGTCGCGGAAACTCCCCCAATAATTAGTACCACCAGGGCCAATACGCAGATTAACTATCCCAGTGGTGAGGGAAGGACGGAGATAGGTAGTAAATTCAACTTGGGTATAAGCTTCAATTGGTACTTCCCCGACTTTATCGATTAGTGAAGTGTCGGTTTGTTGGGGAAAGGTCGATTCGCCTGGTGTTATTTGGGGCGATCGCGTTTTAATATTCTCTACAGCTGCCCTAATTCTAACTTGTTGGGGTTTAATATCCGATTGCAGAGTTGCGCTAAATTCCCCATCAATGGCGCGTACCTGAAATCCACCTTGGTCTTTGTCCTGGTCTGCACCGACAAATTTACCCGCACTAGCAGTTAAAGTTACTAATACATCTTCAGTAATTAATTGCCCTTGTTCATCAGTAATTTGCCCTTGTAGCTTGATTGTCGAGCGTCCATCAGCTTGGACTCTAGGGTCACCTACTGGTAAAATTTCAATCTTTAATTTCCGGTTCAGATTCTGGGGTGCAGATACCGGTGTTAGCTCTGTGGGAATAGTTTCTGGTTGAGCGATGGGAGCCGGATTTTGCGGAATTTGGCTAGCTGGCTCTGTTGTCGCTGGTGTAGTAGCTGGTGTTGGTGCAGATGTAGCACCTGGCTCGGTTGTCGTCGGTGTGGTAGTTGGAGAGATAGCTTGAGCAATCACCCGCTCAACTTCTGCTTGTCCTTCAGGGATAAGATTTTGTGGCTGACTGTTTTCTGGTTCTGTCGCCAACACTTGATTATTGTTGACTTTAATGCCAAAAAAGGTAGGGGCAATAAATGCCAAAAACGCCAGGAACATCACTCTTTTACCCTTGGGATGTCCAGCCAAGCGCAACAGCGATAATTGCTGTTTTTCCATCCCCACTCTGGTTTTGCTCGCTCTACCTAAATCTTTGTGAGATATCATCGTTTACCCCCTGAAAATGCAGGTGTAACCCCAAAATTGACACGAGCCAAACTACTCGGAGCTAATTTCACCATCCGTGATTGGCTATTTCTTTCAATAAAATAATTGTTGGGTGCCAATCCATATCCTGGCAGACTTGTCAAGTCTAGTGTTGCTGACCGATAGCCAGATATAACATTCGCTAAAGAAAATAACCCATTGGCATCGGTAACAATGCGATTGCCGTCATCCATGTAAATTACGGCATTGGGCACACCGGGTTCATTGGGTTGCTGTTCGCCGTCAAAGTTTTTATCGACAAACACCCGCCCAATAATCGTGCCGCAATCAGAGAGAATCCCCGGACGAATGCGCAATACATGACTAGCTTGGTTACTCGTCAAATTTCCTGCTTGTGCTTGGGCTAGGTTTCTCCCACTACCCCTGACTGCATCTGGCGTGACTTCCACTGCATAAGCGACATTTAAGACTCCCTGGGGCGGTAATTCTGTGGCAGAGTTAAGGGAAATTGTCACCGCCCGATTATTCACAGCACTCGCAGTTAAAGATACAGATGAATTACCAACAGAACCTTTGAGGGATTTAGAAATAAATCGCAATCCTAAAGGTAACCTATCTGTAATTGTGATATTTCTCGCAGGTGCTTGACCTGTATTTCTAATTGTCAGGCGATAAATGACTGTATCTCCTGGTTCTGCGGCTGCTCTATCGCCTGTTTTAATAATCTCTAAAGCAGCTTGGGAAGCAGTTATTCTGACTTCGTTTGAGCGCTGATTTGGCAAACCATTTGCCCCTGCACCAGCCGTATTTCTGATTACAGTTTGCCCAATAGTTGGCATGGTTTGATAAGCCACCACGCCCAAAGAAAAAAATACACACAAGAGGCTATTATGCCTCAACCATGAAATTTTAGATGTCATCGGAAGGCATCAAGCAACAACAAAGATTTTTGGAAAATTTAAGGTTTTCGATTAACCCAAGCAGAATTATTTAGGCATGATATTTCTCCTAATTACAAACATGATGTTACTACAACCTCTATTTTTAAGTGATTTTCTAATTTTTAGAACTCAAAGCATAATGTTAATAAAATTTTCGCCATTTAGGCTTTCATTAATCTCTAGTAGACACTAGTTTTGTTACAAAAATTTTCAGTACCTGGTTATTAGAGCATCTTATCAGAAGATGTAACTTTTCAAAAATAGATAGTGTTTTTATGACAATTTGCTCGTCGGTGAATATAAACATCGAATTAGCATGATTTACCTCCAACAGCTAATATATTGAGGGATTTTCAGTCAATAATCTTAGTTGGTAGATACCATTATCCACAATCATGTGAACAACCATGAATAACGCTCAGAAGCTTACCTACCAAAACTTATAGCTTCTCCAAACTATCAGTATTAGCACACACTTCTTGAGCAAAACCAATTTTTCAGACAAATAATGTATGCAAATTTAAACATAAACTGCATACATTATTTCTGAATCAATACAATAGTCATTTGCCTGCGATCGCTTACCTAAGCTAGATAAGTAATATAAATCACAGGCTATTCATCGCTAGGGTCTTTAGTCTTTCAATAAAGAATTTTATTGTTACCGACAAGACCCTGTTGGGCGATTGAAATTAAGTTCACTCTTTTTGCTGCCTATTTCCTTAGATTACATTAATTTGCTACTTAATGGTCAACAGATTGTAATTTTGCTGTAAAAGCATAAATTAAAATTTATAGACACAATTTGGGAATTCCAATTAGAAAAATTTGCGATCGCTGTGTAGCTATTGGCTTTGGTTATCCTTGGGGAGAAAAATCTCATAGTTGCTATTTTGGAGTTCCCGAAACACAAATGCTTCCCTCTTGACTGCAACAGTGTCATCATCAGATATAGATAAAATACAGATGTTGCTACTTGCTGTCATAAAGATTGACACCAGTTGTTAAACTGTCATATTGCAATAACATCAATCTGCGTAATAGTGCTTTCAGTAATAAGAATCTAGAGGTTTGATAGCTGCTGTTTATTAGCTAGCATTTAACTATTGTAATCAGTTACGTCTTTTTCTTCTATGACTTTAGGAAGATGAAATTCCGCTTCAAAGATTGCAGTTCATTTTGCTATGATTTTACGCCGCTCCCGATCAAAACAGATGCAGAGATGGCACTGCTATGACCTGAAAA
The DNA here is from genome assembly GCF_002367995.1 of Calothrix brevissima NIES-22. GTDB lineage: Bacteria > Cyanobacteriota > Cyanobacteriia > Cyanobacteriales > Nostocaceae > Aulosira > Aulosira brevissima. The sequence goes on from NZ_AP018207.1 coordinate 3,199,173, forward strand.
TTATCTGTACCTCACAAACTTGCAATCTACTGTATCAATATTGTGAAATATATAAAATTATACAAAAACCCTACTCATGCTGGCAGGGTTTCGATTAGGTCATAGATCCCCGACTTTTAAAAAAAGTCGGGGATCTAAACACCCGCAGTCTAATTAAACTTTTTTTGACGATGCATAGCCAAACCTAACAAACCTAATGCAAATAGTCCCGCAGTTGTAGTAGGTTCGGGTACAGAAGCCGATTCTGCTGGTAGATGCGACCAAAAAGTACCCTGTTGAAAAAATCCCTGTTGCGCTAGAAAATCAGCCAATTCTGTAGTTTGATTGAAAGTTGTCGTTGTTGTCGTACCACCCCAACGAGATTGGTTAAACATATTATTCAAGCTAACAGTCTGGTCAATATTTCCCTTGTTTAGGGCGATATTATATGCCAAATTTTGCAGAGTCGAATCGCTAGTTGTTTTATTTCTGGTATCCCAGCCAATAGCATCAAGAAAAGTTATTTCTCGGCTGGTGACATTTCTTCTCATACCTGCACTCAAAGCAGGATTCATGATTGCATCTGTATAGGTGCTTTTAAAGTGACTAGCTTGCCAACCATCACCACCCTGATTATAACCCAATGCCAAATCAGTATCTGCGCCTGTTGACCAATAGCCCAAATTAGTCTTACCCCCATCAATAGTAAAGATGGATGAACCACCATAGATTAATCTGCCATCTGTGTTAAAAAATCCATCTCTACTGAATAAATTCAAAGGGGTGGCATATTTTCCTAAATTACTACTAGTTTGATTGCTATTAGTATCATTAACAGCATCAACACCACTCACAAAACCCAGAATATGACCCATTTCATGAATTAACACAGTAGTGAGGTCAAATTCATTAGCACTAACTGTAGAGGTACGAAGGTTTTCCCACAAATAGTTAGTATTAGCAAGGTTATTTAACACAATAGTGCCATCTAAACTAGTTGCGTGTTTATTAATCAGTCCTAAAGCTTTAGCATTAGCTGTTGTGAGTGTAATATCGCTTTTAATCACTGCATGATTAAAGTTGAGTGTAGAATTTGCTACTCCTAATGCCCAATGGGTGTTATTACTGTATGTGCCATTAGCAACAAACTCTAAATAGTTATAATTACTGACTCCAGGCAAATTAGCGACAGCTGTAAAATCATTACTAGAACGGCGATCGTTAGTTAAAGCTGTTCTAAAACTACTATAACTAGCATTATTCAGAAAAGCTGGGATAGCGCCACCTAAAACTCCTTGCGGTAACTTACTACTACTGGCTACATCTAAGTGAATATTGATAGTAGCATCATCTCTGAGTATATCTTGCCAATATAATGCTGCGGTTTCTGCTGCCCATTTGTACTCAAAAGAAACTCCCGGATCGTAGGTAAAGTTAAAGCTAACAGCTTGAGCGGGAATGGTGCTACAGAGCAAAGTAGCCAATGTGAGAGTTACTTTTCCTAATGGTTGGCTAACTTGACTAACTAAGCGCAATAGCCACTTATTCTGCTTCATACTCTTACCAGGAATATATCGAATTTTCTGTTATCAATTTATTTTCCTGAATATACGATTTCAATAGGTGTTCAAGTCATGAATCTTCTGTGTATATAACCTAAAATATTATCGGTTGTCTGATATGTAGACTTACGTATTAATACTTGATTGTGGCATAAATACAGATTTGAAAAGCGCGAATTCAAAATTCAAAATTCGCACATTAAAGATATGTAATCTCGCAAAACCCGCTCCTACTAGTCGTTAACTGTTAACTGCCAACCTTTAAGTGATAAGTCATAGATCCCCGACTTTTTTAAAAAGTCGGGGATCTGAACACCCGCAGTTTAATTAAACTTTTTTTGCCGATGCATAGCCAAACCTAACAAACCTAATGTAAATAGCCCTGCCATTGTCGTAGGTTCAGGTACAGAAGTCGATTCTACTGGCATATGCGACCAAAAAGTACCTTTCTGGAACAATCCTTCTTGTGCCAGAAAATCAGTTAACTTCATATTTTGGTTGAAAGTAGTCGTAGTAGTAGTACCACCCCAACGGCTTTGCTTAAACATCTGATCCAGAGAGAGAGTATTCGCTGTATTACCAATTGCACTGGCATTAGTAGTACCTTGAGATACAAGATAACTAGTAGACCAATCTGGGGTAGAATCTATATCCCAACCGATGACATCTAGAACTGTAATATCTCGCGAAACTGCATCTCTTCTAAGCCCTGGTGCTAGGGCGGGATTCATCAAAGCATTAATATTAGACTTCCAATGACTAGCCTGCCAACCATCTCCTTGACCCCAAGGAGTTACTATACTGGTATCTTGTCCAGTAGATAAAAAACCAAGATTGGTTTTACCATTGTCAATGGTAAAAAAGTTGTCAGTGCCATAATCTATAGTTGCCATTGTAGGAGCATACTGAGCATTGATAGTATCTCTACTAAACAAACTGATAGGAGTAACGTACTTTTTCAGATAATTTTGGTCGCCCAGATTTGTGGATTTTACTGCATCTAAAGCAGTGACAAAACCTAAAATGTGCCCGATTTCATGTAGGAGAACACTAGTAAAATCAAACTCGCTAGTTTCTACAGTAGCTGTGCGTGTCCTTTCCCACTTATAAGAACTATTACTCAAATTGCTCATCACAATCACCCCATCTAAACTGGTGCTATGTGCGTCAATTAATTTTAATGCTTTAGCATTAGCCCGCGTCAGGTTAATCGTAGTAGAAGATGCATATTCTCCCTCGATATAACCTTCCCAATAAGATTGACCCTTGCTAGGTAGATTGCTGACAGCAGTGAAATCGTTTGTAGAAAGACGGTCATTTGTCAGAGCATTCTGAAAATTGAAGTGACTAATATTATTGACAAAAGCTGGTAATGCTCCTCCTAAGACACCTTTAGGTAAGGTACTCGCATCAGGCATCTCTAAATGGATATTAATAGTAGCATCATCTGTCAGCCGATCTTCCCAGTAAAGTGCAGCTGCTTCCGCCGCAGATTTATATTCTTGAGTTACTCCTAAACCATAGGTAAATTTGAGATTTGCGGCATGAGCAGGAATAGTGCTACAGAGTAAAGTAGCCAATGTGAGCGTTACTTTTCCTAGTGGCTGGTTAACTTGATTAATTAAGTCAGATACCAATTTTTTTTGCTTCATACTATTACCAGGAATGGATTGAATTTCGTTAGATTAATTTATTTTCCTGAATATGCTGTTTGAATAGGTAATGAGGCAATGAATTTTCTGTGTATATAACCTAAAATATTCCCGTTTATTTGATGCTTATATTTAAGTATTAATACTTTAGATTACCATAGATTTAAACTTATAAAGTAACATAATAAAATTGATGAAACTTTATTTTGCATTAATTCAATGTGGCATTGTTGAGAGACATTTTGGATTTTTTTGCAAGCATCATCTTCATTTGACTGCTTTTATAAGTCTTAGCATCAGCATCATTTATGGTATGAATAAGAAACACTTTTTGTGATTATATATTTCCGTATTTTTGCTCATATTTACGGAAATTGATTTCTGTACTTCATCCTAGATAAAATTAATATTTAGTTATTTAATTTTGGCAAAAACTCAGTCAACATCTATCTTGGTGATTTTCTCCTCCCTGTTTTTAATCTAAATAAGTATATTTCAGTCATCAAATCGGAATCGAATAGCACGTTACAGGGAAAATCAAGTATCATGCAAGCAACTTACCCTAGTAGTAGAGTGACTTGTGCAAAGGGGGATAAAGATGAGAGTTTGGCTAGCTTGCTTTTTTGTGTTGTTTGCTTTAGCAGAACTGTTTGACTGGGTAAAGGAATTTAGCCTACCATTACCTATTTATATTTTGGGTGGCGCTTTTTTAGCTGTGGCTTCTAACTACGACAAGATTGTCGGATCTTACCTCAGCGATGAGACGATCGCGCGATCGCCTGAACCAACACCCTTAGAAACATCACCTCAAACCCTAAACTCCATGTCTTTAACAATGTCCAATCCTGTGGAAGATGAACAAGCTTCACAACTGTGATTACCTTTGAGGTGCAGTCAGCGCTAACCTACCCAGAATATGAGTTTATTTTCCAGATTAATTAATATAGGATGCTATCTATGGTGACCAACACTCAAGAATTAGATGCTCTACATTGGGTGAAAACCCGTTCATCTCTTGATTCTAACCAATCTACATACCTGGTTTGGGCAGGTAAAATTTACGCCTTTATTCCCGGAGAAAGACGTAAACTTTTATTTAAAATACTGGGCATGAGTGTCAGTAGATGCATTGCTACTGAAGCGGGGAAATGGGATTTTACTTCTAGGGAACTAACCTACTACCTTGACCCAGAAACCGGTGAAAAATTGCATAAATGGGAAAATCCCTGGACTGGGGAGACAGTACCAGTGATGCATGTCGCTAATAATCCCGTACAAGGGGAATTTAAAGGAAAGTTTCCGGCGCAAGTAGAAGGAGAAAATACAACCTTTGTATTTGATATCTTTCCCACTTACCCCAACCCCTTAGCCGCAGATCCGAAATTTGCCGAATACAGTCCCCAGGAAACTTATCAAGCCGCAGAATTATTTAAACTGACTGTACCCACCGCCGAATTATTAAACCCAGAAATTTTAGAAGTTACCCATCTTAAACTCAGTTGGGATCGGATTGGTCAGTGGCTACCTTGGATGAAAATGGGCGATCGCGTCGGTCAGCTGATTTATAGTGCAATTGGGAGTAAAGTCCATAATTTCACTGACTTACCCCAATTATTGCAAGATGAAATTAATACTCGCGTGCCTTTATACAGAGATGCCCCTAAATCATATTTAGAGGGGGAAGATATGACTTCTTGGCTAAATTTCCAAGCACATTTTGACGCTTACCTAGCTGGAGAAATTTTCCCTATACCAACCGCAGAATTATAGACAGCGAATTACCCAGCCTAGGGAGTAAATCATAGAAAATTGTAGGTTGGGTTGAGGCTCTGCGAAACCCAACAGAGCTAACCAAATGTTGGGTTACCCTGCGGGAAGCCGCTCCGCGTCTACGTTCCTCAAACGCCACTTGCTACCCTGCGGGAACGCCTCCGGCGAACAAGCCGGGAAACCCGTCCAACGCAGTGGCTCCCCAACCTACGCGGGTTAAGGTTTTTGAGCTTAACCGAGCAGTATTGCATAGACAGCGAATTACCCAGCCTAGCGAGTGAATCCGCAGGCTGGGTTTTTGTTAAGTTAATCGCGATTGCTAGTTATGAGAGAAGATGCGATCGCATTTACCCGCACAATCCCGATATCACTTGTTAAACAACCACAATATTGCTATTACTCAACGCCGCAGCACCAGAGAGAACCGCTATTTGAGTAGCTGCAAAAGAACTGCCATTACCATCAGCATCAAAGAACAAATAACCATTGGTACTGTTGTAAATAAATCGTTGAGAACTATTTGTAGCTGCTGATATTCCTGCGCCAGAGATAAATAGCGCTGACGATAACGTACCTACAGCTAAACCACCACCAAAACCAACGGCAGAAATCTGAATTACGTCACCATTCACAGTCGAAAAGTCCTTAATCGTATCAATACCTTCACTAATTGCATTGAAACGGAAACTATCAACACCAGTACCACCAGTCAGGGTATCATTGCCAGTACCGCCAATCAGGATATCGTTACCGCTACCGCCAGTGAGGCTATCATTACCAGCATTACCAGTGAGAGTATTATTGCCAGTATTACCAGTGATAATATTGTTAAGGCTGTTGCCAGTACCATTAATAGCGGCTGAACCTGTTAAAGTCAGCTTCTCTAAATTCGCACCCAAAGTATAAGAAATTGAGGCGTTAACTGTGTCAATCTCAGTAGACAGAGTAGATGTTTCTTGAATTACATCCCCCACACTATCTACAACATAGATATCGTTACCAGTGCCGCCTATCAAGGTATCGTTACCAGTACCACCGTTGAGGCTGTCATTGCCAGTACCGCCAATTAGGCTATCATTGCCACTACCACCGTCAATGGTATCGTTACCAGCGCCACCATTAACAGTGTCGTTACCAGCACCGCCTTTAACATTGTTGTTCTCTACAGTTGTGGAAGTATAGCTGATATTGTCATTGCCGCTACCAGCAGTGATATTGCGCAAGAACTCAAATCCCTGATAAGTGTTACTTCCAGTCACAATAGTGGCTAGGGTGCTGCCGTTAATTGTCAGCACTCGCCCTGTAGTATCTGCTGATAAGTCAGCATCGATCAAGGTGTCGATACCAACTCCACCATCAACTGTATCTGCTCCAGCTCCTTGTGTGATAATGTCATTACCAGCACCACCATTGATACTGTCATTACCAGCACCACCATTGAGGGTATCATTACCAATACCGCCACTGATGCTGTCAGCAAAGTTTGTACCTGTGATATTTAGACGTTCAATCTGCTCAAAGTTGACTTGGTCATAGCCACCTGCATCATTTTTGTAGGCATAGAAGTAGCCTGTACCACCAACAGAGACATAACTGGTAATTCCGGACTTGTAAGTACCACCTGCATAGGTGTTGCTCGAATAGTTCACTACCAAAACGTCATCGCCATCGCCACCGTTGACCTTATCTCGACCGCGTCCAGCATTAATGATGTCATTGCCGGCACCACCGTTGATGTTATTATCCCGCTCTTGGCTGAAGCTAATGGTGTCATTACCAGCACCAGTGGTGATATCCAAGAAGTATTCAATACCACTGACGCTAGTACCATCGCCCAGGGTGACTGTGGCTTGGGCAGAACCGTTATCGTTAAAACTTAAACCTGTGGTAGCCGCAGAGAAGTTGGCATCTGTAAGGACATCAATTCCCGCACCGCCATTGATGACATTAGCACCAGTACCGCCAGTAATGGTATCATTGCCATCTCCGCCATTAATGCTGTCATTACCTGCGCCGCCACTGAGGTTATCATTGCCGCCACCACCATTGAGGGTATCGTTACCAATACCGCCACTGATGCTGTCGGCAAAGTTTGTACCTGTAACGTTAAAGCGTTCAATTTGTTCAAAGTTGACTTGGTCATAGCCACCCGCATCATTTTTGTAGGCATAAAAGTAGCCTGTACCGCCAACAGAGACATAACTGGTAATTCCGGACTTGTAAGTACCACCTGCATAGGTGTTGCTCGAATAGTCAACTACCAAAACGTCATCGCCATCGCCACCGTTGACCTTATCTCGACCGCGTCCAGCATTAATGATGTCATTGCCGGCACCACCGTTGATGTTATTATCCCGCTCTTGGCTGAAGCTAATGGTGTCATTACCAGCACCAGTGGTGATATCCAAGAAGTATTCAATACCACTGACGCTAGTACCATCGCCCAGGGTGACTGTTGCTTGGGCAGAACCGTTATCGTTAAAACTTAAACCTGTGGTAGCAGCAGAGAAGTTAGCATCGGTTAAGACATCAATTCCCGCACCGCCATTGACAATATTAGCACCAGTACCACCAGTAATAGTGTCATTGCCATCTCCACCATTAATGCTGTCATTACCTGCGCCACCACTGAGGTTATCATTGCCGCCACCACCATTGAGGGTATCGTTACCAATACCGCCACTGATGCTGTCGGCAAAGTTTGTACCTGTGATATTCAGGCGTTCAATCTGCTCGAAGTTGACTTGGTCATAGCCACCCGCATCATTTTTGTAGGCATAAAAGTAGCCTGTACCGCCAACAGAGACATAACTGGTAATTCCGGACTTGTAAGTACCACCTGCATAGGTGTTGCTCGAATAGTCAACTACTAAAACGTCATCGCCATCGCCACCGTTGACCTTATCTCGACCGCGTCCAGCATTAATGATGTCATTGCCGGCACCACCGTTGATGTTATTATCCCGCTCTTGGCTGAAGCTAATGGTGTCATTACCAGCACCAGTGGTGATATCCAAGAAGTATTCAATACCACTGACGCTAGTACCATCGCTGAGGGTGACTGTTGCTTGGGCAGAACCGTTATCGTTAAAACTTAAACCTGTGGTAGCCGCAGAAAAATTGGCATCTGTAAGGACATCAATTCCCGCACCGCCATTGATGACATTAGCACCAGTACCGCCAGTGATGGTGTCATTGCCATCTCCACCATTAATAGTGTCATTACCACCACCACCATTGATACTGTCATTACCAGCACCACCATTGAGGGTATCGTTACCACTACCGCCACTGATGCTGTCACCAAAGTTTGTACCTGTGATATTCAGGCGTTCAATCTGTTCAAAGTTGACTTGGTCATAGCCACCCGCATCATTTTCGTAAGCATAGAGGTAGCCAGAACCACCAACAGATGTATAGCTGGTAATTCCGGACTTGTAAGTACCACCTGCATAGGTGTTACTCGAATAATCAACTACCAAAACGTCATCGCCAGCGCCACCTTTGACAACATCTTTGCCGCGTCCTGGGTAAAAAATATCGTTGCCACTATTATCTGCCCCACTTGGTGGCAGATTATTATCGGAATCGTTGCCGTAAAATGTTGCCATAATTTAGATAAGATTGGAAATTGTTTGCAGAATTTGAAAGTCCAATCAGATATTGTGGTTATTCATCACAAAATGCTCTGATTGATTGTCGATAGACAATAAATATTTAATCAATGCCATTTCGTATCTTTACGCAAAAAAATATTTTTTTATCAAATATTTTTGCAATGCAATTCTGACTTATTTATCTGGAAAAAGTTTTAGTTATTAATTAATGAATTCAGGCGATCGCTGATTTTTATTTTTCTAGGTTATACTGCTTGATAAATTAGATATTTTGTGATGTAGATGATAGCTGAAAGGCTTGCAAAGAAAGGATTTTTTGAGTTAATTTATTCTAGTATTCTAGTTAATTTAGTCACAAAAACGCAAAATTATAGGTAAAAATCAGGAATTTGAATAAAGTTTATTGAAGTATTTATCTAATATAGATAATTGCCAATCTTCGATTTTTAATATTTATATATACATAAATATTATGTTATTTTTAAATTCAGGAATAACCTAATATTTAAGGTTTATCCAAACTTTTATTGACAGAATATTTCAGGTAAATAAGATACGCGCTTCGGGGCATGGCAGTGCCAGTGCCCCTACAATCAACGATAATCTTTACCTCACTAACTAGCAATCTGCTTTAAATATTTTTATGCAGAAAATTTATAGCAAATTTGAATTGAGTAGAAATAATCTCAAGTTGGTTCTACAAATATTATTGTTTGCAGTTGAGATTTATTAGTGAAATTAGTACTTTATAAAGTATACAAATCATTTCATGAACTTTTCATAAAGGATCGCTGTTAATTTATAAATTTTCAGTAAATCTACTAAGTTAAGAATTAATTAAGTATACAAAACTTTTTACCGTGGAAGTATTTATCAGGTAAGCCTGTCTCTTGAACTAAATTGTATAGTTTAAAGAGCGATCGCTGTCGAAAGTGTCTCAACTTGAGGCGAGTAATGTTTGCAGAACCTAGATGCGATCGCATTTGCTGCTGTTATTCCCAATGGGTAAACCAGCAATCAAAATATGCCAACGTTGCTTCCACCATCAACTTGTAGCATGACTCCATTGAGGTAGGAGACGGCGGGAGAACAGAGAAATACGGCAACATTGGCAAATTCCTCTGGCTTACCCATGCGGCTTAAAGGGATGTTTGCATTGATAGCTGCAATTTCTGCTTGTTTATTAATCTAAAAGGTCTGGTTGTTCGCGCACCATTCTGTTATAAAATTGCTGAAAACAGCACCAGCCATTAACAGGTGCGCCGAGATGGATGTGTGTTAAGCGCGCGGTTTCATGACCAATAATTTTGGGTTTACCGGCGGCTTCAGCTAATAGTTGCGCTTGGCTAGAACGTTCTAAATTCATGAACCACCAACAAGCTTCATCTACGGAACGACCGACGGTAAGCATTCCATGATTGCGCAAAATTATAGCTTTATGATGACCTAAGATTTCCACAATTTTTTTAGTTTCATTAATATCTAATAAATCCCCTGTGTATTCATCAAAAACGCTGTGATCTTCGTAGAAAGCACAAGCTTCTTGATTTAAGGGTTCAAGGGGACGACCTAAGCAAGACCAAGCTTTACCATAAATTGAATGGGTGTGTACTGTAGCGATCGCATCTGGTCTAGCTTGTAAAATATAAGAATGTACGGCAAAGGTGTCTCGATTTACTGCTAGCTCGCCTTGAACTACATCGCCGTTGTGATTCACTAATATTAAGTGAGAAACTCGAATTTCCCTAAAATCTATCCCCTGTGGGTTGATCCAAAAATGATCGGTTAATTCTGGATCGCGAACTGTAATATGACCATTGAGACTTTCATTAAATCCTAGTTTGGCAAATAAGCGAAAAGCTGCTGCTAGGTGTTGTTTGCGGTATAAACGCTCATCTTCTATTCGCTCAAATACGGGTGGTAATGGTTGTTGTAATTTACGCATATTATTTTTCCTACAGTTTTAAGTAACCATGAGTTTTTTGGCTATGGTTAATAGATGTTGTAGTCCAACATCATTTATAAATTCCACGATTAGACAAGCAATCGGCATCAATACCGATTTTCTTGCCCCTGGGGACATAAAAATCTTTATTTAGGCTTTTGTACTATCGAGAAAGTAAATCTTACTGACGCTGGACGCTACGTTTTTGTTTAGTGCCATAGTCAGTTTTTAACCCTAGTTGCTCCAAGGGGGAATAACTCAGGGATTCTTTTAAGATAATCGTAAATGGATAGCGCCGGAATACAGTAGCTTGTCCTTGTGACAAAAGCTTTCTGGCATGACTAAGGTGTATAGGAGATAAAGGCAGTCTGTTGGCATCAAGAATAAAAACTTTAGTCATTATGGCTAAATTAACCAAGCAATAATTATCAGGTGTTCTGGTAACAAAGCAACTACCATCTATTGTTGGCGCTGCTGTTGTACTTTTGCTTTTAGTTTTAGGTAATTAGATCGTGAATATAAGCGATCGCCTCTTGTACAAGATGCAATCTTCAAATCAGTATAGTATTTACTCGGATGCCTGAGTTATCCTCTTAAAACTTTGCTAGTAAATTCATGACTCCTAATTAGGCTAGTGTCTGTAATATTTTGCCCATCTCCCACTTGGGATCATATTTCTAAGTACTACTATTTCAAGCGATCGCCAGTTTGATATGCGTGATATTTGGCTCTAAATGAGAAAATATTAAGTTTTGTAGATATGTGAAAGTTTTTTGCTAGATCGCCAATTCGCGAAACAAAACTTAGCAATTGCCCAAGAGGCAGGGGGCAGTCTGGATGAAAAAATTTTCATCGCCATGTATGGAAGACAAGGGAAGGAGGACAAGGGAGACAAGGGGGACAAGGGGGACAAAATCAATTCAAAATTCGCTCATTCAAAATTCAGAAATATTTTTGACTTTTGACTTTTGACTTTTTATGCCCCATGCCCCATGCCCTATGCCCCTTTCAACTGTGCTTCACTAATCCAAGCACCGTGAAAACCATAAGGTACTCGTTGGGGAATAATTACCCGCGCTACAGGTTCGCTGCTGACATCTTGGGCATGAACTACCAATAGTTCCGAGGTATCAGAGGTTTCATCATGAACAAAGGTAATTAGCCAGCCATCATCCTCAGCCGTTGCACCGGGACGGGGGGCAAATACAGCTTCGCCGCCAAAGCGTCCTTGTCCAAATTCATGGGTTTGAGATTTTCCGCTACTGAAGTCGTATTTAATCAGACCATCAAATAAAGGTACGGGAGTATTCGCCGCTTTCCCAGCGTAGCCATATCGCGTTGGCAATCCCACATAGTTCTCGTTAATCCGGGGAAATTCGGCAGGGATATCATCTAATCTCTGGTCGCTGACTGTACCAGTTTTCAGGTTAAATCGCCATTCATGCAAGCGAGGTACATTAGCATCTGGATCGCTGGAGTTGTCATCGCCTAAGACTGTAGTTGAACTCATGCGACAGCCGAGAAGTACTACCTCATCGCCAATTTCGTAAGCATTGTAAATATGGAAAATGTAACAAGGTTCACTTTCAAACCATCGGATATTACTGTTGTTACCATAACGGGGTATAATACCAAAACGACTAGGGCGATCGCGCTCAAACATAAATAAAGGTTCACCACGTTGTAACCGTTCGCCACGCATAGTCAATGGTAAATCCAGGAAAATACTATAGTTTTTGGTGATAGCAAAATCATGCATCATCACCGCCACAGGTAAATCAATAGGCACTGTTTGCAATAATTCCCCAACGGCGGAAACTACACTGTATTGCAGATATGGCGGCGTGAAGGAATAACCAAAAAACATCATCTCGCCGGTGACTGGATCTACTTTGGGATGAGCTGTAAAAGCAGAAACCAGCTTGTCATTGTAAGTATACTCGCCAATGGTTTCTAATTCGGGAACTTTAATCGCGTGGGGTGCGCTACCTTCATGGAGTGCCAACATTTGCCCGCCATGCCAAATTAACGCCGTGTTAGCAGTACGTTTATAAGCACCGTAGGGGTTATCCATTTGCGGTGGTTCTAACAGTCCACTCCAAACAGCCTTACCCGCTTCGCGTTCAATTTTCCATCCCTGAGTTTGCACATAGCGATTGCGATAAGTGGCTTTACCTTCGCTAACATGTACGCAATGCAACATCCCATCACCATCAAACCAATGGTAATTACCAATGGGCGGCCATTGGGGATTGGGGCCATTGCGGACAAACATCCCCGATAAATCCGGTGGTAATTCTCCTAATACTGGCAAACTATCTGTAGCGATTTCCTGCCCCACTGGTGCAAAATTACCACTAAGATATGGATTATCTGCTGTGGTTGAAATTATGTTACTTGTCATAAAAAGCAAACGCGATCGCGGCAATGTTTCCCATATATTTTAGCGATCGCATGATTTTTTTGAGGACAAGGGAAGGGAGACAAGGAGGACAAGGGAGACAAGGGGGACAAGGAATTTTAGATTTTAGATTTTAGATTTTAGATTCAAACCCAATCCAAAAGACGCTCGCGGACTCGCTCTAAGCGAAGCTATGCCGTTGGCGAAGCCTCTCGAAGAGAAGGCTTTACGCTGCGCTATCGCAAATCCAAAATCCAAAATTGAATTGCCCAATGCTCCATGCCCAATACCCTAAACCAGCAATCTCAGCAATAGTTTTTCAAAGTTGTAATATTTACGTTCTCTGACATGGGAATACCCTTAAATGGAATATAAGTACGGGAAGAATCTCATGGCTGATCTGAATGGTACTTGGCTAGGAACCTATTGGCAACAAGGAGTCCCTAGCCGCTTTGAAGCAGTCTTCGTTCAAAGTGGCAATGCTCTTAGTGGTTCTATTTTGGATGACAATTACTTAGGCGAAGCCCAAATTAGTGGCGAAGTCAATGGACGTAGTATTAGCTTTACCAAACGCTATTTAATTACCTCTCCTGCTCCGATAAAATACATTGGCACCCTTTCAGAAAATGAAGATTACATTCAGGGACAATGGAACATTGGCCCCCGCCACTATGGCCCTTGGGAAGCGCGACGCAGTGGAGAAGATTTGATGGCAGAACTGAAAACGCGGATTCAGCAGCAAATTCCCCAGGCGACGGGGTGAAGGGGCAAGGGGGCAGACAAGGAGGACAAGGGGGACAAGGGGGACAAGGGGGACAAGGGTTATCGCGTCTCTGACAAATGACCATTGACCATTGACTATTGACCATTGACTATTGACCATTGAAAAATGACAACTCTTTATTTCCTCCGTCACGGACAAACAGAATGCAGTCGCAATAATGCCTTTTGCGGTTCGATAGACTCGGAACTGACAAAAGAAGGTTTGGCGATGGCGGAAGCTTTTGCCAAGGCTTATATTTCTACTCCTTGGAAAGCAGTTTTTTGTAGTCCGATGCGACGAACTGTATTGACAGCAGCACCTTTATGTGCAGCGCTCAATATTCAACCAGAAATACGGGATGGGTTGAAGGAAATTAATTATGGTCAGTGGGAAGGAAAACCACCTGACATTATTAACAAAGAATTTCACGATGATTATCTGCGTTGGTCAGCCGATCCAGCATGGTATGCGCCCACTGGTGGAGAAATGGCAATGACTATAGCTTACAGGGCAATGCAGGTAGTAGAAGAAATTAAGCAGCTTTACACTAGCGGCAATGTTTTAGTAGTTTCACACAAAGCAACTATCAGAATTATTTTGTGTAGTTTATTAGGTATTGATGTAGGACGCTTCCGCTATCGTATTGGTTGTCCGGTAGCTTCTGTAAGTATTGTTGAATTTACCTCTCACGGCCCCTTATTGCGTTCTATGGCAGACCGGACTCATTTAGATGAACATTTGCGGAATTTACCAGGTACTTAAGCCTGATACCAAGTTGCAATAAATTTATTACAGCAGGTCAATTTACCCAATTTAGTGGAAAGATTTGGCAACTTGGATGTGGAAAAAGACTGGTCTGATGTGCTATCTCTAGGAGAACAACAGCGTATTGCTTTTGCTCGCTTGATGATTAACAAGCCAAAGTATGTGATTTTAGATGAAGCTACTAGCGCTTTAGATATAGAAAACGAAGGAAATCTCTATCAATATCTAGTAGATACACATACAACTTTTATCAGTGTCGGTCACCGTCCTACTCTTTCTAAATATCACCAAATGAGTTTAGATTTAACTAATTCATAATAACTCGATTGAGACTTACGCAAAATATGACGGAAAACTTGATTCTTGCGTAGCAGTAATTTATGAATTACCGCTACTTTGCCTCTATTGTGCGTAAGTCCTATTGATATTGACGCCAATCAATACAACATTGATTGCAATCAACACAACATTGACGCGAATCAATACAACATTGATTGCAATCAACATAACATTGACGCGAATCAACACAACTTTGATTGCAATCAACACAACATTGAAGCCAATCAATACAACATTGATTGCAATCAACATAACATTGACGCGAATCAACACAACATTGATTGCAATCAACGCAACATTGAAGACGATATTTTTAAGCTGCTAAAATCTAATATTTCACTTTGGTGTAAGTTGAAAGTTAAACCAATACTGCTCGGTTAAGGAAAATTGTAGGTTGGGTTGAGGCTCTGCGAAACCCAACAGAGCTACCCAAATGTTGGGTTTCGTTCCTCAACCCAACCTACGCGGGTTAAGGTTTTTGAGCTTAACCGAGCAGTATTGAAAGTTAAGCAATCGACAAAAAGAACCCCGACTGATTGAATCAGTCGGGGTTCTCAGCAAATTCTTAATTACGAATTACGTAGACGCGGAGTGGCTTCCCGTAGGGTATTACGAATTATCTAATTTCTTCCAAATCTACCCACTCATCATAAGCAGAGTCGTAATCTAGGTAATGCACATAATATTGTTTACCTTGGATTTTCTCAATCTTGGCAGAATACCAATCTTCTTCGTCATCATCCCAGACTTTGACTTTTTGATTGACTGCAAATCCATTCTTATCGGCTTCGCCATGTTCGCGAATCCGAATCTCATCTTCGCCTACCCATTCGTTGTAGGATGATCCATAGCCCATATAATGTACAAAAAATTGATCGTTGTCGATTTTTTCGATTGTGGCTTGATACCAATCTTCTTCGTCTTCATCCCAAACTTCGACAGTTTTGTTAACTGCATATTCGCCACTAGCAGATTTTGCAGTAGATTTTGCAGGGGATGAAGCATCTCGCGCAGGTGGTGAAGGTGCTTGTGCTAGTTCCGCTTTGACTAAGGAATGCGATCGCACAATCACAGCCCGCGCTACAGTTTGAATACCTGTATGCTCGTAGTAGTTGGTAGTTTGATCCAAGAATGCGGCGACGAAATCTAAGTTATCATCAGCCACTTGGATGAAATTACCTAAATGACTAAATAAAGATTGGGGAGTAACACCAGTCTTGGCGACTAAGCCATTCATCCAACCTTGAACCGAGTTAAATGCTTGAGTAATAAAGCCAAATTTCTCTGTCGCATTATTACCTGGTAAAGAGTTGCTAACGGCTGAAAATACAGGATTTTGCGCTACTACATTAGCGTCAGTGCCGCTAATAATAGTATGAATCTTGCTGAGGAAATCAGGGCCTAAAGGTAAAAGTCCATCTAGACAAACTAAAGCCACCATCCGGGTTAAGGATGCATCTTTATAGTTTTCACTTAAAGTAGCCGCAAAAGCTTGAGGATTAGGACTTGGAAGTCCATTAAGTTTAGAGAAAGCGATGATTTCCACCGCTATTTTTAAAACTAAATCTATAGTTTGAGTTAAATCTGCTTTGGGAGTAATGTTACTTAAAAAATTGAGAAAACCAATTTTTTCGCCAATTTTATTAGCTAAAGCTGCTGTAGCCATAGCTGTGTCGGCTTTATCGATAGTTTGATAAAGTTTAATGGCTGTTTGATAGCCATTTTGAGGATCGTGATAGAGAGAGACAGCGCGATCGCGAATTTTTTGAATAACTTTAGCGTCACTCTCCCCAGTAATTGCACGGATATTGTTATCAAACCCTACCACATTATTCCACTGACCTGGAGCTACATAATCTAGAGCCTTCAATACCTTGACAGTAATATTGTCAGCTGGTAGTTCGTCAACCAATTGAATAATTGACTTATCCATTAATCAATCCTCTAAGCCCGAAAACTATAGTCATCGATTATACTCACTGTTTTGGGAATATGTCGCCAGTACTCCGGGCACTGCCACCTAGAAAAATGATTAAGAATCATGCTAAATTTCATACCAAGTTGCAAAAAGAATGGGAAAAATGGTAGGGGCATGGCATTGCCCATTGGTGTCAACTTAAGCTAAAAGCTATATAGGGCAGGCGTTGTACAAAAACTTTCGCCCTCATCCCCTAACCCCTTCTCCCCCAGGAGAAGGGGAATTAAATCTCTTGCTCCCCTCTCCCGCCGGGAGAGGGGCTGGGGGTGAGGGCAAAAACCTTGCTACAAAGCGGGTTTCGCATTAAGTTGACATGTATGAGCAATGCCATGCCCCTACAATAGACATCTCCGAAAACGTTCAAAGCCTTTATGTAGCTAGGCTATAGTCCATAAATGCAACCATCCTAAATTAGGTAGTCTGTACGAAAAAATAAGGCTTTGAGATATTTACTGTTGATAATTAGGCAAAAACATCTAGTTATATGCGTTAATTTTAACCTCATGACATAGCAGATATTTCTAATGGTAATATTAGCGCTCTAATTCGTAGTCTGACTAATCCACAAATTGTCATAATCACCTCAGCATACTTTTTTGGATTTAACCTAAATCTGTCTTGAACAACTCGAAATATTTTTACCGAACGGATTCGATGTTCGACAAATATTCGTTTAGAGGAAAACTCCTTGTTTGATTTTTTCTGGTCTGTTGTTAACTCTTTATTTTTTGGTTTCTTAATTGGAGTATCAATTAAATCTTCTCCTAAATAACCTAAATCTCCCTTAAAACTTTGTTTTGGGTCAAAGTTATCTCGATTTGCTCGAAACAAAGTTATATCGCTTATTGGTCCAGGTTCTCCTGCTACAACATCAACGATATCTCTACCATCTGGCATGATAATCATTTGGCTTTTGAATGTATGATTACTTTTCTTACCTGAAAAATATTTTTCTTGTTCATCCTTGTCTCCAGGCCTTTCTCTAACTTGTTCATAGCTATCTACTATTAATTCATATTCTGTCAAAACTTCTTTTACTATTTCATGATCAGCAGCGTTTTTTTTTACTTGCTCAAGTAAACTAGATGGTAGTAGTTCTCGTAAAGTAGGCAACCAATAATTAAACGTATCATTAGCTGTAGATTCACTTACTGCAAACTGGATACCCAGAAGTTGAAAGGTTGTCATGTGTCGGAGATAAACTAAAGTTAAAATTATTTGTTCAGCTATAGATAGTTTTGGTTTACGACCTCCACCACCAGAAATAATTCTCACTTTTTTTGATTCTAAGACCGCTTGTTTTTCGTGATGTAATCGTTCCGCATTTTGGATTAACTGTTGTAACTGCTCATACTCCAGACCAATTAAGCGCTGTGTTTCTTTTTTGTTCCCTTCAATATAATTTAGGATCTCGCTCATGTTTCTGCGTCTAAAAATCTCTTTAATGTTCTATTACCACAGAACGTTACTATTTTGGAGATGTCTAATATTGATTACCGCAAACATGATTTAAATTTGTATCAGTTCAATATTCCCTTCTGCCCTCTGCCCTCTGCCATCTGCCTTTCACACAACCCATAATCGAGGATTCACCTGATAATAGCCTTGCAACAACTCATACAATGCTGGATGCTGCTGTAATAATTCCCGTGGTTTCTCAAAGAAAGTTTCTGTAGCTACGGCAAAGAATTCTGCGGGATTTGTTGCACCATAACTATCAAGAACTGATTGCAATCCATTATCTACATGATGACAAAGCTGCTGATATTCTGCTGTCATCACCTGCGCCCAAATTACATAATCCGATTTCTGCGGTAAAATTGGTACGCCTTCAGCTTTACCATCTTCTTGATCTAATTGATGGGCAAATTCATGTAACACCACATTCCGCCCATCATCCCAATTGCGCGTGTCTTGTTGTACCTGTTCCCAAGATAAAATTAATTGATCGCGAGTCCATGATTCACCCAACTTGGCTATCCGCTTTTCGGAAATAAAATAGCTACCAGTAGCAATGGTTTCAGTTACCACATAAGTACTAGGATAAATTAAAATCGAACGCAATTTAGGAAAATATTCTGCTCTTTCATTTAATAATAGTAAACAGGCAAAGGCAGCAATTGTTAATTTCATTTCTACCGTTATCTGTAATCCTTGACAGCCAATAAATTGTTTTTCTTTTAGAAATACTTGAATATGACCTTGCAACCGTCTTCTTTCATCGGTTGTGAGACGCAAATAAATCGGCAGATTATTTTCAATTGTTGCTTGCCAAAGAGGCGGAAAAGAACGACGTTTAATCCGATTTCGGCGCTGTTTTGTTAGTAGGGGACTGATAAGGATTGTAGTTACGATTAGTCCCAAAATAATAAAAATAAGAATTATTGCCTTCATTAATTTTTGATAATAATTGCAAATGAAATCTGACTAAATTAGGACTTACGCAAAAATTGCCAAAAAGCTTAATTTATTGAACCGCCAAGACGCCAAGAACGCCTTCGCGCAGCGTCTCCCCTTGGGAGAAGAATTCGTAGAGTGTGCGTAAGTCTTATAAATCTATATATAAAAATAATAACAAATGACAAATGACAAATGACAAATGACAAATGACACGCAAAGCGCAATAAAAAAAGGGTAGATAAACCACCCCTTTGTTTAACCATGAAACCCAAACGTTCTCAACCAAAACTTTCTAAACGAGAACTTTCGCCAAAATTGGTTCTACACGAGTAGCAATTTCTGGTACATACACCTGTGAAACGTAGTCTGCAATCATTCTGTCGGTGTTGAATAGGGGACAATTGGTTTTGATGGATGCTTTCATCATTTGCACCCAACGGGGAGAAACACCTTGAGGATTGCGATCGTAATATAGGGGTACGATTTCTTCTTCTAGGAGTTGATAAAGCGATCGCGAATCTATGCGATCCTGTAATTCTTGATCGCTAGTGTGGGCATCTTCACCAATTGCCCAACCGTTGATACCTTTACCATTACTATCAGCTTGATAGCCTTCGCACCACCAGCCATCCAGAACGCTGCAATTCAAACCACCATTAAAGCAAACTTTTTGTCCGCTAGTACCCGAAGCTTCTAGAGGGCGACGGGGATTATTCAGCCACACATCTACACCTTGTACCAGTTTTTGTCCGGTGTAAATATCATAATCTTCAATAAAGGCAACTCGGTTTCTAATTTCTCCGTGGTGACACCATTCCATTAATCTTTGAATAATCCGTTTACCTTCTTCATCGGCTGGGTGGGCTTTACCTGCAAAGATAATTTGTACGGGATGGTTGGCGTTACCAAAAATCTTTAATGCCCGTTCAGCATCGCGTAAAATTAAATCTCCCCGTTTGTAAGGGCTAAAACGTCGCGCAAAGCCAATAGTCAAGACATCGGGATCGAGTAAAGTCTCAGTAGCTTGAATAGATTCATAACTCTCACCCCGTTGTTCTCTAGCTTTCTTGACTTTATAACGGGTATAAGCAATCAGCCTTTCTTTTAATACTCGATGTCTCCACCAAAGTTCTTCATCAGGAATTGTGTCAACTTTCGCCCACATTTCGGGCTTCATGGCTTGGGTATGCCAATTTTCTCCTAAATACTGATTATATAAATCACCTAACAAAGGCGCAGTCCAAGTGGGTGCGTGAACGCCATTAGTAATGTAACCAATGGGGACTTGATCCTCGGAAACTCGCGGATAGAGAACTGTCCACATTTTACGAGAAACTTGACCGTGTAATTCACTGACACCATTGCAAGCGCGAGTCATCCGCAAAGCTAAAACAGTCATCCCGAATGGTTCCCAGGGATCACCCAATCTTCTTGCACCTAAGGCTAAAAATTGTTCGCGAGACAAGCGCAATTGCGTCCAGTAATGGGCAAAGAAAGAATCGATTAAATCGGGTGAAAAGACATCATGTCCAGCCGGAACTGGTGTATGAGTGGTGAAGACACAGCGATCGCGAACTGTGGCTTCAACATCATAGAATGATTTACCAGTACGTTCAATTTCTAACCGAGCAACTTCTAACGTACAGAAAGCCGCATGTCCTTCGTTGAGGTGATAGACAGCCGGTTGAATTCCCAAAGCTTCTAAGGCGCGTACACCGCCAATTCCTAAGACAACTTCTTGGGCGATGCGGGTTTCTAAGTTACCGCCATAAAGGTGTCCAGTCAACCAACGATCGATGGGATCGTTGTCTTCGCGATCGCTATCTAGTAAATATAATGTGACTCGCCCGACTTGTACCTGCCAAATTTGCACTTTGACATTCCGTTGACGCACTTCTAATTGAATCGTTAACGGTTCGCCTGTTTGAGTTTTAATTAACTCAATGGGCATATGTAGAAAAGGGTTGTCAATATAGTAATCTTCTTGCCAACCATTACGGTTTAAGCGTTGGCGAAAGTAACCTTGGCGATATAACAAACCTATACCCACCATCGGTACACCCAAATCAGAAGATGATTTCAGGTGATCCCCGGCGAGAATTCCCAAGCCGCCTGAGTAAACTGGTAGGGATTCATGAATACCAAACTCTGCGCAAAAATAAGCTACTGGGTGTTCTTTCGTTAATTGCGGTGCAACACCACTCACCCAAGTATCTTTTTGTTGCATATATCGGTCAAACTCACGCGCTAAAGCAGATACTTGTTTGATATAAACAGGATCTTCTGCTAATTGGCTGAGACGTTCGTAACTTGCAGACTCTAAAATCGCCACTGGATTATGTCCGCAGCGTTCCCATTCTTGGGGATCGATGCTTTGGAATAAAGCAATGCGATCGCTACTCCAACTCCACCAATAGTTATAAGCCAAATCTGCCAAACGTTTAAGCACAAAAGGCAATTTTTCGCTCAACCTTAGCGCTGCGGTCATTACACTATTATTCGCCATACAACTTTAAACTCTCTGTTACTTTTTTTCTTTCAGTTAACTTTTTCTTTCCAACAATTGCGCTGCAAGTTAATGACAACCGAATCTTCTTTTTTAAATCATTTCCTGAAGTTGGAGCAGTTTATCAATATCAAACCTGAGCCAAATGGGTGGTGTTGCTTTTTTCTACCTTTTAAGAATTATCTCTGCTTTTCCGGATTTTTTACATCAATTTCAATCACGTTATTTTAAATAAAAAAACATCTTATTCACATTATTTAAAATAACGTAACAAGCAATCACAATTGCAGATTCATCCGCAGAAACACTGTTGACTATTGACAAATGACAATTGTACGGGCGGGTTCACAAATATCCTCACTGTTCAACGATAATTCTCAGTAAACCCGCCCCTACCGAATGTTGACTGTTGACTGTTGACTGTTGACTGCGATCACTGAGCATGTCGAAGTTTTAACAAATGACAAATGACCAATGACTAATGACAAATGACCAATGACTAATTATCCCAAAGCGATCGCATGATGACGAATATGATCTGCGATAAAACTGGAAATGAAATAATAACTATGGTCGTAGTCTTGTTGATAGCGTAAATTTAAAGGCTGTTTTACTTCTGCACAAACTTGCACAAACACATCTGGTAATAATTGTGTTGTTAAAAATTTATCCGCAGTCCCTTGATCAATCAAAATAGAACTGTGATAACCGACTTGTTTCACTAATTCGCTAGCATCATAGCTACACCAAGCTTCTTGATTAGTTCCTAAATAACGGCTAAATGCTTTTTCACCCCAAGGACAATGCATAGGTGCGGTAATCGGTGCAAAAGCAGAGACAGATTTATACAGATGAGGATTACGCATTGCACAAACTAGCGCCCCATGTCCACCCATTGAATGACCGAAAATACCTTGTTTTTCTGGCTGGGTAGGAAAATTAGCATGAATTAAAGCAGGTAATTCTTGCACAACATAACTATACATTTGATAATGCGCTTTCCAAGGTTCCGTTGTCGCATCCACATAAAAACCCGCACCCGTACCAAAATCCCAGTCATCATCTTCCCCAGCAATCCCCGTATTGCGAGGACTTGTATCTGGTGCAACTAGCATTAAACCATACTCTGCAGCGTAACGTTGCGCCCCAGCTTTCACCATAAAATTCTCTTCCGTACAAGTTAAACCAGAGAGAAAATAAAGAACTGGTACAGGTTTTTGACTAGCTTGCGGTGGTTGATAAACAGCAAAGCGCATTTCTCCATTACAAGTTAACGAAGCGTGGGAATAAAAGCCGACTTTACCACCAAAACATTGATATTCTGATATAACTTTCAGACTAGTCATTAAATTAAACCTCATTTCTAGGGAAATCCAAACAATAAATTATCCCAAATTGTAGGGGCACTGGCACTGCCATGCCCCGAAGCGCGTAACTCATTTACCTGAAATATGCTGTATTAATGTATCGCCAATATTATTGGAATTGGTATTACGAAAACTTTCTTCAATAAACAAGAAAAAAGTTCTACATATTAATGTGGAACTTTTTGTTAAAAAAATAAATTGATTTTTCAATCAATCAAACACAAAATCCTAGTACAACAAGACAATACCTGTCACCAAAGCTCAAAATATAATACTGTTGACTGTTGACTGTTGACTGTTGACTGTTGACTGTTGACTGTTGACTGTTGACTGTTGACTTAACTAGATTCTTTCTAACACCTGAATTCCCAACAGTGATAAACCTAACTTTAACGTTCTCGCCGTTAAATTGCACAGAACTAACCGCGATGTTCGCCAAGGTTCCTCTGCACCCAAAACCTGAACCCCTTGATTGCGATCGTAAAACTGATTAAACTTCTTACTCAGTTCATACAAATATTCACACAACCGATTCGGCATTAAATCTTGTTCTACAGTATTAATCACTTCATCGAGTTGCAATAAATATTTTGCCAATGCTAACTCTGTTTCATGTTCTAAAATAACTTTGGCATTATTTCCCAACTCTTCAAAGTTAATCTCACCCTTACGACTAATTCCCTGAACCCTGGCATAAGCATACAGCATATAAGGAGCCGTATTACCTTTGAGATCCAGCATTTTATCGTAACTAAAAATGTAGTTACTGGTGCGGTTTTGGCTTAAGTCAGCATATTTAACTGCACTAATTCCAATTACCTCAGCAACATTATTAATAAACTCTTCAGTTTCTTCCCGTTGTTCTTCTTTCAATCTCGCTTCTAAATCTGTCCGCGTCCGAGAAATTGCTTCATCTAACAAATCCCGTAACCTCACAGTATCTCCAGAACGAGTTTTAAATTTCTTCCCATCTTCCCCTAGCACCAAACCAAAAGGAACATGAATTAATTCCACATCATCAGGAATCCATCCGGCTTTACGTGCTACTTGAAAGAATTGGGAAAAGTGGTTTGATTGTCCAGCATCTGTAACATAAATTATCCGCTTCGCTTCATCTTTTTGAATCCGGTAGCGTAAGGCGGCTAAATCTGTTGTCGCGTAGTTATAACCACCATCAGATTTTTGCACAATTAACGGCAAAGGTTCACCTTCTCTGTTGGTAAATCCTTCGACAAATACACATTTTGCGCCTTGATTTTCTACCAGCAATCCAGATTTTTCTAAATCTTCCACAATTCCTGGTAGTAAAGGATTATAAAAAGATTCGCCCCGTTCTTGGACATCAACATCTAGTAAATCGTAAATTACTTGAAATTCATGTCTTGATTGTTCGCACAGCAATTTCCAAGCATGGATTGTATCTTCCGCACCAGCTTGTAATTTGACAACTTCTTGTCTCGCTGTTTCTTGAAATGCTTCATCTGCATCAAAGCGTTGTTTAGCTTTGCGGTAAAAGCTAACTAAATCGCCAATATCTAAAGCATTTGCAGTAGTTAAAGCTTCTGGGTAAACTTCTCTGAGATAGGCGATTAACATCCCAAATTGAGTACCCCAATCACCGACATGATTTAACCGCAAAACATCATGTCCGAGAAATTCTAAAATTCGGGCAATACTATCACCAATAATAGTAGAACGTAAATGCCCAACGTGCATTTCCTTCGCAATATTCGGACTGGAAAAATCAACAATTTCGCGCTGTGGTGTTTTTGCAGTTGGTACACCTAAGCGCGAATCTGCGTGAATTGCATTGATTTGTGCTTCCAGGTATGTGGGTTTCAGCTTGAGATTGATAAACCCAGGCCCAGCAATCTCTGGCGGTTCGCAGATTTCGGATACATCTAGATTATCCGCGATCGCAGTGGCAATTTGCCTTGGTTGCTTTCCTAATCTTTTACTCAAAGATAAAGCCACATTCGCCTGATAATCTCCAAACTTCGGATTGCTAGCAGTCACCAAAATCGGATCTACTCCAGCATAATCAGCGCCAAACGCAGCCACCAAGGCCTGTGCAAATTGATGTTTTAGTTTTTCTTGTGTAGCGTTCATATATAAATGTTATCTGTGACAGGCGGAATGTGACTGTTGAAAGGTACATATTCTCAGGAGCTTGATTATTTTAACCTTAAAATATAGCCACCTACTCTAACTCAAGACTGTCATGGTACAGTACAAGCCCCTTGAGTGTCTGCCATCCGCAGCAGAACTCCCCGACTCTGATGACACCCCGATAGATAACGAACTTTGACAATCTCCGTCCTATAAGGGCGAAGATTCTTCAATCATAGACCCAACTTGCTCAGACAGGATTACTCCTGCATGACTAGAGGTCGAATCTCCTGAAGCGTTAATACTGTGCAATCTGAGGCGCAAAGCGATCGCTCTCAGTTTGGTTCGATGTGGTACTTGATCTGCACAACTGAGTTCTTTTAGTGTCAGGTCTTCTTCAGCAGTTAGTATTATTCTTAACGCACTAGGCATAAGCTATCACTTAATTTCTGCACTCTGGTTCCCTACTTACCAAGCATCCGACATGGGAAATTAAACCACCCACCGCCGCAGATTGTTATCGTTACGCGCTCAATCATCCTGCTGTAACAGTAGCGCTTACTGCACCCAAAACTCCCCAGGAATTGCAAGCAAACCTCAGGGTTTTAAATCCTCCCCCTCTTTCCCCTGAAGAAATCGCACGCTGGCGAGAATATGGCGACTTAATTTATGGTACAGGGCAAGATGCTTTTGATACGCAATGGGTTTAATTGCGGAAAGCTGGATTTCGTTTGTGTAGTAATAAATCATACCAGTTGCAAAGTGCGATCGCTATGAGAACTAATCGTCCTTGGATATTTGTATTTTGGGTTTATTTGACGATTTTAATGTCCATTTCCCTATCAGCTTATTTAAAAATCATTCCTACTGAAATTGCCCAATTTCCTCATTACGATACAATTTTGCATTTTCTGTTATTAGGTATCGCCGCATTTGTCAGTCATTTAGCCTTTAACAAAGTTAAATTTAACATTGGGAATATTGCTCTACCAATTGCGCCGATGATTGTTATATTGTTTTGTTTAATTGACGAAATCATTCAACATTTCGTCCCCTATCGTTCAGCCGATCCAGTTGATTTATTAGCTGACTTTTGCGGTATTGTATTATTTACTTGGTTAGCAGAAAAGAAAAATTTGCGCCAAGCTTAATTTCCAATTCCCATTCTTTCAAGTAATGGGAAAAACTTATTTTTCTCTCTGCGTCTCTGTGTCTCTGCGGTTTAAAAATTATTTATTTAACCACAGAGGCGCAGAGAACACAGAGATAAGAGAATAAGACTTACGCACCGTATACAAATTCTTGGCGTACTTGGCGTCTTCTCTGCGAGACGCTGCGCGTTCACGTAGTGTCTCGCAGAGAAGGCGGTTTAAAAATCGAAAGTTGTCCGCAACAATCCTACATATTGAGTATCATTATTACTATTATTTTCCGGGTTAAGAATTACCCAAAACCCAGGAGTTACAGAAATATTGTCATGAATTCGCCAACGATAAAAAGCTTCAATATGGTAAGAGTTATCGCTTTCCTCACGAACATCACTATGAGAAACACGCGGCGGTAAACCAAAAAGAATACCTGGTAAATTACCCCTACCGCCAACATCAGGAAACGTCATTCCAATCGCGCCAAACCAAGCATTAGCACTATCACCATTATTCACAAATAGCGAATCTGTACTACCCCTACCATTAGAAATATCACTGAAACCAGAATTCTTCGCAGTTGCCCAAATATACCCGCCCCATGCATGTACTTGAAAATTGGGAGAAAAGCGATAATATCCTTGCGCACCAACAATACTGTTAGAGGTAGCAATGCTGTTACCAAAAGGCGAGATAGATAAAGCGCTACCTCTACTGCCTGTAATATCCACAGTACCAGCAGGGCTATATCCATGAGAGTAAGCAACACCAATTGCGCCTTGTTTACCGTAGTAAACCAGATGCGCCAATGCATTGTAACCACCATCAAATAAACCATTTTGAGGTGCTGGATTATTGGGACTGTTAGCTAAATAACCGAGAGTTAACACCAAGTCATTGCTAATCTTCCAGTTAACTGCACCACCGCCCCCACCTCGTTCAAACAGCAGACTATTCTTACCAAATAGTGAGGGAATACCATTACCATCATCAGCAACTGTCGCCGGAGTGACGTTGTCTGTGATGTCGTTGTAGCCAATACCCACCGGGCCGATAACAAAGGATAGAGACTCGCTAACAGGAAAGTAGTAACGGATGTGGGGTACAAACAATGTATTGTTACTATCATTATCAAAGTTTAAGCGCGTCATTCCCGTACCGCTAGCAGCAGCAATTTGGCTGACACCATTAGGATTGGCAAAGTTGCCAAACTCTAGTCGGACTCGCAATAAATCTTTGCCTGTAAAACTACTTTCTAACTGCAAACGACCGCGAGTAGCAAAGAAGGGGTTAGATTCATCGCGCGTACCCCCAACTTTATTACCAAAGGTATCGCTAATGGCGGTAATAATTTGCGCATTTAACTTGGTAGTTGTGGAAAATTGTTGTTGTTCTAAAGTTGATGTCCGCGCTTCTATACTATCGACTCGTCCGCGTAGAGTTGCTAGTTCTGTTGCAAAGTCTTGTTGTAACTTTTGCAACACAGCTAAATCTTCTTTCTGAACTAAATCGCTGGTAGCTGTGGCGATTAATTCATTAATTCTATCCAAGCAAGCATTTAAACCTGCGGCAAATTCATAACGAGTTAAAGCACGATTTCCGCGATAAGTAGAATTGGGATAACCTGCAATACAACCATAGCGTTCAACTAATGATTGCAATGCAGCAAAAGCCCAATCGCTTGGTTCCACATCTGAGAATTGAGAAACTGATGTGACTTGTTCTTGTAATGTATTAAATTCAGCATCTATTGTATCTGCTGCCCAAACTGCTGGAGATGCTAAAAATAAAAGTAGAAAACTGCACCAAGAATGTTTCAGCATTGGATTTATGATGGTATTTGATATGAGAAAAAACTGGGTTTCTCTTGATTGTCTAAGCTCAAGAGATTGCGATTAATATCTGCGGCGTTGTCTGAAATGGGATGAAGTAACGAACCGCTAAGACGCGAAGTACGCAAAGAAGAGTTTTTTGAGAGCGAAAAAGAAAGACTCTTCTTGCAAATATGCAAGGAATATAGCAATCCTAAATCATTGGTGAAATTTGCTAATTCTCCTTTTTTCTCTAATCCTTGGCGTACTTGGCGTCTTGGCGGTTCATCAAAAAAAAATATTTTTTTAAAACTACGCAAAAATACCAAAAATTATTAATTTATTGAACCGCCAAGAACGCCAAGACGCCAAGAATTTTTAGGATGTGGGTAAGTTCTGTGAACTCTTGAGATGAAGATAAAAGGGAAGAAGAGTTAAAAAGATAACTATTCATCCCTTCAATTTGTTTTATCGTCGAGAACGTCTGCGCAATCTATCAATCATAACTGCGGCAATAATTACCAAACCTTTGACAACTAATTGCCAGAAGTAAGACATATTCAACAGAGTTAAACCATTGTTGAGTACAGCAATAATTAATGCACCAAGAAGTGTACCGCCAATTGTACCGATACCGCCTGTGAAACTGGTTCCACCGAGAATTACAGCCGCGATCGCATCTAGTTCATAACCCTGTCCTAACATACCGGTGGCACTATACAAGCGGCTGGCGCTCATAATTCCGGCTAAACCTGCGAGTAATCCACTCACGCCATAAACAAACAGCATGACGCGATTGACTTTGATACCTGTTAATCTGGCGGCTCTTTCGTTACCACCTACGGCGTAAATTTGTACACCTAATACTGTTTGTCTCAGTACAAACCAACTCACAGCCACAGTCAACAAAGCAATGATTACTAGCCAGGGAAGGGGGCCGACATAGCTGTTACCTATCCAAGCAAAGTTGATATTTCGGTTAATTACTGTTGTACCATTAGCAACTAAGAATGCTGCACCACGCAGGGCAGTTAAAGAACCCAAGGTGACAATAAATGGCGGTACATCTAAAAAGGTAATTAACGCACCGTTGAGCAAACCTAACAGCAATCCGGTGACTAAAGCCGCAGGAACAGCTAGCCAACCTAACGCCGGGAGTAGAGATACTAATACCGCAACTACCGCAGAAACAGCCAAGATTGAACCGACGGAAAGGTCAATACCTCCCGTAAGAATCACAAAGGTCATCCCCGTTGCCAGGACAATATTAATTGAAGCCTGACGCAAGATGTTGACGGCGTTACCTGCTGTCATAAAATTAGGACTCAGCAGCGCAAATAGAATGCAGATAATTACCAAAATCGGTAAAATTCCGGCAACTTGCAGCAGATTGTTGATGGATTTGCGCTGGCGTTGGGAATTCTCGTTTGGTCTTCTGTTGACTGGTCTTAAGGTTTGACTCATGATGCTAGTACCTCCGATGCTCCTGTTGCATAGTGCATAATGTTTTCTTGGCTAATTTCTTTACCGGGGCTGTTGTCTAGTTCACCGACTAACTCCCCTTCGCGCATGACTAAAACGCGATCGCTCATCCCCACAATTTCTGGTAGTTCGCTGGAAACCATGAGAATTGCAACCCCTTGGGCGGCTAAATCGCTGATAATTCGGTAAATTTCGCTTTTAGCACCGATATCTACGCCCCTGGTCGGTTCATCTAGCATCAAGACTCTAGGATTAATCGCCAACCACCTGGCTAGTAAGAGTTTTTGCTGATTTCCCCCGGAAAGATCTACGGCGCGAATTTCTAAGTTAGCTAGGCGGATATGAAAGTTTTCGACTGCATCCGCAGCAATTTTATTGACTGAAGCCCAATTAACAATGCCACTTCTAGCATCTTGCTTGAGTCTATTAAGGCCAATATTCTTGCGGGAACTCATTTCCAGAAATAAACCTTGGTCTTTGCGATCTTCTGGGACATAGCCAATACCAACAGCGATCGCATCACTGGGAGAATTAATTTCGACTTTTTTACCGTTGAGCAATACTTCACCGCTAACTTTGCGATCGGCTCCAAAAATTAACCGAGATACCTCTGTCCTTCCCGCACCCACTAACCCAGATAATCCAAGAATTTCCCCTGCACGCAGTTGAAAGCTGGCGGGTTTAACTTTGCGCCCATCGCTAATATTTCGCACTTCCAGCACCACCGCACCGGGATTGGTTTGGCGTTGATGTTCGTAAAAATCCTGCATCGAACGACCAACCATCATCTGTACCAAGCGCTGAGGCGTAATTTCTTCTCGCGTCAAACTGCCAATATATTGACCATCCCGCAACACGCTAATGCGGTCAGCCAAGGCATAGATTTCTTCCATGCGGTGACTAATATAGATAATGGCAATACCATCGTTGCGCAGTTTGCGAATTACCTCAAACAACCGTTCAGTCTCTCGATCAGATAAAGCGGCTGTTGGTTCATCCATCACCAAAATCCGGCTGTTATCTTTTAGCGCCCTCGCAATTTCTACTTGCTGCTGTTCCGCGATCGCTAAAGTACCGACAATATCCGTAGGTGCAAAACTCGCCCCCAAGCTATCTAATACCCGCCGGGCTTCGAGTTCCATACCTTTACGGTCTAAAAATTGACCTTTTTGCAACTCGCTACCCATAAACATGTTTTCGGTAACAGTTAAATTGGGTGCAACGTTCAATTCCTGATAAATCAGATTAATCCCGGCTTGTCTGGCTGTACCCGGATCGGTAATTTTCACCGCTTGACCATTAATCCAAATCTCGCCATCATCAGCAATATAAGCCCCCGCCAGGATTTTCATCAAAGTGCTTTTACCAGCACCATTTTCACCCATCAAGGCGTGAACTTCACCCGGATAAATAGTCAAATTCACACCTTGCAAAGCCGGGACACCATGAAATCGTTTAGCAATCCCGCGCATTTCTAAGACAGGGCTAGCCGTCGCGGGCGGAGAAAAATCTCTTTCAATATTTGTTGTCATAAATAATCAGTCGTAAATACCGAGTTGCTTGCAAAATTCAAAATTATTTTTGACTTTTGACTTTTGACTTTTGACTTTTGACTTTTTCCCTACCACCCAGTCGAAGTACTGACATTCTCTTTGGTAATCAACTTGGCGGGTATCAAAATGTTGGGTGATGCTGGTTTTTTGCCATTCAAGATGTCGTTACCTACTTGAACCGCTTTGACAGTCATCCCTCTGGGGTTTTGGGTAGCTGTGGCTGCATAAAGGCTATCTTTAATAGCGATCGCTTCTAAGGCTTCCGGTGCGCCGTCAACTCCCACAATAAAAAAGTCTCTGCGTTTGGCTTGGTTAGCAGCTAAATCTACACCCACACCACTAGGATCGTTGATGGCAAAGACAGCATCAATTTTGGGGAAAGTTACTAGCAAATCGCTCATTACTCTCAATCCCCCATCGCGGCTACCTTCGGCATTTTGGTCTTTAGAAAGTAGTTTGATATTGGGATATTTAGCTAACACTTTCAAGCAACCATCCACGCGCTGAATGACTGAAGTTACTGGCGGCCCGTTAACTATCACGACATTGCCTTTACCTTTGAGGCGATCGGCAATATATTGACAGCTAATTTCTCCAGCTTGCAAATTATTAGTAGTAACTGTAGCATCTACTTCTGCTTCTACAGGTGTATCTACTGCAATCACAATTGTCCCTGCTTTTCTGGCTTGCTCCACAGCCGGTCTGATACCTTTACTATCAGCAGCATTGAGAACAATCAAGTCAGTATTCGCCGCCACAAAATTTTCTATTTGATTAAATTGCTGATTTAAGTCATAGCCGCTAGAAACTACAGTGACTTTGACATCATTACCACCAATTTTTTGCGCTTCTTTCTCCGCACCTTTAGCCATGACTACGAAGAAAGGATTGCTTAAATCGCCTAAAGTTACACCAACAGCACGTAATTTGCGATTGCGATCGCTCTTATTAGTCTGCGTACTTGTATCAGTAACGTTTTTTGTATTAGTTGTATCCGTATTAGTTGCTGTATCGCTATTAGGAGCTACGTTTGTACAGCTAACCAGCGTACCGCTAACAATACTTAATAAAGTAGCTGCCACACCTGAAGTCAAAGGAATTTTTTTCACATTCATCTAATCCTATAACGCATTTAAATTCAACAAAAATCAGCAGAATATAAATCACGCTTGCTATGAATTAGAAACGCCTTTCATCCCATAAGGGTTTTAAGATTTCTCCCCAATATTTGGGGTATACCCAGGAAAATACAAGGTTTTCTAGATGTCTTTCACATTAGACGTAAATTTTAAAAGTCATCACCATCGGAAGGCTTAAACTAGGGCTTGGTTATTTTAATTTTTGTTAAACATCTTGTTGATGAGACTTCATGCACAGGTGTGCATAGCTGCTAATTTTTATTCTTGCACACCTGTGCATAAAAACTATGTTAAGTTTAATTACGTCACCTCCAACAATCTGTAAATATGAGTAAGCGAAAAATTTCCATTGAAGATATTGCGCGTCAAGCTGGCGTTTCGCACTCTACAGTTTCCCGCGCTTTACGAGACAGTCCTTTAATTAGCGCCAAGGTGCGGGAGGAAATTAAAAAACTAGCGCAGGAAATGAATTATGTTCCAAATGCGATCGCTCAAAGTTTACAGAATCAACGCACTTATACAGTTGGAGTTGTTGTCACCTCTATCGCCGATCCTTTTTTTGGCGAATTGGTAGAAGGAATTGAACAAGTTGCGAAACAAGCCGGTTTAAATCTCTTATTAAGTGCTTCACATGGAGATTTTGAGCAAGAAATCGCCGCAATTGAGAATTTTCACTATCGCCGAGTAGACGGAATTTTAATCGCTGATTCCCGCATTAGTAAACACTACACCCAGCAGTTAACCCCATTTACCGTACCAACAGTCTTAATTAACATTGACACAGAAGATAAAGGCGAAATCTTTCACTCAGTCGCGATCGACGATCGCTTAGGTGGTAGTTTAGCCGTAGAACATTTAATTAAACTCGGACACCGTTCTATTGGCTACCTAGGTGTAGGTGATGGTAGCAAAGCCGAACAGCAGCGCCTCGAAGGATATCAAATGGCGCTAACTCAAGCAGGTTTACCACAAAATCCTGATTGGGTAGCAATTTTTCATCGAGACAAGGAAACAATTAACGATATAGATATTGGTAAAAAAATGCTGTCTCAACTAGTTGCATCTGGGGTTACTGGCATTTTTTGCTACAACGATATGGTAGCAGTTGGCGCGCTTTTAGCTTGTAAAGAACTAGGTATTTCCGTACCGCAAGATTTAAGCCTAGTAGGATTTGATAACATTGCTCTTGCTAGTTATATTACCCCACCACTCACCACAGTTAGCCAGCGCATGTCAGAAATGGGTGAGGTAGCAATGACGATGTTACTAGAATTATTTCAAGGTAAACCTGTAGAAAATCAACTTTTATCGCCCTTTTTAGTCAAAAGGGCTAGCAGTACAACAGTCAGTAAGCGGAAACATTCAAGGATTTCTGTATAATATTTATCCCACTTGTTTGTTACTTTACTTCGCCCCTAGCAACTGGTTCCTGGCTGCTTTCGGGAATTAACCCAGCTTGCTCAATCGCCTGTTTTCCCTGAACGGTTGCTAAAAGTCTCAAATAAGCTTCGCCAACTTGTTGTTCTTTACCCTGGTTCTGCTTAATAACTACAAATAATTTAGAAGTTATGGGATACTTACCATTGGCGATCGCTTCTGTATTCAGCTGATTGCGTTTTTGCGGACAATCATTGGCGCTAACAAAAGGTTCCCGGTAGGGCGGAACTAACTCTGCGCTAGTTAAGCCTAAAGGTAGAGGTTTAACCGAACATTGATGTACTACCCCCCTAGCGGAAGCGTAATATACTCCCCCAGGGGTTTGCTTTAATCGGCGTAATGCTTCTGTGGTGGAGTAAACATACTGCACGTTAGTACCAAGAGACTGCCGATCTAAAACCTGCTTACCAGAAGTTAAAACCACATCAGCATTTTCTGGAGATTGCGACAAAGGAGTAATTGGAAGATCCTCACCGCCTACCTGCTTCCAATTAGTAATTTTTCCCGCATAAATTTGTTGCAATTGCTCGACAGTTAAGCCAGCAACTTTCAGCGCCGGGTTAACTACTACAGCTACCCCATCAATTCCTACTTGACGTTCTTCCAACACAAAACCTCGCTGTTGCGCTAAATTTTTTTCTTCAGCAGTCAGGGGACGAGAAGATTGGGTAAAATCTAATTTTCCCTCAAGTAACATCCGAATACCAGACCCAGAGCCAGGACTAGCATTTTCAGGATTGACGTATCGCAACTGTAACTCCGGACGAAACACCTGGATTTGCGAATCTACTAATTGTCTGATGGGTGCCCAAGCGGTGCTACCACCGTAGTTAAATGAACCAATGGGAATATTTTTGACAGTATTAAAGTTAGAAGTAGCAATAGCAGAAGTATTTACTGTACCCCGATTTTTAGCAGCCAAAGCACCGTTATCCACTTGTAGGCGTGGTCTCAACCATAACCAAAGTCCACCAATGATTGCAACTGTTACCAGTTCGCCAATAATTAGACCTCTAATCATTTGCACAGCGTCTTGGCTCAGGGGAACACGCTTACTGCTATCATTAGTCATCTTTAGTATCTTCCTGTAATATGAGTGATTATTCAGTAAAATAGAATCAATAAACAGGTTAATCTTTGAGGCAAATGCTTATTTAATTAATTCTCTAATTTTTTAGTAGATACTAAATGTAATCTTCATCAAGATTAGATAAGACTTGCGCTAAATTACGGTTAACTTCTTGAAGAAAACTTTATATTCATGACTAGATATAAATTGTTTAAGTAATCTTACTTAATTGCAGCCTTTATAAAAACCGTAACATGTTAAGCAGCAAGTTACTAGGCGATCGCTATCAGGTTGTGGAAGTTTTGAGCCAAGGAGCATTTTGTCAAACCTACAAGGCTCAAGACACCTACTTTCCCAATCATCCCCACCGCGTTATTAAACATTTTTTACCTAGTAGTAAATATTCAATTCCCTTAGAAATACGCAGACGGTTATTTACTAGAGAAGTAGAAGCACTGAAAAAACTCAGTAACTATGACCTAGTACCTAATCTTTTAAGTAGTTTTGAAGAAAATCTTGAGTTCTATTTAGTACAAGAATTTATTGAAGGACATCCTTTGAGTGCAGAACTAGCGCCAGGAAAATGCTGGACAGAAACTCAAGTTTTTCAACTCTTGTATGAGATTTTAACTATCCTCAATTTTGTTCACAGTCACGGGCTAATTCATCGAGATGTGAAACCCCACAATATTATTAGACGCCAGCCAGATAATCGCTTAGTTTTAATAGATTTTGGTGCTGTTAAGCCAATTTGGAATCACTTAATTAGAGGTCAAGATCAAACAGCAATTATTACACCTATTGAACAATATACTACTATTGCGATCGGTACTCCTGGCTATATGCCCAACGAGCAACAGCGAGGTAAACCAAGGCTCAATAGCGATATTTATGCTTTGGGTATGATTGGTATTCAAGCGCTAACGGGGATACATCCAACACAATTATCAGAAGATTCCCATACAGGTGAAATTATTTGGCAACAATCAGCACAAGTAAGTCATGGATTAGCCGCCGTACTCAATAAAATGGTGCGCTATCACTTTCAAGATAGATATAAATCGGCAAAAGAAGCATTAAATGCATTACTAGCCCTAAATAATTTTCACGACTTTCAGCAAGATTCAGGTAACATTAAATTTCCAGAATCAAAACCTTTAGCTGAAAATGAAGCTAACCAATTTTTTCAGGTTCAGGAATTAGCATCATTAGGCAAAGAATCCAAGAATATTACACTAACAGACACGCTATTACCATCTACCGAAATTTCCGAGCAAAGTGAAGAATCTCAAGATGCTTCATTAGTGCCAAATAATTATATTAGCCAAACGAACAATAGTACTATTGCGGCTCCAAAAAAGCCTGCTTTGCTAATTGGGTTAGCAGTAGGCGTATTTTCTGGTCTAGTGTTAATGGTTGTCAGCTATTGGTCTGTACAAATAGTAGCTCCTACTCCGCAAATTCAAGATTTACGCCTACAAATGCCAAACGAATCGCCTTGAAACTTAATTATAATTGCCTTTGTTGAGTCGTTGATTGCTGAGAATTAGGTTGCACGCTATCTCTATGAATCAAGAACGCTACAATCCCCACAACAACAAAGTTAGTAATTAACAACCCCAAAGCAGTCCATATCCAAATTTTAGTTTTTGAGTTATTTGCTAATTCGGTTGGGTAGGGTTCGTGATTCATGGTTTGCCTCCACAACAACCCGATAGATAATAATCTATTGTATCTCTACAGGTAACACACCATAAATAACAACAAAGTACGCTAAAACTCAGAAAGCTCTTAACTTAATTAAGAGCCTTCGCAACGTTTTGTTAATTTTCCGTTGGTTTATGGTGATTAAACCTAATTCCTAAAAATATGTCATAAACAAACTCAAAGAAATCTTTCTTTTGTAATAGTCCTGAAGTTTGATAACAGCCTTTTTCATCTAACAGAGGTTTCATCAAGTGATAGGTAGGCTGATAGTTATACCAGGGAATTGAAGGCCATAAATGATGAATTAGGTGATAATTCTGCCCCAAAATTAGGATATTGAGAATCGGGTTAGGGTAAACGCGAGCATTTTTCCAGCGATCGCGCTCGACAAAGGGACGATGGGGTAGATAATCAAAAAATAATCCCAATGCTATACCCACAATAAATGCTGGGATAAACCAGAAATTGAGAACATAGCCTAAAAAGTGATACTGAACGGAAATATAAACAATTGTAACGACTATTAAACGGCTGATGAACCATTCTAGTAGTTCGTAGTTACGCCACAGTCGCCTCTGAAAGAAAAATACTTCATGGTACAAAAACCTGACTGCAATTAGCCACAGAGGCCCGCCTGTGGAGACATAATGATCTGGATCGTCTTTGGGATGATTTACGTGAGCGTGATGCTGCAAATGAACTCGCGTAAATACCGGAAAAGCAAAAGCCAGGATCAGCGCACTACCATGCCCTAACATCGCGTTGATAATTTTATTGCGATGGGCAGCTTGATGACAAGCATCGTGAATTACTGTCCCCGAACAATGCAAAGCCAAAGTATTAATACCAAAGCATAGCCAATGCGGCCATTGCCACAGCCAGTAACCCAAGTTAGAAAAAACTAGCATGGTGACTGCGGCAAAAAATAGCAGCATTGTCGGGTTAAAATCACCTGGAGGCGCTAAAAATTCCTTAGGTGGGATTGTCAGTGGCTTCTTTGCCTCCGACGTGAGCATTATGAACTCCTTACTCTCTCAAATATTACGAATATACGATAAATATTAGTAAATAATAAACTTTTATAAATTTTTGTATCGCAAATTGTCCTAACCACATTGCCAATGGTGTAAATAAATCAGGCTATGATTGCCAACTAGACTTGAGTATTTGTTAGGAGTTTGAGTTTCACAATACCTGAGAATGGCAAAGTCAGGCGATCGCCTCAGGCATTGATCGAACCAACTATAGTGTACGATAACAAGTCTATCCCACTGCTTTGTAGCCCTAATACAGCTTGGCATGACAGCGATTACAGGGGAAAGTTACTAGTCCCTAGCCCCTAGCCCCTAACCCCTAGTTTTATACCCTGCTGTACTAGCCTTTATTCCCCTTGTGCGCTGCTGTCATCTTATTGATATAGCAGTGACGGAAATAAAACTGCCCCTTAATTTACGATGGTTTCCTAGATAGATCCTAGAATCAGCCCCTATGCAATTAAGAGATTCTCTACGCCGCACCAAAATTGTTGCTACGATTGGGCCTGCCACTAGCAGTCCAGAAATGCTCAAAGCGATTATTGAAGCGGGTGCAACCACACTCAGGTTAAACTTCTCCCACGGAAGTCATGACGACCATCAACGCAGTATCCGCTTAATTCGGCAAACCGCTTTTGAACTAAATCAGCCAGTGGCAATTCTCCAAGATTTGCAAGGGCCAAAAATTCGCTTGGGGCGGTTTGAAAATGGGTCTATAGTTTTAGCAAAAGGCGATCGCTTTACCTTGACCAATCGCCCAATTATCGGTACACAAGAAATTAGCTGTGTAACCTACGATTATCTAGCCGACGAAGTCCCCGTAGGTGCCAAAATTCTCCTCGATGATGGACGAGTAGAAATGGTAGTCGAGGAAATTAACCGCGATAAAGGCGATTTGCATTGTCGCGTTACCGTAGCTGGTAAACTTTCTAACAATAAAGGCGTTAACTTCCCCGGAGTTTACCTTTCCATTAAAGCCATGACCGACAAAGACCGCGAGGATCTAATGTTTGGTCTCGATCAAGGTGTAGATTGGGTAGCGCTGTCCTTTGTGCGCAATCCCCAAGACATCATGGAAATTAAAGAATTGATTTCCAGCACCGGCAAGAATGTACCAGTAGTTGCCAAAATCGAAAAACACGAAGCCATCGAGCAAATGGAAGCCGTTTTAGCTTTGTGTGATGGCGTCATGGTAGCTAGAGGCGATTTAGGGGTGGAACTGCCAGCCGAAGACGTACCAGTACTGCAAAAGCGGCTAATTTCTACAGCCAATCGTTTAGGGATTCCCATCATCACCGCCACGCAAATGCTAGACAGCATGGTGAGTAACCCCCGTCCTACTCGCGCCGAAGTATCCGATGTAGCAAACGCGATTTTGGATGGTACAGATGCAGTCATGCTTTCTAATGAAACTGCCGTAGGTAGTTACCCGGTGGAAGCAGTAGCAACTATGGCTAGGATTGCCGAGCGCATCGAACAGGAAGAACGACAAAACGCTAATCGTTTGTTGAGAGATACCAGACGTTCCATTCCTAACGCCATTAGCCAAGCTGTGGGACAAATTGCCGAACAGTTGGGTGCAGCAGCTATTATGACCTTAACCCAAACTGGCGCAACTGCCCGAAACGTGTCTAAATTCCGTCCCCAGACACCAATTTTGGCAATTACACCCCACGTAAATGTGGCGCGACAGTTGCAAATGGTGTGGGGAGTCAAGCCACTATTAGTTTTAGAATTACCTTCAGCTGGTCAAACTTTCCAAGCTGCAATTAATGTAGCTCAAGAAAATAAACTCTTAACAGAAGGCGATTTGGTGGTAATGACAGCAGGTACACTCCAAGGTGTTTCCGGCTCAACCGATTTAATTAAAGTGGAAGTAGTGACGGCGATTCTCGGTCAGGGAATTGGACTAGGACAAGGCTGTGTTAGCGGTCGTGCGAGAGTCGCTCATAAAGGTCTGGATGTGAGTAACTTTAATCCTGGAGATATTTTAGTTGCTTCTCGCACCACTGCCGATTTTGTCGAAGCAATTCGCAAAGCATCGGGAATTATTACAGAAGACGAAAGCCTTACCAGTCATGCAGCTATCATTGGCTTGCGTCTTGGCGTACCAGTAATTGTAGGTGTGAAGGAAGCAACAAAAGTCATTAGAGATGGAGCAATTTTAACTTTGGATATGCAACGGGGTTTAATTTACTCTGGTGCTGTAGGAACACCTTAGAAAATTCGTAATTCGTAATTCGTAATTAGGAAATTAGGGAAAAATTTCTCATCTGATTGATTGTTCAAGTGGACTTATTTACAAATCTGGCGATGGAGAAATTGGTAGTTAACTGAAGCGAAAGTTAAAACTCCATCTTCATCGTCGGATTTACTAGATAACTGTTCTAGATTGTGCAAAAATTACGTTTACAGGCTGATATCTCTCCAGAGTTTCGCTTCCGTAAAGCAGCTTAAATGTTTCACGTTAGTAGTAGCGATCGCAACATAACGACCGGGAAATTCTTCTTTTAACATTTGCCAGTGGCTACAAATAATTATATCCACATCAAGACTTTTGTTATCTGCTGTAGGAATACCTTGACTACGAGCAGTAGCCCAAAGTACAGATGCTTTTTTCAGTAATTCTGAAGTTATGGGTAAGAAAGAGATCCTTTCTTGTAGCTGATCTAAATTGGCAATGTGATTCAAAGAAGGTTTTAGCTGAGATTCCAGGATCATACTTCTTCTCACCTCAAAATCACAGATTTGAGAAGAACAAACATATACACCTTTTGCAAGTAATCTATAAATCCATTCCCAACAGTCGCGCACTTCGCTAACCTTATTGGGGTTGGCAAGAATTCCTAACACACTGGAGTCAATAAAAACTATCATAATTCTGAATATAGCTTCTGTCCCTCTGGTCTTTCAGCATCGACTCTTTTTTTAAACCTTTCAAAAAATTCCTGTCTTTCCATCGCTTCTGAATCAGATATATTATTGTAATATTCCATTTGTTTAGCGAACCATTCCATAGCGCGTTGATTTTTCCGAATTTGTTCTTCTTTATCCCATCCTGATTGATGATTGCTAACTGCATTGTCTTTATCTAGTTGCAACAGTTGTTTTACAGCCTGAGCATCCAAGAATTCTAAATTAATAGGATGGGGATATCCTTCTAAAATCAATTGATAACTACTATCGCCATTATTGCTAACTGGAAGCAAAGCAATAAAACGAGTAATATTCAAGATTTTGCCACTAGGTAGTTCGATTGATGTAGTCATTTAGCAGATTTTGAAGATTTACAAATTAATTTTACCAATTTCTCTATTCCCCATGTGCTACTACAAATAACGGGATAATACCTCAGCCGTGGCAATTCCTGTTTTTTCCCAGCTAAATTCCTTGGATCTGGCGATTCCTTGAACCGCTAGACGCGATCGCAATCCTGAATCATTAGCCACAGCCTGCATAGCTGCGGTAATTTCCCCTGTATCATAGGGATTGATCAGAATCGCCGCATCGCCAGCTACCTCTGGAAGGGAGGAAATATTAGAAGTAATTACAGGAGTACCACAAGCCATTGCTTCTAAGACAGGTAAACCGAAACCTTCCCAGAGACTAGGAAATACGAGAGCGATCGCACTATTGATCATTTTTGGTAATTCGCTGTATCCAACATAGTCCAAAAATTTCACCTGATTAGCAATACCCAATTCCTCAGCTTGTGCTTGTAAAGTAGGAGTATAACGGCGATCGCTGGGCCCTACTATCCACAGTTCGTAATCTTGACTATTGGGTAAAGCAGCAAAGGCGCTAATTAGTCGATGGGCATTTTTGTAAGTATCTTGGCGACCAATGTAGAGAAAGTAGTTGCGAGTTGGTAAATTTAAAGGTTGGAAGTGAGTGCGATCGTAGCCAAGGAGAATTGGTGTAATTTTGCTGCTAGGAATTTGATAAAAGTCGATGATGTCTTGCGCTGTAGCTTGGGAATTGCAAATAACATGTTGTGCTTGCTTCAGGACTTGGGGCGTATAGTAGCGATGGTAAGGTACAAGCGGTGAAAAGCGTCTTGGAAAGCGCAACGGGATTAAATCGTGAAACATGACCACAAAACGACAATTTGTATAAAGTGGCGCTTCTGGTAAAGGTGAAAATAAGAGATGAGATTTCAGCTTTTGATAAATTTGTGGTAGTTTAAATTGCGTCCAAACTAAGCGGTTAAAATGTCCTTTTGAACCTTGGTCTGGTGTTAAATTTGCTGGAACTAAGTAGCATTTATTATCTGGTATTTTTTGCGATATTAATAAAGTAGGATTTAGGAAATTTAGCCCAGAAATAAGCTGATTGGCGTAGGTTGAAATTCCTGTAGGTTTAGTACTGACAACAGATAAATTAACTAAAAGTTGATGCATCAAAAATTTGGCGATCGCTGAAAATAAATGAATACACCATAAAGTTTACCAAATGCTACATGAGGTTTGATAGGCAATAAAATCAGAGCGTAAGCAATCAACCGAGCTAATCTGATGATAAACACCGCTATATTGGTGTATTTGGCTAACGTTAATAAATAACTATAAGTACTATGTTGAGTTTTTAGAAAAATATTTCTATTAGTAATTGAAGAAGGTTGATGGATAGCGTCAAACTGCTTAGTTACCGCAACTAAATGTCCTAAATTACCATAGCGTAGACAAAAATCAAAATCCTCATAATAAAGAAAATACACCGGATCGAACAAAGGAGATTCTGAAAAATTGCCCAGATTAACAAGCGTGCTACAACCGGAAACCCAATCGCAAGCAACATATGCGCTATCTGTATTCTCTAAAATGTTGGCTGTGATAATTGCACCAGTTAAAGGAATAAATCGACCACCAGCAAACCAAACTTCACTACTAGGAGTATGGATAATAGTTCCGAGAATTGATAGTTCTGGATAGGTTGCAAAAAATGGATTAACTTTTTCTAAGGTATTTTCTGCAAGATAAGCATCAGGATTGATTATCCAAATAATTCCTTGCTTATCTTGATGGTAAATCCATTTAATTCCTAAATTACAAGCTTGACCAAAGCCAAGATTTCTCCCAGCTTCAATAATTGTCACAGTTTCACTACTCAGTTTTTGAATCTCAACATCTTCTGGTGAATTGTTGATGATAACTGTTCTATATTCGCTCTGGTATTTAGCTGGTAGCGAATTAAGTAATTTAGCGATGAGATTTTGAGAAAAATAGTTAACTGTTAAAAAATAAATCAAAGTTCTGGAATTTTCAAACTACCACTTTTAAATTTTAAACCACCCAATAACAAATAACCAATGACAATTGTACAGACGCGATGAATCGCGTCTCTGACCAATGACTATTAAAAATATTAATTACCAATTTTTCCCCAGATTTCCTATCAAACCATGATAAGTGCCTAATAAACAAGCCCATATTTTTAAATTTTTGTTATCTAAATCATAGAGGCTAATCCAAAAAGTACTATATAGCATATATTTAATTCGCCATATTAAGCAAGTGAAACGATAGTAACCTTGAGAAAAGCGAGTTTCTAAATAAGTATGATTGCGACAGATATAATAATAACGTAAAGCTGAATATTGTTGGATATAGCGATATTTATTCATGAATTTTACCTGAATCGGATTGCCAAAATTATGATGCATAATAGCTTGAGTCACAATTAGGTTATGAAAACCTTTTTGTCTTAGTTGCATTCCATATTCAAAGTCAATACCATCAATAAATAATTCAGCACAAGGCGGAGAAATAGTTTTAGCCGCAGCTAATGAAACTAGAGAACCTGAAGTAATTGGTGAATCACATTCATAAAATTCTACAGTATGATTATGTTGAAGACCTTGAAAGCGATCGTTTAAAAAAACTGCACCTTCTATGACATTACCTGTTCTCGGATCGCAAGGAGTAGGAGCGATAATCCCAATTTGATAATTATCTTCCTGAGACAATTGATGATAAATTTTTAGTAAAATTTCCAGGCAGTTGGCAGTCGGTGTACTATCCTGATCGAAAGACCATAGAAAATCATATTCTTGTTCGATAGCCCATTTGATAGCCCAATTTAGTCCAGCACCAATTCCGATATTTTCTGGATGAAATTTGATGATAATATTTTCTTGATTTATCAGATGGGATAAAGGGTTTTTTGTGGAGTTGTCTAATATCAAAACCTTGTCTACAGCAAAGGATTGACAAGCAATAGCATTCAGACAATCCATAACTGCTTTTGGATCTTCATACGCAGTTATATAAGCTGCTATTTTATAGCAATACATAATTTTCTGGGTAGCGCTGATTTAGGAGATAAATTTATACTGTTACTATCTCCAGATTTTAAGCTCGTCTAGTTGTAAACCAATTAATTGCTTTTTTAAGTTCATCTTCTTTGAAACTTATATTTCCTTTCGATGCAATTACATGTTTCTCAGCATAACGGTTCACAGCAAATTTTCTCTGCGGTTGAATTATTTCACCTTGATATTCCCGTCTTACTTCTATATGAGCGCAAAATTCTTTAACTATACCTTTATAATATCTGAGCGCAAAATCCAGATTAATTTTATTTTTGTAAAGTTCCACAAGAATGTGAGGTTCAATAATAAAAGTAAACTCACTTAAAATC
The DNA here is from genome assembly GCF_002367995.1 of Calothrix brevissima NIES-22. Taxonomy (GTDB): domain Bacteria; phylum Cyanobacteriota; class Cyanobacteriia; order Cyanobacteriales; family Nostocaceae; genus Aulosira; species Aulosira brevissima. The sequence continues at coordinate 3,243,342 of NZ_AP018207.1, forward strand.
CATCTAGCATTTAAAACTTTTTCCCAAAAATCCACATACCAAACACAAATATGCAGATAATGGTCTTCATTAAAAAATAATTTGTGGTCTATAATAAATGCCGAATTTTCCCAAGCATAAGGAGTCCATAATTCTAATTTTGCTCCATCTACACATACACGGCTGATTTCTGTAAATATTTTTGTGGGATCTTTCAAATGTTCTAAACAGTGAGAGGAATAAACATAATCAACACTGCGATCAGCTAATGGTAAATTGTCAGTTTCCAGATTGAGAACATAATCAACTCCTGGTTGAGGTAATATATCAATCCCTATCGTTCCTTCTTTTTTACAAGAGCCACATCCTATATCTAGTTTTAAGTAATTCATCTTGTTTTCAACCTGATAACTTACACTAATAGTTTAGATTAATTCACAACTGCTAAAATAGCATCCTTCCAGTTTTGAGCGCAATGTTTTAAGGTGCGATTTGTTAATACATATTGTTGCGCATTCTTTGCTAAATTTATCCGTAAAACTTCGTCGTTTAGCATACAATCAAAGGCTTCTAACCAAGCTTGGGGATTATTTTGAGTTAAATATCCCGTTTCTAAATGACGAATAGTATTTTCATAAGGTGCTACATGGCTGTATATACCTGGTATTCCTAAAGCACTATAATCCAAAAATTTAATATCAGATTTACAGCGTGTAAACGAGTTATCTTCTAAAGGAGCAATTGCTAAATCCCATTTAATATTGTGGCTCATCCAACGGATGAAATCTGGATATTTATGTTGTTGACCTACATCTAGCAGCTTGATAGGTAAACCATCAAAGGCTTTTAATATCGACAAGTCAGCAATACTACCAATTAATTGAAATTCTACTGTAGTGGAATATTTGCGTAAAGTTGTGCGTAAAGCCTGTAAAATCATCATCAAATCGTCATCATGGGAACGTGTTCCCATATAACCAATCACTTTTTTGCTATTACTATTTGTACTAGTTGTTATAGTGTCAGCTTGATGAGAAATTCGACTTTCTAGCAGGCGTTCATCTAAAGCATTAGGTATAACTAAAATATTTGAATTTAACAAAGATAAACGTTGCTGTAAATATTTGGTAGAAACAATAATCGCATCGGCTTTTCTCGCCAAAAAACGGATGACCATCAATTGTTCATGAGTTAATTCGTTTTGGGCGATCGCATTAAATTTTAAATCTAAAAGGTTATCATCAATCGAATAAACCAAACGCGCTCCCTCGCTGCGGACTTTATCTACTAACTCTTCGGCTAAAGACAAAGATATATTTGGTTTCCAAGTCCGTTCGACAATAATGACATCAGCTGATTGAAAGCTCGTTCCTTGAGTGACTAAAAAAGTATTTTGGTTCGTAGGGTATGTTAGAGGTAACAGTAGCCTGATAAAAGAAGAACCATGTGGATAGATTTTATTGCTATGTTCATAAAGAACATGAATGGTAATCATTTTGGTAAATTAAATTTAACCTTGAGTGGTAAACAGAGCATCTAGAATTTTATATGCAGCTTTTTCTGGGAAGTATTGACAAATGTCATTAATTGCAGTTTGTTGTAATTTTTGACGTAGTTCTTGGTCAGAAATTAAACGATTTAATTCCTGAAAACAATTTTCATCAGAGCTAGTATCTACAATCAAACTATTTTTTTCATGTATTGCAAAACTAGATGCACCACCTGCTTTTGGTACTATAACTGCTGCGCCACAAGCCATTGCTTCCATAGCAGTTAAACCCATAGCCTGAAAACTAGAGAAATCGACAAAAATATCAATTTCATTCAACAGACTTGCTAATTGGGAGCGAGTTAAAATTCCAGCGTTATCAAAGGAAAAATCACGAGTCAAAGTTGTAAATTGAGGATCGTTTGACTCACAGCCAAAAATAACTATTTGAATATTATTACCATGAATTTGATAAATTTTCTGCAATACTTTCATGGTTAATCCAGCAGCACGGCGAGGCGTATCTGGGCGAATCATGGCTGCAATTCGCAAAGGTCTTTGAGGCCAATTTGGATCTCGGCGGTTGCTGGGTCGATATAAATCTATGTTGACACTAGGCCCAATAATTACACAATCAGTTTGTGTCTGCTTGTTAACTAAATCACGATTCCATTCAGTCTTAGTAAATTTGACTAAATCTGCATATTGATTGTAAGACTGCAATGCAATTTGATATTCTGGCGATGCTTCTGGAAAAAAGTATGGTTCAAAATCTTGAATATAGTATCCTCTCACAGGAAATTTTTCATCTTGATTGAGGATTTTTAGCCAATAAACAGACTTGTATAAAGTGGCAATTACGGCATCATATTTAGATAGCAGATGAGGAATTTCATCTTCATTTTCTACATAAATAATAGGAATATTATTGTCAGGATAACCCTGTTCAAAGATAGGGCGATGGCGATTAAAGTTAACAATTCTTACATCTACGCCCATTTTTTGCATTGCTGCGGCTTCTTGAAAGACTACATTGCCACCACCACCAGGATGCAAAATAGGTAAAATAATTAAAACTCGTTTTCCTTCCCAACGGGATTTTCCCTCTTCTATAAATTTTTGTCGGGAGAGCATAACTCGGCTGCGAGAACGAATACCTGCAATTACTCTGTCAAAACGACATACTGTCACACCTTCGCTGATGATTTGCTGTCCATGCTTGGCAATTAAAGCTTGATCGGCGCGATCGCACAATAGCTTGCGCCGTTCGTGGGAATAACTGCGTGATTGACTGTGGTAAATATAGGTATCGTCAGCAATGGCTAATTCCCAACCCGCTTTTTTTGCTCGCAAACAGTAATCGTTTTCTTCGCCGTAACCTGCACCAAAGGTTTGTTCATCAAAGTATCCTAAACTAGCGATCGCCCTTCGTTTGATTGCTAGACAAAAGCCGTTTAAAAATGGTATGCGCGGGTACAAGCGTCGCGAGTAATCAGCTACTAGCTTACCCATGTAACTCACGGTCATTCCTAAGGGCAATTTGTTTTCTGCCCAATCTCCATTTTCGCTAATTTCTGGGATAGATTGCCAAGAAGCAGTATTGGAAAGGGGCCCTATCAGACCTATTTTGGGATCAGATTCTCCACAAGCAACAATTCTATCTAACCATTTAGGTGTGACGATAGTATCGCTATTGAGTAAAATTACATAATCTGCTTTTGATTTTTTCAACCCTTGATTGGCGGCGAATGTGTAGCCTTTAGCAACTTCATTTCTAATTAAAGTAGCACCTTGAGTAATCGCAAATTCTGCTAAATATTGACAAGTTTCTGCGTTACTTCCATCATCTACGATGATGATTGAATATGGCATTGAGGAGTAACGCACAACAGATTGTAGACAATTTTTAACGTCATCTAAAGCATTATGAACGCAAACAATTACATCTACAGTTAAAGAATGTTTGCTAATTGGCGATGGTGGTAATACTTGGTCTACTAGATGATGAGGAGAAAAGGTATTTTTTGCCAACCTCATACTCGATAGCTGGGGAAAAATTACTAACAATTTCCCCAATCGTTCTTTGATTTTAAACCACAATCTACGCAGTTTCCAAAACTTACTAGTTTCCATAGCAGCAATAGTTGTGTTTGATTGTTCTAATGCTGCTTGAGTTTCTTGTAACTGGGATTGCGATTGCTCTAATTGTGCCTGTAGTTGTTGCAGTTGCGATTGCGATCGCTGTAATTGTGCCTGAGTCTTTTGCAGTTGCGATTGTAATTGCTGCGATTCTTTGAACAACTGATAACCAGAATTATGAATTACAGCTTTTTCTGTTTCTAAAATACCAGGCTCTGCCCTAATAATAAACTGTAAAGTCTCCGCATCTGCATCTGCTTCAATTTGGTTAATAATATCAGTATTAAATTGTTCTTTTTTATGTTGCGGTACCAAAGAACTTTCTGAGAAAATTTCTAGTTTTGTCCGGTCTTGATTAGTTACTAAATATCCGGCTCTGGTAAATAATTCCTCAACTGTTTCTCTGGTAAAAAACCGTAAGTGAGTATTATCTAAAATACCTAATTCTGTATATTCAAATTTACCTTGTAATAAAGCCAAGCGAATTGCACCGTGGCCTATATTGGGAATAGAAGCTACTACATATCCATCTTTTTTTAAGATATCTTTAGTGTCTGATAAAACTTTCCAAGGGTTTCGCAGATGTTCCAAAACATCCCCAAAGACTGCTACATCAAACTCTTGACTAGGTAATATTTCTTGCACAGACACAAAATCTAAGTCAGCAACTATTACCTCTTGACAGTACTGTGCAGCAATTTGAGCCGCATCTGAGTTTATTTCTACTCCTGTAACAATACAACCCTTTTGATTCAGAATCTGAGCCAAATAACCCGTTGCACAGCCAAAGTCTACTACTCGCTGATTGTTACCAATCAAATTGAGCATTTTTCTGATACTGTTATTTTCATCCAAATTTTCTTCTGTGAGTTGTGCAACCAATGGATAATCTTTTGACCAATCTTGAGCCATAATTCTCGTAATTTAATATGTAGCTTAATTAAGTTTGCGTGACTATGTTTGGTAAACTTTTTTTGTTAATTTTAACTACCATTGGTTGAGCAACTAAAGCATGAATTCGCTTTCCCGTGTCTGGAGGTAAAATTTGCACAACCATGATATTATCAATCCAGTCAAAGCTAATAGATTCGTAATTTTCTGCCCCAGCTACTGTTAAACTATAGGAACCAGGGCGTAGAGGTAAATTAAATTCAAACCTAATTTCTATTTCTTCTGCTGCTGCTAATCGATCTATTGTGATATTTTCTTCTAAAGTATTGCTCCCAATTACTTCATTACCGTTTTTATCGCATAAATGAAAGCCGACAATACAACTATTTATTGGCGAATAAACTTTGACATTGACAACTAATGTAACTTTTTCATTAAATAAAAATACGGGATTTTCTCCGGCATATTTTCCTAGTTGATTTAGAATTTTTACATTTTCAATTTTCGCTTTTCCACTGCCTCTACGTGTAGCATTTTTGAAATTTAAGCTAGGAGATTCAATATCAGAATTGGCAGCAGTTGCAGATGGTATTACATTATCTGAGATATTATTTACTTGCTGTTGGGAGTTAACCTCAACTTCTGTTGATAACCCTAATTCAAGTTCTGTAACTAATTTTAAATATTCAAGTATAACAGCATTTGGCAATCCTGTCGTATGTATTTTACCGTCATGGAGCATAATGGCTGAATTGCACAATGTTTTGATTGCGCCAGCATCATGGGAAACAAATAATGTTGTCACGCCAGAATCCATCATTGCACGCATTCGCCGCATACAACGATGTTGAAAGACAATATCGCCTACAGCAAGTGCTTCGTCAACAATGAGAATTTCTGGATCGACATTGACGGCAACAGCAAATGCCAAGCGGACAAACATACCGCTAGAATAAGTTTTCACAGGTTGTTCAATAAAATCGCCTATATCGGCAAAAGCCGCAATATCATCAAATCTGTCTTCGATTTGTTTTTGACTTAATCCTAATAATCGTCCGTTAAAAAATACATTTTGCCTACCAGTAAACTCTGGGTTAAAACCACTACCTAATTCTAATAAAGCAGAAACTCGACCGTTGACTTGCACATCTCCACTAGAGGGCGTGAGGGTGCCGGCAATTATTTGTAATAATGTACTTTTTCCCGAACCATTGCGTCCTACGATTCCCACTGTCTGTCCTTTGGGAATCTCAATGTTAATATCTTTGATTGCCCAGAATTCATCTACTTTACTATGACTGGGTAGCAACACTTCTTTAAGTTTATCTACAGGTCTGCTGTAGCGTTTAAAACATTTTGAGACATTCTGAAGGGAAATGGCAATTTCTTCACCCATATTTTTGCTGTCAATCCTCAACAATCACACAATCAATCTCAAATGCGATCGCACTCGTTTTGCTAAATCTCACTGCATCATCTACCTGTTCATAACACATCAGCAAATGCTGGGCGCAGACGGCGATAACAGGACAATCCCCCGATAAAGACTACAACTGCAATGATTGAAGCAACTCCCCATTCACTCCAATGTTTCACTTCTCCAACTAAAATTAAATCACGATAAACTTCTGCGATCGCCGCTATGGGATTTAACCACAGTACCCAACTCCGCCATTGTGCGGGAATATGGGATGCTGGATATACTAAGGGTGTTGCGTAAAACCAGATATTTAATATCACCCCTAAAGTCTGAGGAATATCTCGCAAAAATACTGTTATTCCTGCTGCTAAATAACCCAATCCAGCAGTTAACAATAACTGTGTTAACCAAACTAAGGGTAACAGCGCTAAAGTAGGATGTAAAGTATGAGAAGTTAAGGCAACAAAAAAAATTAACGCCATTAAACCAAAAGAACTTTCGATAAATGTAGATAAAATAGGTATTAAAGGTAATAAAGCTAAGGGAAAAACTACTTTTTTAACTAAATTTGGTTGAGTAACTACTGAATTAGCCGATTGTAATAATCCCCCTGTAAAAGCAATCCAAGGTAGTAAGCCGGCAAACAACCACAAGCCAAAAGTAAAGTTATTTTCTGGTAAAGTTTTCAGCGTTAATTTAACTTTTAGTACAATGGAAAATACGTAGGTGTAAATTAGTAATTGCGATAACTGATTGAGCAAAGGCCATAAATTGCCTAAGACAGAACCTTTATATCTGGCTTCTAAATCTCGTCTGACTAAAGTTCTGAGTAAATCAAACTTTATCCATAATTTTTCATTAATTGGGAGAATACGCTGCAATTTTTTTGCTTGATGAATAAATCCTCTAATTGTCTTTAGCAATTCTTGCTGCCTCGCTCGTTATCTATATATTCCATTGCTATTCATGAAGCTAATTAGCTATGAAAGTTCCCTTAGCATTTTTATCGCTATCAATAATACATTACTAAAAGATATCCTCCTTAATTAACGGGGTAATTGTATTCTGAATAAACTATAAAGCAAGTTGATGATAATTATCTCTGTTAGCTTTTGCAGAAAATCTGAGGAATTAACTTAAATTATCAGGATCAATACCAAGCGATCGCACATACTCTGCCAATTTTTCAGCCCGTTGGCGTTCTTGTTCAGCCCGTTGGCGTTCCTGTTCAGCGCGTTGGCGTTCTTGTTCGGCTTGTTCGGCTAGGGTTGGTAGCCAACCTTGAGAATTATACCAACGCAACCATAAACCTGTTGTCTGTTGGTAAGTGCCTTGCCATAATCCTAATCCTAGTTCCAACTCTGCTAACCAAAAGCGGTTATCTGGTAGAGGTACTGCTTCATAACGATTACCAATCAGTTGAAAAATGCGCAGAATATTGTCGTAGCGGTCGTAAACTACATAGTAAGGTACTCGCAAAATGCGTTCATAAACTTCCCATTTAGTTGGCGGCTGATTAACTTCTCTAAGTGTTTTGCCTAAGTCTTCTTGTTCTGTACCTGGTGAGAGTAATTCAACTACTAAAAATGGTGCAATTCCCTCTTGCCAAATGACGTAACTTAAGCGTAAGTCTTGCTGTTGGCTAGCACTAGCTACCCCTAAAACCATGTACCAATCAGGTCTTTTGTACCATAAAGTATGGCGGGGGTCGTAGTAAAGATTTAAATCGCTAGCTAGTAAAATTTCTGTTGCTGAATAGTTGGCAGGCTGACAAGTCTCAGTGAGTAAATCAGCTTGAATACAATGAAATTCATCCGGCAATCCCGATTCCCCTATTACTTCACTGGGTAAATCATACATTGTCGGCATGGTTTCTTGAGGCGAACGTGGCGGATTTGGATCGTACATCGCTGCTAATTTAATGATGGCAAAATAATTGCTAAGGGAGTTTTTATTATTTTAGTCATTAGTCATTGGTCATTTGTCCTCCTCATTTCCTTTCTATTGCTGTAAATTTATGACAGATGAGGTACGGATTCAGTTAAACTGAGACTTGGTTTATTGCATTGTATCTAGGCATGGAAATCGGACAGAAGGTTAAGGTAGTTCGTTTGCGCGATCGCGTATCTCCCCCAATTGTGAAAAGATTAGGAGAAGTTGGCACAGTTTTAGGCTACAAAGTCACCGATGGTAGCGGTGTGGGTGTAGTAGTGCAATTTGACGATAATTCATCGACTTGGTTTTTTGAAGATGAATTGAGAGTCGTACAGTAGGCGGAAGTTAAGAAGATTTGCCGAGTGCTAAGTTGGAATGGACAACAATCGGCGGTAACTAAAAATCAAGTCATGACCTTTATATTGACATTTTTGGGCAAAAGCGGCATTGCTCGTACCAAAATTGCGATCGCATCTGCCAAATTATTGGCTAGCCAAGGTAAGCGCGTACTTTTAGCCGGACTTGCAGAACCAGCATTACCTATTTTGCTGGATACTACTCTCACATCCGACCCTCAAGAAATTGCTCCTAATTTGCAAGTAGTACAGTTTCAAGCATCTGTACTACTACAACGCCAATGGGAAGAAGTCAAAAAGCTTGAGGCGCAATACCTCCGCACACCCATTATTAAAGATGTTTATGGTGAAGAATTGGTGGTATTGCCAGGTATGGATAATGCCCTTGCTCTGAATGCAATCCGCGAATATGATGCTTCTGGCAAATATGATGCGATCGTTTACGATGGTACAGGTGACGCTTCCAGCTTGCGGATGTTGGGATTACCAGAGTCTTTGAGTTGGTATGTGCGCCGCTTTCGCCAATTATTTGTTAACTCCGATTTAGGTAAAACAATTGCCGAATCGCCCTTGATTCAACCGTTGATTAGCACTTTGTTCAATTTTAATTGGACAGCAGACAACTTCGCGCAACCGACTAATCAAGTCAATAATTTCCTCGAAAAGGGTAAAGCTGCTGTGGCTGACCCCCGGCGGCTTGCGGCTTTTTTGGTAACTACACCAGAACCGATTGAGGTAGCTAGCAGCCGCTATTTGTGGGGTAGCGCACAGCAAATTGGTATTACTGTTGGTGGTGTGATTGTTGTCTCTGGTGAAGGTAACCATAATGTCACAGAGGAATTTAACCCCTTACCGATTAGTGTAGTACCTGATGCACCGGCTGGTGAATGGCGATCGCTCATCGATGCCCTACCAGATTTTGCCCAAGAAGCAATAAAAGCACCAAAACCCATTGAAATTGATGTCCACAACCGTCAGGTACGCTTATTCCTGCCTGGATTTGATAAAAAGCAAGTCAAGCTAACCCAGTACGGGCCAGAAGTGACAGTAGAAGCCGGCGACCAACGGCGTAATATTGACCTCCCACCCTCATTAAGTGGTAAATCTATCACTGGAGCAAAGTTTCAAAATAGTTATTTGATCGTTTCGTTTTAACTTATAGATATCGGGGACTAGGGGCTAGGGGCTAGGGGCTAGGGACTAGGGGCTAGGAATAAATCATGCCCAATGCCCAATGCCCAATGCCCAATGCCCAATGCTCAATGCCCAATGCCCCATACCCCATACCCTATGCCCAAATTTATCTTATGTCTGATTTAACTCCCATTACTCCCAATTCTCAGCAAGCGGAAGCTATAGATTCTGTTAATCCCAGCGAAGAAATTACAGCAGTTGCCGATGACCGCAGTGCGAAAACTAGGCAATTACTGGGGATGAAAGGCGCAGCACCGGGCGAAACTTCTATTTGGAAAATCCGGTTGCAATTGATGAAGCCTATCACCTGGATTCCCTTAATTTGGGGTGTAGTTTGCGGTGCAGCTTCTTCTGGTAACTACACTTGGACATTAGAAAATGTGCTGAAAGCTGCGGCTTGTATGTTGCTTTCTGGCCCTTTGCTAACAGGTTACACCCAAACCATCAATGATTTTTACGATCGCGAAATTGATGCGATTAATGAACCTTATCGTCCTATCCCCTCTGGAGCAATTTCTGTACCCCAGGTAATTACGCAGATTGTTGTATTATTATTATCGGGAATTGGTTTAGCCTATGTCCTGGATTTATGGGCTGGGCATGACTTTCCCAATGTAACTGTACTGGCTATCTTTGGTACATTTATTGCCTACATCTATTCAGCACCACCCCTGAAGTTAAAACAAAACGGCTGGCTAGGTAATTATGCTTTAGGTGCTAGCTATATTGCTTTACCTTGGTGGGCGGGTCATGCTTTATTTGGCGAACTGAACTGGAAAATTGTGGTGCTGACCTTAGTTTACAGCTTAGCTGGATTAGGGATTGCCATTGTTAATGACTTCAAGAGCGTTGAAGGCGATCGCCAATTAGGATTAAAATCACTACCTGTAATGTTTGGTGTCACTACCGCAGCTTGGATATGTGTAGTGATGATTGATGTATTTCAAGGATTAATTGCTGCCTATCTAGTTAGCATTCATGAAAATTTATATGCAGCAATTCTGGTACTGTTAATATTGCCACAAATCACTTTTCAGGATATGTATTTCTTACGCGATCCTTTAAAGAACGATGTCAAATACCAAGCCAGCGCCCAACCTTTTCTAGTATTGGGAATGCTTGTGGCTGGTTTAGCTTTGGGTCATGCTGGTATTTAAGTTATACATCCTGAGTTAGACGTTAAGAGTTGGGGGTTAGGAGTTAAAATTACTTCTAACTCCTAATTTTTAATTAGGCAAATTTCAGGAATGATTGCTGATCAGAGATGACTGTCTAGGGGAAAAACAACCCCTAACTAATCAAGCTGTTGCCTGATTTTTAAGTTGGCATTAATATGAGAAATTGCCATGCTCCAATTGATTTCTTATCTGATTCATGGAATTCAACCTTTTTTAATTCCTATTTGCTTTGTGACTGCTTGGGCTATAATTATTCTCGGTGCTTGGAGTTTATGGGCTACTGCAAGAGATAGCGTGAATCGAGCCAAGCAAATGCATCAAATACCTTGTACTAATTGCCAATTTTTTACTGCTGATTATCGCCTCAAATGCACTGTACATCCCTCTCGCGCCAATACAGAAGAGGCGATTGATTGTACCGATTATCATGCGAAAACCAATCCCATGTTTTATTGACAGTTGACGGTTGACGGTTGACTGTTGACTGATACAAAATTGCAACATTCAAAACCGCGCAAGCAAGGGCGGGGAAACCCCGTCCCTACGAAAATGTTAATTACGTATCACAATGCGGATTGGTATGACAACTGACAACTGACAACTGACAACTGACTATTGACCAATTTCTAACAAAACTTTTAAAACTCCTCGACTCTGAGCATGTGCAAAAGCTGCTAAACCTTCGCTGAGTTGGTAGCGAGCTTGAATTAATGGTTGTACGTCTACTTGTGCTGTGGCGAGTAATTGCAGTGCGGGTGCAAAGGGGCCGCAACGAGAACCAATCAGAGTGATTTCATCTACTACTAAAGACGATGCATCTAAGCTGAGGTTCCCTGCATAGGTACTTTTCAATACTAATGTACCTCGAGGACGTAAAGCGCGACGAGCGATCGCAAATCCTTCGGGATTTCCTGTACATTCTACAGAAATATCAAAATATCTATCTTTAACAGCAGTAGCTAAACCGGTTTTAATTCCTCGCGCTTCTAGATTAGCAAGTTTATCTTGATGACGCCCTACTACTAACAGTTCACAACCTGTAAGCGCTATTGTTTGCGCTACTAATTGACCAAGTTTACCATCTCCTACTACTAGTACTCTATGATTAGCGCCTAACTCTACCTGCTGCTGAATTTCTAAAGCTGCGGCTAAGGGTTCGGTAAATGTTGCTACTTCTGTAGGCACATTATCGGGTACAGCATGTAAATTTGCGATCGGTAAACAGAGATATTCAGCAAAAGCCCCGTGACGATTGACAATACCTAATACAGTACGATTTTCACAGTGAGTTGATTGTTGACTCAAGCAAAATCGACAATTTCCGCAAACAGCATTAATTTCACCAACTACTCGCTGATTAAGTAAGTTTTCTGGCCCTTGTTCAACTACACCAACAAACTCATGTCCTAAAATACCACTGTAGGGATAGTAGCCTCTGAGCAATTCTAAATCAGTATTGCAAATCCCTGCACGCAAAACCCTGACAAGGGCTTCTCCTGGTGGTGGTTCGGGAATGGGAATATCAGTACGTAATTGTAATTGGTTGTTTTCGAGCCAGAGTCCTTTCATCAAAAATCTCCGAGAAACCTCAACAGAATCAATTTAGATAAATTAGTGAAAAATTACTCTCCTCCTTTCTGAAGAATTGTTGTGTTGGTAATATTGTAGGAATTAGGCTGAATTTTGCTTAACCAAGTTATCAAGTCATCTCCATGTACTGCAATCTCATTTCCTAGTGTTTTAATATAGAGAAGACCGTCGCTAATATTTAAATCTCTAATGGGATACCATGCATTTCTCGTACGGATCAGCAATTCTAAGGGAATTCCCAATTGTTGAGCATATTTACGATATCTCCACCAAGCACGCCACAAAAAAACTGATTTAGTACCGTGCATTTTATAACCATTAGGTACTTGGCAGTAGCGATATTCATAAAAACCGCGACGATCCAATTCACCTGTAAGAATATAGCTATAGTCAGCTAATACCTCATTTATGACTTCCCAGTAAGATGAACTGGCGTTAATTAAGAATACTGATGGTGTATGAGTTAATTCGGCAGTTGCAATCACACCCTCTGTTTTAGCCATGAGTTGGGTGCTTTGATAGACTGTTTGCGCCGTTAAAAAAGGATTTGACAGTAAAACTTCTTGCTTTTGGATGGAGTTATAAACAAAGACTCGCATCAATTCTAAATTGGACAACATAGGTATTTTTATACTCGGTGTCTCACCGCAATATTATGGGAGTGACAACACAGTATAAATTAGTTACAACTAATTGAATTAATTGGAAATATAATTAAACCCTTGTTGGTTAAGGGTTAGAAGGTATATTTGAGTACTTTAATTTTTTGGCTAGGAGATTACCTAAATTTTGACATTCGCCAAAAATGGTGTAAAAACAGGCACTAATTCCGAACGACTAACTACCAACGTGGGAAAAGAGCGATCGCTATAATCTTCTCCAGTTATCAGGGGAAATGGCTCTGTTTTTAAAGATTTCCAAGTAGCGCCAGCCGCTTGCACAATTACCCAAGCGCCAGCCAAATCCCAAACTTTAGGTGTAGCTTCAATCCCCCCCAAAGTCGCACCAGTCGCCACAGTCAGGAAGTTATAGCTAGCTACCCCCAACATGCGAATTTTACAGGGAAAGTCTGGTTGCATCGCTCCTGTACTACGAGAACAGAGATTAAAAAAGTGATTATTGCTGGGAGCATCAGGACTAGAATGGATAGGGTGATGGTTAAGAAAAGCCCCTGTAGGCGTTGCTAACCCAGAATTACCTTGCCAAAAACCATGAAAAGTTTGATTCAGTGGTGGCGCGTAGACAAAACCAAAAATTGGTATTCCTCGATACAGTAGCCCCAAAGAAATCGACCAGATAGGAATGCCCCTTGTAAAGTTAGTTGTACCATCCAAAGGGTCAATTACCCAACACCATTCTGTACCAGGAAAAACCCGATCTGCTTCTTCGCTTAAAATCCCGTAGCCAGGAAAAGTAGATGCGATCGCATCTCTGAGGGTTTGATCCGCCCATTTATCAGATTGTGTCACCAAAGTGCCATCAGCCTTTTGTGAAGCCTGCACCCGCCCAAAATCTTGCATTAATTGCTTACCCACCTTAGCAGTGGTAGTTTGGGCAAAATCGAGAATTGTCTGCCAAAAATCGTTCATGAATCAGGAGATAAGGGAAAAGAAGGGAGACAAGGGAGACAAGGGAGACAAGGGAGACAAGGGAGACAAGGGAGACAAGGGAGACAAGGAGGACAATTGTAGAGACGCGATTCATCGCGTCTGTGCCCAATGCCCAATGCCCAATGCCCAATGCCCAATGCCCAATGCCCCATGCCCATTTAATCTAAATCGCTTTCTAAAACAGAAGCGATCGCTTGTTTGGTACTAGTTTGGAATTCTGCCACATTTACGCGATTAAGAAACCAAATTGATACCAACATACCTATAGCTTCTAAGACAAATACTAGTCCATAAGCTAACTCTAGGCTAGGTAGTAGCTTGCGACCTGTATCTAATACAGCACCACCAATGACTACAGCCAAACCTCTAGAGATAGATTGTGCTAGTCCCCAAGCACCAATAAATGTACCTGCTGCTTCCGCCGCAGTCAAATCTAGCATTAAGCTAACTGCAGCTGTGGTTAAGAAACCTGTAGCTAAACCAAATAACACTAAACCAAATTTGAGAAAGGCAGGATTCGCCGAAAATCCAGAGAAACCTAAGAGTAAGGAAGCAAATGCCACTAAAATACAGCCGAGTTTTGCCGTTCTACGCTTACCTAAGCGGGGCACAACGATAAAGCCAGTAATTCCGTAGGCAATCAGAATACCTGTGCCATAAAAAACATTCAGCTTGGTACTTTCGGCTAAAGGCATGTTAAAAACTTGCCCTGCAAAGGGTTCCACAATCGGATCTTGCATAAACAAGCTAATAGTCATCACAAATAAAAATGTGAAAAACAAGCCTGTTTGCGGGCTAGCTGTGAGGATTTCCCAGGCTTTACCCAAGCTGATGCTATCTTCCCGATTCACTACTTGAGAACGTTTGGTATATAGAGAGTATTTTTTCTCGACACCTAACGTCGCCGCGATCGCAAATCCAAATACCAAAGCTGGCACAATCATAAATAATCTATTGACTGCTGCCTGCAAAATCGCTATATCGATAGCTTTTGATGTTAATGGCTCCAGTATTTTAGAACTAATTATCGCCCCCACAATAATTCCTACCATCAGCATCGACCAGACAACACCAACTACTTTAGAACGGTTGTCTTCTTCCGATACATCCACTAATAAAGCAGCGAAAGCCGTACCACTAGCGCAAAGAGCTAAACCGTAGATAGCAAACATCAAAGACAGTAAAGCAGTCCAGCCAATAGTTTGCGTATTCCAAACCCAAGAACCTGCACTTTGAGCAGCAAAATCCAGCTGCCACATTATTTGTACAGATAAAAAGGAAGCGATCGCAAATATTGCCGCGCCTACCCATACATAAGCCGTACGATGATAACCCCATATCGGCTTGGCATCTGATATTTGCCCAAACAAAATCCGCGAAGGTGCAACAAATGCCGGCAGCGCCAGCACTAACGCTACTAACGTGGCGGGAATGGCGATTTCCTGAATCATGACTCTGTTGAGTACCCCCAGAGTCAAGATAGACATCATACTCAACCCCATTTGAAATAAGCCTAGCCTAAACATGGTCAGCAGATTGACCCTTGGCACAGACTGAGAATTACTTGCAGAATCAAATGCTTCACTGCTTGCCATAGCTACTTTATGCGATCTGGAATTTTATTGTCCCATTTACTCAAGATAAACCCTGACATTCCAGATTTCTCTAAAATTTGTCATTAGTCATTAGTCATTAGTCATTAGTCATTAGTCATTGTCTCCCTTGTCCTCCTTGTCCCCCTTGTCCCCCTTGTCCCCCTTGTCCCCCTTCCTTGTCCTCCTTCCCCCCCCTCCCCTGCGATTGATTACCCACTAGGAGGTGTAACGCTACACTAGAAAAGTAAAGAAATGTAACAATAATTATAATTTTGACAAACATGGAAACCATAACTTTGGGAAAAAATGGCCCAAGTGTTACACCCCTTTGTCTAGGTACTTGGGCTTGGGGAGATAAACTTTTTTGGAATTACGGCGATGGTTACGGCCCAGAACAGTTAAAAGAAGCCTTCACCACCGCCTTAGAAGCTGGTGTAACGTTCTTCGATACGGCGGAAGTTTATGGATTAGGGGTTAGCGAAACTCTTCTCGGACAATTTTTGCAGCAAACCCAGCAACCCGTACAAATTGCTACAAAATTTGGGCCTCTACCTTGGCGATTTACCGGACAATCAGTCGCTGATGCGTTAACAGACAGCCTCAAGCGCCTACAATTACAGCGAATCGAACTTTACCAAGTCCATTGGCCTTTTACCTTCTTTTTAAGCCAAGAAACACTGATGAACGCTTTAGCCGATGAAGTGCAGAAGGGCAGAATTGGCGCTATAGGCGTGAGTAATTATTCAGCCGCCCAAATGCGAGAAGTACACCAAATTTTGGCAGCTAGGGGAATACCTTTAGCAGTAAATCAGGTACGCTACTCTTTGCTGTCTCGCCAAATTGAAAGTCAAGGTATTTTCTCCACTGCTCGCGATTTAGATGTAACAATTTTGGCATATAGCCCACTAGCGCAGGGATTACTCACAGGTAAATACAGCGCTAACAGTAGCGAAACACCAACTGGCGCAAGAAAAATTGACCCGAGATTTAGTAAAGAAGGACTGCAAAAAATTACACCAGTCATATCTTTACTACAGAAATTTGGCGAGAAATACGATCGCACTCCTGCCCAAGTTGCCTTAAATTGGTTAATTGCTCAAGGTAACGTCATTCCCATTGCCGGCGTGAAAACTGCCCAGCAAGTAAAACAAAATGCTGGCGCTTTAGGCTGGAAATTAAGCGATGAGGAGATCAGCGAGTTAGAACAAGTCACTCGCCCTTGGCTGTAAGATTTTTTACTAATAATTTTTCAATCTAGGAAATGTAGGGTGTGTTGTCGCGCAGCGCAACGCACCACCAATTCTATTAATTTTTGAATAAGCTGAACCACATCTAGTGCTTTGTCTCATTAATTTTGCGGTGCTGCGAGATCCCGGACTTCTTGAAGAAGTCGGGGATCTGAACATCCGCGACTCATCAGAATTAATGGGACAGACCACTAGTTTATATAATCTGGAATTCTACATTTCTTGTGGGGTAGGCGTCTCGCCCGCCCAATATATGCAAGTTAAATATGTAACTTATTAATACACAATATAGCCGTAAAATTACAGGCAATTCACCAGAAAATTACTTTTTATTTAGCCCAAATCAACCAAAATCCAAAACTTGGAAGTACAAACACCAAGCTAGTGGTTCATCGCATTAATCATGACAGGGCGAATAAATTCGTAGTCAGGACTTCAGCCCTGCATTTTCAAACACTAAAGTACTTTACTACGAACTTATCAAAACTATTGCGATAGACCACTAACGGAATATTCACAAAACCCGATTTGTTGAACGCCAGTTGATTTCAGGGGGATAGCCCCTGCACATAACTGACTCTTGTTACCTTATGAAGCAGATTCTCTACCTGAAGATGAACCTAGCTTTTGATTAACAGGTGCTACGGAAGCATCACGACGTCCGCCAGTCCGCAATTTTGGCTTGGGAGTAGAGCGTCTGTCATCATCACCGATGTTGTTGTCTGATTTGCTCCAAGAAGAACGGGTACGTTCTCCAGAATCACGACGCTTAACCAGCTTGGGTTTGGGAGCGGAGATATTTTCCTCTTGAGGAATTTCAATATCTGAACTTAACCAAGCGGGACGAGTTTGATCGTAAGCGATTTGTAGGGCAGCAGCTGCGATCGCTTGTGCATCATATTTTTCGATCAGTTCGCTGACTATCGGTAAAAATGAAGCTAAACGTTCGCCAGCCAAAGCTTCTCTGACTTGTTCTTGCAATTTATTGATGTGGCGTGCTTCAATTTGTGCCCTGGTAGGAATTGACAGCAATTGCCAGCTTTGGCGGTTATGGCGTTCAAATATCTGCTGTTTGCGGCGCTCAAATGGTTGGACTAGGGAAATCGCTGTTCCTTCTTTACCAGCCCGACCAGTACGACCAATGCGGTGAACGTAGGTTTCGACGCTATCAGGTAAGTCGTAGTTGATCACGTGTGACAGTTGGTCTACATCTAATCCGCGTGCGGCGATATCAGTTGCTACCACCCAACGGACTTGACGATTGCGGAAGCGGCTTAATAAGCGCTCTCTGGCTTGTTGCGACAAATCACCGTGGTATTCATCGACACTATGTCCGGCTGCTTGCAGTTGGCTAGTGAGTTCGGCGGCGGTGCGTCTGGTACGAACAAATATCAAAGCTGATTCTGGATCTTCCATTTCCAGAATTGGTTGTAGCGCTTTGGCTTTTGTCCAGTGGCGAGGAATGAGGTAAGCTACCTGATTAATCTTGGTAGGAGCAGCTTTGGGCTGTTCTACGGTCACTGTCACAGGCGATCGCAAAAACTTGTTCACCAATTGCCGAATTGATGGCGGCATGGTAGCAGAGAATAACGCTGTTTGGCGGTCTTCCGGTGCTTGGGAGAGAATTTTGATGACATCATCGATAAAGCCCATGCTTAACATTTCATCGGCTTCATCTAAGACAAACCACTTGACTTGATCGAGTTTGAGGCTACCTCTATCTAGCAAGTCGATCACCCGTCCTGGAGTACCCACAACAACATGTACGCCCCGTCTGAGTTGCAAAATTTGCCGATCGATGGACTGACCGCCATAAATTGCTAACACCCGCAATCCGCTATCACCAATAAATTGGCTGATAGCATCATGAACTTGCATCGCTAACTCGCGAGTTGGAGTCAACACCAGTGCTTGTACAGCTCTTTGTCCAATATCTAGCCGTTCTAAAATTGGCAGAGAAAAAGCTGCGGTTTTCCCAGTTCCGGTTTGGGATTGACCGACTACATCACGACCTGCTAACAGTTGGGGAATTGCTTGGCTTTGAATATTAGTAGGTGTGGTGAAACCGATTTTTTCTAAGTGTTCAACACGTTCTTGGGAAATGCCGAGTTCTGGAAACGAAAGATTCATTAAATCTCCTAAAATTTTCTTTTGGATTTTTGGATTTAGTCATTGGTCAAGAGTCATTAGTCATTAATCATTGGTCATTGGCGATGAAACAAACGACAACTGACAACTGACAACTGACAAATTAGTTATTGACAATTTGACCGTAAAGGTCATACGTATCAGCACTTTGGATGTCTACTGGCACTATTGTTCCTAACTGCGCCTGACCAACCACATAAACCTGCCCGTCAATTTCTGGGGCAAATCTTGCAGAACGACCAATCAATTCTCCAGTTTCAGGATTTTCTTGCTCAATCAGGACATTGACAGTTTTGCCGACTTCCTGTTGATTCTTTCGCCAAGTAATTGGTTGTTGCAGTTCCATGAGGCGGCTGCGGCGCTCATCCATGACGACTTGAGGCAACTGATTTGGTAGCTTGTAGGCTGGGGTTTCCTCTTCTGGGGAAAAGGTGAACACGCCTACATGATCGAATTCGTGCCGTTGAACAAACTGTAGTAGATGTTCAAAATGCTCATCGGTTTCTCCAGGAAAACCAACAATAAATGTTGTTCTCAGCACCGCCGATGGTAGCGCTTGCTTAATGCGCTCCATAATTCCATCATTTACCCGCCCTTGCCAGGGACGGTTCATGGCGCGGAGAATTTCCGGGTGAGAATGCTGTAAGGGCAAATCTAAGTAGGGAAGGACATTTGGTACTTCTTGAATCGCGGCGATGACATCTGGTGTCAAGCCTGTGGGATAAGCATAGTGCATCCTGATCCAGGGTACATCTACTTCTCCCAAAGCGCGGAGTAATTCGGCTAACTTTGGCTTGCCGTAAATATCCAAACCGTAATTAGTAGTGATTTGGGAAATTAAAATAATTTCTTGTACCCCTTGGCTAGCTAACTGCTTGGCTTCAGTGACAATCGATTCAATGGTACGCGATCGCTGGTTTCCCCGCAGATGGGGAATAATACAAAACGCACAACGATAATCACAGCCTTCGGCCACCCGCAGATAAGCTACGCCTTCGGTTGTAGTGCGATAGCGCGGTGTAGTTTCATCGGCAATATAGGTTGGTTCTATACTAACCTGCTTGACCCGTTCTCCTTGTTCTACCCGCTCAATTACATTTACAATATTGTGATAATCGCCTGTACCTACTACGGCTACTGCTTCTGGCAACTCTGCCAATAATTGTTCTTGGAAGTGCTGCGCCATACAGCCAGCAATTACGATTTTTTTATTCGCCTCTGCTAACTCTACCAAAGTTTTAACAGATTCTTCTCTTGCTGCTTCAATAAAACTACAAGTATTGACAATAACGTAATCTGCTAACTCTTCATTACTATCTACGCCATAGCCTGCATTGACAAGCAGTCCTAGCATATGTTCTGTATCAATTCGATTTTTCTCGCAGCCCAGGTGAGAAATTGCAATCGTTGGCTTGTCACCCATATTTTGCCAAAATTTTCAGTTTTTTTCTTTTCATCTAAATCCAAACAGTGTTGAGGTCTGTTTTTATTTGCACCCAACATGTGGACAGTATTCAAGTGGAAGGGTAGCATTACCCATCGCTGTCCGCAAACCTATGACCCAAATCAACTTTCAGGTCATGTTATGATGCTTTTATTAATCAGTTTTCCCAGGGTAAAATATAGTGTCTTGGGGTACATTTGACACTTGTTGATGTTTTTTAACAATTCGCCTATTGGTATTTTACATTACCAAGAGCGTATGCGTTGTTAATTTACCCATCGGGAAGCCGCCCAAAGGGCTGGTTGTGAGAAGTCGCTACCCTCAGGGAAATCGCGCTCGCGCCTACGCCTCAACAAGCGGTAATGCTACCCGTACAGATTGGGCTTTACCTACGAACATGCGCAGGAAAGAAACCTCAGACTGTAGGAAGCTGCCTCGCGTCTTGTGAGTTGCAAACTCCTCTTTGTAGTCAGGTTTTATCTTAACATATCTTATGGAAGGTTTTACCGCAATTTCCGTCCTGGGATAGAGGCGGTAAAACCTACTACAGAAAACACCATTTAATGCTAAGGAAGGGAGGAGTCAGGGACTAGAAAGGACTAGGAATAGTGGCTTACTACATTAAATAATGATAGATAAATTAGTTCTTAACTAGGACTTCAGTCGGTGGATTTTGAAGCACAAATCTTGCTGAGTACAAAACCAGCAAAATTTCTGTGGTTCAATACTAGGAACTAGAGACTGAAAGTGGTTAGGAAAGTGAAAATGAGGAAATCAGAATTTCCCTAGCCCCTAGTCCCTAACACCTAGCCCCTAGTCTTAGCGCCTCTAATCCCTCACCCCTCCTAAAAAATTGACGTGGACTTATCTCAGCTATTTAAAACTCGAACACCGATTATTGGCGTAGTTCACCTACTACCACTGCCTACCTCACCCCGTTGGGGAGGTAGCCTAAAAACAGTGATCGATCGCGCCGAACAAGAAGCAACCGCCCTAGCCAGTGGTGGAGTTGACGGTATTATTGTCGAAAATTTTTTCGATGCGCCGTTTACTAAAAATCAGGTCGATCCGGCAGTGGTGAGTGCCATGACTGTAGTTGTGCAGCGAATCCAAAATTTAGTGACCTTGCCTATTGGCTTAAATGTATTGCGAAACGACGCGAAAAGTGCATTAGCGATCGCCAGTTGTGTGCGGGCGCAATTTATTCGCGTTAACGTCCTCACTGGAGTTATGGCTACAGATCAAGGATTAATTGAAGGAGAAGCCCATCAATTACTCCGCTATCGGCGAGAACTGGGCAGTGATGTTAAAATTTTAGCCGATGTATTGGTTAAACACGCCCGCCCTTTAAGTTCCCCGAATCTCACAGTTGCTGTCAAAGACACAATTGAAAGAGGTTTGGCAGATGCAGTGATTTTGTCAGGCTGGGCTACTGGTAGTCCACCGAACATAGAAGATTTGGAACTGGCCTGTGGTGCAGCAAATGGCACACCTGTATTTATTGGCAGTGGAGCCAATTGGGAAAACATAGGTACACTGATGCAAGCAGCAGATGGTGTAATTGTTTCCAGTTCCCTCAAACGTCACGGTCAAATTGAACAACCAATTGACCCCATTCGCGTCAGTCAATTTGTTGAAGCCGCCCATCGGAGTTGGAACTCTAAGGGCGAAACTAAATCAATTTCCTCTGTAACTATACGTTCTTAGGGAGTGGGGATTAGGAACTAGGGGCGCTTAGGCTAGGGATTAGGGACTAGGGGCTAGGGGCTAGGGAAGGAGGATCGGGCAAAACAAATGCTCCATGCCCAATGCCCAATGCCCAATGCCCAATGCCCAATGCCCTATACTCAATTCCCCATTCCCAATTCCTCATTCCCAAGAAAACTTATGATTCGTCGTCGTTCTACTCCTTGGATTCATAAATGGTCGCGACCATTAATTGCCGCGATTGCGGGGCTTGGTGCCCTAACAACAGGTTATTTGACTTTTGAAAAGTTAACAGGAGGTAGTGCAGCATGTACAGCACAAGCTGGTGTTAAAGGCTGTAATGATGTACTTTCAAGCCCTTGGGCGACTGTTTTCGGTCAGCCATTAGCTTTGTTTGGGCTATTGGCTTATTTAAGTATGCTGATATTTGCTTTGGCTCCCTTAGTCTTGAAGCCTGGAGATAATAACCGCAAACAAATAGAAAACTGGACTTGGTGGTTGCTGTTAGTAGGTGCGATCGCTATGTCTATATTCAGCAGCTACTTAATGTATGTACTCGCAACACAAATCAAAGCCATTTGTCCTTACTGTATCGGCTCGGCTATTTTCTCTTTGAGTATGTTAGTACTGACTATTCTCGGTCGAACTTGGGAAGATGTCGGGCAAATCTTTTTCACCGCTTTGATTGTTGGGATGGTGACACTAATTGGCACTTTAGGCATTTATTCAGGTATTAATCCCTCAGGAGATACAGTTACTTCCACTCCTGGTAAACCAGTCCAAATCAGCTTTACTCCCAAAGTTAATCCTAATCCCGCATTTGGTTGGGAAATTACAACTACTTCCGGCGAAGCAGAAATCGCCCTAGCCAACCATCTGGCCAAAATTGGTGCTAAAGAATATGTCGCTTATTGGTGTCCGCATTGCCACGAGCAAAAGCTACTCTTTGGTAAAGAAGCTTACAAAATTATTAGCGATAGTCTGAAAGTCGAGTGCGCTCCCGATGGATTAAAATCTCAACCAGATAAGTGTAAAGCTGCCAATATACAAGGCTTTCCTACCTGGATAATCAATGGACAAAGCTATAGCGGAGTCCAAAATTTAGATGAGTTAGCCAAGGTTTCTAATTATACTGGCTCTCGCAACTTCAAATATTTCAAGTAATAGTTTTAACCAGTTGGGCGATCGCAACTTTGGCTGATACATCATCCTCAATAGTCAATTGGTAGTATTCAGTAAATTGGCTACCGATTGACTTATTTTTTGGCGCTGTAGCCTATTGCAATTCAAGATAACTAGTGATATCTGTCATTAGTTATTTGTCATTGGTAATTTGGTGTAGGGGCGGGTTTATGCGATATCGTTATGGATATTTGAGGATATTTGTAAACTCACTCGTACAGTTATTATTTGTCAGGGGTTTTAGCGTATTTAGGTTTCTGAAGATATTTTGCTGCAATTACCGACTTACTTAGCTATCAACAGGCTTAACAATAAATATTAGAGTCAGCAGCTTTAGTATTTTAAGTCACAAATAATATAGAGGTATCAGATATTATCTTGTATATTATTTATTAGTTAAGAATTTTTGTTCGTCTTTATTTTTTCTAGTTTTAATACTTAAATAATTTCCAGATTTAAACATTGATTAGTGACTTGTCTTTAAGTAAATTCACTACCATAAATCAATTTGCTTGTATTTTTTAAAACTTTTTTACTCAAAAATGCCAACATTTAATTACAATCTTAGGCTTTTAAAATTACCCATATATATATTACTGTTCTTACCAAACACTATTTATACTGAATTTGTGATATGAGACGGACAGGTTACAACTACCATCTCCTCAGATAATGAGTACCCAAGATTAATCTTGAGGAATGCAAAGCATCTGAAAAAACTTCTAGGAACTTCATGTAGCTTACATTGAGCTATCTTCGCTACGTAGTTAATAGAGATCCACCAATAACAAATATTTCTCCCCAGCAGGTAATGGGAATGAGTAAGCAGCTAGACAAGCGTCTTGTAAAGTTCATATCTGGACTGAAAAAATCGCTTCGTCGAGGAAATAGGGAATTAATTACCGCCTCCTGCGTTGCAGTCTGCATCTTGCTTGTACGCTCTATTGGATTATTTCAATCTTTAGAATTGTCAGCTTTAGATCAATTGTTTCGCTTACGTCCAGAAGATCCGCTAGATGAGCGGATTACGATTGTCGCGATTGATGAAGCTTCTTTACGCTATGTTGGGACTTGGCCAATTCCAGATAATGTAATTGCCCAGTTGTTACAAAAATTAAAAACTTCTAACCCCCGTGCTATTGGTTTAGATATATACCGCGATTTACCAGTAGAACCTGGTTATGAAAATTTGGTGAAAGCTTATAAATCGATGCCAAATTTAATTGGTATTGAACAACTAGCAAATAATAAAAATGCCAGTGTTTTACCGCCATCGGTGCTGAATCAACTCAATCGCGTGGGCTTTAATAATGTGATCTATGACATTGATGGCAAAATACGTCGTAGTTTGTTGTATTGGCATATCCATAATCAGGCACATGAAAGTTTTGCGTTGAAATTGGCTTTATTGTATTTAAAGTCCTATGGCATTAGTCCGCAAACTGCAATGAATAACTCTGAGTATTTGCAGTTAGGTAAGGCAGTATTTACGAGATTTCAGGCTAATGATGGTGGCTATGTGGGTGCTGATGATAAAGGCTACCAAATTTTGTCTAACTTTCCTAAATTTAGCTGTCCTAATCTATCAAAAGAATCTTGTAGTTTCCGCCAAGTATCGATGCGGGATGTGCTAGAGAACAAAATATCCAAAAGCTTGTTTAGCGATCGCATTGTCCTGATTGGTTCTACTGCTCCTAGTCTCCAAGATTTTGTCTTTGTACCGCAATCCAGTGACTTTATGGGTGCAGTTAAACCGATCGCAGGTATTGAACTGCAAGCCCATTTTATCAATGACTTAATTGCGGCTGCTGTGGATGGAAGACCCTTACTAAAAGTTTGGACTAAGCTATGGGAATCTTTGTGGATTTTTGCATGGTCTTATCTAGGATCTGTGATAGCATGGCGCATCCGACATTCCAGCAGAAGCTTAATGAGTATTGTAGTTTGTTTCTTGTTATTAATGCTATCGGTCTATTGTGCTTTTTTGCTTGGTTGGTGGATACCATTTGTGCCTGCACTGCTGAGTTTTGGAACTTCAGCTATGTGGATTATCCGTTATTTTGCTTACATGCAAGAAGAGTTAAAACGCTCGAAAGAGTTTTTACAACAAGTTATTAACACAATTCCCGATCCGGTTTTTGTCAAAAATGAACAACATCAGTGGATTGTTTTAAATGAAGCTTATTGTCGATTGATTGGTTATCCAAATCAGTTATTAACCGAAAAGTCAGATTATGACTTTTTTCCCAAGCATGAAGCGGATGTATTTCGTCACCAAGATCAAATGGTTTTTCAGTCGCATCAACCGCAAGAAAGTGAAGAAGAGTTTACTGATGCTTATGGTAGAACTCATCTGATTGCTACTAAGCGATCGTTTCATAAAGATGCGGCTGGAAATTATTTTTTAGTTGGGGTAATTCGCGATATCACTAAGCGTAAATTGCGGGAGGAAGAACTCCAGCGTACTGCTGATGAATTATCCAAATCTAATAGTGAATTAAAACGTAAAGAAGACCATCTACGTTATTTGGCATATCACGATCCCTTAACTGGTCTTTCTAATCGTAAATTTTTCTTAGAACAACTTCATGAATCTTTAGATTGGGCAGAAAATAATAATTTGTTATTAGGGCTATTGTTTATCGATCTCGATGGCTTTAAACAAGTTAATGATACTCTAGGGCATGAAATTGGCGATCGCTTGTTAGTCACAGTCGGACAAAGACTCAGCAATTGCTTGCGGGGTAGCGATACTGTCTCGCGCTTGGGTGGTGATGAATTTACGGTAATTGTCAGAGCAATTCCTAATATCCAAGTAGCTGCAAAAGTTGCAGAAAAAATTCTCGGGACGATTACAGAACCAATTGTGCTGGATGAGTATACTACCAGAGTTTCCGCGAGTATTGGCATCAGTATCTATCCGCTTAACAGCCAGGACAGTGAAAACTTGATTAAACAGGCGGATACTGCTATGTACCGAGCTAAGAATCTTGGTAAAAACCGTTATGAGTTTGCGTGATTTTTCCAGTAGAGCGGTGAGATTATTTGTCATTTGTCATTCTTACAAAGTTCTGAGCGCCGGAAGCCGGCGCTCAGACTTTGCGCTTTGTCATTTTTCATTGGTAAGGGTTTCAGGCGTTTAACATGAGATAAACCTCCTTGAACCGAACTGACGTTAATTACAAAGGAGTGTTGAAAAACTAGCCTGACTGTGATTTTATCAGGACATATACTGAAAATATAATTTTTGTTGATAATATTTTTACTAAAAATTTTTCGTTGACAATGAGTTGAAGATGGCAACACAGGTAGTTTGAAGTAGAGATTTAGCCATCGTAACTCTGGAAAAATTTCTGAAAATGAGAGACTTTTTGCTGAATTGAGATAATTTTCCTCACTTTGTTATTCATCTCGCAGAGGTTTTAGATACAAATATTAAGATTGTATTAATTTTAACTAACTTAGTAAAAATTTGTGCTGAGGTGATAGTTCAAAATCTCTAACTTTAGACCGATGTTATATACAGAACCAAAATAGTATTTCTATAAATCGAATCGATTTAATTGAGGACACCCAAACATCGATTCAGCAGATGATAATAAGTGTTTTTTCTCAGTAAATTTCATTACTACAAATAAAAAATTAACTAAATTTTAATATTTTTCTGAGACAATAAGTATATCTACCGTTTAGAGAATAGAGAACAACCATGAAAAGTGAAACGGCGAATTTACCTAGATCGGTGACTAATAATTTAAGAATTACTAGTCTTGCCATATTATTGATCGGTGTTTACTTAACAATTCCCAAGACTGCTACTACTACAGCTGCTTTGAGCGAGATGAGCATGAATCAGTTTAGTCATAGTAGTGAAAATATAACTGAAAATATAACTATGGCAGAAGCTAATTCTTGGGAATTAGCAAAAACTTATACACCACCGAACTATGGAGGGCCTGACAGCCAGTACGGTAGCGGTACGCGCTAAATTAGTCAAAGTTATAGAATTGAAGCTGAGTAAGCATATAATCTACAACTCAATCAAATATCAAAAGACATAAATTTGGATCGATGCTGGCAAAATGCTGCTTCACCCCACATCTAAGCAGCAAGCAAGAGTGCAAGTTAAAAGAATTGGCGAAATATGGCGGAAAAATTCCTAATAGTTTAAATTCGGAGATTTCCACCAATGGGATGTTTGTATAAGGGTATGAGCTTGCCAATCCAAGTCTGTGTCTGGATAATCTGAGCGGTAGTGTCCGCCCCGGCTTTCAGTTCTAAAAACAGCGCTTTTGAGAATTAAATCGGCTACATCTAGCAAATTACGAGTTTCTGCCCAGAGGCGCAATTGTCGTTCTACATCTGGTAGTTTTAAACGGGCTGGTGCTAATGGATTTAAAGATAGCAGGAATTGACTCAAAGGTAGGGCAGCAAAATCTCGTTGCCAGGATTCTACAGTAGTAATGGCGGCTTCTAAGCCTGATTGCGATCGCGAAATGCCGGCACTTTGCCAAACTAAACGCGGTAATTTCTGTCTCAGCACTTCTATATGTAGTTGCTGTCTTTGCCAATCATCAGTTTCTGTCTGAAATTCGCGGATTGGTAACTCTGTTATCTCTGATGGTAACTGCTCAAAAGACAAATCGAGATTAGCCATTTGTGCGCCAAAGACAATACATTCTAACAGGGAATTGCTGGCTAAACGATTGGCTCCATGTACTCCTGTACTCGCTGTTTCTCCCACAGCGTACAAACCAGGAATATTGGTGCGATTCATCAAATCTGTAACAATTCCCCCCATCCAGTAATGAGCAGCAGGGGCTACAGGTATGGGTTCTGTGAAAACATCAATTCCCCAATGTTGACAAACTTTGATGATGTTGGGAAAGCGATGACGAATTTTTTCTGCGGGGATGGGGCGCATATCTAACCAGACATAGGCTGTGGCTGGATCGGCGGAAGTTCGCTGCAAATGGCTAAAAATAGCTCTACTAACTACATCGCGCGGTGCAAGTTCCCCTTGTGGATGGTAATCAAAGACAAACCGCCTTCCTTCGTTGTCAACTAGGTGTGCGCCTTCACCGCGTACAGCTTCACTAATGAGAAAGCGATCGGCTCCTGGTTTGGTGAGAGCTGTAGGATGAAATTGCACAAATTCTAAGTCGCGGAGTACAGCACCAGCACGAGATGCGATCGCAACTCCATCTCCCGTACTCACAGCCGGGTTAGTAGTTTGAGCAAATACCTGTCCGCCGCCACCAGTTGCTAAAATTACTGCTTTAGCTTGAATCCAGTGAATTTCGCCTTGATAAAATAGGCTAATTCCTTGAACGCGCTCGCCTTGGGGCGTCATCCATAAACTTAAAGCCAAAGCCTGCTGAATCACCTGAATATTGGGGCGTCGCAGTACTTGGGCTGTTAAAGTAGTAATGACTTCTCGACCTGTGGTGTCAGCAGCATGAAGCACCCGATTACGAGAATGGGCAGCTTCTAAAGTTAAAGCTAAAGTACTACCATGACGGTCAAAAGCTACCCCCAATTCCACTAGAGATTGAATGCAACTAGGGGCGTGTTCGGCGAGGAATTCTACAGCAGAGCGATCGCATAAACCTGCGCCAGCCCGCATGGTGTCTTCAATATGTAACTTGGGAGAATCTTCAGGAGCGATCGCGGCGGCGATACCACCTTGTGCCCAATCACTGGCAGACAAAGCCACTGTTTCTTTGGTAATTATACCGACTCGTAATGAATCTGGTAAACACAGTGCCGTATACAGTCCTGCGGCACCTGCACCAACTACTAAGACATCAAATTGTCTAGAAATATCTATTTGCGACAAGGTAAAAGATTGAGGGCGAAGGGGAGAAATCGAGAAAGTAGGAGAAGGGTAAAAGCAGAAATTTCCCGCTCATACCCATCTCTCAGCAGAAAACGCTACTTCTTGACAGCAGAAGCAGCTTGTGATTTAGCAAATTAGCTAAAATTGCAATTATCTATAGATGCCGTTGTTAAAACGATCATCTCCTTCATTGAAAGCAGGTTCAAATTCTGTCACTGTAAATTTATCTAAATTGGCTTGCAAGGTTTGTTTTTGGCGATCGCTCAATCCGGGAAGATCCAAGACATCCTCTACATTTTTGTAAGGAGCATTCTTGATGATTTTCTTAGCTAGGGTAGGATACAAACCTGGGTACTGTTGAAAAGCACGGACGTTGGTATTGTTTAAATCAATTTTTTTACCAAATTCCGTTGCTAGTTTAGCGTCTGCACGATTTTGCTTTTCAATTGCCAAAATTGGCATTTGGGGCAAAGTTAGACTATTGAAACTAGCAGCTTGGGCGCTTTGAGTAGTTCCCAGCCATCCCCAACAACCAAGCAACAAGCTAAATACTGTTAATAAACGCACCAATCCTTTCACGATTTTTCTACCTCTTTTCATCAAACGGAAATAAAAGCTTTAAGCTCACAGATGTCAACAGTCGCTAGTTCATAGTCAGTAGTTTTGACGTTTGAACAACAGCCACGCGCCAAAGTCAATGGCTCCTAAAGTCGCCCTAGCTAAGGGTAGTGACTGTTTTTTGACTCTTGAATACAATCTGTTTGCCTAATCAACACACAGCAGTCATCAGAAACTAATATACAGCTTATTAATATCCACAATATTGACTGTTACTGGCTTTCCCCTGACATTTGCAAAAAGTTTTCTAAAGTAGGGCTTGGATAAGAGGGAGATAAAGGGATGAGGGGGATGAGCCAGCAGTCTCGATGAAAATTTTTTTATCGCTATGTATTAAAAGAAGGGAAGGGGGGGAGGACAAGGGGGACAAGGGAAGGGGGACAAGGAGGACAAGGAGGACAAGGGGGACAAGGAAGACAAGGGAGAAATAAATCTAGCCCCATGCCCCATGACGCCACTTGCTTCAAGCCGGGAGACCCGTCCAACGCAGTGGCTCCCCCATGCCCCTAATTAATGGGTATGTTGTGCTTCCTGTTCCAGTGCTACTCGTTCTCGCGTCCAGCCATCAATAGCGTCACCCAAGGCGGTAGTTAAATTGTTACGGGTTTGAGCGTGGTTATCTTGCTCGGTTTTCAAAGCTTGCAATAGGCGATCGCGTTCTTGAATAACGGTGAGTAATTTACTTTTCAATTCCTCCACCGATTCGAGTTGTGCAATTTCTTGTTGGATAGCGGTGACTGCTGTAGCATCAGGAAGTGCGCCTGTATCCAAACCTTGGAGTTTTTGCAGTTCCGCTTTGAGAGATGCGATCGCCTGTTGCGAGAGTTGAGTATCGGTACGTCGTTGTTCTGCTTCTGTGTTATAGAGTTTTCGCCACTTTTGGGCACTTTCCCAAGCTGCATCGCGATCGCGCTCAATTGCGGCTACTTGGTCTCTTAAAGACTGAATCTCATTCAACCATTGTGTAGTTAGATCTTGACTCATAGTGATTTTTGATTAGTCAATAGTCAATAGTCATTTGTCATTGGTCATTTGTCATTTGTCAATAGTTAGAGAGCAGAGACGCGATGAACCCTTGTCTGTACAATTCTTAATTGTCCCCCTTGTCCCCCTTGTCCCCCTTGTCCCCCTTGTCCTCCTTGTCTTCCTTGTCCCCCTTGTCTCCCTTGTCCCCCTTGTATCCCTTCCCTTCCCTTCCCTAGAACTACCAAACTATGTATCAGTCGCGTTTTATCCGCTTCTTTCGCCACCTCACATGGCGCAATCTTAAGAGAACTTTTGCGCGGACGATAGAAAGGCGACTTTTGGGACTGGCTTCGGAAATTGCTTTTAACGCTATGCTGTCGCTATTTCCGGCTATTCTGGCTTTTGTCACGGCGATTGGTTTATTTGCAGACTCTTTGCAAGATACCTTTAGACAACTTTTGGTGCAGTTAAGTCAAATTGCACCGCAAGAGGCGCTGGTTCTCATTAGTGATTTTGCGACAACAGAAATCGCTAATTCTAAAAATAGCGGCTTGTTTTCTCTCAGTTTTGCGATCGCTATTTGGACGGCTTCCGGGGCGGTAAGTACTGCAATGACAGCTTTGGATCAAATTCATCAAGTTCCCCCTGAGAAAATGCGTCCCTTTTGGAAAGCCAAGCTAATTTCTTTAGGATTAACCATTGGTAATATTTTGCTGTTAGTCTTAGCCTCATTTTTAGTCTTTATCAGTGACCTAATTTTAAGACTGGTAGTCCGCGAAAGTCCTTTGTTAATTTTCTTATTTGATGTTTGGGAACTGTTACGCTGGCCTTTAGCTTTAAGTATTGTTGCCTTTGCCTTTGGCTTTGTCTATCGCTATGGCCCTAGTGTTTGGAATCCTGGTACGCCAATGATGCCTGGAGCTAGTTTAGCAGCTATTTTTTGGGCAATTTTATCGGCTCTATTTCGGCTTTATGTCGCTAATTTTGGTAACTATAATAAAGTTTATGGTGCAGTGGGGGCGGTCATTGTTTTAATGCTGTGGTTATGGATGAGTGCGGTTGTGCTTCTGGTTGGCGATCAATTAAACGTTACAGTAGGAGAAGATATGCGCTCTCGAAAAGCTGAAACTTTTCTTAAAAAAGATTAATTATTTGTTTTTATTTAATTATTAATTAGTTACAAATCTCTATATTGATTATTAGCCAAATTGCTGTAAATAATTATTAAACTTCCCAAAGCGATCGCACTCATGCCTGATTTACCTTCTCGGTATCCGATAATTGAACCTGATGCTAAAGCACCTACTGTGAGACGGCTACGTCAGATTAGTCGGCTCATGGATAACTTAATTACTATTCCTGGTACTCAGGTAGGTGTGGGGTTAGATCCAATTTTAGGATTATTACCAATTGGCGGTGATTTTTTAGGAGTGATACTTTCCTGCTACATTGTTCTAGAAGCCGCCCGCATCGGTGTATCTAGAGCGACTCTCGGGAGAATGGTAGTTAATATCATCATCGATGGTTTAATCGGTACTTTCCCTGTGCTGGGAGACTTATTTGATTTTGCTTGGAAAGCAAATACACTAAATATTGAACTATTAGAAGAACATTTAAAATCTCCCCAACTAATGCAAAAAGCAGATAAGGGATTTATGTTACTTTTATTAATTGGATTAGTGCTAATTGCTATTGTCTTAGTTGTCTTGCCTATAATAGTAATTAGATGGCTATGGCAAGCCTTAACAGGTAGTTAATTAACTGATAAATGAATGAAAGATTGGTGGCAAGCGACTTTTCCTCAAGGGCGACAAAGCTTAATTATTACTGATACAAAAGGTTATCCTGTACAAATTTCTTACGGTGAAAAAGGTAAAGGTAAGCCGCTAATTTTATTACATGGCATGGGAAATTGGAGCTATAACTGGCGTTATAGTATAAATCCTTTATCTCAACATTGCCAGGTAATTTGTTTTGACGCTAAAGGTTATGGTTTCTCCGAAAAACCAGTATCAAGACGCGAAGATAACGGACATCAAATTATTGAACTAGCGCGAATCATTCAAGAACTGTGCGATGAACCACCTGTCATTGTTGCTGAATCTCTAGGTGGATTAGTTGCTCTTTCTCTAGCCCAAGAATACCCCCATTTAGTCGGGCGGTTAATAGTAGTCAACGTGCCAATTTTTGCCGAAAAATTACCGCATTGGGCAATGTTGATACTGGCACAAACACCAATAGAAATTATCGAAACTATTGACACTTTACGGCTGACATATTTATTAGCACCTCTATTTCGCGAAATTATGGCAATGGAAAGACGACAGGTGCTATACGATCCGTCAGTATTAAGTCAAGAAGATATTTATTGGATAGCTTACCCTTTTATTGAATTTCCTGGCACTATCGTCAAAGTTGCTGAAGAATTACAAATAGCAGCCCGCGAAATTGCTAAATGGCAAGAAAAGAAACCTAATTTACTCAGTAAAATTCAAAGTAAATTAAGTGTGATTGAATGCCAAACTTTAATTTTATGGGGACAGCAAGATAGTTGGTTTCCTGCTAGTCATGCAGACAAATTACATAAATATATTCCTCATGCGAAATTACAAATTCTGCCTAACTGCTGTCACGATGCATCGATAGGTTCTTCCCAAGAAGTAAATCAAGCGATAATTGAATTTCTTCAAGAAACTAATTTTTTGTAGACTGTTGAATTTGTAGATTGTCTGCTAAAAGCTTTATCCTGAGAAGACACCACACCACAAAATTAAGAGTTATGACACATCTGCAAGACAATAAACCTGAATCCCAGCGCCTGGAAGAGTTTTTCGGCAAACAATGGCAGATTTATCAGAAAGTGCTGAATAACAATTACATGGGACACCGAGAAATTTATCATGTACTACAAGAATTTATTATTAACTACTTTCAAAACCCTTTTAAACTATTAGATTTAGGCTGTGGTGACGCCAGCTTCATCAGTCAGGCTTTATTAAATACTAAAATTGCCTTCTATTATGGTATAGATTTGTCTATACCAGCATTAGAAATAGCCAAAGAAAATTTGGCAAGAATTAACTGCGATAAAAATTTAATTTCTGGCGATTTCTCCCAATTAGATTCTATTTTGGATTCATCGCCAGAGCATAAATTTGATGCAATTTTCATGTCTTTTGCTCTCCACCATCAGCCTCTTGAACAAAAGTATTTTTTTATTGAAAAGTTTCACAAGCTGCTAAATTCAGGCGGTGTTTTTATTCTCATTGATGTTGTTCGCCCACATACAGAAGATAGAGATACTTACATTAGACGTTATTTAGATATAGCAAAACAAGATTGGTTATTAGTGACTCCAGAAGAGTATTCTATGCTGGAAGAGCATATGTTATCCAGCGATTTTCCTGAAACACAACAAACTTTACAAGAGATATCTCAAAAAATAGGTTTTATGAGATTTGAGTGCCTTTACTGCGATGCATTAAATACTACACAATTACTGTGCTTTTATAAAGGCTAAAAATCATCATATTCACCGAATAAAATCTGATATTTAATTAATATTTCCGCAATTTGCAGTCTACGGTAATTTAAATCAACAACGCTAATACCAGTTTGAAAAAATCATGCAACAGTAGGGGCATGGCATTGCCATGCCCTCTATAATATATTGATGTATCGCTCACGTTAATTGAGTTTTTGTACCTCTAGTACCCAAATAAACAAAAAGCTGCTGAGAATCTTTTCAGCAGCTTAAGCATTATCAAGATTGTGAATTAAAAACTATTTTCTAGCGACCAATACCTACATATTGGAACCCAGCTCTAACCAGAGTTTCTGGATCAAGGTAGTTACGACCATCAATAATGACTGGATGGCTCATCAAAGTTGCCATTTTAGCGTAGTCTAAGGTGCTAAACTGTTGCCATTCAGTGACAAGTACCAAAGCATCGCAACCGTCAGCCAGTCTTTCAGCATCGGTTTCTACTAAAACACCAGAAATACCATGACGTAAACCAGTTTGGGAAACAATTGGGTCGTAAGCTTTAACTTTAGCGCCCAAGCGGTTGAGTTGTTCAATCAAGTTAAGTGCAGGCGCATCGCGTAAATCATCGGTATCAGGCTTAAAGGTTAGACCCAATAGACCTACTGTTTTACCTTTGAGGATTTTCAATACTTGTTGCAGTTTTTCTAAAGCAATCAGCCGTTGACGTTCGTTGACAGTAACAGCAGATTTCAATAGTTGAGCTTCATAACCATAGTCATCAGCAGTATGAATTAGCGCTGATACGTCTTTAGGGAAGCAGGAACCACCCCAGCCAATACCAGCTTGTAAGAATTTATTACCGATGCGGGAGTCTAAACCAATACCTTTAGCAACTTGGGTAACATCAGCACCAACGCGATCGCAAATGTTAGCAACTTCGTTAATAAAGCTAATTTTGGTTGCTAAGAAAGCATTAGCAGCATATTTAATCATTTCTGCCGAGCTGAGGTCTGTTGCCAAAACTGGTACAGGTGGTAAAGACTTATCTTCAGCATACTGACGTTCGACAATCGGAGTATACAGTTCTTTCATTAAAGCGATCGCTTTTTGGCTGTTACCACCAAGAACAATGCGATCGGGGTTAAAGGTATCGTAAACTGCAGAACCTTCCCGTAAAAACTCTGGATTGCTGACGACATCAAATTGATATGCAATCTCAGGTAGTCTTTCTTCTTCTGCAACCCCACCTGCGGGAACTAGGGTTTTTTGACGTTCAGCAATACCATCTAACACAATCATTCTTACCCAGTCACCAGAACCGATGGGTACTGTGGATTTGTTAACAATTACCTTATAGCCGCCGTTGAGATGGTTCCCAATACCGCGTGCTACAGCTTCTACATAACGAGTATCGCTTTCACCTGTTGGTAATGGTGGTGTGCCTACAGCAATGAAGAGAATTTCGCCGTGAGCAACGCCAGCCGCCAAATCTGTGGTGAATTCAATTTTACCTGTTTGAATAGCACCTTGCATAATTTCCGAAAGTCCCGGTTCAAAAATCGGTGACTGTCCGGACTTCATCAACTTAACTTTCTCTTCGTTATTATCGACACAAATCACATCATGACCGATATGAGCTAAACAAGCGCCTGTTACTAAACCAACGTAACCAGTACCAATGACGCAAACACGCATTCTCTTTAACTCCTTGTTTGTTCTATTTATTCTGTAAATGGAAAACTTTTAACACTTTGCTTACGTATCTGGCAGAAATCTGATATTAGAAGGTAAGAATTTCACTTATAGCCTACGTAAGCAAGCGAGTAATACTGCAAACAAATCAGTGGACTAACTGCTTGTTATCCGTTTTAATCCGATTGCGGAAATCTTCGATTGTGAGTTTTAACCCTTGTTGTAGGGGAACGGTAGGTTCCCAATTTAACAACGTTTTAGCCTTGGTAATATCTGGACGACGGCGACGCGGATCGTCAGAAGGTAATGGTTCAAACTGAATTTCCGCATCTGGATTAATCTGGTTTTGTACAGCCTGTGCCAATTCTAAAATGGTGTATTCATCAGGATTTCCCAGATTTACCGGCCCGACATAGTCGCTATTCATCAGCCGGATAAAGCCTTCTACTAAGTCAGAGACGTAGCAGAAACTACGAGTTTGGGAACCATCACCATAAACTGTTAATGGCTTACCCCGTAGTGCTTGAACAATAAAGTTACTTACTACCCGACCATCGTTTTCTAACATCCGAGGGCCGTAGGTATTGAAAATACGCACAACGCGAATATCAACTTTATTTTGCCTGTAATAGTCAAAAGCTAAAGTCTCTGCAATACGTTTACCTTCGTCGTAGCAGGAACGCAACCCAATGGGATTGACATTACCTCTATACTCTTCAGTTTGGGGATGAACTTCTGGATCGCCGTAAACTTCACTGGTTGAAGCTAAGAAAAATCTTGCTTTTACACGCTTTGCTAAACCTAACATGTTGAGCGTACCCATCACATTAGTTTTAACTGTTTTTACGGGATTGTACTGATAATGTACTGGAGAAGCAGGACAAGCCAAATGATAAATTTGATCGACTTCTAACCTAATGGGTTCGGTGATATCGTGGCGGATGAGTTCAAAGTATGGATTATCCAACCATTTAAGTATGTTTTGCTTGTTACCCGTGTAGAAGTTATCCAAGCAAATGATTTCATGCCCATCGCTTATTAGTCTGTCAATGAGATGAGAACCAATAAACCCGGCACCGCCCGTCACTAGAATTCTCATAGTTCCCCAGTTAATTACATATACTGTCAGTAGCTCTTGTGCGTATTTTTTTGATTACCTAATTCAGGTACAAAATACTCCCAAAGATTACGGTTATTTAAACATATGTTGTTAAATTTACCAAATTTTCTGTGGGTATATTTTTCAACCATGTCTTACTTTTATCTATTAGCAAAATAACAAACATCCGTTGAACTTTGTAGCTGAAGATTCTAGAATTCATCAAATCTTCACTTATATTAAGTATATTTGCAATGAAATAGCTAAATTCGTATATAGACATAAAAAAATCTGTTTAGTAATATACATAACAATCTCAGAATGGGAAAATAGCCAATATATATTTAAAGTCAAATATTTTACATTGTAGATGTTTTACTGGGAACGCCTGTGGCTAATGTTACTGTTGGCTGACGTTGTGGCTCTCCTAACATCACAATAGAACAAGTTAGTTGTCTGGCTAATTGAGTAGTAACATCACTAATAGCTAAACCACCAGGACTAGTATGATTGCGTATAAAAGGCAACACAACTAAATCGTATAATCTTGCTGCTTGTAAAATAGCTTGAGCGACATTTTCATGGGCAATAATTTGAATTTCTGGCGGATTGGCAAAAGCTAATTTAGATACTAATAGTGAAAGATGCGATCGCTTGGCCGCAATTTTGCTAGAACTAGTGCGACGTTCGCATACATTTAATACTGTTACTTGAGCTTGATTGCAGTCTGCTAACATTTGGGCAAAATGCACGGGCTGTAATGTTGGTGCCATTAAATTTTCAATCGGCACTAATATCCGTTGAATTTTCCTGGGAGAGTCAACTAAACGAGTCACCGCTACCGGACAGTGGGAGGCCCAAAGAACGTTATCAATTACGTTACCAAACAAACGCGCCCGGAAACCAGTACGTTTACCCCAACCCATGACAATCAAACTAGCTTTTTGTTCCCGAGATGCTCTGCTGATTCCTTGAGCAAAGGCATCATCGATGCGTAGCAAGGGTTCTGCGGTGACACCTAAGACGCGGCTTTGGGCTGTAGCTTTTGCTAGTAACCGCTCGCTGCGCTGTAACGAGGCTTCTAACTGTGGTGCATCCATGTTAGCGGCCGCAGTTGCGATCGCTAACGGTACAACTCTGCCATTAGTTTGGCGTGCTAATAATGTTGCTAGTTCAATTAAATATTGCTGAGTTTGCGGATTATAAATCGGTACTACGATAGTGAAAGCATTTTTATTGTCTGGGATTTTTGGCTCAGGCTGATTTGTTGGTGCTGGTTCTGGAGGTGGAGATAAAGCCAACCCTCCAGCTACCCGACTGGTAACTAACGGGCCAAGTGTTGATGTCACAAGCATAACAACCACAACGCTATTGAATACTACAGGCTGGAATAACCCGATTTCGTATCCCACTAACGTTGCTGCTAATGTTATACCCACTTGCGGCACTGTGAGCGACCACATGGTTAACATTTCCTGCCAGGAATAGTTGTACAACAATTTTGTTAACCATGCGGCGATGAATTTGCTAGCAATTACACCCAACACCAACAGCAGCATCAATTGCAAATTGATACTTTTGCTAGTCAAGGTGGTGAAATCCATCAATGAACCCAGATGTACAAAGAAAATGGGAATGAAGAGTACGCTACCCACAAACAGTACTTTTTCTTTGACTGGCCCTTCACCGACAACTTCATTCACTGCTAAACCCGCTAAAAAGGCTCCAATAATTTTTTCGACCCCAATCAACTGAGCGCCCACAGCTGCTAGAAAAATTGTCAGGAGCACAAATAAAAACTGGTTACCTTCTTCGCCGCCAGAACGCCGGAAAAATTCTTTTCCTATCCAGTCAAAACCAGCTAAAACCACGACTGCATAAATAGTTAACCAACCAATCAAAGTCAGCAGTTTGGGGAAGCTAAATCCGCCTACATTATTGACAGCTACACATACAGTTAAGATTAACAGCGCACCAATATCGGTAAAAACCTTAGCTCCAATGCTGATACTGACAGACTCATTGTTTACCACTCCCAAGCGATCGAGAACGGGATATGCCAATAAAGTATGAGAAGCGAACAAAGAGCCAATTAAGATAGATGCGATCCAATTCAAGCCAAAAAGATGCCCTAATAGACTGAGGATGGCTAAGGGCAACATAAAAGTGAAGCAACTAAACCCTAGCGAATGATTTTTTTGGCGTTGGAATTGTTCTAAGTCAACTTCCAGCCCAGCGACGAATATCAGATAAACTAACCCAATATCTGCTAGCAGCTTCATAATTTCTGATTCTGTCTGGAATAAATTCCAACCAGCAGGCCCGAGTACTACCCCAGAAAAAACCAAACCTACTAATCCTGGTAGTCGGAGGCGCTCAAATAGAATTGGCACTACTAAAATAACTACCAGCAAAATAGCGAAGGGAACAATGGGTTCCTGACCCAGTAATTGAGAGGTTGGTTCTATTGTCAGAACTTGGGAAATGAGTTCCATAGGTAGAACTTGAAAGGGCGATAGTGAAGCTGCGATCGCCTTAAAGGCAATCGCCCGATCAATATAACTGTAAACACCACCTAGAGTAAAACTTAAAAAAATTTAATTTACTGACAATCGCCAGATTAGATAGTGGTCTAAATACTACTTATGGGTGAACCTGACGCAAAATGAACCGTAAGCGATCGTAGTCATCTTTTAACAACAAGCTTAAGGTACGTCCAGCTTTGATTAACCATTGGCGATCGGCTTTGCGTAACTGATAAACTGCCCGCATCGCCGCCGCAGTTAATGATTCTACTGGTGCGCCTTGCACAGTCAAGAGTGTCTGCAAAAAATCCAATTCTTCCGTAAATTTAACGATTGTTTCTGCTTCACAGCGATACACTGCTTGATGAATTTGTGGCGGGCGAGGAGGTAAATATTGATACGCTTTACTAAAACCTGGGGTAGCAGATGGTGGTGCAAAGCCAACGATCGCGGCGCGAAATTCAGTTTTCAACATGGCAAATATTTGGGGTTGTTCTTCCCGCAAATCTTGCAAAGATAAACCCAAAGCTACTGCCCGGTGTACGGAATCTATGGGCATAGTTGTGGCATAATATACCACTGCATAAATTTGATTACCCGATTCTTCATCCGTTGAACAAACCCAGCTACCAAAGGGAGGCATTGGGGGAAAACTTAAGTCTTCCGGTTCCAAACACTGAGCCAGAAACTCTGTAGTATTGGTTTCGATCACCTCAGCAATATGATGAGGATGGCGATCGCCTGTAGCAAACTGTGGTAAAGGAAGGCGCATAGTAGTGTTTTATCAATGTCAATCAGTCATTAGTCATTAGTCATTTGTCCTTGGGCAAAGACTGATGACTAATGACTACTAATTATTTACCTTTCTTCTTGGCTGTGGTTTCGACAGTTTCCAATTCACTCAAGCGAAAAGTAACTAATTTATCCCAGTTTCCCCCCTCAAATAATACGGCTACCTTGCCATCGCTTACCCGTTGTACGAGTCCTTCATAGCGATAGTAAGTATCTGCGGGATTTTTGATGCGAACAGTTGCTCCAGGCAGGATCATGATTTTTATCCTCGCTTAATTTCCTGTTATATAGCTTAATACTTGTCGGTAGGCATTGGGCATTGGGCATTGTCAGGGAATTGTACAGACAAGGGTTCATCGCGTCTCTAACAACTAACAACTAACAACTGACAACTGACAACTGACCATTGACTAATAATATTTCTGCCGTTGGCGAAAGTTAGCTACCGATTCTACTATTCCTAAAGCAATGAAGTTAGTTAGCATTGCAGAACGCCCGTAACTCATCCAAGGTAAGGGAATGCCGGCTACAGGGGCTAAACCTACTGTCATGCCAATATTAACGATGAGCTGAAAGACAATCATCGATAAAACGCCCATAGCTAACAAAGAGCCAAAATTATCTTTAGCAGTTTGAGCTACATGCAGTAAACGGAAGCAAATTAAGCAAAATACAAATAGTACGGCTAAACAGCCAATAAAACCGAATTCTTCCCCAACTGCGGAGAAAATAAAGTCTGTATGTTGTTCGGGGACAAAGTTAAGTTGAGTCATCGGCCCTTTAAACAAACCCCAGCCCCACATTTCACCAGCACCAATAGCAATCCGAGATTGAATCAAATGGTAACCTGCACCCAAAGGATCGTGTTCTGGGTTCATAAAGACGCTGAGTCTATTTTTCTGATAGTCGTGCAAGACATGGTTCCAGGCAAATATACCTAATTCACCGCCCAGCATATTTAGACTCAATGCACCTATGGCTCCTAGCCCAAATTTTCGCCAAGGCAGAGTTTGCCAACCGACAATACCCATTGCGCCTGCCCAAAATAATCCTAATGGGCTTAAGGATATTTCATTAAACAAAGTTATCGGTTCTGGTAATGGCCAAGAGATCCCAAATAAAATAGCGGCAACTATGGGAGAAATTAGTAGTATTATCCAGCCTGGATTAGCATTAGCCCAGTACAGCATACCGATGACGATCGCTCCAAATACTAATGATGTTGCCAAGTCTGGTTGCAAAAATACTAATCCCCAAGGCACAGCAGTAATTGCTAAGGCGCGAAAAAAACTCTCGATGCTGGAAGCCGTGCGTTTGTGTAGTAGCGCTGCAAGGGTAATAATTATACCTACCTTGGCAAACTCCGAGGGTTGGACGTTAAAACCTGCAATACTAATCCACCTCTGTGCCCCTTTAGCAGCAGTACCGGCAACCATCACGGCAATGAGGCTAAAGTTGGTTAATCCGTAGGTTACCCAATGCCACTGTAGCAAATTTTCGTAACGTAGACGAGCGAGCAATAAGGCGATCGCTGTACCAATACCAGCTACCAGCCAGTGCCACCACCAGTCAGTGACAGGCTGCTTTAATTCCGTACTGAGAATCATCACGCCGCCAAAGATACTAACAGCTATCGGCAAACAAAATAATAACCAATCTACCTGCTGCCAAGGTTTAACCCAATATTTCCAGCGAATTTTGGGGAGTGCACTTTTTAATAACATTGTGTGAGTTGAGACTTTAATTGGTAAATTTTAAATTTACTATCTATCTAAAATCTGTATTCCCAGGCTATGGCCCAGGAACCAGATAGAATTGAACTTTCTTATGTCAAAGCGGCAACTGATACTTTACCAGCAATAGACAATGCGATCGCACTTAGGGCTTTGGCGGACGCTGAATCTGGTTCCGCGACAACTACGGGTACACCATTATCACCACCTACTCTGGTAGAAATCTCTAGGGGGATGCGTCCTAACAACGGCACTCCTAGTTCTGATGCTGTCTTTTCACCGCCACCAGAACCAAAGATGTCATATTGTTTATCTGGCATATCTGGGGGGATAAAATAGCTCATATTTTCAACTATTCCCAATACAGGCACGTTCATCTGTTGGAACATCCGCAAGCCCTTGCGGGAATCTAGCAGAGATA
Organism: Calothrix brevissima NIES-22; assembly: GCF_002367995.1. GTDB lineage: Bacteria > Cyanobacteriota > Cyanobacteriia > Cyanobacteriales > Nostocaceae > Aulosira > Aulosira brevissima. Next base: position 3,285,618 of record NZ_AP018207.1, read on the forward strand.
CAGTTTGCGGTGTAGTGACGATTACTGCTCCAGCCATCGGTACGGCTTGTGCTAAAGTTAACTGGGCATCGCCGGTTCCGGGAGGCATATCGACAATTAAGTAGTCTAATTCTCCCCACTCAACTTGATAGAGAAATTGGCGAATCACACCATTTAACATTGGCCCCCGCCAAATCACTGGCTGATCTCGGTCAATTAAAAAGCCCATTGAAACCAATTTCACGCCGTGATTAAATGCAGGTTCGAGGATTTCCCCTTTTTCCCCTGGGCGGACTGTAATTTGGGCATCGCTGAGTCCCAGCATGGTGGGATCGTTGGGGCCGTAGATATCGGCATCCAGTAAACCTACTTTAGCGCCTGTCTGTGCTAAAGCTACGGCGACGTTTACGGCTACGGTACTCTTACCTACACCGCCTTTACCACTGGAAACAGCAATGATATTTTTGACGCCAGCAATGCCAGTGCGATCGGGTAAACTTTTTTGTTGTGGTGTTTCGGCTGTAACTTCAATGCTGACATCTGTAACGCCTGGGAGCTTGTTCACCGCTTTTTTACAGTCTTCAACGATAAACTCTCTCAAAGGACAGGCGGGTGTGGTTAACACTAATGTGAAACTAACCTTGCCAGCATCAATTTTGACATTGCGAATCATATTCAGTTCTACCAGACTTTTTTGCAGTTCTGGATCTTGTACTGGTCGCAACACTTCTAGAACCGAGCGGGAATCAAGGACATCGTACATAAAAATTCAAATTTTTAATTTCAAAAAGAAGAATGCTTTTGTGGCAAGTAACTTAACTACTAATCTGGATATCCTATTGTGCCGCGATCGCTGTAACAAAACTTAAAAAAAGTACATAATAAATTGATGGTAAATATTTGATTTACTAATAGATTTGTCAATGGTCAATAGTCAATTGTCATTGGTCAGTTGTCAGTTGTCAGTTGTCAGTTGTCAGTTGTAAAAAGGTACTGACAGTCAACAGTCAACAGTCAACAGTCATCAGTCATCAGTCTGTGAATTTTAGAAATCAAAACAACTGTCATTAAGGCTTTTTTTCTGAGTTGAGACTGCTTGTAATGCAGCTTTTTCTACGGCTTCAACTAAGCTACGCGCCACGCGATCGACGTAAGGACGGGAGAAAGACCAAATCAGGGGTGACAACCAACCGCGTAGTGTTACAGAATAAGATAAACAAGTGCCGCAAACAGTGGACTCCACTCGATAAGTGATCCGTTCTTCAATTCCCGGAATCGCTAGGACTCGAATACTCAACATTTCTTGGGGATTGACAAGCTCAACAAAAATCCGAATGGGAATTGGTGAAAAGCGAGTGACAGCTTGGAAAATTAATCCGGGTTTGGGCACTAATCCATAGGGTACATTAGTGCTTTTGAGTAGCGGATGCCAAGAAACATCAGTGAAGTTGACGACTTGTTGCCAAAGTTCATCTACAGAAGCCGAACTAATTTCTCGATATGTCCGCACTAGAGAAGCGCAAAATCGCCGACGTTGACGTTGAATGAATTTGGATAAACAACCCCGCATTTGCCTAAACCTCCTAGCTCAACACTTTCTGGGAACTCTGGCATGGTGGGCAATTTTACTCAGCCCTCGCATCAAACTTTCTCAAAATTGCCCTAACTATAGCAAGCCCCTGTGGGTGCAAACACTAGTACAATCATTGGGAGTTAGCAACCCCCATGTGTAAAACACCATTTTTAATTTTGGTGTTCAATTCTTGAGCAGTTCAGTCTCAGACCTTGAATAATCAAGGTTGTGAGTGCTGGTAACTAATTCGCCAGAGTCTGGTGTAAATACCAGAACCTATTTATCAAGAAATAAAAAAAAACTTCGTCCAATATACAAGCCTATACGCATTTGAGGGAAAATAACTCTAGTCTTGCTAATCAATCGTATAAATGCTTGACCAGTAAGAAAAAAGCAAATTTTACTTCATGTTTGGTTCAGAGATTGTTTTAGTTAAAAAATTTTAATTAAAGAATTTCTGGTTTTGGGAAATGTAATTTAGGTACGGGAATCTCTGCTATGTTGATCGACTCTCAAGCCCCTACTCTGTCTGTAGATTCATCAAAGTTCTTACCACCGACTGATGCAAAACAGCGAGTAAGTCGGTTTATGCAACAGTTACAGGATGAAATTACTCAAGCTTTGACAAAGCTGGATGGTGTTGCTAGTTTTCATGAAGATAGTTGGCAACGTCCAGAAGGTGGTGGCGGGCGATCGCGTGTTTTGCGTGATGGGGCTATTTTTGAACAAGCTGGTGTAAATTTTTCTGAAGTTTGGGGTTCCCATTTACCGCCGTCAATTTTAACTCAACGCCCAGAAGCAGCCGGACATGGTTTTTATGCTACGGGAACATCTTTGGTGTTACACCCACGTAACCCCTATGTCCCCACTGTGCATTTAAATTATCGCTATTTTGAAGCTGGCCCAGTATGGTGGTTTGGTGGTGGCGCTGATTTAACACCTTACTACCCCTTTGCCGAAGATGCGCAACATTTCCATCAAACATTGAAGCAGGCTTGCGATCGCCATCACTCAGAATATTACCAAGTGTTCAAGCGCTGGTGTGATGAATACTTCTACCTCAAGCATCGCGGTGAAACTAGAGGTATTGGCGGTTTATTCTTAGATTACCAAGATGGTCAAGGTACTATCTATCACGGCCCCGATCCCAATGGCGAAGCTGCTAAATATAGCAACCAAGTAGGCGCATTACCACAAAGAACTTGGGAAGAAATCTTTGCTTTAGTGCAAGATTGTGGTACAGCCTTTTTACCCGCTTATGTGCCCATTGTTGAACGCCGTCATCAAACTGAATATGGCGATCGCGAACGGAATTTCCAACTTTATCGTCGGGGTAGGTACGTAGAATTTAACTTGGTTTATGACCGAGGCACAATTTTTGGTTTGCAAACCAACGGACGCACCGAATCAATTCTTATGTCCCTACCGCCTTTGGTACGTTGGGAATACGGGTATCAACCAGAAGCTAACACCCCAGAAGCCGAGTTATACGAAACTTTCTTAAAGCCCCAAGATTGGATAAATTGGGCACCTACAACTAGTGCTGAATCAAGTAAGTAGAGACGCAAGCTTTGAATAAAACCTTACAAGCTCTACGGTAAAAACTACAGGTGGTCAATTTGGTTTAAGTGCTTGCCAAATCTAGCCTTTATCTCTGTTTTATCTCCTGCTGACCTCAGCAATTGCCTCTACCTGTCTCCTGTTTTAGTGAGTTAAACTACTAAAGATAAGCACCGAGTAAAAAAAGGTGACATTTTTAGCTGTAACTTGTTAATCTCAAGTATCGGCATAAAATTCTTCTGTTAGTGGTGAGTCAATTAATTTACTAACTCACTGGATCTCATCCTCGCTACCACAGCCGGAAAACTTCCAGAAATGCAAGTTTTTTGGCTCACCAGTAACAGCTTTAAATACAGTAGTTAATTTTCACAGAACTGCCATAGGGAGGCTCAGTGATTCAGATAGAGCAAAAAAGCTACCTTACCCAAGATGGTAATACCGTTATCGTCTTGACACCGACTGGACGCTTAGACATCACCACTGCTTGGCAATTTCGCCTAAAGTTACAGGAATGTATTTCCAAACTCAGCCGCCATGTAGTTGTGAATCTGAGTCAGGTAAACTTTATTGATAGTTCCGGTCTAACTTCATTAGTAGCCGGGATGCGTGACGCGGATAAACTCAAAGGTAGCTTCCGGATTTGTAATGTCCATACAGAAGCAAAACTTGTGTTTGAAGTGACAATGATGGATACAGTCTTTGAAATTTTTGAAACAGAAGAAGAAGCTTTAGAAGGTGTACCCCGAAGCATAGCTAGTTAAAGCTATGCTGAGATATCTTGCTTTTTTTGGCAAAATTCTCACAACTGATGTTAACGAGTTGAAGAATTGAGGAAAAGTACAGAAGACGAAGTAGAGTCAAGACAAAATTTTTGTCTGCTACTTCGTAGTTACTTCTCAGTATTGCTGTCGTTTATTGTAGCGGTAAGGGCCAAAAATTGCGCCCCAAGTAGCTTTTCCAGTTGTAGTGTCAATTCCTTTATCGTAGCTGAGAAATTCTGTTGCTGAGGCGGCAAAACCTAAAGCAACTTGGATGGTGTTGTCTAGATAAGTAAAGCGACAGCTAGTATTTGGTGGTGGAGTCGCGACAAATTTATAGGAATTAGGCGCTATTGTTTCTGTTGTCACGGTGAGGACGCAACCTGGTAATAAATCTATGCGATCGGGTGTTAAAGAATCGAGTAAATCAGGATTGCGTCCTGCACCTTTTAAACTATTTGGATCTTTAGGCATATAAAATTGCACTTGCAGGGGTGCATCAACTTCACGCCCTAGCTGTAAGCGCAAGATTCGTTGACGGTAAGGATTGTCTAGGCTAATAATATTGGCTTGTTCCGCAAACAATGTAATACTGTCTTCAGCAAACAGGTTAACAGGCCTTTGCCACAAGCGGAGATGAACGTACCAAACAGGATCGTTTAAAGCTTGTTCTTGGTTGTCAAATTCACCAGCCAAATACTGACCAAGAACTGTTAACTGTGAAGATAGGCTCATAAATTTAGGTTTTGTTAAAAGTCCATAGTCAAAAGTCCATAGTCAAAAGTCAAAAGTCTAGAGTCGCTGGTTCATTCCACGGTTGACCATTGACCATTGACCATTGACCATTGACCATTGACCATTGACCATTGACCATTGACCATTGACCATTGACCATTGACCATTGACCATTGACCATTGACCATTGACCATTGACTATTGACAACCCCAACGAGAAATCGATGATACATAGCTGAAAAATATTGTAAACCGCCCACTCGCAAGTTGAAACCCGAACTTGGCAAACTAGCCTTTAAGCGAGACAATAAAAATACGTCGCCCTTAACATTTTCTTTGTGAATAACGTCCGTACTGTCTCTGATACAAAGCGAACTTTCTACACTCTGCACACCCGTCCAATCAATACGATTTACCGTCGGGTAGTGGAAGAGTTGATGGTGGAAATGCATCTGCTGTCAGTAAATGTCGATTTTAGCTACAATCCGCTTTATGGCTTGGGCGTCGTCACTGCTTTTGAGCGCTTTATGCAAGGCTACCAGCCAGAACGAGATAAGGAATCTATTTTTAGCGCCTTATGTCAGGCTGTAGAGCAGGAAGAGCAACGCTACAAGCAAGATGCGGAACAATTGCGCGAGTTAGCTAAAAGTTTACCCGTCAATGATTTAATTGGCTGGTTAAGTCAAAATACTCCCTTAGATAGAGATGCTAATTTGCAATCTCAACTCCAAGCGATCGCCAATAATTCTAACTTTAAATATAATCGCTTGTTTGCTATTGGTTTATTTACCTTATTAGAATCGTCAGATCCAGAATTAGTCAAAGACGAAAAGCAACGCACCGAAGCACTGAAAAAAATTGCTAGCGGCTTGCATCTGTCTGATGAAAAACTAAGTAAAGATTTGGATTTGTATCGTTCTAATCTTGATAAAATCACTCAAGCTCTAGTAGTAATGGCTGATATCCTCTCCGCCGATCGCAAAAAACGCGAACAGCGCAAACAACAATCTACTACTTCAGCTGCTCCTCCTAGTGCAAATGAATAGTCCATAGTCAATAGTCAATAGTCAAAGCGTCTTGACTATCGACTGTGGACTCAAGATTTTGGTTTAAGTAGTCTCAGTAGTATTTTTTTATTGAAAAAATGCACCAAAGTCCTCGCGCCGTGGAGAGCTACCGGGCTTTAGATATGGGGGTAAGGCGCGTTTGAGAATTTTATTCGCTGTCAAAAAAATAGTAAGCCATGAGATAATATTGGTATGTCGAAATTGGATTTGGCAATGTCTACCCAACAGAAACGGCTTTCCAGTAGACAAGAGACTGTCGCGTAGTCTCGTAGTGGGTAGAAACACACTGCTTGCTAATGGCATAACAATGTGTTTTTGGGGCGTGGGGATGAGTACGTCACGCCAGTTGCTTTAAGTCGGGAAACCCGCCCAACGCACTGGCTCCTCTGTTTAATCGTAACCGCGCCTAAAGGTTCGGGGGATAGTGTTTCGGAACCTGAACAGGAACCAAGCCGCTATTTCTCAGGGCTACTAAAAGCCCCTGTATTTATGCGTGGGGAATGCGTTACTTATACACCTAATATTTGGTAAGCTATACTTTGAATGATAGTGAGTGCCAGCGCTACAAAAACAGCACTCCAAATGTTATAACGCAAGCGAAAACCATCTACTAACCAACCAGCAATACTCAAACAAACAACAGCCATCATAAAGGTAAACAAGTCGGCTAACCAGTTGAGCGTGAGTAAACTTGTAACTGTAAATACAAAGTGTAGAATTGGCCTAACTATTGTGGTGAAGATACTTATGATTATTGCTAATAATAAGGCTTTACCCAGAGTATCAATCTCTAGTCCTAAGGGTAATTTGCAAATAATTAACAAGCTAATAAATGTCACTAACCACACTATCAAAAGTATCCCAACTTCATTCATTGCCACAACCCCTGAAACGTAAATGGCGATTGGCGATAAATTACTCAGTCTATTAAGAGAAAAAGTTTTGGAACCCCACCAATTATTTGTAAATTAGCAGATTTATTTTCTCTTTACAAAAAATATTTTAGATATCTTTATGTTTAGAGCAATTAGGGCAGGATTACTAAGATGGGAATTAAGTATATAAACAACACAAATTAAGATAAGGGAGAATTTCTCCCTCATCTTGCTTGATTCTTTTATCTCCTTTTTGGTGCCGAGTTTGTTGTTCCAGGGGCTACATTTTGGTTAGGTTGTGTGGAATTAGGAACGACAGGCGTAATTTGCGGATTTACGGGATTAATACTTGTTTCTGGTTGGGGTTGAGTTGGGGTTAGGGGAAAATTAGGGTTAGCACCTTGGGGAGTGACACCGGGGAGTGGTTCACTATTAGGTTCCGTTGTACCAGGATTAATGGGGAAAGATGGGATTACAGGGGCGTTGGGATCTGTAGATGTTTGGGGCGGCCCTGGTATAATTCCCAAAGATACGCGATCGCCTCCTACCTGACGCAGTAAATCCAAAGTTTCGATGACATCGTTGTATGTTGCTGTCCGCGATGCATTCAGGACTAAAACGCCGTTGGGATTTGCTTGGACGTAACGCTTTAACACCTCTGCTAATTGTTCTCTAGTGACCATGTTTTTTTCTACATAGGTCTGACCGACAGCATCAATGGTTACTGGTAAGATATTACTATTAGCTTGGAGCGCGCCTGTAGGTGATGTCCCACTGTTTGCTTTGGGCAAATCGATATTAATTGCTTGTTGACGAGTAAATTGCAAAGCTGCTAGCAAAAAAAACGTCAAAATGCAAAAAATGACATCAATTAAGGGAATGAGTTGAATTTGGACTTCTTCAACTGGAGTATGCAAATGAACTTTCATGATCTTACACTCTGCCTGCTTCAAAAATAGAAGTCTTAATTATTGCTCAGGGTCTATAGAATCATTCCCCTCTGATACTTCGGGAGAACTAGAAAATTTGTTTCTACCGCGTTTCCGGGGCGGATTAACATTTTCCTTGGGAGGTTCCCGCAAAATTATCGATGTACTATTGCTAAAGTCTGGCGGTGATTGACGGTAAAGCAACTCTAATTCATTTCCTGCTTTGCGAAAAACTTTTACCTGGTTAACCACAAAACTTTGAAACAGGCGGTAAAATACCAAACCGACAATTGCAATAATTAGACCTGTAGCTGTAGTAATTAATGCTGTACCAATACCTGCGGGAACATCAGCTACGGCGTTAGTACCAAATTCTCCCAGCTTAAGATTACCTACAGATTGTTGTAAACCTAACACAGTACCCAACAATCCCAGCATCGGCGCTAGTGCAATGACAGCTTCTAAAAGTTTTTCCCCTCGTCGCATTCCGGCTAATTCATCTTCGGCTGTGGCTTCTAAAGCCAAGCGAAAGGTTTCTGCATCGCTTTTGACGAGTTTTAAGGGAGCATAAAGAAATCTACCGATAGGTTGATTTGTTGCTTGTCTAGCAATATCTGCTGCAACTTCCCAATTCTCGCCAGCTGCATCTAAAACGCGATTGACAATTTCTTGTTCTTGAGTCAAAATACGCAGCCAGAACCACAGGCGCTCAAAAATTACGCTCAAAGCTAAAATAGACAGCGCCAGCAAAGGCCACATAGCCGGGCCACCTTTGTGAAACAAATCTAAAATATCCACTGTTTAAATCTCCTCCCTCCACTACCAAAATAAATATCGCAAAGCACTTTAATTCTAAAGATTAATGCACAATTACCATAGTCTGATGGCGAATTTACCATTAATTTGCTGACAAATTCGATTTATATAAGCTCATCAACCAGGATGGTTATCACAGCTAGGTTTGGCTATTTGAAAATAAAAAATTGCAAATTTAAATACTTTTGTAGCATCTTCCAGACATAGTTGGGCGGTTATTCCCACCGGGAGTTTTGAGCATAATTTGTCAAAATTAAAGGTAACTGGAGGTTCAAAACATGAAATTTTCAATTCAATCAGTTTACACCTGGTATCGCAGTTTGCTACAAAATCCTAAATATCGTTGGTGGGTAATTTTAGGAACTCTTGTTTATATTCTTAGTCCTATTGATATAGCCCCTGACTTTATCCCGATTGTCGGTGAAATTGATGATGTGTTGCTGCTGACTTTGCTGGTTACTGAGGTATCTGGACTAGTGATTGAAGGCTGGAAAACACGTAAAGGTAATGTAGAAACTAGCACTACTTATACATCTGAGGATAATACCGCCACCGCAAATACTGTCGATGTTGATGCTACCCCTGTCAAGTAGTTTTTTAAAAAAAATAACATTTAAAAACCCCCTAACTTTGGCTAAGGTAGGGGGATATTTTTTATTGCGCTTCTATTGTCAGTTGTCAGTGGTTTTTTGAATCTGCTCTCATACCCTATCCCTTTATGGGATGGAGTTTTTGATTTACGTTTCTAACTCTTTGACAAACTCCGTTAAGAATCTGAAGGCTTTCAAAATATAATTGGCGCAATCTCTAGGAGAAGTATTATAAAACGATCGCCATGCACTTGCTTTATCTTCATCATAGCGATCGCCTCGTTGGGGATGGGCATCTAACCATGCTAATCTGACTGCATGACCAATTAATACATCTAAGACGATATATTCTTCAACTTGCAGGCTAGGGTTATTGGCCGCGATCGCGGATAATTCTACTAAGGCTTCTATATTCACTTGACGATATTCGGGAGCCTCAATTTTATTGAGCAGATGCTCGACTAGTAGGGCAAAATTTCTTTCTCCTGGTGTCATTTCCGACAACATTAACTCGCTATCTAAGCGATTGCGCCGTTCTAATTTGTCGCCTATGACTATACCTTTGCAATGTTTCATTAATAGCCACACTTGCTGGAAAAAGTCTTTGGGTACTCTTCCAGTTGCGCCTTCAGCTTGGCGAAATCTTCGCCATCCACCAGGGGGAACTTCGATTTCTGCATCATTGGTGAATGCTAATACCCAATCTATATCACTTTCTTTTTGTTTAACGTGGAGTGATTCTTGCTGACGTAACAGTTTACTCATCCCCGCATATTCAGTTAAGACATTTTGCAACCTAGTTTTGACTTCAAAGGGTGATAGTTGCATTAAATGTTCGTAGGCTTCATCTTGGGTGACTTTTAATTCTCTGGCGAGTTTGCTGGTGATTAATAATATGAGATAGCCGACTTTTATTGTCAACAATCCGCGAAATAGTTCAGGTTCGGCTCTCATGAGTACACTTAGATAAATGATAATCTCTTGGGTGAGGACGCGATCGCGAATATCTTCTCGACAAAAATGATTAATTTTCTCGGCTATTTCATTGTGAGACATCGGTACAGCAATTAAGGAATCTTCGCTGTAAGCTTTACCCACAGAAATTTGCTTACCCCTTACCAAAATACTGGTGACAGCATCCGACAAACCAATATCTACCATTTGGCGCAAACCCGCAACCCGGCGTACTATCGCCCAAAGTCCTAAATCTCCAGCTTTGGTATAGATTTCATCAAGTAAATTATCTACCGTTACCACAGAGTTAGGCCCGCCAAATCCAGTATCAAAATCTAATCCCTGCAAACGTTTTAAAGTCTGCAATAATTCAATTTGCTCATAGATATTTTCTGAAGCACGTAAAGTAGATAGCAAAGAATTCAAATTAGTTTCACATTCCATCTGGAATTCTTGGGTATGTCCTAATTGCCAATTTTTGCCTGGATGAAATGCCAAATAATAGCAATGTAACCCCGCATCTTTGACAGATGGTAAGGTAAAATCGTCATCTTGCAGAAAGTCAATTCTTTGAATTCCTGCTGTTAGCATTAGTTGATTCAATCTGCCTAATTTTACTCTTACACCCTGACAAACCCCTGCTTTAAATTCCTGCATTAATTCTAATAATACCTCCGCACCAATTTCTAACATGGTGTGGGTTAACATTAAAGTTAAGGTTGGACGACCTAAATAACTCCAATATTTTTGAATGTACGCGAGTTCGCTTCTAATTTGATCGAGCAAGAAATGATAATCAAGAGTTAAGTAAAATTGTTGCGCATCTAAGAAAGACGGTAAAAAGACGACAGTTTGGTCTTGAATACGGAAGATTCGCGAAGTTGTCAAACTGCGTAAACGCCTTACCGGACGCCCAGTTAAACCTAATTTAGAGTTACGTCCAATTTGGGTATAAATAGCCGATAAATCCCCAGCGTTTCTGACTTGAATTGGTTCTAATTGCTGAGGTGTTTGGGTTTCGATACCATGAACTGCTAATTTTTCTTGTAAGTCTTCATCTTCTGCTAATAAAGCAATTTGAACGATAGATTCGCGATTTTTTCCCACACATAAATGTCTGCCCAAGGGGTCAATATCCCCAATCGCAATTAAGCCTTCATTTAACATTTGGGCGAGAAAATATAAACTTTGCGCCCATACTAAAGGAACGTTTTCATTAGGTAAGCGGGGTTGACTTTGGGGCGAAGATTTTTCTGCTTCGATGTTTGCTTCGGGAACATAATATAATTCTGGTAATAACTGTAAACCATCCCGTTCTACGAGGAGGGATTCTAAACGTTCTTGATAATATTGAGTTTGTACTTTATCGTTACGAAATAAACCATCAAGAAATAAATAAGTGAAAAATAACGGCCATTCACATTCTATATGCTCAAATTGTTTCAGTTCCCAAGGTTCGTAATGTAAGCGTTGGGTATCTTCGATAACAGTTTGATGTCCATCTCGCAGAAAGCGTTTACAGCCGTATTTGCCTTGGAGTTTGTTAATGATATCGTTAAAAGTGCGATCGCGTAGTTGTTCATCTTCCACTGCAAAAGCGGGAAAACTAATAATACTCAATAATGCTGCATCAATTTCTTTAGAACCAGATTCTCTAGGTAATAGCGATTCTAAAGTAATTCTGGCACGCGCAATTTCATCTGGTAACACATGAATTACTGAAGCTTGACTTCCCCGAACCCCAAATAAATCTAAGCCATTGATAGCTTCTAACGCAGCTTTCGCCATACCCACAGAACTAGCGTTTAACTCTGCATTTCCGCGATTAATTTTGTTACCCCGTTCCCAAATGCCATAATCGGGTGTGCGGTAAGCGCGTCCAATATAGTAAACCAAATTTTGGACAAAATTAACTTCATCAATGGTATAAATTATTTGCAAACCAGAAGCAGTCATTTGCGCTAACATCAGCAAAAATATTGATGTAGCGTCTAATTGCAAATGTCCCCACTCATCATCACCCACCACAATATCACCAGTAGCCGTGTTGTATTTAGCATGTAATCCATCTAAAGGTGATTGCGTATGTTTAAATCTTTCTACCTTATAAGCTTGTCGCATCATTGCAAACAGCAACCCACGCATCAGCTTAATTGCGCTATGTTCTAGTTCGTAAGTGTATCCTTTAGTTTCATCAACCTTGCGGTATGCAAGTGCTAAACCCCAAACAGCCAAAATACTATAAACATTATCTCTCACCCAAGCATCTGTATAATCTCCGTGAGCGGTTATAGCCGTACTCGCAGGTAGTAAACCAGTAATCGGATTCTGACGACTGAGAATAATTGTCTTGATTTGCTGGTAATAATTTTCTAAGCGAGCATACAACTTGGTAGTGTCCATGATCTTATTTGCTACAACTAGCGCCAATCTACCCTATAACTGTGAAGTCAAGCAGCCTAGCCAATGGCGGTGCTATTACAGCTGAGGATGGTATAGGTTTATTATTATCTCCTGTTCTCGGTCTTAATAGTCGGGTAATCTTGCAGCGATTAAATAGGCTAACCTCAATATTTATCCTGATGCGGGAGAATATCGCAGGAAAATATAATACAAACCCAGATTTGATGCTAATTTATCTATTTTTCACCTGTGATATTTATTTGCGTTTTTCTACTGATTCAGTTAGAGAGAAATTTCGTCAAATCTTCATCTTTATCAAGGGATAGATACAATTAAATTTAAGACATTTTTAATAGTTCTAAAGTACGATAAATAATCATACAAGAGATGCAATCCTACCCAAACATAAATTCAGTAAATTATGGGTAAGGAAACTTTTGAACATAAAAAATTAATAAATAGGATAGGTAATTATGTCTGTACGTTATAACCAAAATAATGCCCCACTAGTCAAAGTTGTTTACTCTCAAGTTAAAGTTAATGGCAAACTTCAGTTAATACCATTAGAACTATATGCAGACGGTTCACTCAAGCGGTCTATGGTATAAATTTGCTAATGGCTATGTAAGTATTAGCGATCGCTTTTGTATAAAAATAATAAAGTTATACAATTTTAGTTCTTGCATAGCTTATATTTCCGTTAATATCTACCCAAGCTAAAAAATTTACAATCCCCCACTTGACTAAGTATCCCTTGTCTGATGACACGCTGCACGAACGCTCACTTAGTCGTAAAAGTGGGGGATTCTTCTCTCACCCCTAACTATAAAAATAACCTCTGGAAGCGATCGCACCTTTACTTAGTAAAATAGTGCTCTCTTAGAGGTTATTGTTCAATCGTTTTATTAATTGTTGAATCAAATTATTTATTGTACAACTTTATTATGTTTCCACAACACTCGATATTTATTGATTCAATACTACTCAACCGTAACCGATTTTGCCAAATTCCTGGGCTGATCGACATCTAAACCGCGACGGGCGGCGATATGATAAGCCAATAATTGCAGAGGTATCACTGTGAGGATGGGAGAAAGCAATTCATCTATAGTTGGTACTGGTAATAAATGGTTGAAGATTTCCCCTGCTTCGCCATCTTTAACAGGAGTGACACCAATTAACCGGGAATCTCTAGCTTTGGCTTCCTGGGAGTTAGAAATGACTTTTTCGTAAACACTACCCGGAACTGCGATCGCCACTACTGGTACTTTAGCATCTAAAAGGGCTATGGGGCCGTGTTTCATTTCGCCGGCTGGATAACCTTCGGCGTGAATATAGCTAATTTCTTTTAATTTTAATGCACCTTCTAAAGCGATGGGGAAGTTGATTCCTCTGCCTAAAAATATCACATCTTGAGTTTCTGCAAATTCGTGGGCTAATTGTTCTGTTAAATTTTCTTGAATGTCTAAAGTAGCTTCAATTTCTTTGGGAATTTGTCGCAAACCTTCGATAATATCTGCAATTTTTTCAGATGAAATTGTTTGCCGATGAACAGCTAAATCCAAAGCTAAAGCATAAAATGCCATTAATTGCGCAATAAAAGTTTTTGTGGCTGCTACTCCAATTTCAATTCCCGCCAATGTATTAATTATATGGGGTACTAAATGACCAAGGCTGCTTTCTGGGCGATTGGTAATACCTAATAATTTGGCTTGATATTTACTTTCTTTACCTTGGCGACGTTCTTTTTCCATTGCTAAGGCTGCTAAAGTATCAGCTGTTTCCCCTGATTGCGTTACACCAATAATTAATGTATTCGCTATCAAAGGTGATGGCGCATAGCGATACTCAGACGCATAGTTGACTTGAGTAGAAATCCCGGCTAGTTGTTCTAACAGGTATTTTCCTACTAAAGCGGCGTGCCAACTCGTACCGCAAGCAACAATTTGGATTTGTTCGATGTCTGCGTAGAATGACTCAGGTAATCCCAGATTAATTGGTGACTGGGTATGACTAGAAGAATTATTCTCACTACTAAAGTAAGCTTCTAAAATAGCCCTTACCACTCCCGGTTGCTCGTAAATTTCCTTGAGCATGAAGTGCTTGAATCCCTGCTTCTCTACCATTGTGGGACTCAAGTTTAATAATCGGGGCTGCTTTTTCAGTCTATCGCCAGCAAAGTTGTAAATTTCTACGCCTAAAGGTGTTAAGCGCGCAATTTCTCCATTTTCTAATGGTAGCACAGCTCTGGTGTAAGCAACGATCGCCGGCGTGTCGGAAGCGCAAAATAACTCACCTTGTCCAAACCCAATGACCAAGGGTGCTTGCTGTCGCACGACAATCAACTCATCTGGGTAATCAGCAGAAATAACTGCGATCGCAAAAGCGCCTTCTAGGTGGTTGACAGCTTGACGCACTGCGTCTAATAAAGAAGCGGGAGATGTTTTGAGAATTTCGGCAATCAGATGGGGAATTACTTCTGTATCTGTTTCCGAACGAAATAGATGTCCTTTGGCTTTTAATTCCTCTCGCAACTCGCGGTAGTTCTCAATAATGCCATTTTGTACCACCGCCACTCGCATCGCCGTATCCATGTGAGGATGAGCGTTATACTCTTCTGGTTTACCATGAGTTGCCCAGCGAGTGTGACCGATACCAATTTGCGCGGGAGTTTCTACTTGTTCTAGTTTAGAACGTAAGTTTTGCAGTTTACCCTTAGCCCGCACGCATTGCACATCACCTTCCCAAATGGTAGCGATTCCCGCCGAATCATATCCGCGATATTCTAGTTTCTCTAAACCAGATAATAAAATTTCTGTCGCTGCTTGCGTACCAATATACCCAACGATTCCGCACATTTGTTTCACCCCTACCTGTGGAACATGACGCCAGCTTGTTTAGTTGGTATCATAGAAGTGACATTTTAGCAAAGAAAAAAGGAGCTTATCGCTCCTTGTAATGTTGATTATTTTTAAAGAACGATGCTGTAGGGTGGCAAGTTCCACCCTACGATGCTAAAAATGCTTGCTAATGAAGACAGTTAATTGCGAGCAAAATCAAGATCCTAATAAGCTAGACCCATGCTGCGAGTTGTTTCAGCACCCAAGTAAACCCGGATGCTCAAAAAGTCTGTGGGACAAGCAGTTTCGCAACGTTTGCAGCCTACGCAGTCTTCTGTACGGGGTGAAGAGGCGATTTGAGCAGCTTTGCAGCCATCCCAGGGTACCATCTCCAGTACGTCAGTGGGGCAAGCGCGGACACACTGAGTGCAGCCAATGCAGGTATCGTAGATTTTTACGGTATGAGACATTGAAAAAAGGCTCCTTTCGAGTGTTCTTCTCTGCGAAGGAATTATAATCAAGGCATAGTTTACCGCAGTGGCTGAGGCTCCGTAATCAAAAGGCTACATAACTTTAAACAATGTAATAGGCATCCAGTTAGATTAGCCTTTTGGATATCGGTCTCTAGCGCCTGATTCCCCGATAAATCAACCACCTCATCAGCAGAAATTGACTCCACACGCTTCCTGGCATAGCATGGACTTTGTGAAGATTTGTGAATTTAAATCAATCTCGATCCCACAGTGAAAGCGCAGGTAGAGAGATTGGCGGTGGGACTTAGCAGGTTAAGTCAGGATGCAAAACTTAACTGAAGAACTGACTAAGCGATCGCCTGGGTTGATTTCGATGCCAATCATAGCATTTTGTCAATCTAATTTTGTAGTGCCCTTGGCGTTTATTGATGAGTTGACGGTTGACGGTTGACGGTTCAGAGAGATTTCTTGTGATTTCTCCCTTGTCCCCCTTCCCTTGTCCCCCTTGTCTTTCTTCCGTGCTTGGTGAATGCTTAATTAGTGCAAACTATTAATTATCAGAAAAATGGATCTAAAACCCCGTCCTTGTAGGACGGCTTTGGGAGATAATTTTAATAGGTTGTTGACCGTGAGAACGACGAGGAAACAGGTTAAACGTCCTACTCCGTGATCTCAAAATTCCTAGCAGTCAATGGTATTCAAGTAAATCCAAACTGTAAGGACGAAAAAAAGAAATAAACTACCGTAGGGCATACGGAAAGTTACGCTTGTGGGATTGACTCGTTAAGAGGCTTGCCCAATCGCGGGTGTAGTCGAGTCAGATATGATCGTGTAAGACCAAGATCAACATTGTTGGTGGAGGCAGTGATCAGCCCAAGAATCACCGCCCTAAAAGTGCGGTGAGTTGTCAAAGTGTAAATCTCATCACATAAGCCTATGGAGCCAGACTCTTTACCAACCGAGGTGATATTGACGCATCCGCGTCAAACCCTCGGTAAAGCGCAACTGGATTGGACACCCCAACCTGGAAATTATCTCGATTTTGACGGAAAAACCTACGCCGTTTTAGAGCGCCGCCATAAATATCAATTAAAATCTGGGCGCTACCGCTTGCATAATATCGCCCTTTACGTACAATCTGCTCAAAGACCTGCTGAGAAAAGTTTCGTAGAGGGACGATGGGTAGTTGGCGATGCTACCTGTAGCTACAATGCACTTTCGGAAATTGTTCGTTGTGCAGTCAATCCCACCGGCCCTTGTACATCTTGCCGTTTTTATGAAAGGAAAAAGGCTGAAGCATGAAATTTAAACTTTAGCCTTTTTCAATGATTTCGCCAACCGTTAAACGGCTACCATTAACAAAATCCCATCCCGACTGAGGACGTTTACCCGCTAGCTGAACTTCTCGCAACAACAACATACCTTCGCCAGTTTGGACAATCGCGCCAATTCCCTTGGTAATGCTCACCACTTCTCCCGGACTACCAGATAATGTTGACAAATCAGGTAATTTACGCATTATTTTCTCTAATTCTGGTGGTAGCTCATAGCTATAAGCAGAACCAAGGGGAACGGTAGCAGTAATTTTTAGCAATTGATTGCGAAACTTGGCGGTACAGTTAGGGTAAAAGCCTCTGATTTGATTGTGTAATTCCATAGCGCTTCTAGACCAATCTAAGCCATAATCCTGCTTTTCAATTAAAGGTGCATAAGTCGCTTGAGAATCATCCTGAGGAATGGCGGTGATTTCTTGGCGTTCTAACTTAAATAAAGTATCCACTAGTAAATCTGCACCAATATCAGCTAGCCTTGTGGCTAAAGTGTGGGCATTGTCCAGTAACTCAATCGGTGTAGTGGCTTTTAGTAGCATGGCTCCCGTGTCCATTCCTGCATCCATTAACATGGTGGTGATCCCGGTTTCTGGTTCACCGTTATGTAAACACCACTGAATCGGCGCAGCACCTCGGTATTTAGGCAAAATTGAACCATGTACATTAATACAACCCAATTTCGGCATTTCTAAAATTTGTGGCGATAAAATTTGTCCGTAGGCGACTACCACAAACGCATCAGCACCAGATTCTTTGAGTTTGGTTAAGGTGGCGGTATGCTTTTTCACTCGTTGTGGTTGCCATACTGGTACGTTAGCAGAAATAGCGAGAGTTTTTATCGGTGAAGGTGTTAATTTATTCCCTCTCTCTCGGCGTTTATCTGGTTGCGTCACAACTGCCAATACCTCTATATTTGGGTTATTCAGCAATTTTTCCAGGGTAGGAACAGCAAACTGGGGAGTACCAAAAAATACGATTTTCATGTTAGTTAATCGGCAATAGTCAATAGTCAATAGTCAACAGTCAAGGGTCATTAGTCAAGGGTCATTAGTTGTGAGATAATAGCCAGTAGGCTATCTGGTATAAAGGTTTGACTGGCGACCATCATGCAATTATCTGGCAATATATAAATTTTTTGCTGCTAAAGTTGTTGAGTAATGGTGAAAGCAAAAATTCCTTGATAGACTTATAATTAGGTCTAAGTTAGCCAACATATCAGCTAGTAATAATTATTCTTATTTCTAGCGCCCTCAATGTTTGGGCAATGTCTGACGACTATTGACTGTGCATCTACCTGTTAAATTTAGTTTTATTGTGTTTCCTGTAATTAAGCTTTAGGTGTATTTACATCCAAATGTCAATAGGTTCTCACAATTAATGTAGAACAGATGACAATTGGTGAACTTGCGTAGATACTAGTATTTGGTTTTTCAGTAGGAAATATGTCGGGCGTCAGCTTTGCCAGTTTTTACGGTAACGTCTAAAATTTACCGAGATTCAGTTTCTGCGCTGTTGTCGCGGGTGATTAGGTAGAAAGTCCTAGAAACCTACGTACTCGAATCTCGGCTGTTGTTTATGTACGAATTAAATGATTAAGTTTAATACTCATTCGTAATTACCCCCAGGTAAAGTTGAGTATTAAGTTTTGAGTATGCCTGTAGTGTATCTATAAGTATGCTTTGGATCGCTAAATTAATCTGTAATATTACTTGCTCGCAGGTTACTAAGCGAATATATTGAATGGTTATCAGATAAGGTGTTAACTATGATACTTGAGTTTTATAAAGCTGTAATAAATTTCAGGTAATTATCTCGTTAAAGCTTTTAGTTTCTTGTTATACCTATATCCATAGCCAAATTCATTGCTGCCCAGGTACGCTCCTCACACAGCAACTGCTACCCTCTAGAGAGTCAACCCATGCTAAAACCTCTTTTGCTGTCAGGATGGTTTCGCGCACAACCATTAGTTAAATATGCTGTCATTGCAGTACTGATCGCCCCTCTAGTAGCAGCATCAGGTCACTCTACCTCGGCTAATCAATCAGAAGTAGCAAATAACACTTCTGATCGGGAAAAATCCGGTTCAGCTACCGTAGAAATAGCAGCTGTTAATGAACCAGAGTTAGCCGATCTATTAACAGCAGATCCGAGCCACACCTCAACTCCAGAATCTGACTCTCAATTGCAAGGAATGGCTACTGTTGGAGAATTGTCATCAGCAGTAGAAAATCAGCAGTCTGCTGCTGGAGTGCAAGGTATTCTGCAACCAGGCTATGCTATTTCCCGCAACAATGTAGGTGGTAAAGATCCATTAGCAGCCGTGGAACTTGCGCCATCAACAAAGCAAAATTCCCAACAATTAAATTTATTGCAAAAGTTAAAAGACTCAAAAATTAAATCTTTACAAGCAGCAGATAATTCTCTGCCTAGAGAGATAATTTTAACTCAATCACTGGCTGCAACTCAAGTTACACCTATTTTAACACCGACCCAACCCAACGCGAATACAGAAATACCTGTGTCTGAACAACCAGGTTCAGAACAAGCAGCTAACGATCCCATAGGTAGTCCCCATCCAATTCCTTGGAAATGGATTACAGCGACTCAGGAAGCGATCGCATCTGGTGGAGGTTCGGGAGTGCGTTATTACCGCAGCGTACCTGTAGCTTCTCCTGATGGTAAGTATGTGGTTTATAGTCGGGTGCGCCTGGAAGTCAAACCCCAAATGTATAACAGTCGGGTGACTAGCGTGTTGTTTGTGGAAGAGGTAAAAACTAAGAAGTTGCGGGTAATTGCGTCAACTTCGGTGTTAGGCGATCCTCTGTTAAATGTTCAACAAACACAAGCAGCCGGACAGCCAGAAGGCACAATTGGGGTATTAGTTCCTGTTAGCTGGTCAGAAAAAGGCGATCGCTTTTTAGCGCGTCGGTTTGAAGGGATATTTAACACAGCCGATGCTACAGATCGTGCAGTGATTTGGGATAGCCAAAACAACCAAGCTAACACTGTTTCTCCTGTAGGCGAATCAGAAGAAGATCATGAAAAAATCGCTGTATTATTAGGCTGGAGTAAAGGTCAACCCGATCGCGTACTCTTCCGCGCTGGTCAATTAGGTGAGGAAGACTGGCCGTTAATACAGGTAGCAGCTGATGGGAAAATTGTCACTACCAATACAAATGCCGATCAGCCGATTACTTTTGGTCAAAAGCATACAGATGTATGGGCAGGGCCACAAGTTGCTTCTCGATAATTGAGTTTATCTAATCTTCATAATCCTGTTGTTAAATTTGTAACAACAGGATTTTTTTAGGGAATAAAAAGCCGACCCACTCCCATATAATTATCAAGTTCTAAAAGTAATCAACTACCGCGTTTAGTCAAAATACCAAGCAGAACATTAGCATGGGAGCATCCCAATTTTGACGCAATACCCTAGAAGGGTATTGCTATACCAACAAAGCCTGCCAAGGCAGGCTATCAAACTTTTAGCCTGCCTTGGCAGGCTTCGTATTTCTAGCCCCACCCTTATAGGGTGAGGGCGTTTTTGCACATTTGGGATGCTCCCCATTAGCATAGCCGTCTAAATTATAGTCAACGAGAAATTTCATAGTTTGAGGGAAGCACGCGCAGCTTTCTGCTGTTCCAGTTTTTCCCAAAGCGCCTCTTTACTTGGGTGGTGCGGTTTGGTTGCAAGATGAGCAAAGCGATCGCGGTTGTATTCTTCCCAATAGTGACGAATTTCTTCTCTAGTTTGCAGGACTTCTTGATATTCGGCTTCTACCTGAGTATGGTTTTCTGCAATGTATGACAACGCAGCAGTAAGTTGTACATCAGTAAGATTTAATTTGTCACGGATGAGTTTAGGCGGGTATTGAGCTTTCAAAAAATCCATAACATCATACAGATTGGTGCGCGTGCCTGCAATTGTCAATCCACGCTCTGTACGAATAATAGCTGCTTGTTCATGTGATGCGAGATTCATACTCAATGCTCCAAATATTCAGCAATCATCACAAAACTATGCTGATTAATTATATGCATTTTCAGCAATTATTATACCAATTCAAATAATGGTTACGACACATCAATATATTCTAGAGGGCATGGCAGTGCCATGCCCCTACCATCTTTCGCATTCTTTTTTCAAATTGGTATTAGTATAACGATTTGAGAAATTTTGATTTTCGCATAAACATACTAGCCATTAGCTGTGAGCTAATAGCCATAAAATTAAACAATAGTTAATAAAAAATTACAGCATTGTAGTTTCGCTGCTTTCTAATTCCTCTGTGGTTTCTGCTTCTTTAACTCGACGAATGGGTAAGTTAGCAATTAAGGCTGTGGTTCGTTGATTACTTTCTAGAGAAAACTCTAGATTCTCTGTATCAACTTCCACATAGCGACAAACAATTTCTAAAATTTCTTGTCGCATTTTTTCTAATTTTTGGGGATCGATGTCAGCGCGATCGTGGGCGATCACCAATTGCAGGCGACGTTTAACATGCGTCCGACTGGTATCTGGGGCGCGAAAAAAAAGTCTTTCTAGAAGTTCGAGAATCATTGCTAATAGGTCTGCGGAGACGGAAGGATAGAGTTATGCAAGTTTTGTCCACAACAATTTTCTTAACCGGGTAAAGATGTTGTCGTGGCCTGAGTCAAATTCAAGAAAAGGTATAGATTCCCCTTCTAATCTCCGTGCAATGTTCTCAAAGGCTGTAGCTGCTAAAGAGGGGGTATCTGATAATACCAAAGGTTCGCCACGATTGGTAGAAACAATTACACGTTCATCATCAGGGATGACGCCAATCAAGGGGATGGCAAGAAGTTCCTGAACATCTTGAACAGACATCATATCATTGGCTCGCACCATTGCGGGTCTGATGCGGTTAATTATTAGATGAATTCGCTTAATTCCTTGTGCTTCTAATAACCCGACTACACGGTCAGCATCGCGGACGGCGGAAATTTCCGGGGTGGTGACAATTAAGGCTTCTTTGGCGGGGGCGATCGCATTTTTGAAACCCATTTCAATCCCTGCTGGGCTATCGATAATCACATACTGGTACTTTTGCGCCAGTGCGTTTACCAATAACTTCATTTGGTCGGGGGTGACTGATTCTTTGGTGCGATTTTGGGCGGCTGGTAACAGTACGAGGTTAGTTTGCCGCTTATCTTTGACTAAAGCTTGTTCTAAACGGCATTCTCTGGCTAAAACTTCTACCGCCGTGTAGACGATGCGGTTTTCTAGTCCTAGCAGCAAGTCTAAATTTCTCAGACCAAAATCTGCATCAACTAAGGCTACTTGACGCCCAATTTTGGCTATAGCCATGCCCAGGTTTGCGGAAACTGTGGTTTTACCCACTCCTCCTTTACCGGAGGTAACGACAATAATGCGAGTCATGATCGAAACACGCTCAATTAGGGTTTAGAAATTATAGTAATTACTTACGGCTCTAGATTCATCCGATTTAATTGGTTACGGGAAAAATCTATCGCCCTAGCGATGCGAATACCTTGGGGTGTGATATGCGCTACTTCCGGGGAAAACTGGGTAGGCGATTTTTCTGGTGCTCTAGCTACGGCGTCTGCAATCCGCAATTGGGTAGGTTCCATTTGCAAGGACATGATCAGACATTCCCGATTACCACTTGCACCAGCATGGGCGACTCCGCGTAACCGACCCCAAACTAAAATATCTCCATCTGCTACTACGCTACCACCTGGATTTAAATCTCCGTAGATGATGACGCTACCGGGATGACGAATTTCGACTCCCGAACGTACTGTCATTTCCAGATACAAAGCATCTGCTAAGGGAGTGGGTACGGCTTTGGTTTCGGAACTCAGAGAACTTTCTGGTTGTAGTTGTTCTACAGAATAACCAGAAGATACAGCTGCGATCGCAGTTTGGCGGCGACTGGTAGCTACAGATTTTAGTTGGAGTTGGACTTCATTTAAGACCTCGGCTAGTTCTTGCAGTTGTCTGCTATCTAACAAGCGGTCTTTCGCCAGCAGATGTACTGGTGTATTGGCTACCCGAAAGCGATCGGCTTGCAGGCGTTGGCGCATCTGTTGCCAAATTTCATACCAGCTAAAGTCTGCGGCGGGTACTTGGGCTTCTGTGGGTAAAATTAATAAAAGTTTTCCCTCCTGTGTTTTCCATTGAACTTGAATATTATTTTTGACTTTATTTTCTGGGGGTACTAAATCTAGGGTATTTAAATCAGACAAGGCGGAAATCGAATCTAACTGAGAATTCGCCTCAGCTTGCTTTTCCCCTTCAGGATTTGCGGAATTTTCGACTGCATCTGTTGTTACAGAACTTTTCTCACCTTCTGGGTTGTCTTTTTTTATTTCCCCGTCAGTAGTCAGAGAATTTTGCTCTCCTTCCAGACTATCTGCGTTTAATGGTGCATTAGCCTTTAAAAATTGCAGCACAGAATTTAACTCTGTGTCAGGGAGAATAGCATTTGACTCGCTAGGCGAAAGGTTAGATTGGGCTTCTGCATTAGGAATTGCAGAATTGGACTCTAAATTGGCAGAATCAGAAGTCATACAACACCCGCCACAAGAGAAAGAATAATCTGAGCAACGATCGCTAATAAATTAGTTGCAGTTGGCAATAACATCCTCACCCCAGAAACTACTGAGTGCAGAGTATATCAGATTGTGGTGAAAATATTCACGCTGCACTCTGCACTTTTTTATTAAGAAGGCAGAAGTACGATAGCGCAGCGTTAGCGAGTCTTCGAGCGTCGGGCAGAGGGCAGAAGGGAATCCCCATAAATAAATGCGCGGGGATTTGATCAGGACACCTTTTTTATCGCGCCTACACGTCTCGAAAAAAATCTTTTTACCTTTTTTCATAAATAAATTTAGTTGCTCTGTCCCTTACCTACCTTTTTTTACCTTCTGCCTTCTGCCTCCTGCCCTCTGCCTTTTTTGGTCAATCGCTGATAACTTGTTGCTAAAGCATCAGCATCGCCAACATTACCAGGAAATAAGACGACGGGCAAATTCGGAAACTGGGGATGATCGATAGGTGTTAACACCATCGAACAACCTGCTAAAATTTGTCCCATTAATCGCGCTGAAGTTAAAGCCAATCCCGTACTTAAAACATCATTTGAGGTAATGCCGCCTTTACTAATCAAGAATCCTATATCAGATGGCAAACCTCGAACAATATCCATTAATAAACTAGAAACTTTACTACCAAACTCTAATCTTGTATTGACATCCGCAAAAGTTAGTTCTTGACGGCTAGTATAAACTACCGGTGTTTTACCAGCTGCATGTACTTCTTGGATCGTCGCTAAGATTTCCGTAAGTAATGTATCTGATGTATCTTCTTGGTTATTTAATAATCGCCCTACATTCACTTCAATGCCCACAGTACCATCTGCTTGCAACAGTGCTTCTAATTGTTGGGTAGTTTTTTTAACATGAGAACCAACAATGACTGCACCTGGTTTACCATCACGAACATACTCTGCCATATTTTCGGCGGCGATGGGTTGGGGTGGTAAGGCAGCTAAAGCAGTTAAGATACTGGCAGCACTGCGGAATAAAAAGCGTTTACCTTGACTGGCGGCTGCTAAAATATCAGCTGCTAATTTGTTGAGATCGGCTTGAATTTCGCCATCAACAGCAACGCACTGATTACCAGTTAATTGTAACAATCGCTGCAAACTCCCTGCACGGATATCATCTAATAGAAATCGGGTGACAGACTCAGCCGGAATTTGTCCTTGAGTTTTTTCTTCTACGTATTTGGGTAAATAACTGTGATGGTAGCTGAAAACAGAATCGCGGGCGAATTCAGTTTCATGGACTGGTTTAGGTTTACCCTCAACAATTAAATAATGGATGCTATCGATGGTGATGCGTCCCCCCTCAAAAAATGCGGGAACGAGAAAATGAGCATCAAAGGGGCCGAGTTCTTGGGCGATCGCATCTGTTTCGATGGGATAATGTCCGCGTAAGGTGGAATCAGAACGGCTAACCACCAAGAAGTCGGTAATATTTTCGGCTTTTAAAGCAACTTTTAAATTTTGGCAGACTTCCTTAGTTACAGCTGCGGCTGATTCTGGGGGAAGCGATCGCGTATTTGTGAGAATAAAGAAAATTGGCGATTCATCTTGCAAACCGATGCGTAAAGTCTCCACATCCCAACGCATCAGCAGCAAACAGCTGTGGACTGTTTGGGAACCTGTTGGATCGTCATCCAGAACAATAATTTTCGGTTTGTTGGTCATTGAAGTCAACGTTTTGGAGACTGTAATTTATTAATTTCTGCTTGCACATCCAAGGCAATTTGCAATGATTGATTGAGAAATTGCGCGTATTCTCCGGCTTGATTGCTTTGTTGCAAAGCTTGGAGATTGGCTAAATTATTGACAAATAACTCTTGATTGTTAGCAAGCAATTTTTTATTATCACGTAAAATTCGTTCGGTTTTCAAAGCGCGAACTAAATCTTCGCGAATCAGTTGTAATGCGGAGATAACGCGATCGCGATCGTCTATGCTGCTTTGACTGTTACCTGATGTGGCTAATTGATCGTTAATATCGATGGCGTTGATGACAGCGTGATATTTATCGACTTCATCTAAGAGGATAGTTAAACCTTGGGGACAAGTAAACTTGCGCCAGAGCGATCGCCCGACAATTACCGCAATTGGTACTAAGATTAATAACAGAATGCCTAATTTAATTGAAGAGCCAATAGCAGGCAGAATAATAAACGCATAAATTCCCCCGACAATAATCGGCGTTAACGCCAGCGCTACGAGTCCCTCATTAATCAAAAAACCTAATCGCCTCTCGCGGTCTGCCATAATAGAAGGTCGGAAAACGTCTTCTGGATCGAACCCAGTTAAGCGTCTCAATTCTCCTTTGCTAATTTCCAAACCTAATAAATCCGGCTGCACTGCTGGATACTCCTTAAGGAAGCGCGAGTTGCGTATATATTGTAGTCGGTTTGGCGTTCATGCGATGGTTGTTTATTCGTAGGGGGGGTTTCTCCCATTAGTGTCAACTTAAGCTAAAAGCTATATAGGGCAGGCGTTGTACAAAAACTTTCGCCCTCATCCCCTCACCCCTTCTCCCCCAGGAGAAGGGGAATTAAATCTCTTGCTCCCCTCTCCCACCGGGAGAGGGGTTGGGGGTGAGGGGAAAAACCTTGCTACAAAGCGGGTTTCGCGTTAAGTTGACACCAATGGAAACCCCGCCATTCCTCCCGCCCTTGACAAAAATCCATTCATAAGATTTGAGTATTTTTTTATTTGAAAGTACTCAATTCAAGGTGTGTTATCGCGCAGCGTAACGCACCCTACATTTAAATTTCTTAACATAGCTTGAAATATTAGCGCCGACCTACTGATTAAGTATTTATTCACTGAGATTGCTAATATGCTCAAATTGCCGGATTTTTGTCAGTTCATTACTAAGAAAATTATCAATTTCAGACACCACAGTACAATGTTGTAATTTAATACCCAGAGCTTCGGCTATCTCGATTACAGCATCAAAGCTAGCATTTTGATAATCTTTATCCTCATATTCTTTTATCTGTTCTTTCGTTAATTTAGTAATTGCAGACAGTTCTTCGAGACTTATTTTTTTAGCAATTCTGACCTTAATTATAATTTCACCAATTTGTGAAAGCCTAATATTGGAATTTTGTAAAATTAAAATTTCTTGGGAATTGTGGTCTAATAGAGATTCATATTCGGTGATTTCGTCTAGTAGGTTTTTAATTTGAGCAAAATAAGAATCAATTATTAGCTGCCAACCTTCGGGATCTTTTTGCTTTTTCTCTTCGTTTTGGTACAAACTAATAATCGCTTGTTGAAATTTTACTACCCAAGATTTACTTACTTGATATTCATGCTCATTTTTAATCACGGCTCCCACTCCCATAGATTAATAGCGATAATGCCTTTTTGGTTTTGCTGCCTATCCCGTTGAAAAAACTCTATTGACATTATAGACTCATCCACAGGTTGGTCTGATGGATAAATTTCGCCTCCATACCTAGCTTTTTGTGCCGCACTGTTATAAAAATTTAATAATAAACGTGCATTTCTCTTCAAATACTCAACATCTACATCATCACGATCCCAGCACATATCAAAATCTTGGGGATTTAATTTAGATGTCACAAAACTTCCATTTAAATATGCAGTTCGACATCTAGCAGCCTTGAGTAAGGTTAATACTTCTTCAATTCCATTGATTAAGTTGCGGCGGCGTAGATTATATCCAAATCTCTCTTTCAACTCATTCCTATCACAAAAATGCACACCTGGTGGTAGATTACCATGTTCATCAAATTCAGGAATCATTAAGCGCGAAAAAACCAAAATTTTCCTGATATCATACCATTAAGGCTTTTAGACACCAATGCTGAATGTAGTGATTGAATGGATGTATCTGCATCCAGATGAAGCTTCAGCTTAACCATTAGCAATTTCTAAGGATTGCCTGAAGCAACCACAATCCGAAAACCAGCGGACGTAGACCTAACATCGCTCGCGTTATAGAAGCGGTACGCCGAGCGACAATATCTCGGATTGTAGTACCAGGAACCACCACGCAGCACCCGTCTTTTATTATTATTCTTATCTAACCAAGCACTATTTTTTGCCGGCGCACTGTTATAATTCTCGTGCCACTCATCCTGACACCATTCCCATGTGTTACCACACATATCAAATAAACCAAAGGGATTTGCAGGAAATTTTCCAACATCTGTTGTTTGCTTACGATATTCACCTTTGAGTCCAGAACCGTATGTGTAGTTTCCGTCGTAATTCGCTAAATCGGTTGTAATCGTTTCGCCAAAATAAAAGGGTGTGGTTGTTCCCCCACGGCAGGCGTATTCCCATTCTGCTTCACTGGGTAAACGATAGATTTCCCCAGTCTTCTTAGACAGTCTAGCACAAAACTCAATTGCATCATCCCAAGACACTTTTTCTACAGGGCGATTCGCACCTTTAAAAAATGATGGATCTGGATTTAAATCAATCTTCACCTTGGGTAAAGCAGCAACAGCTTTCCATTGACTTTGGGTAACAGGAAATTTCCCTATGAAAAAGGGTTGAATCGTAACTTTGTGCTGTGGACTTTCAGAATCATCTCGTTCTGGTTCATTCTTTGGGGAACCCATGAGAAATTTGCCACCAGGAATTGCAATCATCTCCAAGATTACACTATTGCCCAGGCTTTCTGTAAAAAACTCACCCCGTCCTCGACTGCGTTTAATTTCATAGGTTTTTCCTCTTCCAAATAATCCTGAGCTTGTAACTGTTAAGGTGGCAAACTCAAACTCAAAAGGCTGAGTAAAAATTTTTATAGGTGAGGGTGATTTTGGGACAGATCCAGGTTTAGATGATGGTCTTGGCTGTGGTTTCTGGGGAAATACCCTTGCTTCTATCGCTGCAATATCCTCATTCCGTAAACCTAAATATTGTTGATATTCTTGTAAATCTTTTTGCGTCGCTTGATTAAAGGGATATTGTTGCTTAACTGCTTCAATTAAAGCTTGTTCATAATCTTGTAACTTACGCTGATATTCACGATAAGGTTGTAGAACTTGTTCGTGAATTTGTCTGGCTTCATCCTCAGATAAACCCAACTCAATACGCTTAGATTCAAGTATTCTTAATGCAAAGACAGAAAAAGTACCCTGACCTTGTTGTGCGCGAATTGTCGCTTCTTGAAAATATACTTCTTGAGCAGGATTAACAACAATTGTTGGCGCTATTGGCGATGATGAAGCTGATATGAAAGCTTGCAACGCCTCTGTTGCATTGGCATATCGTAAACTGAAATGACGGCGTACCATCTTAGTTAATACCTCAGCCAGATGAGGATTCACTTGTGGTGCTAGATGTTGCCAAATTATTTCACCCGTCAATGGATCTTCTTGCAACTCAAAAGGTGAAACACTAGTTAATGCTTGAATGATAGTCATCCCCAAAGCATAAACATCACTACCTAAACAAGGTTTACCACTGTTTTGCTCATAGGGCATATAGCCAGGAGTACCGATGATGATGCTGGACTTCACCTCACCTTGAGTATTCACCATCAATGTACCAAGTTCTTTTACTGCTCCAAAATCAATCAGGAAAATCTTACCATCCTGATGTCGGCGCATGAGATTTTGGGGCTTAATGTCGCGGTGAATCACACCTTGACTATGTACAAAAGACAAAACTTCGAGAACATCTTGCAACAACTTGGTTGCATAACCCTCACTCAACCGCTTACCTGGTATGATTTCTTTACTGAGGTCTTGTCCTTCGATAAACTCCTGAACTATGTAAAGATTTTGATTTTCACTAAAATGTGCAAGTAATTGGGGAATTTGGGGATGCTTACCCAGCCTTTCAAGAATCGCGGCTTCTTTATCAAAAAACTGCACAACACGAGGATGGGACTGGTTAGGATGTAGTTGCTTGACCACACACAAAGGCTTACTAGGTTGCAAATTATCCCTAGCCATAAATGTTACACCAAAGCCACCCTCACCTAATTGCTCAATGATTTCGTAGCGTCCAGCCAGTGTATTCAAGATGACTGTAATCTCCCAGAAGTCTGTTGAATTTTAGTGTAATTCTTAGTTATTTAATGTGGCAAGTCAACTTCAGCCCTGGTGAGTAGAATTCACGGCTATGCAACCAAAATCTACCATTCCTGCTGCTGATAAAGATGCTACCGTAGCTGACTCACTAGTAGGGGTACGGAAAGTTAAGCGATCGCATCGATTAAAAATGACATTACATCAACTCACAAAGCGATCGCATTTGCAAACAATTCAATTGCATCGCCTGACAATGGGAAATTCTGAAAGTGAATCTAGTATTACCTGTCCAAAGCAAACCAACGACGAATCAACTCTACCTGAAAGCGATCGCCTTCACCAACTTCTTCGATTAACTCTCGCTGTAATAGTAACTTGCGGGTGGTTGCAGCGTGGGGAAACTGTTGTGATAGGGTTTCGTGAAGTGCGATCGCTCCTTCCCCTTGAGAAGTACGAAAAGCGCAACTACGTTGCTATTTCTCAAGGGTTTTCAGCTAGCTTTCCTTATAAGGCGAGTCAATTTCTTGGCGGAGTTCATTAGATTTAACCAGTTCGCCTATATGGTTATTGATTATATTTAGCCAACTTTGGGCAATAGGGTAAAAGCGGGTAGCGTATTCGTTGCTACTGCGGCTGATTTTCTGCAAATTTGCATCTAAACTGTTTGCAACAGTAGTGAGTACTTGACACTGGCTGTAAGAACTTCTTCGGTTCAGAGCAGCATCTACATCCTTGCTAATGTCACTGAAAATATTTAGCAGAGTGCTAACTGGGTTATCTAGTTCGGCAGATGTCAGACTGCGATGAGCCAGGCGGATAGCTTCCATATTTGTACAGCTTTCTAAATGTCGTGCATCCAGTTCAATTTGTGCTGCTTGTGCTGCCCAGCGTTGATGACTAGTGGTTAAATATTCCAGCGCTGCTTTTCCTTCAACTGAGTTATGTTCGATAACGAAAAGCAAATACTCATCTAAGCCTGGCAGATGTAAACGCTGCCACTCATCCCAGAAAGCAGAGTGATAGCGAAATAAGCAAGGGCTTTTAGCATTACGTATTTTGTCTAATCTGAAGAGTCGATAATTCCATACTGTGAGAAATGGAAAGGATAAGAAAGGTCGCCATGAGTGAATAGTTAAACCCAAGCCTACCGCCAAACCGAACGTCAAGCCGAACATCAAGCCGCCCATCCAGCCTACTGCCAAGCCGAATATCAAGCTTACCGCCAAGCCAAACGTCAAGCCTAATGCCAAGCCTTCCACCAAGCCGAACGCCAAGCCGAACGTCAAGCCTAATGCCAAGCCTCCCAACAAGCCGAACGCCAAGCCGAACGCCAAACCTACCACCAAGCCTCCCAACAAGCCGAACGTCAAGCCGAACATCAAGCCGCAGCCGAACGCCAAGACAAACGCCAAACCTACTGCCAAGCCTCCCACCAAGCCTACTGCCAAGCCTCCCAACAAGCCGAACGGCACGCTAATAAATATAATTGCAATTGGTGTACCTAATGCCCACAGCACCAAACCCACCAGTAAGTTAACCAAGATAGGTAAGATGATGTATCCCTGGATCAAAAGTCGCCAAAGAGCAAGATTCCGCCATCTTCCTTGTCTTATAAAGGTAATTAAAAAGATATCGGTGTCTAATGTTGAGTCAATGCGTTTGAGGTGATTACGCCAGGCTGCGGGACGAAAGAATAGCCAACATAGCATTTGCAGGCTACCCAGTATCAAGTTAGGGTGCTGTTGCGGTGCATGGGTGTAGGCGTTGTGGGGTATGTTTGGCGATGCCATAGTTTCCCGGTTGGGGTTGACGTTGTAATTAACTATGTCATTGTGAATGTAGCATTAGTGCAATTAAGTGCAAAGAATGGGATTGCTTTGCTTTACTTTGTTCTGCTAGCAATGACAGGGTGAGTTATTACCAAGAGGAACGAAAATGCGATCGCCATGACTTTGAGGGTGTTGGGATTGCTCATAGGTGTCAACTTAATTATGAGACATACCACTAAGGCGATCGCTTCTGCTTTATTGAATTGGGGTTGTCGTTCATTGAATTCAGGTAAGATTTTTCCAGCAGTTGACATGAGTTACCTTCGTAGCGGTATGGCAATACCGTACCCTTAAACCCAGTGTCATGTCGCAGGACGATCTAATTGTAATTCGCACTGTTGAAAGACATAATTAAAAGCCGCAAATAGCCGTTCCATATCTTGAATTGTATAGAAAGTTTTATTTTGTGTAAAAATATCTAAATTTAGCTTGCCAAACGGCCAAACTGCACCATTAGAAACAATACCAAATACTGTATTTTTGTTTAAATCGCAAAGCCTGTAGGGGCGGGGAAACCCCGCCCTTGGTTGTATGGCATCCAAGTGAGAACCGCTATATATTTATACCAATTGGAAAAAAGAATGTGACAGATTGTAGGGGTACTCGCACTGCCATGCCCTCGATAACATTTTGATGTGTGGCAAAGATTATTTGAATTGGTATTACCTTGTGGCTGTTGATGATTGGTAAAAAACTTTGTTGATATTTATTTAAGAGTTTGCACTCCAGAATATGCCAGAATTTTTGCGTCAACAGTTACTAATGGACAGCCATAAATTCTGGCAGTGGCTACAATCACTTGATCGAATGGATCTTTGTGAAAACCTATGAGTTTGGTAGATTCAACGATAATTGGAATTGTTAGTTCGAGTAACTGTACACCTGGGTAAGCTAAAGCTGCTGTTAACCATACATCAATTGGATCGGGTATAGTTAACTTGCCAATCTCTACCAATTTCGCAACTTCCCAACAAGACATTATGCTGATTCCTAACCCTTGGGATTCATATTGTTGCAGCCAGTTTTGATATTTTGTAGTCAGTCTTGCATCACCTTGAACCCACCAAACCCATATATGGGTATCTAATACAATCATTGCAAGACTTCCCAATCTTCCAAAGGCACAGCAGGTTCAAAAGGCTCGTCATAACGGTATGGTTGTTTACCACGCAAAGGATAAGGATTCGCTGGTTGAGGATGAGTTTGGCTTTCTAGAATGATAATTTCCACTGCTTCCCCAGCCTGAAATGGTAGATCTTTGACGATCAAAGTTCCGTCTTCAGTTAGTATTGTTTTAATTCGATGTGCTTTCATTGTTACTCTGCTAGCTGTGGATCTAAATAAATGAGCAAACAATTTTATTTATCCTAGTTTACATGAGTTCCCCTCGTAGGAGCACGGCTTGTCGTAGACATCGCATTGACTAATTACTCAAATAACCCAGCACAACCCGAAAACCAACATTAATATATTTATTCTCCCGGGCATTACAATTACGCACAGCTGAACGACAATTCCAAGGATTGAGATTCCAGGAACCACCACGCACTAAACGATTGTGATTATCACTCAACCAAACCCTACCATCTGTAGGCGCACCGTTGTAGTTTTTGTGCCAGTTATCTTGACACCATTCCCAGGTATTACCATGCATATCAAATAAACCGAAAGGGTTAGCAGGAAAGCTTCCTACATCGGTTGTTTGTCCCCGAAATTCGCCCTTTGTCCCAGAAGGATATACGTAATTCCCGTTATAATTAGCTAAATCAGTTGTAATCGTTTCTCCAAAGCAAAACGGCGTAGAAGTTCCCGCACGACAAGCATATTCCCATTCTGCTTCTGTGGGTAAACGATAAGGTTTTCCTGTGAATTGAGTAAGTCGCGCACAAAATTCGACAGCTTCATCCCAAGATACTTGTTCTACAGGTCGATTAGCGCCTTTAAAATGGGATGCTTCGGGATTTAAGGGAATATTTACCTTTTCAAAAGCCGCAACAGCTTTCCATTGACTCTGCGTTACCAGATACTTTCCCATAAAAAATGGTTGAATCGTCACTCTATGTTGTGGACTTTCAGAGTTATATCTTTCTGGTTCATCCTTTGGCGAACCCATGAGGAAGTCACCACCAGGAATTGCAACCATTTCTAAAACTATGCCACTATTACCTAATTTTTCAGCAAAAAATTTTGCTCGTCCGCGAATGCAATTAATTATCAAACTGTTGCTTTTATTTGCTAATTCAGATTTCACAGTCAGAGTAGCAAATTCAAATTCAAACAGTTGAGTTTTTACTTCCACTTTTCCATGTTGTGGTTTTTCGGGAAGTACTCTGGCTTCTATCACCGTGATATCTTCATCTCTTAATCCTAAATGTTGCTGATAATCTTGCAAATCTTTTTGCGTCGTCTCATTAAAAGGATAATGTTGTTTAACTGCATCAATTAAGACTTGTTCGTATTCCTGTAACTTCTTTTGATATTCGCGATATGGTTGCAGAACTTGTTCGTGAATTTCCTGCGCTGTCTCTTCAGATAAGCCTAAATCAATGCGTTTAGCTTCCAATATTTTTAAAGCGAAAACGGAAAAATTACCCTGTCCTTGTTGTGCGCGATTTCTCGCTTCTTGACGGTATACTTGCTCCGCAGAAGGATTAAGCAACCGTGTTGGCGGTACTTTTAACGCTTGCAATGCTTCGCCAGCATGGGAATAGCGTAAACTAAAGTGACGCCGCACCATATTAGTTAACACTTCCGCTAAATGCTCGTTAATTTGTACTTGATTGCGCCAGATGATTTCCCCTGTTAATGGATCTTCTGGTAATTGGGAGGGTACAATACCAGTTAAGGCTTGAATAATGGTCATCCCTAAAGCATAAACATCACTACCTAAGCAAGGTCTACCATTTTTTTGTTCTGACGCCATATACCCCGAAGTCCCGATGACAACGCTGGAATAGACTTCACCTTGAGAATTTACCATTAAAGAACCAAGTTCTTTAACTGCGCCAAAATCAATCAAAAAAATTTGTCCATCTTCATGTCGGCGCATTAAATTTTGTGGTTTGATATCGCGATGCACTACTCCTTTACTATGAATAAAGGACAAAACTTCCAGCGCATCTTGCAACAACTTTGTTGCATAATCCTCACTCAATCGCCTACCGGGAATAATTTCTTGACTCAGGTCTTGTCCTTCGATAAAGTCCTGAACTATGTAGAGAATTTCGTCCTCGCTAAAATGTGCGAGTAATTGGGGAATTTGTGGGTGTTGTCCTAATCTTTCCAAAA
Source organism: Calothrix brevissima NIES-22 (assembly GCF_002367995.1). Classification (GTDB taxonomy): domain Bacteria; phylum Cyanobacteriota; class Cyanobacteriia; order Cyanobacteriales; family Nostocaceae; genus Aulosira; species Aulosira brevissima. The sequence goes on from NZ_AP018207.1 coordinate 3,320,209, forward strand.
CAGCCGCTTCTTTTTCAAAAAATTCCACCACACGCGGATGGGATTGATTGGGACGCAATTGCTTGACGACACATAAAGGTTTGCTAGGTTGCAAATTATCCCTAGCCAGAAATGTTACAGCAAAACCACCGCCGCCTAGTTGCCGAATGATTTCGTAGCGTCCAGCCAGTGTGTTCAAGATGACTGTCAACCCCCAGAAACCTGATGAAGTTAAGTTTAATTGTCAATGATCGAATACAGCAAGAAATTTCAGGAATAAGAGTCTCACCCATAGATGCACACCTGTTAATCGCCGGGTAAAATCCTAATTTTATAACAAAGAAAGTTGCGTAGCGCCTTGATTAACTACATAAGTTACTGGTTTGTTATTTTTCTTCACCTTACCCTCAACTACAGCTCTATTTAACCAATCTTGCATTTGTGAGAGTCGGACATCTAAAGATTCAGCTAGAGATTTTGCATCTTTGGGTTGCTGTAAATGATTGAGAATAAAAGGTAAAACAGCTTCATAAATTTCTTGAGAATTACTTGTATGAGTTGCTTTTGATGTTTTATCCTCCTCAGTTGGTACTTGTGCAACTAAAGATGCAGTTGCTGTTAAAAGTTCTGGTAATGAATTATTCCAAGGTTCAATTGGAAAAGGTTTTGCTCCCTGATTATATAGTTGCTGATTACCTTCGCAAATATTCGGGTGCATCCTTACAAAAACAGGAATATCTTTGAGGCGTGATAGTGCTTCGACAGCACCAGCCCAAGTACCACCTTTACCAAAAGAAGAAGTGACGACAAGAGCATAATCAGCTAAAGCATAAATATACTTATTTCGTCCCATTGCATTACCAGTATTAAAACCAGCATCAGGATCGTAACTAGAAATTAAGGCAAGTCTACCTTCTTGGATACTAGAGCGATATTTGCTGTTTACTGCTGCTTTGGTTAAACTATCCGCTAGTATACCGATAGATGTGCCGCCAGCTTCTAATACACTTAGCATAGCTGCTTGATCTACTCCCCTTGCTCCACCTGAAACTACTTGCATTGCTTGTGCAGCACAGGTTTGCCCTACTCTTTGGGTGTAACTAACTATCTCTTCATCAATATCACGAGAGCCAAGAATTGCTAAACCCCCCAGAGACAAAAGTTGAATATTACCAACCCCATAAAGAATGGCGGGTGCAGAATGTTTTAATATCTGCTTTAAACGCTTGGGATAGTTTGCATCACTTCGTCCTAGTATCCATAGTCCCAAGTTTGTCCATTTCTCCACTGCTAGACTCAACATTCCACCCCGTTCTAGTAAAGCAAAAAGCCTATTTGGGTTAAGTTTATTAATAGTAATTTTTTGTAACTGCTCTTTTGCTGTTGGTTCTAGTAAATCTGCTGGACGCATTTGATTTTCTCGCAACCAGTCTGCTAAAGAGTTATACTCACTCAGAGTCAGGGGTTGTGGTTCAATCTGACGATTTTGACCAAAACTGGCACACAAGAGCAAAATTGCTTGAGTATCTGGTGGTAGGACATGATTCAACATGATTTTTTAATCACTTTGACCTAATGAATTAAGTGCTAATGCTACGGGAAAAACCATACCACTGCCAGCATTACGTAACAATGCTGCAATTATAGTAAAAGTCCAACGGGAATCTACCATATCATCAATTAAGAATACAGAAGCATTCATTTCTGGAAAAGGGTCAACAGCAAAAGCGCCATCCAAATTATGAGCTTGTTGGTAACTGTTACTCATATTTTTTTGTAACTGGGTTTCGCGGATTTTGCGAACAATAGGTTTAAAAGGTAAGTTTAATTTTGCTGCCAAACGTTGAGCAAAATTAGGTACAAGTTCTGGGCAATTTAAAGAGGGAACACAAGTTACCCAAGTAGGAAATGATTGGGGTTGCCAACGTTGAATCATGTCATAAACACCTTGTACCAAGGTATCATCAAAATGATTATTTCTATATTTACCTTGCTTGACTAATTCTCCCCAACCTGCATCGCCCCAAAGAGATAATGCCCTACCCGTTTCTGCTTTTAAATTATCTTTAATTTTTCCAGAAAAACCATAAGTTGGTAAGGAATTAGAAATCCACATTTTACGTGGTTCGATAATTTGGTCACTACGACGTAAATATAGAATTGCTTGATTAATAAGTTCAGGTTGGCAATTTACGGCTAATAAAGGTTTACCTACACACACAGCACATTTACCACAAGCTATGGGATGAGGATCGTCTAATTCTGTTGCCAAAAACATCATTAAACATTGTGGACTTTGCATATATTCCAACATTCGTGCTTGTTCTTGGCGGCGAATTTGAGTTAATTGTGCAATTTTTTGAGTATCAGGTTGATAATTTATGGGAGTAGTATACCATTTGGAACCTTGCTTACTTATAGGTGCAGGAGATTCCAAGGACAGCAATTTTAAAACTTTATCAATTTGCCCTCGTGAAAGATTGAGTTGTTGTTCTAATTGCGGAACAGACAAACCATCTATAGCTTGATTGAGTACATTTAAAACTTGTTGGGTATGTACTTCGGGAGGAAAAGCCGTATTGATGAAGTAATTTGTAATATCATCATCTTCATTACCACTGAGAAGAATTCCGTAGGCGATTTCAACCGCTCTACCTGCTCTGCCTACTTGCTGATAATAGTGTACAACAGAACCAGGTCGTTGGTAATGAATGACAAAGCCTAAATCTGGTTTGTCAAAACCCATGCCTAAAGCTGTAGTGGCTACTAATACTTTAATTTCATTTTGTAGCAGTTCGTCCTCTAATTTAACGCGAATATCACTTTCTAAATTACTATGGTATGCTTTAGCATTTATATTTTGTATTTTTAACCAATCGGCTACTCTGTCAGCATCTCTAACTGTTAATGTATAAATAATTCCGCTTCCTGGTAAGTTAGGTATATGTTCTGCTAACCATGCCATTCTTGCTGCTGGACTAGGTAGAAAAATATTTTGTAACCGCAAACTTTGTCTAATTAAATCTCCTCTTAAAATACTTATATTTGAACCTAATTGAGCGTTAATATCATTAACTACACGATTATTAGCTGTAGCTGTTGTAGCCAGTACTGGGATATTTTGTGGTAAAGCTTGTAAAATTCGTACAATACGCCGATAATCAGGGCGGAAATCATGTCCCCAATCGGAAATACAATGGGCTTCATCCACAACAAATAAACCAATACGCCCAGATATAGGTAAAAGAATTTTGTCTCGAAATTCTTCGTTAGCTAATCTTTCTGGAGAAATTAGCAGAATGTCTACTTCACCTATTAGCAACTGAGTTTTGACAACTTCCCACTCTTCTGTATTGCTGGAATTAATTGTAGCGGCTTTGATGCCTATGCGTTGGGCGGCGGCAATTTGGTTTCGCATCAAAGCTAATAATGGCGAAATTAACAGTGTACAACCAGCACCGCGTTCGTCGAAGACGTTGGCGCAGCCATCGCGTAGCAAGCGAGTTGCTAAAAAATAAACCAAACTTTTACCCCAACCAGTACGTTGAATCACAAGTAAACGCGATCGCTTTTCGATTATTTCTTCAATAGCTTCCCACTGTCCCGCACGAAAATCAGCTATTGAGTTATCCAAAGCCTGACGTAAAAGCAATAACGCTTTTTCTTTAAGTCTCGTTGTCATAGATACTCAGTACTTGGTTGCCATTTATGTTGTAACACTTGAGACAACACTCTACAACTAGACTCCACAACCCTGTGTGTTGAAGCATATTATGTGATTAAAACTACCATATATGGTTTCAAAGTCTAAATTATGGACTTGCTTACAGCGATTTTCAGGTAAATGAACCACATTTTTTTATCTCACGCAAAGGCGCAAAGGCGCAAAGGCGCAAAGCTACAAAGAAATACAGATACCAGCTTGTCGTCTAAATACATGAAAACTGCTGTAAATAAAAAATGGGCGTTGCTGAATCGAGGTATGAAAGTCAAAAATTTGATCTCTCAAACTCTTACTCTCTGCGCCTCTGCGTCTCTGCGTGAGACAAGTTCATACTTTTACTCAGCAACGCCAAAAAATGTGTAAATTTAACCCAATTCAGTAGCCGACTATAAACTTTCTCCAGATTCTTTAAGTGCAAAATCAATAACTGTTTGGCTTAAGCGAATATTATGATTCAGCATATTTTGAATAGCTGTTTTCATAGATAGAAGATAACCTTCACGTTTAGCACGTAATAAAATCCCAATTGAACCTGTTACCAGCAGTCCACTTAATCTAGCTATTCTTCTACCTACAGCTTCATCAATACAAACAGTTGTAATTTTTTCGTTTAATGCTAGTTGAATAACTGATGCTTCTCCCAAATCTAAGGAGTTCAATAGAAAGGGAGAAATTTTTAATGGCGAACTTTGCTTTTGCAGCCATGATGCGGCTTGAAATTCATTTACACCGAAATATGTGGAGCCACCAATGAGTATTTCTTGGGAAACTTCAAAAGGAACCAGAATATCTATATAGAGAGACTGTAAAATTTTTAAGTCACCTAAAGCCGCTATAATAGCAATTAAGGGCGAAGTATTAATGACTATTTGGTTAGGGCTAGGCATTTTCTAAATCAGATAATAATTCTGCTTCACTCAGGTCAATTGTGGCAATTCCATAATCATTTAATTTTAGGATAAAAGTTACTCTATCAACGCCCACTAATGCCGCAGCCATACCAGAGGAAAGACGTTTCATTTCATATAATTTAACAGCCATAGCCCATTTAGATTCTTCCTCAAATTGTTCTCGAGTTTTACCCAATGCATCAGGTAATGTTTCGGGGTAATTAATTTTCATTTGTAAAGACATAGATATTCTCGTGTCTAGATTAATTTCAGTTTATCAAAGGTAAGCAAAAAAGAGGCTGATTAACCATCCGCCTCTCTCATGAAATTAGTAATGTAACTAGCTATTTAATTGCTGATAACAAATGACCAATGACCAATGACAAATGACAATTAAGGATAAAGACCGCGATCGCTCAATGCTTGCGCAACTCTACCTACACCTAAAGTATAAGCTGCTAACCGTAGTGTAATCTGTCTTTTCTGAGATTGTTCTATCACTTGACGGTAAGCATTTACCATCAAATGTTCCATTTCGCGATTCACCCGTTCTTCATCCCAGAACAAATAAGAAAGTCCTTGTACCCATTCTAAATAACTCACTACAACACCGCCAGCATTCGCCAAAATATCTGGTAGCACTACTACACCCCGTGCTTCTAGTGCTTGGTTAGCTTCTAGAGTTACCGGGCCGTTGGCTGCTTCGGCTACAATATGGGCTTGGATTTGATTTACATTCTCTTGCGTGATTTGATTTTCCAAAGCTGCGGGAATTAAAACATCGCAAGGTAAAGTTAGTAAATCTGCGTTGCTAATGGGTACAGTTTGCGGGAAGCCTACAACGCTGCGATGATTCTTTGCAGCGTAGGCTTTTAAAGCCGGAATATCTAAACCAGTTTCTGAATATATTCCGCCGCTACTGGTAGATACAGCAATAATAATTGCTCCAGCTTCATGCAGCAATTCAGCTGCTGCCATACCCACATTACCAAAACCCTGAATCGCAACTCGTACACCGACTAAGGATTTACCTCTATCCGCCAATGCTTCCCGAACAATAATCATGGTTCCGCGTCCAGTCGCCATTTCTCGTCCTCTGGAACCACCAACGGATATTGGTTTACCTGTAACAACTCCTGGTACAGCATGACCAACATTCATAGAATAAGTGTCCATCATCCAAGCCATTTCTCTGGCGGAAGTACCTACATCTGGTGCGGGGATGTCTACAGAGGGGCCGATATCTTTAATTAATTCGCTGGTGTAACGTCGGGTAATTCGTTCTAATTCACTAACACTATATTGTTTTGGATCTATAGCAATCCCACCCTTTGCACCACCGTAGGGAATTCCTAACAACGCACATTTCCAAGTCATTAGCATTGCTAAAGCAGAAACTTCTCGCAATGTCACATCTGGATGGTAACGAGTTCCACCTTTATAAGGGCCTAAAATATCCGAATGTTGTACCCGATGTCCGGCAAATACTCTGATTTCTCCATTATCTAGCCTGACTGGAATAGAAACTGTAACTACTTTACGTGGATGACTGAGAATTTCTAAAATTCCTGCATCTAATTTTAATTCTTTAGCTGCTGCTTCTAGGTAGCTACAAGCTTGATCGAAGGGACAAATATGGGCTGGAGTCGCAGGTTCCAGTGGTAATACAGGTGTTGCAACCATAAAATTTTCTCCTAATCGCGGTATCTTTGCGAACCGGAAATATATATATGCCTAGCTTATCCTTTCTTTTAAAGGAAATTAGCAGTTTTGTAGTTTTTGTTACAATTTTATTCAAGTTTTATGCATATAGCTAAAGTGCTGACTACGCGATCGCCAAAATTAGGGCATTCTCAACAAAAGTTCATATTTTCGGTAAATGCTTTAGGATCGAGATGCTGCTGTGAATCTGTCAGGTTTAATGCTATGAAAACTACTCTGCCTTTACCGCCGGGTAACTTCGGGTTACCGTTAATTGGCGAAACAATCAGCTTTTTAAGCGATCCAGATTTTACTAATAAGCGGTATCAAAAATATGGATCGATTTTCAAAACCCATCTGTTTGGTCGTCCTACAGTAGTGATGATTGGTGCTGATGCTAATCGCTTTTTATTAACCAACGAAAATCAATATTTTTCGATTAGCTGGCCGGATAGCACTAAAACTTTACTAGGCCCAGCATCTCTGTCTATACAAACGGGTGGTATACATCAAAAGCGGCGTAAGCTATTATCCGAAGCCTTTAAACCTAGAGCGCTGGCGGGATATGTCGGTAAAATGGCGGAAATTACCCAAGCTTATCTGCATAACTGGGAAAAGATAGGTGAATTGACATGGTATCCGGAGTTAAGAAAGTATACTTTTGATGTTGCCTGTAAATTGCTGATTGGTACAGATGCAGCTGCTGATAGTCATTTTGCTGAGTTGTTTGAGGAATGGTGCGGCGGTTTATTTACTCTTCCTATCAGGTTACCTGGAACTAGGTTTAGTCGGGCGTTGCGTTGTCGTCAGCAGTTGCTAGAGAAAATTGAAGAAATTGTACTTCAGCGTCAACAACAACCTGATTCTTCTGAAGATGCTTTAGGGTTGCTTTTGCAAGCACGGGATGAAGAGGGTAATAGCTTGAGTTTGCCAGAACTAAAAGACCAGGTGCTACTATTACTTTTTGCTGGTCATGAGACATTAACATCTGCGATCGCATCTCTATGTTTATTATTAGCGCAGAATCCAGCAGTTTTAGCCCAAGCCCGTGCAGAACAACAGCAATTAGCAACAGAGGAACCGCTAACGATGGCGCATTTACAACAAATGCAATATCTAGACTTAATCCTCAAGGAAGTACTGCGAATCATTCCCCCAGTCGGTGGAGGTTTCCGTGAAGTGATTCAATCTTGTGAGTTTAATGGCTGGCGCATTCCTCAAGGCTGGACGGTTCTCTACCAAATTGGCAAAACACATCACGATAACAGTGTTTATACTGACCCAAAACAATTTAATCCTCAGCGATTTGCACCAGAACAAGCAGAGGATAAACCAAAACCTTTTAGTTATGTACCCTTTGGTGGGGGAGTTAGGGAATGTTTAGGTAAAGAGTTTGCTAAATTAGAAATGAAGCTATTCGCCGCACTTTTAATTCGTGGGTATAATTGGGAACTCTTACCAGAACAAGATTTAGATTTGGTGATGGTACCTACACCTAAACCCCGTGATGGTATGAAGGTAAGTTTTCGTTCTTTGAATCCAGAAGAAAAAGTATCTATATATACTGCTGTTTAATATCAATATACCCCACACCAATTTTGCGGTGTGGGGATGATGTTAATTAAGGTGAGACAAACACTTCAGGGGTGAAACTCCCGTGCAAACCGTAGGGTATATGATGCTTGAGATGCAACGCACCTTTATTTAAATCTCTCGCATCCAAAATTACCACATCTGAGCGATGATGAGCTGCATCATAAACTAAAGCCAATAACCAACCATCATCTTCTGTTTCTCCACCAGGACGAGGAACGAAAATCGGCTCACCCATAAACCCACGAGGTGCAGCACTCCAAAGTTGCTTTTCTCCCGAATCTAAATCAATTTTCAAAATTGCTTGTAAGGGAGCATTACCTGTTTCTGCGTGAGTCGCACCGATATATAAATAACGATATTGCTGTCCAACATTAGCCGGATTAATCGCCGGAAACTCACAAGCACGACTTTCAATTAATTTGCGTTCCACCGTTCCATTTTGCAATTGCAATGCAAATCGCCAGAGTTTTCCTGGTGCATTGGCTTCAAAATTTACTTGGCGAAAATCGCTTTTAGGTTCAACTTCTGGTAAGGAATCGTAGCATATAGAATCAATCACAATTTCATCACCTACTTCAAAAGCATTAACGTGATGAAAGATGAAACCTGCTTGTGTTTCTAAAATTTTGATGTCTTCTTTCCCTGCTTTGGGGTTACGAGGAACCACGATTATTTGAGTAGGTCGATCCAAATGAAATTTAATACATTCCCCAGATGAACGGATTCCCAAAAGCATCGGAATGGGATTGAAAGTAACAGGATTTTGCAAGAAAATGCAGTAATTAGGAGTAATTACAAAGTCATGAATAAAACAGAACCCAGGTACTTTATGGGCTTGTTTTCTGATAACTTCCCCTGCTGGATTTAACTCAAAAATGGTTATTTTAGTAGAGAGTTGTGGCTGAATGGAAAAGTTAACCAAGCAAGGTGCGCCATTATCTTGCTGACAACTACGGTCTAACCGAGGATGAGCACTAAAAGGTTGTCCTGTAGATAACGCACCATTAAAATATTCCTTTCCTAAAGTTTCTAAGGTATATGGATCTAGGCGATGGGGTTCAGTAGCTTCCCAAAGTGCTAATAATTTACCACCCCAATAAATAACGTTGGTATTAGCAATAGTTTTAATTTTGTAGTCGAGAAAATTAGCTAACCAACCACCAGGCCTTTGTGTACCAAATGCACCGCGATAAAGAATTTTGCCAGCTTTTTGTTCTGCTATATATTCTTCAGTCCTGACATAGCGATTGCGATAATGGGCACGACCATTAACAAAGCTAATACGGCTAATCATCCCATCACCATCAAAAGGATGATGAATGGGTTGACCATTAATATCTAATAAACCAGGGCCATTCCTAAATAATGTACCTTGAAGTTCTGGGGGAATTTCGCCTTCAATATCATCAATCCAGTAATCGAATTCTTCATATAAAGATTCGTACCCTCTTTGCCAATCAGCGCGAGTATAAGATTTTTCTAAAATAGTGTTTTCGGAGATGTTTGAACTCTGCATATCCTAAAATATCCTCTTGTTATCTTGCACAAAGACAGACAGGAAATTACAACACATTCAAGTCCTTATTTCTCCAGAAATAAAGCAATAAAGTGCTAGCTACAAAATAATTTTAATTTCCTTGTCTTTGGACAAAATATTTGTCTATTATCAACTTTGAATTTTGTTGTTTGTAGCTTCTACTTCAGATATCAACTCAGGCAAAAATCGCTCATTTGCAGAGGTTGGTTGTAATGAGGAAATCTGAGTCTGCTCTTGTGCGGCTGGTAGCCAGCTAAGAAATGGTAAAGGTAAAAGTGTGCTGAGGTTAGTAATTACTACTAACAGCCATAGCAATTCAAAGTTAGTTTCAGTAATTCCTAACCAATGCATAACGATCGCCCCCAATTCATAGGAAACCATTCCGGCAAGGTTACATACTGACATTAACAAAGCAAATAATGTGGCTTCTACTCCCGGAGGGCAGATTCTCGCCGCTAATACCAACACTGGCATATAGGCAATTTGTCCCATCACAGTAAGAATTAAGCTATCACCTAAACTAAACCAGCGATCGTCTATACCTAAAGCTCGGTTGGTATGGGTAACTAATAGCAGCATCGTCATTCCTAACACTGTGGAAAGGACGGTACTCCAACCAAAAATGACGCGAAAAGGTACGTTTTTCAAGAAACGCTGGAAAACCCAAATACCTATTAAAGATGCAAAATTTGTCACTAAGCGTACCCGTCCTAAAAATTCTGGTGCAAAGTGCAATTCATTGGTGCTAAAAAAGAAAAATGCTGCATCTGCTGTTGGGGTAGCTTGCCAAATAAAGACAAAGGCTGTAGGTAGCCAAATTGCTTTTTGGGTAATGGCTTTGCGCAGTTGTGCAAATTGATGTTTAACGCTAACAAAGTTATTTTGCTCAGGATTTTCCGGATCTTGATTAACAGGAGATTCAGCAATTAACCAAGCTACAGCTGAAACTAATAGGGGAAAGATAGCGGTAATTCCAAAAACAATGTGTGTAGAGAAATGTTCTAGAAGCAAACCGCTTAAATAAGCTGTGAGCAAACCACCAACGGCGGAAGCACCCCAGCAAATCGATTGCAATGAACCTGCATCGGCTTGGGATTCTCCTCTGGCGCGTTCAACTACTAATGAGTCAACGATCACATCACTAACAGCAACGGAAAGTGAACCTAAAGCGATCGCTAATGTCGCCGCCCAGGTAGTATGAACTATTGTTGCTAAACTTAACCAGGAAATTGTTCCTAAGATTCCCGATAAAATTAGATATGGTCGTCTACGATAGCCAAATATGGGCAACCCGTCGGAGATAAAGCCAAATACAGGCTTGATAATCCAGGGTAAGGCGACTATACCCAACAAAGCCGATACTTGTGTCGGACTCAATAGCAGTTCATCTTTCAGGAAAAAACTCACAGCTAAACGTGCTAATCCTACGATACCTTGGACAAAGTAAACCGTAAGAATGGCGATTAACTCGGCAGTTGGTTCATGACCGAAGAAAATTTTTGCTTTTACTGAGTCTTTGACCTTGGACAAGCCAGAGGATTGAATCAGCATTTGATGAATATTTTTTAAGTTTTGTCTACTTTTCTATCATATCTATAATCTATGAAGCTGGGCATGGGGCATTGGGCATTGGGCATTGGGCATTGAAACAATTTTGGATTTTAGATTTTAGATTTTAGATTGAAATCCAAAATCGCAAATATAAAATCTAAAATTTCTTGTCCCCCTTGTCCCCCTTGTCCCCCTTGTCCCCCTTGTCCCCCTTGTCCCCCTTGTCCCCCTTGTCCCCCTCTCCCTGCCCCCTACCTCATCCCCCTTCTCCATTCAGCAAGGGCATAATTTCATCACACCAAGCTAACCAGCCTGTCTCATAGTATATTCCCCGCAATAAGGTCATGTATTGAAATCTTAAGCTTTTTGACAATTCTTGGGGATTTTGGAAGTACTGACTCTGAATTTGTTGATAAATCGCTAGTCGCTGCTGATGTTGTTGGCGGTGGGTTGCTAGTTTTGCTATCACTATCTCGCCTGATACTAAATGTCCTGCATAAAGTTTCACGACTAAATCATCTTTGATGGCTACCATTTCCTCGGCTTCAGCAATCCACTGACACAACTGCTGTTTACCCAATGCTGTCACAGCATAAATTTTTTTGTCGGGTCGATTGTCTTGCTGCACAGATTCGGCTTGCAGCCATTGCTTTTCTTCTAAGCGGTTCAATTCTCGATAAATCTGTTGGAAACTCGCACTCCAGAAAAAACCAACCGAACCTTCTACAGAAGGCTTAAAGCGCTTGGCTAGATCGTAACCGCTACTGGGGGCGCTCACTAAGGCTGACAGAATGGCATAGGTAAGAGACATGGGCGATGAGTTGACATATTCACTTAATTGAATATACACTTATTTTTGTATTCAATTAGTTGAATAATATTATTGTTGAATACGTAACTCCAACTCAAGAGGGGAAGTACGATGAGCTATTTTACTTACAAAATTGATTTACCCGAACATCCAGAAGCGGTAGTTTTTGTTAATGGTTTTTTAGCACGCGATCGCGCGGGATTTTTCTGGATGTGGAAAAATCTCCTATGGATCAAGAATGCAACTATTAAGGCTCAAGGCTGCGTGCAAGTCAAAGCTGGTATTTGCGCACCCAATGAGGTAATTATGGTAAGTTATTGGCGTTCGGAACTAGACCTCAAACAGTTCTTTCGAGGTGAAGCACATCGCCAGATGATGCAGTTTGTGATGAAAAACCCTCGCAGCTTGTGTTTATACAATGAGACTTATCACCCATTGCACAGTGGAAAATATAGCCACGAACCGCAAGGTATGGCAATGCTTTACGCAAGTTTAGCTAGATAAAATTTGTTGATCAGCGATCGCTGTCAAAGATAGAAGTTCGTTGTTTTCGCGATCGTTATTTGGAGCTAGAGCTAGGTACTGTTTCCGTAGAAGAAATTCGATTCACAACAAATATATTGCGATTTTTGTTGCCTACTCTTTCATAAGTAAACTTGTCTACACCTTGAATAGTCAGGTAAACTCCCAATCCCCCAATTTTGCGTTGTTCTATAGGTAAATCCATATCCTCTGGAAGAGCCTGCTTGGTGGGATCGTAAAATTCGCCTGTGTCCTCCAAGGTAATGGTTAAACAATCATCTGTCAGTATCGCTTGACAAACTACCTTGCCCTCGCGCCCTGCTTCTTCATAACCATGTACAATGATATTGGTTGCTATTTCGTCTACTGCCAGCCGGAGTTTATAAGAAGTCTTTTTGTCTAAGTTTGCAGTAGCTGCGGCAGCTAAGACATATTTTGCAATATCGCTCAAAGAGTCAAGCGTTCCATCGACCGTTAAATGTTCCATAAGTTATCTCATTGATTGCCAGTATTTTTTTACTAAGTAGCCTCAGATAAATTACTTAATTTCTCCCTCATTGATGATTTTCTAATCGCTGCACGGCCAGCATGGTAATATCATCAAACTGAGGAGCATTATCTATGTAGGCAAATAAGTTAGTCTTAATCCACTCTAGGAGTTGACTAGCTGAAGCTGGTGGTGGTTGAAATAAAGACAGCAGTCTTTGACTTGTGAACAACTTGTTATCAGGGGCACGGGCTTCTGTGACACCATCTGTATAACCAATTAAGATATCACCCGGAGCCAGTTGAATCTGCTGTACTTGAAATTTCATATGGGGCATCATTCCCACAGCCGGGCCTGTCGGTTGGAGAGTAGCTTTCACGCCTTGGGAATCAATCACAAATAGTGGCTCATGTCCACCATTGACGTAATAGACTATACCTGTTTTTGGATCTAACACGCCAAAAAACAGCGTGGCAAACATGCTCATCTGTGCGTGCTGTTGAGCAATATAGTTATTGATCAGTCCTACAGCTTTGAGAGCTTCAGCCTGTTCTAAGTTAGTGTTTATCTGCGCATCTGTTATATCACTGAATACCTCCTCATCACCAAGAATTGTCACACTACATAAATTAGTCTGTCCTGAGAAAATGCGAATCAAACTGCGGAACAAAGCCATAAATAAGGCTGCGCCTACACCCTTATCACATACATCTGCAATCACTAACCCCACATACCCACCAGGAAGCATAAAAGAGTCGTAGAAATCACCTGCAACTTGTCTTGCAGGATAAAAGCAAGCTGCAATTTCCCAATCAGTAAGTTTTGGTAGATCCTCTGGCAAAAAATCTCGTTGAATTTGCCTACCTTTTTCTAATTCATAGTCCAGAGCTTGAGAATATGCTTCTATCTCTTGTTTAGCTTGATCCAGAAATTTGTATGATTCCTCTAATTTGGCGTAGAGTTCAGCATTTTCTAAAACTAAAGCGATTTCATTAGCCGTTTTCTGCATTAAGTGGGCTATTTCCCAATTAAAGCAGTGAGGATCGCTATGTAGCAAGGTCAGAATACCTAACAAAACCTCTTCTTTGAGAATTGGTACAGCTAATGCTGAACGCACAGTATATGGTTGATTAGGCAGCTGTAACCAGCGTTCATCTTCTATGGTGTCGGTAATCAATCCAATTTCCCGATGACGGTTTACCCAACCTGCCAGACCTTTGTCTAAAACGCTACCAATTAACTTGGAACGGGTATCTTTTGCAGTGGTCTTTTGAGTGAGAATACTGTCAGTGACGACTCCCTGGTTGTTGAGTAAAAATAAACTGCCTGTTTCTGCCCCTGTGAGTTTACAGCAAACGTGTAATGCCTCTTCTAAGGTAATTTTGAGCATTTCCTCCTGTTCTGGAGAACGTGCCATCGCCACTACCTTGGCCAGCAGTTCTCTTTGAGCCTCAAAAGCAGCTTGTGCATTTCTTAGTGTTGCCACTTCTTGGCGCAACGACTCCAATTCCTCGTAATATTGGTCTTCTCTCAAAGGTTTGTGAGTATCCATAAATTTTATGTGGCGGTAGTTCGTAGGAGCCGTTTGGCGCTGCGGGTACCCAATTTTGCTCAGAACTTAGTCAATGCAGCGCATCAGTGACAAAATTTAAGAGTCACTTTGGTAATAAGACTTTTTAAGTAAGGAAACTAAAGATGTTCCTCATTATACTTGAAAATATTTAAAAATTTTGCTGACAATCTAAAGAAAGCTAAAGGCTAAACAACTTTAGCCTTCTTACTTCAAACTATTTCCTCATTCGCCAATACCAAAATTAGGCTACTTCATAGGTTTTTTGGATAATCACACTTTTGTTAAAACCAGTTTTTACTAGGGTTTCTAGAACCTGTTCTTGCCCGCCAACTATATGAATATCAGCGTCAGCACCCATCTTCTGTTTCGCGAAAATCAAAACGCGCAATCCAGCACTAGCGATATATTCCAGTTCTTGGATGAATAACACTAACCGCTTAACTCCTGGAGTGCCGGCAGCATTTTCCACCTCTGCTTTAAAAATGCCGGCGGAACTAGCATCTAATTCACCAGTTAAGGTAATTTTAGCGGTACCGCTTTCTGTAGTGTCGAGAGTTGCACTAAAAGCCATAATTTTATTCTCCGGTTTGCTTAGGTTTTGGTTGTTAATTAAAATTTCGCCATGTATTACTGACGCAATACAAAGATTTATTTGCCTACGAGAATAATTACTGAGCGATCGCCTAGTAAAATTCCCTGCTGATTTCCTAATTCTGGTTCTGTACCAGGTTCCCAGCTAGCTTCGGCTGGAGGCGCGCCAGTATTAGCAAATACATGCCATTTCATACCTGCTGGTGGTTGGGGAATTTCAAACCAGTGAGCTTCCCAGTGCATATTCATGGCAACGTAAATATAGTTATCATTAACTGTGCCACCTTTTGCATGTTTACCACACAGCATAAAAGCTAGGGTACGGCTAGAATCTGACCAGTCTGCATTCCAAGCTTGAGTACCATGCCAAGAAATATCAGCGTAACCGCTTCCAACATAGTCACGATTTTGGAAGTGCCAGTGATTTCTCAGTACGGGGTGGGCTTTACGAAAAGCGATACAATGTTTGGCAAAGTTGAAGAGGTCGGCATTAGACTTTAACAGATCCCAATTCAACCAGTTCAGATCGTTATCGTGGCAGTAGGTATTATTGTTACCGTTTTGAGAGCGTCCGAGTTCATCGCCCATGAGGATCATGGGTACGCCTTGGCTGACTAACAACAGAGCGATCGCATTTTTCATCTGCCGTTGACGCAAAGCATTGATACCCGCATCGTCTGTCCAGCCTTCTGCGCCACAGTTCCAACTATCATTATCGTTGGTGCCGTCGTTGTTGTTTTCGCCGTTGGCTTCGTTATGCTTACCGTTATAAGAAACTAAGTCAGCTAAGGTAAAACCATCATGGGCTGTGATGAAATTAATCGAAGTTGCAGGTGCGCGTCCCGCCCAAGCATACAAATCTGGTGAACCTTGCAACCTTTGCGCCATATCGCCAACTCTTCCTGGTTCGCCTTTAAGGAATTTGCGAATCCCATCGCGGTATTTACCATTCCACTCTGCCCAGCGACCAAAAGCCGGAAAAGAACCGACTTGATACAAACCGCCTGCATCCCAAGCTTCAGCAATCAATTTACATTTAGCCAAAATTGGGTCAAAAGCTAAAGTCTCCAACAACGGCGGATTGGCTAATGGTGCGCCCCAAGGATCGCGTCCGAGAATTGATGCCAAATCAAAGCGGAAGCCATCAATGTGATACTCCGATGCCCAATAACGCAAACAATCAAGCACAATGTTGCGCACAATCGGGTTATTACAATTAAGGGTGTTACCGCAACCACTAAAGTTGTAATAGTAACCCTCTGGGGTAAGCATATAATAAGTCTTATTGTCAATACCCCGGAAGGAAATCACAGGGCCGTTCTCATTACCTTCGGCGGTATGGTTAAAGACCACATCTAAAATGACTTCAATGCCGTTAGCATGAAGTTCTTTTACCAGTGTTTTCAACTCATCAACTTGCATCCCAAACTTACCTGTGGCTGCATACCCTGCTTTGGGTGCAAAGAAACCCACAGTGCTATATCCCCAGTAGTTGAGTAGCATTTCCCCGGTTTGGGGATTGGGACGAGAGTTTTCAAATTCGTCAAACTCATATACAGGCATGAGTTCGATGCAGTTTACACCCAACTCTTTTAAATAAGGGATCTTCTCTCCAATCGCGGCAAAGGTTCCTGGATGCTTTACCCCA
The DNA here is from genome assembly GCF_002367995.1 of Calothrix brevissima NIES-22. Taxonomy (GTDB): domain Bacteria; phylum Cyanobacteriota; class Cyanobacteriia; order Cyanobacteriales; family Nostocaceae; genus Aulosira; species Aulosira brevissima. The sequence goes on from NZ_AP018207.1 coordinate 3,336,819, forward strand.
GAGGATTGATGGCGCGTAAAGCTGCGTACATGCATTTCGTAAATAATCAAGTCTTCTGGCGGAATTTCCAGAGGACGCTCTGATTCCCAATCAAAGTCATCAAAAGCAATCCGGGCGCGATGATGGTAGATATCACTCCAATCTGGTGTTACTCCCCAAATATCCCGACCACCAATGATTTTGGCATAGGGATCTAAGAGAATTTTGCTTTTATCAAACCAGTGTCCGGCTTTGGGATCGAAGGGGCCATCCATGCGATAGCCATACTCGATTTCTTCATAATCCAAGTCAAACACTACCATGCAAAAAACATTGCCAATCCGAAACTCTTCAGGAAACGGAATTTCAGCAAAAGGTTCGGACTGATGTTTTTTAAACAGTACTAAAGAACAGGATTTGGCGTGACTGGAAAAAATGGAAAAATTTACCCCGCCTGGAATCAGTGTGGCTCCAAAAGGGAAAGGTTTACCCCGACGGAGTTTAAACCCGTCGTAGGTATGGGTGGGATTAACGTCGATGCGCTCCATTGTTCTTTGCTAATGAGTGAAATGGCATTCAGATCCGCCAATGGGAGAGACAGGGACGCGGTATCCAAAACATTGGTTAACCGCGTCTGTTGCTGATGATTCTCAATCCTTGAGAGTTGATTCAGTTGGTAGAGAATCAGCTTCGACTTGGAGAAAATTTAAGCCCGATTCTACGGTTTTACTAATATTGAAGAAGTTGAGAAATCCAGTAACCTTCATCGTATCTTGAATTTCTGGTGCAACTCCTACCAGTACCAAATTTCCTTCTTGATTCCTAAATGTGCGATGTAGGGATAGCAATATACGTAACCCAGCACTGGACATATAAGGAACTTTTGTTAAATCTAGTAACAATTTACTTTTGGGGTCTACCAAATCTAAAACTTGTTTTTGGACTTCTGGTGCGGTTTTGCCGTCTACATCACCTTCGAGATCTACTAAAGTCACTTCTTCAGGCACTTTTACCGTCCCACCGCTTTCCCCTTCTTTGGTTGCTGTTACTTGGATTTTTTTGACAATAATGTTCATAATTAATCACTTCCAGCAGACTAAGCGGTAGGGACAATTGTAACTTTGACTTTCACTTGAGCTTTGGTGTCTGGTAGTTTCACTGTTAAGCCATCAGCGTCAAAATCGCTGTATGGTTCGTCGTCAATCCAGACTTTATCAATTTTGATACTACCAGGAGGTAGGATATCTGGCTGCACTCGCAGGATGTTGTCCTTGAATGCACCTGGTTGGGGTTTAAAGTATAAATCTAGTGGTTGCTTGGTAATCAACAAGTTGGTATAAACTACTGCTAAATAACATAGTTCTGTTGAGTGGTAAGCACTCATAGAGTGAGAACCTTTGAAGCGTTCGTTACCCAACAAGTAAGGTAAGCCGTTGGCTAAAACGTTGAAGTAAACCGCACCGTCATCATGATCTAGGAAGAAGGCATTATAAAAGGCTGCGGCTTCATGGGCTTGAACTTTGTACTCTGGCTTGTTTAAGATACCGTAGAGAATGAGGTAAGCGAGAATAGCTTGTTCTTGTTGCCACCAAGCTTTGCGATCGTGCCAAACAAAGCGGTGTTGTTCTTCACCTTCAGCGAGAACTCTTTCAACTACGTCATACCAACCGCCTCTTTGTTGGTCGCTACCAACTTTGGGCATGAGGTGAGCGATTTTTTCCGCTAGTTCTACATATTCTTCTTTAGACTTGAGGGAGTTCATCCGCATCAAGTTCCAAGCAATTTTCAGGTTGTGACCAACTACAGCGCGATTTTGCTGCCAACCCCAGGTTTGGTCTTTGCTCCAGTCTTCAAAGAATTTCTCTTGCACAAAGGGGCTGTCGTCGTAGTCGGGGAAATATTTGGCGATGGTGTCAAAGGTGTATTCGAGGAAGTCGGCATATTTTTTCTCGCCTGTGGCTAGCCATAAGTTGATTAGGTAGGCGGGTGCATGGTCACCGACTGAGTTCCAGTTTTTGCGCGCGCGGTTGCGACCTAAAGATTCAGCACGGGGATCGAGGGTAATGGGGTCAATGTGGGAGAAATAGCCACCACCGTCTTTGTCGAGGAAGAATTTATCAAATAAATCCACAGTCATCTCTGCGTCTTTGAGGATGCGGGGATCGCCTGTAATCCGGTAGGTTTGAATCGGCCCAGCTAAAGCGTAAATTTGTTCGTAGGCGGGGATAGCGTCATAGTCGTCGCTAAACTCGGAAGTGAGTAGCTTTTGTTCCCGACGACCAGTAACTTTTACACCGTGATACCAGTAAATTAGGTTTTCATCAGGATCGTAGAAGCGCATGTGTTCGCGCAGATATTCTGTGCCTCTTTCTGCTGCTTGGAGAAAGCGGTCTTCGCCGGTTAACAGGAACGCTGAAGCAAAACCATAAACGAGACGAGAAATGGTATCAGTTTCTTGTAAAAAGTCGTCGCGCTTTTTACCACCAGCCAAGTGTAAATACGTACGGTATTCGTGGTAATCAATTTCGCGATCGGGATAGTTAAATTGCCATTTGAGGTAACTATCAGCAATGGAACGGATTTGCTTAATCCACCAGTCTGGTTCTTCGTGGCGATAGGAACCGGGTTTGTCGTTGGGGAAGACTAGGGACTTAGCTTCAAATTTGTATCCATCTCCTTGGGGATAATAAATCCCGTAGACGAATACATGTTGCCCTGGTACTAGAAGTTGTTCAATTTGACCAGTACAATCTCTATAAGATTCTTCTAGGTTTTGAGCAATTCTCGCATAAACTGTCGGCGTGAGGTATGCTCTGTATTCTTCCCCGCCTGAGGTTTTAATCCCAAAAGATTTATCAGCGGGGTTAAAGTCGGTAACGTAACCAGTGATTGTGTCTGAGATTGAGAAGTTGAGTTTGTTCATCTTTTACTGTTACTGTTCAGGAAATAGAAGGGTATTGTTGCTAAATCTAAATTTCGAGTTTATGTAGCCCTTTAGTTCAACTTTTTAGATTTGTTAGCGATCGCCACGCTGGAGTCATTGTTTGTCATAGTGCTTGAGGCAGTGAAATGCTACTCTTGTTCTATAAGTAGTCTGGAGTAGTCTAGAGAATTGAATACAACCAACGTGACTTTTTTCCTGGTAGACAGGGTAGCTTGAGTTTTTATCCCCCTGGGAACAATAAGCCTAGAAAATACTACTAACAGGACAAGAGTTATTTTATCCCCTTTTACCTGGATATAGTAGTGAAAAAGCAATATATTATAGTGATTGTACTTAAGCCATAGCTACGGAAGAATAACTTGATATTTGTACAGATCAATAGCAACTAGTGACGCAAATTCATGGTGAATTTTGGCTTGAGAGCGATCGCTATTACAGGCAAACCAGACTCGCTTTGATCGCTGAAAAATACCGTGGTTAGGAATACGGTTGTGTTAGGGCACAACCATATTCATTAGTTTGCCTCACCCTCAAACAGTCTGGACAACTTCCTGATTCCGAGAACTGGTTTTTTCGATTTCGTTGACAAACTCTTCCATGAATTGGTCTACAACTCCTGGATGTTTACCTGTAATCAGGTTACCATCGATAACTAAATCAGCTGTAACATCATTGTCATAAACAACCTCTGCACCAGCATTTTCGACATCACAAATAATGTTATGGGCACAAGTGACTTTCCGTCCTTTAATTAAATCTGGATCGGCACAAAATAGCCACAAACTATGACAAATAGTTCCTAATTTTACATTATCTGTGGCTACCGCTTTGCGTAAAAAAGCCACCGCAGGAGCTTGGTTTTTTTGTCCTTTCTTGACATTAACTTGATATCTCAGGCGATCCATTGCATAGGCACCAATGCAAATTATGCCTTTATAATCAGCTGGGTCAATATCTTGAACTTCGGTGCTAACTGTCACATGAAATTCTATTTGATCGTTTTCTGGGTTAGAACCAAAGTGTAGCTCTTTATTACCCCATAGATGAGATACATACTCTACTTCATAACCTTTTTCTGGAAAATACTCATTGAATCGGCGAAATTCTGTGGCATCAAAATGTTCTTCAATCAGTACAGCAATTTTACCTTTACTAGCCGTCATGTTATTACCTCTGACAAAATAGTTTTTTAAACCTCCTACTATACTTTAATTAATTTCAACAGTTCAGGAGCTGCAAATACATCACGGTAGAAGGTTAATTGTTCGCTCTTGAAGTAGCAAGCTCCTCTATGTCCGCGTCTTACCCAACAAACGCTACCTTTGGCTAATGTTTCACCAGTTGCATCATCTAAACATTGCCATTCAAAATGTACAAATTCGCTCCAAAACTGGACTATAGGCCAGGTCATGGTTACGCCTGGTTGAGCAATTAAAGCCCACCAATGTTGCTCTCTTTCTTTTTGCTCATCTAACCCGTAGTAAGGCCCGTCCTGACATAAATAAACTAAATCGCTGCGATATTCTCCTGTTAAAATATCTCCTCTGCCTTGACGCAAAGCTTCACAGTGAGTCGGCCACCATTCTTTATTTTCTTTTTCAATTTGCTCGGCAGTATAATCTGCTCCAATTTGCGGTAATTTTTCTTCTTTTAAACTAATAAATTTCCAAGCATCTTCTATCAGTTTATCTTGCTGTTCTTTAGATACAAGTCCTGGTCTGGAATAATCGGCCGATAAATCTTGGTAGTAGTTGATGCGCTTTTTCATGTTTTAAGATCTCCTGTAATTGCCCGATTTATTTAGTAGCGATCGACATCCAAAACATTAACCAATCTTACTCATCAGGTCAACTATTTTGTCTGGCAATTGATTAACTGTGCCGATATTAGTAACTAGTTCCGATCCTGATCGCTCTCCCTCAGCATAGTTATGATTCCTGATGTATTTTCCTAGAGGATGAAAAATACTATTAACGAACCTTTAACGAACCTTGCTCATCAGATCGATGATGTCGTCCTGTAATTGATTAACTGCACCAATATTAGTAATTAGTTCAGCAACAGTAGAACTTCTTTGTCCAGCCAAAGTCATTTTGCCGTCATAAACAAATGTATAAGCTGTTCTTTCGGGGAAAGGACTAATTTGTCTGACATACTTAGCTTGTTCTTTGGTAGCAGCTTGATAGTCAACTGAAGCAAAGAAAATTTCCATATCTAAGCGGGTAGCGAAGGCAATTTCAAATGCGGCTTGGTATTGCTTTTCTGGTGCTTCGTAATGGGATACTCCCGCAGCATCGGGACGGGAATTATCAACTTCATCAAATAAATGCAAGCGCAATTTTAAAAGATGGGGATTATGGCTAATTTTGCTAGCGAAAACTTCTTTTAAATATTGGCGAAATTCTTCTACACTTACGCCATCGGCTTTGCGCAATAGCACATGAAATTTTTCAACACCAACTACGCCGTTAGGGCTACCATTTTCAATACCATCTACATAGGTGATAGAGTTACCTGGACTAGTGTTATAGCCAATGGCTTTGCTAAATAAGTTGTGTTCATCATCCATGAGAATTGCAGCTGCTTGAAACCAAATTTGCCGCTCTTCGGGAGACTTAAAGGTTAATTCTGCAATGCCATCAAATTGATCTTCTTCTGGTAATGTTTGGGAAACACCGGGAATTTCTGGAAATACTCCACCTTGATTATGGGCTACATGAAATTGCCAGTATTGATATTGACCAGGAAGTCTAGCGCAAACTGGGCCGTGAACGTTGCGCCAATAATCATCGTATAATTCCAGGGTAATTCCTTTTCGTTTCCATAAAGGTACGTAAAAGGTTACTTGTCCGTCGCGATCGCGCTCGGCATAATTATGAGTGACCATTTGTTTTCTCCTACTTTAATGCTTGCTGAATAATCGGCACTAAATCTTGACATTCTGGACTAATTTGAATGTGTTCTGGCTTTTCTTCTCTGTATTTGAAGATGATATTCACCATCCGGGAGTCTAAACAAGATTGAACTCCATAGACGTTTCCGGGATAAGAAGCAGTGCGCAGAGTTAAATTATCGAGGGAAATGTCAAATTCTTTACGCTCTTGATTGTAAACTACACTATAAGCAGTTGGATAGTAGCCACTAACTGGGTATGCGGCAGGTTGGGGAATTTCTGCATGAAAATTCGGTTTGGTGATGAGATAATCCCTAGTAATCATTGGTTCCCAAAACAGAATGTTGCCATCATGTCCCCCAAACAGGAAAATATTTGTGAATTTTCCTGGTAGCAATTGCTCCGATTTCATATCTGCGTAATGAGTGCCCATACGTGGCTCTGAAGTATTGGGAGCGCGTTCATAGGAGGCGGGGATAAATTCTTTGGGAGGTTCTATATTTAAGATTTTTAAATCGAGTAAGTCTTCGTTTTTAACTTGGTGGCGATAATCAGGAGTCGCCATATAAAAGTGCACGTCAAAGTGAGGACGGAAAAAGACGTTGGGTAATGGCCCATGTCCTTCAGGGTTCCAATTAAAACCCATATGGGTGAAGGCTGTCCTATCTATCTCCTTGGGTGGAAACATTAATTCATACTCATAGGTATGATAAGGACTACCATCGATTAGCTTGAGCTTGATTGAACCTTTTTGAGCGGGATCGTTCTCTTGGGGTAATCCTTCTAAGGCTGCTTCTGTCAGTGTGACACCGATGCTATCAGGAATGCCTGTTGTTTCATCTACTTTGATCCAAGTACGAACAGAGCCATTACCAATTTGTTTCTGCTCGCCGACGATGGTTTTATTATCTGCTCTCGCTGTTTGCGGATACCAAAGGCAGGAACCGACTACCAATAACAGCACTGCCAAAACATTAATCAAGTATTTGATTTTTTTCATGGTCTGTTAGCAAGGCTCAATCTTTACCTACATTTCACAGAAATTACATTCCGTATAATCGTTTTTCATGAGCAATAATTTTTTGTCTGATTGGCCAAAAAGTTATTTTACTCCTGAACTAAGATGGCTGGATTATTTTACTAACCCAGGATCTCGAAAGCCGATGTTGGTATGGGCACCATCACAAAATGGTTTGTTGGCTGAGGCTCCACAACGACAAAGATATGCTGAGGTGCCTTTCAAGGCGTCTCTGCCGCCGGCAGCACGAATTGTTAAGGCCCCAGAGCATTCTAAGGGGCCATCTGGCAGGAGTTTGACGTTTAAAGCTCCTTTCTCTTCCAGATTACCTTCAGCATCGCTATTAACAGGCCCCGCATCTTTAAAACCGACTTTTGTATGTGCGCCATCGCAATATGGTTTATTGGCAGAGGCTCCACAACGGCATAAAGCTACTCTTGTTTGAGTGGCTTGGTTATGGCCTTCAGCATCTTGGATGATGATTTCACCGCGAACATAAAGAGGCCCATCTGGTGATACCATCACCGTATTTTCTGCGGGAATGCTTTCTTGTCCGTCGCCATCAACAAGCTTATAGTTCAATGCACCTGCAGGACAACGGCTAACTACTTTGGCGACTTGTTCAGCAGTTGCTTGATCGGGATCGATCCAAGGAGTTTTTTTGCCGTTGAAAACTTCCTTGAGTCCTCGTCCACATTCAGCAGCATGAATACAGCGTTTGCGATCGTACCAAACTTCGATTTCTTTACCAGGATAAATAGTGCGATCGCGTTGCAGCCTCAGACTCGGATCGAAGACAGAATAATCTTGGTTGGACATAAACTACTTTTTAGGCTTTTTCTGGGGTTTTTAACGAGCAAATACGGGAGAAATATCTATATAAATATGCATTTCCCGGAATTTATCACCCTCTAGATGAATTACATCCATACAAGGAAGAGTCACAACTTTATCATCATTACGTGTATATGTGACTACCATTTCGCACACGACAGTATCCCCTAGTTCCCAAATATGTTGAATGTCGTGAGATATGTCTTTGAGCATTTGGCGAAACCGTACTGATGATTCTTGAATGCGATCGCGTCCAATTATCGGTTCATTATTACCAACGCGATAGAATGCGTCTGCGGTAAAGTAAGAAGCAAATTGTTCGGCTGACCTAGTTTCTGTTAAAAAACGCTTCACAATCTCTGTTTTAGAACCGAGAGTAATTTCTGCCATGAATCTTTACCTGATGTTATCTATTACAAATTATGAGTTAATTTAACTTCAACTCTTCAGGAGTATCCTCCTACATTTAAGATGTTATCTGATACAACTTTTTTGTGAACTTGAACTTAATAATTGCTCACACAATTATCTAGGATCAATCATCAAACAGCATTGCTGATGAGAGCGCATTCATCAAGAACAGCTTCAGAAACTAGGAGATTGCAGTTTAAGCGATCGCCAATTTGCATTGATATTATAAAGTTATGAGCATAATTGATAATTTAGCTCAATCAATCTCATGATTATTACTAATAACTCATGAGTTATTTGGCGGCTGCCCTACCAATCATGTTCTCAAACTCTAATAATCCCCACCCTTCAAGGGTGAGGATTATGTCAATTATTGACAAACAGCCTCTTAGGAAAAGGCAGGAGAAGCATCAATGAAGGCTTGATATTTCTGGATTTTATCGCCTTGAAAGGTAACGATGTTCAGGCAAGGAATTGTAAACACCTTGTCATCTTGCCGGGTATAGATGACATTCATTTCGCTGACAATCGTATTTCCCAGTTCCCAAATGTTTTTTGCTTCATGAACCACAGTCTTAAACATTTGCATTACGGGAAGAGCAAAGGCTTTAATTCCTTCACGTCCAATCACAGGCTCATAGTTGCCAATTTTGTATACAGCATCCTCAGTAAACAAAGTGATATAAGTATCTACATCATTGGTTTCAACTGCTGTTAATGCTTGTTTTAATATTCCCAAACGATCCACTGGTTCTGGAAGGGGAGCAAACAAAGGAGTTGCATCCATGAAAACCTTCATTTCCTGAACTAGTCCATTTTTGAAGAGGAACACATCTGTACAGGGTAAGGTCAAGATGGAATCATCAATGCGTGTATAGTGAATTAGCATTTCACATACAACATTGTCTCCTGCTTCCCAGGTATTTTGGATATCAAATTTAATGCCTTTGATTTGATCGAGGTGGCTGGCTTTGACGGTTTGTTCAATTGCGCCTTTGCCAATAGCAGGAGGATAATTACCAAACTGATAGAGTGCATCTTCGTTGAGATAGTCGAGGAATTCATCAACTTTCATCTGCTCAAATAAGCCGATCAGATGCTTAGTTTTTTCTGCGTTTGTTCCAGAAACCATGAGAGATGTCTAATCCTTATTTTTCAGGTTTTGATTGCTCAACCAAGAGGTCGTTAAATATTGCTAAGACTGCGTGAGGCTAGCTATGCAGGGTTATAGTCAGCAAATACAGGTGAGATATCCATATAGATTCTCAGTTCTTTAACTTTATTACCTTCAAAACGGATAGTGTCACAACAAGGTAGTGTAAATACCTTGCCATCAAACCGAACATAGGTAACTTCCATTTCACAAATGATCGTTCCGTCTGCGGTTTCCCAAATATTTTTAATGTGGTGATGTAATCCCTCTACAGTTGCAATAAATCCTGCGGAAGCAGCTGCGATCGCATCTGGCCCGTATACTACCGGATAATTACTAAATTGATATAGAGCATCATCGGTATAAAACTTTGTAAAGTTGTGGACATTCATGGCTTCCCCAGCCAGGAACATTTTTTTGATGATATCTATTTTTTCTCCAGAAAATTTTGGCCATTTTTTGGCATGAGGCCAATCCCAAGTAATTTGCTCTGTCTGTGCCACCATAATTTTATTCTCCTTTGAGAAAGCCTTCTAAGGTTACAGGATTCCAAACGTATTTAGTGCCGTTAGCTTCGTTGTATTCTTGCTGCGCTCGCATAAAACTCTCTTTGGCTGTGCGAGTTACTTGATTAAATTCTAGTTGCTCTCCGTTGGGCCCTTTACAGTAAAATAAAGACCAACCATGAAAGCTGCCAAAATCTGAGTCTGACAAGCCATCTACAAAATATTCTGGGTCATTCCAAAATTTGAATGCGGCATATTTAGCAGCAGCTTTTTTCCTTTCTTCTTCGCTTTTAACCGTAATAATTCGATTACAAGCAACCTGAATTCCACGCTTGTCGCATTCTTCTTCCAAGATTAATGCAAACTCATTTAAAGTGACATCATCTTTGACATGAAAAGAAATATGAGGCACATTACCATACCCCACACAACTTGGTAACTTCTCCATCACATTGGGGGCATTTGGTGTCAGCTTCGCATCCCGAAAATGAATCAGTTCTAGTACCGTATTGCCAAAGGAAACAAATCTCACATCTAAAGATTCTTTCGTACCATCTCTAATATCGGGAACACCCAATGTTCGAGAATCTATGCCTTGACTATAGGCATCAATCTCTTCTTTTTGAAAGAGATTATTATGTAAAAATTCACCTACAAATCCATCACCTGCAATCGCAACTTTGCCTCCTAAAACGTCTATATAAAACTCCATGGATTTTTCCATGTTATCCACGGTAATACCGAAATGTTGTATACCTTGAAGATAATGACCCAAGCCCGATCTAGTGTTTTGATGGTTGTTCATAAGAGAAATTTATCCTCGTTTAACCTCACGTCTTATGGTTCGCTCAGAGGGTGCTTAAACAGTAAAAGCTGTGTCTAAATTTTTGACTTCCCCTGCCAAATTACAACTATATTTACCATACGCGTGAGAGTATAACGCTCTCACTTTATGTAGTACAAGAGACTCTTTAAATTTCATCATTCACAGCTTTACCCCTCTATATTAGTAAGTTGACTTGAAATCATCAAAGTATATATAATAACGTGCTAAAGCATACCTATTTTCTCGTTAATGGTTTTCCAAGTATTAGATAAATAGGTAATCACAATCTGCAACTACTGAAATTTCACTACAATAGCTTTTGCTAATTTTTCGTAAATCCCTCTAATTAATTTTTCGTTACATACTGAGAAACGCTCCCAACGGCTTACTTAGATATAGTGTGATATCTTGTTGCACAGTTAACTCTTTTGGATATTAGCTTATTGCTGAAAAATATTTAAGTCTGTTTGTGCTATAAACCGTAGGTATTGTCAAGATATCCCAAAAAATTTAGGTTTTCTTTAGTATTTCTAGAAAACAAACAACCCTGTTGAGAATCTGCTCAAAGAAATCCAGAAAATTTTAGATTCCTTTTGTTAATTACAACTATATAGCTATATAGATGACGCTTTGATGCTCTTCGTTTTCAGTTAGTAAAGAGCTTTCAAAATTATCTCATCAATCAGTAATTTATGTTCAAGAATTATACAAAGTGTGATATTTCTTGCTCGCTGTTAAATGTTATAGATAAGGTTAAGGTTATTGTTTTAGCTATGACTTGCAAGCATCCTGTCCTTTGCAAGTCTGTTACATTATGAGTCTGAGCGATCGCTTGATCGCCACAAGCTGCAAACAGCTATGAAGATCGTAGTTAGCTCAGAACTCATGTAGTTTGAGGTTTCAAAAGCTCAAAAAATCTAGAAATTAATCTGAGTTCGGAGATTACCTACAAAAATTGCCGGATTACTATCAAAGTTATTTGGGTTCATAATGGCATAGAATGCTGGAACTATCGCAATATTCCTAGTTAAGGGATAAAAATAAGTCGCTTCAATATTATATTGAGTGCCACCATTCCCGCCTCCAGAAACTAGAAATTGACGCCCAGATGTGACATCAAAAGGCACCACAAAGGAGACAGTTCCCATTGCTCCTCGCTTACCCAAATCCGGAAAAGCTGCCCCTAACTGAAAAGCTTGGGCTGTAATTTCATCATCAGGAACCCCAGAGTTAGGATTAATTTGGGTAATAGCATAATTGTAGCGGCCAAAAATGCCAAATTTAGGATTTAGTAGCCAATCGAAACTCACACCAAAAGCATGGACTTGGGAATAGCCTAAACCTCCTTGAGGCGCACCACCAGGCCCATCATCGGCTACACCATGCAGTGACCATAAAGGCTGAACTTGTCCAACTGGGTTGGGCATAATGTTGGAATAACCGTAAATCAAGCGAATATTCGCATTTTGATTAGGAGAAAAGGTTAACTCAGCAATAGTAGAATTTGTACCTCCAAATAGTCCTTTAGATGGATCGCTAGCAGTGCGTAAAAAACTTGGTAAAAATTCGGTACTTTGAGCTAAATAAGCCAAATTTAATTTAAATTGGTCGTTAATTTTCCATGAGGCGATCGCACCAGCACCACGTTTGACGTTAGCGATTAAAGGATGCTCAATTGATTGATAGCTACTAGCACCATTAAAGAAGAGGGTGAAACGGTTGAAGTCAAAAAAGTTATAGTAATTGACTGCTGGCCCAACTGCTAGTTGCAAAGAATCATTAAGAGGGAATCTATAATATAATTCCGATATGATTAGCTCAGTACTGCCTCTTTCCGGTCTAGGAGTTTGATCGGTAAAGGGCACGGCGAAATTGTTGAACGTTCCCGCAGAGCCAAACTCATTCACAGGTGAGTTACCATTACCTGCGGCTAAGGTCGTCACCAGGGCATCTCTACCAGAAAAAGAGGTATTTAAATTTAACCAAGTTAATGTACTAAAAGTAATATTCGGGTCTTTTGTTACTTGCCTTACCAGAGGTTGAGTGAAGCCAGTAGCCGGATCTCGAAGAGCGCTAGGGCCAGCTTGACTAAAACCGAGAGCCTGGGTTCCTTCGGCCAGAACAGTATCACCTGCGGTGGCACCGGTGAGATTGAACCAGACAAAGCCATTGAGCTTAGTAGTTGTGGAAAATTGATTGGCTTCTAATTCGCTGGTACGTGCTTCTAAAGCGTCTACTCTCCCGCGCAACGTAGCCAGTTCAGCAGCAAATTCTTCTTGTAGTTTTTGCAGACTCCCTAAATCTTCTTTTGTTACCAGATCGCTAGTGGATGCGGCTATAAACCCTTGCATTTGATCTAAGCAAGCGTTTAAACCAGCAGCAAATTCATAGCGGGTGAGGGCACGGTTACCGCGAAACGTACTATCAGGGTAGCCAGCGATACAACCATAGCGTTCGACGAGATTACGTAGTGCTTCAAAAGCCCAGTCTCCAGGTGCGACATCTTGCAGTTGGGAAACATTAGTAATTTGTCCCATACTATCGTCAGTCTCAGTGGGATTGTTAGGGTCAAGGGGCGGTAGTGCCTCTAGATTGGAGTTACCGCTTAAATTGTCAGTTATTTCTGCCCTCACATGACTATTGGTGATGACTGACGAAATTGCGATCGCCACAACTATCGGCATCTGACCAGATACTAACTTTCTCAACTTAGACATCTTTATTTCTCTCACACCACACGCTCAGTGATGATACTATACTGAAGTGATAATAGTAAATTTTATACCAAAAAATTAACATTATTTTATATTCCCCCAATTCACTATCACCAAATTTGAGATTTTAAATTGTGGATTGGGGTAGGGGCTGGTTGAATAATGATATTTGTGAACCTACTCCTACCTCAATTATCTTTGCTGGAAAATCCGAATTAAGCTAATTCGCGTCTAAATTGCATGACTACTACTGTACAGGCGGGTTCATCGATATCCCCGCCCGTCAACGACGATGTAAATAAAACTTACCCTTACGCTCAACAGGCCTGACGATGGATTGTGCAACTTACAAAGTAGAATAGCTGAGTTTGATTAACAAATTTATAGTTTTATGCTAAGGTTATCCATTTGGAAATTTTATAATTAAATTATTTAAGCTAAAGTTAAGAAAAGTTTAGTATGTAATAACTACAATTTATATTTAAGCTATAAAATCTATAATTCTTAGGTTTGATGAAAATTTAGTTACTATTAGTTACTAATATATATAAAACTCAGTTGACAAATAACTTAGTTTTACACACTATTAAACATGGTTCCCATACATGTTATGGAGCTTGAGATTACAGAACAGGACTTACGCCACTGCACAAGCGATCGCTAAATTGTAGTACAATCACACTATAGTCAGTGACGCAACTGGCACAGGGCGATGCCTAGTTAATAGTACATCATTATTAATTGCATCCGATTCCGAAAGCTTGCTCAACGCATAAGAATTCGCTGCAAAAGGCAACACTATTTAAATATTCATGATTAAATAGGTAGAGGTTGTATTAGATAAATGTTACTTACAGTAATGAGATGAATCAAGCTTAGTTACTGCAAATACTTATTAAGTAGTCAAATTAATTAGACAATTACTAATTTAGCAGAACATTTAGAGTGTATTAGCTATGATGCAATTAACTATTATTTAAAACCCGCAAAATTAACACCTCGTTGACTATTGAGATCATATCAAAGCAGTAGTTGAGTATAATGCCAATGCTTAGATCATATTTGATGATAGCGTTTTAGATAAAAGTTCTTCTGAATAAATACAGATGATGAGGAGACAATTATAGTGGTAATGCAACTAAAACTTCCAAGTATTCTTATGTGCTTGGTTTGATTTTAATTGTCGCGGCGTCAGGCACAATCATACCCACTCTTTGTGCCAGTTGCTTAAGTCCTGTAGAATAGTCCATAAGTTAAAACAATAAACAAGAGAGTTAGCAGTTTATGGCATACAAAAATGCAGTTCTAGATGACAAAGAACTTCAAGAAGCTTTAAAAAAAATCAATCCTAAGTTTGGTGATTTTGTGACTCGGGTAGCTGGAGAAGCTTGGGGTCAGCCACTAATAGATCAAAAAACCAAGGCTTTGATTACAATTGCTATTGATGTTGTCAACCAAGATCATGTAGGGCCAGGTAATCCTTTTAAAGCCCATGTAAATATGGCTCTGCAGCAAGGAGCAACCAGAGAAGAAATTGAAGAACTACTCTTATTTACCTGTGTTTATGCAGGTTTTAATAAAGCTGCTGGTTGTTTTGGTGCTTTAAATGAAATATTTGACTGTTGATTGAAATTTTCATCTTTTTTGAATTTTCATGCTTATGAAAAAGCCGCTATTGAGCGGCTTTTTTTATTGACGATAACTAAGCCACACTCAACTTAATTTGCACAATCATGTCATTGAAGTCGGCATCACCATTATTATATAAATCTTCAAATCCAAAAACATTATCACCTAAGAGGCGAATGTGATCCATCCGATCTGAGTTAGCACCCAAAAAGGCAAAATAAACTTGCGAAGAATTATTTCTTGCTAAAACTGCCTCTGGACTACTATTAGCAATAATAAATGGTGCAAATAAAGAACCTGCCTGGAAAGTTCCTCGCTGGTTTGCTGTAACTTGATTTCCTACGCTCAAATCAATGCCTTCAACTCGTCTGCGAACTGCTTCTTGAGCATACCCTGCGTCATTAGGACGTAAATCAGCTTGACCATCGCCATTGGTATCAATACCACCATCGGCAGAGACAATCTGATAAAAACCGACAAAGTTACGATAAGCGGCTTCACTATTGACCTGAAATTCAGCATTAACCTTACCAGTCAAACCACTCAAATCAACAATTTCGCTTTGGGCATTTCCTTGAAGTTTTGAGCCTAAAGATATATCAGTATTTGTTACCTGAACCTTGACAATCAAACTTTGGGAAGTATTAGCATTATTACCGGAATTATCCTT
Source organism: Calothrix brevissima NIES-22 (assembly GCF_002367995.1). Classification (GTDB taxonomy): domain Bacteria; phylum Cyanobacteriota; class Cyanobacteriia; order Cyanobacteriales; family Nostocaceae; genus Aulosira; species Aulosira brevissima. The sequence continues at coordinate 3,352,396 of NZ_AP018207.1, forward strand.
CCAAGATAAAGAGAATTCATTAGATGTTAAGTCGGTAATTTTTAAGGAGTCAGAAAACAAGACTTCTTGGGTTGAGGTCAATCCAGCTTGAACAGAATCGATACTGCCATTTTTAACTAGGAAAAATTTCAGATTGACATTAGAGTTAAATTCCAACAAGCGGATCAAGTTTTGAGGATTGAAACCGTTAGGACTATTGAAAATAGAGGAAAAAACTACTTGACTGCGTTTGAGAGCTGCTTGTGTATAACCAGAGCCTCCCGGAGCAATACCATTGATATCTCCTTGTTCATTATCGGTAATACATACTCCTACTTCACTGACGACTGAAGAAATTTCCTCTGTGAGCGTGACTTTGAGTTTGGTCTTACCACTGTAATTTTTGAAGGTGAAGACATCATTATTAGAGTCTTTGAAGAGTTTAGGAAAATTGAGATATTCTGGGATGTTTTCATCCTTCAGATGAACTAATTCGTAATCACCCTCTTGTTTACGTGTATAAAGAACTGGTTCCCCTGAAGCTGATGTGAGATCGGCAAAACTTCCTAAAAAGTCGTTAATTTTGTCTTTATCGTCAAAAGCTAATTCTGCATCTAAGCGCAGTGGATCGCCAGTAGATTGTTCACTTCCTCCGTGGTGTCCGCCTCCGCCTACATAAGTTAATACCTTGACCTTTTGCTGCTCACCATTAGGCACATCCTTAGCCAGAGTCGTGATATTGGCACGATAGCTTTGAACAGCCTTGCTATTGGGTAATTTTGGTCTTTGGAGTATGTAACCAGAAGTTACATCAATTTCCCCTGTATATGCGTCACCATAGGGTTTGTAATCGCTTAACAAAGCTGTATCATGGGCAGTATCTTTGCCATTTGCGATCGCACTAGTACCCATAGCTGCAATTGATTTGCCGCTATAGATTTCTATGCCGCCTCCACTACCTTGACCAACAAGGATATCGTCAAAATTATCGCCGTTTATATCTCCTGTTGCTAGGTTGATTTTGCCTTGATAACCGTGATGAAAAGGGTCAAGATTAGCCAACAAAGTATAATCTTTACCACTGAAAATTTTCACTTTGGGGGCAATCGTTCCACCGACACCCACAACAATATCTGCAAAGCCATCGGCATTAATGTCCCCAACTGCTATTGATGCAGTTTGCTGCTGCTGTGTTTCTAAAGAAACACTATTATCCTCAAAAGGTTTAAACTCTTTAAGTAGTAAAGTTGCATCTGAACCATCAAGTTTTTTCTGACCTGCATTTTGCCGATCGATTAGTGCTTTGCCATCAAAGACTTTAACGATGAATTGACCGCCAGAATTATCTAAGGAACGCTGAATAGTCACAACATCAGTAACATTGTCTGTGACATTTTGATTATTTTTTGTTTTATAATTCACGTCTGCGATCGCTACATCTATGCCTTTGCGGAAGTTATTTCCATAGGCAGCCAGAGCGATATCTTGCTTGAGATTGTTGGCTCTAATGAGTGTTAATTCTCCCCGGTTCTCCTCAGTTGCCGCCAAACCCACCCAGGTGTCTGCTGTGTTCAGAATTACCCTTACAGGAGCCATCATCCCGGCATCTTCATGGAACAGAATATGACAATGGTTAACAAAAGTACCTGGATAGTCATCGAAGGGCATCAAAATGCTAACTTCAGAAGGTGTGCCTGTTACAGCTGGGTCAGTTGGTGGTGAGCCATAGGGGCGATTATTGGTATTCGGCGGGGTACTAGGATCGTAAGCAGGTGGGAGATTAATAGTGTCATTTTGCACACCATCTAAGTAACCGGAAATTTCGTTAACGGGGATACCATTAACTTTTAGGATGCTAAATTCATTTTGATGAATGTGAAAAGGATGCCATTCTGTCGATGTGTTTCGGATATTCCAGATCTCTTTAGTACCTAACATTGGCATTGTCAGAGGTACCATCGAATCCGTAAAGTTTTCCGAAAAATACTGTCCATCAATGAGAAACGCACCTTGGAAACTTTTCGGATCTAAATCACTCAGAGGTACAAATGGGGGTGCAGCCAAGGCGGCAGCAATGTTAGTTGACCAAACGTATGTACGTTCCCGGAATTTGCCTTGTTGGGCTTCAGCAATAAGTTGATCGAGTTGCTGGGCTTTATCTTTGAGGCGCTGATATGCTTCGGGAGCTGCTCCAGTAGTGACAGTATCACCTGTAACTGTGACAGTGGCTAAGACTTGTGGCCCCCAAATTAAGTGACCATCATTAAAGCCTTTTTGGTTGCCAATGGCAGTGGGTGCCTTATCCCCTAAAATTTCTTTTGTCCCATTCGATAAAAAGTAGTAAGTACCTGCTTTCTCAAACCAGTTTTGAATGGTATATCTCTGTCCTGGCCCTAAAATTGGTATTTCAGTAACTACTTCGGTGTTAGAAGCTACTGCTCCAGTTAAATCTCCATCTGTGCCAATTAGTCTCACTGCTTGCGGAGTCAATGACCCATCAGCTTCCAGTTTCACCAACTGAATATTGTGGAAAGCATTGGTATTCATGTTGGTGAAGCCGAACACATTCCACTCACCAGTTGTTAGTTCCAGGGTAGGATTGTATTGACCGTTAACCGTGTGAATTACGTTTTCTACAGGTTCTGCTAATACACCACCACCATAAGGAAAGGTCAAGTTAGGCGGAGGATTGCCCAGTGGATTTGCCGGACTATAAACTGCTGGTAAGGCATTGTAACCTGTAAAAACGGCATCTGATAGTGTGTAGATGGGATTGCCGTTAGCATCTAGTTCTACTGCTAAGGGTGTACCCGCCGGCAATGGAGCGTTACTTTGATTGAGGGGATCGGTGGCGCTGCCTGGTCTGTTGATTTGCTGAATCCCAAACGTGTTCAAGGCCATGAAATGCATGGACTGTTCTTTAGGATTCCAGAGATTGAGATCTGGTAGAGTTTCCGGGGGTAATACTAGTAACTGACCTGCTAAACCCGAAGCAACTTGTTCATTTGTTAATCCATGCAGGTGCGGGTGATACCAATTGGTGCCAATTGCATGGTTGTCTGGGATTGTGATACTGTAGTCCCAGCTGTCTTCTGGTTCGATGGCTAGCAGTACATTATCTCCATGTCCTACAGGTGAAACATGTAGTCCGTGAGTATGTAAGTTACTTACTTGTTCTTTACCTTGTACTTCCTTGCTTAAATCATTGATGAGCTTGATTTTTATGGTATCCCCAGGTTCAGTAATGATGAAAGGCCCGGGAATCAAGCCATTATAGGCTCTTAAAAATTCGTAGGGCGTTTCTGCATTATTCAACCAGGGAACTTTACCATCTCCTGATTTGAGCGTTCCAAAGCCATCAATTGTGATTTGGCTGAGGTCGCTCATTGTCAGTGTGATGTCTAAAGTATCTGAACCATGACCCCAACTAGAGTAATATGTGTTGGTTTGTAAACCTTTTTGCCAATCACTAAAAGGGTCTTTAAAGATAACAGGAGTTTTATGCTGGGGTAAAACTTTTAAATAGCCGGATTTATCAAAATTGCTACTCCAGGCGTTTAAGTTATCTGCACCAATAATGTACTTATCTACCAGATTATTAGGAATCTCAGTCATGTTTCAATCATCTCCTAGCAACAATAGCGTTTGAAATAATGAGAACGAAAAAGCAATGACTCGTCTTGATGAGACTATCAACCACAGATGCTATTAATTGGACAATATGTAAAATAATTTACTTTATGTACTGACAAGAATCGAGTAAATATATAGTATATTTTGTGACGATGTAACTTGTCTGCTGTGGGTATTGATTGGGAATTTTTTGTGATACAGGGACATCTTAGCTCAAAGTCTAGCTTTTAGGTAAAATGTATCTGCAAGCTCGTAAAATAGTTTTCGGTTAGTAATTTTTAGTAGCTGATCGAATGAAAAAAAGTTTGTGGCAAGCTCCTAGATTAAGGGTTGCTGAAGAAGAGGAAGAAAGACGTGCCACTTGGCTCGAACTTTTTTATGATTTAATATTTGTGGTAGCGATCGCTGAATTAGCACACAATCTGAGCAAGGACGTAACTTTACCAGGATTTATCGGCTTTATTGTGCTATTTATACCAATTTGGTGGTGCTGGCTAGGTGCTACATTTTACGCTACGCTCTTTGATACTGATGACCTGAGCGATCGCTTGTTAACTTTGGTACAAATGACTATTGTAGCAGGGCTGACAGTCAATGTACATCATGGAATGAGTACATCGTCTCATGGTTTTGCGATCGCCTATGTAGCTGCTCGTAGCATTCTCATCCTCCAGTTTTTGATTGCTGGCTATTTTGTCCCCGAAGCTCGTCCCTTAACTAATTGGTACGCTAGAGGTTTTAGTGTAGGTGCAGCCTTGTGGTTAGTATCGCTGCTGGTACAAGGTGACTGGCGTTTTGCAATTTGGGGTATAGCTTTGATTTTAGAATTGCTGACTCCTCTAGGTACAGGTCACATAGCAGCGCGTATACCACCCAATGTTTCTCACGTTCCAGAACGTCTGGGACTATTTACAATCATTGTTTTAGGTGAGTCAGTTGCAGCCGTAGTTAAAGGCGTAGCCGGTAAAGAATGGGATACCGCATCAGTATTGACGGCTTTATTAGGAATGAGTATAGCTTTTAGCTTGTGGTGGCTTTACTTTGAAAGTGTAGATAAATCGCCACTAGAGACTATGAAAGCTGGGAAAATCAACATTTTTATTACTTGGCTTTATTCTCACCTGTTTCTCGCTATTGGTCTAGCAGCCACAGGGGTGGGAGTGGAACACATCATTACCAAAAGTGCAGCTAATATTCTGCCAGCAACCGAACGTTGGCTTTTGTGTGGTGCTGTGACTCTGTGTTTGATAATTTTAGCTGTGATTAACTTTACAACTGGTATTTTAGAAAGAACTCGACAAGGAAGAATTTTCAGCCTCTATCTTTTAGGATCGGGAGGATTTATTTTATTCCTGGCTATTGCTGGGATGAGTTTACCCCCTATAGTTTTAATTGCCCTAGTTGCGGCTGCTTGTCTAGCCACAGTGGCTTTAGATTTATTCACAAAAAGTCAACATAATTCTTATTCGTGAACATCTCGCTGAATAAATCGGGAAAATGAGAGACAATCAATATATTTTGTCTCCTTTTTTATCTTCATAGGTTGTGATAAAACTTACCGATAGGCGAATAGGGATGTAAGATAAACAGTTATTCATAACACAATTTCTTAACTAATTTTCAGCCAAGCTTGCTGAAGCGAAATCAAGAATTGTAGCTTGATTTTTCGTTACATACTGGGGTTTTTTGCGCCTCCCTCCTAAAATTTACCGCAGATTGCCAAAAAGTATGTCTAAATGAGTTTCTGGTGAGAAGATTGTGGTGCTTCTACAGGTATAGTTGATACATCAGATATCTGCTTGATCAAGATCTCATAAAATAAACCTTCGGATTTTTATTTTATGGAAGTAATAGCAAAGGGCTAACAGTTGTTTTTGCTCACTAAGTATCATCACCTAAGTGATGAGAAAATTTCATGAAAATTTCATATTATCAGCCTTGATTTGATTGGTATATTTACTATAAATAACTGAACAAGAAAGCGTGGCAAAATCATTGAATTAAAATGCCTAGTCATAGCAATTACTCCACCAAGTTTGTGAACCACCTACAGAATGGAACTGTTGCTATATAGATAAAAAAGGCTACTTCATATCGTTACGTCTGTACATACAACAACAGATTGCAAAGGAGTGAGCTACAGATCATCGTCAACTATAGAGAAGATGCGTCCTGGCAATGTAATTCATTTACTTGTAATACTCTGTAAGTATGGATGATATGGTAATGCCCTTGAGGGTATCGCCATATTTAGCTTGGTTTCATTTAATTCATCCAATTCAATTTACCTGATTTAAAGGATATTCATTATGAGTGGAGATCATTCACACGGAAGTGGAGAACATTCACATGGCAACACCCCACCACCAGTAGCTGCCAATAGGGCCAAATACTTAATAGTTGAAAAAGAAGGTAATGCTTACTTTCCTGATAATCCCTCTTATTATGTTGGGGGTGATATATACACAGTATTAGCTTCGGCACAAAATACTGGAGGCCCGCTAGCAGTTTTAGACTTTTATGTACCGCCTCATGATGTTTTCCCTCAGCATATTCATGCTAATGAAGCAGAGGCTAAATATCTTCTAGATGGAAACGTCAATTTTCAATTTGGTACTGCTAATTTTGATGCACCAACGGGTACCTTTGTCTACTATGCCATTGGTACACAAATGGGATTTACCGCCAAAAATGAACCTGCAAGAATGCTGGTTTCCGCAATACCAGGGGCAAATTACTATCAATTAGCAGGTGTACCCTTAATTGATGCTCAAGGAAATAGAATTGCTCCTCCAGATGCTGATTTAGCAACTTTACAGGCACAAGTAAATTTAGGAAAAGTTGCCCAAATTAATCAAACCTATGGTGGTAAATTAGTCATTCCTGGAGTCCCCACACCACCAACACCAGGATTACTGGATAGAGTCGTAGTTGTACCAGATAATTCTGTACCTGATAGTGAATTAGCGGCCTTAGAAGCAGTACCAGGTGTGAAGGTATATGAAGAGAGTGAACGTCGCAAATTTACAGGAGCATTTGGCACACAAAATACTTCTTTAGTTGACTTCAGCGAGACTAATGGAATTCTTGCCTACTCAAAGTTTTCCCTCGATAAAACAGTCAATTCTACTCCTAATTTATTTTTAGCTAACTTAGAGGCAATAGCACCGAACACCTCAACAGCTAACGGTTTAGGCAACTTCACATTCAAACCAACTAGCACATCCTTAGAATACAGCCTGAAAGTGACAGGACTTGACTTTGGTGTGTTGAGTAATGCTCCCCAAACTCCTGATACTCAAGATGATGTGACATCTGTCCAAATTCATCAAAGTTCAGGAGTCTTTAATATTCTTCAAGATCCGGACTTAAAAATTACCAAGAATCCGGATAACTCCACCACAGTTAGCGGTGTGTGGAATCCGACAGATGCTCCTCTACCTGACGTATTTACTAACCGCTTACCAGGAGAGTCTACAGAACTGTCTGTGGATGTTCATACTGTTGGTAAACCCAGTGGAGAAATTTCCGGTAAGATTGTTGCCACTAGCAAGGACTTTGCCGCACCCATAGTTAGCTCCGATCATCAAACCATATATGTCACCGAAGGAAAGTTATCACTGCTGATAGACGGTAAACCAGAACTGGCAACACCGGATACTTTTGTGTATATTTCACCAGGTCAAGAATTCTCTATCAAAAATTTTGGGGACACGAAAGTGACAGGCATCGAATCACAAACCAAAAATAACTATGTACCAAAAATTGGCGAGTATTTTGATGACCTGTATGTCGATTTGTATGCAGGTTATAAGAATGATTTTCCTGCTAGTATCCTCAACGGTAATGAGTATACTCAAGGCAAGATCATTTCTACCAATCCTCAACAAATAGGTAATGACCCTAGTGCTTGGATTTACACATGGGGTGCATTTAATGATAGTCAACAACCCTTGTCTATTGGTATCAGCTTCACAGAAGCAGCTTTAAATGATGTCTTCTCAGCAGCAGCAGGTGCAAATGGATTTCCGCGTTTAGTACCTCACCTGGGTACTAAAGATGGTCAGCCTCCCAATGATAATAATCAATACGATCCATCTCGGGTATTTGACCTAGTATTTCCCAATGAAGTGTCGAAAACAACCCCATTTAACCACATGGGTTTTTACGCTAACTCAGAGGGACATGCGCCGACACATATATATGACACCCCCCATCTTGATGTTCACTTCTTCACGATTCCCTTAGAAGAACGCAATCAAATCACCGGCTATCCTGTAGGCGCACCAGGAGGTACCAATTCTGAATACGCCAACTTACCACCAGAGGGATTTTTAAATTCAGACTATCTCGCACCGACGATTCCCAATAGCAATATCCCGGCAACTGCTGATGCTCTGCAAGGAATTCACTGGGTAGATAAGGATACTCCAGAATTGAATGGTGGAGAATTTGGTCAGACATTTATTTTTGGCAGCTATGCTGGCAAGGTTAATTTCTGGGAACCGATGATTACCAAAGAGTTCCTAGCTGAACTTGGTTTAGCAGCAGATGGAACCAAGACCACAAAGAAAATCACCTTCGACATCAAGCAGCCAGAAAGATTTGCGAAAGCGGGTTTATATCCCCAAAAATACAGTATTGTTTACGATGCCGATCATCGGGAGTACACTGTTTCCCTCGATTTACTCACTTATCAAGAGCCAGATTTTCTGCTGAGGTTTGGTAGCAAAAATGATGACGATAGTACTGTAAATTCAGCAATAGAAGCAAACGGCGCAGATATTGTGTTCGCTGGTAATGGCAACGATATTGTTGATGCATCCCAAAGTAAATTTGGGGGTAATCGGCTTTATGGTGCAAAAGGCGAAGATGAATTGACAGGCGGTAAGAGCGATCGCTTATTTGGTGGTGCAGACAAAGATATCATCGATACCACCCAAGGAACTACAAGCTCTGGGGGTGGTAAAAATCGTTCCTATGGCGGCGATGGCGACGATGAGATTTATGTCGGCTTCAAGGATCGGGCTTTTGGCGGCAAAGGCAATGATACTATCGATGCGAGCCAAGGTGAAGGTCAAAATCGTCTCTATGGTGGGGACGGAGACGATGAGCTAATTGCTGGTAGTGATGACCAATTATTTGGTGGAGATGGCAATGATACCCTCATAGCTGGTCGTGGTGGTGCTACTCTCGTAGGTGGCGGCGGTGTAGATACCTTCGTACTCACTCAAGCAGAACTACCAGAACAAGCCAATAATGTTAAAGACTTTGATGCCGCAACCGAGGTTTTAGTCATTGCTGGCTTAGATTTAACCTTGGAAGATTTAGATTTGACTCAAGATGGCAAAGATGTTGTCATTACAGCTGATGGTAAATCTCTTGGCGTCATCAAAAACCTGAAAGTAGCTGACCTCAAAGCCACAAACTTCTCCTTTGAGGAAACCTCTGGTGGTGGTGGTACAGGTAGTGGTAGCAATAATGGTGGCGGTAACAATAATGGTGGTCAAACCCCCGCCAGTAGCGAGCAAGTAGCATCAGTACAGGGAGGTCAAACATTAACAGGCACATTAGGCGCAGATAACCTTTACGGTAATACTGGTGGTGGAAACACCTTTGACGGCAAAAATGGCGATGATAACCTCTACGCAGGTAAAGGTGGAGACACAGCCAAAGGCGGCCCTGGGGCAGATGTGCTTGTCGGCGGTTTAGGCAACGATACCTTCAATGGTGGCGATGGTAATGATGCCTTCGTCTTTCAAAAAGAATTTGCAGTCACAGTCAAGGGTAATAATCTGACAATTGGTGGCTACGGTGGTAATGATGTCATTGAAGATTTCCAAGCTAGAGCCGGTTCTGGAGATATTATCAGGTTGAGAAATCTCGATAATGGTACTGGTATTGCCATCAACGGGACTCAGACTGGAGATACAGTCATTACTATTAGCGATCGCATTAATGTTGAACCCGGTACTGGTGCTTCTGGGAATGGAACTTTTGTACCTAAAACCCTGCAAACAATCACCCTTAAAGGTGTTACCCCTGGGGCCTTAATGACCCAAGGTCAAATAGAAGTTAACGGTCAGCCACTCAATGAAACAACTCAGGGTTTAACCAAAATACCTCAATTTGGTGCCTATGACTACGTAGTCGGTGGTTTGAATAGTAACTTCCCAACCAGACCAGGTGGAAGTGTCGGCAACTTTGTACTTGGCGACTTGAATTTTGGTCAGCCAGGCGTACCTATTGAGAACAATTTGATTACAGGCGACTTTGTTTCCAATGAAAAAATCGCCGCCACCTTGAAAAAAATTGCTCAGGCTTTCCCCAATGGAATTAAACTCCCCGGTACTGACGATCCCAACCTCACACCAGAAAAACGTGCAGAACTAGAAGCCAAGAAAATCATTGGAACAATTCCGACAGCTTTGCTACCACAAAATGCTTTCAGTTTTGCCTTTAATGAGCAAGGGGAAGTCGATTTAAGTAAATTTACTCGTAGCCCTGTACCAACAACAACGGGTGATGATACCGCCATTGGCGGGCCAGGTAACGACTTTATCATTACTGGGCCTGGTAATGATATTGTGGTTGGCGGCCCTGGTACAGACTTGATCTGGGCGGGAATTGGTCAAGATATTGTAGTTGGTCGCCAAGGAGTCGATTACATCATCTTTGACTCAATTTTAGACTTCCGCGATCGCGATAAAGTTGAAGAAGATGCTATCAGTAATGCTGTTCCTGATGCTCGTATCGGTTATATTCGCGAAGAAGAAGCTTATGGTACTCCATTAGTAGATCCTTTGACTGGTGCCGAAAATCCCTTTACTAGTAAAACTGGGCCGGATATTTTCTTTATCAATTCTGAAGCTTTTAACCGTGGAATTAATGATGGTAATGTTAACGGTCAGAATATAGGCTTCTTAAAACCAGGCACCATTATTACTGGGGATGGAACTGGGCCAGCCGGCACCAAAAATGGTCAGTTACACATTGGTGTTAGTACCGTGCCTAACAGTGATGGCCCTGCTAGCGACGATCTTCAACCGACTTTTTACTACAGCCCCAACGCTGGACGGATGTTCTTCGACCGAGATGGTATCGGTGCCCAGTTTGAAGACTTCTGGATGGCTGATATGGCTCAAGGTAACTTCGGTCTTCCTGACGGTAGCCCCAGTGCTGCTGCTCAGATTTTGCTTGCCATCTACTAATTGCTTGTTGAGAGGTCAATAGTCATTTTAAAGGTACAACATAACTGCTGTACCTTTAAAAAAACTGATTTAATTTATTCCCATAATCAGCAACTTCTAAATCATTTAAATCCTTTAAAATATCCACAAAATAGAATCTGAAAATGGCTGAGTTACTTGCAAAAACTGTTAAAGAATTAATTCTTGCAATTAAAACTGCTGACGAAAATCCGGGTTTAGATGTGATCAATTTAACTATTAATCTAACCTATAACTTAGTAGATGTAGATAACATCACTGATGAAAAACAGTCTACCTGCCATCAGCAGTGAGATTATTTTTAATCGCAATGGTGCAGTAATTAAGACTGAATCGTCCTCAAAAAATTAAATTTGATATTGGAGCATTTAAATTCGTGGATAAACCAGTGTTTTCCGGTACGCCTGGAGATGATGATATTAGTATTAATAGTCTCACAGAACCAGATAAATCCTATGCAATTTCTGCTGGCGATGGCAATGATATTGTCGATATCTCTGAAAGTGCGCCAGGTAGCAATCAGGTCTATGGTGGTAATGGCGATGATGAGCTATATGGAGCGAAAAGCGATCGCTTATATGGCGAGGCTGGTAATGATATTATTGATACCGTTCAAGGTACAGAAATTGACGATGGCGGTGGAAATGAACTTTATGGCGGTGAGGGCAATGATGAATTAATTGTTGGTATTAGCGATCGCGCTTTTGGTGAGGGTGGTAATGATACCCTGGATGCAAGTACAGGTGGAGGTAGTAATTTTCTCTATGGCGGTTTAGGCAAAGATGTCCTGATTGCAGGTAGTACTGATCAATTATTTGGTGGCGAAGGCAATGATATTTTATTCGCTGGTCTAGGTGGTGCTAATCTTACAGGTAATGAAGGCAAAGATAACTTTGTATTAGCGGCTGGAGCATTTCCTGAAGGTACAAATATTGTCAAGGATTTCGATCCAGAAAGAGAAATCTTAATTATTAGTGGATTAGGCCTAACCTATGGCGATCTACAATTTCAGCAAGATCAGCAAAATGTCATCGTTCGTGGTCAGAATCAGCTGATAGGTATTTTAGAAAACGTTAAATTATCTGACCTATCGTCGAAAAACTTTTCTTTTGCAGATACATTCGATCCAGATAGTAATGCAGGTGATGGTGACGATGACGGTGGCTCAAATAATTCGCCGTTTCTTTCCATCGATGCTCAGAGAAATTTGCTGGTAATTAATGGTGATGCTAACAATACTAAGCTGCAATTCCAAGTCACTAATAAAAATCTTGGCAAAGGTCGCGTACATGAAATAGGAGTCTTTGCTGTTGATGATAATGGTGCAGTTGATGGGATTTTGCCAACAGACGCAGGTTATGTACAAGCCGCGCTGAGATCGGCCAAACTAATTTTCTCTGTTATTCCTGATAAATTTAAAGCAGTTGAAGGACAAAATGCTATTAGTCAGGGCTTTAAAGGAAATAAACTAGCTTTTGTCTTAATTCAAAATGCGACAATTCAGGATGTAATGAATAATGAAAATTTATCATCACGAGTATTATTTGGTTCTGCCTTTAACACGGGGAAGAACCAATCTTTGCAAATGCAAACCGTAACAGATGGTTCTATCGGTCTTAAATTTGAAGATTTCTTGGGCAATAGTGACTTTAATGATATTGAATTGAATGTTAAAGTTACTAACACTCAATCTCCTTTAGGCACTTTTAAAGGATCGGAACAACAGCAACATTTAGGACTGGTTGATTTGCGCTCCGATGTGCAGGGCAATAATTTGCAAGGACGTGTGGTAAAAACTGTATTACCAATTGTCAACAAAGAAGCTGCTTACAACCATATTTTTGGTTTTTACCGCATTGAAAATCAATCAGGAACTGTACGCGATCCATTGACAGGTCAAGTAATAGAAGCAACAGCCGAAAATCGTCCAGCATATGTTGAAGCTGCTCTGCGTCTGATTCAAGCATCTGGTTCAGGGTTTAATACCAGCAGTCGAAATCTGCAACAAATCCAAGGTTTTGAAACAACATTAACAGGTGGATATCTGTATGCACCTGTTTTAATTGCTAATGGTCAAATCCAAGATTTCTTTGATAATAATCCCCGTAATCCCTCAGCCTATTTTTCTTACTTAGGCGTTAATCCTGATGGTGTGGGACATATTCGTAAGCTAGGAGATAATGTCTTCGGCTTTGAGGATTTATTCGGCGCTGGCGATAGAGATTTCAATGATCTTGTTTTCCGAATAGAGCACAGTTTGATTTAGAAAATGTCTTTTGAAGTATTTAATACTTACGCACCGAACACAAAAACCCTCATAAGGGTGGTCAAAATTCAGGTTTTTGGACTATGGACTATTGACCATTGACAAAAAGTATGAAAATATTTGACACTGCGTAAGTCCTAGTATTAAATATTTTTGTATACTCCCTTCTGAAAAAGGAAGGAGTATACAGGCGGAATTTCCCATCCGCTTATACTGTGGGGAAAATGCGAATCAATTTTGGATTTTGGAGGCGTTGATTTTACCCTACGGGAATGCCACGCGAACAGACCAGTTTAGATTTTAAATTTTGCATCTTCAATCCAAAATTTAAAATCTAAAATCGAAAATTCGTTCAATTACTTCCATTCACCTTGCAGTGTAAAAGCAGCCCAAAAATAGGGTGATTGATATTTAGGATTACGCCACATTTGGGTTTGTGCGGCTCTGAGTGCGGCAGCAGGTTTCAAGTTATTTTGTAACATGAATCCATAAAACTTTTTCATTAATTCGGATGTCGCCTCGTCATCAACACTCCACAAACTGACAACAACTCTCGGACTACCTGCATACATAAACCCTCTTGTCAAGCCTATTAAGCCCTCACCTTTAACTTCTTCACCCAAGCCAGTTTCACAAGCACTCAGCACCACTAGTTCTGCTGGTAGTTTGAGGTTAAAAATATCATGCAGACGTAAAAAGCCATTTTGGGGTTTACCAGTTTCATCAAACAATGACAAGACTACTCCCGATAATTCTGGGTGTTGGCTATTGAGGATGCCATGTGTAGCAAAATGTACTATGCGATATTGACTTAAATCTATATTTGTAGCTGCATCCCGATTAGCGGCAAAGTCAAAGGCTTGCTTGCGCTCTTTTGCTGGTACTAGAGAGAGAATAGTTTCAGCTTCTTGGCGCGTGAATGGTAACCGCTCAAAACTGATGTTGGCGGCTCGTGCAGAGCGGCTAAGTTGTTGTACGTCTATATTGAGATTGTTAGCAGAAGAATTGTTCCCCCCTTTTTTAACTCGCTCGTCGTTCAAAGAAAATATGGGATCGGCGATCGCAGCTAATGTTTTCGGCGCGGTTTTGCGTCCATTGGTTTCTTGGCGGAGTACGGCGACTGTTGAGGCTGATGGGAGGGTAACAATCTCATGGTTAACTGCTAACGGCTCATAACTATTAGTATTTTGTTGACTGGGCGTATTTAAGGCAGCAAATGGTATATATTGCAAAGCTCCATCAGCTACAATAACTAGGCGGCGTTGTCCTAATTGCTGGGCTACTGGTGCCAGTATCATCTTTGTGAGCAGATTAGTGCTAGCACCTGGTTTATTTCGGGAAATTGGTGAGGTTAAAACTTGGCGGAATCTTTGAACTGCGGCGGCTATTTCTGCACGTTTCGGCAGTTCGTAGCTAGTAATGCTATTTTTAGTCACAGCCCAGAGGTAACTGCGTTCTTCTCCTAAAGCATATTCTAATAGCAGAGTGTTGTCATCGAGGACAGAGGATTGAATTTGTGTGAGTGAGAGGGTTTGCGGCTGGGTGAGAGCAGCATAACGCGGACTAGTGGCTCTAATTTTAGCTTGTATTTGCCGATATTGTTCGAGTATGGTGGCGGTTTCTTGTTCTAATTGTTGTAATTGCGCTTTGCTGGATTCCTCACTCAGTAATTTCAGCCGTCGTTTTTCTAAAGCATCTAGTTGTTGTTGCAAGTTGCGTTCGGTGGCGAGTAGCTGAGGATCTACACCCTGCCGGATGTCTGCATGAGCCTCAGTTAGCAAATCTAAGAGACTACGAGCGCGGGCGCGTTCGCTGGCTTGGAGGGCTAGAGCATTGTAACCTTGAGATGGTTGCTGTTTGTGCAACTGCATCAACAGGTCGATGTAGAATTCATAATATTTTTGGACTGAGGCGAAGTAAGAGGTACGTAATTCTTGACTGGTAACTCTGGTACGGATATCTTCGATGATTTTAATTGTAGATTCGATTTGCGTCCGAGCCGCCTCTAAATTTTGGCGATCGCGCTCGTTCACAGCAATATTGTAAAGAGTCTCTGCTTCACCAGTGCGATCACCTAAATTTTGCTGTAGTTTGAGTTCTCGATCGTAACTAGCGATCGCTTGTTGGGGTTGCTTTAAGGATTTGTATACTCTAGCAATATTACCCCATACGTTAGCTTCGGCACTGGGAATCTTCAATTGCTGAAATCTCAACACAGCTTGATTCAACATATCTAGAGCTTTTTGCTCGTCACTTGCTGCTAAGTAGACTCTACCTAAGTAAGCTAGGGCGGAAGCTTCGTGGAGTCTGCTTTGTTCTTGGCGTGATAATGATAATGCGTGGTTAGCAGTATCTAGAGCTTTGGTATATTCTTTTAATGATTCATAAGTCCTAATCACACCGGTGAGGGTAGTGAATTCAGCAAATAGTGCTTTTTGTTCGCGCCACAGTTGCAGTGCTTGGTTATAGTAATCTAATGCTTGGGGATAATCTTCTAATGTTCGGTAAACATTGCCGATATCATCGAGAGTTTGGGCAACTTTAGTGCGATCGCCAACAGTGCGAAATTTTTCTAGAGCTTGCTTGGCAGTGTCAATACTTAACTGACTATCGCCTAATAAATTATAGAGCTTGGCAATGTAACTGAGGGTTTGTCCTTCTCCCAAGCGATCGCCTATTTGACGTTGGATTGTGAGGGCTTGGTTATAAAAGTCCAAAGCGGTTTGATATTCGCCCGATGAAGTGTGAATATCCGCAATACTATTGATTGTCGAGGCAATTCTCGCCGGATCTTTGTTTTCCTGCTGTAGCTTGAGTGCTTGGTTTAAAGCATCGAGGGCTGACTGTTTTTGTCCGAGTTCAGATTGCAAAATGCTGATTTGTCCGAGGATTTCCGCTTCTGCAAAACGATTACCTAATTTTTGCATGAGCGATCGCGCTTGATTTAAATATTCCAGTCCTTTTTGATGTTCGCCTACACCCCAGTAACTCATCCCCAGATACATTACAGTGATTGCTTGGTTACCTAAGCTAACTTCTGGTAGCTTGCGTTGTATTTCCCAAGCTTGAGTGAAATATTCTTTAGCTTTTTGATTATCGCCTAAGGAGAAATATACCGTACCGATAGCATTGAGGGTTTCGCTTTCTCCCAGCAAAGATTTTTGTTGACGCTGAATAGCTAATACTTGATTGTAGATTTCTAAAGCTTTTTGCGGTTCACCATATTGAGTGTAGACTCTACCAATAATTTCTAGGGTATAAACTTGTGCTGCTACATTGTTACTAGCACGCTGAACTTCTAAAGCTTGATTGTAATATTCCAGCGCTTTCTTGGTTTTACCAGTATTAAAATAAACTCTCCCAATACCAATCAGCGTCACAGCCTCAAAAAAAGGTTGTTTCTCAGTGCGAAATATTGGTAAAGCTTGGTTGTAATATTCCAGTGCTGTTTTATTGTCTCGCAAATTCATGTATACATCAGCAATAGACTGAAGCATCACAGCTTCTCGATATTTATCTTTGAGTTCCCGTCTCATCGCTAATGCTTGATTGTAATATTCCAGAGCTTTTTGAGTTTCGCTTTGTAGATAATAAGCATTCCCGATACTAGCTAGTGTGGCAGCTACTTGAGAGCGATCGCCTATTTGCTGCCAAATTTTTAAGGCTTCCACATATTTAGCTACAGCCTGTTGTAAAGATGTGGCTGTTCTCTGTTCTAAAAGTTTATCTGCTGCTTCTATGAGTTTTTTTGCTTGATTGTTGGCTGTTTGTTGCGCCGGAGTCAAATTTTGAGTTGTATTTGTTGGTTTTTGGGCAATTTCCAGCTTTATTGCCTTAGCTGTCATACCTACAGATTCAGACGCTAAAATCATGCTGGCAAAGACAACAATCATCCGATAGCTCAAATTTGATCTAAGTTGTCTGGGCATGAAGTTTGGGTTCCTTTGCATTAACTAACTACACAATTTCATTAATTCATAGCAAATTGGCTGGGGAAATACTCTGCGAAACTTTGTCTTGAAAAGTTATGAACTTATGCAAAGCGGTACTAAACCATTCACGAGAAAATCTCTCTTCAGAGTCAAGATTCAAGAGTCAACAGTCAACCCTATTTTTCAAGTTAGCCCCTCATGGGAAAAATCTACCACCAAACATGAAAATCTGCTTTTCCCATACTCTATCCCCCATGCCCCATGCCCATTAATTACTAACTTCCGATTGGCGTATAGTATCAAGTATGGCTGCTACCTTGGGAGGAACAGCTGTAAACCGAATTTGAAAATGGTGTTCATTGTCTGGAGATTTTTTCAGCACTTTGGCATAAATATCGCCATCTCCCGGCGCAATTTCGGGAGCATTTACCAATTTCATTTTCAGATTCATTAAAGGTTCTAATGAATGCGGCGATCGCAATTGTCCGCCATTATCTGATAAGGAAACAAGCTCGCCTGTAAATATGGTGCCTACAGCATGTTTACCTTCTAAAATGGTAAATTCTAGGGAAATTTCCTGTGATAAATGCAAGAAATTTTCTTGAGCTTGCGGTATGTAAAGATTATATTTACCACCAATGCCACCAATATCATAGATAGTAATCGGGGCTTTGATTCCCTTTGGTTCTACCCGTAATTCGCCATCAATTCTTAAGTCAATTTTAGCGTCTTTAATAGTTTCTTCAGAAATCAAAATTTGACCGCCCACGGTATAAGATTCAATGCGGGCGGTAAGATTTACATGACTACCAACAACAGAATATTTAGCACGTTTTTGCGAGCCAACATTACCAGCTACCACTTCGCCTGTATGAATCCCAATTCCCATTTCTAACAGTGGTAAATTCATTTGCTGATTATGTTCGTTTACAGGCTTCATCGCTAATTGCATTGCAATTGCACAAGCGATCGCTCTTTGAGCGTCATCTTCGCGGCTCACTGGCGCACCAAACATCACAAAGATCCCATCGCCAATAAATTCATTAATTGTGCCATTGTATTGATTAATTACATCTGCCATTGCGCCTAAATAGATATTAAGAATGGCTACTACCTGTTCTGGGGCTAATCTTTCCGATACAGCAGAAAAACCTCTTAAATCAGACATCAGCACAGTTACTTTCCGTCGTTCTCCTCCTAGCTTCAAACCAGAAGGAGTTTCGAGTAAATTTGACACTACTTCATCAGTAACGTAGCGCCCAAAGGTACGGCGCATTTCCGCAGCACTACGGGCGATATATTGCGTAACCGCGATCGCCGATCCTGTTAAAGCTAATAGCGACGGTACTACAGGAATCCACCAAGAAAAAAGAAACGCCACGTAACTTCCACCCAGTAAACAGGTGCTGATAATAAAGATGCTACCAGTACCATTAGCCATGAAAGGTATATGTCTTTTTTCTGTACTGCTATGTCTTTGTAGCCAACACCAAGTAGCACCAAAAATCGACCAAAGTAAAATCCATAACCACTCTAACTCTTCAGGTAAGGTCTTAATTTCTGAGCGTCCTTGTAAGGCTGAACTTAATATTTGGCTCACTAAATTAGCATGAATTACTACCCCAGCCATTCGTTCAGGAGAGGTAAATAAATTACTACTATATGGCGTCCAGAATAAATCTTTTAAACTCTCCGCAGTCGAACCAATTAAAACAATTTTACCTTGCATCAAGTTGGGGGAAATGTGGTTCTCTAACACATCGTTGATCGATATTTTGTGGAACTGACGCATCGTTCCTCTATAGTTTAAGAGGATTTGATAACTACTGGCATTAGCTCCCATATAACCCCCATCATTGGGTTCAAAAATGGGAAAGGTAGCTTTACCAAGTTGTAAGTAATTAGGGTTTATTTTTGATGGCTTTTCCGTAATTCCTTCTGGCTTTAAATACAATAATGCCAGTTTCAAGCCAAAGCTTTCTATAATACTTTTATCTTTTAAACCTACGTATAGCAAACCTCGGCGAATTTTACCATCACTATCTATAGGTAAATCATTTGCGCCTACTTGTTGGAGTTTTTTCAATTCTGGAGGTGCTTCTACATCAAAACTATCAGATGTATGCGATATCTTTTGCACTCCAATTAAGTTAGGTGTAGTCTGAAATACTTTCACTAAATCTTGATGACCGGGATTGACAGGTAAGTCTCGATAAATATCCAGCCCAATGGCTCGAGGTTTTTGCTGTTTGATATTATTTAAAACCTTAGCAAATACAGCATCAGATATGGGCCATTCTCCCATTTTAATAATATCTGGTTCATTAATCTCAACAATAACAATCCGCTCATCAACAGGCTCTTTAGGACGTAAAATCACAAACTGATCTAGGGTTGCTAACTCTAATAATTGCAGTAATCCAGTAAATCGCAGCGCAATCACAATGGCTGTGACATTGGGTACTGCTAGCAAAACTCCGCGCCATTGCCATATTAGATGTTTTAGCTTTGCCCGCATCATATTTAATCCTGATTCCTGAGTTTTAAATAGTTCAATATCGCACTAATAAAATTTTTATTACTTAATTTTCTGCTAGATAAATGCCAATCTGATTCAGTTAAGGATAAACTATAAATTGGGTTAAACGAAGTGAAACCCAATAAACTCGCAGAAATGTTAGGTTTTGTTCCTCAACCTAACCTATGCATTGGAATTAGATATAACTTTAGCAAACAATATTTTGCATCAAAAAAAACATAGAGTCACCAGTATGAGTCTTTTATGTTGATTTTCTTTGCAAAGCTTATTATATGTCAACAAAGTTCCGAAAGGGCGATCGCTGCTAGCTGAGAAAAAAGCCCCATGATGGAATTACAGAGCATTATAGAACATAAGGAAGGGCACAACATATTGTGCCCTAATGATTATCTTTGTACCTGACTGGCTAATTAACCAGCAATGGATGAAAAATTATTGCTTACTGCTACAACAATCAAGGATGGGTTCGGATGCAAACTGACTTAAATTAACCGATTGAAAGAATTTTCGCCAATCGGCTGTAACCTTGAAATTATTTGGTTCAGCACAACGTAATGCAACTAAACTAGTTATTGCTTCATGCCAAATTCCTGCATCTGCATACAAAGCTGGACGCTTGCGTAAATCCGCCTGTTCTAAAGCTTTTGATAGTTTGGCTTCTGGTTGTACTCGTTCAACCCATCCTTCTAGATTCGGATTTTTCGCGGGATTTTGGCGATCGCAAACTAATGTCAAATACCAGTGGTAACGCTTACCTACTTTTAAAGGAGTGCTAGTCTCGGGAAGCGTAAATTTCATAATCCCGGGTTTATCGGGTACATTTAAAGTTGTTTCATAAACTACATCATCTTCTATGCTATTCTCATCGCCTTCCACCAAGATAGAAAACTGAGCTGTTTTAACTGTGTCTTTAGGCACATACCAAAAAAAGCTGGGACGTTCTGAAAAAGTTAAGCCGATATTTTCTTTTGGTAGTAAGGCGGTTAATAACTGATTTTTTTGTACGCAATAAGAGGAGCCACGGGTAGCACCACCAGCACTTGGAGGAGCCGATCCGCGCTGTGGTGGCTTAAATGCTTGACTAATTAGCAAAGACTGTGTTGGCTTTTGAGTCAGCGATGCTGAGTTAACTTGAGCTTGTGCCTGTGTTGCTATAGTAGGAGTAGTAGCAAGTTGCAAAAATACTGGTATCGAAAATGCTACTAAACTGATAGATTGCTTGATCCACTTCATTCCGGAATCTCCTCTCGATTAGTTATATAACCATACAATTGCTTTAGTTGTTGCTCAACTAAGAGTCTGGCACCTATTAACTGAAACAATCAATAGACTATAAAAGTACTGAATTATTGGGAAGCTAAATAAAATATAGTATTACCTGAAGACAGGTTTTACCTGTGATATCAGTCGAAAATATATTGGTATTGTTCCCGTTAACTACTACACCAGCGAGGAACTCAAGTCCGTGAATGTTAAATAATTTGCGGGAGAGCAAAATATCCTCCCGACACAAAAATTTAGCTTTCAGGCGAGCAAATATCTAATTGTTGTGTTCATCACAATTTTGACCTAAAGCAATAACAGCATTTTGTCCGCCAAAGCCAAAACTTAAACAAAGGACATACTGAATCTTTTGTTGACTTGCCACTGTGACTAAATTTAAATCAAACTCTGGTTGCTTTAATCCCACACATGGGGGCAAAATCTGCTGTTTTAAGGCTAGCAAGGAAAAAGCTACCCCTAAAGCTCCTGATGCACCAAGAGTATGTCCTGTAGCTCCTTTGGTGGAACTAACTGCAACTGTTTGCGGAAATAGATGCTGAATTACCTTGCTCTCTACAAGGTCGTTAATTTGTGTAGCTGTACCATGAGCATGAATATAATCAATATCACTGGGCGCAAGATAACTACGCTCTAAGCATTGCTGAATGGATGCGATCGCAGTTTTTCCCTGGGGATCGGGTGCATTTGGGTGATAGGCGTCGTTCAGTAAACTAAAACCCAAAACTTCACCATAAATCTTCGCTTGACGCTGCTTGGCTAATTCTGCCGATTCCAGCACAAATACAGCTGCACCTTCCCCTAACACCAAGCCTTCACGGTGTAAATCAAAGGGATAAGCCCCAGTTTTCGCCAAAGCACCCATTTGCTGAAATCCTGTCAAAGTTAAGGGTGTAATTGGGGCTTCAACTGCACCTGCGATCGCTCTTTGATATTGTCCAGTTTGGATTAAACTTGTCGCCTGCGCAATCGCCCAAATTCCGGTAGCACAGGCTGTCATTGGTGCTAATACAGTGCTTACCGAGCCAATTTGTCTAGCTGTGGCGATCGCATTCATGTGGGGTAATGTCTCTAACCAGTTCGCCATTTCCCCCTTTGGGACAGATGATAAGCGATCGCTACTATAAATTTTGCTTGCTAGCATTTCCCACTCAGCTTGATAGCTGCGACTTGAGCCGATAACCACAGCACAATCAGCTAAAGGCGATGATAAACCCGCATCTTTTAAGGCAGATTTAACTACCAAATCTCTCAGTATTTCTAATGAAGTTGGTTTTTGCCCAATCAATCCTAGAGGCAGAGGTGACAATTCTGGAAATACTTGTTGCAATTTAATTCCAGACTTACCTGCGATCAAATTCTGCCAGCTAGTTGCTAAATTTTCTCCTAAAGCTGAAACTAAACCGATACCAGTGACAACAACCTGAACCAATGGAGAGTTGTGAATTTGAGATTGAGGATTGGTCATGGGTAATCAAGAAATTCTATTACCCATTACCCGATTGCTAACTATTTACCAGGGACTTTTAAGTTTTCTGCGCCTTTGGTGACTTTAGCAGAATCAATGCGATCGCCTTGCTGAATCTTGTTGACTACATCAAAGCCTTCGGTAACTTTGCCAAATACTGCATAGTTACCATCTAAAAAGCTGAGATCTGCTAGCGCAAAGTAAAACTGAGAAGATGCAGAGTCTGGTGCTTGCGATCGCGCCATTGCAATTACACCCTGTTTATGAGGTAAGACAACGGCTTGAGAACTAGCATCAAATGTTTTATTGTAAAGCGGTTCAGCTGCCCCTTTGGGCTTAATTTCTAAGGGAATATAGCGGACTTTTTTGGTATCAGGGTCAATAAAACTACCTGTGCCTAATCTACTAGCCGGAACTGCCAGATCTTTACTTTGAGGATCGCCCCCTTGAGCTACAAATGGTTGGGGATCGCGGACTACACGATGAAAAACTGTGCCATCATATACACCTTTTTGTACCAAATCAACAAAGTTGCCTGCTGTAATCGGGGCATTGGTACCGTCTAACTCGATAGTAATTGGTGAGCCTTTCACCGTCATCACCACTGTAGCCTGACCTTCGAGCCGTGGTAAATCTTTCATTCCTGGAATACTCTCACTAGTAGTTTGTGATACAGACGTTGCCTCAGTGCTTGTACTGCCGCTAGTCTCGGTTGCTGTTGAGCTAGCTGTTGCTGCTGGAGAAGAGGGAGAAACAGCTTGCTGTGTTGAACATCCACCTAAAGCTAAAGCTCCAATAATTACAAGTGCAACCAAAAATTGTGGAAATTTTAACCGCATTACCAATTACTGACTCAACCTGAGTATCTTATCGTTTCCTGACGATTATAGATTTTGAATCTACTGGTTGAGGGTTTGATTAGGCAAAAAGCCAGAAGACTGTAAACAAATTATTGCCTCTTAGCTTTTGGGCAACTGACAACTGACAAATGACAATTGTACAGACGCGATTAATCGCGTCTCTACCACTAACAATTAGCAATTGTTAATATTTTTTACAAACCTTCTAAAGGTACCCCCAAAAACCGAGCTAACTCTGCACCTTGAATTTCTAAATCTTTTAAGGGTAAAGGTTGACCGACTCTAGTTAGGGGAATATCTCTTCTGCCTTTCACACGTAAATAGAGAACGCGACGGGGATTGAGTCCGTCTCTCACCGTGAGTTGTACCGATTGCACATCTTGAATCCGATTTTCTAGTTCAATGCGGCGATTTTTCCCAGGAAATCCATAACGAAAAATTTTGACTGTGCCGGTTTCTTGGTTAAATTCGTTATACCCGCCGCCTATATCCCATAAAATCGTTAACCACTGGTATAAAGCTAAAAGTAAGCCAGCGACCCCATATAACCCCATAACCAAACCTTGAGGGACAAATATCAGTTGTGTGGGGTCGGTAACTATGAGTAAATTAACTTTGAGGTAACTAGAGACCGAAGCTAATAAAAAGCCTGTAGCTCCAAGGGTAACGACCGTTGCCCACCAGTAGTTGCTAAACCGACGAGAACCTAAAACTTTTTGATTTAGAACACTTGCCTTAGAGCGATCGCCATTAGATGAATCGCCTTTATTAATTGTTGATGCCGTCATAGAACTACCTTGGCCTGTGACATATACCCTTTAAAAGTCTGCCATTGGAGCAGTATCTATTGCAAGTTGATTTTGGGCATTGGGCATTGGGTATAGAAACAATTTTGGATTTTGGATTTTAGATTAGAATCCACGAATCGCAAATCTAGCTTGAAAAATTCAGAGCGCCGACTTCCAGCGCTCCGACTTTTCCCAAAATCTCAAATTCCTTGTCCTCCTTGTCCTCCTTGTCCCCCTTCCCTTGTCTCCCTTGTCTGTTCACCATGCCCAATGCCCCATGCCCCATTTTCAATACCAATTGTTTAGATTTCTGAGAAAACTTGTGTCAGATTGTAAAATTTCTGATATTCATAATATTTAATAGCTTCGTGTGAAATCACCTGATTCACTTGCGTGGATCGGTCAAAAACCCGGAGGAATGTGATAAGTTAAGAATCATTAAGCTACCACAAACTAGATTACTAGCCAATGGTACGGGTAATGGCATAACCCTGAGAAATCCGGACTAGACAGGCTGTGAATTCTCAGAATATCAGTAGTTTTTAGGCTGCTGAAAATTGTCAAAAAAAACGTTAATTCCTCAGAAACGCTGAAATTTTAGTAAAAAAGAGGATTCTAGTTCAATGACCATCGCAGTTGGACGCGCCCCCAGTAGAGGGTGGTTTGACGTTCTAGACGACTGGTTGAAGCGCGATCGCTTCGTGTTTGTAGGCTGGTCAGGGATTTTATTATTCCCCTGCGCTTTCCTAGCACTAGGCGGTTGGTTAACAGGCACAACCTTCGTCACGTCATGGTACACCCACGGTTTAGCATCTTCTTATTTAGAAGGCTGTAACTTCATCACCGTAGCCGTATCCACTCCAGCAGACAGTTTGGGACATTCCCTATTATTGCTCTGGGGCCCGGAAGCTCAAGGAAACTTTACCCGGTGGTGTCAACTTGGCGGTTTATGGCCATTCGTAGCGCTACACGGAGCCTTTGGTTTAATCGGCTTCATGTTACGCCAATTTGAAATTGCCCGTCTAGTGGGAATTCGCCCTTATAACGCTTTGGCATTCTCTGCGCCCATCGCAGTATTCGTCAGCGTCTTCTTGATGTACCCCTTGGGACAATCGAGCTGGTTCTTTGCACCCAGCTTTGGTGTAGCCGGAATTTTCCGTTTCATCTTGTTTGTTCAAGGTTTCCATAACTTCACCCTCAACCCCTTCCACATGATGGGTGTAGCAGGTGTGTTGGGTGGTGCATTACTTTGTGCGATTCACGGTGCAACAGTAGAAAACACCCTATTTGAAGACGGCGAAGCAGCTAACACCTTCCGCGCCTTCAACCCCACCCAATCAGAAGAAACCTATTCAATGGTGACAGCAAACCGCTTCTGGTCACAGATTTTCGGGATTGCTTTCTCCAACAAACGCTGGTTACACTTCTTTATGTTGTTTGTACCAGTAACTGGACTGTGGATGGCAGCAGTGGGCATCGTTGGTATCGCCCTTAACTTGCGGGCTTACGACTTCGTATCCCAAGAATTGCGGGCTGCTGAAGACCCAGAATTTGAAACATTCTATACCAAAAACATTTTGCTGAACGAGGGTATCCGTGCTTGGATGGCACCTCAAGATCAGCCCCACGAACAATTTGTATTCCCTGAGGAGGTTCTACCTCGTGGTAACGCTCTCTAATAGATTGGGCAGTGGACGTGACATAGAATCAACAGGTTTTGCCTGGTGGTCTGGTAACGCTCGTTTAAT
Organism: Calothrix brevissima NIES-22; assembly: GCF_002367995.1. Taxonomy (GTDB): domain Bacteria; phylum Cyanobacteriota; class Cyanobacteriia; order Cyanobacteriales; family Nostocaceae; genus Aulosira; species Aulosira brevissima. The sequence goes on from NZ_AP018207.1 coordinate 3,378,119, forward strand.
CAACCTTTCTGGCAAACTACTTGGTGCACACGTTGCCCATGCTGGTTTGATTGTCTTCTGGGCTGGAGCAATGACTTTATTTGAAGTCGCTCACTTCATCCCGGAAAAGCCTATGTACGAACAAGGCTTAATTCTACTACCTCACCTCGCTACCTTAGGTTGGGGCGTTGGTACTGGTGGTGAAGTCATCGACACCTTCCCCTACTTTGTAGTTGGTGTACTGCACTTAATTTCCTCAGCTGTGCTGGGTCTTGGCGGTATTTATCACGCTGTTCGCGGCCCAGAAACCTTAGAAGAATACTCTTCTTTCTTTGGTTACGACTGGAAAGACAAGAACAAGATGACCAACATCATCGGCTTCCACCTGATCATCTTAGGAAGTGGTGCATTGCTGTTGGTACTAAAGGCAATGTTCTTTGGTGGTGTCTATGACACTTGGGCACCTGGTGGTGGTGACGTTCGCGTTATTACTAACCCAACATTGAACCCCGCAGTTATCTTTGGTTATCTGATCAAGTCTCCTTTCGGTGGCGACGGCTGGATTGTCAGCGTTGATAACATGGAAGATGTGATCGGCGGTCATATCTGGATTGCTTTCATCTGTATTGCTGGTGGTATTTGGCACATCTTCACCAAGCCTTTTGCTTGGTCTCGTCGTGCTTCCATCTGGTCTGGTGAAGCTTACCTTTCCTACAGCTTGGGCGCTCTGTCCTTAATGGGCTTCATCGCTTCTTGTATGGTTTGGTACAACAACACCGTGTACCCCAGTGAATTCTACGGCCCCACTGGCCCTGAAGCTTCACAAGCACAAGCTTTAACCTTCTTAATTCGTGACCAACGCTTAGGTGCTAACGTTGGTTCTGCTCAAGGCCCCACCGGTCTGGGTAAATACTTGATGCGCTCTCCTACAGGTGAAATCATCTTCGGTGGTGAAACCATGCGCTTCTGGGATTTCCGCGGCCCTTGGTTAGAGCCTCTACGCGGGCCTAACGGTCTTGACCTCGAAAAAATCAAGAACGATATTCAGCCTTGGCAAGCTCGTCGTGCTGCTGAATACATGACACATGCTCCTCTGGGTTCTTTGAACTCCGTAGGTGGTGTGGCTACCGAAATCAACTCTTTCAACTATGTATCTCCTCGTGCATGGTTGGCAACTTCTCACTTCGTACTAGGTTTCTTCTTCCTCATTGGTCACTTGTGGCACGCTGGTCGCGCTAGAGCAGCAGCAGGTGGTTTCGAGAAAGGTATTGACCGTGAGAACGAACCAGCTATGTCTATGACCGAACTTGACTAGTTCGTCAGTCTTCTTTCATCACTGACAATTGATGTTTCTAGCTCTTGTGTAACAGCAAGAGCTTTTTTATTGCGTTGTGTTTGTCAGTAGTAGAGACGCGATTAATCGCGTCTCTACAATTGTCAGTTGTCATCCCATTTCACAAAAAATATGATGTGGATGTAGGTTGGGTTTCGTTCCTCAACCCAACACCCCAAAGTTTTGTAATTCAGGACTTACGCGATAACTCTCCCAAACCCTCTTTACTACCCTTCGGGAAGCCACTTCGTGTCTACGTGTTCTTTGCGCACTACCCTGCGGGAAGCCGCTAGCGCGTCTACGTGGTTCGTTTTTTCATGATTTTGCGTAAGTCCTATAATTGTTGGGTTTCACTCCGTTCAACCCAACCTACAGTTGTAGCGATTATTTTTCAAGTTGGTATTATTTTTAGAAATTGTTAATAGTTCGTGTTGCTGCAATATGACACAATCAAATTTATCAGCAACAGATTTCAAAAATTAAGTTAATTAATTTTTATTGCTACAAAAAACAGTAATTAATTAAGGAATATTCAAGATGAGTAACGCTAATTTTTCCGATGCTTTGGGATGGACAGCAGAAGCGAAAGAAAAACTCAAAAATATTCCCTTTTTTGTCCGCACGCAAGCAAAAGCCAGAATTGAGCAATTAGCGCGTCAAGCAAAGCAAGATGTGATTACAGCAGATTTAGTGGAAAAAGCAAGGCTGGAATTTGGACAGTAAGTATTAACTGGAAATAATGTTGACGGTTGACGGTTAACGGTTGACTGATAAAAAATAATATTACACCTAATTTTAGGGAGAATATTTGTTGATGGCACTTCCTGCTTGAATTTTGAATTCTCCGGTAGAATGCTGACCCCATTCTAAAGTAATCTCTAAATTTGCTGTGGAAGTACCTTTGACTAGTACAGGCGTTAATTTACCTGATTCTAGGGCAATTTCTACACCAAATTTGACGCTAGCCCTATCTGGCTTGACTTTTTGGATTGCTTCTGCGATTTCCTTAGTTAAAGATTCAATTGCAACGGTTACCTCTCTAAAAGGTCGGGTAGGAGTACTTAATTTGCGTTCGCCAATTAGCGTGGCTTCAACTCTGACATTTGTACCATCGGATAGTTCTACGGAAATAACTTTATTTTGCGCTTCCATGTGGGTTTGAAAGGATTACTATGCATTTATACCATTCAATCACTTGTAATAAAAACAACCATTAATACAAAATTTAGTTGTCGCTTTTAAGGATAAAAATGTTTCATCTTCAATTACCCTACTGGCTACTCAGTAGGCTGGTATAAGCATAGCAATTAAACTCACTGGTGCTAAAATCCCAAATTGCTATGAACCTTCTCCTACATTCATCGCAGCTAATACAGCTTTCTGTCTGACATCTTGGTAAACAGTCTCTAAATACTTCATTACCACATCGCCTGAAGTAATATTTACTACTGTTTCCTCTTCTTTACCTAAGGGGATTGCCCCTAATACATCTAATACTGTCTCGCTGGCGCTAGGTGCAATTACTACTAAAGAAGAATCTAGTGGTTCACTATACTGCCAGAATGAGTCAAGTTTAATTGTGTTTTGATTTGTAGTAATTGGCTGTTGAATATCACATTCTTGGGTTGTAGAAAGGTCAATTTTGGTGCTGCGTAATTGGCGTAAATCGCTGATAATTTGCTCTTTGGTACGTCCGCGTAATTTGAAGAGGACAAAGGGGTCTTCACTAAAGCGATCGCCTAACTGATAATATACTGCACCTACATGTTTACAAGGGTTAGCTTTATCAGGACATGAACATTTACTGCGCACATCTGACAGGGTAAAGGGAAATAACGACAGTCCATTAGCAGTGAAGACTTCTTCGATATTTTGCGGCATTTCTCCGGCTAATAATTTAGCAGCAAAAATCGCCTTTTTGGACATTGTCTCAATTACATAACCCCATTCTTCATCGCTAAATGGGTCTAATGAAAGAGAAACTTTATAAGGTTCTGGTTCGCTACCTTGTACCCTGGCTAGTACTTTCGCACCTTTAAATTCAATGCTGAGAACATTTCCCTGGCGCGAATAATTTCTTGCACGTTCTAAGCGTTTTTTGAAACGATAGGAATCTAATAAATCTAGCCACCTTTGTGACCACCATTCACGGCTTGCTTGTAGGGTATAGTTAGTCATATTCAAGTTATCAATTATAATTTTTCGGTTTGTACAAAATTATTCTGCATCTTCTTCAATTACAGAACTGCGATCTAGTAAAAGTAAATTGCGGAGTTGGTCGGTATCTAATTCTGTGAGCCAATCTTCCCCTGCGCCTACTACTTGTTCTGCTAGTTGTTTTTTACTTTCAATCATGTCATGTATTTTTTCTTCTAATGTACCAGTACAAACAAATTTATGTACTTGTACGTTGCGGGTTTGACCTATACGAAATACGCGGTCTGTGGCTTGATTTTCGACTGCGGGGTTCCACCATCTATCAAAGTGGAATACATGATTTGCTCTGGTTAAATTTAAGCCTACACCCCCAGCTTTTAAGGAGAGAATCATAATCGGCGGCCCTTGGGGGTCTTGTTGGAAACGGTCGATCATTTCCTCACGTTGTTTTTTGCTAGTGCTACCATACAAGAAAAATATTTCTCGTCCTAGCTGTTTTTCTAGGTGGGGTTTAAGTAATTTACCCCATTCGGCAAATTGGGTGAAGATTAAAGCGCGATCGCCTTCTGCTATTGCTTCTTCTAGCATTTCATCCAATCTCTGAAGTTTGCCAGAATTATATTTATCTAGGGAGTCTGCTTTTAAATATTGGGCGGGATGATTGCAGACTTGTTTGAGCTTAATTAATAAGGCTAAAATCATTCCCCGACGTTGCAATCCTGTAGCGGTGTCAATCTCAGATAAAGACTCTTCTACAACTTTTTGATAAAGCGTGGCTTGTTCGGGGCTAAGTCCGCAAAATACGGTCATTTCTTGCTTTTCTGGCAAGTCTTGAATAATATCTTTATCTGTTTTCAGTCGCCGCAGAATAAAGGGTTGAACTAGGGAACGTAATTGATTTAAAGAAGCGGAATCGCCATACTTTTCAATAGGCATTGCAAACCGTCTTTGAAAGAATTGTTTATTCCCTAAATAACCGGGATTGAGAAAATCTAAAATAGACCAAAGTTCTTGCAGTCTATTTTCTACTGGCGTACCCGTTAAAGCGATGCGAAATGTTGCTTCTAATTGTCTAACTGCTTGGGATTGTTTAGCGTCAGAGTTTTTCACATTTTGGGCTTCATCTAATACTATGGCTTGCCAATCAACCGTCTGCAATGATTTGAGATCTCGGTGAATTAATGAGTAACTGGTGACGACTATATTGTATTTTTTTGCTGTTTCTGTAAATGTCTTACCTTTGGGGCGTTTATCACCGTGATATTGTAAAATCTTGAGTGTGGGTGCAAATTTTTTAACTTCTCTTTCCCAGTTACCCAATACAGAAGTTGGGCAAACTAGTAGGGTGGGTTTTTCTAGTACATCTTGTTCTTTGAGGTGTAGTAGAAAGGCGATGAATTGGATAGTGTTATGGCAGATAATATCGTTGGCGACGAAGTTGTGATATTTTCTTACTTCTAAGTCATATACCCAGCCTTGGTAATTTATATCTTCGATAGTTTCTATTCTGGAATATAAGACTTGTTGATGGCTAAGTTTTTGCCAAGATTGCTGTGTTAAATCTATGGGAGAGTCTGCTTCTAGAGTTTGAGTTATTGATGTGGGAGGTTTGAAGATTTTTAAACGCAAAGGGGCGCTGAGGTTTTCGCAAAGGGGCGCTAAGGTTATAGTTGATTTTTGAGTGTTACATAAGGTTCTGGCTGGTACGCAGACGGAATCACCTACTTTTAAATTATTTGTCCAACCTTGATGGGTAAGTAGTTGATGACGACGAGTAATGGTGATGCTATTCCCATTTTGTAAGGTGATTTTTCGTAAGGTCTCGCTTACTTGCTGCCGATATAAATGCTTAACTTCGGCTTTGACAATTTTACCTGTTTGGGTATCTAGGGAATTAACTAGTAATTTTTCTGTGGGAATAGTCCAAAATCCTTCGCCATCAAATTCTGTTTTGCTAGCGTAATTTGTCCAAATTTCTTCGGCTGTACATAATGTGCCATTGATATTTACTAAGGTATCAGGTGCTACGCATTTTCCTAAACCCATGTCGTCGGCGAGACATGCGCCTAAACCCCAGCGTTCGAGGAAAGCTAGCCAAGCTGCACCACGTTGTTGATAAGGTCGCAATTCTCCTTTAAAGTTAGCAGGTGTGGGTAAAGGTGCGATCGCTTGATTGTTGGTTAGCGCCCCAATTAATTCTTGTAATGCACCAGAGGCTTCAAAGCTAACTACTGGTAATTTTTCGATGGCTTGAGTATCCCCTGTACTTAAACGCAAAGCATCTTCTAAGGACAGGGACATTTTTTCTTTACGGGAAGCAAAAAAGGACTGGGCGGTTTTAATATCTTGGGGACGTAACTCTACCCACTCGCTGTTGATTTCTACTAGGGGGCTATTTAAGGCTACCAGCCTGTCAAATTGGGCTTTAGAAATTGTTTGTCCGCCAATTGCTAATTTCCATTGAAAATTGAGTAAGCTTTGTAACCCTAATCGCCCTTGCTGTTGATTTGGGGTTTCGGCGGTAATTTTTAAGCCTAAACGGTTCGCCCAGCCTTCCCGGTTTGCTAAACTTGCTGGTAAAACCACGCCTAAACCGCTATCTTCTAACCGCCAAGCTACAGATTTAATAAAATCGTAAGCCTGTATGGGGTTGAGACTCAAAGATTCGGGAAATTCTGTTTCTAAACTGGGCGCGATCGCGGGATATAATCGCGAAGCTAACCCCAAACCGCGCATAAAAGTTTCCTGGGGTTGTTCGATGGTGCGATTTTGATAAACTAATTGCTCAACAGGATGTTGCCAAATTGTTGCTGCATCAACTAAAAATCCTGGATCGTCCGCAGCTTGGAGATAATATATTAATTTCCATGCCGATTCTCCCACTTGGGGCGATCGCAATTCAAAACAAGTCCGAAATAAAGCTTTATGAGTTAATTGATATTGTAATGGCAAAGTCCAAGCTGTTAATGCGGCTTGCAGTCTTTCTACACCAATTGCATCTGCATTAATTGTTGGCGATTCAGTCGTTAAACCTTGCAACCACTGACGTACTCCAGCAGGTAACGCCGCCATCATTCTCGGTTCAATTAATGCTTGAGAACCTAACATTTCTCGCACTTGTACATCAATTGTACTGTGGAGAAATCCTAAAATTAATTCCTGCGGCGATAAAGGTAAGTCTACATATAATTGAGATGGGGTAAATTCTTCAGCCTCAATTGCTGTTTGATATGTCAGACAACCTAAAGGCATTAATTGAGAGAATTTTTCTAATCTTGTACCATCTAATGCACTATCTAAAAGTACTTGCCAGCTAGTAATTAATTTCTCAGGTTCTCGTTGAATTGTTGGTAAAAACTTACCCCTAGCAATTAAATCTAAACTCCATCTAGCTACCTGCGACCAAAAGCGTAAATCTCCGCTTAAAAATGCATCTTTACCGCTAATATTACTTAAGGGAAGAGAAGCTAAAAATTTGATAGCAACACTAGGCTGAAGACAAAAACCCTCGATTTTCCAAGGATGTAAATATGGCTGAGAATCTATTGACTCAACAGCAGAATGTATAGGCGAAATACTATTTGCTGATATTTGAGTTGGCAAAGCAATAATTTGTGATTGGCTGGGTAAAGCTACTTCTTTGACTGCTGTACTTTGACGTTTGCGTCCTGCTGTAACTGCTACTTGCGGCTGTTGGATAAAGTTAGCAATTTTTAGGTTGTGCGAATTTAACCATTCACTTAACTCTTGTGCTGTCATCGCCAAGGGATGTGATGGTATCTCAGAGTCACTAATATCAGCATTTACCTGTGCAGAACGCCAAGTTTCTCCCCAAATAAATAAACAGCTATTTTGTTTTTTATTCAACCAAACACCATGTAAAATTGCCATTTTCCAACTACCGATACGCTACTAATTTGTTTACAATTACCAAGTATTTATTCGCAAATAAAAATTACATAAATTATCTACATAGCAGTCTCGTTACTCATAATTAACTTCCTTAGCATTTAGTAAACAATAAGTTTAGAATCTTATTTAAGATTGCTATATTTAGGACTTATACAAGAAGAAATCGCTGAAACTCTTATTTACACCAAAGTTATGAATGTCGGCTTCCGGCGCTCAGACTTCTCTCTGTGTTCTCTGTGTCCTCTGCGGTTTGATTTTCCCTTACCTTTACGTAAGTCCTGATATTTAAATATTATTTTTGCTTTCTAAATCTCTAAAATTATCCTCCTTAAAGAATTGCTCGATCAAACCAATAAATCTTGGCGTCCTTGGCGTCTTCTCTGCGAGACGCTGCGCGAAGGCGGTTATTAAAATAATTGTTCATTTTGCGCAACCATATACAACTTTACCCCTACCAAATATAATAATATTTACCATTATGAATAGTCATAAATTAAATTCTTGATAAATGCACCTTCCCGCAACTCAACAAACAAAAAATGGCATAAAAGTAGAACTAGATTACATGCATCCACAAGAACAAGAGGTAGTCAGGGCATTACTAAATCTAGTAATTATTGAAGGGAAAACCTATCCGCAAAAGCAAACCCTGTCACTAGCAGAATTTGCAGCTTACTGGTTGAATCAGGATGCTTTTGTTGTTAGGGCTGTTGAGCCGGGTGCTACACACAAACCCAAAGATATATTAGGGGCGTTTTATATAAAACCCAACTTTCCCGGTCGGTGCAGCCATATTTGCAACGCTGGTTTTATTGTACAACCAGCCGCGCGGGGTCAAGGCATAGGACGGTTGATGGGAGAGTCGATGTTAGCGCTCGCAGCTCAATTAGGCTACGAAGCAGTCATGTTTAATTTGGTCTTTGAAACTAATATACCGTCAATTAACCTGTGGCAGACATTGGGTTTTGAGATTATCGGCCGCATTCCCCAAGCCGCCAAACTAGCCGACGGGCAAACGGTCGGGGTACTCATGATGTATCGTGCCTTAAGTTGACAAAGTTGTTTATCTTTGTATTTACCTGAAGCCAGCTAGAGGGCATAAATGTTAGGATTGCCACAGAGAGAGAATAGCGTGCATAGAAGGAAAAAAAACTGAATGACAGAAGTTGATAAGTCAATATCCTTTGACGGACGGGATATTCGACTGAAGGTAGGCCTGCTAGCACCCCAAGCTGGTGGGTCAGTTTTGATACAATCAGGGGATACAGCTGTTTTGGTGACGGCTACGCGATCGCAAGCCAGAGAAGGCATTGATTTTCTTCCCCTCACAGTAGATTACGAAGAAAGACTGTATGCTGCGGGTAGGATTCCCGGCGGGATCATGCGGCGTGAAGGTCGTCCCCCAGAAAAAACAATTCTTACTAGCCGTCTGATAGACCGTCCCCTGCGTCCTTTGTTCCCTTCATGGTTGCGGGATGACTTGCAAGTTGTCGCTTTGACGTTGTCAATGGATGAGCAAGTACCGCCCGATGTGCTCGCTGTTACAGGCGCTTCAATTGCTACCTTGATTGCCCAAATTCCCTTTAACGGCCCAATGGCAGCAGTCAGGGTAGGCTTAGTAGGTGATGATTTTGTCATTAATCCTACCTACGCAGAAATTGAAGCTGGCGATTTGGATCTGATAGTAGCAGGTTCGCCAGATGGGGTAATCATGGTTGAGGCTGGAGCCAATCAGTTACCAGAACGCGATATTATCGAGGCGATTGATTTCGGCTACGAAGCTGTGCGGGATTTAATTCAAGCGCAACTAGATTTAGTTCAAGAACTCGGTCTAGAAATTGTCAAAGGCGAACCGCCAGAAGTAGACCCAACTTTAGACCAGTTTATTAGCGATCGCGCTAGTGCAGAAATTAAGAAAATTCTCGCGCAGTTTGAATTAACTAAGCCAGAGCGAGATGCAGCTTTGGATGTAGTTAAGGAAAGTATAGCGAATGCGATCGCGGAATTACCGGAAGAAGATCCCGTCCGCGTGGCGACAACCGCCAACAGCAAAGCCCTTGGTAACACCTTCAAGGAAATTACCAAGCACTTCATGCGCCGTCAAATCATCGAAGACAACGTTCGGGTTGATGGGCGCAAACTTGACCAAGTGCGTCCCGTTTCTTGTTTAGTTGATGTTCTACCTAAGCGAGTTCACGGAAGTGGCTTGTTTAATCGGGGACTCACTCAGGTATTATCTGCCTGTACCTTGGGTACACCAGGCGACGCCCAAAACCTCAATGATGACCTGCAAACAGACCAATCCAAACGCTACCTGCACCATTACAACTTCCCCCCCTTCTCCGTTGGCGAAACTAAGCCCATGCGTGCCCCCGGTAGACGGGAAATCGGTCACGGTGCTTTAGCAGAGCGGGCGCTGTTACCCGTGCTACCACCAAAAGAACAATTTCCCTACGTAATTCGCGTAGTATCGGAAGTTCTATCTTCCAACGGCTCCACCTCAATGGGTTCCGTATGTGGTTCTACCCTTGCTTTAATGGATGCTGGCGTACCGATTATCAAGCCTGTTAGCGGTGCGGCGATGGGTCTGATTAAAGAAGGCGATGAAGTCCGGGTTCTCACGGATATTCAAGGTATCGAAGACTTTTTAGGCGACATGGACTTTAAAGTCGCGGGTACAGATTCGGGAATTACAGCCTTACAAATGGATATGAAAATCTCCGGTTTGTCCTTGGATATTATCGCCCAAGCTGTCCATCAAGCGAAATCGGCCAGGTTGCACATTTTAGATAAAATGCTGCAAACCATCGACACACCCCGCACGGAAACCTCACCTTATGCCCCACGCTTGTTGACCATTAAGATCGATCCTGACATGATTGGTCTGGTGATTGGCCCTGGCGGTAAGACAATTAAAGGCATCACTGAAGAAACTGGTGCCAAAATTGACATTGAAGATGATGGCACCGTCACGATTTCTGCTGTGGATGAAAGCAAGGCCAAGAGAGCGAGAAATATCGTCCAAGGCATGACCCGTAAATTGCATGAAGGTGATGTTTACGTGGGTCGCGTGACTCGAATTATACCCATAGGCGCATTCGTGGAATTTTTGCCTGGTAAAGAAGGTATGATTCACATCTCTCAACTCGCAGACTACCGTGTAGGCAAAGTTGAAGATGAAGTAGCTGTTGGTGATGAAGTGATTGTCAAAGTGCGCGAGATTGACAACAAAGGTCGAATTAATCTCACACGTTTAGGTATCCATCCTGACCAAGCAGCTGCAGCGCGGGAAGCAGCAGCAGTTAATCGTTAAAACGATTGAGGATTTTAGATTGAATCTAAAATCCGCGATGCCTTAGGGCAAGGCATCGCTGTGTGCTTCTCTAATTCAGTCGTAGAATGAAAATTACGGCGACATATCATTCAGGACAGGTTAAGACCCAATTAGTTTTGTCATTTAGTAGTGACGCGATGAAGGCGATGAGGGGTTAGGTACAAATTAAATATTTTTGGACGGTCTCAAGTGAGAATGAGTGATGCTTTTTTAGTTAGGCGTAGAAGTAGAGTGACTTTTAGCCTTGAGCAGCACAAAGACGAAAAATTCTGTTTACTGTCCCCGATTTCGTTAATAATTTCAGCAATATTACTGATTGACAAATTGACGATAATCTTAACCTGTCAAGAATGCATCTCAGCGAGCGAGCATAGTTGAGAGATTAGGTGTTAACTGACATTGCTGGGGAAAATTCCCTGTACAAAAAGTTAACAGAGCAAATCTGGACTCCAGAAGATAGACTACACTAGTTATTTGTGAATGTAGTTTTGTAAAATCTTGATGGTTAACTGTTTTATGCTAACCAGACTTTCAGCAGATGTTTATAGGATGAGCGCCACACCAACTGTAGCACCGACAAAGTCTACTCAAGTTGTGCGCAAGCAATATCCCAATTACAAAGTGATTGTGCTAAATGATGACTTTAATACATTTCAGCATGTAGCTGAGTGTCTGATGAAGTATATCCCGGGAATGACTAGCGACCATGCTTGGGATTTGACTAACCAAGTACATTTTGAAGGTCAAGCAATCGTCTGGGTAGGGCCCCAAGAACCAGCAGAACTATATCACCAACAACTACGACGGGCGGGTTTGACAATGGCTCCCCTAGAGGCAGCTTAACTATAATGGGCAAACCCAATGATGGTAGACTAGTCTGGAATCACTCGACCCACATCGATGGACTCATCCCAATTTTAGAGCGCCTGTGTCAGCAACCAGGAATTCAAACTGTGACACCAGGCGTCATTGGCCGAGTTAAAGGTCATGCTCCCAAAATGCAACTGCGCGTGTCTGTACCGATTCGTGGCGGTTATAAAGTAATCGCCCGACAAGGTAAGACAGTGCAAGAAGTATTTATTTTGACCACTTTAGATCAAAATAGTCTGTTAGAAGCGATCGCGATCGCTATGAAACTTTGATCGTGCCAACGGTTAATAGTCCATAGTCTATAGTCCATCGGTAATCGACTATGCACTGTTTACCTAGTCTTCTACTTGATGAACGGCAAATCTGTTTAAAGGCAAACTGAGAATACAAGAAAACGTTAAAAAATATGACAAAGCTGTAGTAATTTTCAACGTCATGAGCATTGGTTCCCAGCTAGGTAGCATAATTTTTTCTACGCCAAAAGCAACACAGTAAACTAGCCAGTAAGAAAAGCTCATTCTCAATAAAATCTCTTCTGTTTCTTCTAATTCATTTTTTTGTGTTTGCTGCTTACTGTCCCATAGTAACAACAGACCAACAATACAAGCCACAAAGGAAACAGCAACTACAAACTCGTGACAAAATATATTTACCGAATGCATTTGTCTCGATCCCAATCTTTCTGCAATTGAGATTCAGTCTAAAGGAATAGTCCTGGGGGTTGCACAAAATAGTTACAAACTGCAATAGAATCGTAAATCTTTCGTAAAAAAACGCAATACTCATACTTATTGCCTTGTCATTCATGATGTGATTTAACATCCGTAAATCATATTCAACTGTGGTAATTTATTGAACTATTGAGAATAATCTCAAATAGATCTGGAAATAATTTAATTATCAAAAATAATTTTCATTATAGAGAAATGTGCGTAATATTTTGTTTGACTTGAGTTTAGACTAAAGAGCCGACCTCAAAGGAAAAAATAAGGGGTGTGATTGAACACAGTCCCCCTATTAGCAGAAGCTGAGAGAAGAACCACCAACTCTCACCTGCCAATATGAAACGTGCCAAACTAGAAGAACTTCGTCAAGCAGCGTACAACCATTTAGGTAGAGCGCATGATGTGACTTTTGATCTGACGGATGCAATATTGCTGACTCGTAACGCCTACAGTTTGGCAGATTTATCTCTATCACCAGTATTTAGACGTAAGTGGCCAAGCATCTACGAGGCATTATCAAGATAGCAGACCACAGCGCTCATTTTTCAAACAACCTCTTAGGTAAAATTGGTCTTTGAATTTAAGACAAACTTATTTTTTCTTCTTCAAGAGCATAAAGCTTAGATGATTGCTCATAATAACCTGTAGTTGAGGCGGATTCTGAAGCTATTAAACGTTGAATAACTTCATCTTTTGCAGGAACTAATGAGTGATCAATATTAACATAATCCAAGATACCGTAGCGATACCAATGAGCAACGCTAGGATGGGAACGCAACCTTTCTCGAATGCGATCGCACACTACAAAATCTTTTTCAGTAAATAAGCTATGCCAGTAATCACGAGGGCGTAAATTTATATGACCGTGACTTTCTTGAGCAGGAACAGCAGCAGAAAAAACCACAACTGGAGCAACCTTAGTGAGCCAATTTATTAGAGTAGGTGATATTTCTGGTTGTAGGTGTTCAGCAACTTCTAAACATACTGCTAAATCAAAATTTTTGTTAGTAAAAAAATTAGCTATCTCTTCTGATTCATTGAGATTGAGATTGTGAAATTCCACTGGATAACCGGAAAAATCGGGTTCAGAATAACCGTCAACAGATGTTACTTGTACCCCTAATTTAGCAAACTCTTTACTCAAATGTCCTGGTCCACAACCAAATTCTGCTAATGTTTTTGGTTGGTAAATATCTACAATAGCTTTAGCTATTGTTTTATAGTCTGTTTCAAAAAACCAGCTATTAAAATATTCTGAATTATAAGGAACAGTTTTTTCAATCATTTGTACTGTGGTTATTTAATAATGAATATTGTTAGTTAAGAATGTAATTGCAGAAATGCTAAAATTTTGCGTCACGTAATCTTGACTCAACACCAATTGCGCTCACAATTTAGTATAAGCCTCTCGAACTGTATTTCAGTGTAATTCACACTTTTAACTTACGTTCCGCAGGTAAGCGAGGAGAACAATGGTATTTTTGATGAATGACAGCATTATAAATAAGAATACAAGATATTGACCACTTTAGGATAGTGGCAGGCATCATAAATCAATTATTACTATTTCTTATTTTGTTTTTTGAAGCAACGCCTACACTGGACGCTTCCGAAGCTCAGTACCCCCAAGCAATGTGAGCGTTGGAGTGACCTGATGCCTCTGATGACTTGGGAATTGTGGTTAGCTCGTGATATTGTGAGACCAGTGCTGCGGGAGCGTTTCTCTCCGCAGGCAACTGGCGAACCCTAAGGGTGGCTGATAACCCTTTACCTTCTCCCAAAGGGAGAGGCTAGCGCCAAGGCAAAAGTCATTAGACAAAATGACTCCTGGAAGAGTTGCTCAAGCGATGGGGAGCATTTTTGCGGTAATTGGTACTCCTACCCGTTCGCCTAAACCTCGCGGAAAGTCTCCAAGCTGGAAACCAGGAAAACCACGACAACGTAGAATTCGCTATCCGATAGTCAAAAAAACTACAACTAAGCCCCGCAAAAAGCAACCAGAATCTGCTTAGTATCCTAGATTTTCATCCCTGAAGCCTGTTTCTTTTCAATGGTTCTAGTGGACTCTTCGGTGAGGAAACCCGAGGGAACTGGCTATCCTATAGGGCTAATCAACAGTAGCTGAAATGTTAACAATTGCTAACGTTTACTTATATTTCTTCTCATCTGCATCTGGTGTAACACCCAGAACACATTTCATCCTAAAATAGCACTATGCTCCTAGGATTCAAGACACAACTGAGAGTCAACAAGCAACAAAGACTACTACTGGCACAACACGCAGGAGTAGCCAGACACGCTTGGAATCAAGGATTAACATTATGTCAACAAGTAATAATACATAACAAAACCAACCCAGAAGATAAAATCAAATTTCCCACAGCCATCGACTTACACAAGTGGTTAGTGGCATCAATAAAATCCACCTATTCTTGGTATTATGAAGTATCGAAGTGCCCTCCTCAGTATGCATTAAGACAGTTATCAGATGCCTTTAAAGCCTTTTTTCAAAAAAACAAGGGATTTCGTAAATTCAAGAAAAAAGGTAGACATGACTCCTTTACATTAGATGGTGCAATTCACATTGACCATAGAAAAGTCAAAGTACCTGTAATTGGGTGGCTCAAGACTTATGAGAATTTGCCATTCGGATATCAACCCAAATCAGTAACCATTAGCAGACAAGCGGACAAATGGTTTATTTCTTGGAAAATAGAAGTGAACCCGCTCCCTTGTGGAAGAGAAGATATCAATGAAACCAATGAATCACAGAACTGTGTGGGAGTTGACCTAGGGATAAATCATTTAGCAACATTGTCAACAGGAGAAATATTTGACGGAGTAAAAAGCTATAACAGATATGAAAAGAAATTAGCAAGAATGCAATATTTGAGCCGAGATCAAGAGTTAGGTTCAAATAACTACAGAAAATCCCAGATTAAAATAGCCAGACTACACCAAAAAATCGCCAACATCAGAAAAGATACATTACACAAAATCACAACTTATCTGAGCAAAAACCACGCAGTGATAGGGATAGAAGACTTGAATGTATCCGGGATGCTGGCAAATGGAAAGTTAGCCAAAGCTATAGCTGATATGGGATTTTATGAATTTCGTAGACAGCTAGAATACAAAACTAAACTTTACGGAAGTAAGTTAGTAGTTGTGGATAGATTTTATCCCAGCAGTAAGACTTGTTCTAATTGTGGCGAGAAAAAATTATATCTATCACTTTCAGAAAGAATATTTAAATGTGAGTATTGCAATTTTGAGTGTGACAGAGATTTAAATGCAGCTCGTAATTTAAAACAACAAGCGGAAAGTGGGTGCGTCACGGTTTCCGTGCGCCCAACTTTCGCTCGACAGCGGCTAGATTAGTCGTGTTAGCCTGTGGACTGGATAGTGCCGACACTTCCAGGATGAAGCAGGAAGAAAATGTTAGCGTTTGTTAGCATTTTTCTATCGGAAATCCTCAAAATCTATCAAGGTATTTTTTGGACTTACAGAATTATTGACGTAAATGGGATAATTCATCGCTTCACTCTAGGGAAAATGCTGCTTGACGCACTTAACATCAAAGAACCCTGGTATGATACCCATGCAAGTCTATAAAAACAGTCACCAATCTGGAATAGACGGAATGCTTGTATCCGTAAGAAATTTATTGTATGGCTAAGAAATACCAAGCTAACGCTTTTTTGAAATTAGAAAACGAGAAATTATATGCTATCTTCGCTTGGAGTCAGCGAACAGCAGAAATTATTCCTGCTAAATCATGGCTGACAGTATTGGAAATTTTTGTACATGAAAATTCTTTAGAGAAAGCATATCAAATCTTTCAACAAGTTAAGTTAGCTCCAATTACAGAAAAAGTTATCCAAGAACTAACTCAATATGAGCCATTTCTTGACGATGCTGTAGTTTCTTTAGCAAATAGTAGTATCACCTTTTTTGCTAAGGGATTTCGCAGTTTTATTGAAAAAGAATTGCAATTTGAACTGGGTTTATTAAGTCGAGCAACTTACCAAGTGCTACCGCAATTGTTTGCTCAATCTGTATTAATAGACGATTTAGAATCTATTGCAACTATCCAAGACTTTAAAAAAGTAGTAGCACACCTAGAAAATCTTGGTTTATTATCACCAGCCAAAGGTACAATAGATTGGGGCGATTTAAAAAAGACAGTTCCGATTTGTCAGGTATTTGGCTTTACGCGTGGTACTCCAGTTGATAGATACTATCTCAACAAATTTATCCAAGAAATTCAACCGCAAATTGTTGGTAATATTTTAGAAATAGGTGGAACGCCTAAAGACAAAGATTTCTATCAAGTTAATGCAGGTACTTCATATCGCATTCTGAATATAGAAGCTGGCCCTGGAGTTGACATCGTTGGGGATGTCCATGATGCATCACTGGTAGAACCAAACTCTTTAGATTCTGTGATTATATTTAATGTTTTAGAACATTGTTATGCACCCTGGCTAGTAGCAGAAAATATTCACAAATGGCTGAAACCAGGTGGTAAATGTTTTGCGATGGTACCCAGCGCCATCAGAATTCATGCAACTCCTGTGGATTATTGGCGACCTTTACCAGATGCTTTTAATTGGATGTTCAGAAGCTACGCGCAACAACAGTTATATGTTTACGGTAATCCCATAACTGCGATCGCTAGTTATCATGGCATCGTCGTTGAAGAACTGACAACGGAAGAACTAGATGCTTTTCATCCAGATTATCCGGTTGCTACTTGCATTATAGCTGAAAAATAAAACTAAATATTCTGTAAAATAATGCTAGCTTTTTACTTTCAATACTCTGATCCTAAACCCAAAAAATCCCCATTATGAGTCCTATTAATTTTGACATAAATCCAGAAATATCTGTGGTTTTATGTACATACAATCGCGCCCAGCATTTAAGCAATGCTATTAATAGCGTCGTTAACCAAAGCTTTACAGATTGGGAATTGATTGTAGTGGATGATGGCAGCAAAGATAATAGTTTTGAAATTGTCAATCCCTACCTAGAGAAATATAATAATATTCGGTATTTGAAACATCAAAATAAAAAACTAGGTTACGCAAAAAATGCTGGGATTCAGGCATCTTTTGGTAAATATATTACTTTTATTGATAGCGATGATGTTTATAAAACTAATCATCTAGAATCAAGAATAGCATATATGAAAGCTAACCCAGAACTTGACTTAATCGAAGGTGGGTTTGTATCTGACGACAACATTTTTTTTGAAGATTATTTTCAACCAGGAAAAATCATTAATCTGCGAGACTGTATTTTAGGCCCAACTTTTTTTGGCAAGCGGTACGTCTTTTTTGAGTTACAAGGATTTAAAAATCTTCCCTTTGCAGAGGATACAGAATTCTGGGACAGAGCAGAAAGAATTTTTAAAACTCAAAAACTAGAAGAACCGCAAACTTATATTTATACAAGAGCAGAAGATAGTATTACTAAGACAGTTTATAAAGATATTTCCCCATCTAGTTAACTACTGGACATGAGAATTAACATTATTTCCTCTATCAGGAATTTATTTGGCGAATTTATTGCTTCTCCTCGACGGCTTTCAATTATCGCCTTTGCCTTTTGTTTGTGTCTAGTATTTTTATCTAGTTGTCAAAGTCCAGTCAAGCAAGATAATAGTGTAATTCATCTGACACTTTGGCAAGGAATCAATCCGCCTGTAAATCGGGAAGTATTTCAGAAACTGGTAGCTAAATTTAATCAAACTCATACTGATGTTCAGGTAGATTCTATCTTTGCTGGCGGATACGAACAACAATTACCAAAAATATTAGCAGCAGTTGTTGGTAATTCATCTCCTGATATTCTGGCATTTTATCCGCAAATTACCGGACAATTAGTAGAATTAGGGGCTGTTAAATCGTTAGATGATTGGTTTGAAAAATTGCCCATCAAATCAGAAATTAATCCCAATTCACTGGAAGAATTGAAATTAGAAGGTCACCTGTGGTCAGCCCCACTTTATACTAGTAATATTGGCATTTTTTACCGTCCTAAGCTGTTTAAAGCTGGGGGAATTACAGAAACTCCCAAGACTTGGGAAGAATTACGAAAAGTTGCCAAAAAATTGACTATAGATAGCAATGGTGACAAGCGACCAGAACAGTACGGGATGTTATTACCCTTAGGTAAAGCAGAATGGACTGTTTTTAGTTGGTTTCCCTTCTTATTGAGTGCTGGGGGAGAAGTTGTCACAAATAACCGACCCAATTTAACTAACCCTGGAGCTATTAAGGCTTTAAAATTTTGGCAAGATTTGATGAAAGATGGTTCTGCTACTCTTTCTCCTCCAGAACGGGGTTATGAAGAGGATGCTTTTATTGCTGGTCGTGTAGCGATGCAAATTACAGGCCCTTGGACTTTTATTACTAGGTCTAATGTTGATTATGGGGTATTTCCCATCCCGGCAAATGTGAATCAAGCTACAGTGATTGGTGCGGCGAATTTGTTTGTGATGAAGACTACACCAGAAAGAGAAAAAGCTGCACTCAAGTTTTTAGAGTATGTTGTGGGTGAAGAATTTCAAACAGAATGTAGTATTGGGACAGGTTTTTTACCTGTGAACATGAAAGCGGCTCAAAGTGAAGTTTACCAGCAATATCTCAAACAAAAACCTTGGTTAAAAGTGTTTTTTGAGCAAATGCAAACCGCCTATATGCGACCTACTATTGCTGGTTATAGTCGTCTTTCTGATGGTTTGGGTAGAGCGATTGAGTCTACATTAATGGGTAGAGCAACTGCGGAAGTCGCGTTGCAAAAGGAGCAAGAGCGGTTAGATTTAATTTGGGGAAATTAGTCAGTTGTCAGTTGTCAGTTGTCAGTTGCCAGTTGTTAGAGACGCGATTAATCGCGTCTGTACAATTGTCAACAGTCAACAGAAAAGTTTACTCTGTTATACCTAACCTATCTAAAATAAAGGCGTATTCAAAAGCTAGTTCGCGTAAGCTTTCATAACGTCCAGATGCGCCGCTATGTCCTGCGCCCATGTTGGTTTTTAACAGGAGAATATTGTTATCTGTTTTGAGTTCTCTGAGTTTAGCTGTCCATTTTGCCGGCTCCCAATATTTGACGCGAGAATCATTTAAGCCGGCGGTAATTAACATATCTGGGTAATCTTTTGCCTCAACGTTATCGTAGGGCGAGTAAGATTTCATGTATTCGTAATACACTGGATCGTTGGGATTACCCCATTCTTCCCATTCCATTGCTGACAGGGGTAAGGAAGTATCGAGAATTGTGGTGACTATATCAACAAAGGGAACGTGAGCAACTACGGCTTTGAATAATTCAGGACGCAGATTCACAACTGCTCCCATTAATAAACCACCAGCACTACCACCTGTAATAATTAGGCGATCGCTCTCTGTCCAATTTTCTTGAATCAAATAGTCGGCACAGGCGATAAAATCTGTAAAGGTGTTCTTTTTCTGTAAAAATTTCCCGTCTTCATACCATTGTCTTCCCATTTCCTCGCCACCCCGGATATGCGCGATCGCAAAAATTACGCCTCTATCTAACAATGTCAGGCGATTTGAGGAAAAGGTAGCCGGGTAAGAAGAACCGTAAGCACCGTATCCTGTTAGTAGCAGGGGATTGGTACTATCTTTTTTAATTCCTCGTTTATAAACAATGGAAATGGGAACTTTTGTACCATCTTCAGCAGTAGCCATTAGCCACTCGCTTTGATATTGGGTTCTGTCGTAACCTCCCAATACCTCCGTTTCTTTTTGCAATTCCCGCTCATTTGTTTCCATGTTGTAGTCGAAAACAGATTGCGGGGTAATAAACGAGGTGTAATGGAAGCGTAAAATATTTGTATTAAATTCTGGGTTACTACCTTCGTAAAATTCATAGGTAGGTTCAGGAAAAGTAATATTACTTTCTTTACCCGTCGCTAGGTTTCTGATTCTGGCAGTTTCTAAACCACCTTTGCGTTCATAAATTACTAAATGATTTGCAAATAAACTAATTCCTGATAATAATACATCTGCTTGATGAGGAATTACAGTCTGCCAATTTTCTTTACTGGGTGCAGTTACTAATGTTTTAACTAATTTAAAATTGGTAGCTTCATCGTTAGTTACAATATAAAAGTAATCGCTATGATGATCGACTTCATATTCCATCCCTGTAGTGCGGGGATGAATTAATTTCCAATCGCCTTCAGGATGATTTGCATCTAAATAATGTACTTCTGTGGTGATGCTGCTTCTTAACAGCATGAAAATATAAGCTTGACTGCGGGTTTTATCTACATATAAATGGTAAATATCATCAAGTTCTTCATAAATTAATATATCGTCTTCAACATCAGTTCCTAAAGTATGGCGTAATAGCTGATAAGGACGATTAGCATCATCAAGTGTAGTATAAAATATTGTTTGATTATCGTTAGCCCAAGCTACAGAAAAATAAGTATCGGGAATAGTTTCGGCGGCTAATTCACGAGTATTTAAATCTAAAAAATACAGCGTATATTGCTCAGATCCACAGGTATCAACTGAGTAAGCTAAAATTTGATGATTGGGGCTAATCTCAAATACGCCTAAGCTAAAAAACTCATGTCCTTTGGCGAGTTCATTTTCATCTAACAGTACTTCTTCTGCTGCTTCTAAACTACCGTATTTGCGGCAATAAATCGGATAATCTTTACCTTCTTCTGTACGGATATAATAGTAGTATTCATCTTTGCGGTATGGCACTGAAAGGTCAGTTTCTTTAATCCGTGCCAACATTTCCTGATAAAGTTTAGTTTGCTGCGATCGCGTGTGTTGCATCATCGCCGCAGTATAGGTATTTTCAGCTTCTAAATAAGCAATAACTTGGGGATTTTCATCATCCCGCAGCCAAAAGTAGTTGTCAATGCGGCGATCGCCATGTAACTCCAACTCCTCTGGCTGTTTGTTGGCAACTGGTGGTTTAGTAATATTGGGTACAAAATTATCCTGAGACATGATCGATGATCGGTAGCAATTGACTGCTGGGTAAACTTAAGATGAGCTAGAATTTACAGATTTGGAGTTTTGCTTTCTTTTTAAAGTACACAAGCCAATTGCGGGAATAAATCCCAGAATAAAAGCTGTAAATCCTTGCCCATTCCAATACAATATCGAAGTCCGGCTAGCTTCGGGAATAAAATTTTGCAATAAAGAAAGCAGCCAAATTAAAGTACTGATGAAGAAGAAGCAAACTGCTGGCAGAAAATTCCACCACCAACAGTTGACGGTGTAGCGTCGCAACACTAGCC
This sequence comes from Calothrix brevissima NIES-22, assembly GCF_002367995.1. Lineage (GTDB taxonomy): Bacteria > Cyanobacteriota > Cyanobacteriia > Cyanobacteriales > Nostocaceae > Aulosira > Aulosira brevissima. Next base: position 3,399,727 of record NZ_AP018207.1, read on the forward strand.
ACTGACAAAATCCCAGCCAAACGCCAGAAATAATATAAGCCAGTGTAGATAAACCACCAACAATCACCACAGCTTCCGGGGGTAAATTTTCGTTAAAGGATGCAGCAAGAGAGTTGATATAGTTAATCCAGCCTGTAGAAACGCTGCTAGCAATTTGCCACCCGATGGTGGTAGCTAGTAACCACCACCAGCCAGGGATATAGGAACGCATTACCAGCGCTTGATCGGCGGCGAAAATCAAAGCAAATACGATACTGCTGACAAAACTGACTAAAAAATTCCAGATTTGCGGATCTGGAAGAAAATCTGGTGATAACTGATTGAGCAGATTTTCCGCAGCTATACTAGCAAAGCCACCGACAACCCATCCCAAACAGGTGATGCAGGTAAACTTAATCAGGAAATTTTGAGTTTGAGAACGCGGGATCAAAAACTTTCCAAGTTTGGTAGCGTTCTGATTGGCTGGAGCAGGAGCGGAAGTTGGGGAATCAGCTGACATATAACTGATATATAAAGTTAAGTTAAGCAGATACTAATACCGCTTGAGAAAAATTAAAAGTCAAAAGACTTTGATTTTCGGCTGTTGTAGGTTCTCAATGGGGGAATGATTGAGTTGGCATCTATGAGGTGAGATAGCTTCCTGAAAAAGCGTAATCTCGGAATGATAAGCTAAACAGTGGCATAAAAAAGTGACTTAGGATGAAGTGTTAAATGGGTGTTTCCTCAACAGCTCCTAGACTCCTCATGGCAGCTCGCGGTGAAATAGTAGACCGTCCTCCTGTATGGATGATGCGGCAAGCGGGAAGATACATGAAAGCATATCGAGATTTAAGGGAGAAGTATCCTTCTTTCCGCGATCGCTCAGAAATTCCCGAAGTAGCAATTGAGGTATCCCTACAGCCTTGGAGAGCCTTTCAACCAGACGGGGTAATTTTATTCTCCGACATTGTAACGCCATTGCCTGGTTTAGGCATTGACATGGACATTGCTGAAGGTAAAGGGCCAATTATTCACTCGCCCATTCGCACTCAAGAACAAGTTGATAACCTGCTTCCCTTCGAGCCTGAAGCATCCCTGCCGTTTATCAAAACCATATTGCAGGCGTTGCGTCAAGAGGTAGGGAATCAATCAACGGTATTAGGCTTTGTCGGTGCGCCTTGGACATTAGCTGCTTACGCAGTCGAGGGTAAAGGTTCTAAAACCTACTCGATTATCAAGAATATGGCGTTTTCTGACCCGACAATTCTGCATCAGTTTTTAGCAAAACTCGCAGATGCGATCGCAGTTTACGCCCGCTACCAAATTGACTGTGGTGCTCAAGTTGTGCAAATGTTTGACTCTTGGGCTGGTCAATTAAGTCCTCAAGATTATGACACCTTTGCCCTTCCCTATCAAAAACGGGTGTTTGAACAAGTCAAACAAACCCATCCCGATACACCGTTAATTTTGCTGGTTAGCGGTAGTGCTGGTGTATTAGAGAGAATGGCAAAATCTGGTGCAGATGTTGTGACTGTAGACTGGGCTGTAGACATGGCAGATGCTAGAGCCAGATTAGGTAAGCACGTGAAAGTACAGGGAAATCTCGACCCTGGTGTATTATTTGGTTCTAAAGCGTTTATCCGCGATCGCATTCTCGATACCGTTCGCAAAGCTGGTAATTGGGGTCATATTCTTAACCTCGGTCATGGTGTACTACCAGAAACTCCAGAAGAAAATGTCGCTTTCTTCTTTGAAACCGCAAAGCAACTGAATGTATTGGTTTAGTTAGTTGTCAGTTGTCAGTTGTCAGTTGTCAGTTGTTAGTTGATGATTAACAACTGATAATTGACATATTTATGTAGATTGGCGCAATTAATGACAACTGGCGGGGTCTTTCATTTGTCATTGGTTTATTGCAATTGTGGATGTACTTATTTACGGTTTTGACAATCTCCTCAATCTGTCACTCCATTGGGAACTAAAAATTCATTAGCAGCTACTAATATAAATAAACTTAAATAAATAAAACTTAAAAATATTTATGACCCAGAAACGGATTTTAGTGACTGGTGCAAGTGGTTGTATCGGTCACTACATAGCTGAAGCCTTAATTCAAGAAACAGATTACGAATTATATTTACTAGTTAGGAATCCAAACAAGCTAACAGTTAATACTGAGGCGCGTTCTGGTATCACCGTGTTGCAAGGTGATATGTTGCAAATTAACCAGTTTGCTGACTTGCTATCAACAATTGATACTGCGGTGCTAACAGCAACAGCTTGGGGCGGTGAGGAAACATTTAATATTAATGTTAATAAAACACTAGAATTGCTGAAGCTGCTAGATCCGGAAAAATGCGAACAAGTCATCTATTTTTCTACCGCCAGTGTTTTAGATCGCCACAATCAACCCCTCAAAGAAGCTGGAGAAATTGGCACAGATTACGTCAGTTCTAAATATCAGTGTTTACAGCAACTACCAAAATTAGCGATCGCACCAAAAATTACCACTGTTTTTCCTACTGTAGTATTAGGCGGCGATGCTAACAAGCCCTATTCTGCTGTAACATCGGGGATTCCTGAAGTTACAAAATATGTAAATTTAATTAAGTTTTTGCAAGCCGATGGCAGTTTTCACTTTATTCACGGAAAAGATATAGCCACTACAATCCGCTATTTAATAGATAATCCTCCCACAGAACGGGAACCTCGCAGATTTGTTTTAGGTCAAGAACAATTAACAGTCAACCAAGCAATAGAACAAGTCTGTACCTATCTGGGGAAAAAGATATATTTTCGCATTCCTTTATCCTTATCCTTGGCAAATGTGATGATTGCTGTCTTTCGCATTCAGATGGCTGCTTGGGATAGATTCTGCATGAATTATCGACATTTCACTTACGATAAAGTTATCAATCCCGCCAGTTTTGGACTACCAAATTACTGTGTAACAATGAGTGATGTGTTGAAAATTAGCGGCGTGAAAAGTGCTGGAGTTCAATCTTAAAAGAGTCATGATCATTCAAATTTTATTCATTTGCAAATAATTAAAAAAGGTTAGAAAACTCTATTTTTTGGCTGTGTATTTTTGGTATATACTGAAAATATGCGCTTTGAATGGGATGCGAACAAAAAACGTCGCAATGAACAAAAACACAAAGTTTCTTTTGAAGAAGCTGCTACTGTTTGGACTGATCCTTTGGCTTTAATTGCTCCCGATCCGCAACATTCTCTTGAAGAAGAAAGAGAATGGATTATTGGAGAGTCTCACCAAGGTCGGTTATTAGTTGTTGTTTATACCATGAGAGAAGAGACGATTAGAATTATTAGTGCCAGACTTGCAACAAAACGGGAGCGTCAACAATATGCCGAAGAAAGTTGAATTTCCTTTTGCTCATGCTAGAAGAATTAGCCCAGAAGAAGTACTAGCTGCCGAACAAGCTATTCAAGAACAATTTGGCATAAATTCAACTCGGCGTGGAAGACCAATTAAAAACGAAACAGAAAAATATCAATCTGTTTCAATTAGGCTACATCCAAAAGTGATTGCTTGGGCAAAATCCGAAGCAGAAAAACGGGGAGTTGGCTATCAAACTATTATTAATGAGGCACTCCTAAAATTATCTACTTGAAGCGATCGCCTTTTTAGTTAATTAATCTCAAGCTAAATTTAATGGGCTGACACACCAAGGGGTTTTCATTTTTTGTGACACTTGCGTCAGTCCTATTTAAAAATAAATTCCTGCATTATTCTTTGCGCCTTGGCATCGTTGCATAAGAAAAATTTTATTCAACAGATGAACCCGCTAAGATAAAAAGTCAAGAAGTCTTAATTTTCGTTAAAGTGGGATAACAATCAAAGTGTGAGGGTTGATACTGTATGCGAGTCCTACTGGTGTATCCAATATTTCCAAAAACCTTTTGGTCTTACGAAAAAATTTTGGACTTAGTCGATCGCAAGGTTTTGTTACCACCTTTGGGTTTAGTCACAGTGGCGGCGATTCTCCCTCAAGAATGGGAATATAAGCTTGTGGATCGCAATATTCGCCCAGCTACCGAAGCAGAATGGGCTTGGGCTGATATAGTCATTTTCTCCGCCATGATTGTCCAAAAACAGGACTTACTCGACCAAATCCAAGAAGCAAAGCGGCGTGGTAAGTTAGTAGCTGTGGGCGGCCCCTATCCCACCTCTACACCCCATGAAGTGCAAAATGTCGGCGCAGATTTTCTCATCCTCGATGAAGGGGAAATTACCTTACCGATGTTTGTGGAAGCGGTACAACGGGGTGAGACTTCGGGAACTTTCCGCACCAGCGAAAAGCCAGATGTTACCACCACACCAGTACCCCGCTTTGATTTATTAGAACTAAATGCTTACGATATGATGTCCGTGCAGTTTTCGCGCGGGTGTCCGTTCCAGTGCGAATTCTGTGACATTATTGTTCTTTATGGTCGCAAACCGCGCACCAAAACACCAGCCCAATTGTTAGCCGAATTAGATTACCTTTATGAGTTGGGTTGGCGACGGGGCGTGTTTATGGTGGATGATAACTTTATCGGTAACAAGCGCAATGTGAAATTGTTGCTGAAAGAGTTAAAAGTCTGGATGGAAGAACATCAATATCCTTTCCGCTTTGATACTGAAGCTTCGGTAGATTTAGCCCAAGATACTGAATTACTGGAGTTGATGGTTGATTCTGGTTTCTCCGCAGTATTTTTGGGAATTGAAACCCCAGATGAAGATAGCTTACAACTGACGAAAAAGTTTCAAAATACCCGTAGTTCCCTGACTGATGCAGTGCAAACTATCGTTAAAGCCGGATTGCGCCCAATGGCTGGGTTTATCATCGGTTTTGATGGGGAAAAAGCAGGTGCAGGCGATCGCATCGTCCGGTTTGCGGAACAAGCAGCTATTCCTTCTACTACCTTCGCTATGTTACAAGCGCTACCTAATACAGCCTTGTGGCATCGACTGAAAAAAGAAGGCAGATTACGGGAAAACAAAGACGGTAACATCAACCAAACTACTTTGATGAACTTTGTACCTACCCGTCCTCTAGAAGATATTGCCAGAGAATATATTGAAGCTTTCTGTGCTTTATACGACCCCGTGAAATATTTGGATCGGACTTATCGTTGCTTTTTAATGATGGGTGCGCCACGTTGGAAAGCGCCATTTAAATGGCCAGAATTGGTAGTGATTAAAGCACTATTGATTGTAATTTGGCGACAAGGTATTAAACGCGAAACCCGTTGGAAATTCTGGCATCACTTATTCAGCATTATCAAGCGTAACCCAGGAGTAGCCGAGCATTATATTTCTGCTTGTGCCCATAACGAGCATTTTCACGAATATCGTCAAATTGTTCGCGATCAAATTGAAAGCCAGCTAGCAGAATATCTCGCACAAGGTGCAGAAACACCCTATGTAGTACCTGTCAAAGAAAAAGCTGAAGTTGTTGCTAGTTAATTATATTGGTCTGTCGCAAAAGTTTTGAGCTTACCTATTTAACAAAACAATGTAACAGAATTTTAGGGCACAATAATTTTGTGCCCTAATTAATATTTGCTGCGTCGCCAATACGCCAATATTATTTGCTAGATACGCGAGTAACGAAAATGCAGCCTGAGTAGACGTAACCAACGCATCCAAACAAGTGAAGGTTGTTCAAAAAAAGTGAAGATATCTCCGAAACCTTGGTTTGTTTTTTGATGGTGTAACCAATGTCTTTCAGGAGTAGTAATAAAGAGAACTTGGCACAAAATAGTGACAAATTTTGGTGTTTTCCAATCCAGAACACTAATATGTCTCCACCATACATGCAATTGACCTAAAATCAGCCCAGAAATCACGCCAATTGGGGAAAAAGACCACAAAATCAAAGCCATTAATAAATAAGGTAAAGCACCCAAAATTCCATCTAATAAAACTTGGGTATTTAAAGTCAAAATCGCATAATGGCGAAAGTCTTTCTTCCAAGAATGATGGGTTTTTAAGTGGAGGCTACCAAAAACATGCTCGGGAACGTGGTAAACGAAAGTTGAGAGAAAATCACCAAAAAACAATAATAGCCAAGCAACTGCGATCGCCTCTAACATTTGTACTCCTCACATCGAATTAAGAAAACTCCAAAGCGAAAATGCAGATGTCATACTGAAAATGTAGACACTGCTCACATCAATTCGTAATTACGAAACTTTTAGAAAGTTGCTAGAACAGTGGCTATAGCAAAATGCTACTCACTAAAATCAGAGAAGCATCTATTCTGAGATTTATTCACACAGCGTTATTCAGGAAATTCTGCAACACAATTTCCCCTAATTTTTGCTATCTATCGCTATCCGATTTAATCTTTTCAAAAACTCTAATTTTGATTTTGTCTCTGGGGTGATGGGACAAATACATCTTAACTCCAATCGGAATACCGTATTTTAGCATATTCACCTCACAATCTTCTTATTAAGACTGACAGGATTAGCAAAGATTGAGTTAAAATTGGTAAAAATTTAGGTTAAGATATTTTGTGAAAGTGTTGAGACTCAGTATTAGTTGCTAAAGGCGATCGCCTAAATATTATAACTATAAATATTACCAAACCATAATCAGATTTTTACCAAATCTTACTATGTCAAATCTAAAACCCCATTAAATAGTAGGGAGTAGAGAAATTGATTGACTTTAACCAAATCCAAGTTTTAACGTTCGATTGCTACGGTACGCTAATTGACTGGGAAAGTGGTATTTTATCAGCAATCAAGCCACTATTATCTTCTAAAGGGCATAACTTACATGAGGAAAATATTCTGCAATTATTTGCAAAATTTGAGTCTGAAATTCAGCAAGGAAAATATTTCACTTATCGGGAAGTGCTGAAAAAGGTACTTCAGAAATTTGGCGAACATTTTAACTTTGTTCCTGCTACTGAAGAATTATATATACTGGCTGATTCGATTCAGTATTGGCTGCCTTTCCCCGATACAGTTAAGGCGTTGAAAGTGCTGAAGCAGAAATATAAACTGGCAATTATTTCTAATGTTGATGATAATCTCTTTGCTTTTTCTGCACAACATTTAAAAGTAGAGTTTGACTGGATTATTACCGCAGAGCAGGTAAAAAGCTACAAACCATCGCTGAATAATTTTACAGTGGCGATAGAGAGAATTAATCTCCCTCAAGAACAGATATTACATGTAGCTGGCAGTATTTATCATGATATTGTGCCAGCAAAATCTTTAGGAATATCAACAGTTTGGGTAAATCGCAGAGTAGGCAAAGAAGGCGCTGGTGCTAGTTTACCAGTAGTTGCTCAGGCTGATTTAGAAGTACCAGATTTGCAGACTCTCGCCATTTTAAGTACAGGTTTTGAGGATTAATTAGTACTGTGGGTAAAATCTTCAGGTCTGATTGGGAATACTCAATCAAGGCGTGTGAGGATGAATAATGGCAGAGGAACGGGCGTATTGGTTAGCTTGGGCGGAAATTTCCGGGATTGGCCCTGTATTGCTCAGGCGCTTGCAACAGCATTTTGGTACGCTGGCGACAGCTTGGAAAGCTACTGCTGCGGAATTAGCTCAGGTAGAGGGTTTTGGGGTGCAGACATTAGAAAAAGTGATCAAACAGCGATCGCGTCTCAATCCAGAGCAACTACTCCTCAAACACCAAGCAGAAAACCCCCATTTTTGGACGCCAGCAGACGCAGATTATCCCCGCTTGCTTTTAGAAACACCTAGCCCCCCTGCAAGTTTGTACTATCGCGGGGAAGTAGAACTGCAAGAAAATCTGGGAAATACACCTTTAGTCGGGATTGTGGGGACTCGTCAACCTTCAGATTATGGTATCCGTTGGACTCGCCAAATTAGCACAGCTTTAGCCAAAAACGGCTTTACAGTAGTGTCAGGAATGGCTGAGGGAATTGACACCGAAAGTCACCTCGCCACGATGAAAGCCGGTGGAAGAACGATCGCAGTTTTAGGTACAGGTGTCGATGTTATCTATCCACCAAAAAATCGGGATTTGTACAAACAGATTTTGAGTTCAGGATTAGTAGTGAGTGAATATCCCGCGAAAACGCCACCAGATCGCAGTCATTTTCCGCGCCGCAATCGCATTATTGCAGGTTTAAGTCGGGCGATTTTAGTCATAGAAGCACCTTTAAAATCAGGTGCATTAATTACTGCTACCTACGCTAATGATTTCGGTAGAGATGTTTATGCATTACCTGGGAGATTAGACGATATACCATCTCAAGGCTGTTTAAAATTAATTAGTCAAGGTGCTTCCATAATTCTTAAAGAACTCGATGAACTGTTAAAAATGCTGGGAGCAATACCAAAGTTAGATGTAGTTACAGAATCATCCACATCGCAGCAATTAACTTTGCCAAATTTAGCACCAGAATTGCAACAAGTAATAGATACTTTAGCCTGTGATGCCTTACCTTTTGATTTTATTGTGCAAAAAACAGGGTTAAACACAGGCTCAGTTTCTAGCGCTTTATTACAGTTAGAATTAATGGGTTTGGTTACCCAACTCCCAGGAATGCGATATCAGAGAATATAGTTAATCGGTCGGTGCAATTCAAAATAATTGGTGAGGGGTGTCATTTGTCATTTGTCATTTGTCATTTGTCATTTGTGAAATTTTTAAGTCTATTTGCTTAGACTGGCGAATAGGGATTTCAATTATAAACTCGGCTCCCTGACCGTATATGGAATTGCATTGTAATGAACCACCATGCTTTTCGGTGACGATTTGGTAGCTGATAGACATTCCTAATCCTGTTCCTTTACCAACTGGTTTAGTAGTAAAAAAGGGGTCGCACAAACGCTTGAGAACTGATTCAGGAATACCATAACCGTTATCTGCAATCCGGATCTGGATGTGGTCTGAACCTAGCATTTCTGTAGAAATCCGAATTTGGCTGGGCTGTTGTTTAATATCTGCAAAGGTGCGCCATTGGTCTCGTTCCTCTAGCGCATCAATGGCATTGCTAATAATGTTCATAAATACTTGATTAAGTTGTCCAGCATAGCATTCAACTAAGGGCAGGTTACCATAGTCTTTAATGACTTCAATTTCTGGATAATCTTGCTTAATTTTTAGTCGATGCTGCAAAATAATTAATGTACTATCAATACCCTCATGAATATTCACCGATTTCATTTCGGCTTCATCCATACGAGAGAAATTTCGTAAAGAGAGAACAATATTTTTAATTCTTTCTGCACCAGCTTCCATTGAAGAGAGCAAATTAGGCAAATCTTCTGCCAAGAAATCTAAATCTATCTCCTGAGTTTTCTTCTGAATTTGTTTGACTGGGTTGGGATAATGCTGTTGATATAATTGCAATAGTTCTAGCAAATATTGAATATACTCAGAAGCTGGGTTTAAGTTGGCATAAATAAAGTTAACTGGATTATTAATTTCATGGGCTACCCCAGCTACTAATTGACCTAAACTAGACATTTTCTCGTTCTGCACTAACTGAGTTTGTGTTCGTTTGAGTTCAATTAAAGTAAGTTCTAAATCGGTTGCTTGCTGACGCAATTGTGCTTCTGAATGTCGCAAAGCTGCTTCAGCTTGTTTGCGAATACTGATATCGCGAGCAATTGTAGAAGCACCAATGATTTTGCCTGTGGTATCTTTAACTGGAGAAATGGTTAAGGAAATATCAACTAAAGTTCCATCTTTGCGTTGGCGCAAAGTTTCAAAGTGATCTACCCGTTCTCCGCGTTTCAGTTTCTCGATAATTTGAGGTTCCTCGCCAATGCGATCGCGAGGAATTAGCATAGTCACAGATTGATTGATTATTTCTGGTGCTGTATAGCCAAAAAGTCTTTCTGCTCCACGATTCCAGCTAACAATCACGCTATCCAAGGTTTTGCTCATTATGGCATCATCCGAGGACTCAACAATTGCTGCTAAACGAAACATCGCTTCTTCAGCTTTTTTGTGTTCCTCACGTAATGAAAGTTCCGCCTGTTTGTGATGGGTGACATCTTCAGCCACTAGTATCACTCCGTCAATAACTCCCGCTTTGCTGTACCACGGGTGAACCGTCCATTGACGCCAGCCTGTTGCACCATAATGCTGAAATTGCTCTTCTACACACAATTTCACCCCTGTCATCAAACAGTAATGGTATGCTTCGCTCAATGGTTCGCAAAACTGCTGAAATACCTCCAGATGCGATCGCCCAATAATCTCTTGTCCTTCCAAACCTAACTCACTCAACCATTTTTGGCTGGTGAGTAAATACTTCATTTCGCCATCTAAAAGCGCAGCTGCAATTGGTAGTTGTTTTAAAAACAAACAGTAGAGATTATTTTGCAGACAGTCAGCATCATTAATCAGAGAATTTTGACTCATAACATCTCAATATGGAAGGATTACTTAGACATCTTTGCTGCCAAACCCGGAAGAATTAGCAAGTGACATAACATGAATTATTAAGTCAAAAATATGTTGACTACATCCGTGTAAACCGAAATTAAGTCAGCGTTTCTTTTATCGACATAAATCAATAATTTGCGGCGGATTAAGTGATTATTTATAGTAATATCTATTACATTTATTCTTAGTAATTAAATCAGTAATTATATCTTTTGGTAGATGCTAAACGGAGGATAAATAAATAATTGTGGATTTTTCCAGATAAATAGTCTCTCAGGGTTAAGGTATGTAAACAAATTGCTCAATATTTGCTTGATACCAATACGATAATTTATTTCTATTTAGAAAACTTAAATAAGTGGAAGTATTAAGGAAATATTAAGGGTTGTAGAAGATGCGATCGCATTCACTCCTAAAAGAGCGATCGCTTTTGTTGTAGAGTATGCGATCGCAATTTAACTACAAAATTTAACGTTCGCCATATTCCATGCCATTAGCATCAGCATAGCGATACATAAACCGCATAAATCTTTCCCAACTATCGTCTTGCTCAATTTCAAATTTACATTCAACTTTTTTTAGTTCATCGCCTTCATCACCACCAAAAATGAAGCGTGTAGAAGAAGGTGTCACATTAATTTCGCCTTCTTCATCAGTTAATCGTAAGGAATTTAAAGACGGTTTAGTAAAGCTATTAAACCCTTCTAATGCTTGCAATTTTTCAAAGAACATCACAACAATGCGTTTCCCAGTGCGGACTTCCCTCCGCAAGCTGACATTACTCAGTTCTTCACTAAGTCCAGCAAAAAATTCGATTGTGGGTGTAGTTGGTTCCATGTTAAATGAAGAATGAAATGTAAAGTATTGAAAATAAAATGGAAAATCAAGCTTTCCATTCTCATTTTCAACCTTGAGGGTAATTACTTATCCTTTTTTTCATACTTCATTATCTTTTTGGTCAATGGTCAATGGTCAACAGTCAACGGTCAATGGTCAACAGTCAACAGTCAACGGTCAACGGTCAACGGTCAACAGTCAACATTAAGTAAGTAGGCACAAATAAACGTAACTATGTAACAAAATATAAAAAGCTCAAAACCCTTGTGATTGCTTCACTTCGCTGCGCTCCGTTCGCAATGACATAGTTATAAATTTTCGCGCCCACCTACTTACCTGGGTGGATAATATGTGGGGTTCATCATTGGCGATGATGGATAAACAGTGTTTGGCATAGGGTTGACCATACCGTTAGGATAAGGAGTCATTACTGGGGGTGGGTAACCATTCATGGGTACAGTTGGAGCCATCATTGGTGACTGATAACCTGTTGCCGGCATAGTATTTGTCGGCATAGTATTTATGGGTATATTGTTGGTCGGTACGTTGTTTGTCGGTATGTTATTTGTGGGTATATTGCTTGTGGGTATATTGCTTGTGGGTATATTGGGTGCTGTGTTATTTGGTGCGAGATTATTTTGGCTAAATTGTTGATAAGCTGTGCGAGAAATGGCACTAATCAGCTTTTCTGCACGGGTGTCATTATTAGGTCTTTGTATCATAACTGCAGCGATGTAGCGCTTGCCGGTTGGCATATCAACCAAACCCGCATCTGCTAGCATTGTGCCGATATCGCCTGTTTTGTGAGCAATAGTAGCGCCTGTTCCTAAACCAGAGGGAAGTAGAGTGTCTTTTTGGGTTTGGCGCATGATCTCCAACAAGCGATCGCGCGATCGCATACTCACCAAATTACCTTGATTGACCATCGCCATCAATGTGGCTAATTCCTTGGGACTAGTTGTATTTGTCCCTTGTAAATCTGGAAGTTGATTGCGAATAGCTGTAGTTGTCAAACCCCAACTGCGGAACCTTTGATTCAGCGATTCTATACCTCCCAGTCGCGCAATCAGTATATTTGTAGCTGTATTGTCGCTGATGGTAATCATCTTGCTGACGACTTCTAAAGCATTAAATTTAGTTCCGGCTGGCTTGTATTGCATATTACCAGAACCACCTGCGATCGCTTGCTGCTCCATCGTCAGCATTTCATCAAGGCGGATTTTCCCTGCATCCAAATCTTGGAAAAAAGCTACTAAAATGGGAATTTTAATGGTACTAGCTGCGGGAAAGCTGGCGTTGCTATTGATATCTACATAACTACCTGTATCCAAATCTACTAACATCACTCCCGGTGTCAGATTTGGATTGGCTACTATAAGATTTTGTACGGCACTTTTTAACTGGAAATTTTCCTGAGATAAATTTAATCCCGCAGGCGTTCCCCCATTGGGACTATTTTGGTTTTGGGATTGTCCGACATTGGTATTAGCTGGTGTGGAAGAACTAGGAGCCATGCGCGTAGCGGGGTCTAACACCGACAGCAGCGTCCCCATAATTGCGCCGATACCAACCCCCACAATTAACAGCCGCATGGTGTACAACAAAGTTCTGGCCATTGGCTTTAAACGTGTTTTACGCGATCGCACTGTAGTTCTAGTACCTCTAGGCGATCGCGGATCTACCCGCACTGTCTTCATCTTCACAGTACCAGATTGTACTTGAGGAGCCGCTACCCTGGTTCTCGGTATAGGTTTGACCGCCGTTGGCATTACCAGTCCAGTTTTTGACGCATTTTTTGACCTGGATACCCCAGTCGCCATCGGGGAAGAATTAACAGGCTTGGTTATATATGTAATTTGCGCTTCTTTCGCAACGCCACGCTTTTGATTAGGCGCTTTGACTTTCTTTGCTTCCTCTTTTTGCACTTTACGCCTTGGACGTTGGCGGCGGTTTCCGGTTGGACGCCGCGAGAAAGCTCTGAGTTTGTCACTTGATTCTGACACCGCTACTCCTTGTGACCCTCTTGATGGTTTTCCTGCTGACTCCCGACCCAAAACTCACTCCTCAAGTAATTTAATACTTTTATATTGAATTCACTTTTTGCCAGTAAGTAGCATTTTTGTGTTTAGTTTACGCTATATTATCTATTTTGGGAGGGTGAATGGGTACATATTAACGTAAGTTCCTTTCCTTAATTGCGCAATATCAAAGACAAAGCGAAATACAACTGACAATTGTACAGACAGGAGTTATCGCGTCTCTACTGACGATTATTGAGCATCGCCCATTCTATCTGCCGCAAAATACCTCTTAACATTGCTACTTCGGTTGTTTGCAGCTGTGTACGGTTATATAATTGGCGAAATTTTTCCATCCTGCTAGTTGCTGTATGCGGATAAAGATAGCCAATTTTGAGCAGTAAAGATTCTAATTGTTGATAATAAGCTTCTAGCATCTCCCAAGATGCGAGTTCTGGGGATGTTGTAGACTCATTTACTGGTTGCGCTGTTAATTGTGCTAATTCATAACAGCAAATACCCACAGCCGTTGCTAAATTTAAAGATTGATAACTTTCATGGGTGGGAATCTGCACGAACTTCTGTGCATAGTTTAATTCTTCGTTGCTTAATCCTCGGTCTTCTCTACCAAAAATTAAGGCTACTGGTTTTTCTGGTTCTTCGAGCAACCAAGGTAAAGCTGTGCGGGGGTTTTCTAAAGAAATTTCCCAACTGCTAACTCTACCGGTGGTGGCTATGATCCTGACACATCCTTGCAAAGCTTCCGGTAATGTCTGCACAACTACCGCAGATTCTAAAATTTCCTTTGCATGAACCGCCATTTTCATCGCATCCGGTGACAGGCGATCGCATTGGGGATTGACAATAACTAGCTGATTCAGTCCAAAATTTTTCATTACCCGCGCGATCGCACCCAGGTTTAAGGGGCCAGCTGGCTCGACTAATACAATTCTTAATCCAGCTAATCCCATGTTTGTACCTCCCGCCATCTGCTCTGAATCTACTTGCACAATAGTTCAGAAGTTACCGACAAGACAAGGGAAAGGCAAAACCTAGAGGAATAAATATCCCACAAGCTAATGGGCATCTAAATTGCAAAACTACCAATCAGGCCTGTCAACTGTCAACTGTCAACTGTCAACTGTCAACTGTCAACTGTCAACCGTCAACCGTCAACCGTCAACTGTCAACAATCAACCGTCAACTGTCAACAATCAACCGTCAACTGTCAACTGTCAACTGTCAACTGTCAACTGTCAACTGTCAACTGTCAACCGTCAACCGTCAACAACCTTCACGATAAATTGTGCAACTTAAAAGCAGAATAGCTTACATAAATTTCTTTGGCTGAAATTTATATATACTTTATATTTCTCGCGATTTATCAGCAAAACATAAAGATTTCAGTATATTTACTATCCGTAAATAGACTTTTGTTTGCCTGATTTGGTAAATTACCTTTAATGCTAGTTTAAAAATCTATATATTGTTGCTTGCTACATTTGCTGGCATAGCAAATTGGTGCAAATTTTTTGAATAAAATTTTGGCGATCGCAACTCTGTTGTGTTCGTCATTGGGTGCATATTGCTGATTTTTCAATTATCTCAGAGGTGAAAACCATATTACTTTAATCAAAGTAGGTTGGTTGCAAATCCTCTCAATTTTTCATGTTTTTTGGCATTTAACTTTCCAGAATTACATTTTTCAGCAATTCTTATTTACAGATTCTGCAATTATTATTAAGCTTTTGTAACCAAATGGAAAATAATCCAGAATTTAATTTAGATTACTCTGTTAATCTAAATAATGCTTTAAATAGTTTAGAGCATATAAACAATCAACAATATTTCCTGAAAAATTCAACCAATTATTTAGGACAATCGTTAAATTTTCAGTCAGAAAATCTGATAGAAACAGCGCAAAATCAAGCTGTAAATATTATTGAAGATTTTATCCAGCAACCGAACCAAATATTAAAATTACAAACTGCTTTTGGCGTTAATTCAAATCTAGAAGCAACAAATGTAATTATCGATTGGTTAACAGGACAACAAACTCCCCAAATAGCTATAGTTTCTGGCGACCAACTTTATGCTAAGGGAGCCTATAGCCAACAAACTAATACTATCTATTTTTCTCAGCAATTCCTCCAAGAAAATTACAATAATCAGTCAGCTATTACCGCAGTTTTTCTCGAAGAATTAGGACATTATTTTGATGCTAGGTTAAATACTGTTGATTCACCAGGGGATGAAGGCGAAATTTTTGCTCATCTTGTCCAAAATCATCCGCTAACTCCCCAATTACTTACAGATTTACAACAAGAAGATGATAGTGCTACGCGCTTATTAAATGGTCAATTAATTACTGTAGAACTAGCATCATTAACCGAGAATTCAGCGATTACTCGCTTAGATCATTTAGGTGAAGTGCTGCGGGTACCTGAAAGCAATAGTGAAGGAACCTCGCTATTATTTCAATGGACTGCGAGAGAAGCTGCATATAACAATGAAATCGGTGTATTTTTGGTAGACGAACAAGGAAGAGTTAACGGGATTAATCCTGGTGAAGCCGGATATGCACAAGCTGCATTAACTTCTACATCAAAACAAGTATTATTTACTTCTGGTCAAGGGGCTGGTGGTTGGCGACAATTGACTTTACAATCAGGACAATATTTGGCTTTTTATCTCATTCAAAATAATACTACGGCAGGTTGGTTGGCAACAAATCCTCAAAATCAATTAGATAAATCAACATTAGCTTTATTCTCAGTCAATGGTGCTAATCCTGACAATTTCAACCATGTAAAAAGCCAAGATATCGGGGGGAATATTTGGCAATTACGTTGGGAAGACTTGGTAAATGGTGGCGATAAAGATTTTAATGATGTTGTCTTTAATATGAGTCTTCTAGGATTGCAAATACCTGGAAATATAGGACAAACTACTGCAACACAAATTAGCTTTTTGGGAAGAGAAGCAAGATTACAGCACGAAATGGGGTTATTTATTGTCGATGATTTACATGGTAGAATTGGCAATATTACGCCGGATAATCCTAACTATATTCAAGCTGCTTTATCTGCTGAAAGAAGACAAGTTATTTTTGCTTTTGGTCAAAATTCCACAACACCTACTAATTTAGAATTACCTTCAGGTAAATATCTGGGTTGGTATTTAATTAGTAATGGGACAACTGAGCAATTTCTCAAAGATAATCCGCAGAATATCGCAGGGGGTTCAATCCATGCATTTTTCTCCTATCCCGGTGCTAATGCTGATGGATTGAGTCACGTTCACCATCAATCTAGTAATGAATTAGTCTGGGAAGATATCTTTGGCGGTGGTGATAGAGATTATAATGATTTAACCTTCCGCTTTAGTTTCACCCCACCGAATCTGCCTAGTAGTAATAATAGTAATCCTGTAGCGGAAATTAGTTTAAATTTAACAGATAATAACGAAAATATTGCCGCAGATAGTGTAATTGGTAACTTTACTATAGGTGGGGTAACTACACAGGATAATTATATTTATAGTTTAGTGAGTGGTGATGGAGATGATGATAATAATATATTTAAAATTGTTGGCAATAAATTAATCATTACTCAATATCCAGATTTTGAAACTAAACCCACATATAAAATTCGCGTCCGCAGTACCGATCAATCAGGGTTGAGTTTTGAAGACAGCTTTATTATTAATATAAATAATTTAAATGAAGCTCCTGTAATTAACTTACCCGATCCTCAATTTATTGCAGAGGATACCGATTTAATCATTAACGATTTAAGCATTAGCGATGTTGATGCAAGTAACGGAGATTTAGAAGTCAGTTTAACAGCTAATCAAGGATTGCTTACCCTTGGTCAAACTACAGGACTAAATTTCATTGCTGGTGATGGTACTGCTGATAGTAATTTGACTTTTACAGGAACTCTCTCAGCTATTAATCAAGCTTTGGCGAATTTAGGATATCGTAGCAATCCTAATTTTATTGGTGATGATATCATCTCTGTAACAGTTAACGACCAAGGTAATAGTGGTAGCGGTGGTGCTTTAACTGTCAGTGATAGCTTTCAGATAACTGTTTCGTCTTCCGCGACAATTGTATTAACAGAAGATACCTTATTTAACAGAACTTACACACAAGATATAGAGATTCCTGAAAATAATTCTGTTCTCAGCTTTACCTACAGCAACCTAAAATTTGACAATACAGATACTAATAGTATTAATGATGCCTTTGAAGTGGCGTTAGTAGATAATCAAGGTAATGCTTTAGTACATACAATTAAATCAGATGGCGATGCTTTCTTTAATTTTACAGAAGACCAACCTTTAGCTTTAGCTGCGGGAACAACTGTAGATAATCAAACCGTAAAAGTTAATTTATCAGGATTAACACCGGGTTCGGCAAAATTAATTTTCCGCTTAGTTAATAATGATAGCGATACCAATACTACAGTTAGCATTCACAACATTCAAATTCAACAAGCGGATTCACTCACTCCAGTTATCGCTACTCCTGAAGTTAGCTTGAGAGCGATCGCATCTCCAATTGATTTTAAACTGTTATCAGATATCACCAGTAGCATTGTCCCTGACTATCAGCGCACATCCTTTAATGAAGATAGCAAAGTTTTATACACAGCTGTTGCTGTCCGCAATAGCGGTAATTATATAGTAGATGCGCCATTGGCGGTGGCGATCAAATCCTTAAGCGACCCCACAGTACAAGTAGTAGGTGCAGATGGAATTACGCCAGAAGGTTTACCATACTTCAATTTGAGTAATTTAGTTGCTGATGGTAGTCTAGAACCCAATGAAATTACCCAGACGAAAACCATTAGTTTCTTTAATCCCCAACAGGTACAGTTTGACTATGAACTGGTGTTTTTTGGACAGTTAAATACAGCACCTCAATTTATTACCGACCCGGATGTAGAAGCTGTCATTAGTAAAACTTATACTTACGCAGCCCAAGCAAAAGATGTTAACAACGATACTTTAACTTATTCCCTGTTGCTATCTCCTGAAGGCATGGAGATTGATAGCGCTACGGGTAAAATTACCTGGGATACAGATACAGTAGAGAATGGTAATTATACGGTATCTGTGCAAGTAGCTGACAGTCGGGGTGGCTTTAACCTGCAAAATTATATTGTAGAAGCGATCGCACCTCCGCCCAACCGTCCACCAGTATTCACATCGACGCCGATTGTTGACGCTAGGGTGAATACAGCATATCAGTATCAGGCGATCGCATCTGACCCAGATAGCGATAACTTAACTTTCTCTTTGGTTAATAGTCCACAGGGAATGACAATCGATGAAAATACTGGGTTAATTAGCTGGACACCAAACCTTACCACAGAAACAGAAGTTCGATTAAAAGTTGAAGATGGTAACGGTGGAGTTGCTGAACAAATTTACCAGATTTTAACGCAGCAAGAAGCGGGGAATAATGCACCGATAATTATTAGCCAAGCTATTATTAAAGCTGCACAAAATCAAAATTATATTTATGATGTTAACGCCATCGATGCCGATAAAGATAAGCTCACATATTCGCTGATATCCGCACCTGCAAAAATGACAATTAACCCAGACACAGGAGAAATTATCTGGGATACAACCAACCAAGCGCTAGGAAATTATAATGTAAAAGTGCGGGTAGAAGATAGTCGCGGTGGTGTTGATAATCAAGAATTTATCATTGCATTAGTAAATCAACCTTTTGGAGAAATTCAAGGTACAAATTGGGAAGATGTAAATGGTAATGGTTTTCGCGATACAGAATTAGTTCAAGGACAAGAACCGGATGTTATCTTTGTTATAGATGTTTCCGGGAGTGCTGATTTTCCCTTTCAAGGAACATCAACTGGTGATGTCAATCAAGACGGTTTAACTAATACGATATTAGATGCTGAATTAGCAGCGTTTCTTTCCTTAAATAATCAGTTAATTAGCCAAGGCTTAGGTAATAAAGCCAGAGTAGGAATTGTTGTCTTTTCTGGATTTGCTGCGCAAGCTGATATGGATTTAGTTACTTCTGGCTTGCAGTTGTTAACTACTCCTAGTGCCGATAAAAACAATAATGGAATTGTTGATGTAGAAGATGTTTTGCGTTCAATTACTTCCGGTGCATTTGGAGTAGGCAATTTTACAGGAACTAACTTTGAAACGGCTTTACAGAAAGTAGAAAATAGCTTTGAAACTATTGGGACAACATCTGGTAATGGGAATGTTATCTTCTTATCAGATGGAGAAATTAACAGAGGTGGTGCTCATGCAGATGAAGTTGAACGTTTGCGTGCTTTAGGGGTAACTCTTTCAGCCTTTGGAGTTGGTCAAGGTGCTTCTTTAAAGAGTTTACAGGTAATTGACCCCAATGCCAAAGTTTTTCTGTCTACAGATGAGTTATTAAATATTTTTAGCGGATTGAATGGGGAAGAACGGTTTATTGAACCGGGATTAGGCGGGGTTACAGTTTACCTTGATTTAAATAATAATGGACTGCTTGATGTAAATGAACCCAGTCAAATTACAGCCTTTGATAACCCCAATACTTTAGATATTGATGAAACCGGACAATATAAATTTACTGGCTTAGAAGCAGGAACATATATTGTCCGGGAAGTTATCCCCCAAGGCTATACACAAACTTACCCAATTAATAGCACAACTCCCATTGGTGATGGTTATGCAGATGTAATTTTAGAATATTTCTCTAACGGTTCTAGTGGTATTCAAGAACCTTATGGTGGTGCAGCAATTCAATGGCCTATACCGATAAATCCCAACGTAATTTTAGGTGCACCAGCCACAATTCCCGCTAGTGCTTTTAATCCTCAAGTAGATTGGCTAGCCATTCCTCAAAATTCTTATGTCACAGTTGAATTTACAGATGAAAGAGTGGTAGATGGGCCTGGTAATGATATTTTTATTCACAGCTTACAAGAAACAGCTGGAGAACAAGCAAATATCTTTATCAGCGCTAATGGAAATGACTTTGAATTTTTAGGAACTATTGGTGAGGGAGGAGTTACAGCACTAGATTTAGCAGCAATTGATTTTACCCAAGTAGTTAAAGCCGTGAGAATTGTTGGTATTGATAATGGTGGAACATCTCCCGGATTTGATTTAGTTGGCGTGCAAGCATTACCTGGTAGTAATCTGAATCTCGATTATTTTGTTGTCAAACTCAAAGCCGGAGAAATTGTTGATAATCGCAATTTTGGTAACCAAAACACAGGCGAAATCAGACCAAACAAACCGCCAATATTTACGAGTAATGCCCCCATAAATGCAGCTGTGGGTGAAGTTTGGCGTTACAATGCTATTGCCACAGATCCAGATAGCGATCGCCTCAGCTTTGACTTACCTGTAAAATCATCAGGAATGGCGATCGATGAAAAGACAGGTATCCTCGTCTGGAATCCCGACTTTGACCAAGTTGGCGTACATGATATTATCCTGCGGGTGCAAGATGGTAATGGTGGCATAACTTTGCAAGCTTTTCAACTCAATGTGACTGCGGCGAATGCACCCCCAGTTATTACCTCAACCCCACCAACCCAAGCAGTCGCGAACCTTCCCTATGAGTATAAAGTTCGCGCTCAAGATGCAGATGGCGATAAAATTACTTATCGCCTAGATAATGCCCCCGATGGCATGGTGATTGATGAAAATACAGGAGTCATCTCTTATACCCCTGTAGCTAAGAAAACAACCTTGACCTTTGATACATCGGAAAGTCCATTTATTCCAGGATTAGATAATTCAGGATTTTGGAGTTCTACTTTCCCCAGTAATAATAATCCTATCGATCAAACTGATGTCTATGCTACAGGTGAACCTTACTACATCAGTTCTAATTTACCTACTGGAGATGTAGGCAGAAGTTACCTCACTTTTGACCTTTCTCGTCTTCAAGGAACAGTTACCTCAGCTAAGTTACAGTTACAACGTTATTTTGGTAGCGGAGATCCCACAGAAACTTTAGGCTTATTTGATGTTTCCACAGATGCAGCAACATTAAATAATCGGATAGGTACAAATGCAGCAATCTTTGAAGATTTAGGCACAGGTAGCAGCTATGGCACTTTTGATGTTAGTACCAGTGGCAATTCTCAGGATATTTTAGAATTTGAGCTAAATGCAGACGCAATTACTGCAATTAATGATGGAACAGGCGGATTCTTCTCTATAGGTCTTTCCATCCTCAGTTTAAATCCTAATAATCTCAACAAAAACGCAGAATATCTTTTTGCTCGTAGTGGTGGTCAAGGTATTCAACGACTGATTGTAGAAACTACGGAACTACCGCAAACAGAAATAGTTCAAATTACTGCTAGTGATAGTCAAGGTGAGGAAACTAGTCAAAGTTACAGTTTAACAGTTGTCGATCGCACTTCTGACAAATCACCAGAAATTACCTCTAATCCACGTACTCGTATCCGCCTTGGTAGTAATTATTATTACTTGCCAGAATTTACAGACCCGGATGGTGCACCTCTGACTGTTAGTCTGGAAAATGCACCCATAGGTATGACGGTAGACGAACAAGGGTTGATTAGTTGGACGCCGACAGCCGCACAATTTGGTGTTAATTCTGTCACTCTACAAGTTAGCAATGGTCGCAGCAATCCGGTAACGCAGACATTTACAATTAACGTCGTCAGCACCGACAGCAATCAAGCACCAACCATTGACTCAAGCGCAATATTAATTGCTACTGCTAACCGCCAGTATCAATATGATATGCTCACCAGTGACCCCGATGGCGATCCGGTTGTCCTCAACTTGAAGCAAGCACCTCCAGGGATATCCATCGACTCAGTATCCGGTAAACTACGCTGGACACCAACAGTTGACCAAATCGGCAGCCATGAGGTGATTGTTGAAGCTATTGACGGTCAAGGTGGATTAACTCAGCAGATATTCACCATTACTGTTAGAGGTGTAAATCTCCCACCTGCAATTACTTCCAATCCCCCAACTATCGGGGTGATCAATCAAGTTTACACTTATCAAGTTATAGCCAGCGATCCAGAATATGACTCTCTCACCTACAGCTTAATTAATCCTCCTGTGGGGATGATAATTGATACACAGACTGGATTAATTCAATGGAAACCAACCAAGTTAGGCGCACAGAAAGTTGAAATCTTAGTTAATGACGGTCAAGGTGGCGTTAATATTCAAACTTATCAACTACAAGTATTAGAAACCGCACCAAATTTATTACCCACCATCACCTCAAAGCCTGTAATTAATATCACCCCAGGATTAAATTATCAATATGATGTAGATGCCACCGACCCCGAAGGTACCGCAATTACCTATTCCTTACAAACCAAACCTGATGGTATGACCATCGACCCACAAACAGGGTTGATTACATGGCAAACCACAGCCGATTTATTAGGAGAATTACCTGTTGTTGTAGTAGCTACAGATACCGCAGGTGGTAGAGGAATTCAATCTTTTAAAGTCAAAGTAGCGCCCAATGACGCGCCAGTTATTGTTTCTAACCCAGCGACAACAATTGTCCAAGGACAAAACTACCGCTACGATATTCGCGCCACAGATGCAAATAGCGATCGCCTGACCTATACTTTAGTGAATGGGCCAAATGGAGTTACAATCGATAATTTCGGGCGTTTAGCTTGGCAAACAGGTAATATAGGCGAATATGCGATCGCCATTCAAGTTGCAGATGGGCGTGGTGGAGTAGCTACCCAATCTTATAATTTAGCTGTCACAGCAGATACACAAGTACCCCTGGTAGATTTAGGTAATAACAACAGCTTATTTAAACCCGGCGATACCTTAAAACTGCAACTACGGGCTACAGATAATGTCGGTGTAGAATCCCTCAGCCTGACCATTAACGGTTCGCCTTTAGAACTCAACCCCGGAAGTGCGATCGCTGGTACTATCCAAACTGCAAGCCTTACCCTCAATCAACCAGGCTTGTTTGAGGTTTTAGCGCAAGCCAAAGATGCAGCAGGTAATATCGGCAGCAAATCTCTGCAAATACGTGTCTTTAACCCCAGCGATAATCAAGCGCCAGTAGTTACTATTGATACATCAAAGTTGCAAGCAACTGGCGGTCTGATTACTAACTTGACAGATATTATCGGCACTGTCACCGATGATAATTTAGAATTTTATCGCCTAGAGTATGCCCCAGTTAGTCAAATTGACCTCAACAATCCGGGGGATGCTGACCCTGACTATATCACCATTGCCCAAGGTAACAGCAATGTTGTCAATACAGTTATCGGTCAAATCGACCCCACAATTCTCCGCAATGACAGTTACTTTGTTCGCATCTTCGCCCAAGATATTAACGGATTAGCTAACAGTCAGGGGCTAGTTCTCAACGTTTCCAGCGAAAATAAACCCGGACGCTTTGCTTTAGCATATACCGACTTATCAATTCCCTTAGCTGGTATCCCCATTGAAATTCAACGGCGTTACGATAGCCTAGATGCAAACTTCTCCGGGGACTTTGGTTATGGCTGGAGTTTAGGTTTCCAAGACGCGCAAATTCAAGAAGCTTCCCCCACTGGTGTGGATTTAAGCGTTGATGATTTCTTTGGCGGTAACTCCTTCACCGTCGGGACTCGCGTTAGCTTAACTACCCCTGATGGTCGTCGGGTTGGTTTTACCTTTAACCCCGTTCCCGATGCTGCGGGATTGTTGGGTACTAGATACAAACCCACCTTTACCGCAGATGCAGGTGTTTATGACAAATTAGAAGTAGACTATACACCTTTAACTGTACGTAGCAACGGTGCTGTGGGATTGTATTTGTTTGGCTTTACCTACAACCCCTCACAGTATCGCTTAATTACCAAAGAAGGAATTACTTATCGCTACGACCAACGCCAGGGACTTTTAGATGTGACCGATAAGAATGGTAACAAGCTAACTTATACCGATGCAGGTATAGTTAGTTCCACTGGTCAATCTATTACCTTTAAGCGAGACACCCAAGGACGCATTGCGGAAATTATCGATCCATCAGGTAAAGCGCTGAAATACAGCTATGATACTCAGGGTAACCTAGTGAATGTGAGCGATCGCAATAGCAATAAAACTCAGTTTGTCTACGATACTAAACTTCCAAGTTACTTAACTGAGATTATTGACCCACTGGGGCGTAAAGGTGTACGAACTGAGTATGATGAGCAAGGACGATTAGCCAGAATTATTGATGGCAACGGGAATATAACTAATCTTGGTTTTGACACCAATGCTTCAGTACAAACTATTACGGATGGTTTAGGTAATAAAACCACGCTGATTTATGACAGTCGCGGAAATATTATCAGCGAAATTAACGCTTTGGGTGGTGTCACACAAAAAACTTATGATGCCAATAATAATCTTCTAAGTGTCAAAGACCCACTGGGTAATACAACAACTTATACCTATGACAGCAGAGGTAATCTACTGACACAAACCAATGGGTTGAATCAGACTACAACTTACACCTATAACGACCTCAACAAAGTTTTGACAGTGACTGACCCCCTTGGTAATACCACCAAAAATACTTACGACAGCCAAGGTAATCTTGTTACTCAAAGGGATGCAGCAGGAAATGTTACTACTTACGCTTATGATGCTAGGGGGAATGTTACCAGCGTCACCAATCCTCAAAATCAGACAACCAAGTATGAGTATGATAGCCAAGGTCGGATAATAGGTATCATCGATGCGCTCAACCAGAAAACTGGTATGACCTACGATGGTAACGGAAACTTATTGAGCACTACTACACCTTTAGGTAACACTACTCGCTTCACTTATGATGCAGAAGGTCGTCCCAATACTGTTACCGATGCTTTAGGTAATGTTAGCCGAATTGAGTACAATGCACTAGGCGATCGCACTGCGACAATCGATGCTTTAGGTCGTCGCAGAGAATTTAGCTACGACACCAAAGGACAGTTAACCCAAAATCGCTATCCTGATGGTACAACTGAGCAATTTACCTATGATGCTAACGGACGACGGACAAGTTATACAGATAGGGGCGGACGGACAACTATCTTTGTTTATGATGCGCTAGGTCGTTTAATTGAAACCATTGCGCCTGACGCTACACCAGATAATTTGGCTGATAACCCCAGAATTCGCCGCGAATATGATGCGACTGGTCGTTTAACTGCTTTGATTGACGAACGAGGAAACCGCACCGAGTACGGATATGATGTGGCTGGTCGTCAAATCCTTGTCCGCGACGCTTTAGATAATCGCACCCGCTATGCTTATAATGCCACAGGAGAAGTAGTAACTATTACTGATGCTCTCAACCGTGCTACTCAGTTTGTTTACGATCCATTAGATCGCATTGTAGAAACTCTCTACCCTGATGGTACAAAAACAATTACTACCTATGACGCTTTAGGTCGAGTAATTGCGGAAACAGACCAAGCTGGTATCACTACTCAGTTTGAATATGATGCGCTTGATAGGCTAACAGCTGTGGTTGATGCTCTCGGTCAACGTACAGAATATGGCTATGATGCAGAAGGTAATTTACTTAGCCAAAAAGATGCTAAAGGTAATACAACAACATACCAGTATGATTTAGTCAATCAGCGTCTTGCTACCATACTGCCCTTGGGTCAGCGTTCCAAGACAACCTATGATGCAGTTGGCAATATTACTAGTGTTACCGATTTTAATGGCAAAACTATCACCTACACCTACAACAGCAATGACCAAGTAATTGCAGAAGGCTTTGCTGATGGTACTTCTGTTACTTACACCTACACACCAACATTGCAAAGGGCAACAGTGACAGATGCTAGAGGTGTAACAAGATATACTTATGATGAACGTGACCAGCTAAGAGTACGTACTGAGACTGATGGTAGAACTATTAGCTACACTTACGATTTAGCTGGTAATCGCACATCCTTAACAACTCCTGCAGGTACAGTGGGTTATAGCTATGATGCTTTAAACCGGATGCAGACGGTTACAGACCGTAGTGGTGGAGTAACAAAGTATATATATGATGCTGTTGGTAACTTAGTTCGCACTGAATTACCCAACAACACAGTAGAAACTCGCCAATACGATAGCCTAGACAGGCTAATTGCTGTGGAACAAAAGGGATCATCTGGGGTAATTGCTGGCTTTGAATACACTCTGGGGCCAGTTGGAAACCGTTTGGCGGTCAAAGAAGCTAATGGAAGACAGGTTAATTACACTTATGACAAACTCTATCGTCTCGTCACAGAAACAATTTCTGATGCAACAGCCGGAAATCGCACGATTAGTTACACGTATGATGCAGTAGGCAATCGCCTCACACGCAATGATTCTGTTGAGGGTGTTACAACATATACTTACGATAATAATGACAGATTATTAAAGGAAATCCTCAAAGATACAGTTACTGAATACACCTATGATGAAAATGGTAGTACGCTGTCTGTTAAAGTTAACGGCACAGACACGGTAAATTACAGATGGGATGACAAAGGACGCTTAATTGCTGTAGATATTATTACAGCCAAAGGTATAGAGCGTATTGAGTACCTTTATGATGCTGATGACAATCGGGTAACGGTAATCGTCAACGGGCAAGAAACACGTTATTTAATTGATACCGAAGAAGCTTATGCTCAGGTTGTAGAAGAATACACAGCTGATGGGACAACCCTGAAGTCTTACGTTTATGGTCTAGATTTAATTTCTCAAGACCAGCAGGGTAAGCAGTCTTTCAATCATGCTGCTGGTTTGGGTTCTGTCAATGCGGTTACTGATAGTAATGGTAATGTTACTGACCGCTATGTTTATGATGCCTTTGGTCGGTTGATTGGGCAACAGGGGAATACGGATAATGAGTTTCGTTTTACTGGTGAGCAGTTTGATAAAAATAGCAACCTGTACTATTTAAGGGCAAGGTATTATGACCCAGAGAATGGGCGGTTTATTTCCAAGGATTCTTTTGAAGGTTTCCAGGATGATCCTCTGTCGTTACATAAGTATATTTATGCACACAACAATCCAGTTAACTTAATTGATCCTAGTGGCAATGCTTCAGCAAGCGAGTATGCTATTTTAGGACTGATTATAGCTGCTACTGTATATGATGCTTATAACTTTGCAAAAGACCCAAGTCTAGAAAATGGTCTTTATTTAGCATTAGACTTAGTTGGGCTTGCTGGAGTTGGTAAAGCTCTCAGTCGGACTTTTGGCAAAATCGGAAATATTTTAGGTAAACGACCAAGGCCAAATCCTCCGATTAGACCTAGTGGTGCTGGTTCTAGTAGACCTGGTGGTGCTGGTAATCCTGGTGGTATGGGTGGTGATAAACCGCCATCAACTCCTACTGGTAGGGATAAATCACCTTTTAAGGTCGAACCGGGTACTAATTCTCCAGCAAATATAAGAGGTCGTGATTATACTGGTCATGCTTTAGATGAAATGCAATCGGATGGAATAACACCATCAACAGTAGAGAATATAATTCAAACTGCACAGTCAGTACCAGGGAAAAAATTCAACACAACAGCTCACTACGATCCAATAAACCATATAACCGTAATCACAGACACACCAACTGGACGTGTAGTTACAGTTTCACGTGGTCGTATTAAACAATAATAAATAACTAGGATCGGCCAATTTTGTAGTAGGCTGACAAGCCTAAAATGTTGCAATAAATCTCTTCTTTTTCTCTGCTTACTCTGCGTAAGTTAATTTTCTTATCAACTAAGAAGTTGAAATTTACAAATTGTACATTGGTTGATTATATAAGGCAATTAAATTCATGTTCTGGCTCAAAAGCACGCCTCAAGGAGTACAATATCCGAGGCTTGATTAACAATGCTGCATCCCATGCCGATCAGAAGAACCAGAAGATTACGGTTGCTGAAAGTAATCAAAAATTTCGTAATTTTACTATTAGTCTTGGTACTATTATTACTAGGATTTATTACTTATAATGTGCGTCAATCCTTTCCTGTAGAAAATGGCGCGATCGCACTTACGGGACTAAAAGCAGAGGTAACTGTCCAGCGCGATCGCTGGGGTGTTCCCCACATTTACGCAGCCAATTCTCACGATCTATTTATGGCGCAAGGATACATCCACGCCCAAGACCGGTTTTGGCAAATGGACTTTTGGCGACACATCGGTTCTGGGCGGCTTTCAGAAATGTTTGGTTCTTCCCAAATCGCCACAGATAAGTATTTACGGACAATGGGTTGGGGGAGGATAGCGCAGCAAGAAATCACACAAGTAAATGCAGAGATGAAGGGATATCTGCAAGCTTACGCAGACGGGGTTAACGCTTATCTAGCAGAGCATCAAGGCAGCAAACTCAGTCTCGAATATGCAGTGTTGAAATTCCTGAATCCTGGGTATAAACCAGAACCTTGGCAAATGCTCCATTCTCTCACTTGGGGTAAAGTCATGGCTTACGACTTGGGGAGAAATTTTGAGCGGGAAATCGAACGGACTATTTTGCTAAAAACCTTAAATTTGGCGCAGGTAGAAGAACTTTTCCCGCCATACCCCAAAGATTTACCTGTGATTTTACCTGAACAGGAGAAACGGAACACAGGAGAGGAGAACAATTTTGACGATACAGAATTGATAGCCTCAAGTATTGCACAAGTAACAGCCGCAATTACCCCAGCTTTGCAATCCTTGACTCAGCCAATGTTAGCTGTAGAAGAATTAATCGGTTCGCGGGGAATTGGCATAGGTTCAAATAATTGGGTAATCTCAGGGAAACTGACAGCTACAGGTAAGCCCATTTTAGCCAATGACCCACACCTAGCAGTGCAAATGCCTTCGATTTGGTATGAGGTGGGGTTACATTGTACAACCAAGACTGCGGAATGTCCTTATAACGTCACCGGCTTTTCTTTTGCGGGGATGCTAGGAGTAATTATCGGTCATAGCGATCGCATTGCTTGGGGTGTCACCAATGTTGAACCAGATGTGATGGATTTATACATTGAGAAAATCAACCCCAAAAACCCCAACCAATATGAGGTAAATGGTAAATGGGTAGATATGCAACTAATAAAACAGACAATTCAAGTTGCAGGAAGTCAGCCAATCGTGCAAACAGTACGCTACACCAGACATGGCCCCCTTCTCTCGGATGTTTCACCCCAGTTACAGCAGTTCCCAGGAAATCAGGGAATAGAAATCCCGCAACAATATGCTGTAGCTTTGCGCTGGACAGCTTTAGAACCATCAACCTTAGGATATGCCATTCCCTTGCTCAATCGCGCCCAAAATTGGCAAGATTTCCGCGCAGCAGCGAAAAACTATGATGTACCTGCCCAGAATCTAGTTTATGCTGATATTGATGGCAATATCGGCTATCAAATGCCGGGTAAATTCCCCATCCGCGCCAAGGGTAATGGACGTTATCCCGTTCCTGGGTGGACAGATGAATATGAATGGCTAGGCTATATTGATTTTGAGCAGTTACCTAAAAGTTTTAACCCGCCTCAAGGTTATATTGCTAGTGCTAACAATTTAGTCCAAACTAAATATCCTTATTTAATTACTACCGACTGGGTTTATGGCTATCGCGCACAGCGAATTGTCGAAATGATTACCCAGGCGACTCAACCTTTATCGCTGTTAGATGTAGAGTTGATTCAGGGCGATAACCGCAATTTAAACGCCCAAAATTTAGTCCCCTTACTGAAAAATATTTCTCTAAATCAACCAAATTTAGAAACTGCTAGACAATTACTCGTTAATTGGGATCTGCAATTAGAAATGTCATCCCCTGCGGCTGCGTTGTTTGAGGTATTCTGGAAACATTTACTAGCAGATACCTTTCACGATCAGTTACCGCCAGAGTATTTTCCCGATGGAGGCGATCGCTGGTATGAAGTCATCAAAAATATGATTAAACAGCCAAATAGTAGCTGGTGGGACAATCACAACACCTCACAAGTAGAAAATCGCGACAACATTCTGCAACAAGCGTTTACCGCAGCTGTATATGAATTGGAACAAATTCAAGGTAAAGATCCCAAGTCTTGGAACTGGGGGAATTTACATCGTATTACATTTCGTAACGCGACCTTAGGTAAATCTGGAGTTGCAGCGATAGAAGCTGTATTTAATCGTGGTGCTTTCGCTACTGGAGGAAATGGAGAAACAGTAAATGCTAATCGTTGGAAAGCTAACAAATCTTTTGAAGTGACAGATATTCCTTCCCTGCGGATGATTGTCGATTTCAAAAATCTTGATAATTCCCTAGCTATTCATGCTCCCGGACAATCAGGTCATGCCTTCCATAAACATTATATGGATATGGTTGATCCTTGGCGCAAGATTGAATATCATCCGATGCTTTGGGAACAGGAGAATGTGAATGCGAATACTGCTGCAAAGCTCAAATTAATTCCCAAATTTGCCAATTGATACCAATTTAAATCATATTTGTGGCACATCAATATATTCTAGAGGACATGGCAATGCCATGACCCTAGGATCTGTGGCATTCTTTTTTCAAATTAGTATGAGAAATCAGGAAAAATTATGTAAATTTATCAACCAATAAATTAGTATAACTTAATACTTTTGATAGCAAGTATCGAGTATAAATTGTCATAACCAATCATAACTCTGAATTAAGCAAAAAATACTTGGAGAACATAAATAATATGCAAGTGATTAAAAGAATTACTATGATTTCCTCAACTGTCGCGATCGCTTTTGTATTTGCTGGTTGTGGAGAGTCGAAAGTTGCTCAATGTAACAAAATTACTAAAGTTGCCAATCAGGCTGTAACATTAGGTCAAGACTTAGGTAAAAATACCAACCAGCAAAAAGGTTCTAAAGTATTAACAGAAGTAGCAGCGAAAATAGATACAATTTCCACAGAAATGAAAGGTTTGGAAATCAAAGATGAAAAATTACAAGGTTTTCAAAGCAGATTTCTCAGTTTGTATGGAAATACTAGCAAGAGTTTCAAAGATGCAGCATCAGCGATAGATAAGAAAAATTTAAAAGGTACAAATGCCGCTTTGTTAAATTTGAAAAATAATAGTAGTGAAGAAACTAAATTAGTTAATGAAATTAATACTTACTGTTCTGGAAAATAATTGATATCTTCCCCGGAATTTGCCGTGCAATTATTCGGGGAATTTTCTATAAATAGGTTGGTGTAATTAATTATAACTGGCAAGGGCAGCTATTCTGCTTTTAAGTTGCACAATCTATCATGACTGCTGTTGATAGTCAACCGTCAACTGTCAACCGTCAACAGTTAACAACCCTTGTTAATAGTTATACAATTTAGACACGCATTAGCTGATAATTTTCATACTTGCGTAGTAAATTATTCATAACAATATTTTTATGTAATTAGTTGCTTATTTATGATAGTGAGAGCAAATTGCAGCTATGACTGATACTGGTGAGTTAAATATTTGCTCAATGCTATAGTAATTTTTTATATTGAGAAATTTGGAAATTTTTAGGTATATATTGCCTTAAGCTTTAAAATAACACTGTTTTATCCACAAAGATTTAGAGCATCAGCAGATTAAATATGCTAATCAACAATGTTGTTTAGCTACATTTTCCTGCGTCTGAAATTTGGGGATAATTTTGATTGTGTCTGTATTTAGAGCATATCTGAGGTGTAATTATCAATCATGGCAAATAATCACATTTCCCATCAATCTACTCCATTGATTATTGATGATGATGGTAGCCAAGATGGGATGACTGCTTTAGCATTTATGCTAGAGAATCCCAAGTTTGATATTAAAGCTATTACAATCGCTCAAGGAATTGCCCAACCAGAGATTTTTGTCAACAATCTCGCCAAAATGCTCACCAGACTTGGGAATACAGATATTCCTGTGGGGATTGGTAGATCGACACCTTTAGAAGGTAATAATGCATTTCCCGATTTTATCCGTGATGGTTCAAATACATTTTGGGCACCGTTTGTTACCTTACCAGATGAAGCTGCACCGATTCAAAAGCAAGATGCAGTTGATTTGATAATTGAAACGCTCAAAAACTCGCCAGAACCAGTTGCCATTTTAGCAACTGGCTCACTTACCAATATTGCCGAAGCCCTGCGGCGCGATCCCTCAATTATTGACAAGATTAAGGTTGTAGAAATTCTCGGTGGAGCAGTCTTCGTACCCGGGAATCTTCCCGTTCTACCATTTCCACCCTTTTCTACTAACAAGGTGGCTGAATTTAATATTTGGGTTGATCCGGTTGCGGCACAAGAAGTTTTTGCAGCGGAAAAAAAAGGGTTAAAAATCCAATTAACTCCCTTAGATGCTACAGGTAAGATTGAATTCAATCGTGACGATTATGAAGCATGGTTGTTAACTGGTACAGCTGAAAGCAAGATTGCTGCTGAGTTCTTAGACTTTGCCTTAACTGTAATTCAAAGCGGTAACGATCCCAACCCGGTATGGGATTTGGTAGCAGCAATTAATCTCAGCGAAGCAAATTTTTCCCCGGAAACCCCACTACATATTGAAGTAGATACAAAATCAGATCCAGGTGCTACCCAAGGACAAACTAAAGCGATGGCGGGTTTGTCTCCTAATGCTTTGGTTGCGTTAGATCCATCATTCGATAATCTCCCTTTTAGTACCAGCAGTTTATTTAAATACATCGATGCTCTTAATACCCTACCCAAAAATAGAGTTAAATCTGGAACATCAGGAAGTGACACCTTAGTAGGTAAGAAAAAAGATGAACTCATTAGTGGTTTGAATGGAAATGATACTATCTACGGCAATGGTGGTAACGATATCCTCTTGGCTGGGGGTGGTAAGGATACGATTGTGGGTGGTTTTGGTAATGATTTTATTGATGGAGGTAGTGGCAGCGATCGCATCTATGGTAACGGTGGTAAAGATACTCTCATCGGTGGAACTGGTGATGACTCAATTTTTGGCGGTGCCCAAGCTGATATAATTCTCGGTGGTACTGGCAACGATCGCATCTATGGTAATGGTGGCAAAGATATCATCAATAGCGGTACCGGCTTTGATACTATTTGGTTAGGTAGAGGTGCAGCAACAGTTGTACTCGCTCAAGATAATGGTTATGACAGTATCAAGAATTTTCACTTGGGTGCGACAAAGTTTCAAGTTAGCAACCTCAGCAATCTTAGCTTTACAGATAGTTCTGATGGGGTGAAGATTTTGCAAAATCAAGAACTCATTGCTGTTGTTTCTGGGGAATCTGCTCACAACTTCAGTACAAATATTAGTCGCATTTTTGTGGTGTCTAACTAAGTAAACTGTACTCACTATTGTATATTTTGCACTCCAGTTGTCAAAAGTCCAAAGTCCAGAGTCAATCAATTTTGGATTTTGGATTTACGATTTTGGATTGACTACACCGATTCCGGGATGCAGCTTGGCGATTTTAAATTGACGATTTTGGATTTGTTCCACCCACAAGGAGAGAAGTCAGAGCGCAGGCTTGCGGCGATCTGAACTTCGGAGGCGGGGCATGAACCGAAATAATCTAAAATCTAAAATCTAAAATCTAAAATTGGCGCGGTCAAAAGCTTGCTTGGACTTTGGAATTTTTCATACCATATCTGCTTCCTAATCGCTGGTGCTAATTTTCAATATAGGTAGCACCTTTTGCTTTAACAATTTAATTAAAGCTGGTTCCATATATTCATATTCATCGGGAATATTTAAACAAATTACTCGCTTATCTTTGAGAAAAGGCTGAAAATTTTGGGCTAATTTCTGTTTATGAGACTTTTCCATGACAAAAATTATATCCGCCCATTCAATTGCTTCTGTCGATACTGGTACTTCTGCATAACGATCTAAACCGGCTGAATCTGTCTCGATACCTGCATATTCCGAAAATACCAATTCTGCTGTCGGACTGCGCAGTCGATTCTGACTGCATAAAAATAAAAGTTTTTTCATAAATTAATATTTCCAATTATTTTAAATTGTAAACATGAGATTTGTGAAAAAAGCGATCGCACTCACTTCTCAAATCACATATTAAGTAAATCAATGAAAATCAACATCACTATATTAAGAAATATAAATTTTCTGTAAACCCTGGCCAATGACAAATGACTAATGACTAATGACAAATGACTAAACCTTATTTGACAAGAAATGACAAACAATTGACAGATGGTAGCAATACACGATACATCATGAGTCAATCGTTCAATTGTTTAAGATGCCGAATTTCTTTCATTTTCAGTTTTATCAGCATCAGGAGGGATGACGGTGGATAGTAGTTTAATTATATCTAACATCCTCAATCCGCCTATCCTGTTTTTCTTTCTGGGAATGGTTGCGGTTTTTGTTAAATCTGATTTAGAAATACCCGCACCTATACCCAAATTATTCTCACTTTATTTGCTGTTTGCGATCGGCTTTAAAGGCGGAGTAGAATTGATCAAAAGTGGTATTACACAAGAAGTGGTTTTGACGCTTTTCGCCGCAATGATGATGGCTTGTGTTGTGCCGATTTACACATTTTTTATCCTCAAACTCAAGCTGGATACTTACGATGCTGCGGCGATCGCGGCAACTTATGGTTCTATTAGTGCGGTCACTTTTATCACGGCTAGCGCATTTTTAACTGAGCTTGGTATTAGTTTTGATGGCTTCATGGTAGCAGCACTGGCTCTCATGGAATCCCCAGCCATCATAGTTGGTCTGATCCTGGTGAATATATTTGCAGTAGATGAAAAGCGAGAATTTTCTTGGTCAGAAGTGTTACAAGAAGCATTTCTAAATAGTTCGGTTTTTCTTTTAGTTGGTAGTTTGATAATTGGTGTGTTAACAGGAGAACATGGTTGGCATGTTTTAGAACCTTTCACTCAAGGTTTATTTTATGGCGTTCTTACCTTCTTTTTATTAGATATGGGATTAGTAGCCGCCAGAAGAATTAAAGACTTGCAAAAAACCGGACTATTCCTGATTTTATTTGCCATACTAATTCCCATAGTTAATGCCTGTATTGCCTTAACTATATCCAAATTAATTGGTATGTCTCAGGGAGATGCGTTACTGTTTGCTGTACTATGCGCCAGCGCCTCTTACATCGCTGTTCCTGCGGCTATGCGGATGACTGTTCCTGAAGCGAATCCTAGTTTGTACGTTTCCACAGCCTTAGCAGTCACATTTCCGTTCAACATTATTATCGGAATTCCGCTCTATCTATACGGAATTAACCTACTTTGGAGGTAATAATATGCATTTAGTTAAAAAGATAGAAATTATCGCCAACTCTTTTGAACTGGCTAAAATATTAGATAGTTTAGACAAGTCAGGCGTACATGGTCATGCAGTGATTCGCGATGTTGCCGGTAAAGGATTACGCGGCACAACGGAAGATTTAGATATGACCATGCTGGATAATGTCTACATTATCGCCTTTTGTATGCCAGAACAACTCAAGCCTGTGGTGGAAAATATTCGCCCATTGCTCAACAAATTTGGCGGTACTTGTTACATTTCCGATGTCATGGAAATTCGTTCCATGAAATGTGTAGCGTCACTCTAACAGACTAATAACACAATTTATGGAACGTCGTGACTTTTTAAAATGGGGAGCTACAGGGGTATTTAGTTTAACGCTGAGTACCAGCGATTTAATTTGGCACTTAAAACAAGCTCAAGCCGCCGAATTACACCCAGAAAGTCCCCAATCTCTGACTCCCGATGCTGCATTGCAAAAGCTGCTGGAGGGAAATCAGCGATTTGTGCAGCATCAACCCCAATACCCAGATCAATCAGCAGCGCGGTTACAAGAAGTAGCACAAGCGCAACATCCATTTGCAACCATCCTCAGCTGTGCAGATTCGCGGGTTGCGCCAGAAATTCTTTTCGATCAGGGTATTGGCGATATCTTTGATGTGCGGATTGCGGGAAATATTGCCACACCAGAAGCACGTGGCAGTATTGAATATGGAGTTAGCTTACTAGGCTCGCCCTTACTAATGGTACTAGGCCACGAGCGCTGTGGAGCCGTCACCGCCGCCGTGGAAAATGAAACCTTACTTGGCGATATTAGTACCTTTGTCAAAGCAATTAAGCCAGCTGTCGCCAAAGCAAAGGATTTACCAGGTGACGCCGTGGATAACGCTGTAGTGGCGAATGTGCAATATCAAATCGAACGTTTAAAGCGATCGCCTCTTTTAAGCGATCGCCTCAACTCCGGTAAACTCAAAATAGTCGGCGGTCGTTACGATTTGGATACAGGAAAGGTAACTATCATCACTTAGCAAATTAACTTACTACTTAACCACATCAGTTATTAGGCTTGGTGATTGCTTAAATCCCCGACTTTTTCAAAAAGTTGGGGATTTTGCTTCTCGTCACCAAAAAACGTGCCAATTATAGATATTTATGATGCAATAGTTGTATGATTTTCTGATGCATACGACAAATTAGGTATTGATCAAATGTAAATTTCTCACTCTAGAGGAATCTACTAGAATTGGGTAAAAAATTGCTGACACATCAAACACAATTATAGGCTATACCATCTTTACAGCCTATAATAACAACTTGAAAAATTAAAAAAAGAGATGAATTTTGCACCCAAAGATAGAAATACATAAATACTTAAAGCAATACAATAATTACTAATTCTTAATTTGTAATTCAAATTTTTAGGAGAAATTACTATGCTTAATTTACACAGAATCAAGGATAATACCTGAAAACTTTGAGCTAAATCAAAGCCCTAATTAAGAATTACAATTAACTTTCTAAATCAGCAGAACAACTAAAGGGGTATCAGCTTGAATATTTGGGACAAACCAGTCAGTTATAATTTAGAGATTGAAAATTTTGCTACTAGGCAAGATTCCTTTTACGGTTTGGTAATAGCTCTGTTAATTATTAGTCTGTGGCTAGGTAGTTTAGTTTGGTTACTCAGCATCAACTATCACCAAATGCCTCTTTGGTTGATACCAATTGCATTAATTTGGCAAACATTTCTTAGTACAGGACTATTTATTACTGCGCATGATGCTATGCATGGCTCAGTTTGTCGCCAAAATCTGCGAATTAATCATTTAATTGGGACTATAGCTGTAACACTTTATGCTTTATTTCCCTATCAACAACTTGTACAAAAGCATTGGTTACATCATAAACATCCCGCCAGCGAACTTGATCCAGATTTTCATGACCAAAACCGAAAAAGTGGCTTTTTTTGGTATCTTCACTTTATGATGGGATACTCAACTTGGCAACAATTACTCGGTTTTACAATCATCTTTAATTTTGCCAGATTTGCTTTCCACATGTCCCTCACAAATCTCATCATCTTTTGGTGTATTCCACCAATTTTAAGTTCAATTCAACTGTTTTATTTTGGGACATATTTACCCCATCGCGAACCTAAATCAGGATACATTTATCCTCATTGCACCCAAACAATAGAATTACCAACTTTTTGGTCATTTCTTGCTTGTTATCACTTCGGTTACCACCAAGAACATCATGAATATCCCCATGTAGCTTGGTGGCAACTTCCTGAAGTTTATCGAAAAAATAAGGCAGAAGGCAGACGGCAGATGGCAGAAGGAGGATAAGGGAAGGAGGACAAGGGAGACAAGGGAGACAAGGGGGACAAGGGAGACAAGGGGGACAAGGGAGACAAATGACAATTGTACAGACAAGGGTTATCGCGTCTCTAACAAATGACAAATGACAAATGACTAATGACGATTGACTATTGACAATTAACTATTGCCTGCATCAAATATTGTGTCAAAGTAAAAGCATCTACACCTAATTCTGTACGCTCTTGGGCTGCTATAATTCCTGCTTGAGAATGCCACCAAGAAGCAGTGGCTACAACTTCTTCAATGGCAATTTGTTTTTTCATAGCTTGTGCTAATAATCCGCCAATTATTCCTGTTAAAACATCACCGCTACCACCACGTGCTAAAGCTGGGGTACTCTTGGGATTTAGCCACAATGAACCGTGAGAATTAGCAATTAAAGTTCTCGCACCTTTCAACAAAACTATCGCCCCACTTTGTAAAGCTGCATCGCGCACGGCTTTGACTTTATCTTGTTGTATATCTGGAATATTGGGAAATAAACGCTTAAATTCACCTTCGTGGGGTGTCAGTATGGTGGGTGCTTGGCGTTTTTGTAAGGTGGAAATGGTTCCTATTTGTGCCAAAATATTTAGAGCGTCAGCATCCAAAACTAAAGGACGTTTGCTTTCCATTACTTGTTGCACAATAGGTGTGGCATCAATTGTTAAACCAGGGCCAATTGCGATCGCATCAAAGTCACTTAAATCGGTTTTCTCTGGTAATTGTAATTGAGCGATGGCTCCTGTTTCTGTCTCCGGACAGCCAATTATCAACGCTTCTGGTAAATGTGACACCAAAATCGGCTTGATATATTCTGGTACAGCAATTGATAACATCCCCACACCACTAGCACGCGCACCCAAAGCCGTTAAAATTGCTCCCCCAGCGTAGCGATGAGAACCGCAAATTAGCAGTAAATGTCCTTCTTTGTATTTGTGGGTAACTGGACGACGGGGTATGGGAAGATTTGCGATCGCTTTTGCAGTGGTAATGCGGGTAAATTTTGCTACATCTTTGAGTACAGCTTCTACATCCGCGATGGGGATATCAAAATCTATTAACTCTGCATTACCGAGATAATCTAAAGCACGATCCTGTAAAAAAGCTAGCTTCCATAAACCTAAGCAAAATGTATGGGTAGCGCGAATTGCTGTTCCTAAAGCCTCCCCTGTATCTGTATGTAAGCCGGAAGGTAAATCTATACTAAAAATCGGCTGTTTCCAGGTATTTAATTCATTGATAGCAACTACAATCTTATCTTTGAGCTTTCTTTCTAAACCAAAGCCAAATAAGCCATCAACCAAAACATCACAGTCTCGTAACTGCTCAATTGTTTGATAGCAGGGTATCCCCAAACTTTGAGCATATTGCAGATGCTTCCCTGTTAATTCTTTGAGCTTATTAAAAGGATTGTAAATCCAAACCTCATATCCGCGAAAGTGCAATTCCCGCGCTACAACTAAAGCATCGCCGCCATTATGTCCTGGCCCTACTAACACCCCAATACGAGATTTACCAGAGGGAATCATCGCTGCTAGACGACGAGAAATTAATCCGGCTACCTTTTCCATTAAAGCGACTACAGGCATTCCGGCGGCAAAAATCCTCTCTTCAATTTCCCGCATCTGTGCTGCGGTAACTACAATTTGGGAAATTTCTGCTTCTCGATTTTGAAGATTAGTCATAGTCGCAAGTCCTGAATGTGAAATGCTCAATTTTTAGCTGAGAGATAATGAATCAAAGTCCGGGACGATCCGCACATGATATAATTCTTAATATTAATTCTGAAAATTTTAAGTACCTTAGTAGTTAAAAATGACGTAAATATACCGAAGGCATATCAGTATACCATTAGCTATGGTTTACTGGAAAATATGTAGGACTATCGTTTCAAGCGCAGCCCATATCGGAAAAATTTTACAACCTAAAAGTTCAATGATTACCAATATCCCAATTCAAGAGCCAGTCTCAAACCAGACAGAACCGGCTCGCCTACCTGTTGTCACCGTAGCCGCCTTAGTTAAAGACTCGAATTCAGATCGAGTTCTCATTGCCAAAACTACTAAATGGAGAGGCTTATGGGGTATTCCAGGGGGTAAAGTCGAATGGGGCGAATCTTTAGAAGCTGCTCTTATCCGTGAATTCCGAGAGGAAGTTGGCTTAGATATTACCAATATTCGCTGGGCTTTATTGCAAGAATCACGGCTAGATCCGCAATTTTGCAAAGAAGCTCACTTTGTAATGCTAAATTACTACGCTGAATCGGCAGTAGTTAACATTACACCCAATGAAGAAATAGTTGAGTGGGAATGGGTTAGCCCACAAGCAGCATTAAACTATCCTTTAAATACCTATACTCAGATCCTCATAGAAAATTATTTACAGCAGATTAATGGAGAGCCTTAAAAAAGCTTTGGTAACTGGTGCAGCTAAAGGTATTGGACGCGCCATTGTGCTGGATTTAGCCAGTCAAGGTTTTGATGTTGTAGTACATTATAACCGCAGTGTAGAAGCGGCAAAAGAAGTCACCCAGGCCGCCGCCGCCTATGGAGTGAAAGCTGTTAGCTTACAAGCCGATATCACCAAGCCAGAAGAAGTACGTAACTTAGTAGATAGCGCCGCCGAAAGCTTGGGAGGACTCTCAGTCGTAGTCAATAATGTTGGCAACTACTTGAAGAAATCAATTGAAGAGATTACACCCGAAGAGTGGCAAGAAATTTTAGATAGCAACTTGAATGCGACATTTTATGTCAGTCAAGTTGCAATACCTCATTTAAAAGCAATGGGTTGGGGTCGGATAATTAACTTAGGTTTTGCTGGCGCGCAAAATTTAATTGCTCGTCCGATGTCAACTCCTTATGTAATTGCCAAAACGGGAATTATTCTCTACAGTAAAGCCCTGGCAAAAGAGTTAATTAAACACAAAATTACCGTCAACGTTGTTTCGCCAGGAGTGGTAGAAAACTCTGTAAGTCAACCTTTAAATGAAATCCCTAGCGGACGATTGGCGACTTTTGAGGATATGGTAAGAGTTGTCAATTTTTTTGTCGATCAAGATGCTGACTATATCACCGGACAAATTGTGGAAGTTTCTGGTGGTTGGAATTTGTAAGGGCTGTCATTCGTCATTCGTCATTCGTCATTGGTAAGGAGTTCAAGACCACATTGTAGGGGCACGGCATCCACAATCTTCGGGAGCATCCCAAATGTGCAAAAACGCCCTCACCCTATAAGATACTGCTGGCGAATGGTGGGTCTGACCCATCAACACTTGATATAAACTGTTCTCTCGTTTACCCGACACACCGCCCACAGGCTATAAGCCTGGGGCTAATACTACAAAGCCTGCCTCCGCAGGCTAGAGAAATAGAGCCTGCGGAGGCAGGCTTTGTCCGGTTAGCCGCACCCTTCTAGGGTGACGGCGGGATTTCGGGATAAGCGAGGGGTCTTACCCCTAATTCACCAGATGTATCCTATAAGGGTGGGGCTAGAAATACGAAGCCTGCCTTCACAGGCTCCATCTAGCTCCCATGCTCTGCGTGGGAGCGTAGATTTATGAGGCTCTGCCTCAATTTATCAGAAGACGAGGCAGCAGCCCACGAATCCGCATTTCCAAAAGGAGGCTGGAAACGAGATAATATTTTTGGTAAGTAGAAATTTCTCACCTACTTTCCATAGTAAACTCTGGCGTTACCATATCCCAATTTTTGTAGATAGTCATTCCAGCGTTCTGCATCTTCGCGTTTGCCAAAAGGCCCTACGGCGATATGAGGCCCCAATGGTTGCTGTCTTTCAATGACAATGTCATAGCGTCCAGAACTTTGACGAATGCGGCTAGCAATAGCAGATAAATCTTGTGTCCTAGCAGGAATAGTTACATAATAATAACTAGTTCTAACTCTTTGTGGTTGGGAATTTCTATAATCAGGCCCACCATAACCATAGCCTACTTGTTGTCCGCTAGAAGCTCTGACAATTTGGGCACCATAAATACCATTTAACTCTAATTCTCTAACTCTTTGTTGGGCATTCGCTGGTCTGCTAAATGAGCCTGATTGAATTACAGGCCGCCCATTGAAATGTCTAATATAAGCACTACGTTCTAACTGGCGTACACGTTGCAATTGTTGGGAATCACCACCATCGACGTAAACAATATAGCGTTCAGCACTCCAAGTATAGGAATTAGCTTGGACTGTTTGGTAAGGTGTTTGGGAAGGTCTAAAATTTTGATTATTTTGATAATTTTGATTAACCCTAACTTTAGGCGGAGACTGAAAATTTGGATTATATGATTTCCAAATTACTGTTTGTGGCGGTTGACTGGCTGTAGTTAATTGCTGCTGATTAGAAGGAATTGGCGGCAAACTGGGTGGTGGTGGTAACCTATTGACTACCGTGCGTTGTGCCAACAGAAAGCCATCCTTGGTAACTTGTGCTTGCACTGGGGTAGAGTCAGGTAACAATGCCAAGCATCCTCCCATAAACAAAGGGACTATGGGTACGGTGAATAATTGGTCTGGTATTGGTCTGGACATAGTAGTAACAGTATTTCTCAACAATTTCCTCAGGGAACTAATAAGGGAACTAATAGAGCAGTCTGTTGTAGCACCTATATAAGTGTTAACTTAGAATGTGTTTATTGGGCTGAGTGGCATTGCATAGGTATGGCGAAAATTTTTGATTTTTATCTCAGACAGAGACGCGATGAATCGCGTCTGTACAATTTTTAGTTGTCATTCTCCTTGCGTTGTCGTTTGTTGAGGGTTGAGGGTGAGAATTTGGTGATTGAGAATGGTTGGCGATCGCAATTCCAAATCTAAAATTTAGTTATTACTACTTATATACCTGAAGTGCTTATATAGCAAGGCTTTGAAGATATATATGCTACAATCGTCACAATGGGGCTGCATGGCATATATTTTCATACTGCAAAACAATAAGACAAAACTTGCGTTTGGTGTTTAGCATTAGCGTTATCAGCAGCCACTAGCCTAGTAATATTTTAAGGATATGAAAAAAGTCGTCGTTGGTCTTTCCGGTGGCGTTGACAGTTCCACCGCCGCCGCTATACTCCACAATCAAGGCTATGAAGTCGTTGGTTTGACCCTTTGGCTAATGAAAGGTAAAGGTCAATGCTGTTCTGAAGGAATGATCGACGCGGCTAATATCTGCGAACAATTGGGTATTCCCCATCAAGTTGTTGATATTCGCGATGTCTTTCAGACAAATATTGTCGATTATTTAGTAGCTGGTTACAGTGTGGGGATCACACCTTTGCCTTGCTCGCAGTGCAATAAAACGGTGAAATTCGGGCCGATGGTGCAATATGCGCGTGAGGAACTGGGATGCGATCGCATTGCTACGGGTCATTATGCCAAAATTAATTATGATGAAGCTACTGGGCGTTATCAATTGTTAAGAGCAGTTGACCGCAATAAAGACCAGTCTTATTTTCTCTATGATTTGTCGCAGGATTTACTAGCGGCTACCGTATTTCCACTGGGAGATATGCAAAAAGCCGACACCCGCCGCATCGCTGCAGAATATGGACTGGCTACCGCCGATAAGCCAGAAAGCCAAGATTTATGCTTAGTAGAAAGCAACGGTTCGATGCGGGCGTTTCTCGATAAGTATCTTGCGCCGAAAAAAGGCGATATTGTCGATACTTCCGGTAAAGTTTTGGGACAGCATGATGGTGTCCATCATTACACGATTGGGCAACGTAAAGGCTTAGGAGTTGCGGCGGCAGAACCTTTGTATGTGATTGAATTAGATGCAGTTAATAATAGAGTGATTGTAGGCGATCGCACTAAAGCCACTCAACCAGAATGCACCGTCAATCGCGTCAATTGGGTATCTATTGCTGAACCTTCTACCCCAATTCATGCCCAAGTGCAAATTCGCTATCGTTCCCATCCCACACCAGTAACGGTGATTCCTCTGGAAAACTCCCGCGTGCGTTTGGTGTTTGATGAACCCCAGTTTAGCATCACCCCCGGACAAGCGGCGGTATGGTACGAAGGGGATAAAGTTTTAGGTGGCGGAATTATCGAACAGTTTAGTTAATCAACATCAGATACCCGACTTCTTGAAAAAATCGGGTATCTTGTATTGTTTTTCTGATGGATAAAATTGACTCTTGTGAGACATAAGTATTTTTTTACATGACTGATCTGAGATTGCTGTATGACAGATGCAATTCTAAAGGAGCAAGATTTACAGCGATTTTCAGGTAAATGAACCACATTTTTTTATCTCACGCAAAGGCGCAAAGTTACAAAGAAATACAGATACCAGCTTGTAGTCTAAATACATGAAAACTGCTGTAATTTGTAAAAATATTTTGCAACTATTATCACAGTTAAATAATATTTATCAAAATGCAAGTAGCGAAAGACAAGAAATTATCATTGAGTTTTCTCCAGAGGATGAAGAGTTTTCGCTATTAGAAGAAATTGAACTTTTAACAGTCAATCTTAGAGGTTACGCCAGTCAAATTCAGTCTACAGGACAAATCACCAATAAAGCTCAAGCAATTTCGCATCTACAAAATATGCGAATTTTTAATGTGGCTCAGATTGCAAGATTTTATTTTAACAGTAACGGCAAGTATGAGCAGACGAAGAATTATATCAGAATCTTGGACTACTTACGGTTACTAATGTTGGAATATTTGCAGCTTCAGAAAAATTAAAAGTATAAATATTTTTTAAATTTTCATACCAGAATAGTAATACTTGTTTGAAAAAAAATATATGTTTTCAAACATGAGTACCTATACTTCTAAGGGGTTGATAGTTTGGGTATTTATTCTTGAATTCTCTGATAATCGCTAGTATCTCATTTTGCAGTTTTTTTGGTTGGTTACGGTATAACCAAGGTAGCCAATACAGGCTTTTATATACACACAAGGGAGCAATATCTATATGAGATTTGATAATCTCAAGTACTCGTCTATGACCCAAACCTGGTAAAACAGCTTTTATCCACCATTCCACTGAACTTGCATCA
Organism: Calothrix brevissima NIES-22; assembly: GCF_002367995.1. Taxonomy (GTDB): domain Bacteria; phylum Cyanobacteriota; class Cyanobacteriia; order Cyanobacteriales; family Nostocaceae; genus Aulosira; species Aulosira brevissima. The sequence continues at coordinate 3,444,581 of NZ_AP018207.1, forward strand.
CCGTAAACAAGACCTTTTTCAAGAATCACTTCTAAAAAAATAGGCTTGAGTTGCGATCGCTTGACTAATTTGCATCCTTGCCAAGCATTTGCGTTTAACACGCGCCAAACAAAGGTAAATTTCTGCTCATCATCAAGTTGACGAACCCATTTAAGTAACTCATTTTCCTGTTGTGAGTCTAATTTTTCATCAGCGTACTCTAAAGGGTCAAACATATCAAAAATAATTTGAGTTTATTTCTTGCTCAAACTCTTCTAAAGCCTGCACAATTCCTACTTGCCAAGCCCGTTCTATTGTAGCGGGAATCATCTGATTTAAAGGTATATTCGGAAAGGTGGGACTATTATCAGATTGAATATAACGCCCATCTGTGAGCAGATAAATAGAGAGCTTTTTGCCATTGTAAATCCATAATTGAGGAACAGCGATCGCTTCGTAAGCATCAAGAGTTGTTTTTGAGGTGACATCTGTCTCAATTGCTAAATCGGGAGGCGGATCGTTTGGTTCTAGTCTGCGCTTCCCAATCATGCGTTGGTAATTCTCAATATAGAAGCAAGCATCTGGTTCTACTCCGGCTGAATTTTCCCGCTTAAATGTAGTTGAGCCAAAAGGTTCATATCTTTTTCCTAGCTTCTTAAGTAAAAGTTTGACAATATCAGAAATTAAGTCTTTTGGCTTTTCGTGTTCAGGTAGAGGAACCATAATTTCTAAAGTAGAATTGCTGTAAGCAACGCGGAGCGATCGCTTTTGTCCCAGTTCTTGTAAGATGGACTCAAATTCTTCCCAAGTCACATCATCAATAGTCACAACGCTACCAGGCGCTAGCCGCATCAAGCTAACAGGTTTAACTACAGGAGATACCGCAGTCATAATTCCAGGATGTAGAGTGCATTAGCTTCAGGGTAACTTAATTCTTGATCCAAGATTCTGAAAACTCTTTTTCTCTGAGTGTCACCATTTTGATAAGTTAGTACATAGTTTGAAACAATTACCTTAACTCGAAGAGGGGATTACGTTGAGTTACCATCCAGATGCTATTGCGCCGCACGGTGGACAGTTAGTTAATCGCATCGCCACACCAGAACAAAGAGAGGAATTTCTCTCTAAGGCTGAGTATTTACCAAGAGTGCAACTTGACGATCGCGCTGTTTCTGATTTAGAAATGATTGCGATCGGTGGGTTTAGTCCACTCACAGGTTTTATGAACCAAGAAGATTACGATCGCGTAGTTAGCGAAATGCGTCTCGCTAACGGTGTTGTGTGGTCGATTCCAATTACACTGTCAGTAACCGAAGAAGTCGCTTCCCCTCTCACTGAAGGCGGCTATGTTCGTCTGGATAATCCCAACGGCGAATATATTGGCGTTTTACACCTCACACAAAAATATCGCTACGACAAAACCCGCGAAGCTGTTAATGTCTATCGCACTGATGATGCTAAACATCCGGGAGTACAGGTAGTCTATAACCAAGGGCCGATTAATCTCGCAGGTGATATCTGGCTATTACAACGCAATCCCCATCCTCAATTTCCCGCCTATCAAATCGATCCTGCCGCATCTCGGCAAATGTTCAAAGATAAAGGCTGGAAAACTATCGTTGGGTTTCAAACTCGCAACCCCATCCACCGCGCCCATGAATATATTCAAAAGTGCGCTTTAGAAACTGTTGATGGTTTATTTTTGCACCCATTAGTCGGGGCGACAAAAGAAGATGACATCGCGGCTGATGTGCGGATGCGTTGCTATGAGATTTTGCTGGAACATTACTATCCTTTAGATAGAGTGATTTTGGCTATTAATCCGGCGGCTATGCGTTATGCTGGCCCTAGAGAAGCAATTTTCCATGCTTTAGTGCGGAAAAACTACGGTTGTACTCATTTTATTGTCGGGCGCGATCATGCGGGTGTGGGTGACTATTACGGCACTTATGACGCGCAATATATCTTTGATGAGTTTGAACCGCAGGAATTGGGAATTGTCCCCATGAAGTTTGAACATGCGTTTTACTGTACGCGCACTAAACAAATGGCGACAACTAAAACTAGCCCCAGCAAGCCAGAAGAAAGAGTTCACCTGTCAGGAACCAAAGTTAGAGAAATGCTGCGTCGGGGTGAATTACCTCCTCCAGAATTTTCTCGTCCAGAGGTAGCGGCGGAATTAGCAAGGGCTATGAAGGTACAGTTGCCAGTTTAAGGCTAATAAAGCGAAATTGTACCCACTTTACTTTACACTACAGGCTTCAGCCCTTTAAGCTGTTATGCTGATGGGCTGAGGGCTGATAGCAAATTTATGAAACGTCGGAGTTTTTTACAACGAATTGGTTCCATACTCGCAGTTTTGGGTATAACTGAGGCTGAGTGGTTTTCTTGGGGAAATCGCTATCACCAAGCTTTAGCCCAACCCAGTCTGCGTAAATTTGCTCTATTAATAGGAATTAATCAATACGCGCAAAATCCTAAACTGAGCGGTTGCTTAACTGATGTGGAACTGCAAAAAGAATTGTTAATCCACCGCTTTGGTTTCCCATCGGCTAATATTTTGACGTTGACGGAAGAACAAGCTAGCCGAGAATTTATCGAAGCCGCTTTTTTAGAACATCTCGGCGAGCAAGTTAAAGCTGGGGATGTTGTAGTCTTTCACTTTAGCGGTTATGGGACGCGCATTCAATCAGCAAGCGCTACTGTACAAAATGCATTGATAGCTGCGGATGCACAAGATAACAAAAATGTCAATTATTTACTAGAAGAAACTCTCTTATTATTATTGCGATCGCTGCCTACAGATCGTGTTACCGCCGTATTAGATACTAGTTACCATGCTCCCACAATTGGGACAGGGTTGGGAATTCGCGCCCGTCCCGAAGTTGAGGATGGGAAGTTAGCCATAGCCGAATTAGAATTTCTCCAACAACTGAAGGCGAAAAACACCGGGAGTAAGGAGGAACTTACCCCACCCCTGCTATTAACAGCAACGGTAGATCCTCAGCAATCAGCTAGGGAATTGCTGTTATCTGGTTTTAGTGCGGGGTTATTTACCTACGCCTTAACTCAATATTTATGGGAAGTCACCCCCAGCAAGACAATTCAAGTTAGTCTTGGACAAGTGGAAAGTTCTATAGGTAAGTTGGGAAGCAAGCAGCAGCCAGGGTTAATTACCAGCAAGAAAAATCCTGTTATCGGTGATAATTTGCTGCCTGATAGCTCTATTGGCGGCGAAGGAGCAATTATCGCCAAAGAAGACGACGGTAAAAGCGTGAGTTTATGGTTAGGGGGAATACCACCGCAAGTATTGGAACATTACGGGGTTAACTCTCGGTTTAGCTTGGTGAGTGGAGAACAGCTAATATTGCGATCGCGTACTGGGTTAACAGCCAAAGCACAATTTTCCACTATCAATAATAATACTGAGGTGAAAATTGGACAACTAGTCCAAGAAGCAGTGAGAATTTTACCCCGCAACATTAATTTAATCGTTGCCTTGGATACAGCATTAGAAAGAATTGAACGAGTAGACGCAACTAGCGCCTTTGCCACAATTTCCCATGTTTCCACGGTGGTAGGGGGAGAACAATCGGCTGATTATTTATTTAGTAAACTCTTACCTATTCCCACGCGCTACAGTTTATTTTCTCTAGGTGGCGAGGCAATTTTCAACAATCCTGGGGACATGGGAGAAGCGGTAAAAGTTGCAGTCCAAAGATTAGCGCCAAAATTACCGACTTTATTAGCCGCTAAGTTATGGCGACTTACAGAAAATGAAGGTTCTTCCCGTTTAGCAATCAAAGCCAGCTTAGAGATTATCAACAGCTTATCACCGCGCCTAGTGATGCAACGAGAAACTATGCGTAGCTTTGCTGGGGAAACGGCAACAAACAAGTCAATTAGCACGGCGATTGTGCCGATTGGGAGTAAAATGCAGTATCGCCTCCAAAATTTAGGCGATCGCCCATTGTATTTTATACTTGTGGGATTAAAAAATAACCGAAACGCGATCGCCTTTTATCCTTGGCAAACTCCCCCAGAAGCCAACAATGTAGGTACAAAACCCCTAGTTAAACAAATAGTCATCGCTCCCGGCGAAACAATTATACTTCCACAAAGCGCTACTAATTCTGGTTGGGTGATTCCTGGCCCAGCTTATGAAGCTGAACACCAACTAATTTTTAGCACCAATCCCTTCAGCGAAACCCTGACTACCTTAGAAACTGCTAAAAACAGCACTACAGATCAACAACCAATCGGCCCCTTATTAAACCCCTTAGAAGTAGCCAAAGCCATCTTACAGGATTTACATAACGCTAGTCCCGTCAAAACTGAAATCAACGGTACAGCAGCTGATTCCTACGTATTAGATGTTAATCATTGGGCTACTCTCAGCTTTAATTTTCAAGTTGCTTAAACGCGGAATCTCACAACTTGGTTGTGTAGACTACGATAGATTCTGAGTTTACACTGAGCAAACTTGCATGAATATCAAGAATCGCGTCGGTTTAGCAGTTGCAATGCTTTTACTCACCGCTACTAGTGCTACAGCAACACCGACTTCCACCTTGACAGACAAAGAAAAATTAGAAATCAGCAATCAGGTGCAAGAAGAAGTTGACCGTGCTTTTAATCACACTACAGCTTTAATGAATATCTTGCTAGTAGTCCTGACTATGTTGCCTATTTTAGCGGCGGCTGGTGTTTGGTTATTACGCCGCAGTGTAATTAGTGAAGTAGTCGCAGAAACCAAAAAACGTTTAGAAGAAGAAGTAGAAAAGCAACTAGAAAAAGAAGTAGCCGCAGAATTAAAAAATCAAACAGCAGCTTTTAAACAAGAATTAGAAGCATTAAAATCTAATTTTTTAAACCAACTATCTGAATTAAATAATTTATATTTAGATGCTCAAAGTCAAAAAGAGCAAATCTTTCAGCAGCTATCTGGACTCACACCTTCACCTTCATTAACACAAGATTACGTACATCCTGAAATCCAGCAAAAAATTCAAGACTTAACTACTCAACTAGAAACTCTTAAATCAGAAAATCCTCGGTTGTTTTTTACTGCTAATGATTATTTAAAACAAGGTGATGCCTTATTTTTTGAAAACCGTTATGAAGATGCTTTAGCTTGCTATGAAAAAGTTACGCAAAGAGAGCCAGATTCTTATATAGCTTGGGTAAATCATGGCTGGGCGTTAAGGAAATTAGGGCGCTATTCAGAAGCATTAATATCCTATGAAAAAGCCATCAGTATTCAAGCAGATCATTATATAGCTTGGTTCGGTTGTGGTAATTGTCTAAGAAATTTGCAAAAATATGCTGATGCTGTTACTAGTTATGAGGAAGCTTTAAAACTTCAGCCTGATTTTCACTGGGCTTGGTTTCATATCGCTAGGTGTTACACATTACAAGGAGAGATTGAGTTAGCAATTAAAAATCTCACTCAAGCCATCAAATTAAGAGGCGATCAACATCGAAAATCAGCACAAACTAATCCAGATTTTGATCCAATTCGCCAAGATGAACGCTTTCAAAAATTAATAGCTAGCTAAATTGATTGAAATATTATCTTATCCTATGTGTCACTCCAGTTGCTACAACGCGCTGGCTCCTCTGCGATTCATTTTTTATTAAAAATAGCAATCCTATCTGAGTTATAAAAATATTAATTTAATGAACCGCCAAGGCGTAGGTTGGGTTGAGGGACGAAACCCAACATTTTCGATGCTTTGTTGGGGTTCACTACCCTACCCTTCGGGAACGCTTTCAGCGAACGGGAAGCCACCTTCGGTATCTACGTTCAACCCAACCTATATTTATCCTTAACTGAACCGTATTGAATCCTATCTGAGTTATAAAAATATTAATTTAATGAACCGCCAAGTACGCCAAGTACGCCAAGGATAAGAAAAAACAACTGAGAGTTTGTAAATTTCACAAATGATTTAGGATTGCTATAAATAATCAGGCAAAAAGAGCAAAAATTTTATATATCACAATGCCTGATTAAAACCTAATATAGCAATCTACAAATATTTTTGCAGTAACAAACTCAACTTTTCTTTCGTCGCTGCGGGTGCTTTATCTAACTGTGTGAGAATCGCATATTTCAAAGCTGAATGTGCATCGCTAGCAGGGGGATTTTCACTCAAACGGCGCACAGTTTCTTGAATTACCTTTTGTGCATTCACCGCATTACGCTGTAAATTACCAATGACCATTTCTACGGTGACGCTATCATGGTCTGGATGCCAACAATCATAATCGGTTACTAATGCTAAAGTTGCATAAGCAATTTCTGCTTCCCTGGCTAACTTGGCTTCTGGTAAATTTGTCATACCGATGATTGTTGCACCCCAACTGCGATAAAGATTTGACTCTGCTTTCGTAGAAAATGCAGGCCCTTCCATACATACATAAGTACCGCCGCGATGGAGAGTAACTTCTGGTAAATTTAAAGCAGCGATCGCATCTGCAACTACACCAGCCAAATTTTGACAAATCGGATCGCCAAAAGCAATATGAGCCACAATTCCTTCGCCAAAAAACGTTGATACGCGATTTTTGGTTCTGTCAATAAATTGATCCGGTACCACCATATCTAAGGGTTTGGCTTCGGCTTTCAACGAACCCACCGCGCTAGCAGAAATTAAATACTCTACACCCAATTTCTTCATTGCATAGATATTGGCGCGAAATGGCAATTCTGAAGGTAACAAAGTATGATTGCGACCGTGACGGGCTAAAAATGCTACTCTAGTTTCATTTAATGTACCCAAAATTAAAGCATCAGAAGGCGAGCCAAAAGGCGTATCTACATGCACTTCCTCGATATCTTTGAGTGCATCCATCTTGTATAAACCACTGCCACCAATAATGCCAATTTTCACTTCTGCCATAATTCCTCACTCCTTCCAAGGGTGCCAAGTTATTTTAGCGGAATCTCCAGAGAGTTCAGGGAGTTCCAACTAAAAAAATATGGCGAAATTGTACAGAGCGGTTGTCAAATCTTAGCTAAAACAAAAAGAAGCCTCTCGCTCCTGCTGTCGCAGTGAGCGATGAGATGAATTTTTGGGTGGCGACGAACTGACCCCTAAGCAATTCAAGCCGAAGGTTTGACAGGACAAGGGGTCGGTGAGGAGTCACCATGATCCCTTGTTTTTCTGGTATAATTATTTTGGCTAACTTCGCCCGTATTGGTGTCTGATAAGCCTCTGCCCAGTGGCACTGCGATCATTGGTAAGCGACTCCGTTGCACAGCATAAAAGTAAGTAGGCACATCTTGATTAATACGAATCGCCTGAGGGTTTGTCCGATAGTGCGAACAAGCCAGCATCTCATCCAGGACAGTAAAATTCGTAGGGTACAAGGTAAGTCTTCGGCTTCGCTCAGACTTACACCGAGCGAAGCCGAGGTGTAAGAAATTGCATAGTCTGCGGAGGGGCTTCTCGTGGACTTAAAACAAAGCTCAGTTAATGTCCGCGGGATACCGGGAGTCGCTGAGAAGCCTACACTGTATTGCTTGCAATCAGTGTAGGAGTATGTCACACAGTTTACTAGAGTAAAATGGGGCTGCTACTTCTTGTGTAGTGGCTTAAGCTGGTTGCTAAACGCTCATGCCTAAAGTCCTGAAAATTGGAAGTATTCGGCATCTGCCTAGATGGAGAATGTGGCTTGATGTTGCTTTGCCTGCGAATTGAAAATTTTGCCTTAATTGACCAATTAGAATTAGAATTTGGTACGGGACTGAATGTCTTAACAGGTGAAACCGGTGCGGGAAAATCGATTATCTTGGATGCGATTGATGCCGCCCTGGGCGGTAAGGTATCTAGTAGGGTAATTCGCACTGGAACCAGTCGGGCGATGGTGGAAGCCACCTTTAAATCTAATGGGACTTTAGCTAGTTGGTTAAGCGAACAAGAAATTGATTCGATAGACGAAAACTCTGTAGTAATTAGTCGGGAAATTTCGGCGACGACTAGTAACATCCGCAGTCGATCGCGGGTAAATGGAGTGTTAGTCAATCGTCAAATGCTGGGGGGATTGCGCGATCGCTTGGTGGAAATTACCGCCCAAGGACAAACTGTGCAAGTCGGACAAGCCTCTCAAGTCCGGGATTGGTTAGATTTACATGGTGGGGATGCTTTAATGCAACAGCGTCAGGCGATCGCTGTTGTTTATAGCGCGTATCAACAAGCACATCTGGCATTAGAAAAACGCCGGACATCAGAACGAGAACGTTTGCAACAGTTAGATTTACTTACCTATCAAGTGCAGGAATTGGGAGCAGTTAACCTCAACGATGCCAACGAATTAGAACTGTTGTTACAAGAACGAGAACGGCTAAATCACGTTGTCGATTTACAACAAATGAGCTACAAAGTTTATCAGGCTTTGTATCAAAACGACAGCGAAGCCCCAGCTGCTGCCGATTTATTGGGAGATAGCGAAGCCACCTTAATTGATATGGTGGAATACGATACCCAACTGCAACCCCTGTTAGATTTGGTGCGCGATGCACAAGCTAGTTTAATGGAAGTCGCCAGACAAATTAATACTTATGGCGAAGATTTAGAAGCAGATCCCCAAAGATTAGCGGAAGTAGAAGAAAGAATCGGGGAATTAAAGCAGATTTGCCGCAAATACGGGCCGACATTACAAGAAGCGATCGCCTATTATCAGAAAATCCAAGGTGAATTAGCTGAACTGAACGACAGCGAACAATCTATTGAAAGTTTAGAACAGCAAGAACAAGCAACTTTAGCCAAACTCACCCAAGCTTGCCATAAATTAACCCAATTGCGCCGCACAGCCGCTAACAGTTTAGAATCGCGGTTAATTGCAGAACTCAAACCCCTAGCGATGGAAAAGGTGCAATTTAAAGTAGATATTGTCCCGACTACCCCAACCGCCACCGGTGCAGACAAGATTACCTTTATGTTTAGTCCTAACCCTGGGGAACCTCTCCAACCTTTAAGCGAGATTGCTTCCGGTGGGGAAATGAGCCGCTTTTTACTGGCGTTGAAAGCTTGTGTATCCCAAGCCGATGCTGCGGGGACTATGGTATTTGATGAGATTGATGTAGGTGTTTCTGGGAGGGTAGCACAGGCGATCGCGGAAAAATTACACCAACTCAGCCAGCGTTCTCAGGTATTGTGTGTTACCCACCAACCCTTAGTAGCAGCAATGGCAGATAGGCATTTTCGCGTTGATAAGCAAATTATCAATCAAGGTAAAGGTAATAAAGCTAACAACGGTAGCGGCGAACAGCGTACTGTAGTACGGGTAACAGCTTTAGATAATTTAACCACTCGCCGGGAGGAATTAGCGCAATTAGCTGGCGGAAAATCAGCCACAGATGCGATCGCTTTTGCCGAATCGCTGTTATTACAAGCAGCTAATCATCGCCAAAGCGAACAAAGATTAAGTTAGCTTGCAGCAGATTACCAAAAAGTAAAGACTATTCCTTATTAAAAGGTAATATTTTGGTAATAACCCTCAATTAAGCGCATATCTAAATAATTTAAAGCTTATAGCGTAGCTTTTCATGAGTATAATCTGATTTTCTTCAGATTACAGTTAAAAGACTGGCACATACCCACTAGAAAAAGTTTAGAGATAGAGTTAAGTTACTGTGAAATCTGCACGAGTGGTTAATTCAACAAGCACATACTGAATTGGCATCTATGATTTTGAAAAGATGACGAGAACAGCCAAATCAGTATCTCTGTTTGGGACAAAACCATGAGGCTAACAGAGAAATTCACCTAACAAGCGATCGCAGAATTATCACAATTTATAACTCTGCTTGAGATGTCTGTGCTGTGAGTAAATTTTTCAGCATGAAGTTGTTTTTTGCTACAAAAAATTAACTAATTTTTCACGAGCCAAAACTGACATTAAAACTTTTAGGAAATATCTGGCTAATCATCACAGGGTAATTACTTTTACCCTGACTTGTTCCTATCTTATTCCCAATATTTTTGTAGGTTGATAATCATGAATTCAAAAAAAGCAAATTGTAACCGCATTACGACTTACACCACAACCACAACTAAATTTGTAAGTTCTACTAATTACAACTACACTAATGGATTCTTATCTAGTGCTAATGTTGATACAAATGGTGATGGAATTGCGGAGCAAAGTATTTATTATAAAAATCAAGCTATAGCTACATATATAGATGTAACAATAGATGATTATTATGGATATGGGCCTAATAGTATAATATCCAGTGCTAACTTCTATCCCAATGGAAAAGTATCTGAATCTCGATTCGCTTCTGGTATTGGAGATATTGATGGAGACGGACTTACAGATTATTCTATTTCGATCATCACTAAAGATAGCTATGGTCGTCAGACAAGTTATCTGGATGCTACACTCTTTTCTGCATCAGGAACTCAAGTAGATGAGGAAGGAGTTTACATTAATACTTATGATGCTAATGGTCGTTTAATTTCTAGTATTAGTGACTATTATCTTGATGGAATTCCGGATCGGATAACTAGTTATACTTATGATAGTAATGGCTATTTAGTTTCAGAAAGAAATTATCAAGCTTCTGGACAGATAGATATTATCACTGATTACACCTATAATTCCAGGGGACAAAAAACTTCAGAATATCGTTATAATGCTGCTACTGGTAAAGCTTTTTACAAAAACTTATATACTTACGATGACAATAGTCGTCTAATTTTAGTAAGCGGTGATAGTGGTGCGGATGGTAGCATAGATTCTCTTACAAGCTACACTTATGACTCTAATGGTCGTCTAATTTCAGTAAACACAGATAGTGGTGCGGATGGTAGCATAGATTCTCTTACAAGCTACACTTATGACCCTAATGGTCGTATACTTTCAGTAAGCACAGATCGTGGTGCAGATGGTAGTTTGAATGAGGTTTACATTTACGATAGCAATGGGAGAGTAGTTGTAGAAAAACAGGATTATGACCGTGATGGTAAGATAGATTTTATCCTCACTAACACTTACGATAGCAATGGTAGTCCAGTTTTAGTAACATATGACTATGGCGGTGACGGTAAGATAGATGAGATAGACACCTTCACTTATGATGTTTTTGGTAACACCAGTTATTCAAGTTACTTGATTATTGAAGATGACGGTACAGAACGTCTTTCTTATGAAGAAATATATACCAGTACCTACAACGTATTTGCCGCCAACTATGACACCAATAATGATGGCACTATCGATCAAGTCATCAGCAATCAATACGATTTATTGACTGCACAATTAATCACAAAAAACATTGATAGTAATAATGATGGGACGACTGACAGCAAAATAACTTACAGTTATGCTCAGAATCAAGTGATTAAAGAGAGTATTGATAACAATTTAGATGGGATCGCAGACGATGTTTATCAATATAACTATGATGCTAATGGTACTTTAATTAGCAAAACCTACGACAAAGGTAATAATGGTTCAATTGAACAGACCATTTCTTACACTTACAATAGCAACGGTAAGGTAGCCACTGAAAGCACTGATAATGATGGAGATGGTTTAGCTGATTTAGTCACTAACTACAGCTATGATGCTGATGGTAATCTAACAAATTCCACCACTAATGCAGTTATCAGAACTCAATTTATTGTTGGTGGCGATAACAAAGATAGATTATCTGGTACAGATGGTCTTGATAATATCTCTGGTCAAAAGGGTAATGATAAACTCTATGGTTTAGGGGGTAATGATACTCTCAATGGTGGTAGTGGAAATGATTTACTAGTTGGTGGCGCAGGCGCAGATGTTCTCACTGGTGGTAAAGGTGCTGATACATTCCGTTATGTAGCTTTGAGTGATTCGTTGTTAAGTAATTACGATAAAATTACAGATTTTAATATTAACACCGATAGCATTGATGGCATTAAGGCTGTGAATAAGCGGAGTGTGTTTCACGGAGGTACAGTCAAGAGTCTGAGTGTTGATGATATTAAAGCTGTGTTAACTAATAATGCTTTTGTGGCTAATGGTGCAGCTACCTTCACTTTAGGTAGTGGAGCCACTCAACAAACATTTGTCGCACTGAATAATGGCGTTGCTGGTTTCTCTGCCGATACAGATGCAATTATAGAGATTACTGGGTTTACAGGTAAGTTGAATAATTTAGCGATCGCTTAACTTAGATGATTCGGGAATATGGTGGGTGTTAATTGTTCAAATTGCATCCCCCATATTTTTATTGTTTGCGTTCCCTTGTCCCTTTTACTCAGAGAGATTGCTAAAATCCTGTTATCATAACTACTCACGCAGCAGGGTTTAGAAACAGCGATCGCTATGCTTCAGTATCCCAATCTCGAACAAGCGCTAAAATATCACTTCGGTTATGACCGATTCCGTCCAGGACAACGGCAAATTATCGAAGATGCGCTGCAAAATCGGGATTTGTTGGTGGTGATGCCTACGGGTGGTGGTAAATCTTTGTGCTTTCAGCTACCTGCGCTGTTAAAGAAGGGTTTAACAGTGGTGGTGTCGCCGTTGATTGCTTTGATGCAAGATCAGGTGGAAGGGTTGCGCAATAATAATATCTCGGCTACTTTCCTCAATAGTAGTTTGAATGCTTATCAAGTGCGATCGCGAGAAGAAGCGATCCTCGCAGGTAAGGTTAAATTACTCTACGTCGCGCCCGAAAGGCTACTGAGTGAAAGATTTCTCCCGTTTCTCGATTTAATCAATCACCAAATGGGGATTTCTACCTTTGCAATTGACGAAGCGCATTGTGTCTCGGAATGGGGACACGACTTCCGCCCAGAATACCGTCAGTTACGATCTGTGCGCAAACGTTACCCCAATGTTCCCACCCTAGCGCTAACTGCTACAGCGACCGATCGCGTCCGTAGTGATATCATCCAACAATTAGGGTTAAAGCAACCGAGTATCCACATTGCTAGCTTTAATCGCCAAAATCTTTATTATGAAATCCGGGCAAAAACTAAATATGCTTATGCCGAGTTATTAGAATTAATCCGGGAAGCTTCTGGTGCAGTTATTGTTTATTGTTTAACGCGCAAAAAAGTTGAAGAACTAACATTTAAACTGCAAAAAGATAAGATTTCTGCTTTATCTTATCATGCAGGTTTACCTGATGAGGAACGCAGCAAAAATCAAACGCGATTTATTCGCGATGATGTGCGCGTTATGGTAGCGACTATCGCCTTTGGGATGGGAATTAATAAACCAGATGTGCGCTTAGTAGTTCATTTTGATATCCCCCGTAATTTAGAAAGTTACTATCAAGAATCAGGGCGGGCGGGTCGAGATGGGGAACCCTCGCGCTGTACAATCTTTTTTAGTTTTGGTGATATTAAAACTATTGAATGGAGTATCGATCAAAAAACCGATCCGCAAGAACAGTTAATTGCCAAACAACAATTAAGACAAATGATAGATTACGCCGAGGGTACAGATTGTCGGCGGACAATTCAGTTAAGTTATTTTGGCGAACGCTTTGCGGGAAATTGCGGTAACTGTGATAATTGTCGCTATCCCAAACCAATGCAAGATTGGACAATTGAAGCGATGAAATTTCTATCTTGTGTGGCGCGTTGTAAAGAAAGATTTGGCATGTTGCACATTATTGATGTGTTGCGAGGTGGGAAAAGTCAGAAAATTATCCAAAACGAACATGATAAACTTTCTACATACGGGATTGGTAAAGATAGAACTGTGGATGAATGGCGAATGCTGGGGCGATCGCTTTTACATCAAGGTTTATTAGAACAAACTACCGATGGCTATTCTGTATTAAAGCTGAACGCCTTGAGTTGGGAAGTCATGCGAAAACAGCGCACAGTTAGCTTGGCTGTTCCTACAGTGCAAAAGATTACCTGGGAAGAAGGAAGCGAAAAAGCTGCGGATGCGGAACTGTTAATGCAAAGATTGCGATCGCTCCGTAAACAACTCGCTGATGAACAATCTGTAGCGCCTTATGTAGTTTTTCAAGATTCTACCTTGAAATTAATGGCGCAGGTACAACCGAGAAATTTAACGGAGTTTGCGAAACTTTCCGGTGTCGGTAGTCATAAACTCGCCCAATATGGCGAAAAATTTCTTGCAGAAATTCGCGCTTATCGTCAAGAACAAGGTTTAATAGATCCACCAGATAATTCTCAACCGATGGTGAGAAATACCTTACCTTCTGATACAGAATTAGCGACATTACTATTATATCAACGGGGTTTAAGTGTTGAAGAAATAGCCCAAAAAAGAAATTTTCGCCCAACAACTATTATTCGCCATCTAGAAGATTTAATTGCCAAAAATCAACCAGTAGATATAAATCAGTTAGTTCCTTTAGAAAAGCAAAAGAAAATTTGGCAAGTTTTAGAAGTGCTGGGTGATATTGCACTCACACCAATTCGCGAACAGTTGGGAGAGAATTATAGTTATGATGAAATTCGCTTAGTTAGGGGAAAATGGCGACGAGAAAAGGGGAAGTAATTATTAATTCAAAATTCAAAATTCAAGGGAGCATCCCAAATGTGCAAAAACGCCCTCACCCTATAAGGGTGGGGCTAGAAATACGAAGCCTGCCTTCTTTTGCTAAAAGTTTGATAGCCTGCGTTCGTCGAAGACGTTCCCGAAGGGTAGGCAGGCTTTGTTGGTATAGCAATACCCTAGAAGGGTATTGCGTCAAAATTGGGATGCTCCCAAATTCAAAATTCAAAATTCAAAATTCAGGTAAATAAGGTACGCGCTTCGGGGCATGGCAGTGCCAGTGCCCCTACAATCAACGATAATCTGTACCACACTGGCAATCTGCTGTAATTACGAATTACGAATTACGAATTAACCATTTGCCACTTGAAGGTACTAAAGTTACGCCGCGACGTTGAGGTTTAACTGGATAATTTTCGACTAATTTTAAATCCATATTCGCTACAACTGTCGCCAAAATTAGTTTCATTTCAAATAATGCAAAAGCCATGCCGATACAACGCCGATTACTACCGCCAAAAGGTAGATATTCATATATTGAATATTGTTTATCTAAAAATCTTTCTGGGATGAATTTGTCTGGTTCAGGGTATAAATCTGGACGATGATGCATTAAATAAATACAGCCAGTTAAGTTTGTTCCTGGTGCAAATTTATGACCCATAATTTCTATAGGTGATTTGACAATGCGGGGAATAGTAATCATTGCAATGGGATAAATCCGCAGTGTCTCTTGACATACAGCTGTTAAATAAGGAAGACGGGCGATTTCATTGAAATCTGCATCGTGAAAACTATTCAATTCAGCTAATAGTTTCTCGCGGACTGCGGGTAGATGGTGAACCCAGTATAATGCCCATGTTAAAGCCGAAGCTGTAGTATCATGCCCAGCAAGAAGTAAAGTCATTAACTCATCGCGTAACTCTACATCAGTCATGGCTTCGCCATTTTCATCACGGGCTGACATCATCAAAGAAAGAATATCATTGCGGCTGGCATCTGGATGATTTCTGCGTTCTTCAATTTCTGCATAGATTAATTTGTCAATTTCTTCTCGTAGATGGAGAAAATTTCCCCAAGGACTCCAGCGTCCTAAATTTATTCGTAACGCAGGGAAAAAAGATAATGTAGAGCGTAAGGAAGAAGATGATAACCCTAAAATTGAGGATAAGTTTGTTCGCAATTGATTGTAGCGATCGCCTTTTTGTAGTCCAAACACCGCTTGTAAAATTACCTGCAAAGTAATTTCTTGCATGGATTTAGCCGCAGAGAAAGGTTCGCCAATTTGCCATTTAGCGATCGCGTCTTTGGTAAGTCCTGTAATTAAATCGCCATAAGCCTTCATGCGATCGCCATGAAAAGGCGGTGTTAATAATTTTCTTTGGCGTTGATGAGTTTTTCCTGAGATTAGTAATAAGGAATTATCCCCTAATAATGGTTGTAAAATTGTGGCTGAACTTCGAGAGTCTAGCTTTTCTGCATGAGTGGTAAAAATATCTTGAATAGCTTGGGGATGGCTCAGAAATACCATTGGCTGTTTGTTGATTAGCCATAGGGTAAATAAATCGCCACAACTTTTCTTAGATGCGGACATGAGATGCAATGGATTATAAATCCACTGCAATAGCTGCATAAATTTGGGAATTTTGGGACTATCGGGAAGTGACATAAAATTCGGTGAGTTTTGCTGGCGCGGGAATTGAGGAAACTTGAGATTCAACTCCTGTATATAGCAATCATATTTTATATGTAAATAAAAGGGACAAGGAGGACAAGGGAAGGGGGACAAGGGGGACAAGGAGGACAAGGAAGATGGGTATTTGTGACTTTTTTAAGATTGCTATAGTCGAGGTGTGTTTGCTATAGGTTCAAGTATAAATACAGAACATATTGTATAGTTTATTTCTATTTTTATTGTGAAATCGTAATATTAACCCACGACTTCTTGATTAAAAGACTACAATTTGGTTGGTAGCTTCCACAATTTATCTGTGTAATACTCAGAAGCTGCTCAAGTTATTTTTAAACGGGAGGTCAGGTAATGGCTATCGCCACCATTAATCCCGCTACTGGGGAGACGCTCAAAACCTTTGAGGCGCTGAATGATACCGAAATCGCTGCTAAGTTGGATTTAGCCGGTCAGGCTTTTGAGCATTACCGCAAAACTAGTTTTGAACAGCGATCGCAATGGCTGCAAAAAGCTGCCGATATTCTAGAGCAAGAAAAGGCTGAATTTGCTCAAGTGATGACTCTGGAAATGGGTAAGCCTTTAAAAGCGGCGATCGCGGAAGCTGAAAAATGTGCCCTTGTCTGTCGCTACTACGCCGAACACGC
The DNA here is from genome assembly GCF_002367995.1 of Calothrix brevissima NIES-22. GTDB lineage: Bacteria > Cyanobacteriota > Cyanobacteriia > Cyanobacteriales > Nostocaceae > Aulosira > Aulosira brevissima. Next base: position 3,461,375 of record NZ_AP018207.1, read on the forward strand.
TGCCACATTTTTAGCTGATGTACCCGTAGAAACCGATGCAAGTAAGAGCTTTGTCCGCTACCAACCTTTAGGTGTAATTCTGGCTGTGATGCCGTGGAATTTCCCCTTTTGGCAAGTGTTTCGCTTTGCTGCACCGGCATTAATGGCAGGTAATGTAGGTTTACTCAAACATGCTTCTAATGTACCTCAATGCGCCTTAGCAATTGAAGATATATTTTTACGTGCAGGTTTTCCCCACGGTGTGTTTCAAACTCTGTTAATTGGGGCGGCGCAAGTAGCCGATATCATGACTGATGACAGAGTTAAAGCTGCTACCTTAACCGGAAGCGAACCCGCAGGAATATCATTAGCAGTAGCGGCGGCAAAGCAAATTAAAAAGACAGTTTTAGAATTAGGTGGAAGCGATCCTTTCATCGTGTTAGAAAGTGCTGATTTAACAGCAGCAGTTGTCACAGCAACTACAGCAAGAATGTTAAATAACGGGCAATCTTGTATAGCAGCGAAACGTTTTATTGTTGCAGAAGCGATCGCCGATCAATTTGAAAAACTGTTGTTAGATAAATACAAGGCCTTAAAAGTTGGCGATCCCATGCAACTAGACACTGACTTAGGCCCCTTGGCGACTCCTGGTATTCTTGAGGATTTAGACCAACAAGTGCAAGCTGCTGTCAAAAGTGGCGGAAAAGTTCTCACCGGTGGACAGGCAATAGCCGATCGTCCTGGTAATTACTATACACCGACGATTATCACAGATATCCCCCAAGATAGCGCGATCGCCCAAGAAGAATTTTTCGGGCCAGTAGCGTTACTATTCCGCGTCCCTGATATTGATGCAGCCATTAAACTTGCTAATTCTGTACCCTTTGGCTTAGGCGCAAGTGCTTGGACAACTAACGAGCAAGAACGCGATCGCTTAGTCGAAGAAATCGAAGCCGGTGCCGTATTTATCAACGGTATGGTCAAATCCGACCCCCGTCTACCTTTCGGTGGTATAAAACGTTCTGGGTATGGCAGAGAATTGAGTATCCAGGGGATACATGAGTTTGTCAATGTTAAAACAGTGTGGGTCAAATAAATAGTCAATGGTCAATAGTCAATAGTCAATAGTCAATAGTCATTGGTAAAAAATCAAATGACTATTGACAACTGACGACTGACAACTGACAACTGACAACTGACAAAATAGAGGAAATCAAATGAATACAGCAGAGTTATTAGTTCAATGTTTAGAAAATGAAGGTGTAGAATACGTTTTTGGTCTTCCTGGTGAAGAAAATTTGCATGTTTTAGAAGCCTTAAAAAAATCTTCGATTAAATTTATCACTACCCGTCACGAACAAGGTGCAGCTTTTATGGCTGATGTCTATGGACGTTTGACGGGGAAAGCTGGTGTATGTCTTTCTACTCTTGGCCCTGGGGCAACAAATTTAATGACTGGCGTTGCTGATGCTAACCTGGATGGTGCGCCTTTAGTCGCCATTACCGGACAAGTGGGAACAGATAGAATGCACATTGAATCCCACCAATATTTAGATTTGGTGGCAATGTTTGCCCCGGTTACTAAGTGGAATAAACAAATTGTTCGCCCTAGTATTACACCAGAAGTTGTCCGCAAAGCCTTTAAGCGATCGCAATCAGAAAAGCCTGGTGCAGTACATATCGATTTACCCGAAAATATTGCGGCTATGTCTGTAGAAGGTAAGCCATTACATAAAGATAAAATTGAAAAAACCTATGCATCTTTTGCGAGTATTCGTGCAGCCGCAGCCGCAATTTCTCAAGCCGTAAATCCCTTAATTTTAGTGGGAAATGGGGCGATTCGTGCCCAAGCTAGTGATGCTGTTACTCAATTTGCTACCCAATTAAATATTCCTGTAGCTAATACTTTTATGGGTAAAGGTGTAATTCCCTATACTCATCACTTAGCTTTATGGTCGGTAGGATTGCAACAACGAGATTTTATTACTTGTGGCTTTGATAACACAGATTTAGTAATTGCGATTGGCTACGATTTAATCGAATTTTCTCCCAAAAAATGGAATCCTGACGGGGAAATTCCCGTTATTCATATCGGCTTAAGTGCGGCGGAAATTGACAGCAGTTATATACCCTGTGCTGAAGTCATTGGTGATATTTCTGATTCAGTGTTTGAAATTTTAAAATTAGCCGATAGACAAGGTAAACCTAATCCCTACGCTATCAGCTTACGCGGAAATATTCGCGCCGATTACGAAGAACACGCCCATGATGATGGTTTCCCCATTAAACCGCAAAAATTAATTTATGATTTGCGTCAAGTCATGGGGCCAGATGATATTGTCATCTCTGATGTTGGCGCGCATAAAATGTGGATGGCTCGCCATTATCATTGTCATAGCCCCAATACTTGCATTATTTCTAACGGTTTTGCCGCAATGGGAATTGCGATTCCCGGTGCTTTAGCTGCAAAACTTGTCTACCCGAACCGCAAAGTTGTCGCTGTCACCGGCGATGGCGGTTTTATGATGAACTGTCAAGAATTAGAAACAGCTTTGCGTGTGGGGACTCCCTTTGTCACCCTCATATTTAATGATGGTGGCTATGGGTTAATTGAGTGGAAGCAAGAAAATCAATTCGGCCCGGGACAATCGGCTTTTGTTAGGTTTGGTAATCCTGATTTTGTCAAATTAGCTGAAAGTATGGGTTTAAAAGGTTACAGAGTTGAAGCTGCGACTGATTTAATTCCTGTACTTAAAGAAGCCTTAGCACAAGATGTACCAGCAGTAATTGATTGTCCCGTAGACTATCGCGAAAATCGCCGCTTTACGCAAAAAGCCGGTGAGTTAAGTTGTTCGGTGTAGTCATTTAGTCACATTCGGTAAGGGTACAGCAATTCCAATCTTTGTTGATGTCGTACCCTTACTGCTAATTGCATTTTATACCAAATTGAAAAAAGAATACGACAGATTGTAGGGGTATGGCATTGCCATGCCCTCTTGAATATATTGATGTGCCACCAACAATATTTAAATTGTTATTACCATCGTTAAATCCATAATAATATTATTTTCTAATCAAAAAATAAAAATTGGGAAATAGTTAAGTAAACTCTGACTTTTCTCCTCATCTTCTTGAGTAAATATCTAATATTTAGATTAAAAAATATTGAAAACTTATTAATAGTTAACTCTTAATTGTAAATTCTGTAAAAATCCTGACTTTACATACTTTATTAATATTAATTTCTGGTTAAGCATTAGTTAATGCAACATTAAACAACAGGTATTTAATATATTAAAACAACCTTGTAAAATAGTGATTCTTATCACAATCAACTTAAATATTGAATTGATAATCAATCTTCTATTGGTTACAACAGCAAATATCTTTTAAAGGTAAAGCGTGATGTTTAAGTTAAATAAAAATCGCCAAATTGAACATAATTATTCAGCTATGGAATTATCGGATGCTGAGAAGTTGCTAAATACGCTACAACAATTGCGTCAGATGGTAATACAAGAGGGAGACAAAATTTTTCAGGAATGGCGATCGCAAATCCAAAGGTCAACTTTTATCAGCAGTAGCAAAAATCTCGCCTATTATTTAGCCTTGCGGCGACACGATTTGCGCCCATTGCAAGCAGCTTTGATACCTTGGGGTTTATCTTCCTTGGGACGGATTGAATCGAGAGTATTACCAAATTTAGATGCAGCGATCGCAACTTTGGGTGCAATTTGCCAAGCCGATCCTAATTCTTTACCTCATCGTCCATCACTAGAGGAATTTTTTGCAGGCGATCGCTTACTCACAGAAAATACAGATGACTTGTTTGGTAACAAACCTGGTAATCGTCGGGTAAGAATTATGGTTACCTTACCCACCGTAGCCGCTAGCAATTATGACTTAGTGCGAGATTTGCTACAACGTGGATGCGATTGTGTACGCATCAACTGTGCCCATGATAGCGCTAGCGAATGGTCAGCGATGATTGCTAACGTGCGCATAGCCGCGAGAGAAAGAGGATATCCTTGCAAAGTGCTGATGGATTTAGCAGGCCCCAAACCGCGTATTGGCATGGCGATCGCGCCTAATTCTCCTAAGCGTTTATACAGAGGAGACGGTATCTTACTCACTGGTAATTTACCAACCACAATCTCCTCAGATTGCTTTCAAGCTAACTGTTCTATTCCCGAAGTTCTAGAACAATTAAAAGTAGGGGCTACTGTTTGGATTGATGATGGTAATATAGGTGCCCAAGTTGAATCCATCACACCCGATGGCGTTTTGTTACGCATCACCTATGCTGACTTGAAGGGTAACAAAATCCCCCACGAAAAGGGTTTAAACTTTCCAGATACAGACTTACTGCTCAATCCTTTAACAGATAAAGATTTACAAGATTTAGATTTTGTTGCAGTTCATGCGGATATCGTTGGTTATTCCTTCGTTCAACAACCAGCAGATATTGAGCATTTGCAATGGGAGTTAGAACGCAGAAGGCCAAATCAACCCCCCGCCATTGTCGCCAAAATTGAAACACCGCAAGCTGTACGCAATCTTCCCGAATTAATTGTACAAGCAGCAGGTAAACAGTCCTTTGGAATTATGATTGCCAGAGGAGATTTAGCAATTGAAATTGGCTATCAACGGTTAGCAGAAATTCAAGAAGAAATTCTCTGGCTGTGTGAAGCGGCGCATGTACCTGTAATTTGGGCAACACAGGTTTTAGAAAAACTAGTGAAAAAAGGAATTCCCTCACGCGCAGAAATTACCGACGCCGCAATGGCAGAACGGGCGGAATGTGTCATGTTAAATAAAGGCCCCTTTATTGCTGAAGCTGTGACAATTTTGGATGATGTTTTAACCAGAATGGAAGCGCATCAACAGAAAAAGACACCCCAATTGCGTGCTTTAAATTCATGGTAATTAGACAACGCCCAATTAAATGCGATCGCCATTATTTTTTGTTGGTGAAAAAACTTGATTGATTGCCAAAACAAGCAACCAGAACATTAAGCCTCTACCAAAATCAAACTAGTCTCTCACGAAAAAATCTCATACCAATTTGAAAAAAGAATGCCACAGACGGTAGGGGCATGGCATTGCCATGCCCTCTAGAATATATAAATGTGCCGCCAACATTATTTAAATTGGTACCACAAGCAAATATAGAGAAAAATTTCTATTTCCCATGCTCCATGCCCCATGCCCTATGCCCATTTTCAACCTAGTATAACCATCCAAACAAAGTACGGTTAATACTCCAAAGAAGTGCAGTTTAGCTTGTTATATTGAAGAAGTCAGCAGCCAGTAAGCTGATACCTAGAACCAAGAAAAGCAATACCATCGCGGTATCAAGCAGTTATATTTGGGAGAAATTTAAGATATAAGCTCCCTTAACTATAAGTAAAAATGCCCTCATCCTCAAGGGTGAGGCTAAAAATACGAAGCCTGCAAGAGCAGGCTTTATTTATCAAATGCAGTTGATTCTTTATTAACAGCAGGGGCGAAAACTGTTTTGGTTGCAAATTTACCAGATTTAGGGAAAATTCCCGCTACTTATAATACTGCAAAAGCTAATAGCTTGAGTGCAGTCACAAATCAACATAATTTAGAGTTGAGTAAATCGATTAATTCTCTACAACAAAAATTTGGTTCTGGGAAAAATATCATCCAATTCGATACTAATCGCCTTGATCGAGAAGCAATTACCCAACCTGCACAATTTGGATTTACTAATGTGACTGCTGCTTGTTTGTCTAATGTTACTAGCTGTAACAATCCAGACCAATTTTTATTTTGGGATGCGATTCATCCGACAACAGCAGCACATCGTATATTGGCAGATGCAGCTTTAAAAGCTATTTCTATAACGCGATAAATAGTCGCAACACATTAATATAATCTAGAGGGCATGGCACTGCCATGCCCCTACAATCTGTCGCATTCTTTTTCAAATTGGTCTAATTAATTAATCAACTATTAATTAATTGTTCTAATGTAACTTGCAAATCTTGTGTTAACTGACTTGCAGCGCGTCTAGTGGCTTGGCGATCGCCTTGGGCTTTTGCAGCACGTTCTGTCACAGAAATTGGTTCGCCTATGGTAAGCTTGGCTGTTCGCCAACCTAAACGCGGACGCGCAGGTGTTTTTGTATCGCTAATTCGTGACAGCATATCAAATATAATCAACGTCACTTCAGCGAAGCGTTCCGCAGTTGGTTGCGCTTGCAGATAGTTAGTAGTCACAGCCACAAAACTTTCGACTAAACGCATGTGTCGCATTCGTAAGTCGGCTTCTTCTGCAATCCAGTCTGCTAAACCTCGTCGCATGGGAGATAAAGCCGCAATATCCGCTACATCTTCGCGGTAAATGTAACTCCAACCAGCTTCTTCTAACCGACGACAGCGATCGATAAAATTTCCTTGCGCCTGAACATTAAAATATTCCTCTGGTACTTGTAAAGCCGTATCCATCAGGCGATGGAGACGAGAATTAATATCTTGATTTGGGATATCAGTCAAATTTTTATGATAGAAACGGCGGTAAAATTCCTCCATTTCGGAAATTACATGTTCTGCCAATCGATAGAGGCGTTGATAATAAATTTCCGGACTATTATCAATTTGTGATACTGATAAGCCACTTTTAGCTTCTAATTTCTGCAATAACCTTTCCAGCTTTGGCCAAGGTGGATTAACGTAGCGATACTGAATAGCAACGGGTACAATCAACACTGTTTCTAGACGTTGCGCCTTAGCTAAATCTTCGACACACCAAAATCCTAATTGAGAAACACCAGGTTCTAAAGGGCTAACAAAGCCGCTATGACCATTAGTACCACCTTCCGGTGCAACTGCGATCGGCATATTACTATTAGCAAATAAATCCCTGGCTGTTTGGATCGCTTGTCTATCTAAGCGCTTACCCCGGCGAATGGCTACACCCCCTAAACAAGAGAAAAACCACCCCAGCCAATCCCCAGCCCACAAAGTCATCCCTCGGTCATAAAGAAAATGAGAATGAACTGGATATGCTAATTTTATTCCCTGCTGACGAGCAACTTGTGGCACAATCCGCGATAGTAGATAAAACATACATAATGGATCGTCTACCTCTGGATGGCGAAAGGCTAGTAAAAACCTAATTTTGCCAGCTTGGAATTGTTGATAAAGCTGAACTAATACCTCAGCATTTTTAGCTTCGATTTGGACGATACCAGCAGGTAACCAAGGTCGCAACCGCAAGCGCAGCATTAATGGTAACAACCATCTAGCAATCTGGAGTATGACTGCGTTAAAGCGGGGAGGAATAAATTTTAGTGGTGGTTGAATGGATTGAATCGATTTCGGCAAGTTAAACTCCAGATGATGTTTTTTAGCGTCGCCTCCTTGATTTTGACACTTTTAAAATTGAGCGATCGCCAATAGTTCACCAACAGTTTATTTACATGCTTACTCTCTATAATTAACACACCAGTCAAAATGGTCACACTTGTTGTAATTATAAATACCTTAATTTCTTTCCTATTATTTTATATTGCTTGGCGCGTATGGAGGTTTAAGCGAATATTGCGCCTGATATCAGCTACATTAACTAACTATGAAAAATGTAGTCATGCATTATTATATACAGCCCCAGAAAAAATTTATTGTTTGCAGCAGAATATTCATCATCTAAGACAAGGAAATCAACGCCTAGAGCTACAAATTCAGCAAATACGGCAAATTATGAGCCTGTTGATTTTAGGAAGACAAATCTGGCAGCGTTCTCTGAGTAGCAAGCTATTAACATTACAGCAAATTCGCAATTCTTAAAGCTGAGAGGAGAGGGGAAGGGGGACAAGGGGGACAAGGAGGACAAGGAGGACAGGGAGGACAAGGGAGACAAGGGAGACAAGGGAGACAAGGAGGAAAAATAACCAATGCCCAATGCCCCATGCCCAATGCCCAATGCCCCATGCCCTTTGATAAATAAAATCACTGGAGTCTTGCAAGGAAAGAAAACCCACCTAAAATGAGTGTAAGGAGAGAAACCAATATAAAAATGTCTAACAACCGTTCTGGAGTATTTATTGGCGGTATGATGCTAGGAGCAACTATCGGAGCCTTAACCGGGCTGCTTGTCGCTCCACGCACAGGGCGCGAAACACGTAAACTATTAAAAAAATCTGCTGATGCTTTACCAGAATTGGCAGAAGATTTATCAACAAGCGTACAGTTACAGGCAGATCGTCTTTCTGCCAATGCACTACGTAACTGGGATGAAACATTAGATCGGCTGCGAGATGCGATCGCAGCTGGTATTATTGCCTCTCAAAGAGAAAACCAAGTCTTAAAACGGCAAAACGTTGTTGAAACTCGCCACAGCGATGGGCAAACAGAACAAGACTCCGATTCTCTTACCCAGCATCTAGAACGTTAATAGATAGCATAACCGTGACCGATCCCCTGTTTTGGCTGGGACTTTCCATACTTTTAGTCGCTGCTAGTCTCACGGCTGTTTTAGTAGCGGCTATTCCTGCATTGCAAGAAGTTGCCCGTGCAGCTCGCAGTGCCGAAAAATTATTTGATACCCTCTCACGGGAATTACCGCCAACTTTAAATGCCATCCGCACTACTGGCTTAGAAATTACTGATTTAACCGATGATGTCAGCGAAGGTGTCAAAAGCGCCAGTCAAGTTGTTAAACAAGTCGATCAAAGCTTAGATAGTGCCAGAAAACAAGCTCAGAATATTCAAGTCAACACACGCAGTATTTTCGTAGGTGTGAAAACCGCCTGGAAAACCTTCACCCGCCCAAAACCTTCTCGACGCTCATCTTTTGAGCGCTTACCGATTCCTGAGAAAAAACCTTTAAATCTACGCGATCGCGAAACACTCAGATCGGAAAATCGCCGTTCTAAGTCAGAAATCTACACCAATAATGACGGTTACGGCGACAATCCTGACTGGGAAAAAAGTTTTGACGACCAAGAGTAACTAGGGAGCAGGGAGCAGGGAGCAGGGGAGATAAAGTATTGATACTGAACAACTGACCGCTAACTATTGACTATTGACTATTGACTATTGACTATTGACTATTGACTATTGACTATTGACTATTGACAACTGACAACTGACAACTTATAGATTAATTACCCAAGATTAGAGTAAAGTAAACAAGTGTAAAGAACTATCACTTTTCCCGTACCTTTTAAAACAACTTGTTCACTTCTACTGTTGATATTTGTATAAAAACGTCCATGCAGTCTTGTTTTTGGCGACGAATTATCCTATCTATTGCAGCATTTTTCTTGGCTGGGTCAATTTGGGCGATGCATACTCCCCCAGCACTGGCTTATGACAATCCTGAGTTATTACCCAGTACACCAACTCCAGTTGTAGACTTAGCCAAATCGCTCACTGATGTACAAGAAGAAAAGCTCGTTCACGATTTAGAGCAGTTTGAAACAGAAACTGGTTGGAAATTGCGAGTATTAACCCAATATGACCGGACTCCAGGTCGAGCAGTCATCAATTTTTGGGGATTAGATGACAAAAGTATTTTGTTAGTTGCTGATTCCCGTGGTGGCAACATTCTCAGCTTTAGTGTGGGTGACGCAGTTTACGAGCTTTTACCGCGAACTTTTTGGATAGAATTACAAACCCGTTTTGGTAATTTGTATTTTGTCCGCGAACAAGGTGAAGATCAAGCTATTCTGCAAGCCTTAGATTCAGTTAAAGGTTGCTTAGTTAACGGTGGTTGTAAAGTTGTTCCCGGTTTACCGCGAGAACAGTGGATTCTCACCCTGGTTACATCGGTGATTGGCGGTATAGTCTGCGGATTTGCATCTCAACCCCAGCGTGAAGGGCAAATTTTTTCATGGCAATGGGCTTTAATTTTTTCGCCTTTATGGGGGATTTTGTTTATTGCCTTCGGTATTGGCCCAGTTGTAACCAGAACTAGTGATTGGCTACCTTTATTCCGCAATATCGCTGGATTCCTCATCGGTGCTTTAGTAGCTTATCTCTCACCAGTTTTCAATCGTCCTTCTTCCAACGCTGAATCTTAAGGAGATTAGCAGAAAATATTATATTAAACGTGATTGTGCCCTTAAACACCGTGCCCTTTAACATGCGCTGAGAGCGAAGTTAAAGGGCACTATTCTCGGAATGGTGTGAAGCTGATAAGCTGAAAGCTGAAATTGAGAGAGCGAAATCGTAATGGAATGGCATGTAACTGATGCTCAAAGTTTAGCAATTATTGATGGTGAAATTGGCGATCATGTATTTTCGCCAGCAGAGTATGAAATTGTCCGACGAGTAATTTACGCCACAGCCGATTTTGAGTATAAGTCTTTAATTCGCTTTTCTGAACATGCTTTACAGGCTGGTGCAGCAGCCTTAGCGGCACGTAGCAGTATTGTTGTAGATGTGCCCCTAGTACAAGTAGGCATTAGCTACGATATTCAAAATACCTTTGCTAATCCGATATATTCTAGTTTAGAGACTCCCATCCGTCCGCAAAAAGAAAAAAGCCGCGTAGCTGCGGGAATCGAAACTTTAGCGCAACGTTATCCAGAAGGTATTTTTGTGGTAGGTCAGGCGCAAACGGCGCTAACTACACTCGTGGATTTAATTGAAGCGGAAGAAATTCGACCAGCTTTGGTAATTGCAACTCCAGTAGGATTTGTAGATGTGGATGTTGCTAAAGAACGCTTACAAGAATCCTTAGTGCCCAATATCACAATTGATAGCCGCAAGGGAAATGCGGTTGTAGCGGCGGCAATTATGGATGGGTTGATAGACTTAGCTTGGCAAGCTTACGGTCAAGATCACAAATAAGAGAATTTCACCTAATAAAGGTATCTCATTGCTTTATAGGCATGAAGCAGGGAGCAGGGGAAAAACAGTTGTGAATTAATATTCATCTTCATAATCTTCATCCCGCCGTCTTTGTGGACGACGACGGCGACGCGGCCTATCTTCGTCTGCATCTTCACGCAAGCGAATGCTAACTTCGCTAAAAAAATCCTGGCGCACATAAGGGTAATCGCTCACCCACAAATCGCGATTCGGAATATAAACATCACTGAATTCTTCAATTCTGCTTAAATCTGGGCGGTTAGACATGACTACCATTTCAGCAACTAGTCCCCGATTAATTACTTTGTAAGCAGGTTTTAGTGGTGCGTCAAACTCAATGGTAAATCCTGTATCATCGCCGATTTCTAAGTTAATTCTTTTTTCTCGGTTTTCGACAATTACTAATTCCCCTTTACTATTAACAGTTTCTTGTTTACCAATCAACCGATCTGTAATCCACCAATCTAGTATTCGACCCCGGAAAAAACCGCAGTACTTGTAACGACGGCATTTGGAATTCCGGATACTTGCCTGAAACACGGGATACCACAGCCAAAAAAATGCGCCAATTATCCCCAGGATAAATACGATCAGATCAAACTCAAACTTGAATAAGACTTTGACTAGTAAAACCACAACTACAGCGACTACAGAAATTAATAGCCTCTGTATGAAGCTGGAAAATTTTCCCCAGTAGTACTTGTACTGGGGGCCACTGGCGATTAAAGGAATGACTTGTTCAAATTTTTGTCGAGTCAGTGGGACAAGCATGAGTACTGGTTAGTGGGGGACAAGGGGGACAAGGAGGACAAGGGGGACAAGGGGGACAAGGAGGACAAGGGAGAAATACAAATGACTAATGTACAAACAAGGATTATCGCGTCTCTAACAAATGACCATTAAAGTTTATAGTAACTTTTCTAATCCATATACTAATGACTTTAGCTGTATGACCTTGCGAATGGCTAATAGGACTCCTGGCATATAACAAGCGCGATCGCTTGTATCATGTCTTAAAGTATAAATTTGACCAGCTGCGCCAAAAATTACTTCCTGGTGGGCAATTAATCCCGGTAAGCGCACGCTATGAATGCGAATGCCTTCGTCTGCTAAACTGCCTCTAGCACCAGCGATTTTTTCCGTTTCTTGGACAACGGCAGGGTTAAAAGTTTTACCCATTTCTCCTAGTAATTGTGCGGTCTGAATTGCTGTACCACTAGGCGCATCGGCTTTTTGATTGTGATGTAGTTCGATAATTTCTACATGATCGAAATATTGGGAAGCGGCGATCGCGGCTTGCTGTAGCAGTACCATACCAATAGAGAAATTGGGAATAACTAAGCAGCCTGTACTGGCTTTATCGGCAAAGTCTGCTAAATCTTGCAGTTGTGCTGGACTTAACCCGGTAGTTCCCACTACAGGACGAATCCCGTAGGCGATCGCGCTGCGAACGTTGTCATAAACTGAATCAGGATGGGTAAAGTCTACCATTACCCCTGGCGGCCCTTGTCTGTCCCCAGCTACGTATCCCAGCATTGGTTCTAATTGATTGGTAATGGGTATTTCTAAGGGTTCGCTTAAACCAGCCAATTCACCAGCATCTTTATCTTGATGTTCCGGGCTATGATCGATTGCACCCACTAGGTTTAAGTCTGGTGCTTGCGCTATAGCTTTTACCACTTCACGACCCATTTTGCCAGCAGCACCATTAACAATTACTGGGATAGGAGCTTGATTCGTCATAAATTGAGCATAACTTTTTTAACCAACAAAGGAATTGTAGAGCAATCTCTTTGTATACGGTGATTTTCTTATGTTGTGGCTGTTGACGGTTGACGGTTGACGGTTGACGGTTGACGGTTGACTGTTGACTGTTGACTGTTGACGGTTGACAGACTGGAAAGGCTTTTATTGCCGGGATTGTATTTTAGCTTGATGTCCTAATCTATCTGACTACGGCTATATGTGGGGTTAATGATTTATATACGTGTATCCACTCATGTATATATGTTTACAGACGTTATATAACATTATTAATACTGTCATTTAAATTTCAATTGTTTTCAGAATGCACAGAAATAATTCAGTTTCAAGTCAAGCTAAACCTAACCAAAAGGAAAATAGCAAATAAATAAATAAATAAATATTTAAATACTTAAAAATATTTACCAACTTGATGTGACTAACAAAAATAACTTTTCAATAATTACAATAACATTATGAATTCTCCACAAACAAATATTAACCTCCAGCCTTGGCAATGGATTTTAATTGGTTCTGGTTCTACAATCATACTGGCACTTGCAGGTTTTGGTCTGTGGAATTTAGTAGCATCAAAACCTGCCAGCAATTCTTCTGCATCAAGTACTGCAAATACGACTACAGAAAATGCTCAACCTAACCGCCTATTGGGTCAGTGGCAGCAACAAGATTCAACTAAGTTCATTTTTACGCCTGAAGGCAAGCTGTTCGTTATAGCGCCTAATTCTACTGAAGCTACAGAGTCTAGCTATCAAGTAAACGATAAGACTAAACCAAATCAATTAACTATCTCAAATCCTGCTAATCCAACTCCACAAATAGCAATTTTTGAATTGACATCAGATAATCAGTTACGAATGGATAATGGTGTATCTGCAAATTCTTCCGAGTTCAGCTCGAATACACAATCATTGCAGAAAGTCTCTGACATTGCTTCCCTTCCTGCTGGAATTACAGTAGTCAACTCAGCAAATAAAGCTAAAGAAGCAGAGGGAAAACAGTATACTGGTTCAATGAATCGTGCACAACAAGCTTTCTTTTTGGAAAACGGCCAATTTGCCCCAGATTTAGACAAATTAGCAATAGGCATCAACCCTAGTACAGAAGGCTATGATTACAGTGTTGTTGTTATTGATGACAAGGCTGTTGTCCAGAACATAGCTTTAGCAAAAATAGAAGGATTGCATACTTACACAGGGATAGCTTATCTGAAGAAGAATGCTTCAACTGGTGAAACAACTACCTTGGCTAAACTGTGTGAAAGTACTCAGCCAACTCATGATCTGCCACCACAACCTCAGCTATCACAAGAAGATATACAATGTCCTGCTGGCTATGTTGATGTGAACAATTAACATTAATTCTCAATTTACGGGACTTCCAAATAAAAAATATTGCGATCTTTAACTTACCAAACCCGCAACTCGTAAGGGCGGGGTTACCCTGCCCTTACAATTTGGCATAATTTATTTTTTTACGAATTAGTAATTAGGTTGAATACATGGCAGAATATGGCCCAATTTTCCAGATGTTTGGAAAATTAATTAATTAGGCCAAATTCTCTCACCAGTAGTTGAGTCAAAGACAAACAATTGATTTAAATCTAATTGTAAAGTTAAGCGATCGCCTGGACGCAACCGCACGCCACCACCAAGCTGCACGTTCAATAATGCGGATGAATCGGGTAAACTGACGCGAATCAAAGTTTCCCTTCCCAAAGGTTCTACTACCTTGACTTCCACCATCAACTGTGATGAGTTAACAACTGTGTCATCTTGGTTTACTTGTGGCTGTGGTTGGTGAATATAAATATGCTCTGGTCTAATTCCCAAATCTACACTTTGACCTTGAGATAAGGGTAATCTTGCTTGTAAATCTGTAGGAATTTCTAATAATTGCCCGCTAATATTAAACCCTGAATACTGATAAATTGCTGGTAAAATATTCATTGGTGGATTGCCTAAAAAAGATGCCACCATTTGATTAGCAGGTAAAGCATAAATACTTTGGGGGTCGCCAATTTGTTGAATTCGTCCGCGATTTAACACCACAATTTTATCTGCCAAGGTCATCGCCTCAACTTGATCGTGGGTAACATATATAGTTGTAATGGCTAGATTTTGATGCAGTTGTTTTAATTCTGCTCTTGTATCATCGCGTAATTGGGCATCTAAATTAGACAAAGGTTCATCTAATAAGAATACCTGGGGCTGACGGGCGATCGCTCTACCTAAGGCTACCCGTTGTTGCTGTCCCCCAGACAGTTGTTTAGGTTTGCGATCTAATAGGTGTTCTAAAGAAAGCGATCGCGCTACATTAATCACCCGTTCCTGAATAATTTTCGCGTCAACTTTCCGCATCTGCAAGCCAAAAGCAATGTTTTGAGCTACCGTCATGTGCGGATATAGGGCATAGTTTTGGAATACCATCGCCACATCCCGTTGTCTAGCGGGGATGTTATTCATTAAGCGATCGCCGATAAACAGGTTACCAGATGTAGCTGTTTCTAAACCGGCGATCGTGCGTAAAATGGTCGATTTACCGCACCCTGAAGGCCCTACCAAAACCCAAAATTCACCATCGGGAATTTCAAAGGAAATATCCTCGATGGCTGTGACGTTGTTGAATCTACGTTTAATGTCTTCTAGACGAACATTTGTCATTTGTCAGTTGTCAGTTGTCAGTTGTCATTTTTTCTTGAGAAATCAGGACTCATGAAGATACCAAATTGGATTATTTAGTATTGTTGGAGATATCTAGATTTTCTCACGCTGAGAAGTTTCATCCCCAGTCTAAAATCTAAAATCTAAAATCCAAAATCTAAAATCCAAAATTGGTATGATGACTACTTCCAAGCAGGATGAGCAAATAAAGCAGCAATGACGCGCACTCCACGTAATTGATTAGATAGAGGTAAATGGCCTTTCGGGGCGCTTAATTCCCAAATAAATTCATGAGGATAGCGTGTCCAGTTGTTACCATTTTTCCAACCTATTTTCGGCCAAAAATTATCCCAGTTTTTCCCCAGACTTAACCAAATCTCTCGTTGTACGGAAAAGCCAAATTTACCTTCAGAGTGGACTAACCACAGCTGATTAATGGTTTGCAAGTCAGTAATCGAAAAACTGTCAACTTCGGTAAAATATAACCATTTTCTTTGTAAAGCTGCTGGGCCTGCTAATTCACACATCTTTTGGATGGTGAGACGATCTGCTGCTTGGAAGTCTTGACTAGCCAATAGCTGCTGTAAGGGATGATAATCTATCCCGCAGTCTGATTTTAGAGGTACAATGCCCTCAGGAAAAGAAGAAAGCAGAAATTCTTTGGCTAATGGTGCATCAGAATTGTAAAGTACTTGGTAGGCTTTGCCATCAATCCAAGTTGCCGGGGTGTCAGAACGTTTCCGTAAGAATTCTATCAATACATCCAATCCCTCATTACCCAAGTCAGCTAACTTTGAGATAATTTGTTGTTGGACTTGAATAGACCCAGCGATTAACGTTTGTCGGAGGGAGTCGATGTCATTAGCAGGGCCTGATACAATCATTGGGTCTGTCATGCCAATTACTCGTTTTAGCGGGTGCGTGAAAAAGCGATCGCTATAAGGTTTTACCAAAAGTGAAACACTGATAGCGAAATGTAGTTTACTATTTTTGATCGTACAAAATTGCGATCGTTTCACTTCATCCAATATCTTGAAGTCCTATCAGGGGATAATCTGCGCTTCAATAGGTAGGGGCTAGGAAGGGGGATGAGGGGGATAAGGGGGACAAGGGAGACAAGGAGGACAAGGAGGACAAGGGGGATAAATGCCTATTGCCTTGTTGCCAATGCCCCTGCCCAATGCCCAATGCCCAATGCCCAATGCCCAATGCCCCATGCCCTAATCCCAACAGCCAATCAATCAGGAGTGTGTAAGTTATGTACGACAAGATTAAACCCCCTACAACTGGTGCAAAAATTACCTTCAAGAATGGTGAGCCGGTTGTACCCGATAACCCTATTATCCCCTTTATTCGGGGCGATGGAACGGGTATAGATATTTGGCCAGCTGCCCAAAAGGTACTTGATGCGGCGGTAGCAAAAGCATATAACGGTAAGCGCCAAATTAGTTGGTTTAAGGTTTATGCTGGCGATGAAGCTTGCGATTTATACGGTACTTATCAGTATTTACCTCAAGATACATTAACAGCAATTGAAGAATATGGTGTTGCTATTAAAGGCCCGTTAACCACTCCTGTGGGTGGTGGCATTCGTTCTTTAAATGTGGCGCTCAGACAAATTTTTGACTTGTATGCTTGCGTGCGTCCTTGCCGCTATTATGCAGGTACGCCTTCACCCCACAAAAACCCCGAAAAGCTTGATGTAATTGTGTATCGGGAAAATACAGAAGATATTTATTTGGGAATTGAGTGGCGACAAGGCAGCGAAATTGGCGATCGCTTAATTAAAATTCTCAATGAGGATCTTATCCCCGCCACCCCAGAACATGGGAAAAAGCAAATTCCCCTAGATGCTGGTATTGGCATTAAGCCCATCAGTAAAAAGGGTTCTCAGCGCTTAGTCCGCCGTGCCATTAAACATGCCTTGACATTGCCCAAAGACAAGCAGCAGGTGACTTTGGTGCATAAAGGCAACATCATGAAGTACACCGAAGGCGCTTTCCGCGATTGGGGTTATGAACTCGCCACCAGCGAATTCCGCCAAGAAACAGTCACAGAACGGGAATCTTGGATTTTGAGCAACAAGGAGAAAAACCCGAATATTTCCTTAGAAGACAACGCGCGGCAAATAGATCCGGGATTTGATGGCTTAACCCAAGAGAAAAAAGCGCAAATTGTCAAGGAAGTTGAAACAGTTCTTAATGCAATTTGGGATAGCCACGGCAACGGCAAGTGGAAAGATAAAATCATGGTCAATGACAGGATTGCTGATAGTATTTTTCAACAAATCCAAACCAGACCTGATGAATATTCAATTCTGGCGACAATGAACTTAAACGGCGATTACCTCTCCGATGCGGCTGCGGCGATTGTCGGCGGCTTAGGAATGGGGCCAGGGGCGAATATTGGCGATGCTTGCGCAGTTTTTGAAGCTACCCACGGTACAGCACCCAAACACGCCGGTTTAGATCGGATTAATCCCGGTTCTGTGATTTTATCTGGCGTCATGATGCTGGAATATATGGGTTGGCAAGAAGCCGCAGACTTAGTTAAGAAAGGTTTAGGAGATGCGATCGCAAATCGTCAAGTTACCTACGACTTAGCACGCTTGCTAGAACCCGCAGTAGAACCCTTGAAATGTTCTGAATTCGCCGACGCCATCATTAAGCATTTTGGCTAGGCGTTAGGGGCTAGGGGCTAGGGAAGGGGGACAAGGGGGACAAGGAGGACAAGGGGGAAAATTGTACAGACGCGATGAATCGCGTCTCTGCCCAATGCCCCATGCCCAATGCCCCATGCCCAATGCCCCATGCCCCATACCCAAATTCCTATCTTTTTGCAGCCTGAATCATCGAAAATAAAAGCTATCGAGATATTTCCATTGATTTGGCTGCAAATTTTTTATGACTATTAATCGACGCCATTTTTTGTTTTTACTTGCTACAGGTACAGGGACTTTAGCTTTACAAGCTTGTGCTTCTGCCGAACAATCTCCTAGCGGTAGCCAAACCAGCCCCGAACCAAAACCAGATACCACCGGGGCTATTCAATTACCACCGCTACCCTATGCCTATGACGCATTAGAACCACATATTGATGCGAGAACAATGCAGTTTCATCACGATAAGCATCATGCTGCTTATGTAAAAAATCTCAATGCTGCTTTAGAAAAATATCCAAAACTCAAAGGTAGAACCGTAGAAGATTTGTTACGTCAACTGGATCGAGTGCCAGAAGATATCCGGAAAACAGTCCGCAATAATGGCGGCGGACATGTCAATCATTCAATGTTTTGGCAAATTATGAAACCCCAAGGTGGTGGGGAACCCACAGGTGCGATCGCATCTGCAATTAAAGAAAATTTCGGTAGTTTCGCTGATTTTAAAAAACAATTTAATGCTGCTGGTGCAGCTCAATTTGGTAGTGGTTGGGTTTGGCTGGTGCGTAATAAAGCTGGCAAGCTAGAAGTGACGACAACAGCTAACCAAGATACGCCTTTAAGTCAAGGACTATATCCCATTTTGGGTAATGATGTTTGGGAACACGCATATTATCTCAACTATCAAAATCGCCGCGCTGATTACTTAGAAGCTTGGTGGAATGTCTTGAATTGGGATGAGATTAATCAGCGATTTGCTGCTGCAAGTAAATCTGCTTAAAACACAATCAGCTATTGTGTTTTTAAGTTGCACAATCTATCGTCAGGGCTGTTGACTGTTGACTGTTGACTGTTGACTGTTGACAGTCTTGATTAGGGACTTACAAAAAATAAATTACCCAAATTCCGTAGTGCGAGCATCTTGCTCGCTTTTGAATTCGTAGGGGCGGGGTTACCCATTGGTGTCAACTTAAGTTCAAACGCTTACCCAACAGACCGCCCACAGGCTGTAAGCCTGGGGCTAACGTTACAAAGCCCACCTGCGTGGGCTAAATTTTCTTAGCCCACGCAGGTAAGCTCATGTTCAATTAGCCGCACCCTTGCAGGGTGACGGCGGTTTATTGGGTAACCGAGGGGTTGGGGATGAGGATAAAACCTTGTCAAGCAAAAGGGTTTCGCGTTAAGTTGACACCAATGGGGGTTACCCCGCCCCTACAATTTGGGATAATTTATTTTCTGGAGTTCCCTTATTCCTCTTGGGTTTCATCTGATTCCAGCAATTCCCAAATTAAAATGGCTAACTCAATCGCAATTCCTGAACCGGGGAAGAATAAATCAGCAATTAGGGGAATCAGAAAAAATAAAACCGCTATTAACTTTTTAGCTGTCATTTGTTTTACCTCAAGCTTTGAAGCCAAGGTAAATTTGGGGTAATACGGGGAAGCAAAAACGGCTGTATATTGGCTGCGATCCGTGAATCTGCCAAGATTTGAGTTTGGGGATGCTAAATTGAGTTTAGGGAATCCCTAAACTTTGTCGCAAATTTGGGTAAAAATCAGCGATGGCGCGTGTTAGCTATGGTGATGATGTCAAAACGCGGGTAAAAATACTGTTAGAAAGGTTTTTGGCTTATGCCAATGATGAGTTAGAAGACAGTGAACTATATAAAATTGCTCTCAACTGGGAAACACCGCAGCAAGTAATAGTCAGAACACAGCTAAGAGTTTTAGGGGAACTTAGCGGTTTAAGTAAAGAACAAGTCAGGGAAGCGTTAAATACGCTGAAAGGTTTTTTAGGTATTCTCGAAGATTTGCGCGAACACAAACGAGGTTCAGAGGATTGGCACTTTCGGCTGAAGCTTTGGCATGATAAAAGCGACAAACACGGGAATTTGCAGAAATTTGATGCTGAATGGCAAAGTAAACGAGAAGAATTACCCGGTGTACAGCGTGAGAAAGGTAGAAAAGCTCAACTTTCGCCTACCCGTTACCAGAATATTCCCTTGAGTAGTGTACAGGAGTTTGTTGGACGAGAAAGGGAATTGCAAAACCTCCATCAGTTGTTGCAGAAGAATCAACAGGTAGCAATTGCAGCTATTGCAGGAATGGGTGGAGTCGGGAAAACAGAACTAGCTGTGCAATATGCGAATTCGCACCGCGTCACTTATCAAGGCGGAATTTGCTGGTTGTCTGCATTACAGGATGTGGGGGTGCAATTGGTGCAGTTTGCTGTTAATAAGCTGCAATTGAACATCCCAGATGATTTAGATTTAGTTGGGAGAGTGCAACACTGTCTAGAAAAATGGCATGAGGGTGAGGTTTTACTGGTAATTGATAACGTCACTAACTATCGAGAGGAAGTTAGGTGTTATTTAGAGTCTGTTCCTTCGCGGTTTAAGCAGTTAATTACCACGCGGGAAAAATTACAACCGCCCATAGTGCGATTAGATTTAGATGTGCTGACACCACTAGCGGCGATGCAGTTATTAAAATCTATAGTTGGTAGAGAACGACTGCGGCGTGAGGCGTTAGTTGCGAGAAAACTTTGTAAATGGCTGGGATATTTACCCTTGGGTTTAGAATTAGTCGGGCGTTATTTGTTAGGTGATGAGGAATTAACCCTAGCAGAAATGCTGCAAGACTTGGAAAATGAGCGTTTAAAGCATCAGGCTTTAGAAGAAGTTCCCCAAGAAATGGCTGTGAAATTGGGTGTTGCGGCTGCTTTTGAGTTAAGTTGGCGACGGTTGCGAGAAAATGCTCAACGTTTAGGCTATCTTCTGAGTTTATTTGCCTTAGCGCCGATTCCTTGGGAGTTGGTAGAGAGTGTAACAATAAATAATGCGGCTCAAGATTGGAAAAAAGCTAGACGAGATTTGTTACAGTTACATTTACTCCAGCCCAAAGGTGAGGGAAATTATCAACTACATCCCCTGCTGCGGGGGTTTTTTCAAGATAAGCTGACAGGTTTAGAACAAGCAGAGGAATTTAAGCGAAGTTTTTGCGGGGTAATGATAGCAGTTGCTGAAGATATTCCTTACACTTCCACAATTCAGCAAATTAAGGATGTCACCCCTGCTATACCTCATATAGCTGAAGTAGCAGATAATCTCATTGAGTATGTCAGCGATGATGATTTATTTTGGGTATTCACTGGCAACGCTTTTTTTTATAATGGTCAGGGATTATATACTCAGGCTGAACCTTGGTATCAGCATTGTCTTGAAGCTAGCAAAAAACGCTTGGGCGAAGAACATCCAGATGTTGCAACCAGCCTCAACAACCTCGCATTTCTCTACCCTTCCCAAGGGAGATACAGCGAAGCTGAACCCTTGTACATCCAAGCTTTGGCACTGACGCGCAAACTGCTAGGCGAAGAACATCCAGATGTTGCAACCAGCCTCAACAACCTCGCAGCACTCTACCGTTCCCAAGGGAGATACAGCGAAGCTGAACCCTTGTACATCCAAGCTTTGGCACTGACGCGCAAACTGCTAGGCGAAGAACATCCATCTGTTGCAACCAGCCTCAACAACCTCGCATTTCTCTACCCTTCCCAAGGGAGATACAGCGAAGCTGAACCCTTGTACATCCAAGCTTTGGCACTGGACGCGCAAACTGCTAGGCGAAGAACATCCAGATGTTGCAAGCAGCCTCAACAACCTCGCATTACTCTACGGTTCCCAAGGGAGATACAGCGAAGCTGAACCTTTGTACATCCAAGCTTTGGCAGTGTGGCGCAAACTGCTAGGCGAAGAACATCCAGATGTTGCAAGCAGCCTCAACAACCTCGCATTACTCTACGGTTCCCAAGGGAGATACAGCGAAGCTGAACCTTTGTACATCCAAGCTTTGGCAGTGTGGCGCAAACTGCTAGGCGAAGAACATCCAGATGTTGCAACCAGCCTCAACAACCTCGCAGGACTCTACGATTCCCAAGGGAGAGACAGCGAAGCTGAACCTTTGTACATCCAAGCTTTGGCACTGAGGCGCAAACTGCTAGGCGAAGAACATCCAGATGTTGCAACCAGCCTCAACAACCTCGCAGGACTCTACTACTCCCAAGGGAGATACAGCGAAGCCGAACTTGTACATCCAAGCTTTGGCACTGAGGCGCAAACTGCTAGGCGAAGAACATCCAGATGTTGCAACCAGCCTCAACAACCTCGCAGCACTCTACCGTTCCCAAGGGAGATACAGCGAAGCTGAACCCTTGTACATCCAAGCTTTGGCACTGTACCGCAAACTGCTAGGCGAAGAACATCCATCTGTTGCACAAAGCCTCAACAACCTCGCAGGACTCTACCCTTCCCAAGGGAGATACAGCGAAGCTGAACCCTTGTACATCCAAGCTTTGGCACTGTACCGCAAACTGCTAGGCGAAGAACATCCAGATGTTGCAACCAGCCTCAACAACCTCGCAGGACTCTACGGTTCCCAAGGGAGATACAGCGAAGCTGAACCCTTGTACATCCAAGCTTTGGCACTGAGGCGCAAACTGCTAGGCGAAGAACATCCATCTGTTGCAACCAGCCTCAACAACCTCGCATTTCTCTACCCTTCCCAAGGGAGATACAGCGAAGCTGAACCCTTGTACATCCAAGCTTTGGCACTGTGCCGCAAACTGCTAGGCGAAGAACATCCATCTGTTGCAACCAGCCTCAACAACCTCGCATTACTCTACTATGACCAAGGAAAATACAGCCAAGCCGAACCTTTGTTCATCCAAGCAATGGATTTAATGCGACGAAGCTTGGGTGAGAAACATCCAGATTTTGCACTTAGCCTCAACAACCTAGCAAAACTCTACCGTTCCCAAGGAAAATACAGCCAAGCGGAAGCTTTGTTCATCCAAGCAATGGATATTTTAGAACGACAATTAGGAGTGGATCATCCCAATACTGTAACTGTGCGTAAAAATTTAGCAGATTTACGCGACGATTTTAACTCACAACAGTAAAATCCAAGTTCCAAACCTCATCAGTCAAGCTTTTATCTCCAAGTTCCAAGTTCCGAACTCAAAGTTTCATGTTCTGAACACGAATGTTCATGTTTCAAATGAGAACGTTCTTGTTCTGAGGAGGAATGATGGTGTTTACAAGGCGAAAGTTCTTGTTCTAAAAGAGAATGTTCCTGTTTTAAACGAGAACGTTCCTATTCTGAGGAGGAATGATGGTGTTTACAAGGCGAAAGTTCTTGTTCTGAGGTGAAATAATGGTGTTCACAGGGCGTAGGCGTAGCCCGTCGAAGACATCGCTCGACTTAAATTGTACAATGAAGTGCGATCGCTTGTGAGGATTGAGAGATAAGAGTCATTGCGAGCGCTTTTGTTGAGAGACAATGTTATAAACAGCTATATGACCAGGGTTTATCTAGACACCAGTGTTTATAATCGTCCGTTTGACGACCAAACACAGCCAAAAATCTTTTTAGAAACACAAGCTATCATCTTAATTTTACAAATGGTAGAAGCAAGATTAATAGAATTAGTTAGTTCTTCAGTTCTAGAATATGAAAATAGTCGTAACCCTTTTGTTATCAATCAGCAATCAATGAAGCGATACTTACAAATAGCAACATTGAGAGTATTAGTAGATGAAAGTATTAGAAACAGAGCAGAACAACTAGAACAACAAGGAATTAAATCTATTGATGCACTTCATGTAGCCTGTGCGGAAGCTTCTCAAAGTGATTATTTTATCACTTGTGACAGGAGATTAATCAACCGATGTCAGAATTTATCACTCACAGTCATCAACCCCAATAATTTTATTTTTGAGGTCGAAAATGAAAATTAAAGTAATCAACGAACAAGAAAATTTACAAGAAGTAATACAGATTTTACTCACCCATTTAGAACCATCCAAGGTAATGAAATTTTGGGCAGCGTGTAAACTAAGTGAAGGCGACTATTTGCAAGTTAAAGAACAACTGTTTGCTCAAGAAACTGTTGCCAGCTTATACGCCAAAATCAAAGAATATCAAGATAAAGATAGTAAACAATCCCCAGAAGAAAGCTCTGAGATGAAATGATGGTGTTCAGAGTGCGATCGCTTTTGTTCCGTGGTGGAATGATGGTATTTAGAGTGCGATCGCTTTTGTTGTGAGGTGAAATCATGGTGTTCATAGTGCGATCGCTCTAGTTTAATTGTAGAATGATCGGATTCATAATGAATTAGTGAAAACTTACCGATGAATCAAGAACTGACTCAAGCGATCGCTTCGGAAATTCAGTTATTTCAGAATATCGAACAGAAAGAAAACTTTCTTTTTTTACTCGGTGCTTTAACTGCTAAAGTAATTAGCTTAAAAAAAGCTGCGGAAGTTATGCAGCTAGAACCAGCAGAATTACTCAAAATTCTAGACTTGATGGGAATAGAGTTTTCCTATCTCAATGAAGAAGATGTTGCTTTAGAAAAAAGCTGGTGAATGAATGCAGATTGTTATTAATTCATCACCACTGATTTTTTTATCAAAATTAAATTATTTGCATCAGTTTGTAGAATCTCCTGATGATTTCTACATTCCTCAATCTGTTGCAGATGAAATCAAAGCTAAATCAGATCCATCTAGCCAAACTGTTCAAGCTTTGATTAACGCTGGTAATCTTCAAATCCGAGCAGCCAATTTAATAACCCTTGTCAATAGTTTAAATCAACGCTTGGGCAAAGGAGAATCAGAAGCGATCGCCTTAGCAATTGAGTTGAACACAGATTATCTGTTGTTAGACGACTCAACAGCCAGAAGAGAAGCTAAAAGACTCGGTTTAAACATTAAAGGTACATTAGCCGTTATTAAAAAATTGAGCAAAGATGGCAAAATCAGCATTCAAAACTTGGATGAGCTTTATCAACAACTTATAACAATTGAGTTTAGAGTCAAGAGGTCTTTGTTTGATCAAATATTTTTGGAAAATTAATATTACTGAATTATCATCCTATGAAGCTTGAGTTTAACCATTAAACATCGCCTCACATCAGAACAGTAAAATTCAAGTTCCCCACCTCATCAGTCAAGCTTTTATCTCCAAGTTTCTTGTTCTGAACTCAAAGTTTCGTGTTCTAAACGAGAATATTCCTGTTCCAAGTGAGAACATTCCTGTTTTAAACGAGAATATTCCGGTTCTGAAGTGGAATAATGGTGTTCATCGGGCGATCGCTTTTGTTTTGAGAGAGAATGATGGTGTTCAGAGTGCGTAGGCGTAGCCCGTCGAAGACATCGCTTTTGTTTTAGGGTGGAATGATGGTGTTCACAATGCGATCGCATTTATTCTGAGGTGGAATGATGGCGTTCATAGTGCGATCGCATTTATTCTGAGGTGGAATGATGGCGTTCATAGTGCGATCGCTTTTGTTGTGAAGTGAAATAATGGTGTTCATAGTGCGATCGCTTTTGTTCTGAGGTGAAATAATGGTGTTCAGAGTGCGTAGGCGTAGCCCGTCGAAGACATCGCTTTTGTTCTGAGGTGCAATGATGGCGTTCATAGTGCGTAGGTTGGGTTGAGGAACGTAGACGCGGAGCGGCTTCCCGCAGGGTAACCCAACATTTGGAGGGTTTGTTGGGTTTCACTTCGTACCCTACGGGAAGCAAGCTACAACCGTCAACAGACCTCACAATCGATTGTGCAACTTAAAAGCAGATTAGCTTATTGATGCATAGTAGTTTGATAAACTTTAATCAAGCGATTAATACCCTTAAAACTATAGCTTCCCATTTCTTGAAAATCTGAGGGTTGTGAAAGCATATTGTAAGTCACTTCACTAATTACACATTCACCGGGAGGACAAACTGCTTCCATCCTTGCAGCTAAGTTAATCGTACCGCCTAAAGCTGTATATTCAACCCGTTGGGAGCTTCCCACATCGCCAACAACAGCTTTACCGCTATTAATTGCAATGCGTAGTTGTAAAGGTTCTTGCCAAAAACTATTCATATTCAAGCGTTCTAGGCGAGTTAGCATACCTTTAGCAGCAGCTGTGGCGCGTTGGGCGTGGTCTGCTTGTGGTTCTGGTGCGCCAAAAAACGCCATAATACAATCACCAATATATTTATCTAAAGTGCCACCATAGGCAAACACTTCTTGCAACATTTCTTCAAATAAATTATTGAGTAATTGCGCGATCGCAGTTGGTGTTACCCTTTCAGAAATAGCTGTAAAACCCACTAAATCTGCAAATAAAATGCTAATTTCACTTTCTTCCGGTGGTAAACGTCCATCTGGTAACCTACCTACAGATATTAACTGCTGCACTACAGCCGGAGAGTGATAGCGTTCGAGTCTGTGACGAATTACCTCTTCATGTTTCAATCTATCTAATAATAACCAGCGTTGAACGCTCGAAGCGACAAGATTAGCTAAAGCCGAAAAAAAGCTGAGTTCTTCTTCACCTTCATTTGCCCAATGGTAAGAAGATAAATGTGCATCTGCATACAGTACACCTACAACTTTATTTTCATCCCATAATGGTACAGCCATGACGCTGCGAATTCCCTTAACTAAAACGCTGTGTTCGGAAGAAAAGCGTTCATCTTTATGAGTATCAGCCGATTGAATCACAACCTGTTCGTCAAATACCTTTTGACAAATACTCCGACTAATCCAACTACCATCAGGCGCTAAATATTGTTGTTGCGCAGCATTTCTCGTAGCTGCATTCATTAATTCTAAATTACCATTACCACTCACATCAATTAATAATGCCAAGCGGTCAATACTATCTAAATAGCGAAATACTACTTCTTGCACTTGCGAAAAAATCGCTTCTATGGATGTAGCGGCGCACAGATTTTTAGCGATATTTACTAAGTCTTTTAATCTCGCAATAGTTGTATCTTTATTACTAATTTCACCATCTTTACTATCAGCAGCTATCCATTGCTGTTGCAGTTGTTGAACGTTGCGTAAAATCGTTTTTTGCTCGCTATTATCGATTTCATCCTGCTGATTTGTTAGCTGTTTAGCAGGATCGATAATAAACACCCTTAAACTCACATTACCTAACCAAATATTGTCACCATGATGTAACTGTTGGGGTTTTGTCAGTATGCGTTCATTAACCTGCGTGCCATTTTTACTCCCCATATCCTCAATATTCCACACCCCATCGGCTGTCTTGACAATTTTGGCATGGTTACGAGAAACACCACCAAAAGGTAAGTATAAGTTACATTCTGGTAACCTACCGATAGTAAATACATCTCGATCTACTGAAACAACGCTTTCAGTATCTCCATCTTGTAGACGTAGTTTAAGTTCAGTCATGAGTGTGAATTATCTGTCCTGGAATCTGGAGGTTCAACCATGTTTAAGCTGGGAACTACTCAAAGGATAATAGGACTTACGCAGTGTCAGATATTTTTCATGCTTTTTGTCAATGGTCAATAGTCCATAGTCCAAAAACTTGAATTTTGACCATTGACTTTTGACTTTTGACCACCCTTGTGAGGGTTTTTGTGTTCGGTGCGTAAATCCTGGATAAGTCTTTGGCTTTATCTTTATGACATTATCAATCGCATTTCGACAACTAGGAGGTAGTAATTATTACGGAACAATTATATTTAGATATACATCAGCTTTCTTATGAAAAACCTAACAAACTTTTTCTTTCAGGAAAAAGTGTATTCTAGTGAACAGTGAACCTCAGTCCAGCTATACCCAGCTATAAAATGATCGGCAGATTACTAGACCAACGTTACCAAGTAGTTGAGCTATTAGGCAAAGGCGGATTTGGTCATACTTATATAGCTCAGGATACTCGCCGTCCTGGGAATCCTGCTTGTGTGGTGAAACACCTCAAGCCGATTACGAGCGATCCAGAATTTTTACCTTTGGCTAGACGTTTGTTTAATAGAGAAGCCGAAACTCTAGAAAACTTGGGGCATAATGACCAAATACCCCGACTTTTAGCTTACTTTGAGGAAAACGAAGAATTTTATTTAGTCCAAGAGTTAGTGGAAGGACATCCATTATCTTGGGAAATGGCTCCCGGAACTCGCTGGAGTGAGGAACAAGTAATTCAACTATTACAAGAAGTCTTACCAATTCTGGAATTTATTCACAGTCATGGGGTAATTCATCGCGATCTCAAGCCGGATAATTTAATTCGCCGTGCTAGCGACAATAAAATAGTCTTGGTTGATTTTGGCGCTGTCAAACAAATTAAAAGCTACTCGCTGATGACTACAGAACAGCTAAAAAATGATACTTTGGCTGTAGGAACCCCCGGTTATATGCCAAGCGAACAAGGACAAGGTAGACCAAGACCTTGTAGCGATATTTACGCACTGGGGATAACTTGTATCCAAGCAATTACTGGCTTAAATCCCAAACAGTTAGGAGAAGATGCTGTTACTGGGGAAATATTATGGCAACATCACGCGCAAGTGAGCAATCAATTGGCAGCTATTCTAAATAAGATGATCCGCCATTATTTTAAATATCGCTATCAAACAGCCACAGAGGTACTGCAATCCCTCACTTCTATTACTAATGCTAGTACACCTGGGGTTGTAGCATCTGTTATGACTCAAATGGTAGGTCACTATTTAAAAGATGGCTATGTGACAGCTACTAAAGTCATGCAATATCTGCAAGAATTAGCCAAGCCTTGTTATGTTCCCCCAGAGAATGGTACTAATTCTGATCCGACATTACCCCCATTAACTGCTGCTTCTACCCTACGTGCTTCTGAGGTAAAAAGTAGCATCTCAAATACTACAACTACAAATCCAATTGCTACGCGATCGCCTAGTAAGTTTCAAGTTTACATTCGTTCTATTCCCCAATCAAAACGCAAATCGCGATTATTCATTGGTGGGGGTGCAGCAATTGCGATCGCAGCTTTGGGAATTATGTCTGCGAATAACTCACAAAAACTTGCTTCTAGCACTCCACAAAAGGAAGTCAAGCCTGTAGCAACTACCCCAAGTCAACCCGAACAAAAAACAGGTTGTTTAACTGTTGTTAGTCACTCAAATTTACGTGCTGGATCTGGACAAAGAAGAACTGGCAAAGTAATTAAAGCCGGGACTCAAGTAACAACTACTGGTAGACTTGACGGTGGCTGGGTAGAAATTAGCGCTCCCGAAATAGGATGGATTTGGAAAAGTCGCACCAGAAATTCTTGTGCTAAATAAGTTGGATAATTTGTCATTTGTCATTGGTCATTTGTCAGGGTTTCAGACCTATGCAATCCCAATTAAAAAATAATGCCACAGATTGTAGGGGCATGGCACTGCCATGCCCTCTAGAATATATTGATGTGTCGCAAACATTAATATAAGTAAAAAAACGCTTCAACATTGTGTTGATTGTCGTCAAAGTTGTGTTGATTGTCGTCAAAGTCGTGTTGACTGTCGTCAAAGTTGTGTTGATTGTCGTTCAAGAATCAAGTTCATAGCCAGATTCTCAGGGATTTTGGGTAATAATTCTCTAGCGACATATTGCAGATCATTACATCTGGCTAATTTTAATGCTGCTTCTTGCTCTTCCAATTTCCAGGGAAAAACACCAGGCGCATTTAATTAAACACGCTCTAAAACCTGCATAAAGGAAATTATTAACTTGTCTGCGTTGACAAATTAATTAGCAATCAAGAATAAAAAACGAGCGCGGAGGGATTTGAACCCCCGACCCACAGAACCGGAATCTGTTGCTCTATCCACTGAGCCACGCGCCCTCGATTTTTTGTATTATAGCACATTTTTTATTGGGCATGGGGCATTGGGCATTGGGCATTGGTTAGAGACGCGATGAACCCTTGTCTCTACAATTGTCTTGCTTGTCACTATAAATAAGCTGCTGGATCTACGGGCGTACCATTGCGGCGGACTTCAAAATGCAGATGAGGCCCGGTAGATAAACCGGTGGAACCGACAGCCGCGATCGCTTGTCCGCGTTGTACTCCTTGTCCTTCAGAAACATATAATTCACTGGTATGACCGTAAAGTGTAGTAATGCCGTCGCCGTGGTCGATAATCACAGCTTTACCATATCCGCCATACCAGCCAGCAAAAATTACTGTTCCCGAATCAGCTGCGCGAATCGTACTACCATAGCTAGCTGCAAAATCTAGTCCGGCATGAAAGCGCCGATAGCCTAAAATTGGATGTATCCGCCAACCAAAGGGACTGCTAGTAGCTGCATCGCTGGGATAGGCTAACATTCCAGTTCCGCGAATAATGACGCTTTTACTGTTGCTGTTGGTTTTGGCTTGGGCTTCGGCTATTTTTTGTTGAATTAGAGCCTCAAGATTTTGAGAATCTTGTTCTAACTGATTTTGTGCTGCTGCTAAGGCCAAGCGATCGCTATTGAGGCGTTGAATTAACTCGGCTTGCGATTGCGCTTGTAATTGATAATCGGATTTTTGCGCTAGTAATTGCTCTCTAATTAAGGCAATTTGATTTTTTTGCTGTTCTACTGCGGTTTTTTGGGCAATAATCTCCTGTGCTTGTGCATTGAGTTGAGTTAAAATTTTCTGGTCTGCTTGATAAACTAACTTGAGTTGATAGCGACGACTGATAAAATCGCTGATATTTTCACTTTGCAGCAAAATTGCCCAACCGCGATCGCCTGAGGAGCGCTGCAAAAACCGCAACCTTGCAACGGTAGCTACTTGGCGTTGTTCATAGAAACGTTCCGCAGCTTCCAAATTAGCCTGTAACTGCTGAAGATTTTCAGTAGCTAGCTTTAATTGCGATTCGCTGTATTGAATATTGTTATTAGTGATTTGCAGATTTTTGTTAATCCCAGTGAGGCGATTTTGCGCACCCTGTTGGATATGATTTAGGCGATCGCTTTCTTTAACCACATTTTGACGTTGTTGCTGAATTTGTTGCTGTTGTTGTCGTAAATTGTCAATAGTTGCTGTAGGCGTCGCACCCACAGGTAACCATACCAGCAACCAGCAAATTATCAACAGCCAGCCAAACTTAATATATTGAGAAAATGGCGCTTTCATGCCGTTTCCGCCCAAGAATTTCAAGCATAACCAGCATTGTTCCCAAAACTCAGGCAGAACTAACAACCAATTTGTTGACCGTTGACCGTTGACCGTTGACCGTTGACCGTTGACCGTTGACCGTTGACCGTTGACTATTAACTATTGCCTAAGTGTATTGACTCATCCTCCATACAGATATACAATCTTAAATGAATAGAAGGGGAGTAGCTGCTGGGAATAAAAACCAGCCCATCTGAATCAACATACTGGCGATGAGCCTGGTTCGGGTGACAAATATTTAATAATCAGAAAATATTTGCAAAAATATTTGGAAGCGAGACCTTCACTAAGTTCACACAAAAAAGTGTGGAGCTTGGTGAGGTCTTTGTGCTTTCATCGAGCTTCACATCGGTAAACGATTCTTCAGGAGCTTGAGAGAGTGCTAACAGCTTTCACCGCAGGTTTGTTATTAATTACAGTTTCCGAATTAGGTGATAAAACATTTTTTATCGCCGTCATCTTAGCAATGCACCACTCCCGGCGGTTGGTATTTACCGGGGTGGTAGCGGCTTTAGCGGCGATGACAGTTCTTTCGGTAATTTTGGGACAAACGGTATCTTTGTTACCCAAAGTGTATATTCACTATGCGGAAATCGCTTTGTTTATTGCCTTTGGTCTTAAGCTCCTGTATCAAGGTAGTAAAATGTCTGCTGCTAGTTGCGACAAAGAAGTAGTAGAAGAAGCAGAAGCGGCGGTAAAGCAAGCCGATTTAGAGTCACCCAAACGCAGAACACCACTGTCAATTTTAATTGAAGCCTTTGTTTTAACATTTATGGCAGAGTGGGGCGATCGCACGCAAATTGCTACTATTGCCCTAGCAGCCGGGAATAATCCCATCGGTGTGACTGTAGGTGCAGTTTTAGGACATGCTATTTGCGCCGCGATCGCAGTCATTGGTGGCAAAATGATAGCGGGTAGAATCTCCGAGCGTCAGCTAACTTTAATAGGTGGATGCTTGTTTTTGGTTTTTGGTATTGTTGCCGCAATTGAAGGAGCCTGATCGGTATCACAATTTCAGTATTCTAGAGGGCATGGCATTGCCATACCCCTACAATCTGTCGCATTCTTTTTTCAAATTGCGATCGCAAGCAAACATGAAAATCTCTCTTCCCTAATCCCTAGCCCCTAGCCCCTAATCCCTAGCCTAAGCGCCCCTATTTCCCACTTTCCGGTGAAGGTGTCGCAGATGTTGCCGGACTAGGACTTGGGGAAGTTTCGGCAGCTTTATTAATTTCGTCTCTGTACTGAGCAGGTGCTAACGCTGAGGCATTATTAAACAAAGTTTTCGCTTCTGCAACTTTGCCTTGTTGCTTAAATAGCATCGCCTTAGCCAAAACTGGACGAAAATCTTTAGGATCTTTCTTCGCTGCTTGGTCGTATACAGAAATAGCTTGGGTATAACTTTTCTGAGTGGCGTGAACTGTGCCTAAAAGTACCTGTACACCCACTGTATCGACACTTCCTGGCTGGATTTTATTGACTTGGGGTGCAGCCGTCAAAGTATCTTGTAATAAACCAATAGCGGCTTCTGGGCGTTTTTGGCTTAAAAGCAAAGATACCATACCTTGTAAAGCCTTGAGGTCACCAGGTTTTGTGGTTAAAACAGAACGGTAAGCTTGGGCTGCACCTTCCTTATCGCCTAGTTGTTGCTTGGCTTGCGCCAGCAGCACCGCATATTCTGTTTGATTGGGGTTGAGCTTGGCTAGCTTTTCTAGAGGTTCAATGACTCCCTGAATATCACCTTCTTTAAGACTTAACAATTCTAGCCTTGCCTGGAGCAAGCCTTTAAGGGCAGTTTGATTTTCTGGTTCCCGTTGCAAAACCAGCTGATAACCTCTGACTTCATCCTGCAATTTTGATTTTTGGTCAGGGGAAGCTGAATTCCCCTGAGTACTGGCATTATTCTGGGGTGGGGTTTGTGTATTATTATTATTAAGTGCAGAAATTAAGGGATACAGAGAAATTCCCACAAAAGTAAGAACTGCCAAAGCTAAGATGACCTTAACTATCCAGCTGCGCGGTTGAGACACAAGACTAATTTCTCCTGAACTTGAATTGACATTATCATCTACATAAATCTGATAAATCCGAAAGTTAAAAATTTCCAAAACTTTGCGGAATACTCTCGATTGCCTGTGAATTTTATAACAAATAACTATACACGCTGCTAAAGTAAGTGATGACTTTAGGAGGAGCCGTCAAGATTTAACCTATGATATGCTTCCCGAAACTAGTCTAAAGACGCTAAATTACACATTTAGTGTACAACTGTGTCTTGAGAATGCTTGAGAGCGCTCAGTCGTGGTGGATTGAAAGCAAATATACTTTCATCAGCCGCACAAACGCTCTTTTCAGCTGCCTTTGTAAAATCCCACAATGGGATGTGTCTCCGCCGCAAGGAGTTTTTTATGAATTCCGACCTGATGCCGTCGCCCGAATCTTCCAATTCTTCTGCCTCTAACCAAGGCCAAATTACAGCAGAATCAGCCGCTAGTGTTCCTACAGTAGCAGCCCAGGACTCTGAACCAGAAAATTCCTCTGTTAACCCTGGAGAAACTGCCTCAAATGGGAACTTAGCTAATCGGCAACAACCGATTCCGCCTCCCAGCGAGCCGATGCAGTACCGCGCCATTGGGTTAGTCCGAGGTCGTTACCTTGCTAGCGATGAACAATTCACTCAAGGTAATCTGCTAACCAGTGATGGTGTAGAACTCAATGCCGTCCTGCTAGGGCGGATTATGAGTTTAGTTAAGAATCATTTAGATTTGCAACAAGAACATCTGTGGGTAGTTTATCCACGTACAAGACAAGAAAATGACACTTTGCACCTCCAAATTGTCGGGGTTTGGGAGCCAGAAAAACTGGCTAAACAGTTGACAGAGGAGGACGATCAAGATTCGGGATTAGAAGAATTAGATATCCCGGATCATACTGTGTCTGACAGTGCCAAAGAATCTCTAAGCACCCTTAAACCCTCATCAGAAATTCCTGATGGTGGTTTTTCGGTGCGTGGTGAAGTAGTTTATCAGTCTTTTGATGCTAAGAGCTTAGTAGTCAAAATCAAACAGGCTCCGCGCAAACCAATAGACAAGCCCAAGTATTTTAAATTAAAACTAACAGGTGTGCTGACGACCAAAGCAGTAGGCAAGTTTTGGGACTTTCAAGTAAAGCGACAAGCTGACCTATTACTGATCGAAAGCGCAGAAGCGATCGCGGACTTACCCAAAAAGCGCAAACCGCCATTCAGAGGTGGCGGGCCTCGTGGTGCTGGCGGTGGTGGTGGTAGAAGACCATTCCCCCCCAGACGCGGCAGCGATACCCCACGCCCAGTCAGGAAAATCGGCGGTGGCGGCGATCCCTCAGCTGTATCTAAACCAGTACCAAAAACGGCTCCTCCTAAGCCAATTAAGCGTCCGAAACCGACTCAGGAGTAGGGCATTGGGCATTGGAAACAATTTTAGATTTTAGATTTTGGATTTTAGATTGAATTCCAATCCAAAATCGTAAATCCAAAATCCAAAATTTCTTGTCCTCCTTGTCCTCCTTGTCTCTCTTGTTCTCTCTTGTTCTCTCAAAACTCTGTCCATCGGTCTTGAGGAAGAAATGAACGATCCATTGGAATTGGAGAAACTGGTTCAGTAAGGGTAAATTTCCCTGCTTCGATCCATGCTTTCAATTCCAAGGCGACTTGCCGCGAGAAAAACAAACTGGCTAGCGGTGCAACCCGCACTGTTCTGCCTTCGATGGTGACACGCCCAGACTTGAGTTGGGCGTAGCTCACCAAACCAAATGTGGGGCGCACGCGCCGGGGAATAGAAAAGTCTACAATAGGCGCGACTAATTCTTTATCTTGCACGGCACAATGTTCCACCACTTCGGCTGATAATACCGGTAGCGGTACGCCTACGCCCAGCATTAATGAAGGGCCATAGCTTTTGAAGTAACATCCCCTCACCCACCTAGCATCCATTTGCTTGGCATCACCAATTAAAGCTAAAGTTGCAGACGGGCCAATGGGTGTATTATTAGCTAGGCGTTTTTGTAAGGGGAAATGTTGAGTTCCTTCCCAAGCGACATAACCAATTCCCCCACCTAAAAAAATTCTTGTACCAATGCCGACTAGTTGTAAATTGGGGTCGTTAAGCAATGGAGAAATTGCGCCTGGGTTAGAGTAAACTGCATTTCCTAAACGTGGTTGTAAAGGGCCGAGATAAGTAAAAAGCGGGCGATCGCCTCCATTTACCCCAACAATAAAATTTTGATAGAGATTACGCGGATTAAATAAATAAAACTGATTGATTGTTTCCCGCATAATTGTAGTTTCAAAGGTGGCTCTGGGGTAACAATCTGTTACTTGTCCTTGGGCGCGTACTTGTACAGCTTTACCTGCAATTAAATCTTCGATCACATGACCACCGCCCCGTTCCCGCACTTCTTCACCATCAATTACATCCACGGGACAACTCGCACCCAAATATAAATCTACTGCGCCAAAACCAGAGTATGCGGGTACGCCATCTAACCAACAACGGCGAATTTTAATTGGTGGGTCAGTGTGTCCCAGATTAATAATTGCACCACTGGATTCCATTGGCTCAAAAGTTCCTGTGGTTATCACATCAACTTCTTGAGCAACGCGATCGACACCAACTTCAGCAACTCTTGCTTTTAATTCTTCAACTGTCAAAACTACTGCACGTTGGCTGCTGATTTTTTCGTTAATTTCCGCAATTGTTCGCATATTAAATGTAGCGAATTCCTATATTCATTGTGGAGCAAGGTGGAGCAAGATAGCTGCCACGTTAAATCATTATATTTATCTACATATTTGTCTACTTATCTGGGTTTGGAAAATAATAGGACTTACGCACCGAACACAAAAACCCTCACAAGGGTGGTCAAAAGTCAAAAGTCAATGGTCAAAATTCAGGTTTTTGGACTATGGACTATTGACCATTGACAAAAAGCATGAAAAATATCTGACACTGCGTAAGTCCTAAATAATTAAGCGATCGCAGCATTAATTCTACTGTCTAAATAATGGTATTAGAAATATTTAAGGCAACCGTACAATTACTTATTTATGGTTGCCCAAGTGCAAATATACTGACTTTTTATATTTTTAGGATTAAAGTTGATTAGACAACTATTGGCAAAAGTAACTAATTATGAGAAAACTTTCTAATCAAGTTTATTCTCGCTATAATCTGCTACGAATAATTACGTATTAACGAGCAATTATATTTTTATAGTGGCGGTTTCCCAGTGTTAATGCGTATATTAAATTATTCAATAACCGTAGCAATGTTTAGTATGTTGAACTTTCAAAATTAGGGTGGTGAAGAAATGATTTCATCAGGAGTGGAAGTTAAAATTGGACGATTGGAATCTATAGTTGAGCAAATTGGGGAAGCAGTATTGTCTACTACAGAGACAATTGAGAGTCTGGCGCACCGACTAGAGACTTTGAGCGTGCAAGTGGAAGCCCAAGGAAAGCAGTTACAGCAGCAAGGTTATCAAATTTTTGCATTATGTGACGCTGTACAGACCCTTGCAGAATCTCAAGATGATTCTTTACAAAAACTCAGCCATCTGACAGAAACACTAGATAAGCTGATGATTTTGTTACAAGGGTCAGATTAAGAAGGATAGGGTGATGTTGACTGTTGACTGTTGACTGTTGACTGTTGACTGTTGACTGTTGACTACTAAGGGATTATCCCTGCAATTACACTTTTAATTTGGTGACAGCAATGTTACCAGAAAAACAGACATCCACATCGCTACCAGGAGTGCGATCGCGTTTGCCATATTCCCCAATATAATAAAAACCATCGCCATCAACTCGATAGTTAATTGGCAAGGCTTTGGTACAGGGTTGGCAAAACACAACTTCCGGATCTGGTTCTCCTGGTTGCAGATGTGGTAAATTGACGTTCCAGAAATGTCCTGGTTCCAGAGGACGCTGAAGTAAATCGGCTAAAACATCAGTTGTGAACTTAGCCGCAAGTTCCCAGTCAAAACTTTGCTTGGCTTTGCGATAGTGAGAAATGGCAATTCCAGCAATTCCATTCATTGCAGCTTCTCGCACCGCCGCTACAGTACCGGAAATATAAGCATCTACGCCTAAGTTACCGCCAGCATTTATCCCCGATAACACGAGTTTGACATTTTGGCTAATTTGTGTTATGGCAATTCTGACACAATCAGCAGGAGTTCCCGCGATCGCATATTCAGTTTCTGAACGTCGCTCAAGAGTGATGGGGCGAGTTGTGGTAACTTGATGTCCACAGCCAGATTGATGATCTCTCGGCGCAGCGATAATTACATTTTTGTCTTTGACAGCATTGAGCAATGCTTTAATTCCAGGCGCATCGATACCGTCGTCGTTAGTGAGGATGATAGTCATATATTTGAGGAAAGCCAGTGGAATTCTATCGTCAACCGTCGCCAGAGTCTAGCAATCTCCTGTCACAGGGGACATCCAATTTTTTAAATACCCAATAAATTTGTAGTGCGTTTGTAGTGTGAGCGTCTCGCTCGCTGGTGTTCAAAAGCGAGCAAGATGCTCGCACTACGGAATATGGGTAATTTATTTTTTGTAAGTCCCCAGATAGTTTAATTCCTGAACCAGTGTAACCTCATACCGCTTAGTTAAACTTGCAATTCAAATCCAGGTAATACACCTTCGCCAGAAATAATATTTGGCATTTGCACAACTTCCACAGCTTGATTGATTCGATAAATTTCTACTGTGGCATCTTGAGGATTAATCAACCAACCCAAACGCAACCTATTGTCTATATATTCTTGCATTTTCTGTTGCAAAGGTTTGAGTGAATCTGTTTCTGAACGCAGTTCAATGACAAAATCTGGTACAAGGGGCGGAAATTTTTTACGCTGTTCTATTGTTAAAGCTTCCCACCGTTCCAATTTTACCCAAGCTGCATCAGGAGAACGTTTGGCACCATTGGGTAATGTAAAAATAGTTGAAGAACTAAAAACTTTTCCTAATTTAGCTTGACGATTCCAGATTTCTAAATCAGTAATTAGCTCGGCTTCTCGATTGCCGCTTTCTCCTCCTACTGGTGGCACAATTATTAATTCTCCTGCTGCATTCATTTCTAAGCTTAAGTCTTTATTGGCAAGACACAATTGATAAAATTGCTCATCGGTTAAATGAGCAATTGGTTCAAGATTTAAAACAACAGTATTCATTGAACTTTTCTCAGTGCCTTTTTAGCTAACAATAGTTGCCTTTATTTACAAGTTTAGCAGTGTTAATTAATCTGCACTTTTCACAGACACAGG
Source organism: Calothrix brevissima NIES-22 (assembly GCF_002367995.1). Taxonomy (GTDB): domain Bacteria; phylum Cyanobacteriota; class Cyanobacteriia; order Cyanobacteriales; family Nostocaceae; genus Aulosira; species Aulosira brevissima. Next base: position 3,499,811 of record NZ_AP018207.1, read on the forward strand.
TTTGCTACATTGATCGTAAGGGAGCATCCCAAATGTGCAAAAACGCCCTCACCCTATAAGGGTGGGGCTAGAAATACGAAGCCTGCCTTGGCAGGCTAAAAGTTTGATAGCCTGCGAAGGAAGGCTTTGTTGGTATAGCAATACCCTTCTAGGGTATTGCGTCAAAATTGGGATGCTCCCGATCGTAATCCGGCAACTTTGAGGATGAAAAAATGGTTAGAGAGTACTCACCGCCGCTTCAAAGTGGCGATCGCTTAACTCGTCCAGAATTTGAACGACGTTATGCGGCTGCACCCCACATCAAGAAAGCTGAATTAATTGAAGGAATCGTTTACGTGGCATCTCCATTAAGACACGAACAACATGGCAAACCCCACAGCAGAATCATGACTTGGTTAGGAATCTACCAAGCAATGACTCCTGGTGTTGACTTGAGTGATGCACCCACGGTACGCCTGGATTTAGATAACGAACCCCAACCCGATGCAGTACTGTTTCTTGAATCTGCGGTAGGTGGGCAAACACGTGTGAGTAGTGATGATTATATCGAAGGCGCGCCTGAGTTAATTGTGGAAATTGCCGCCAGTAGCGCCGCAATTGATAGGGGTAGCAAAAAGCAGGTTTATCGCCGTAACGGGGTATTAGAGTATGTAATTTGGCAAACCTATGACAATCAAATTGAATGGTTTTATCTCACCGATGGCGACTATCAATTACTATCACCTGGCGCAGATGGGATTATTCACTCTCAGGTATTTCCGGGTTTGTGGTTAGCGGTAGAAGCGCTGTTAAATAATCAAATGGCACAGGTGTTAGAAGTAGTGCAAGCGGGGTTGAATTCAGCCGAACATACAGCGTTTGTACAACAGTTGAGTCAAAGAAGGTGAAAGAGCGATCGCTAATTCATCCAACTTGTATCTATATGAATAGCAGAGGAAAGTTTAAGATTTTCTACCAAAAATAGTATAAACGTTTAATTGTATGGTAATATCCGCGAATGGTTTGCAAAATCCGCCCAATTAAAGAATTTATCTGTAAATGGGCGGAATTCCTCGAAAATATTGCTCACATAACTGACAAACGAAGCTCAATAAAATCTATCTTTGGGATGTAGTGAAAAACTTTCATCAGAAAAAAGCTATCAACCAGGTGATTTTGACATGGGTTGTGTAGTATTTTTGGTGCAAGTCTCTCTGTTGAGTTTATCAAATGAAACAGCTCCTCAACCAAGCAATTATCATTCCCAAATACTTAATTAAGCTAATTCTGCCATTAGTGGCGATCGCTCTCGTTTCCTTGTTCGTCGTCCCTTCCGCCTTAGCTACTGGTGTATATCAAATACCCAACCTAGCAGCAGATAACAGCACCTGGGTGGTAGATGAAGCCGACACAATTAGTCGGGTAAATGAAGGTAAGATTAGCAGCACCTTGTCAGATTTGGCAAAGCAAACTGGCTATGAAACCAGAATTGTCACGATTCACCGACTTGACTATGGAGAAACACCAGAAAGTTTCGCCAAAGCACTGTTTGAAAAGTGGTTTCCCACCAAAGAAGCACAAGCTAATCAAACCCTCTTGGTAATTGATACAGTCACCAATGGTACTGCAATTGTTACCGGAGATAAAGCCAAGTCATTGCTGACAGACTCTATAGCCGAAAGCGTAGCCTCGGAAACTGTCATGGCTCCCCTAAGAGAAGGTAATAAATATAACCAAGCATTCTTAGATGCGAGCGATCGCCTAGTTGCAGTCCTCTCCGGACAAACCGATCCCGGCCCGCCAAAAGTTGTAGAGAAAGTACAGGTAGAAGGCACATTCAAAAAAGCCTCCGAAACCGACCAAAGTAATGCTACAGCCTGGGTAGTAGGACTGTTAATTGCGGCCACTATTATTCCAATGGCAACCTATTATCTCTATCAAGTTAATCAACCATCTAACAATGGTTAATTGCTAAGGGCATTGGGCATTGGGCATTGGGCATTGGGCATTGGAAACAATTTTAGATTTTAGATTGAATTTCAATCCAAAAGACGCTCGCGGACTCGCTAACGCTGCGCTATCGTAAATCCAAAATTTCTTTTCCCCCTCATCTCCTCTGCCCCTTTCCCCTTTTCCTCTTTCCCCTGAGGTCTTAATGGTAAGTCGTTAACCAGACACCATATCATTGCTTATCTGTGTTGACACAGGACAACTGACAACTGACAACTGACAACTGACAAATAACAGTTCAATCTTGAATATACTCTTGCCCTGTCACTAAAGCCACCTCAGCCCGGACAAATTCTCTGCCCAAATAAGCTGCATGGTCTAAAAGACTCACTGGACAGGGCTGAGTTTCTTCCAATATTTTGACGCAGAGTTCCTTAGCAGTTCTCCCACTAAATACAGTTGTGTGAGTTCGTTGCACTTTTCCTTTAGCAGGTATTACTTCTCCCGTTTCTGGATCTACAGCTAAACCGCGCTCATCAATTACATTTGTAAAATGCTTGGCATAAATTAATCTTGCCTCTCGATCCAAGTAGATAATGAAATATCCACTAGGGTCAAGGTCAATATGTCTTGCAGAAAGCTGTTCATCAATCGCGGCCAAATCTTCTACCATCAAATCCATAGTCATTTTTTAAAGCAAATTTTTGCCAAGTTTATACATGCTATTTCTAGTGTAATTTATTGTACTTAAATATCTCGGTTACTAAAGGGCAACTCGGCATTAATCGCCTCAATTTCTTGTTGTTCGAGTTGATTGACTTCCTGGATATAAGGCAACAAAATTTGTCCTAAACGGTTATTGTAAAAGCGATGCAAACTGTGATTAGGTTTAGCAGGAAACCCGCGCCGTTTTTTATGTCTTCCACCAGCGCCAGGGTCAAAAATTTGGATATTGTTAGCGATCGCCCACTCAATCGGTGCATAATAGCAAGCGTCAAAATGTAAGCAATCGATTTCTTGAAAGCTTCCCCAATAGCGCCCGTATAGTCTATCGCCCTTAAATAAACAAAAAGACATGCCTACGGGGTGACGGTTATCTTGCTCGCTATAAGCAGCAAAAAACAACACCCGATGGCGATAATTACCATGTAACTGTTCAAAAAACTGCTTTGTCAGGTATTTACTACCCCACCAGCCAAACTTATCACAAGTATCTGCATAAAACTGATACATCAAAGGAAATAAAGAATGGGGAATTTCCTCACCAGTCAAAGGTTGTAGCCTTAAACCCGCCTTTTCTACTGCTTTGCGTTCTCGTTTAATATTGCGGCGTTGATTAGCGTTAAATACAGCTAAATAATCATCAAAATTCTTAAATGCGCTATTTTCCCAAATGTAACTATGATGCAGCCAACTGGTAAACCCTTGTCTTTCTAACACTGGACGCCATTCAGGATCGACATATAAAAAATGACAGCCAGAAATGCGATGCTGATTGCAGAAAGAGTCAATTTCATGGAGCATCAAACCTGTAATTTCATCTTCATCTTCCCCAGGCGCAATTAAAAACCGATAGCCTTCAGCTGGAGTAAACGGCGTCATTCCTAATAATTTCGGGTAATAATCCACCCCAATCCGTTCAGCTAAACTTGCCCATTGGTGATCGAAGACAAATTCACCAGCACTATGTCCTTTAAGATAAAGAGGAGCCGCCGCAATCAGAGTTTTATCACGCCACACAGTCAAGTGATTGGGTAACCAGCCAGTTCTTCTAGTAGCACTGTGGGAGATTTCCAAATTATTCAACCACTCCCACTCTAAAAAAGGAGTTTTCAGAGGTAAAGCCAAAGCATCCCAAGCTGCTTGCGGGATTTCAGCAATTTTATCGCTCCAAACGATAGAATAGCGGGGTTTTAGTTTTTCTATCATCCTGTGGTTTTTTGGTGAGGGACAGTGAGGGGTTAGGGGCTAGAAAGATGAAGGAGGAAAACTGACAACTGACAACTGACAACTGACAACTGACTAACCCTAATAGAGTAATCTAATCTACAGTTTGTTGCAGCTTATAGTGTAAAAACACTTCTTGATCGACTTGGCGAACTTCTAAAAGTTGCAGGTGGGGAGCGAGATTTGCCAAAAATCCTTCACCTTGGACGGGTGTAGGCGCACTAGCACCACCTAAAATCAAAGGACACACAGTCAGCCATAATTCATCGATTAAACCTAATTCCAGCATTGAAGCTACTAATTCCCCACCCCCTAATATTGCTAGGCGTGTTATATGTAGATATGCCAGGTGTTTTAGGGCGGCAAGTATGTCAATCTTGCCTGTCGGGGTTTCAAAAACCAAAATTTGCTCGAATTTTGCCGCACATTTCAGTGTGGGAGTAGTTTCTGGCTGCGGAAGTTGATCTTCCTGTCTTTTCCAGAAAAGTTTCCCGACTGTAGTTGTGAGCAACCACCTTTGAATTGGTTGTTGAAAAAAGTGAAGTTCCGGATTGAGGTTAGCAGAATGTGTAATGACTATATGAAGTGGCTGGGCAGATTTGCCCTCCTGCAATCGATGTTGCAGCAGTGTTGGATGTGATACGGTAAGTGTCGTACCGTAAGCACGAAGAGTACCAGCACCAAATAAAACGGCGTCAGAGGCAGCAATTTGTGTTTCCAGGTGTGCTTTATCAGCCTTTGAGCCAAACCGCGCAGGCGATCGCCTGAAATCTGCAATTTTGCCATCTGCACTCATGGCCAAAACTACTGTGGTATGAGGACGATGTTGCACCATTGAATTGCTTTGATAGTTTTAATATTTTGCTTGCTGGTGTGTTGAATTAACAAAAATCCATGCTTGCAAGTTCCTGTGTACTAATTCCCTAACCCTATGCATATACAACACCAGTCTTTTTTACATTTAACCTTAAGAGGTTTTGGTATACCATGTTTCATTTTGCAAATACCAGCTTTGATATGTTTTAAATTTGCTAATAAAGTAGACATAACTTCATAAAATGTCTCATTTGGCTGGATTAGTTCCATATCTTTAGCTATTGTGGTTTGCAGATGCGAAGTGAGACATGCGATGGCCAAGCCTCGTCAATCATCCTTTAGACGTATATTATTAACCAGAATATTGCTGGTGTTTGTGCCAGTATTATTGATAGGAGAGATAGTGGCCTTGAATAAGGCACGTACTAGCCTATTAAAAAATGCGCGGCAGAACTTAACAGAAAGTGCTGTGATTAAAGGGGAAAAGATTCGCGATGCGATCGCTACCCTGAAAACTACTTTACTCATTATCAGTCGCACCCAAATCATCGAGTCGCCTTCGCCCATCGAGACGGAAGACTTTCTCACGGAGATTTCGCAACAACTGCCAACCCAAGTAGACTGTATTCAATTAACAGATGTCAAAACTGAGAAAATAGTTGCCAGTAGTTGTGGCGATCGCGAAATCGCAGAACCTAGTACCTCATTTCCTAGTACAGGTGTTGACATCAAAGCTATATTACCGCCAAAAGCCGGCACCACTGGTTCTAGAGACGCGCAAAACCAATTGCAATTATTATTATCTGCCCCAGTCTACAATCAGAAAGGTGAATTGGCTTATAGTTTAAGCATTAAATCGGCATTATATCAACAAACTAAAAATAATCCAGGCTCTTTATCAGGCTCGCTGCTAGCCTTCAGGGAAGATGGCACAATCTTGGCACATCCCATACCAGAAAGATTGGGGACGAAAATTCAAGATTATTTGACTAACGAGCAATTTCAAAACTTAATCCAAAATGCCATTATTGATCAACCAGGAGCGATGGATTTGTCCTTACAACAAGGACAAGAACTGTTAGGAGGATATACCGTAATAGTCGATCCAACTAATCAAGAATCGCCGCAAAAATTGATTGTTTTAGCTGTAAGCAGTGTTGACAATGCTCTATTTGGTTTGGAAGAAATTAAACTAATTATCATCGTATTAACAGTTGGCTTAATTGGTGCTAGCTTATTAGCATCTTTATACTTAGCACCTTATTTAGCAGGGCCTGTAGAAGAATTGCGAGATTATGCCCTGAATATCGACAGTCACCACAAAGCCCAACCAATACCCCACAATTTTAAAATTAGAGAATTTAATCAATTAGCACAAGCCCTAGACCAAATGGTTGAGAGGTTGAGAGCTTGGGCGGAAGAATTAGAATTAGCTTGGAAAGAAGCAAAAACTGCGAATCAAGTTAAAAGTCAGTTTTTAGCCACAACCTCCCATGAACTGCGCAATCCATTAAATATTATTATTAATTGTGTACGCTTAGTTCATGATGGTTTGTGCGATAGTCGCGAAGAAGAAATAGAATTTCTCAAGCGTGCCGATGAAACAGCAATTCATTTATTAGGAATTATTAATGATTTGCTGGATATTTCTAAAATTGAAGCCGGTAAACTTTCAGTAGTCACCGAACCCCTTGACCTGCGACAATTACTTTTAGAAGTGATTAATTTACAGTCAGTCAACGTTCAACAAAGACAGTTGCAGTTAAAAACTGATTTGGGTAGCGAAGTAATTCCAGTGGAAGCTGATGCAGCAAAACTCAAGCAGGTATTAATTAATGTAATTGGTAATGCGACTAAATTCACAGAACAAGGCAGTATTACCATAGCTTGTGAAATTGAAAAAAGTTGCGATCGCTCTCAAGTATTCATCCATGTCACAGATACAGGCATAGGTATCGATCCTGCCCAACAGCATAAACTATTTCGCCCCTTTATGATGGTAGATGGTGCCAGCAGACGCAAAATTGAGGGTACAGGCTTAGGATTGGCGATTTCGCGCAACTTAATCGAACTCATGAAAGGTAGCATTACCCTCAAAAGTGCCGGGCTTTATCAAGGTACAACAGTAACTATAGCTTTACCTTTAATTGATATTGCCCTGTTATCACCTGCACAAGCACAAGAGCAGTTACAAGATATTGAAGTCCCCGTTACAGATGAAGCAAAAAGGGAAATAAACGACTACCCTAAGTTACTGGAAGAATCTCTAGTCAATGGAACGGCAAAAACTGCGATAGATGAGCCGCAAGATATATCCATTTTAGATGAAACCCGTGAAGTTACTAGTTCTGTGGGGTAAATTCGTTATCAAAATGAGAAACTTCTCGTTGTAAATCCCAGCTTTGAGGTTTTGAAGTTAAGCGATCGCCTTTATCACTCCATCATTGCACCTCAGAACACAAAACTTTGAGCCGGGAACAGAAAATATCGAGCTTAAAACACGGAACTTCGAGTTCAGAACATGGAATGTCGAGTTCAGAACATGGAATGTCGAGTTCAGAACATGGAATGTCGAGTTCAGAAAAAATGCTTTAACATTCCATCATGGTAATCGACAGATTGTAGGGGCATGGCAGTGCCATGCCCTCTATAATATATTGATGTATCGCCAACATTATTTAAATTGCGCTGAGTCTAACCAAAACAAAAGCAACCTCTCACCGCAGCGAAGAAAGGCGATCGCGAATATCTGCTAAACTTCCCCTAACAGTCACAGTATGAGGATGATTTACACCCCAAACTTGCTGACAAATATCTAAAGCTTGCTGATAAAGTGGCTGTGCTTCACTATAACGCCCCGTTAACCGATAAATTTCGGCTAAATTATTCAGACTTTCAGCAACATAAGGATGATTATCTCCTAAAAGTTGTTTATCGAGTTCCAACGCTTTGACACATAAAGGTTCTGCTTCTGGAAAACGCCCTTGTTCTCGATACATATAACCTAAAGCATAAATTGTATCTGCTAAAAGAGGATGCGCTTTTTGTAGTAAACGCTGCTTAATTTCCAAAGATTGTAAAAACAAACTCTCAGCTTCTTGATAACGTCCTTGAGCGCGATATATTAATGCTAAATTGTGTAAATCTGTCGCTACTTCAGGATTCTCATCTCCTAAAAATCGCTTAAAAGATTACGCGATCGCCTTTACAACCCAATCTACACCTAATGCACTATTTTAGCTGTGTCAGTCCACTACTGTAAGTTTTGCTAACGCGCTTTTAAATTTCATCATGATACACTTTAGGTAAAACTCTTAAATGCAGGATACTGCTAGCGAATTACTAAAAATATCCAAAAAATTTTAACAGCACAATAGGTTGTATATTTATACAAATTAAAATTACAGCGTTTGCATCAAATCAAAAAAGCCATACAGACTAATAAAAAGTAATATAAACGCTGTAAACTTGGTCATTTTAGATTGCTGGGAAGGAGCGATCGCTTCTCTGACTAGAATAGAAAGAGATGCTCCTACTACTAAGCTTAAACCAAGTACCATATAAGGTCTATCGGGTGAAACAGTGGCAATTCCTAACATTACCATTGCCACCGTTAACATTAATAATTCTACAAACCGAGGTGGATTGTACTGGCTAGATAAAATAAAAGTATTCAACCAAAAATTCCAATATCTCATAGTTAATTATTATTGTCATTTGTCATTGGTCATTTGTCATTGGTCATTTGTCATTGGTCATTTGTTAGGATTTAAAGTTGGGTAGGTTTATTTTTATTAAATTACTTATATTCTGCTTATAGTCATTAGGAAAAAAGTATATTTTTTATAGCTAATTACTTACAGCTACATAGGCTACTAATACTCATTTTTAATGCCCAATGCCCCATGCCCCATGCCCAATTATAGTTATTAGTAAACAATTATCGCTGTTTACTAATAACTAACAACTGTGAACTGTTGACTGATTAGCGAACACCAGTTTTAACTTGACCTGTGCCGTTTTTTTGTGCAGTATCATTTTCCGGTAGTTCCACACCAAAGACTCGCGCGAAAGCTTTTTCTACCTTATAACCAGAATCAATGGATTCTAAGGGGTCTTTGCGTAATCTATGACGCAGACATAGGGTAATTACACGGCGTATGTCATCAACTGTAACTTCGGTACGTCCTTCAAATGCAGTGATGGCTTTAGCAGCGCGGTTAGTTACAATGTCACCCCGCAAACCGTCTACATCCAATTCCGAACAGATTTCCGAAATTTTTACCCGCAAATCGTAGTCGCTGGTAACTTTTGGTAACAAAGTCTGTGCATTGACAATTTGCTGTTGTAATGCTTCTTGCTGGGGTTGGTACTGTTCGAGAAATCCGTGGGGATTTTGGTCAAATTCTGACCGTTGCTCCACAATTTGCACTCGTAAAGCTGGTTCCTTCACCGTGTGGATTTCCGCGTGCATTCCAAACCGGTCGAGCAACTGGGGACGCAGTTCGCCTTCTTCCGGGTTACCAGAACCAACCAGCACAAACCGCGCTGGGTGACGAATAGAAATACCTTCCCGTTCTACTGTGTTCCAACCACTAGCAGCAGAGTCAAGCAATACGTCTACCAAGTGGTCATCTAATAAGTTAACTTCATCTACGTAGAGGATACCCCGGTTAGCTTTGGCTAATAGTCCCGGTTCAAAGGCTTTGACACCTTCAGATAAAGCTTTCTCGATGTCGATAGTACCGCAAACCCGGTCTTCTGTAGCACCTAAAGGCAGATCTATCATCTGCACTTTTTTAGCAACTACAGGAATTTCTGCTCCCTCCTGTAACAGCTGGCGGACTTCATCACTCATTACATCGGGGTCATTGGGGTCACTGTTGAAGGGGTCGTTAGCAACAACAGAGATTTCCGGTAGTAGGTCGGCCAGGGCCCGGATAGTTGTGGATTTGCCGGTACCGCGATCGCCCATAATCATGACACCACCAATTTTGGGGTCGATCACGTTCAACAGCAGAGCCAGTTTCATTTCTTGCTGACCAACAATTGCTGTAAACGGAAATACCACACGTCGCGTACTCGCTGTGGTTTGAGCAGTAGGACTCACTAAATTACCTTATCAAGATTTTTCTTATTACCGTTCTTTATTGTGCCATAGCTAGGGCTATAGAGAGTCCATTATCGAAAGTCAAAAGTCAAAAGTCAAAAGTCCATAGTCAAGAGCAGAGAATTCTTGACCAAGGACTAATGACTAATGACCACTTGCTAATATTAAGGATTATAGGTAGTAGTTCTCGGTTTGCGTGCACCAGCAACTGCTCCGACTAGAGAAGCAACTAAACCCAACAATGAACCAACTACAAACAACCACAAGCCTTTGGACGTAGCTGCTGCAATATCACGCGCTTGTTGAGCGGATACGTTTGGTATATTCTGTTGTACATTTCCTAGTGGTTGTTGTGTTTGGTTGAGAACTGCGGCTGCATTAGAAGCAGCTACACCAAATGCACCTGATACCCCGCTTGCTAATAGCCAAGAACTGAGTGCTAAAGTGGTAGCCCAAAGAATAGCGCCGTTAAGTAACGCAGTGTTGCGGTTCATCGGCCCGCAAGCGCGAGTTGTTACCCAACCACCAGTAAACAGGGAAATTAATAAAGCGATCGTTGACCAAATACCTACATTACTAGCAACATCAGGTGTAATACTTCTCGGTGCGCCTGAACCTGCAACATTAGTAGCACCGATTGCAGCAAATAATGCACTTAAAATTAATTGGGTAGCTAACGCCACCAATACACCAGCAATAATTGGCCCCCATCGTACTAGGTCATGATATTCAGATACTCGACCTGTTACAACAGATTCAGGAGGAATAACTTGATCTCCTACCCGATTTGCATATGACATAAACTATTTTCTCCCTGATTACTTCAGCAAAGGTTTTCCAGCTATATTTTTGCTTGTGATTCAAATTAAATTACTAAATATAGTTATTTCTATCTATCAACAGAATGAGTTAAGTACTCTATCTTTGGTAATAAAGTTTTTAGTTAATTTTTTTTGTCCAACAAATTTAAAACACTGTTGATAATCGAAATTTTTATTAAAAATTATTACAGGTAGTGTAGGCTATTGTTTTTTGATTTTGCAAAGATTAATTGGGCTTATTGATAGTGATTTATATGAATGCGTTATGCAGGATTTTTTGTAAAAGTTAAATTATATTTATGTATAGCAATCCCATCTGAGTTGTGAAAATACTTTTTTAATGAACCGCCAAGACGCCAAGGACGCCAAGCACAAGAGAAAAAAATGAGAATTAGTAAATTTCACCAATGATTTAGGATTGCTATAGTCCTATATTTTAATAAATAAAATTTAAATCCTTACAAATGAGAAATGACAGCCTCAGCCAGTTATATTTAAATTCGCTGTTCTACTTAACGCATTTTTACGGCTGTACCTGTAGCGGTAATCAATAACAAGACTCCAGATTGATCGACATTGATTGTACCAGTATCGATTTCAATACCGATTACAGCATCCGCACCTAAACGTTGTGCCCGTAGTTGTAATTCTTCTAATGCTTTGCGTTGCCCTTGTTCAAATAAACGTTCATAACTACCAGTACGTCCACCGACAATATCACGAATACTTGCGAGAAAATCCCGTAAAAAATTGCTACCATAAACAACTTCTGCTGTCACAATACCTAAATATGATTGAATTACTGCACCTTGAATTACATCAGTTGTAGTCAAAATCATAATTTAGCCTCATAAATAATTAGTAATTGGATTAATTATAATAATCCGCAATCATTTACAGCCACTTACTAATGAGATAATTCTGTAATTACATTGCATCAGGTATTAGCTGATAGCGATCGCGTTACAATTTTGAAGCAATTATCAGCATTTGCAGACAGATGTGTGATCGCGCAGAAAATTTCCGCTACTTTACCCAAAAGAGTAACATATCCTCTACATAACTTTACATTTCTTCACATATTAATATAGAGAATTTTCTCAACAACTTACCTGAGTAAAAATTTCTCTGTATGATTGCTGCTACAAATTACTTGAGTGAATTTAGTTAAGGTAAAAATTGTGTTGATTGCCTGTTACGACTTCATTTGTTAGTTTTAAAAGGACTGGGTTGGCAATGCTCACCCTACAAATAAATTACAATCTAAAGATAAAGGTGGTAAAAAATGGGGCGCATAAATCCCTACACGCTACAGATGCAGATTACCCGGATGTTTGAGCAAGGGCAATCTTTTTTCGCGACAACTAAGGTGCAAGAATGGTTAAAAGAACGCAATCACAATCCACTAGAATATGACATTCTTTTCCATAAAAAACCTGCTCCCCCTGGTTCTAAAGAAGTGATGGTAGTGGAAATAGAATTACGCCGTAAAGATGGACAACCAGTTGATCCTTGGTTGCAAGAACAAGCTAATCTTCATGCTTGATTGGGCTTGGTTTTTTATGCGAATGGGCAAGGGGCAATGGTGAATAGCATTAATTATGATGGATATTTATTCAGCACTTTCAGACTTTAAAATTCAGGAATAAAGTCCTAACTACAAAAATTATCCATCATCATGAATGTGAAACATTCTCGCCCCTAGCCCCTAGCCCCTAGCCCCTATATTATTAGGCTTTTTTCAACCAGCTAAACATAGCGCGTAATTCTTTACCTACTTCCTCAATGGGGTGTTCGGCTTCTTGACGACGCATGGCGGTAAATCCAGGTTTACCAGATTGATTTTCTAACACAAATTCTCTAGCAAATTGTCCAGATTGGATTTCGCTGAGAATTTTGCCCATTTCTGCTTTGGTTTGCGCAGTTACCACTCTAGGGCCGCGGGTATAATCGCCGTATTCAGCAGTGTTAGAGATACTATCGCGCATTGTAGCTAAACCGCCTTCGACAACTAAGTCAACAATCAGTTTAACTTCATGCAGACATTCAAAATAAGCTAATTCTGGTTGATAGCCAGCTTCGACTAAAGTTTCAAATCCGGCTTTAATTAAAGCACTCAAACCGCCACATAATACTGCTTGTTCGCCAAACAAATCGGTTTCGGTTTCTTCGCGGAAGGTGGTTTCGAGAACACCTGCACGAGTACCACCGATACCTTTAGCGTAAGCCATAGCGCGATCGCGTGCCCGACCGCTAGCATCTTGATATACAGCAAATAATGCGGGTACGCCTTGTCCTTGTTCGTAAGTCCGGCGGACTAAATGACCGGGGCCTTTAGGCGCTACCATGACTACATCTACATTTGCAGGGGGTACAACTTGTCCAAAGTGAATATTAAAGCCGTGAGCAAAAGCTAAAACCTTTCCTTCTGCTAAATTCGGTTCAATTTCGTTTTTATAAACTGTTTTTTGCACTTCATCAGGCAATAAAATCATGATGAAGTCAGCAGCACTAGCCGCATCCGCAACACTCTTGACGGTTAATCCAGCTTCTTGGGCTTTGGCAGCTGACTTACTGCCCGGATATAGCCCTACAATCACATCTAAACCACTATCCTTAAGATTCAGGGCGTGAGCATGACCTTGCGAACCATAGCCGATGATAGCAATTGTTTTTCCAGCCAAAAGGTCTAAATTGGCATCTTCATCATAATACATCCGGGCCATAGAGCATCTCCTGTCAGCAAGCATCATTTATTGGCAGGCTTTTGATTTTACCTCAAATTGAGTAACTACGGAGAATTAAAAATAGGGCATGGGGCATGGGGCATGGGGCATGGGATACCTAGACAACAGTATAGACACGGGTTATCGCGTCTCTGACAACTGACAACTGACAACTGACAACTGACTAAGTTTCTGTATCGATTTTTTGGATTTCTGCTTCTGAGAGGTGAATGTTAATTGCTGTTACTGAGTCTTCAATACTAGAGATTTTGCTAGCACCGGGGATGGGTAAAATAGCGGGCGATTTGGAACGCAACCAAGCAAGGACGATACAATATACTGATACGCCTTTTTCTTTGGCTAAATTTGCGATCGCGGAAATATCTTGTAAGTTTTGATGGCGACGACTACCACCGAAAGGACTCCAAGGTAAAAAGGTTAATCCTGCTTGTTCGCAATACTTTAACACGCCGTCATTTTCTGGTTGTCTTTCCCAAGGACTATATTGATTTTGCACAGAAACAATTTCCACTACATCCTGGGCTTGTTTAATTTGTTCTACAGAAAAGTTAGAAACTCCCACATAGCGAATTAAACCGTTTTCTACCGCTTCTTTTACGGGTGCGAGGGATTCTGCGATCGCATATTTGGGATCGGGGGCGTGATATTGCCATAAATCTATTGGTTTACTACCGCCCAAGGCTTGAAAACTTTCGCGAATTGTTTGACGTAAATGTTTGGGGTTACCGTTGCGCGTCCAATTTCCATGAGGACGCATCAAACCGCCTTTGGTGGCGACAACTACATGGCTAACATCGCCTTTGTAACTGCTAAGTGCTTGATTAATTAGTCGTTCATTGTGGTGCTTATCTGATTCATCTAAGCAGTAAGAATCAGCAGTATCAATGAAGGTAATACCCAAGTCTAAAGCACGATGAATAACTTGAATAGATTCTGCTTCTGCAGGACGATTTGCTATTGACATTGGCATTCCACCCAAACCAATAGCACTGATAGATACACCCGTTTTTCCTAATTGTTTGGTTTCCATGCTTTTAGCTCTTGTTTGCAGTCCCACTAATGTATTAGCTGTTTCTAACTATTTTGACAATTCATCCTTAGATAGGTGTAATACCAATTCAAGATAAACAGGACTTACGCAAAAATTGCCAAACAGCTTAATTTATTGAACCGCCTTCGCGTAGCGTCTCGCAGAGAAGACGCCAAGTACGCCAAGAATTCGTAGAGTGTGCGTAAATCTTAATAAAAATGCAACTAATTCTTCTCAAAGATTTAGAACTGTACAAACTCTGCGTACCTTTGCGTTAACCTTAGCGCCCCTTTGCGTTAAAAAAAGATATAACTTTGTGCAACCTCATATTTATTTACTTCAATCCTCAAAATATTACCTTCCTCCATTCCGATTGACAGGATTAAACTGCTGCCATAATCCTAAACGCTTATTTTTAGCATTTGCTTCAGCAATTAAATATTGCATTCTACTTTCTTCGCAATAACCTAAAGTTTCGCGATCGACAACAGCATTACCTTCCTCTACCAACCGAAGATTGACTGAACGATTATCAACAAAAACCTCACCCATTATGCGCCCATTTTCTTCGCGGTTGAGGGTTTTAATTACTACTGGGCTACCTGTTGGTAAAAATCGTTTGAGTTTGTTAGTAGCTGCGGTAACATACTGCTGTTTTGTCTCTTTCGGTGTATTAATACATACTAGTTTAACTGTGGCTGTTTTACCTGCATCATCTTTAATGCGGATTGTATTGCTATCTACTACACCAATGATAGTAGCCAATATTAACATTAACTCGATTAAACTCATAGATTTTTAAGTATTATTTAATGCTTCTCCCCAAGTTTAAATCAGTAATTGTCTATAGATGGTGAGAGAAATTACGCAATTTATTAGCTGTCAACAATAATAGATCCCCGACTTCTTCAAGAAGTCGGGGATCTAAGCAGCAGGAACTTTTAATCTGTTACAAAAATAGCAACAATAGCCGCTTTCAGATTTGCTCTCAGCCATACTGAGATTAAATTCATCTATCTATGGTTTAAGTTATGCCAGCCTCGATGATATTACCGCGCAAATCTGGTTTAGCTGTGACTGTGCTGCTAGGAGGTTTAATTTTTACAAAATCGAGTTGCCTATTCTACTATTACCTTAAACCTAGAAGCAGCAGTTTCCGGTAGCAGTCCCCAACGGGGTTTAGGGGCACAAATTCAAGAAACTTGGAACAACTCTAGCCATTCTGTTGGCGAATTAACTGTTGGTTTACTAAAGTTAGGTATTTGGCTAATTGCTTACAGTCCTTATTTTTTGGTTTTGGCTGCTGCTATTTATGGTGTAAAGCGGTGGCGACGCCATTCTCAGGCTGTTATACCAACACCACCAGCAGAAAATAATTAGGCATTGCAGAATAGTGGGATGAATTGAGGCAAGCAGAGGAGGCAGAGGGAGCATTTTATAAATGATTAAATCATCCCTTGATTCAGCAATACCAATAATTAAATTCTAGAAAACTTGTCTCCAGTTGTTCAAAGTTGATGGTTATGATTATCGTTTTACGTAAAAGATGGTAGATTGGGAAAATTTCAGCGCTGGGGGGAGTAAATCAATGAGGTTCCAGTAATCTCCCAACCCTTGAGGTATGGCAACTGTGAAGAAGATTGTACCAATTAACACGAAATAATCCGACACAGGAATGCCAAGATCAAAAAAAGGACGCCCAATGCTATTGAAACTACTATGCCAGAACTACACCAATCAATTGCACAGCACTACCACGAACGCACTAAATACGATCCTCAGACACTGGCTGCAAAAAGTCAGAGCTTAGATTGGGCAAAGCAACCAGTACCATTTAAAGAGTACAGAATTGGCTCATCTTTTGACCTTAAACCCTACTTGCAAGCTAATTCTGAGGCGTCTACTAACAATGAAGATGCTCAATGGTGGCAAAGACTGTCACGGCTATTGTTTGGTAGCTATGGGCTAACGGCGAGAATGCCTTCTATGGGTGGGGTATATTTACGATCAGCCCCTAGTGCTGGTGGGTTATACCCAGCTGAGGTGTATGTAGTTTCGCGCGGTACGGAGTTACTACCAGCCGGGTTATATAATTACCAAAGTCGCACTCATTCTTTAATGCAGTATTGGGAAAGCGATGTTTGGCAAAGTTTACAAGCAGCTTGTTTTTGGCATCCATCTCTAGAAAATACTCAGCTAGCGATTGTGATCACCGCTGTATTCTACCGTTCCGCTTGGCGGTATGAAGATAGGGCTTACCGCCGCATTTTTTTGGATACCGGACATTTATTAGGAAATATTGAGTTAGCTGGGGCAGTTAACGATTATCGCCCGCACTTGATTGGTGGATTTATTGATGAAGCGGTTAACGATTTACTGTATATCGATCCACAACAAGAAGGCGCGATCGCAGTTTTATCTCTAGCAGACTTGTTAGATATTAAACAAAATTTACCAATAGGACGCACAGCTTTACCTTCAGCAACCGAAACCAATTACCCCATTATTCCTGATGGCGAACTGTTGAAATATTTTCATCATCACACACAAATTGAATCGGGAACAACGGGTAAACTCAATTTACCAGAAGTGCAACAAGAGAAATCTTTAGAAGATAAATATAACTTCCCTTTCTGTCTAAAAATTCCCACAGCTACCATGTCGATTAACTGGGGTGAAAATCTCTCAGAATTGGAAAATACCATGCATAGGAGGCGTTCTACCCGTGCATACAGTGGTGAAGATTTGAGCTTTGAAGAATTGAAAGCTTTACTTGATTTCACCTATCAACCGCAAAATTATATCTACCAAAATTTAGACCGTTCTCCAGATTACTTTGACTTAAATTTAATTGAAACATTTATTGCTGTTTGTGGAGTCAAAGGATTAGAAGCTGGCTGTTACTATTACGCACCAAAAGCCCAAGAATTGCGCCAAATTCGCTTTAAAAACTTCCGCCGAGAATTACATTTTCTTTGCTTAGGGCAAGATTTAGGGCGCGATGCTGCTGCTGTAGTATTTCATACCGCCGATTTAAAATCTGCGATCGCGCAATATGGCGATCGCGTTTACCGTTATTTACACATGGATGCCGGACATCTCGGACAAAGGCTAAATTTAGCCGCTACCCAATTACATATCGGTGTAAGCGGTATTGGTGGCTTTTTTGACGACAAAGTAAATGAAGTTCTCGGTATTCCCGCCGACGAAGCAGCACTTTACATCACCACCTTGGGAAGGGCAAGGTAATTGGTATGGGGCATTGGGCATTGGGCATTGGGCATTGTTGATTATTCCTCCTTGTCTCCCTTGTCCCCCTTGTCCCCCTTGTCCCCCTGCTCCCTGCCCCCTGCCCCCTGCCCCCCTGCCTCTTCAAGGCTCCTGCTGCGTCACGCCGCCGACAACTGGCTTAACTTGCTGACCAGAAAAGGGATCTGTACCACCACTCCAATTAAAATCGCTGATACGGAAGCTAATACCGCCTAATTGCAGTACGGGATTGTAACGTAATGTCAAGCCATAGGTGCGACGGCTGTATTCCAAAATATAGTCGGTGCTACTTTCTCTCCCTGTATCTAAGTTAACTGAGGTCTGAAAGCCAATGCGAAAAGGGCCATAGATTTGCTGTGTGATGCCAGCACTCAGTACTCTGGTGTCAACAGCTCTGTCGAATAAGAAAGGTGATAGTCCACTGTTAAAACCTTGGGAATAGCTGACGTTAAAGGCGGTATAGTCTAAATAAGGGCGGGAAAAATGACCAATTTGCCCTTCTAAGCCAATGGTGCCAATTAAGGTGCTTTGATTATCACCATTACTGTAATAACTAGTAGTACCAGTCACACCAGCCAGCGCGCGCAAGTAGGGAACAACTGGGTTAGGTGTGTATCGCAATCCCTCAGTAGCAGTAGGTGGTAAGGGTTGTCCTTGCCATAGCAATAAACCACCACTCAAGGCTGCACTACCTTGGATGCGTCCTAAGGAAATGCGATCGTTGTCTCTATCTGGTGAGAGTAAGTCAGGGCGATCGGTATTAGCATTAATATACTGAGCACCTGCTTGATAGCTAAGATTAATACCACTGTTACCTAAGGGAATGATCGGTGAAATGATTACACCCCCAAGGCTGCTTTGCACAGTTTGATAGCCGAGAGTACCGTTATAAAGGCGATCGCGGTAGCTGTATTCTAAGTTCAATAAATGGGGATTGCGATCGCCTAATGTCTGCTTCAGACGCAAGCTAGCCCGAAAGTTATCTTCAACTTTACTCAAATTCAGGCTGGTTAACTCGCCGTTGCCCTCAATCACAGATTTAGGGTTCAAATTCACATTCAGTCTACTTCTAATCCCAAATAGCCCAGCGAAGTCATCCGTACCTTGTTCTACTGCTTTTTGCAAGAAAAATTGGGGCGTAATTGTCCAGTTTGTCTTGTCTGTAGAGATGACTGGAAAGCCGCGTTCTAGATATAACCCACCTCGTTGATCGCCATCAAAGCCAGGAGAAACCAGCGCTGGAGTTACGTCTCGTTCTCGGCGATCGATTTGCTGCTGTTCTCGCGGAATCCCAATCGCCACTTTTTGGTCGAAAACTACCCGCGATCCTTGACTTCTGACTCGGTCTACTAAAGGTGCTTCTCTGGTTAAAGTAACATTAGCCGCCCGTAATACTAATTCCGGTGGTGAAAATGGATCGTTGGTAATGCTAACATCTTTAGCTTGCCAGCCACGGGGATAAAATTGAATATGTTCAGCTTCAAAGCGCAGGCGATTAATTACTCCCCCTGATTTTGGTTGCGCAATGTTTCTCGCATCGGCTCTACCCCCGATGGCCACATCAATTCCGCCAGGGCTATTAACACCAGTTAGGGGCTGATTTGCGCGAATGCGATCGCTCACTGGGCGCTGTGATACTCCCCCGGCTGTGACATCTGTAGGTAAAAAAGCTACATCTCTTTCGGCTGTGGGTAGGTAAATTTCCCCTCTACCCTTTTCCAGTTCTCCGCTATCTTGAATAAAGTTATAAGTAAAGCGTTGTCCTCGCAAAACCTGATCGCCCCTGGTTAAAGCTACGTTACCTTCTCCCACAGCAATCAAGTTATCTAAACTGATTTGTAAGCGATCGGCATCTACTACCGCCCCGTCAAATCGCACAACTACATTGCCTTCTGCCGTCACTATCCGCCGTTGGTCATCATAAACTTGGCGATCGGAAATTACTTCCACCGTTCTGGGTGTAGCTGGTGCTGTGGTAGCAGGGGGAGTTGTCCCAGATGGTTGACTTTGGGGCTTATTTGTGCTTTCTGCTGGCGGTTGCGGCTGTGGCGTCTGAAATTCTATCGATGAGGGTGCAGGCGAGTCTGGTGTAGGATTGCGAGATTTAAATTCAATAGTATTTTGTACTAATTGCGGTTGCTGGGGATTTTGCGCAACTACTTGCGGTTTAGCTGGAGTTTTACTAGATTGTTCTACTGGAGAAAATTGACTAGAAACAAATGAATTTTGGTTAGTTGTAGCGTTTGGGTTAGATAAAACTTTAACATCTAGGCGATCGCTATTATTTTGCAGCGGATAAGCAATGCCCATAGGCTCCCCCAATAATGCCGCACTCATGGGAGTATCAATGGGAGTATCAACAGGAGAGAATTCCGGCGGAAAAGTTTTCGGCGGATTGGGTGGATTGAGATTGGGAGAAACTACCAATTTATCCCTAGTCACATTTGGGGAACTTGGCTGAGTTTGAGACTTTGCTTGTTGCTGTTGGGATGTTTGTTGATTTTCCTGCGTCCCAGTATCTGTAGCAATTTCTGTAGCAATTAAGGAATTAAACTTGGTGTCATTAGCAGAAGAGGTCAAATTTGCAGGTTGTCTTGCTTCCGTAATTGGAGGCGGTGTAGGCGGCAGAACTGGATGAAGCATATTTCAGCACAATCAAGCTAACAAATAGCCAATAAGTAGCCGGAAGGACGAACAACACCTTTAGCCTTCCTACTTTGCCACCTATTTGCAGCAAGCTGGCTCAAGAAGGACACTAAAATTTACCACGAGAATTGCTAGGAGAGATTGCTTCAAGGTAAACTTTTGGGCATTCTCTCCGTTATAGCAAATACCGTTCGCTTTGCCATTGCTCGCGCCTAAAAGGTTAATTTCTTAACTCTTCAAGCAAGATGACCGAGTAGGGTAGCAAATGGCTGGGGTAATTATCCCCATTTAAGCAACTTAGTGTCCATAGCTTCTGGTGTGTTCTGCCTTCCGGCTTTTGAGAGCGGATTATCAGTCGCGCTTTTACTCGAAATCCCGACGACCGGGGTTACGAGCTGGGTCATTAGACAAGAAACCAAAGACGAAGATAGCCACAAAGAAGGCAACAACAATATAAACTGTGATTTTTAAAGTAAGCATCAGAGATATCTCCAAAAGGTATGAGAAACAGAAAATCTCTCTCTCGGTATCTGCTAGGCAGAAATGATAGCTCCTTTATATTACCCAAATCTCGCCCCTTTTTTGGCAGTCTCTATTGAGACAGGTCAATGTTTATCGTGAAACTGTTGACTGTTGACTGTTGACTGTTGACTGTTGACTGTTGACTGTTAACTGTTGACTGTCCTCACGTTGATTGACTGAGCCAGTTGGGTAAGCGCTATATTTTGGAGATGTCCCGATTAAAAAGTTTTGAGGTTGCTACTCTTGAGACGTTTACTCGCTGCATAGGTTTCCGAGTAGATGCAGAAATTAGTCAATGGTCATTAGTCAATGGTCAATAGTCATTTGTCATTTGTCATTAGTTATTTGCTTCCTTGTCCTCCTTGTCTCCCTTGTCTCCCTTCCTCATCCCCTAATCCCTATCTCCTCGCCTATGCGGCTTTTGATAACTTTGGCTGGTATTCCTACAGCTACAGAGAAGGGAGGAATATCTTTTGTGACTACTGCACCTGCACCAATGACACTACCTTGACCAATAGTTACGCCATCTAATACGCTGACTCCATGCCCTAGCCAGCAATCATCTTCTATGACAATTCCTTGGCGTGTAATCCCTTGATTGCGAATTGGTTCTAGGGGATTGGCAAAAGTATGATTATTAGCATATATACCGCAGTGCGATGCAATCATACAGTTTTTACCTATTTTGATGTTTCCTGGGCCAGCAATACATACGCTAGGGCCAATGAATGTTTCATCATCAATATATATAGAAGTACCATCTAAGCAACCGATATCAACATTACGTTCTATCGCGACTTTGTTACCAAGATAAATTCGATTATTTTCTCCTCTGCCATCGAGACGCACGCCTTTAAAAATAAACACATTTTTGCTGATTTCTATGGCATTACTACCCAGAAATTCCACACCATTTTGAATATAAACCTGACTATCTAAGCGAGCGAAAATACTGCGATATAAGAGATTGCGCAGTTTCGAGCCGAGAGCGATCGCAGGAATATTACCTAATAATGTAGTTAGCAAAATTTCCGTAAAACGTTGCATTTTGGCTAAATGTTTATGCTTTTTCATGGTTACTAATGCCTCAAATAAAATTAATCGACTACTTCATTGACTATTGGCTAGCTTTGATGATTTGCAAATACCCAGATTTAGGAGTAATTCAGTTATCTGAATCTCGCAAATACTAGTCCAACTTGATGCAAGCAATTATTTAATTGTTGAAAAAATAATTTGCAATGAGCAATTTTTTGCCAGTAAATAATGTTCAACTTACCTATAAAAACACTAAGATTTTATAGGCATCACCTAATTTTGCTGATTGAGTCTGAAAGATTTTGCCGCTAATTAATGTCGAATTCTGGATTTTATAGCCAAAATCTCTCTATTAGTATTGATATCTCATCAAATACTATTCATATTAGCGTAGAGAAATTCAACTTAATTTTTGTTGAATTCTTCAACCAAGGCGCAATCATTCAATTAGCAATAAGGTAGTTGATATATTTACTAACTACTCAATTACACAAGCTTTTGGTTAACAATAATACATTTTGACAGTTTTATTCCAAAGGTAAAATTATTAACCTTTATCTGCCATGTAGTTATTGTTAAACTATTTTGGTTATTTATGAATGTATAAAATTAAATTTAGGGTGGAGTATCGCCGACTTCAGCCATCACATTGAAGTTCACCATCGGTGCAAACAAGTAAGCACTTCCTCGACTGCTATGACGGCTTTCTTGCAACGAATTTCTAGAGTATGCTGCTCTAATCATGTTGCACGCAGATGATTTACAAATTAAACAAAACACTCAGGTAATTGCCAGAGTGATTTTTCACAATTGGTGCTTTTGAATATAACACATCTTATTTTTAATGTCTGGCTTTGGCAAAAATTATTTTTTTCTAAAATTTCATATATATCCAGAACAATCGAGATAATATTGTAACTTCTTATGCAGTTTAAAATAATATTTTTTACTAGCCAAGAAAAATATTTAATACTGGAGAATTTTTCTGCCAAAGTTATTCAGTATATTCACCATAATTAACAATTATATGAGGAATAATATCTAACAATTTGTAAATCCACTTGAGGTATAACCCATTCGGGTGATGCGTGCTGAGTGGCTTTCGTTATAAATTTTAAAGAAAATTGAGAGATTCTTGAGCGAGAAATTTACGCAACTGAAAAAAGCGATCGCCAAAAATTAGGTATCGCGTTCAACTTCCAAATTTAGTTTAAAAAGTAGGTCTTTAATGAAAGAAATTGTTAACCAAGCTTTAACCTCTGGCTATTTGAGCCTAGCCGCTCAACATCAGATTCGATTGCTGCTCCAAAGTGAGTATGATTCAGAAGATTTAGATGCTTACATCATTTTGCAGCGAGCTGTTTTAGCTGGTGATGTCAAGAAGGAATCGCGCGTGCAAAAATCTGCTGGTGCTAATACAGCTAAAGATGGTGGTTTAAATATCAAACAAGCTTATCAAGTTGCGGCTGAGATTGCTTGTGTGGCAGCTATGGCTTTAAGTATGTAAAAAAATCCGCAAGATTCTTCTTATTTGGGTGCTTAAGGCAGAAAATTATGATTTTATTCCTCATGTTTGGGAATTATGGCGATTTGTTGGGTGCAAGATGTGCTATTTAAGGAATTTGGCTGGCGATCGCCCAGTAATATGATAAAAATTTTTGCTTGATTTACTAGAAATCTCAATTCTAAATGCTTAAAAAATAATTAAGAATTGCTGTGAGATGCTAACTCATAACCGATGGTTTTGATGAGAGATGAAACTCGCGAAGCGGGCTATTGACAAGCTTTTTGGCAGTTATTATATAGCTATTAGGAAAATCTAAAATTAAGCTTATATACTGAGAAAATTCAATACATACATATATAATCATCATGAGTATTAAACTACAATCAATAATTAAGTTTTGCAATACCAGCTATACCTTTTAGCAGCCAGCTTAATATCAGAAATCGGCTTGGTGTAAACTCTAGCAAACCTGACAAGAATAATTCTCAATGCTTAACAAAGTCATAGCATTTTTACAAACATAGTATAAAGAATTGGCAACATTGGGTAAAGACAGTAAAAAATAACCTTAGCTACACTTGGAGTTTTGCCAACCTATGCAGCCAATTCGTACATTTAACGTCTCTCCTTCTCTTCCGCCGCGACTCGAACCGCTGCGGCGGCTGGCATATAACTTGCACTGGGATTGGAACGTTGAAAGCAAAGATTTATTTCGCCGTCTAGATGCCGATTTATGGGAATCTAGTCACCATAACCCAGTGTTAATGCTGGGAACAATTAGTCAAGGGCGACTTTCAGAAGTTGTTGAGGATGAAGGCTTCTTGGCGCAAATGGATCGCGCAGCGCGTCAGCTGGAAGATTATTTACAAGAGCGTTCTTGGTATCAAAAGCAACGCAGCCAGTCACCGAAGGAATGTTACGCTTATTTCTCGGCTGAATTTGGCTTGGTAGATTGTCTACCTGTTTATTCTGGCGGTTTGGGCGTTCTGGCAGGCGATCACCTGAAATCTGCCAGCGATTTAGGTTTACCATTGGTTGGTGTGGGCTTACTCTACCAACAAGGATACTTTGCTCAGTATCTTAATGCCGATGGTTGGCAGCAGGAACGCTACCCCATTAATGATTTCTACAATATGCCGTTGCACTTGGAACGCAGTGCTGACGGTTCAGAATTGCGGATTGCGGTAGATTACCCAGGACGCAAGGTTTACGCTAGGGTGTGGCGGGTACAAGTGGGTACAGTTCCCCTGTATTTACTGGATACCAATATAGAACCGAATAATCCCTACGATCATGACATCACCGATCAACTTTACGGTGGTGACATCGATATGCGTATCCACCAAGAAATTATGTTAGGTATTGGTGGCGTACAAATGTTAAAAGCTTTGGGGTATAAAGTTACTGCATACCACATGAACGAAGGCCACGCCGCCTTTTCTGCCCTAGAGCGCATCCGCATGTTGATTCAAGAAGAAGGTTTGAGTTACGCTGATGCTAGACAGGTAGTAGCTTCGAGTAATATTTTCACCACACACACGCCAGTACCAGCCGGAATTGACTTGTTCCCACCTCAGAAAATTTTGGACTACCTGAGATATTATGCGGGGATATTCGGCTTACCTGAAGAACAATTTTTAGGACTGGGAAGAGAAAACACAGGCGATTTATCTGGGCCTTTTAGTATGGCGGTGTTGGCGCTGAAAATGGCAACATTTTCTAATGGGGTAGCGCAATTACATGGTGTGGTATCCCGCCAGATGTTTCAAGGGTTATGGCAGAAAGTACCTGTAGAAGAAGTACCCATCGCCGCTATTACCAATGGCGTTCATGCTCGCAGTTGTGTGGCAAAATCCACTCAAGAGTTGTACGATCGCTATCTCGGCCCCAATTGGTCATCTGCACCACCAGATAATCAGTTATGGGAGAGAATGGACTCCATCCCTGATGAGGAATTGTGGCGCAATCACGAACGCTGCCGCTTGGATATGATATTGTACGTGCGGGAGCATTTAGTCAAGCATTTACGCGATCGCGGTGCTTCGGCTTCGGAAATTGCTCAAGCACAAGAAGTTTTAGATCCCAATGTGTTAACTGTGGGTTTTGCAAGGCGTTTTGCTACCTACAAACGTGCTACTCTGTGGATGCGCGATTTAGAACGCATCAGACGCATTTTACTAGGGAATAAAAACCGCAAGGTGCAATTTGTGATTGCGGGTAAAGCACACCCGAAAGATATTCCCGGTAAAGAATTAATCCGCGACATTAATCACTTTATCCGCGAACAACATTTAGAAAAACAAGTAGTGTTTGTCCCCAACTACGATATTCATATATCGCGGTTGATGGTAGCTGGTTGCGATATCTGGTTAAATACACCCCGTCGTCCCCGTGAAGCTTCTGGTACAAGCGGAATGAAAGCCGCTATGAATGGACTACCAAATTTAAGTGTCCTTGATGGTTGGTGGGATGAAGCTGATTATGTCCGCACTGGTTGGGCGATTGGACATGGGGAAAATTACGAAGATCCTAATTATCAAGATGAGGTAGAAGCCAATGCACTCTACGATTTATTAGAGAAGGAAGTTGTACCGCTATTTTACGATCATCGCGATGTTGATGGCTTACCCCGTGCTTGGGTAGCAAAAATGAAAGACGCAATTCGGTTGAATTGTCCGTTCTTTAATACAGCGCGGATGGTGCGAGAATATGCACAACGGGCTTATTTCCCTGCAAGCGATCGCTATCATACCTTAACTGCTAATAACTACGCCCCAGCTAAAGAATTAGCTGAGTGGAAAGCTAAACTTGCTGACCATTGGTTTAATATCAAAATCAAAGATGTGGATATATCCGCAGTTTCAGATATTGAAGTTAACCAAACTGTAGCGGTAAAAGCCAAAGTAGATTTAGCAACTTTGACCAATAACGACGTACAGGTGGAATTATACCAAGGGGCAATTGATGCCAATGGTGATATCGTGAATGCGATTCCTGTGGTTATGGATTACCAAGGTAATGATACAGATGGGTTAAGTGTTTATACGGCGAATATTATTTACACCACTTCTGGTTTGCAAGGCTTGTCTTTGCGCGTCTTACCAAAACACCCATACCTGTCGAATTCTTACGAACCAAGGTTGATTGCTTGGGCAGAGTAAATCGATTTTAGATTTTAGATTTTGGATTTTAGATTATTCATTCAAAATCTAAGATTTTTTGGGGTGTAACAATGTAACCAGTAGTGCGATCGCCTAATACTAAGTTACGTTGTTCGCCCCAATACCACCAGTGTGCAGCCACATAAGCGCAAATTAGGCTATCTAGTTGGTCTTCAACGGCTTTAAGTGCTGCGCCTGTGTGGGGGATTTCGGAAATAAATGAACCGCAGAGGCGCAGAGGAGGCAGTGCGTTGCGCGGGTTCCCCGCGTTGTAGCAACTGGCGTAGCGCAGAGGTGGTTGTAAGGTGGGTAGGATGTTGAGAATATGATTATAGAGTTTGGTGAGTTCTAAACGGCGATCGCGCAAGCGTCCTTTTTTATATTTAAGAATGCGTTCTAAATTGAATAAGTTGACGATTGCGGGATGGGGAAAGACTTCGATTTGATATCTACCGGGTTTTTGCGGTTCAATGGTGGGTGCGTGGATAAAACCACGAGATTCTAATTCTAAACCAAAGTTGACAGTCCGCTCGGCAAAAGCCAAACCCAAATTAGCCGGGTAGCAGCCAGCGTGATATTTACCAAAGTATTTGTGAGAGAGTTTATCTGGTAGACGACTCCCCGTAGCGTTAGGAATGAGAGTAGGTGCGTCTACCGCAATTAACGCGGGTTCTTGTGGTTGTACGCAACTATCGATCCAACTAAGAATATCTGCGATCGCTTCTTGGCGATCTAAATCTCTAATCTCTAATTGATCGTCAATTAATTCTAAATAACATAGTCCACTTGGTTGGGATTTCCAGCCTAAATCAATACCCAAAAATTTCATTTTTACACACCCATTTGAACCAAGATTGATTTGTAGGGGCGGGGTTTCCCCCATTGGTGTCAACTTAAGGTGAAATCCGCTTTATAGCAAGGTTTTTGCCCTCACCCCCAGCCCCTCTCCCATCGGGAGAGGGGAGCAAGAGATTTAATACCCCTTCTCCCCCAGGAGAAGGGGTTAGGGGATGAGGGCGAGGGTTTTTGTACAACACGCGCTGTATATAGCTGTTAGCTTAAGTTGACACGTATGGGAAACCCCGCCCCTACAAATTAATCACAAACCATAATATTTATAAATACTGACAATTGTACAGACGCGATGAATCGCGTCTCTAACAAATTACGCATTAAATGCAAACTTATTCGTCGCCGCAATTAAGGCGCTGCGTATTCCCGGTTCACTCATCGAATGTCCCGCATCAGGAACTACAATAAATTCTGCTTCCGGCCAAGCCCGATGTAATTCCCAAGCTGATACCATCGGACAGACAACATCATAACGCCCCTGCACAATTACAGCCGGAATATGACGAATTTTATCAACATTTAATAGTAATTGATTTTCCGTTTCTAAAAATCCATGATTAATAAAATAATGACATTCAATTCTAGCAAATGCTTCCGCAAAATCATTCTGACCAAAATTTTTCATCAAGTCAGTATCGGGAAATAATCTACTAGTACTAGCTTCCCAAATAGACCAAGCACGGGCGGCTTCTAATCTAATTTGTAAATCTGGACTGGTTAAACGTTGATAATAAGCTGTGAGTAAATCATCCCGTTCTGCGGGGGGAATTGGTTTAAGATATTCTTCCCAAGCATCAGGAAAAATATAGCTAGCCCCTTCTTGATAAAACCAGTGTAATTCTTTTTTACGTAGCATAAATATGCCGCGTAAAATTAATTCTGTACAACGTTCGGGATGGGTTTGACTATATGCTAAAGATAAAGTACTCCCCCAACTCCCACCAAATACAGCCCACTTTTCGATTCCTAAATGTTCGCGGAGTTGTTCAATATCGCTGACTAAATCCCAAGTAGTATTTTCTCGCAATTCTGCATGGGGTTTGCTTTGACCGCAACCGCGTTGATCGAACATTACCAAGCGCCATTTTTGCGGATGAAAATATTGGCGATAAAAAGGGGGACAACCACCACCAGGGCCGCCATGTAATAATACTATTGGCTTTCCTTGGGGATTACCTGATTCTTCAAAATGAATTTTGTGTAACTCTGATACCTGTAAATAGCCTTCGTTGTAAGGTGCGATCGCGGGGTAAAGTTCGTACATTGGTAGGAATTAGGCGAAAATGGTCAATAATCAATGGTCAATGGTCAATTGTTATGAATTATTTAACTTGAGACTATTGATTTTCAACTGTTGACCTTGGAATGTTGACTCTGGACTCGTAACTAACCTAATTTGGTTGCTAAATTGCTGGAGGCTGAATAATAATATCCGAGTTAACAATAAAGCCGGAATTAGTGTTGAGAGTCGCAAACTGAATTTCATTATTAAAGATTAAAGCACCTGTAGCTGAGTTATAGCTGAACTGGTTCAAACTAGTAGCGCCAAAAGTCTCATTTTTAATCACAATCTTGTCTCCTTGCGATCGCGTGAAGTCTGTAATGACATCAATTCCTTCTGAGACTAAATTGAAAACGAACATATCAGCACCAGCACCACCTTTAAGGGTATCGTTACCAGCACCGCCAATGAGGGTATCGTTACCATTATTACCTGTAAGAACGTTATTGCCGTTATTACCTGTGAGGATATCGTTATAGTTAGAACCTGCGATCGCCTCTATACTAGTTAAAGTATCACTCCCACCCAGACCATCGCTAGCTCTGCCTGTTGCCAAGTTAACATTAACCGCACTACTAGCACTTCTATAAGTGACAGTATCGTAACCTTCTCCACCGTTGATGGTATCATTACCAGCGTAACCCTCAATAGTGTCATTACCAGAGCTGCCTATGAGGATATCGGCAAAATTAGAACCTAATATAGCCTGAATATTACTTAAACTATCAGTACCACCTTGTCCATCGTTAGCTGTACCTGTGGTCAAATTAACGTTGACACCAGCAGTTGCATTTCTATAACTGGCAGTATCGCTACCTGCACCACCGTTAATAGTATCATTGCCAGCGCCACCATTAAGCGTCTCATTCCCCGATCCGCCTGTGAGGATATCAGCAAAGTTAGAGCCAATCACCGCTTCTATACTAATTAAAGTATCGCTATCACCTTGTCCATCGCTAGCCGTACCCGCCCCCAAGTTGACATTGACACCAGTGCCAGAGGTCAAATTTTTATAACTAACAGTATCGTTACCTGCACCACCATTGAGGATATCGCTACCCAGCCCACCATTGAGGATATCGTTACCCAGCCCACCATTGAGATTATTATTGCCTGCTCCACCTGTGAGGGTATCGTTATAGTCAGAACCAACTATGACCTCAATACTAATTAATGTATCCGTACCGCCTTGTCCATCACTAGCTGTACCTGCTTCTAAGTTAACATTGACACCAGTGCTAGCATTTTTATAAGTTACAGTATCAGTGCCAGAATTACCATTGAAGCTATCATTACCCGCGCCACCATCGAAAGTATCATTGCCAACGCTACCAATCAAGGTATCAGCAAAGCTAGAACCAACTATGACCTCAATACTAATTAATGTATCCGTACCGCCTTGTCCATCACTAGCTGTACCTGCTTCTAAGTTAACATTGACACCAGTGCTAGCATTTTTATAAACAGCAGTATCGTTACCCAAACCACCATCTAGGGTGTCATTGCCTAAGCTGCCAATCAGGCTATCATTCCCTACATCACCAATGAGGTTATCGTCACCTGAACCCCCATCTAGGGTATCATTGCCAATTTCACCATAGAGGTAGTCATTATCTTCACCGCCAAATATGACATCATTACCTTGTCCGCCATAAATAATATCTTTAGCAGAACCGATGACAGCAGTGGCTGAGTCACCAAATAGGCGATCGTTACCATCTCCGCCATTGATATTATCATCGCCTCCATCACCATAAATAGTGTCATTACCAGCACCACCATTGAGGTTATCATTACCATCACCACCATAAATGGAATTATTACTAGCATCACCAGAAATATTGTCAGCGTTAGTAGTACCATAAGCTGTGTTGGTAGGGACTAGCTTAATGTAGTTAAGATTAAAACCACTGGTGAGCATGTCTAGGCGCAGTTGATTACTACCTGCATTTAAACTTACTCCTTTAGCGATCGCGTTCATCCAAACATTATCGCCGCCAGTAGCATCAAAGCTGATGATGCGTTCTTGATTGCTATTAAAAGTTGCTTTGAGTTGCTGAGCGCTACCAACAGAGGCAACTCGCACTACAATGTCATAAAATTTATTCTCAGTCAGATTAAAAATATAATTGAGCCATTCTCCCGATTGAATTGCAGTGACATCAAAGCCTCTACCATCACTGCTATCTTTGATATCTACACCCAAATCTCGGCGATATTTTCCACCGTCATTCGTCGGTGTGGTGTCCTCAGCGCTATTGTAGTTCTCGGCTTGAATAACAATTTCTGAGGTAGTAGAGGTTGTATTGTTATTAATACTATCCGTCTGGGTTTGAGTATTTCCTATAACCTGTTGATAAGCTGTCAGCGCATTCAAACGACCGCCAGTATTGACTTTACCTTGCAAAGAATCGAGCTTATCAACTGTTGAAAGTAAGGCATATCTCAGTTCTAAAACTGTGAGATTCGGGTTAGCATCTAAAAGTAAAGCTGCAACACCAGATACAGAAGGAACAGCCATTGATGTCCCATTCCATGCAGCGTACTGATCGTTGGGTAGGGTACTGTAAATATTTACCCCAGGCGCGGCTAGGTCTACAGAGTTTACACCATAATTGGAAAAAGAAGCGAGTTGATCGTTTTCATTTGTAGCTGCCACAGTAATGATATTTGGTAGCTCGTAGCTAGCAGGATAACGCGGCTCAATGTCATTATCTTTACTTGTATTACCTGCTGCGGCTATAACTAAAACACCACGTTCGTAGGCATACTTTAAAACATCATATTCATCTTGATTGAAAGACTTGGAGCTAAAACTGAGGTTGACGATTCTCGCTCCATTCTGGATCGCATAATAGATACCGTAGGCTACGTTCCATAAATATCCTTCGCTGTCGCTGGTACGGAAATGCTTCGTCACCATGATGGAGACATTCGGATCGACTCCTACTACTCCTAGAGCATTATTGCCTACAGCACCTATGATACCGGCAACATGAGTGCCATGACCTCCTTTTACATGGTCGTCTAAGGGATTATTATCTCCATCACCAAAGTCCCAACCGTAAACATCATCAATATAGCCGTTGTTATCATTATCAATGCCATCCCCAGCTATTTCGCCCGGATTTGTCCAGATGTTGTCCTTTAAATCCTGGTGATTGTAGTCAACGCCAGTATCCACAACAGCCACTATCACTTTTTTCTGGTCTGGCGGTCGATTTTGAGTAGCATTTACCACTAAAGTGGCATTAATCTTGCTTAAACCCCAAAGACTACCAAAATATGGATCGTTGGGTATTAAATCCGGTACTGGTGGCTCGCTAGCTGTATCTGTTTGCTCGTCAGTTATTTGTGGTTCATCGCTCATATTTGACTGAGCGTTGTCTGCAATTATTTCCATTAAAAACAGCACCTAAAAAAAAGATAAATCAATAATGAAAAAAGCCAACAAATTTTTTCTCGAAAGATGAAAATTTGGGCCAGTATTCTTACGATTAGGGAATAAGCGAAAAAAAGATTTATGTCATTCCTCAAAGGTTGCTAAATATGGGGAATGCATCCTGATTGTCCAATGATTAGTTGTTAGTTTATCCAATATAATTGGCAACCTGCAAATTATATTGCCACGCTTTTTGAATAATATTATGAAGTTTCGGTAAAGTTATTTACTCATCATGATATTTGTATTATAGGACACATGTAAAATCAGATTTAGCTCTAACAATAATTTATTATTAGGCAAAACGATTAAAAAATCTAGCTTGTAGATAACATAGCCATTCCAAAGATAGGTATAAAAAATACTCATCCCGATTGCGTACTCAGCATCAATGCATGAACATCGATCGGATTGAATGACTAGTTTATAGAAATTATTAAATTTGAATTAGTTGTTTTTTTGATTAAAAGGGAATAATGTTGCTAATTGCGGCGAAAAATCCATAAAATCTCTAATAAATAGCATATATCGGCTTTTTTCTAATTTTATCTATTTAAGTCACCTAAAATTGACTAATTTAGTCCTGCTGTGCCACTGCTAACCCTGACAAGATGATGTTTTTTCTCTTATAAGAAATAAAATACTTATCAACAATTAATACAAATTTGCCCCAATAATCCTCAAGATAAATTTCCTAGCTAGCGAATTAAAAAAGAGATTTTCCTGCTAAAATCGTTAACAGCAAGCTGATTTATGCTGCATTATATCAGCGTCGTAAATATCAAAAGTAAGGCGATCGCGCTCATCATGACATTTCCCAAAAGCGATCGCCTAGAGCATTGCTGGTTGATCTCACAGCTTCTAGTGCACTCCAGCATCCAAAGCAAATTCCGGCACAGAAGTAGGAAAAGACCCACCTACTGCCACCTTCTTACCTAATGCAACACCCTTTTGAATTAACTCTCTAAAATCCTGTTTCTGGATCATCATTGCAGAGATGATTACCATATCGCACCAATCCCAATCGGCATCTGTCTCTAGAGAGACATTGCGATCGCAAAAGCGAATCTCCCAATCACTAGGCAGCATAGCCACTACAGTAATGATTATTGACTCTTGCCCAATGCCCAATGCCCAATGCCCAATTCCCCTAGAAAATGTCAAAATTAAATGTGTTTTGTAATTGCCGCCTTGGATAGGGCGGATTTGAGATAACTAACTTGAAATTTATGGGCAAGCAGCGCGTTCTGTCGGGAGTTCAACCAACTGGAAATTTACATTTAGGCAACTACTTGGGAGCAATTCGTAACTGGGTGGAAGCCCAGAGTGATTACGACAATTATCTGTTTGTCGCTGATTTACATGCAATTACGGTGCCACATGACCCCAAAGAGTTGGCATCTAATACCTATAACCTCGTTGCTCTCTATTTAGCTTGTGGTCTAGATTTAAATTATTCCACCATTTTTGTACAATCTCACGTCTCGGCACACAGCGAACTTACCTGGTTGCTCAATTGCATTACTCCCCTTAACTGGCTGCAAGATATGATCCAGTTTAAAGAAAAAGCTGTGAAACAAGGGGAAAATGTCGGTGTCGGCTTATTAGATTACCCTGTGCTGATGTCTGCTGATATTCTGCTTTATCAGGCAGATTTTGTGCCAGTGGGTGAAGATCAAAAGCAACATTTAGAATTAACGCGAGATATCGTCAATCGATTTAATCATTTATTTGCGAAACCGGATCAACCAGTACTAAAGCTACCAGCACCTTTGATTCGCAAGGAAGGCGCAAGGGTGATGAGTTTAACTGATGGTACGCGGAAAATGTCCAAATCCGATCCGTCAGAACTCAGCCGGATTAATTTGTTAGACACGCCAGAGCAAATTGCCAATAAAATTAAGCGTTGTAAAACCGATCCAGTTCGGGGTTTAACTTTTGACGATCCTGAACGTCCTGAGTGTAATAACTTGTTAACCCTATATCTGCTATTGTCTGGTAAAAATAAAGAAGATGTGGCAGCAGAATGTCAAGATATGGGTTGGGGACAATTCAAACCATTATTGACCGAAACTGCGATCGCAGCTCTCAAACCAATTCAAGAAAAATATCAGGCAATTATGGCAGATAAAGGCTATCTTGAGTCGGTATTGCGGGAAGGAAGGCAAAA
The DNA here is from genome assembly GCF_002367995.1 of Calothrix brevissima NIES-22. Lineage (GTDB taxonomy): Bacteria > Cyanobacteriota > Cyanobacteriia > Cyanobacteriales > Nostocaceae > Aulosira > Aulosira brevissima. Next base: position 3,534,101 of record NZ_AP018207.1, read on the forward strand.
AGCGGAGGTTGTTGCTAACCAAACTCTAGCAGAAGTTAAAGCTGCTTTAGGCTACACCATACCTCATTAAGGATTGCTGTAAGAAAGCCACTAGGGCGCGTTTTTAAAGTCGCCGTCACCCTACAAGGGTGCGGCTATCTCTACTAAGTCCGCCTGCGCGGACTAGAACCAGTGATACCATTTCGATATTAAGATGCATATTATTAGCCTGCAGAGGCAGGCTTTGTTTATTTAGCCCCAGGCTTCTAGCCTGCGGGCGTTAGTGTGCAACCTCACATAGAATTGGTATGAGTGGTTTCCCTGATATTCAGAAGTAGCTTGGTGTGATGGCTATTCATAGGATTTGAGACTTAGAGGGCATGAAAATTAGCTATAAAGCACGAAATTTATTAATAAGTTAAGCATTGCCATAACACAACCAAGAATTTAAGGTTTAGTTTATAAATTGTCTCAATAGGGGTAAATTGATTTACCCTGAAAGAAACTGGAAATTCTGAATGTTATGTCTGATACTCAAAATCCGACAGTCTTGAATGGCTTTCGCCAAGCTGCACAAGCAGGCGAATTTTTAATTACTGCCGAGGTAGCACCACCTAAAGGCGGAAATCCAAAACACATGCTTGATATGGCGGCGACTCTTAAGGGGAGGGTTCATGCTGTCAATGTTACCGATGGTAGCCGAGCAGTATTGCGGATGTCTTCGTTAGTAGCTTCGGCAATTTTATTACAACATGGAATTGAGCCGATTTGTCAGATGGCTTGCCGCGATCGCAATCGCATTGGTTTACAAGCAGACCTCATGGGTGCCCATGCTTTAGGTATCCATAATATATTAGCTTTAACAGGTGACCCAGTAAAAGCTGGCGATCACCCAGATGCTAAAGGCGTCTTTGATTTAGAAGCTATTCGTTTGCTGCAACTCATTCGCAAACTTAATCAAGGTATTGATGCTAACGAACAACCTTTAACCGATGGCGCACTCGATTTATTTGTCGGTGCAGCAGTTGACCCCCAATGTGCGAGTTGGTCAGGTTTACAAAGCCGCTTTGAACGCAAATTACAAGCAGGAGCGCAATTTTTTCAAAGTCAATTAATTACAGACTTTGATAGGTTAGAAAAGTTTATGTACAGCGTAGCGGCAGGTTGTAATAAACCAATTTTAGCCGGAATTTTTCTGTTAAAATCGGCAAAAAATGCCCAATTTATTAATAAGTGCGTTCCTGGTGTAAATATTCCCCAGCACATTATTGATAGGTTAGCTAAAGCTAAACACCCCCTAGAGGAAGGCGTAAAAATTGCCGCCGAACAAGTACAAATTGCTCGACAATTGTGTCAAGGCGTACACATGATGGCGGTGAAGCGAGAAGACTTGATTCCGCAAATTTTAGATTTAGCGGGAGTTAAGCCAGTTAATTTGGTGGTTAGTAAGTAAACGTGTAATAGACTAGCTAAGTGGAGGCGCGAAAGTTCGCGTCTCTATTATTTGGGGAGATAGTAAGATTGAAGTAAATCAGCTAGAAAAACTCATTTGCTGATGTTGTAACACTGAGTATAATCAATTATTAAATTAGTAGATATTAATAACAAGGAGTAAAAACGTGACAGATTTAAATAAGTACAACGCAAAATTAGTTGATGAAGACACTTTAGAGGAAGAAGATAAATATGAAGAAGAAGAAGAAGAAAAAGTTACTTTCCAGTATGATCCTGAAAAAATCAATATTGTTACAAGGGAGCCAACTATTGAGCAATTACTCAGAAGAATTGATGAAGAAGCGCTTGATTTAGCACCTGATTTTCAACGACAAGCGAATATATGGACTCCAGAAGCAAAAAGTAAATTAATTGAATCTATTCTCATTAGAATACCATTACCAGCTTTTTATATAGATGCTACCAATGAAGATAAATGGGTAGTTGTAGATGGATTACAACGATTATCTGCCATGAAGCAATTTATGATTGATAAAACTGATAAGAGGCTAAAATTAGTTGGCTTAGAATACTTGAAAGATTTAAATGATAAAACTTATGATGAATTAGAACGGAGATATAAACGTCGTATTTTAGAAACTCAAGTTACAGTCTATTTGATAGAGAAAGGTACACCTTTGGAAGTAAAATTTAATATTTTTAAACGTATAAATACAGGAGGTGTTCGTCTTTCAAATCAAGAATTGCGACATGCTTTGAATCCTGGTAAAGCTACAAAAATCTTGGCTAATTTAGCTTCTTACCCAGAGTTTAAACGTGTTGTTAATCTTACTGACTCTAAGATAAAAAGAATGGATGATAGAGAGTTTGTACTAGGATTTATAGCTTTCTATCTAATCTCTTACAAAGAGTATCAAGATGAAACTAGAGACTCTTTCTTAAGTAAAGCTTTGTCGAAAGTAAATAGTTTATCTCAGCAAGAAATAACAAAATTAGAAATGGATTTTAAAAAATCTATGATTGCAGCATTCGATATTTTCAATGGTAATGCTTTTCGTAAAATATCTAGAAAAAATACTAGAAAATTCCCTATTAATAAATCATTGTTTGAGGTTTGGTCTGTAAATCTTGGGAAGCTAGATATTCAAAGTATTGAAATTTTAAAAGAAAGAAAAAAAGAACTAATAAATAATTTTATTACATATGTAGATAATGATACAGAATTTCTAGTATCAATATCTCAAGCAGCAAATAAAATCGAGCATAGATTTGAAACTGTCGAGAAAATTATCAAAGAAGTATTATCATGATTAATTCTCTGAAGTTGACTAATTACAAAGCTTTTGAAAATCAGTTACTAGAATTTAAGCCATTAACTTTACTTTCCGGTCTAAATAGTACAGGAAAATCTTCTGTACTCCAATCCCTACTTTTACTGCGTCAATCTTATCAACAAGAATTGTTGCCAAATATCGGTTTAGCATTGAATGGTGAATTAGTACGTATTGGTACTGCTCAAGATGCTTTTTGTGAAAGAGCTAAAGAGGATTATCTGGGTTTTGAAATTCTTTGGAATGATGGTAAAAAAGGGATTTGGCGTTTTATATATGACCAAATTAAAACAGATGCAGATATTTTAAATAATTTAGATTCACAATTCTCAATTGATGCGGGGGTCTATAAATCAAAAAGTGTTTTTAATAAAAGATTTCACTATTTACAGGCGGAACGTCTCGGGCCAAGAACATCTTATGATATGTCAGATTATCAAGCGCGGCGATTAGGACAAATAGGTTCCAGAGGTGAATATACTGCACATTTTTTAGCAATTAATCAAGATAGAGACGTTCTTCAAAGTAAACTAAGACATCCGATGGCAAAATCTAACGCTCTTAGCCGCCAGGTAGAAGGATGGATGAGAGAAGTTAGTCCTGGTACAAGGATTAAAATCAACTCAAATTCAGATATAGGTTTGATAAGTTTGCAGTATTTCTATGGGGATAGTAACCCTTATCGCACAACTAATGTCGGATTTGGAATTAGCTATACATTACCAATTATAGTAGCAGTTTTAGCATCTTCTCCAGGTACACTAATTATAATTGAAAATCCAGAAGCGCATCTACATCCTAAAGGGCAAGTCAAGATGGGTGAGTTATTATCGCTTGTAGCAAGTTGTGGAATTCAAGTAGTAATAGAAACTCATAGTGACCATGTTTTAAATGGTATTCGTCTTGCTGTTCATGGAGGTAAAATTAAGCCAGATGATGTGCAATTACATTATTTCCAGCGACAAGAAAAACAAGATCAAGGTGTTACAGAAGTAGTATCACCCCGGATTGATAGAAACGGAAGAATTGATAAATGGCCCGATGGGTTCTTCGATGAATGGGAAAAAAGTTTAGATACTTTACTTGAGCCTGCGGGGGAGTAGAAGGTGGATTTTGACTTAATATTAAATGAGTTATCTCTGCGACATCCTGCTCCAAATGAACAAGTAGCACAGCAAAGAATGTCTGAGCTAATTAAGACCATAAAAGCAGTTAAAGCTCAGGGCGTGAAAGTAAGCCTTCGTACTAAAGAGAATTTTCATACAATAATACTTGCACCTAATTATCCTCTGCGCCGATGGCTTAATGACGCAGAACAGGTTGAGCGAACTTTTATTAAAACTCTTGCAACTAAAGCACCTTTCTCAACTGATATTGTAAGTTCTGAGATCCAAGATATTGAAAATAATGCTAGCTTGTCTGAATTTCGTTATCAGGGAGAATTAGCTATTGGACTGGGTATTGCTTATGTACTTAATACGATCACAATTAATACGATTGCAATCAGCTTGCTCTCTGAGGAATGTTGGGATTGTAACCGTGTAGAACTGGAATTTCGATGCTTGGATGAGTATGGAGAGATAATTAGCGAGAGTGTAGAAATTATCCATGCTAGCCGTAGCAGCCATGTACAAGAACACGCCAGTCTGATTCAACAAAATCAAGAGCGCATTTATCAAGAAGTGAATAATGGAATAGAACTTTGGGAACGAAGACAGGAATTATTTCCTAACTTAGAGTTCTGTGATGCTGTTAGAAAACAGTTGGAAAATATTCTTACTAGACAGTTAGAGTTACAACCTGTTATCAACATATTATGTCAACTTCAGAAATGTTGCCAAAATTGGGATAGTGGCTATTTTAATCTTGATGGTTACTCTATTGAGGAGTCTGGAGAAAGTAAACCAACCCTTGAGAAATATTCAAAAGAAAGAACTTTTTTTTGTCCTGATGGTGAAGAACGTTTATTTGAGCGGCATGTTAAATTGAGATTCTGCAACTGGCGAATCCATTTCTTTGCAGAACAACCGGGAACAGTGATTATTGGCTATATTGGTCATCATCTTCCAACGATAAAGTATCGGACGTAATCTTTAAACGATAGAGTAATACCTCATTTTTTTTAGCTTCGCCGCCAAGCGATCGCTCTTTTCCTCGCCCAATTGCTAAACTAAAAAACAACCCTTACCCCTGCAAAGGTAGTATTATGACCACAGGAAAGGGTTTTCAGCTTTGCAATAGCCGCTTCGGACAAGACAATAGCCACTTTGGACAAGACAATAGCCACTTCGGACAAGACAATAGCCACTTCGGACAAGACAATAGCCGCTTTGGATACTACAATAGCCGCTTCGGATACTACAATAGCCGCTTTGGATACTACAATAGCCACTTCGGACAAGACAATAGCCACTTCGGACAAGACAATAGCCGCTTTGGATACTACAATAGCCACTTCGGACAAGACAATAGCCGCTTCGGACAAGACAATAGCCACTTCGGACAAGACAATAGCCACTTCGGACAAGACAATAGCCACTTCGGCGATCGCAATAACTAACACTTAAGTAGCCCGAAGCTACGCTTTCCCACAGTGACAGTTTATGGGGTTGCTGATTATCGCGTGAGGAAGATGCGATCGCGCCAACGAGTTAATAATGTAATTAAGCTGTCAGCGTTGACTGTTGACTGTTGACTGTTGACCGTTGACTATTGACCTAATTACATTAAATGTCACAAAATCCTTTCTATGTTGGTGGCCCGGTACCTCCAGATTACTTTTTCGGGCGTAATTCTGAAGTAAGAACTGCTTTCGATCAAATTTCTCGCCGCGCTCACCTGGCTATTTATGGTAGTCCTGGTATGGGTAAGTCTTCGCTGTTGAGATACTTAGCTTCACCTGTAGTTTGGCAAGCGCGGGGACGAGATGCAACTAAAGCATTCATCATTTCTCTGAACTGTACGGGGATAAGTCCTTTCACCCCCTCTGGTTTCTGGCGTGAAATCCTCAGTTTGTTGCAAGATGAAGCTGAAGGTGACGAAGCACTCCAAACGGAGATTAAGCAGCTATTGCAGGAAGATAAGGTAGAAAAAGGCGATTTGCGGCGGATGCTGCGGAAAATTGGGCAGCGAGAAAAGTTCTTGTTACTGTTATTAGATGATTATGATGCAGCCCTTCACCCCAATGACCAATACACGGAAACACAAATGCTCACCTTTTTGAGCGAGTTCCGCGATTTAGCAGTTCACAGCAATGAAGGTAAATATCTCTCAACTATTGTTACCACCTTTCGCCGCCTGAATGAACTAGGGCCGACAATTACCCCTGGTGGTTCACCTTGGTATAATCATTATCTCTTCCGTCTCCTGAGACCATTACCCCCCAATGAAGTCAATGCTAGGCTGAACATACCCATTCCTAGTAACTTGAGAGCAGGTGTTTTAGATATCATAGATGGACATCCAGCACTACTGCAAAATGCTGGTTATCTACTCTATGACAGTATCCAAGCTGGACAAACTCCTAATTTGCAAACTTTTACGCGAGATTTTGAAAGCGCTACCGAGCAATATTTCCGCGATACCTGGAGATTTTCTACAGAAGAAGAACAGATTTTGTTAATGTTAATTGCACTGGTAAGGTTGCAAGGGCGTTTAAATAGAAACACGCGCTATGCTTTAGGGGATATTGATTTAGTTTTTAGCCAAAGGAGCCGAGAATTAATTGATTTGGAGGAAAGAGGTGTAATTCTGCGGACATTTGAAGCAGGTAAAAGCGTTTACGTTTTTAACTCATCGATGATGGAATGGTGGGTGATTCAAGAAATTTACCATACCAATGAAGCGCAACTAGAAGGAAGAGAGAAAGTATTTCTCAATTTGATGAGCCGAGAACAAGCGAATACAGTTAAAAAAGCGATCGCTTGGGTATGGCAACATCAAGATATAGTCCAATCTTTAGTATGGATTGTGCGTAAACTGGGGGGTGACCCTACTTGAGAAGTAATTGTCACCTGCCTTATGCTTAAGTTACAGACTGATTACTTCCTCTGGGGAGGGTTTGGCGAGAATGGTGTCTGCAAGCGATTGGGAAGATAATCCTTACATTATTGGTCGCCCAATTTACGAACCAGAGTTATTTTTTGGCCGTGAAGATTTATTTAATTTTATCCAAGATAATCTGAATCAACAGGCACAAGTAATTTTACTCCACGGTCAGCGCCGAATTGGTAAATCTTCGATATTGTCACAAATTCCTAACTTTATCACTCTCGAAGAATTTTTATTTGTACCTTTATCTTTGGAAGGTAAAAGTCAAAAATCTCTCAGTGAAGTTTTGCATGAGTTAGGTAGAGATATTATTGATTTTCTCGAATTATCTCAACTCCAATTTATTTTACCATCAAAAAGCGCTTTGGCGTCAGATGCACAAATATTTTTCAACGATTTCTTACCGCAAATTTATCAAGTAATAGCAGGTAAAAATTTAGTTTTATTATTGGATGAATTTGATGTTTTAGGCGATTCTGAAGAAAATTCGGCAATTTCTCATTTCTTCCCTTGTCTTCAGTCAATTGTTTATTGGCACAAGGAACTTTATATTATTCCCGTAGTCGGGCGACAATTAGATGATATGCCTAATTTACTCAGTTTATTTAGGCAAGCTCCCCATAGAGAAATTGGTCTTTTAGATAGACACAGTGCAGAAAGATTAATTATCAAACCTGCTGAGGGAATTCTTACATATCAAGCTGATGCAATTGATGCAATTTTGCAACTTTCAGCAGGACATCCTTATTTTACACAAGTTATTTGCTTTGCCTTATTTTCTCAAGCTAGAGATGAGCAACGTTGGCTAGTAAATCGTCAAGATGTAGATAATATTGTTGAGTCAGCGATTGAAATTGGCGAAGCTGGTTTAGCATGGTTCCGTGATGGTTTACCGATTGCAGAAAGAGTGGTGTTTTCCGCCGCAGCACAAGCGCAACAGCAAACAAATTCTGTAGTTAAAGGCGAACCTTTAACGCATTTGGTACAGTGTGGTGTGGTGTTAACTGAGCCATTTCATACAGCAGAGGAACGCTTGCTAGAATGGGGATTTTTTAAGCAATTAGGAACGTCTGGCTTACCAGAGTTATATTATTTGAATAATTACAAAGTTACTGTTGAATTAGTGCGGCGTTGGCTAATTAAGCGGTATCCATTGCGCAGAGAAATTTGGGAATTAGCTAAACTCGATTCCCAAAGCGATCGCATTTATCAACAAGCAACAAAATTATATCAAAATAATCATATTGAAAACGCGCTACAGCTATACGAACAAGTATTGCAAATTAACCCCAATCACTTTGATGCACTATTTCGACTAGCGGAAGTTTGCATAGATGTGAAAGATTTTGACGCAGCTGTAGAACTTTATGCGAGAGCTTATAAAGTCGATCCAATCCGTAATAAAGAAGGATTTGTCCAAGCTTTGCTCAGTTATGGACAAGAATTAATGGAGCAAGATAGATTTGAAGCGGCTAAAGAACAATTCCGTCAAGCGTTAATTCTTCAGCCTGATAATATAGTGATTCAAGCAGCGTTAATTGCAGCACAAGAAGAAACTAAAATTTCTCGCAGTGGTGAGAGATTTGTGATTACTAATGGTAAATATGTAGAAAAGGTAAGTGATGCCATAATTATTAGTCATCCCATTAATATTGGCGAGCAAAGTATTCACATTAATCAAGGTATTGATTTAGGTGATGTGACAGTTACCGATGCTACTTATTTAGTGAGTAATAGTATTGCGCAATTGCAAACTTTAGATGTCCCAGAAGCTATCAGATTAGCAAATTTACTGCAACAATTGCAAACAGAAATCGTCACAAATAGAGAGTTAGAACCGGAAGATAAAGCAGAGGCTTTAGAGCAGGTAATTGCTTTAGCTGAAGCGGGGAAATATCCAGAAGAAGGAAGAATGCGGCGGATAGCTAGAACTTCTTTGAAGATTTTGATAGGTACGCTTGCAGGTTTACCAAGTTCAGCAACTTTGGTAAGAACTGCTAATCAATTATTACCTGCGATATCTAAGTTATTAAATTTGAATTTGTAGTATTTAGGACTTACGCACACTCTACGAATTCTTGGCGTTCTTGGCGTCTTGGCGGTTCAATAAATTAAGGATTTGGGAAATTACGTAAGTCCTGTTTATAAAAATTTACTGTTTTTTATTTGCTTCCGGGCCTATATTAGCTATATTGTAACCATTGGGATAACTACGAATAGGATGATCGATAAAGAAATATGGCTGATTTCGCGGTGGGAAGAGACGTAATAATCTCGCTCGAATTTTGAGGAGATTTGCTAAGAGCGATCGCAAAAATGGGTGAGGATATTCAAACCCAAAAGCATCGAGCATGGTATCATCTAGTAAGGCATAAACCGCAGGCTTTAAAGCAAAACTCATCCATCCGGGAAACCAACTCAAAAATAAATCGCGGGTGGATTCGCCTACAAGTTTATTTGTATGTGAATAACGAAAGTTAGCTTTTTCGTAGTCGGCGTGATATTGCGCAAATTCTTCGTAGGTTTCTGGGATATTTTGGATATCCATCCGCTTACCTACTTCTCGCCAGAAATAAAAAGCTGCTAATTTTTCCTGTTCGCACATTAAGCGCCAGCCAAAACTCTCATTCCAGCGAATAGGAACGTAAATAAAGGTAGAGAGTACATATAAAAAGTCGGCGTTATCTATTTTAAAGCGTCCGTGGATCGCATTCATCCGTTGCATTGCTGCTTTACCGCGATCGCTATCGTAACCCCACTTGGCTATTTCTCCTAAAATTATACCTGTATCGTCATAGCGTTTTTGCGGACGGTGATAAAATTCCCCTGTCTTATCCAATAATTGAGAAATGCTAGGAATACAGTAAGTTCGCATTAAAGCAACTTCCAGCGCTCTAGACATATCCCAAGGAAATTCATAACTGTACATTACAGTATATATCTGGTGATGATCTCTCACAGGATCTAGCTGCTGAATCACATCGAGATATTTGTAGCGATTAAAAAGCATTGGAAATTATTCCTGCGCTCAATCATTAAAATTTCCCTGATTATACCAAATCTAATTTTTAAAAGCAGAGTTCCCCAACATCTACTAAGGTATCAAGTAAAAATAAGTAGTGCGAGCATCTTGCTCGCGCGAGCAAGATGCTCGCACTACAAATATTAAATTGTTCAACTTATTTTTACACGATTCCTAAGCTTTTAATTGAGTTAGCCTAACCGTAGTCAAAGGCTAACTTGCACCTTTTTCCTATTAACAGTCAACAGTCAACCGTCAACCGTCAACATGTAATAGCTTATTTATTAACATCTAACAAGCGAGAAGTTTGGAAACGTTCCATCCACTTTTCTAAATATACTTGATTGGCTTTTTGTTCCGATGGCTCTTCACTATCTAAAGGATAAGGCATCAATCCTAAAATTGTGGCTGTAGTTACACAAAACATCGATTTTTGGAAAGTTATACATATTTGCACTCGCAAATCATCTTCACCGCGAGGACTGCGACGATACAATTCATGCAAATATTCTGGTAAATAATGCCGCATATCTTGCATTAATAAAGTAGGCGGAATCCCGGCGCTACCAATTGGTAACGGATCGGCATATAATGCACCATATTGAAAGCGTGCTTGATCTGGGGGAATTTGATATGCTTGGGCGTTATATGTGACTGTTCCAGAGAAAGGTGTTCCCCGGAAGAAAACAGCTTCAACATAAGGAATAGCTGTATCTGCCAAGAAGGTTAAACCTTCCTTTTTCGGCAGCAATTCGTAAACTTTACCGTCAATTTTGACTGCGTAAGTAATTGGTCTAGTTGCATCTGCAACCAAGCCTGCTTTAATATGTTCTACAACTTGGGGAATTGTCTTAATTTCGCCTCGGTCATAACGGTCTGATAGATTTAGGAAGATATCAGCCATGACGCGCCAAAATTGCCCCAAACCACTGTAGTATGCAGAGACTCGCAACTGTTCAATTAAAAAGTCAGGAAACAGTTGATTGATTCCTAAAACGAAGGGATTATTTTTAAATTTAGCCGTAATTACAGCTTGGGCTGTTTGTTGAAATTCCTTGGTATCCAAATATTTATCTAGTCCACCGCCACCATGCCACATCATGGACTTCATACAATATTCAGCATACTCAAAATTAATGCGATCGTGCCACCAATGACGGAATAATTTATGCCAAGAAAATTCGCCATTAAAGTATTTAAAAAAGGGAAAAAACACGAGAAATTGATGATCGGCAATATATATCAGATTTTTTGAATATTCATCTAAAACTACGCCATAACTTTTGAGAATTCCAACTACTTCTAAAACATTCTCTGGACTGTCAGCAAGTAGTGCTTCTCCTGTTTGTAGGCGCTTTATATATTCAGCTAGGGGGTTGTTATAGGGTTTGTTTTGAATAGTTACCATGATGATTGCTCCAAAAAATGCTCCAAAAAAAGTAAAACTGTTATTTATTCATTAGCGATTTTTTATGAAAAAAATGAAATTAAAGATTTTTTATCAAGGTTTCATTATTTATTATTGACCAAATTGACGATTGAGTTTGTAGTATTGCATTATCGTTACTACAAACCCAATCGCTGTATTTTAATTTTTGTTTGCTCGATCAAAAGCTACTGTGGTTACAGAATTTTGTGGATTCACCATTGCAGTAATTGTTGGTTCACTCCAGCGTGCTAACCAAGCTGGTTGGATACCAAAAACCACAATTACCACAGCTAGAATTATCGATGGTAGGCGATCGCTCCAATACACCCGTGGTAAATTGATAACCTGGGCAGATAAGCGCCCAAAAAAGGCTTGATTGACGAGAATTAAGAAGTAAACAGCTGTTAAACCCGTGCCAATCATACATAACAAGGTTTGCACTGGGTAAACTGGGAAACTACCGCGAAATATGACAAATTCGGAAATAAATCCAATCATTCCCGGTATTCCCGCACTAGCCATGACACCTAAAACCATTAAACTACCAATCAGAGGCATACCTCTTTCTGGATTTAGCAGTCCCCGGATGACATCTAGGTTACGACTACCTGCTTTTTTATACACAACTCCTACGAGTAAAAACAGAAGCGCAGAAATCAACCCGTGGCTGACCATCTGCATCACAGTGCCTAAAGTGCTTAATTGTGTAGCCGAAGCCGCTCCTAAGAGGATATAGCCCATGTGTCCAATGGAACTATAGGCCACCATTTTTTTCATATCTTTTTGGGCGATCGCACAAGATGCACCATACAGTACACTGACTACAGCCCAGCTTGCTAACCAGGGAGCTAAATAACTCCAAGCTTCTGGTAACAAGTTCATACCAAAGCGCAATAAGCCATAAGTTCCCAATTTCAACAATACCCCAGCTAGTAGTACGGAAATTGGTGTAGAAGCTTCAACGTGGGCGTCTGGTAACCATGTATGAAAGGGAACCAGAGGAATCTTAATTCCAAAACCAACTAAAAGTCCGCCTAATAACAACAGTTGCGTGGCTAATGGTAGCGTCTTGGCATTCAAAGAAGCGAGAGAAAAGTTAGTAGCACCACTCAGCCAAACTAAACCGAGGAAACTTGCTAAAATCAAAATTCCTGAAATTGCTGTATAAATCAAGAATTTGGTAGCCGCATAACCCCGCTTTTCTCCACCCCAAATAGCAATTAACAGATACAGGGGTATGAGTTCGACTTCGTAAAATAGGAAAAATAGCAGTAAATCCTGAGCAAGAAACGCACCAGTTACCCCAGCACTTAACAGCAATATCAACGAGTAATACAATCTTGGACGTTGCAGAGATTCATCGCTGCTGTAGATGGCAATGCAAGTTAACAAGCCGTTTAAAACCAGCAGAGGCAAGGATAGACCATCTACGCCCAGATTATAATTTAAACCTAAAGCATCTACCCAAGGTAGGAATTCCACAAACTGTTGATTAACTAGCCCTGGATTAAATTGAACTGCTAAAATTATCGACCACACAAAAGCGATAATCGCAGATAGCAACGCTAGCCCACGGGATACTTTACCATTCATTCCCGGCGGCCAGAAACCGATTATAGCCGCACCCAATAAGGGTACTAAAATCAACGCACTCAGCATACAAAGAACTACTTAAGGATATGGTGAAGGGAAAGAGGACAAGGGAGACAAGGGAGACAAGGGAGACAAGGAGGACAGGGAAGACAAATCAGTCTTAACTGTTAACCCTTGACTACTGACCACTGACTACTGACTACTGACTACTGACCATTGACTAAAAAGGCAACTTATCCAGCAGTCCTAATGACCAGCTAATGAAAAATCCCAGGATGCTGACGACGAAGAGAATGGTCAACATATAACCTTGGGATTGTCCAGAAATGCTATACTTTAAACCTTGTCCGCTCAGGATAGCAGCAAATCCCACCAAGTTAACTACGCCATCGATTAAATAGCGATCGCTCCAAGCGGAAATTTTTGATAGTATGGCTACGGCGCTGACTATGGTGACTTTATACACTTGGTCAATGTAAAAGTCGTAACCTAACAAGTCCTGTACAAATCTCCAGGCTAAAATTCTCGACCTCGACCATGCTTTATCTAAATACATCGTCGCGCCGATAGCTACACCTAGCAGGGTTGAAGAGATTAACATTCCTACTACATACCAATTCACACTTTCCCAATCTGGTAGTAAGTACCATTGCTGCAACATTACAGGTAGTAAAAGTGTGAGGATGGTTAAAGTTACCATCGGGAAAGCCATCTGCCAACCTACTTCTGGCGCACGGCGGGTTTTTTGCTGCGGTTTATCCCAAAAGATATATCTAAATACCCTGGTTAAATTTAATGCTGTCAATCCATTGACGATGACTAAGACCCCAATCACCCAAGGGCTAATACTCACAAAGCCATCAGCCCAAGCTAGCATGGCCCAAAAGCTACCTAATGGTAATAAGGTTACCATCCCCGCCGAACCTACCACAAAGGCAGTGGTTGTAGCTGGCATCCGCGACCACAAACCGCCCATTTCTGTTAAATTTTGAGTGTGGGTGGTAGAAATAATCGAACCCGAACTCATAAATAATAGAGCTTTAGCGATCGCATGAGTTAACAGCAACATCAAAGCCACACCGCCTTGCTGTAACCCCATTGCCAAAAATACCAAGCCCATGTATGCACTGGTAGAATGGGATAGTGCCCGCTTAATATCAATTTGCGCTAAGGATACTAAAGTCGCCCCAATTGCTGTTACCGTACCCATAATTACCAAGGCATTTAAAGCCACTGGAGAAAGGAACAGCAAAGGCTGCATTTTATATAGCACATAAGCCCCACCTGCTACTACCAACGAGTTCCGCAGTACAGAAGCTGGGTTCGGCCCTTCCATTGCTTCGTCTAACCACAAATGTAGGGGAAATTGAGCACATTTACCTGCAGGCCCGGCAATTAACGCTAATCCCAACAAAGCCGAAGTCACTGGATCTAAGGTAGCTGTTTGCGCCCATTCATATAAATCAGAAAAGTTTAAACTTCCTGCTAAACAAGAAAGGGTCACTACCCCCATTAGCAGTAACAAGTCTCCTACCCGTTTTGTCCAAAATGCATCTCGCGCGGCTGTCACTACTAACGGCTGGGCGTACCAAAATCCTACCAGCAAATATGTAGACAAAGTCAGGACTTCTAACAGCGCATAACTGAGAAATAATGAATCGCTGATGGCTAAACCACTCAGTGCAGCTTCAAAAAGTCCGAATAGCCCAAAAAACCGAGCCAAGGCCCAGTCTTTTTCCATGTAGCCTAGAGCATAAGTTTGGGCTAAAAAACTTAACCCGGTAATTAAAACCGTCGCCCCAACACTTACAGGGGAAATGTCTAAGGCAAAGGATAAATCTAAATCTGCGACTTGGAACCAGTGAAAAATTACAGTTTCTGGTTCTTTATCCCAGATATTTTGAAATATCAACAGACTATGGACAAATGCCACAATAGTTGTCAACAAATTGAGGTATGCTGCTGGTCTTGGCCCTGTTTGGCGAATAATTCCTATTGCCCAAGGCAAGGTCAAAATAGCACCTATTAAACCATAAAAAGGCACAAACCAACTCGTAATGTAGAGAAAATGATCCATTTAAATTTCCTTTGACGACTCAGTATGGAATGCCTCGTTTTAAAACAACTTTTCTGAAATATATTTTCTCTAATTAGCTTGACATGAGACAGGTAGTAAAATTGGAATCTAACAGAATAAAATTGTTTAATTCTGTAACTACAGTTTAGTTGTAGCCTGAGAATTCCTACTTATACATTGCCAATTTATAGCTGGTATTATAAAAACTTATATAACTTTTAGCCGATACTTGGATAAATCAAGATAAATGCGGGAAAGACGGTTCAGCTAAACCATCTAGACTCCCGTAGCCACTCTTGATTAGAAATTACAAACTTTATTAATCTAAGTTTGACAAATGTAATTAAAAAATTATAAAGCTGAATTGGCCGCTCTAGCAATCCGTGAAATTTCATTAACAAAATGACAGCATTAATTTTTGTTAAGTTTTCTTAAACGATTTTATTATAAACTATTATAGTGATTTATATTGCCAGGAACGCCAAGCTTTCCTATGCTTAATTTGGAAGTGTTTTCTTAGCTCAAGATGAGCTTCCCCGTCAAAAATTTCAAAGCACAGTACTGATCGGATTAATTTTGTAGGAGTTCTGCGATGCCAATTGCAGTTGGAATGATTGAGACTAAAGGCTTCCCCGCAGTAGTAGAAGCTGCTGATGCGATGGTGAAAGCCGCTCGTGTAACATTAGTAGGATATGAAAAAATTGGTAGCGCACGAGTCACAGTAATTGTGCGAGGGGATGTATCAGAAGTCCAAGCCTCAGTAGCAGCTGGGGTAGAAGCAGCCAGAAGAGTTAACGGTGGTGAGGTAGTATCAACCCACATCATTGCCCGGCCTCATGAAAACCTGGAATACGTCTTACCAATTCGGTATACAGAAGCTGTAGAACAGTTCCGCACGTAAAAAACCCATTACCACGATAGATAATTGATTAACGGGGTTGCCTTCTTGAGTGCTTGTGTTGTCCAGAGTTAAAAACTGTCATTAAGGATTAAAACTAATGTCGATTGCAGTAGGAATGGTAGAAACGCTAGGCTTTCCCGCAGTAGTAGAAGCAGCAGACGCGATGGTAAAAGCAGCTCGCGTTACCTTAGTAGGCTATGAAAAAATCGGTAGCGGTCGAGTTACAGTCATCGTTCGGGGAGATGTATCCGAAGTCCAAGCCTCAGTAGCAGCTGGGGTGGAATCAGTAAAGCGCGTTAACGGCGGACAAGTTTTATCAACTCACATCATTGCCCGTCCTCACGAAAACTTAGAATACGTCCTGCCAATTCGTTATACAGAAGATGTAGAACAATTCCGGGAAAATGTAAACGCCATTCGTCCTTTCGGCAGAAGACCATAACTTGTAATGCAAATTGCTAAAGTTCGTGGAACAGTAGTTAGCACGCAAAAAGAGCCAAGTCTTCGAGGTGTGAAACTACTGTTGTTGCAATTGGTAGATGAAGAAGGGAACCTCCTGCCAAAGTACGAAGTAGCAGCAGATATTGTCGGCGCAGGAGTAGATGAGTGGGTACTGTTCAGTCGTGGTAGTGCGGCTCGTCAAGTTCCTGGCAACGAACATCGGCCGTTAGATGCTGCGGTAGTGGCGATAATTGATACTATTCATGTTGAAGATCGTCTCATTTACAGCAAAAAAGACCAATATAGATAGTCATTGGTCATTAGTCATTGGTCATTAGTCATTGGTCATTAGTCATTGGTCATTAGTCAACAAACAAATGACATACAACAAAAGACAAATGACAACTGACAACTGACAATTGACGACTGACAACTGACAACTGACAATTGACAAATTTAGGAGGAATCTCGCGATGGCAGTCAGCAGCACGGTGGCACCCCCAACCCCGTGGTCGAGGAACTTAGCTGAGCCAACAATCCATGACAGCTCATTTGTACATTCGTTTTCCAAAGTGATTGGAGACGTGCGCATAGGTGCAAATGTCATCGTTGCTCCGGGGACTTCGATTAGAGCGGATGAAGGTACACCTTTTTTCATTGGTGAAAATACTAATATTCAAGATGGTGTCGTAATTCATGGGTTGGAGCAAGGCCGAGTAATTGGTGATGACCAAGAAGAATACTCGGTCTGGATTGGAAAAAATGCTTCCATTACCCATATGGCCTTGATTCACGGGCCAGCTTATGTTGGGGATAATTCATTTATTGGCTTTCGCTCTACAGTATTTAATGCCAGGGTGGGTGCGGGTTGCATCGTCATGATGCACGCTTTAATTCAAGATGTGGAAATTCCCCCTGGTAAATACGTACCTTCAGGAGCGATTATTACCAATCAGCAACAAGCCGATCGCTTACCTGATGTGCAAGCGCGAGATCAGGAATTTACTCATCACGTAGTGGGCATTAATCAAGCACTACGCGCTGGCTATCTGTGTATGGCGGATAGTAAATGTATTGCGCCCATTCGGGACGAAATAAAAAAATCTTCTACAAGAAATGGCATTACTGTATTAGAGCTGGAAAGGAGTAGTGAAGTGGCAAGCGGAAGTTTGAGTGCAGAAACAATAGAGCAATTACGCTATTTGTTACAGCAAGGGTATAGGATTGGCACGGAACATGTAGATCAAAGAAGATTCCGCACAGGTTCTTGGACTAGTTGTCAGCCGATTGATGCGAGATCTTTGGGAGAAGCGATCGCGGCTTTAGAAACTTGTCTAGCA
Organism: Calothrix brevissima NIES-22; assembly: GCF_002367995.1. Lineage (GTDB taxonomy): Bacteria > Cyanobacteriota > Cyanobacteriia > Cyanobacteriales > Nostocaceae > Aulosira > Aulosira brevissima. The sequence goes on from NZ_AP018207.1 coordinate 3,551,719, forward strand.
GATCACGCAGGCGAGTATGTACGCTTATTCGGGATCGACAACGGTAAACGCCGCATATTAGAAACTATTATTCAACGTCCCGATGGTACTGTTGCCGCACCAGCCACCTTTAAAGCTCCTGCTGCTCAATCTAACGGTAGCTACAAAGCTAGTACTAATGGTCATGGCGCTAGCAATGGACGCATCAGTGCCGAAACCGTACAACAAATTAGCCAACTGTTGGCAGGCGGTTACAAAATCGGTACAGAACACGTAGATGAGCGCCGCTTCCGCACAGGTTCTTGGCAAAGCTGTCAGCCAATTAACTCTAGCTCCACCAATGAAGTCATTGCAGCTCTAGAAGATTGCATCACCAGTCATCAAGGCGAATATGTCCGCTTGATTGGTATTGACCCGAAAGCTAAACGTCGGGTATTAGAAACCATTATCCAACGTCCCAATGGCCCTGCCCAGCCAGCAGCTAGCAGTCCCAAATCCTCTTATAGCGGTGGCGCAACAGCAACAGCCACAGCACCTGCAACTAGCACCCACTTAAGTGGGGAAGTAGTAGAACAGTTGCGGCAATTGCTAGCATCTGGGAATAAAATCAGCATTGAACATGTAGACCAAAGACGCTTCCGTACTGGTTCCTGGACAAGTACTGGCACAATTCAAGCTAATTCAGAAAGAGAAGCGATCGCGGCCATAGAAGCGAACCTGGCAGAATACGTGGGTGAATATGTGCGTCTCATTGGTATCGATCCTAAAGCTAAACGTCGGGTACTAGAGACTATTATTCAACGCCCCTAGATAGTATGGAAGTAGAAAGTATAAAGGATGAAGTATAAAATGTGATTTTTCATCTTAATCTGCATCCTTTATATCTTCCTCAATTTCTCATTTTTCCGGCTTCCGAGGTGACAATTTCCATGTCTGTGCCGCCACTGCGCCTCAGCAATAACTTTGACTCTTATATTAGTGGCGAGGTGACTATTCATCCTAGTGCAGTACTCGCACCAGGGGTGATACTCCAAGCGGCTGCAAACAGCAAAATCATCATTGGCCCAGGAGTCTGTATTGGTATGGGTTCGATTCTGCAAGTTCATGAAGGAACCCTAGAAATAGAAGCAGGAGTAAACTTGGGAGCCGGTTTTCTCATGGTTGGTCAAGGTACAATCGGTACAAATGCTTGTATTGGTTCCGCTACCACAGTGTTTCACTGTTCAGTTGCACCGGGACAAGTAATTCCCCCTGGTTCAATTGTGGGAGACTCTAGCCGACAACTTGAAGCGAAAAAACCGGAACCAGCAGCAATTAATGCTTCTAGCAATACCCAGACGATAAAAGAACAAAGGACTTTGATTGGCAGGCAAAGAGACAAGAGTAAAAGTAGTAATGGGGAAAAAACGACTTCCTCTACTACTATCTCTGGGGGATTTTTCCTAGAATTACAACATCAATCTAGTTCAGAATCTCAGCCTGCGACTCCAGAGGTAAATGAATCTCCGGCTGTAGAAGAAACCCCGGCTTTGGGTGCTTCTAATTTAGAACCTGCTGCAGTAGACTCTCCAGAATCTAATGAACCTGCTACTAGCGAATCACCCAACAGTTTTGGCACACAAATTTATGGTACAGGTAGCATTCAAAGGTTATTAGTGACATTATTTCCCCATAGACAATCTCTAAATGAACCCATCTCTGACGATCGGTCTGAATAAGTGTTAATTGTAAGATGTCATCTGATGTATGAAGGATGAAGGATGAAATTCTAGCTAATTTAAGAATTTAATATTCATTATGCTTTCATCCTTGAACCTTTATTCTTTCTGTGAGTATCCGGAGACTTCACATGGAAACATCTAATCAAAGAGCTATTAGCACTGTTCAAGCTGCGCGTCGGCGAGATAACCTCAAAGACACCGCTTTGGGTATGGTATCTACCCTGAGTTTTCCCGCAATTGTAGGAACTGCGGATATGATGCTAAAATCCGCAGGGGTACATTTAGTTGGCTATGAAAAAATTGGTGGCGGTCATTGTACAGCCATTATTCGCGGTGGTATCGCTGATGTGCGTTTGGCTGTAGAAGCTGGCGTGCAAACTGCAGAACAATTTGGTCAATTGGTTTCTAGCTTAGTTATTCCCCGTCCTTACCCTAATTTAGATATAGTGCTACCCATTACCACTACTCTCAGTAAAATTATGGAGGACGGCAGTTATAGCCGTTTGAGTAACCAAGCCGTTGGTTTGGTGGAAACGCGGGGATTTCCGGCGATGGTAGGAGCCTGCGATGCTATGCTGAAATCAGCGGATGTGCATTTGGCAGCTTATGAAAAAATTGGTGCCGGGTTGTGTACAGCGATTATTCGTGGTTCTGTAGCTAATGTTGCCGTTGCCGTAGAAGCGGGAATGTATGAGGCAGAAAGGATTGGAGAGTTGAACGCTGTAATGGTGATTCCTCGACCATTGGATGAATTAGAACAGACTCTACCACTGGCAAGTTGCTGGATAGAAAAACGTCAACCAATCAACATCCCTGTGAATATTCGAGAGCAAGTTGCGGAACTTGAAACGCTTGAGTTACCAGATTTAGCACAGTTACCCGTCAAGGTTTTGGAAGAATGATGAATGGTGAATGATGAATTAGGAATGATGGATCGTAGGCAATCCGCATTCAGGATTCAATATTCAGCATTCATCTGGAGCTGGAAGGCATCTTACGCTTTGCTTTGTTGTTTTGATAATAACCGTTCCCCCCTATAAGGAAAAGATCTAAGTCGTAATAGGGTTCATAGAGTAATATCTATACTTATGAATCAGAACTTTTGTATGATCAATGCTATCGCGAATGCAAGTGTTCAGTGATACTAGATTTATGTCTAAAGTATCGCTCTTAGAGGAGAATCACCCTTGAACCAAGCGACGCTACACCAGTTGAAGGTGTTCGAGGCGGCAGCACGTCACGGTAGCTTTACTCGTGCTGCTGAGGAATTGTTCCTCACCCAGCCTACCGTTTCCATGCAGATCAAACAATTAACAAAATCGGTCGGTTTGCCTTTATTTGAGCAGGTTGGTAAGCGCCTATATTTAACAGAAGCAGGACGCGAGTTGTTTGCTACTTGTCGGCAAATTTTTGACACCATAGCCCAATTTGAAATGAAAGTAGCCGATTTAAAAGGGCTAAAACAGGGTCAATTAAAATTAGCCGTAATTACAACCGCAAAATATTTTGTGCCGCGTTTATTGGGGCCATTTTGCCAACTTTATCCAGGCATAGATATTTCCCTGCAAGTCACAAACCACGAACGGATTTTAGAAAGAATGGTGAATAATCTGGACGACTTGTACATTATGAGCCAAGTCCCAGAAAATATTGATGTGAATTGTCAGCCATTTTTAGATAATCCTCTGGTTGTATTTGCACCAGTGAATCATCCACTGGCGAAGGAGAAAAATATTCCTATCCAGCGTCTAGCGCAAGAACCTTTTATTATGCGGGAACCTGGTTCAGGTACTCGTCGGGCTGTCCAAAGCATGTTTGACGAACATGAAGTAGCCGTAAATGTAAAATTGGAATTGGGGAGTAATGAGGCAATTAAACAAGCGATCGCAGGCGGTTTAGGAATTTCTGTATTATCTCGTCATACTTTAATTGCAGAATCTTCTGAATTTAGTATTTTGGATGTACAGCACTTTCCGATTAAGCGTACTTGGTACATGGTTTACCCTTCAGGTAAGCAATTATCAATTGTCGCTCGTACTTATTACGATTACTTGATTAATGCAGCCAAGAACTTTATCGAGCAAAATACGTCTTTTGCTTGGGGTACTTTTGAGCAATTCCAGAATGAAAAGGAGTTAGAGGCTAGGGGTTAGGGGCTAGGGGCTAGGGGAACAAAGAATTTTAGATTTTAGATTTACGATTTTGGATTCTAATTTAAATCTAAAATCCAAAATCCAAAATCCAAAATTGTTTCAATGCCCAATGCCCCATGCCCAATGCCCAATATTACCCATGACAACTGACAATTCACAAACAAATTCTTTACGTAAAACTGTAGACAGCCAGATTGTTGCTGTGACAGTATACAGCGATCGCGCCCTAGTCACAAGACAGGCTAGGGTTTCCTTGACAGGAGAAGAAAAAGAATTAGTTCTGACTTCCCTACCAGTAACTCTAGAAACTGATTCTGTCAGGGTTAGCGGTAAAGGTACAGTGGGGGTGCGGTTGTTGGGCGTTAGCAGCGATCGCATTTACACGCCTGAACCAGTTGTAGACAGGGTAAACCAACTCACAAGACAAATTCAGCAGTTAGAAGCCGAAAAACGCCACCTACAAGCGCAAATTGATGCCTTAGCTTTGCAGTCTAGTTTTATTGCTGGCTTGCGAGAAAAAACAGAAGAACCCTTTGCTCAAAGTTTGTCGCGGAAAAATCTCAGCCTCAGCGAAACTCTAGATTTTCTCAATTTTTTGGGTAGCCAGTATGGTGAATATGCGATCGCTTCTGGGGAATGCAAAACCCAACAAGAAGAACTAGACAAGCAATTACAAGTTCTGTGCGCCTCACTGCAAAACATCCAATCACCCCACCCGAAAGAAAGTGTAAGTTTAGTTGTAGCAGTGGAAGTAGCTGGTGCAGGAGACTTTGAACTAGAGGTTTCTTATGTAGTGAATCGTGCTAGTTGGACTCCATTATATGATTTGCGCTTTAACATTAATACTAATATTGTTAATCTCACGTATTTAGCAGAAGTAACCCAAAGCACAGGTGAAGATTGGCTAGGTGTAGCTCTCACCCTTTCTACAGCTAAACCAGGCTTAGGTACATTACCACCAAAGCTTGAACCCTGGTATATAAATACTCATTCCCGTCCGCCAGTAGACTTTATCAGTCGTAGAGCTATACAAATGCCGATGATGGCACAAGCAGCGACTAGCGACATTGAGGAACCAGAGGACGATATTCTCCAGGAAAGTGTGATAGAAGCGGAAATTGTAGTTGCTGAAGTATCTCAAGCCGGAAGTGTAGTCACCTTTAAACTTAATGGTGGTGGTAATATTCCCAGCGATGGCGCACCCCATAAAACGACAATTTTTAATGATGACTATCCTAGTAATTGTGATTATATTGCTATCCCCAGATTAGTCAGCTTTGCCTATCTGCAAGCTAAGGTGAAAAATAGTGCCAACGGTGCAACTTTGTTACCAGGTAAAGCGAATATTTTTCGTGACAATATGTTTGTGGGTACAACTAATTTAGCACATATTGCACCAGGAGAAGAATTCAAAATTAATTTAGGTATTGATGAAGGTTTAAAAATTGAGCGCGATTTAGTTACTCGTCAAGTTGATAAAAAAATGATGAGCAGTCAACGGCGAATTACTTATGGTTATCGGTTGATAATTACTAACTTGCTCGATCAAGAAGCTCGTTTGATACTCACGGAACAATTACCAGTTAGTCGTAACGAGCAATTAAAGGTACGTCTCACCCGGACTAATCCACAAATTCAACTGGGAGACATGGGGATTTTGGAATGGGATTTAACTTTGCAAGCTGAAGAAAAAAGAGAGATAAGTTATCAATTTACTGTTGAGTATCCACCAGATTTAATAGTTAGTGGCTTAGATATTTAGAATAGTCATTTGTCATTTGTCATTTGTCATTGGTAAGGATGTAGGTTGGGTTGCAATACTGCTCGGTTAAGCTCAAAAACCTTAACCTGCGTAGGTTGGGTTGAGGAACGAAACCCAACATTTGGGTAGCTCTGTTGGGTTTCGCAGAGCCTCAACCCAACCTACAATTTTCTTATTATATTAATTCGCTATGATGATAGACTTAATGTTTATTTAAACCGCCAAGAACGCCAAGAACGCCAAGAGAAAAGAAGCAATTATTAAGTGCAAGTTTACAGAGAATTGCTATGAGATACAAAAATAGTGAATTTGCGCGAGTAATAAGCGATCGCTCTTTGCTACTAAGCTAAACTTATAGCAGTGAGACAATTAGCGCCATGTCTATTGCCCAAGATTTAGCCACACCAGATGATGTTATATTTCCTAAAGGGGATTTATATAGTGACGAACCGCCTTTGGAAACTGACTTACATCGTCTACAAATGACATTGCTGATTCAATGTCTGGAGTTGTTGTGGCGAAACCGCAATGACTTTTATGCATCTGGTAATATTACAATTTACTACAGTCCACGCCAGCGCAAGTCAGAAGATTTTCGCGGCCCTGATTTTTTTGTCGTGTTGGGAACTGAACGCAAACCCCGTAAAAGTTGGGTGCTTTGGGAAGAAGATGGTAAATATCCCAATGTAATTATCGAATTACTATCAGATTCTACAGCTTTAACAGATAAAGGTTTAAAAAAACAAATTTATCAAGATACATTTCGCACACCTGAATACTTCTGGTTCGATCCGCAGAATTTAGAATTTGCTGGTTTTGTCTTAGTAGGTGGTAAATATCAAGCAATAGCAGCAAATCCTCAAGGGTGGTTGTGGAGTCAACAGCTAGAGTTATATTTGGGGATTGAGCAAGAAAAACTACGGTTTTTTACTGCTGAAGGACAATTAGTTGTCACACCACAAGAACTTGCTGAACAAGAAGAGCAACGTGCTGAACAAGAAAAGCAACGTGCTGAACAAGAAAAGCAAAAAAGCGATCGCTTGGCTGCAAAACTGCGAGAATTAGGCATCGATCCAGATACAATTGCATAGTATCTATTGGATTTTAAGTTAAAACTAAGTCAGTAATTAAGGGTGCGTGGTCAGAATTAGCATTGCTTCCTGTATGAATTTTTGTAACGCGAAATTGCTTGCTGACAAAGCAATGATCAATAGGAATATTTAACAGGGGAATCATCCAGTTTGGTAGATGTACATGGGTTGCTGGTCGCGGCCAGCTTGGTAAAATACCAAAACCTAAGCGCGTATTATGCAAATTTGTTGTCTTGATAAATCTGCGATAATAAGGCGACCAAGGTGTTAAGTTAAAATCCCCCATAATAATTAATGGTTGATTAATGTCTCGAATATAATCACTCAAAGCTGCTAACTGAAGATTACGTCTGTTAAAAGTATTTCTTTTTACAGGTACTAGGGGATGAGTACCAATTAACTTAATAGGCTGTTGATTTACTGTTAAAGTTGCTATTAAGTTATGACCGCCTTGACCATTAAAATTATCTGCTTTGATATCTTGAATAGGTAAGCGGCTAAATATTGCCAATCCGCCACCAGGACTTCTAAAGTTATAGGGTAAAGTATTTGTTAACTCTGCTTTTAAGGCGTTGAAAATATTAGGAGTAATTTCTAGAAATAAAGCTACATCAGGACGATTATCCTGCACGACATTAATAATGTTTTTGTCATCGTTATTTTGAGTATTAATATTAAAAGATAAAAGCCGAATTTGTGGAGATGAATTTCCGGCTAATTGTTGTGTATGAGGTAGATACCAAGGAATGACCTCAATTAAATTTAAACCTACTAATAATAAAGCTGCGAGAACTATTATTTTACTTTTGAAATGCCGTGTTTTCCAGAGAATGCCTAAAATAGCAGTGAAGATTAAAGATAAAATTAAATAGTGAACGCGAAAGTGGGAGACTAGTTCTAGGGGATAAAACCAAGCTATGTAGCTACCTAAAGATAAAAATCCTAAAATTAACAGGGTAGCGGTGGCGACAAATAATATGATTCGTTGAGTCATTGGTTAATTAATTACATCAGATATGAACTCATCAATTAACCTCAAGAAATATTTTCTATTTTTCGGAAAGTGTAGTTGATCAATGAAAGGACAGCCGATTGAACGCACACAACGAGCTGTCCACACACAACAAGAACATTTACTTCAGGCGATCGCCCAGCAGTTATCAGCGATAATCTGGCAGAAGACTACTGATCGTCTGGTAAAACCCATTTTGGCGGTTCCATCATTTTTCGCCGCAGTCGCTCTTCTGCCATTTCCAGCATTTTATCTAATGAAGTATCTTCAATAAATTGTGCTGCTGCTTCTTTAAATTCAAGGTTGGGACATTTATCCCCTAAAACACAACCGTTTACGCAGTCTACGGCGCAGTTAATTTTTTGCTCCACAGTGAATCCCCTCTCTATCAGAGCGTTTATCTACTCTTCAGGTAAATCTTACCTTGCTAATTGCTCTCCTATTCGTTTAAATACTCACCATTATTTAGTATAGAAGGCATCGATCCCCCAGCTTCTCTCCGTGGTAAGAGACAATAAGCTATTCTACTTTTAAGTTGCACAATCCAGCGTCAAGGCTGTTGACTGTTAACTGTTAATAGTCCTTTTCCTCCTGCTTCTGTGCCTACACAACGATTGATGATTGTTTTAATGGGAAGTCCCAACGCCCCTTGAATCCTTTCCCTACATCATGCCAAAGTACCTGTTAGGCTCGTATTATATTTGCTGCAAAGGGCGCTCATGTCGGAAATATTTGCTACTACTGGAACCATTGCCGCGATCGCAACTGCTGTTGTCCCCCAGCAGGGTAGCGTGGGTATTGTGCGGGTGTCTGGTTCCCAAGCGATCGCGATCGCCCGAATTCTGTTTCATGCTCCTGGGCGTCAAGTTTGGGAAAGTCACCGCATTCTCTACGGCTATATTCGCCACCCGAAAACGGAAAAATTGGTGGATGAAGCTTTGTTGTTAATCATGCAAGCACCCCGTTCCTACACCCGTGAGGATGTGGTGGAATTTCATTGTCACGGGGGAATTATGGCAGTACAGCAAGTATTACAACTGTGCTTGGAAAATGGTGCTAGGCTCGCGCAACCAGGAGAATTTACTCTGCGTGCCTTTTTAAATGGGCGATTGGATTTAACCCAAGCTGAAGGAATTGCTGATTTAGTCGGAGCGCGATCGCCACAAGCTGCCCAATCTGCTTTAGCTGGGTTACAAGGTAAATTAGCTCATCCGATCCGTCAGTTACGCGCTAACTGTTTGGATATTTTGGCGGAAATTGAAGCACGGATCGATTTTGAGGAAGACTTACCTCCGTTGGATTGTAAAGCTATCATATCAGAAATTGATCGCATCGCCGCAGAAATTACAAAGTTACTGGCAACTAAAGATCAAGGCGAACTGCTACGCACGGGGTTAAAAGTGGCAATTGTTGGACGACCGAATGTAGGGAAATCCAGCTTGCTCAATGCTTGGAGCCGGAGCGATCGCGCTATTGTCACCGATTTACCAGGAACTACCCGCGATGTTGTGGAATCGCAGTTAGTTGTGGGCGGTATTCCCGTGCAGGTACTAGATACAGCCGGGATTCGGGAGACAACAGACCAAGTAGAAAAGATTGGTGTAGAGCGATCGCGCCGTGCAGCTAGTGCCGCAGATTTAGTACTGTTGACCATTGATGCATCTGTAGGGTGGACGGAAGGCGATCGCGAAATTTACGAACAGGTACAACATCGTCCTTTAATTTTGGTAATTAATAAAATTGATTTAGTCGCAGCAGATGTTAAAAATAAGCTGAAATCGGAAATTTCTAATTTCTCATTGACAATTTTTACAGCAGCAGCACAAAATCAAGGTATTGAAGATTTAGAAAATGCAATTTTAGAAATAGTTCAAGCCGGAAAAGTTCAAGCTGCTGATATGGATTTAGCAATCAATCAAAGACAAGCCGCAGCATTAACAAAAGCACAAATTTCTCTAGAGCAAATGCAGAATACAATTGTGCAAGAATTACCTTTTGATTTTTGGACAATTGATTTACGAGATGCTATTCATGCATTGGGAGAAATCACTGGCGAGGAAGTTACAGAATCAGTGCTAGATAGGATTTTTAGTAAATTCTGTATAGGTAAGTAACTAGAGTCATTTGTCATTTGTCATTTGTCATTATTTGTGAATAATATTATGTCTGTTATTGATGAGATTAATGAAGTAAATACATTAATTGTAGGTGCTAGTCAAGGTATTGGTTTGGGATTTGTCAAAAAACTCTTGCAAGATGAGAGAATTAGCCGAATTTATGCTACTTATCGACAAGCAGAATCAGCCGGAGAATTAATTACTTTAGCTGATGCTAATCCTGAAAGATTAATTTGTTTATCTGTCGATATTACAGAAGAATCACAAATAGCAGCAGCGATTGAGAAAATCCGTACCCAAGTAAATAAGCTGCATTTAGTAGTTAATTGTGTTGGATTATTACATGCAGAAAATATCCAACCAGAAAAAAGTTTACGCCAAATAAATGCTGATAATTTAATGCAATATTTTCAAGTTAATAGTATTGCTTCTGTTTTATTAGCAAAACATTTATTGCCTTTATTTAAACATAAAGAACGCAGCGTTTTTGCCAGTATTTCTGCTAAAATTGGGAGTATTGGCGATAACAATCTTGGTGGCTGGTATGGTTATCGTGCTTCCAAAGCTGCATTAAATATGTTCATACGTACAGCCGCAATTGAATATGCTAGAAGCTGTCCAAAAACTTTGGTAGTCACAGTACATCCAGGGACAACTGATACTAGGCTTTCTCGTCCCTTTCAGGGTAATGTTCCACCAGAAAAGTTATTTTCTGTAGAACGAACTGTTACCCAATTATTGAATGTAATAGAACAACTTCAAGATGGTGATAGCGGACAATTTTTTTCTTGGGATGGCAGCCGCTTGCCTTGGTAGGATAAATTATCGTATCTTTGGACTATGCAAAATCTGCTGAATGTTGACTATTGACTGTTGACTGTTGACCGTTGACTGTTGACTGTTGACTGTTGACTGTTTTGTTTAATCACTTTGCAAAACTTGGGCGATCGCTACTAATAACTCGTCTGGATCGACTGGTTTAGAAAGATATAGCTGAAATCCGGCTTGCAAGGCTTGTCTTTGATTAATTTCACCTGCATAAGCGGTTAAAGCGATCGCTTTTACTTCTCCTCCTTGTTGTGGCGGTAAGGCTCTAATTTTCTGTAGTAACATATAACCGTCCATTTCTGGCATTCCAATGTCAGCTAACAATATATCTGGTACTTTTTGATTGAGTACCTCTAAAACTGCTTTGGCGGAAGATACTGAAGTCACAGTAGCACCCGCTTCTTCTAAAATGAAGGTGACTAATTCAAGATTGTCTGCTTCATCGTCTACCGCTAATACTTGAATTCCCTGCAAAGTTCCCATCTCTTTGGTTGATGCTTCCACCTGTATTGTGGAAGTTGATGTTAATAGTAGTGGTAATTTAACTGTCACGCGATCGCTAATCCCAACTCTAAACCCCCAAAGTTGTTGGTAATCATGCTGTCTCTTTGACGGAAAGAATCAAAGACTTAGAGTAAAAATTGTGGTTTAATACCTTTTGCGTTTATCTGTGATTTGAATTTATACCAATTGTCTCTAATGTAATGGGAAATTAGCTCCTAACAGGTGTTAGTTTTACGCCATTAAAAAGTACAATTCACACCATTGACTGCAACCGCAACCCTTCACCTAAAACAAGTCCTCAAATTTTACTAAAAGTTTTATCCCAATCTACTTTGAGGATGATGACAAAAAGTTTGTCATTATAAGTTAAGTAAGAGGATATAAATAAATCAAATTATATTACAAAACATAAATATACTTGAACCTCTTACCAATGACTCATGACTAATGACTGCCCTTGCTAATTATATTTAATTACGCCAACCTACTTACAAATTACAAATTATGATGTTTTTCTAGCCAATTTTCTAAATCAGTGATTACTTCGCGGTAATTTATATCACTTTGTAATTCATGATAAGCACCCGGATACACCACTCGCTGCTTATCTTTGTAATTTACTAATTTGTAAAATATATCACTCCCCTCTGGTAAAGCTACTTTATCGGCTCCACCGTGAAGAATTAATAATGGTAATTGCCATTCATTGGCATGGGAATAAATCCAATCAACTGTAGCAAAATATTCCGTAGCTAACCGCGCAGTTCCTAGAGTATGTCTGAGAGGATCGGTGCTGTAAGCTGCTAACACCTTTTCATCCCGCGAAGCAGTAGATAAATCAATACCAGTACTTAAACTAAACTGCGGCCAGATCCGGGAGAGTAGCTTACCTAAGCGTAAGCGAAATTGGGATACACCGACTTTACCTATTGCTGGTGCAAGAGCGATCGCGCCTTTTAAGGTTTTAGCTTCTTGGGGATGGCGCAAAATATAATCTAAAACCACCACACCCCCTAAGCTATGACCCATAATAAATATAGGATAATCTGGATATTTATTGTGAATTAACTCAATAAAAATTCTTAAGTCTTCACGAAATTCTGCCCAACTATTAATATAACCGCGTTGTCCCGGCGATCGCCCATTACCCCGCATATCAAAAGCGTAAATAGCATATTCCTTAGGTAATAGTTGTTCAATAATATTGCCAAATCGACTGCTATGCGCTCCCAACCCATGCACAATGACTAAAATTGCCTTAAATTTACCCTCTGGTAACCAGCTTTGGTAATACAAAGCCAATTCTTCCAAGCCTGTAAAAGTATCTTCAATGTGGTAAATCATATTGTTAATTTTGAGAAATTTTTTTAAATTTTCCCGCTAGAGATTGGTGAATAACCTGGTGCTAATAACTACGATTTGCTTATCAATAGTAAAAATAAATTTAGAAAATTTGTGATTAATAACTACCCTGAAAAAGCAATTTTCTCAGTCCAAGAAAAGCAAACACAATCCCACAGTTTACCATCAGATACTTCCCCCACCTTTGCGAAGCATTGCGTTTCCCTTTGCGAACCTTTGTGTTAAAAACAATACCCCCCTCCGCCGCCGGAGAGGGGTTAGGGATGAGATAACACAATTCTCACTGCTGACACTCAGCAATCAACACTGTCTAATAAGCGTCTTGCAACTCGTAGAAATCAGGCGAGATGTAATCCTTCCGCAAAGGCCAGCCTACCCAATCTTCAGGCATTAAAATCCGCTTTAAGTTGGGGTGTCCTTCATAGACAATGCCGAACATATCATAAGACTCGCGCTCTTGCCAGTCTGCGGTCTTCCAAATCCAGTACACTGAAGGCACTGTAGGGTTTTCCCGTGGTAAGAACACCTTCAAGCGGATTTCTTCCGGGCGATCGCTATTATCACCTACTTTAATTAAGTGATATACGCTCACCAAATCTTGTCCAGGGCCCAGGTCAATACCACCTTGAAACTGGAGACAATTAAACCCGTAAGCATATAAAGCTGTAGCAGTGGGAAGTAAGAAATCTCGTTCTACCTTAATTATCTCTACCTCGTTGACATCAGGTGCCAAAACCTCATGGTCAAAGCCATTTTCCGTCAACCACTGGGAAACTTTCCCGGCTTTTACCAGAGACTCTTCTGCTGCTGGTACTGGCTTAGATTCTTCATCAGCCACGGTTAGTTCCCTCCTTTTGTTTTTGGGATGTCAATAAAGCAGGTGGAACTGGTAAACCAATCGCTTCCGCCAATTCTTTCGGTGGTGTAAAGCGGGTATCTGACTGCATATACTTACCAGTTAAAATTTGCTCTACTGGCTTGAGATTATGAGTTGTGCTGTAATAGCGGTGGATTTGCTTAATTTGATCCCGTTCTTGAATGGAATCATTAGCTATCTTCTTCCGCAGCTTGATAATTGCGTCAATAATCGCTTCTGGACGCGGCGGACAACCAGGTAAGTACACATCTACAGGAATGAGTTTATCAACTCCACGCACAGCCGTGGGGGAATCAACACTAAACATCCCGCCTGTAATTGTACAAGCTCCCATCGCAATCACATACTTTGGCTCTGGCATTTGCTCATAAAGACGTACCAATTGGGGTGCCATCTTCATGGTAATTGTGCCAGCAGTAATGATTAAATCGGCTTGGCGGGGGCTAGAACGAGGAATTAGCCCAAAACGGTCAAAGTCGAACCGCGAGCCGATTAAAGCTGCAAATTCAATAAAGCAGCAAGCCGTACCAAATAGCAACGGCCACAAACTAGAAAGCCGCGCCCAGTTGTAAAGGTCATCAACCGTAGTCAGAATTACGTTTTCTGAAAGGTCTTGAGTGACGCTGGGACGCTCAATCGGGTTGATGATGCGCTCTTTGTCCTGGGTTGTTAAATTAGAATTCAAGACCATTCCAAAGCTCCTTTACGCCATGCGTAAACTAAGGCGATTACAAGAATTGCAATAAAAATTAGCGCTTCAATGAATGCCAATAGCCCTAGACGGTGGAAAGCTACCGCCCAAGGATACAAAAACACAGTTTCCACATCAAAGACGACAAAAACCAGGGCAAACATATAGTAGCGGATGTTGAACTGAATCCAGGCTCCCCCGATGGGTTCCATCCCGGATTCATAAGTGGTGCGCCGTTCCGCACTTTTGCCACTGGGTCGTAGGAGCTTGGACGCTGAGAGCGCCAGGGCAGGCACTAGGCTACAGATAATGAGAAAGCCTAGAAGGTACTCGTAACCGCTGAGAACAAACACAATGGATATCTACCGCTTATGGTGTAAATAACGCTGTAACTTTCTTTTACATTATATCTTTTAGGCTTTTCTGAAATCTGGGAAACAGAAGTACTGAAGGTATTTGATTCGTTTTTAGTTGTGATAGAAAAGTCTAACAGTTATGTCATAATTTGTAACGTATATTTAATATTTGCCCCTCTGCGAGGCCTAAGCATTCACTAACCCCGCACTTTTAGGGCGGGGATTGTCTAAACCAATTTAGACAACGCAAGAAGTGAATACCGCACCATTGACACAGCTTGGTACGCACTTCCAGATACTTCCCTAGTCTGGACTATCTGCAAGCCTAATTGGTTAGGCGTTGGGTAAGGCCAAGACATCTTAACTGTGTTGCGGGAAGGGACTTAAACGGGTTTTACTGGTTTCCTGGGCTTATCGCCATTTTAAAAAACCAGCATTAAAGTCAAGCCGTCCTGATAAGACGGGGTTTCAAACCGATTTTTCTGATGAGCGAACAAAGCGAACAAGCTGTTGATACTCAAGCATTAGACCGCTATGAGTGTCGTGCCTGCGGTTACGTCTACGAACCTGAAAAGGGAGACGACAAACATGATATTCCCTCAGGAATACCCTTCGCAGATCTGCCCATAAATTGGCGCTGTCCCGTATGCAGTGCAAAAAAACAAGCTTTCACTAGCATCGGCCCAGCAGGTCAAGCATCAGGCTTTCGGGAAAATCTGGGTTACGGTTTAGGCGTCAACACCTTGACCCCAACCCAAAAAAACCTCCTGATTTTCGGCGCTTTGGCACTGGCCTTCTTATTTTTTATCAGTCTCTACGGGTTACAATAGATACTTAGTTAAAAAATCTCCACCCACAAAGACAATAGGGATGAGGGAGATGAGGAGGACAAGGAGGACAAGGAGGATTAGGGAAATAAATTCAGAACTTCCCAATGCCCCATGCCCTATGCCCTAAACTTAATGCCCCATGCCCCATGACAACTGACAACTGACAACTGACAACTTTAGAAACAATTACGAAATAAAAAATACTGATGCAAGCAATTTTAAAAGGTTGGCAACGAATATTTGCCTTGTTGATAGTTGTCCTGATGTGTATAGGTTGTAGCAAAGTTCCCTCTACCAGCTATAACCCCTGGGCAATCATTAATGTACCCACAGAAGCAAAACTGTTCGATATTGCTTTTACAGAAAATCCCCAGCATGGTTACTTAGTAGGTAGCAACGCCACCATTTTAGAAACTAATGATGGTGGTGATACTTGGAAACCCTTAAATCTAGAACTTGATGATTCCAGGTATCGCTTTGATGCTGTAAGTTTTGCTGGTAAAGAAGGGTGGATTGCAGGCGAGCCTGGGTTGCTACTGCATACTACTGATGAAGGTCGTTCTTGGTCGCGGATTGCTCTGAGTGAAAAATTACCTGGTAATCCGATTAGTGTCAGCGCTTTGGGGCCAAACGCAGCTGAAATGGCTACTGATGTAGGCGCTATCTATCAAACCCAAGATGGCGGTAAAAACTGGAAAGCTCAAGTAGAAGCAGCAGTTGGTGTGGTACGTAACCTAGAACGTTCTATCGATGGTAAGTATGTTGCTGTTTCTGCTAAAGGTAGCTTTTACTCTACTTGGGAACCAGGACAAAATGCTTGGGTACCCCATAACCGCAATAGTTCTCGTCGCGTAGAGAACATGGGCTTTGCTGACGATGGGCAAATGTGGATGCTGGCACGGGGCGGTCAGGTACAATTTAGTGACCCCTCCAAACCCGATGAGTGGCAAGAAGCACAAAATCCAGAGTTATCTACTAGCTGGGGTTTACTGGATTTAGCTTATCGCACACCTAATGACATTTGGGTTGGTGGCGGTAGCGGTAATTTACTGCACAGTGCTGATGGTGGTAAAACTTGGGAAAAAGACCGGGATGTGGAAACAGTAGCCGCGAATTTTTACAAAATTGTGTTTTTTCAGCCCAACCAAGGATTTATTATTGGCGATCGCGGTATTTTACTAAAATATAATCCCAATGTAGCCGCAACTGCCGCTTCCGAGCCAGCTTAGGGCCACAATCGCCTATGTAATTATCCAGATTTATGAGAAGGACGTTGCAAGTTGTAACTCTTTCTAAACTTTGTAGGATAATAAACTCAATAACTGTCTTTGCAAAGGTAAAAACTCGATGTCAGGTACCACTGGAGAGCGTCCGTTTTCGGACATTATTACCAGCATTCGTTACTGGGTAATTCACAGCATCACCATCCCAGCATTATTTATCGCTGGTTGGTTATTTGTCAGCACCGGACTGGCTTATGATGTTTTTGGCACACCCCGTCCCAACGAGTATTTCACCGAAGTACGTCAAGAAGTTCCCATTGTGAACAACCGCTTTGAAGCTAAAAAGCAAGTTGAAAACTTTATCGGAAAGTAGTTTGAAATCATGACTAGCGGCAACAACATCAATCAACCAGTTACCTATCCAATTTTTACAGTTAGATGGCTTGCGGTTCACACCTTAGGTGTGCCAACTGTCTTCTTCTTGGGCGCGATCGCCGCAATGCAGTTTATTCAACGCTAGGAGCAACTCATGGAAAGAACGCCCAATCCCAATAATCAGCCGGTAGAACTCAACCGGACTTCTCTGTACCTGGGACTACTACTAGTTTTTGTTCTGGGTATTCTGTTCTCCAGTTACTTCTTTAACTAACTGGAACAAAGTTTGTTAATCATTCGTTTATTCAACTTGCGTTGATTTGTTGTAAAGGGAGGAGAAAACTGTGTCTGGAAGTGGGAGAATTCCTCTGTGGGTCGTCGCTACGATCGCAGGTTTAGGTGTAATAACTGTTGTCGGCATTTTCTTTTACGGAGCCTATGCCGGAATCGGTTCTTCACTTTAATATTAGCTAGAGCCAATACCATAATTAGTGTAGATTCTCTAGCACTTGTTTAGAAATCAACATTATGAAAAAACCGCCTATCTCAGTGAGATAGGCGGTATTAATTATTAATGGGTCATTAGTTGTTGGTTAATTGAGCTATTACTCAATTAGGCAATATCTTCGCGTTCAATGTAGAGAAACAAAAACGCAAATACGGCGATGGGTACGCCCCAACCAATGATGGGAACGAACAGAGCAGGTAGGTAGGAAGTACTAGCCAAAATCGAAGGCAAAAGTTGAGAAGTCATAGTCAATGATTCCTGTTAAATTAAACTTCAATTCAAGATGAGCTTACTGCAAATTCTGTCTCATTTTTTAAATTCTAAAGATTTTTAACACAGACGCAGTTGCTAGGCATGTCTAAATACCTAATAATTCATCTAATTGCAAAGTTGGTAAATTGGGTGGAATCACAGCTCGTGTTAGCGATACTTTATGGCTTTCCTGCTGGGTTTCGGGGTTCAGCGCGATCGCCTCAATGCGGACTTCTACGCAACCAAAAGGAATATCTAACTGCGTCGTTACCTCCAACCTTCCCCCAGAATTAGTCTGCAAATTCTTCAGCAAGTGGGGGCCATCAATTAACCAACGGCTTTGACAATCTTCAATCCATAGTTTCAAAATTACTTCTGAAGACACTTGCGGTAATTCCAAACGTACCTTTACAGATAAGCCAGCAATCAGTTCGCCTTCTGGTACATACAATTTTGGCGTGGGTAATAGTTCGACTACTGGGATAGCCATTCGCGGTAAAGGCGATCGCTCTGCTATCAATGGTACCTCTGGCACTTCCTCTTCTACAGGCAGAGTTTCTGGTATTTCTACCTCCGGTTCTTCTTCAACATAAATATCATCTACAACAATTTCTTCCCGCTTGGGTAAGGGTATCTTTTGATAACGCGGTGGCGGTGGTGGTGGGGGAACTGGTAATGATGGTGTGGAATATGCTTTTGCCAGGTTATCTGCTGACTCTAAATCCTGTTGGGCGATCGCTAACCAATCTGACGGAATCTCCTCAGTACTGGTATCCATAGATGACATTTCCGGTTGAGTAGAAACACGTTCTGGTTGAGTTGTGACTGTCTCAGATACTACAACATCACGATCTTCGTCTTGGTCTTGTAAATGAATCGGTTCCGGTAAAGTGAATCCCTGATTTTCTAGCCATTTTGTAATCAGTGGCGATGAGTAAGGATTACCTTCAATAACTAGTTTTGGATTAGGTGGAGTTGCTGTTGGGGATACCGACTGATCGATTAATTCCGAACTAGGCGGAGTTTCTGTTGGGGATACTGAGCGATCGCTCAATTCTGAATTAGGCGGAGTTGCTGTTGGTGTGACAAAATCATCAATTAACTCCGGACGAGGAGAGTTAGTAACTTCTGCAACATAAGCTTCGATTAACTTGGAACGTCGAGATACAGATATTTCTGTCACAGAAGTTACCTGAGATTGTTGATTATCAATCGACAACTCAGTTGTATTCTCAGTTCCAGCTAAAGCATTATGCTGCATCTGTGAGTTTTTTGGCGAATGCAAGCTAGATGTATCAACAACCTCACTTTGAACCACTTCATCTTCATCTGTCGCCATCGTTAACGGTTTCAAATATGGAAATGTAGTAGCCAGCATCGACATCCGCCGATTTTTAATTACTAATTGCTCCATATTGATGGCAGCTAAGGTTTCCACCTTCTCCAAGCTTTCTGGCTGTGTAGTCAGTTCTGTGGTTGTTGTCTCTGCTGTCAAAGATTCTGCCAAAATTGCCGTATCCACTGGCTTAATTGGCGGTAGAGGCGGCATATTCGGCAATTCTAGCCCCCGATGACTATCTAATGATTTTTTGCGCGATCGCGGTTTAATTTCAGGCGGTAAAAATTTATTTTCTAAAGTTAGAGACTGATCTGAAGGTACAGCTTTGACTAAATTTAACAGTGACAAATCAATACCCGCCGCTCGTTCAGGGACTTCAGCAACCTCTAATTCCTCAAGCTCAAGATTATTAGTAACTGCGGCTGTAATTGCCAGTAATTCGCTGACATCTGCTGTAATTGTAAATGGCTGGCTAGCTAACAGTGTCACTTCACCAACATTAGTCAGCGCACCATACAAACTGACTTCCGCTAAAATTAATTTTGATTCGCAATCAGCAGGAATATTAATTGAAGATTCAATATTAAAAGGCAAGAGTTCATTCGGTAATGATTGCCTAACCTCATTCAAAATATCAGATTTTACAGGCGATCGCAGGGAAATTCTGACTTCTAGAGAGTAAAGACTTTCTAAGTAAGGGATCTCTACCGCCCAATCCGTTTTTTCTTGTAGTTCTACCCGCCCATTAATTGTCAGAGATTCACCCCAACGCGCAACATAGGTTTCTTGCTCTAAATTTAACGATAATGGTGGTAATGCTGGCTGTATTTGCGGTTCTGCTAGCAATTCCTCATCTAACAGCGATTCCCCGCTAGGTAAAGCTAAATCTATTAAATTTTGTAAAATTTGCTCTGCCGTCACACCTCTAACCCACACAGGGCTGACAGGTTGATCTATGATGACATCTTCTTCCAGATCTTCCTCTAGTGTCTTTGTCTGAGAGCTAGTTTGCGGTGTAATTGCCGGTCTTGGTTCGCTGAGAGATGAATTTTGTACAGATGTAGATTCTACTGAATTACCAGCCAGCAAATTGACAACAGAAATCGTCGTTAATTCATCATCACCATCCGATGACACATCATTACTATCATCTGATGGAATTACCTGGATATCTGTTTGCTGCGGTAAAACTCGTAAATAGATATTATACTGCCACGATTTACCCAGAATATCCGACATCAAATCACCAGAACATTGCAACTCCCAAATTCCCGGTTTGAAGTAGGTATAGGGAATTACCGCCATTAAGCCTTCATTATTAGTACGGCGCGATCGCTTTTGAATTCGCCGCTTAGGTGGTACCTCTTGGGTAGAGGAGTGAATTACCCTTACTTCCACATCTATATTAGGACGGTTAGAACGAGCCAAAACTCTATACCGACCCTCTATAATTTCTCCTTTTGGCGATTCCAGGGTATGCCAAGCGCGATCGCCCTGTCTCTGTATCAGAAATTGCCAGTTGTCCATTGTGAGTGATGCCAAGACCGAAGACCAGCTGAGTAATATTTTGCATTACTTGCTTGCCAGTTTACCTCAGCAATTTACAATTGCATAATATTAGATGAACTTTTGCTCCAGACATCCGTACTATACAGTAATTAGTCGGATATAAGCTGTCACAATACCATCATTTCAATTCAACTGCTGAACCATGATGTTAGAGTCAAGCTAACTACAGCAATCCTAAATGAATTTAAATACTTATCTTCCTTGTCCCCCTTGTCCTCCTTGTCCTCCTTGTCTTCCTTGTCCCTTTTGTTTGCATCTGAAATAGGATTGCTATATAGCCCCAGAGATTAGAGATAATATTTCTAGAGCAGAAATTTTCTATTAGCTATGACTCAAGCCATACCCAAGTTAGTCACCTTTGCAGAATTCGTCAATTGGCTCCCGGAAAACTCAGGGGTACGTTATGAACTACATAATGGAACTATTGTTGAAATGGCACAACCAGTAGGAGAACACGAAGAAGTTAAGGGTTTTATCGCCAGAAAAGTAACTGTTGCATTTGACAGATTAGAGCTTCCCTACGTTATCCCAAACCAAGCTATAGTTAGACCTCCAGAAAAAGATTCTGGTTATTTACCAGATGTCTTAGTCCTAAATCGTGCAAATCTGGTAAATGAACCATTGTGGAAAAAAGAATCCATAGTTAGTTTAGGGGCGTCCATACCCTTAGCCATCGAAGTTGTATCAACCAACTGGCGGGATGATTACTATATCAAATATGCTGACTATGAAGAGATGGGTATCCCAGAATATTGGATAGTAGATTATGCCGCTTTCGGGGGACGGAATTTTATTGGTAACCCCAAACAACCAACAATTTCTGTCTGTAACTTAGTTGATGGCGAATATCAGGTCAGCAAGTTTCAACAAAGCGATGGAATCATCTCCCAAGCTTTTCCCGAATTGAATCTTACCCCAGCCCAAATTTTTCAAGCTGGTTTGGTCTAGTCTTTAAATTATGTAATTCCTAATACTTTATATTTTATTTATAAAATCAACCTGAAAATTACGTAACTACAAGAATAAAGTAGTATTTTAAATTAAGTTGAAAATGGGGCATAGGGCATTGACTTTTATACCCTATTTATGTTAACTATTCCCACAGAATACTTATACTTACGCGCAGCAAAGGCACAACTCAAAAAACTACGCCTATGCTGATTGCTCAGTAAAAAATACTAGCGCCTAGCCCCTAGTTTATTTTTCATGTGTGTTGGTGTACTTAAATCTAATAAGTACAAGTACTACTTATTACCTGAAGTACTACAGACTATAGCGATTTCGGTAATAAGCGAGAATTTGCTGAACCAGTTGGACATTTTGAGTTGTCGGACTTGATTTCCAAGATATCCACAAGCCTTCAATTTGACTTTGGTAATAATCAAACTGTAGGGATGATTGGGGAATCAAACCGACTTCCAAGCCTTCTACTTGACGCAAATGCGCTGCTATCTCTCGATAAACAGCTAATGGTAAGCCAGCAAATTCAATTTTTTCTTTAGTCTCCACTTATGAAGCTCCGACAGCAACAATATGTTGGGATGGCGTTATCCAAGAAACAGGATTTGCGCCAGGGTTTGTAGTTGGTGTTGCGGAATTAGCAGGATTATCGCCTACCATTCTGGCAACTTCAATACCATATTGTTCCACAATCACAACAGGATTGGAGCCTTCATTCATTTCAATACGTTTAATTAAAAGACCATTAGCTAATCGCTGTCCCGCTTGTACATAGCGACTAGTAGGTTCATTTGGTACTCGGATAATCGCCTGGAGTTGTTTACCAATTAAAACTACGCCAGTTACAAGCACAGATTTTGCTAATTCTGGTTGTGGTTTTTCTGGTAATACAGAGACTAGTTTGGGACTAGGAATAACCGGCGGTAATACGGGAGTTAATCTAGGCAACAATTTAGGCGCAACTTTTGGAGCTTTCGCCACAAGAGCCAATTTAGGCACAGGTTTTGGCTTGTTGCTCCCAGGTGGATTGAGACTAACTGATTGCACTCCACTACGTACTGGTACTTTTTTTGCTGGTGGTTGGGCAATTGGTAGAGGAGGTAACTTAGGAATAGATTTTGCCGTATTTGTGGTAAGTCCTTGAACTGTTGGTGCTTGGACAATTTCGGCAAAGGGGTCATTTCGGCCTTTTGCTATCATCACTAACCGCTCTGTAGCATTAGTGGGTTGAATCAAAGTAGCCGATGGACTATAAGTTGCGGCGGCAACTTTTGATTGTTTACCAGGGACAATTGGATTATTAAAAGATTGGGTAGCAGTTGGCGATTTAATTGCTGGTTTTGTAGTCGGGGGAAGATTAGCCGCAGGACTAGGATTGCTAGCCTGTGGTGTTTCTTCAGAACTACATCCAGCGATCGCTAACATTAAAATGGCTACACCCGCGATTGTGGAATTTTTTCTACCCATTAGCCGTTCTCAAAAGCTATAGGAAAATTTGTTTGGAACATAAACATGCCTAAAATTTGTATTCAAGGCTAAGTCTGTTCCTTTTATAACCTAATTTTTTTGATTTCAATGGTTATTTTTAGTACTGTGAGACCAGCATAACTGCGGGGGCAACTGATTGATAGTTAATCTTCCGCTACACCCATGAGATTTTTTAACAAATCCAACCCTTTTTTGACTCGACGAGAAACAGTAACTACGCTAATTCCTAAATGTTCTGCTACTTGTTTTTGCGTCAAATCATGTAAAAAGACACATTCTAAAACTTCACGGGTTCGTTGTTCTAGTTGAACCAAAGCTTGTTGTAGACGAATTTGGTCTTCTTGTGCTAATTGAAAACTACGGTAACGCGGATCTGGTACTAATTCGCCTAAGCTAGTTGCGCCTTCTTCTCCATCTTGGATAGGTACATCCAAACTCAAAGGTGCGCGATTGATCCATGCTAATTTAATTTCCTGCCATTCATCGGGAGAAATATCTAATGCGGCTGCTAGTTCAGAGTCTGTTGGTTGACGATTATATTTCGCCCGTAAAGAACGGGAAACTCCAATAGCTTGCTGTTGCAGTGCTAAGTAGCGTCGAGGAATCCGCACAGTCACACCTTTATCTCGCAAGTAATGTTGAATTTCACCGCGAATATAGGGAATAGTAAAAGAACTAAAGGCATATCCTTTAGAAATTTCAAATTTCTCGATCGCCCTAATTAGACCTAAACAACCGACTTGCAGTAAATCTTCGTAATTTTCATGGCATTGATTCATCCAGTAGTGAGCTTCTCTTCTCACTAGCCCAAAATTGAGATTAACCAGTTGATTGCGAACAGTTTCTGAGCGAGTTTGCTGGTATTCTCGCAATAACTGCCAAGTTTCATGCTTCAGTTCGTTGGTGACTGTGGTAGGCATAGCACCGCATTTGTTAAGCAAAGCAAAAAAAGGATTCGTTGCTAAAGTTGGTGCGATGGGATGATATTAACTAAATATCAGCCTAAATTAGCCAAATAGCCTATGGTACATAACAACTTGATGCTGAATAAACCATAGTTTTTTTTTGGCGATCGCACCAAATCTAAACAAGCGAATTTATTATTGTTTTTGTTATTGAGCTTTGGTATTCCTTGCAGCCAAATAACTCTATATAGCCAAAATATAAAATTTCTTATTAAATTTGGAACCGAGATTGTACCGAATTTGAATTATGAAGTATCTAGAGAACTTCTAAATACAAAAAATAAACCTTTGCAAATTATGCCAAACAGTAAAAAAGATTGAGGCTAGTAAAAATACGTAAATAATTGCTAGGAAATCATAATTATGAGAAAAAGGTTTAATTTCCGCCTTAAATATACTTAGATAGCCATTAGCAATCAGTAGTTTATAGCAAGTAAGTACTAATCTCAAACAACTATTTTTAAAGCAGATGATTTTCTTGTTTATCAGTTGTAAATAATAACAATGAATTTCAACTTTAAATTTATAAATATTGTGTAATTATGAGATTAAGTTAAATGATTTATATTGTATTAATAAAGATATATTTTTAAAATTACAATCTATAAATAAAAAACTCCACCCATAAGAGGATAGAGTTTAGGAGCGTTGTAGGGGCTAGTTTATTGGGATATTTGTTAATAAATGAAGATATCGGTGAACCTGCCCGTACAAAGACATGTAAAAATCACGCCACTTGCTATACGCAGGTATTAGACCATATCCTTTCAATAACTAATACCAAACTGCAATCTTAAACGTAACATTGAACCCCACACAAGGGAGGGGAAACGCCGCCCCTACTAAAATCTTAATTACGTAATTAAGTATTAGCATGAGGAGTGGTATAACAACTAACAACTGACTTTTGAAACGCGTTCGCGTAGCGTCTCGTAGAGAAGCGCAATAAATTAGCGATCGCGCTTTATCTTATCCACAAAAAAACACATACACCTAGCAATAAAAGGTGTATGTGAGTTAATTTTTGCATTCAAGCCTAATGCTTACAGAATTATTATGCTGATGTGAGTGCCCGTCAGTTGCGGTACTCAAGATAAATTAGCCTTGGGGTTCAACGCGAGCGTAGAACAAACCACGAATCTTGACTTCTTTGGGTTCACCAGCACCTAAATCTGTATCAGAGGGCTGTTCGCTCTCGAAAGTACCTGCAATTTCACCACTAGAGCTATCTACTTTTGCTACTTGTAGGGAAATTTTGCCACTAAGAATTTCAGCACGCTTAACGTTAGTGCGGGTAAGGTCTTCATCATCTGCTTGAGCAGGTAGAGCTACGGCATTATCATAGCCAGTAACAACACCACGACCTTTGGGATCTAAGAAAGCAGCACCACGATAGGAAGGTACTTTGAAAGAGCCTTCAAAATCTGTGGAGGTATTAACACTATTCAAACCAGGCTGTGTTTGTGCAACTAAGTTTTTGATGGTGAATAAGAAAGGAACTCGCTCACCACCAGGGAGTTGGACAGTAATAGCTTGGAAATCTAAACCATCTTTTTCTACAAATGTCAAGCTCTTATCTGTGTTAAATTTCAGATCGCCTTGTACCTGATCGATAGTGGAGGTATATCTGGTTAACAACTTACCAGCAACAAATTCTGCTTCTTGGCGTTTGTTAGCGGGTTCTTCTTTAACGAAGAAATTAGTAGGTTCCAAGCAAAGTTCTTTGATGGAGTAGGACTGGCTAGAATCTAAGGGGATGGAACCACGGCTTGTTTCTGCTAGTTGAGGGCATTTGTTAGCCAAACCAGTGCCGCGAATTTGTTCGTAGGTAAGTACATCTTTACTGCTGCTACCAGATGAACCATCGCTACAAGCTGTGATTAGCCCCAAGCACAAGGCCAAAAATGCAACAATTAAAGCGCGATACCTCATAGTCAACCTCAATTTCAAAAATTAATATCTAACGTTGTAAAACTGCACTAAAGTTTTGTTCTCTGATGAGAAACAGCCCTAATGGCGGGGTTTATCAGGCTAATCGCCTTTAAATGTTTCCCAAAGGGGTGACTGTTAGCTAGGGTTGCTACCACTCAAACTGAATCTTGGTTAAACCTATGTCAACCTGTGGCTTTTGGGTCTAGGATAGAAATCCTAGTTTGGCCAGTACACAGCATCGGTTTGAGATAGTCAGCATTGAGTAGAGTCTAGGCACATAGGTTAAGTATGGCCAGACACAGAGCGGTATTAGCCCTGAGCTTTCAGGAAAAGAAAAGGGGAAAATTCCCTTGGTACTTTTCTATAGCGTATGGCAAAAGTGGCATCGCTTTAGACATTATGTATGATGTATGTGTCGCCACTACATACAGCCCTTGGTTTAAATAGGGAAATCAGCCAGATCATACGATTTTTTGAAACTCAAAATCAAAGCAATCTGGTATTAACTAAGAAGATTGCGATCGCCTTTAGTTGATGTTGGGGCTGGAGGAAAGCTCACAGCTTTGATTAAGAAGCGATCGCAATTCTGTTGCATCCACAGGTTAATCTAGTCATACTCTGCCCTTGTAGAAACCACTAAGGAGCAAAAAGCAACCACCCAAAGGGAAATGGTATGACATCGCCCCTCGTCCGTAAAAGCCAAAAATCTCCGGTAAATTTGAGTAGACTTGATTTTTAGGAAAAGCAGGAATGAACAACCACAGAAGCTTAGATACAGAGAAATTGGCTTCTAAATTAGAAACGATTACAACTACGGTTTATGATGCAGTAGAAAGTTGTCAAGGTAATTCGATAGCTATTTTGGCGCTGCTGCGGCAGTTAGAGCAGTTGCACCGAGAAATCCGCGATGGCGCTTTTCAAGAAACTTTACCTGAAAATCGTCGGCAACTTTACTCGTTACTCAAAGATATTGAGGCTGAGGGTGGCTGGCCTTATATTGAGCGGATG
Source organism: Calothrix brevissima NIES-22 (assembly GCF_002367995.1). Classification (GTDB taxonomy): domain Bacteria; phylum Cyanobacteriota; class Cyanobacteriia; order Cyanobacteriales; family Nostocaceae; genus Aulosira; species Aulosira brevissima. The sequence continues at coordinate 3,578,621 of NZ_AP018207.1, forward strand.
AAGCTACAAGCTTTTTTAGCCAACTTGCAACCAGAGGATAGCACAGAGGAAAAGTTGACTGTTGACTGTTGACTGTTGACTGTTGACATTTCTCGGCAGCCTTACTAGGGGTTGGGGATGATACCCTCGCAAAGAGTGCGATCGCGCTGATCGACATTGCGGTTGTGCTTGAGGTAATCATCCACCCAGTTACAACCACGCTGCAGTAAGTCATCAATATTCAAATTCCACAGAATAATTGTGTTGTCGTCGCTAGCTGAAGCTAATGTTTGACCATCAGGGCTAAAACTGACGCTTAAGACTGCACCCTGATGCCCAGTCAAGGTTTTAATCAATTTTCCCTCGCGGCTCCAGAGTTTGACTGTACGATCCCAACTCGCAGCCGCGAGGAATTCACCGTTAGGGCTGAAAGTTACAGCGCTCACGCTATCGCTATAGCCTTTTAACAAGGTTTTTAATAAGGTACCATCCTGCCGCCATAACTTGACTGTGTTATCCCAACTAGCTGAAGCTAATGTTTGCCCATCAGGACTAAAGCTGACACCTAACACCCAACTCTCTTGAGGCGAGAAAGTGGTAAGTAAAGTTCCATCACGCCGCCACAGTTTGATCGTTTTATCGTCGCTAGCAGAAGCTAAAATTTGACCGTCTGGACTAAAATTAACGCTATTTACCCATCCATTGTGCCCTACTAGAGTTGTCAATAACCGACCATCACGGCTCCAAAGTTTGATTGTTTTATCCTTACTAGCTGAAGCTAATAGCTCGCCATCCGGGCTAAAATTGACGCTCAGAACGCTATCCCTATGTCCTGAGAGTGTTTTTAATAAAGTACCATCGCGCCGCCAGAGTTTGACGGTTTTGTCGTGGCTAGCTGAGGCTAAAATTTCACCTTTGGGATCAAAAGTGACACTGGGAACTTTATCTAAGTGTCCCTGCAAAGTTTTGTAAAGATGGACTTTGGCTTCATTGCTTTTGGGATTTCGTTCCCAGAGTTTGATTGTCTTATCCCTACTACCAGAGGCTAACATTTGACCGTCAGGACTCCAAGCGACACTTAAAACTCTACCTTGATGACTTTTAAGTATGGGTATTGTGGGGGCGTCTAAACGCCACAATTTCACGCTTTTATCATAACTAGCTGAGGCCAGAAGTTTGTTATCTGGGCTAAAGGCAACACTGGAGACGGCGTCACTATGTCCTTTTAGGGTATCTAATAAATTACCCTTGATACTCCAAAGATTAATGGTGTTATCATCACTGCCAGAGGCTAACTTTTGACCATCAGAACTAAAGGTTAGGCTCCAAATTGTCTTGCTATTCTGCTGTAAAGTTTTACTGGGACGAAAATAAAAGCCGTCTTTACTGTTATTGGGTTCTCTGCGCCAAAGCTTGATGATTTTATCTCTACCCCCAGAAGCTATGATTTGACCATTAGGGCTAAAGGCGACAGCCATAACACCTTTTTTATGTCCTTGCAAAGTAGTGACTAAGCTACCATCTCTTCGCCAAATTTTCACGGTTTTGTCTTCACTAGCTGAGGCAATAAATTGTCCATCAGGGCTAAAGGTGACCCAGTTAACCCATCCCCGATGTCCTCTGAGGACTTTGATTAAATTTCCATCTTTACTCCAGAGTTTAATCGTTGAGTCTTTGCTAGCAGTCGCTAATAACTCACCATCAGGGCTAAAACTGACGCTATAAATCCAATCGCCATGACCTTCCAAGGTTTTGTATGGCTGTGGATCAAATTCCCCTGTAGTCGGATTTTTCCGCCAGATGAGTACATTTTTATCGAGACTGGCAGAAGCCAGGAAGCGTCCATCAGGGCTGAAACTGACACTAGTGACAGCATCATTATGACCATTGAGAGTTTGTCGTAAAGTTCCATTAGGCAGCCAAATTCGGACTGTTTTATCCGTGCTACCTGAGGCTAACAATTTACCATCAGGGCTAAAAGCAACACCCCAGACAATATCACTATGTCCTTCTAGGCGATTTTGCTCTTTCACACCATAAACAGCTTGTTGCAAGGCTGTCACTACCCGCATTTTTGTTTCTGCTTGCACTCCTTCTGAAAGTTTTAGCCTGTTCCAAGCCCGTAAACTTTCTAACAAGGCATCAAATTCTTTATTAGAGGCAAATAGCGCTTCGCTGGCAGCTGTGATAGCACTGATTTTAAAGTTAGTTTCACTACGTTCTGCCCTTAAGCTTTGCAGAATTGCCGCTCTTCTTTGTAAGTCGGCTTGCCACCATAATAGGGCTATTGACCCTGCCATGATTGCCAACGCCCCGCCTGCGATCTGGGCTTCTCGCAATCGCTTTTGTAAAACTAAATTGAGTTGTTCTTGAGATAGTTTCTGGGCTACTTCGGCTCGGTCTTTTTCAATTCTGACTTTTTCTAGTTCAGCGACCATGCCATAGTTATTTTTTTGGCGAATTGGTTCCACTAAGTAATCGTGAACGAGTTGATAGCGATCGCCTAATTCTTCTGGCTCGCGTAAAATTAACCCTGAACCTACCAAAATCTCTAAGATAAATTCCCAAGCCGCGTCAAAATCAGACATGGTTGCCAAATTATTGCCGAGAGCAACTGACAAATCAGCTTTGGTTTTGAGGGGTCTTGTACCTTTTTCATCGGTTAATTCAAATAATAATTTCCAACTTTTCTCTTCATTTTCCTGACCGCAATCTTTGATAACTTCCTCTAGCCAGCGTTCTACTAGTTTGGTCGAGCCGCCACAGAGTTTGTATTGGGCGAGGGTAGTAATATTTTCTGTTTGTAGTTGGGCACCGACTATTTGTAGCTCAATCGGATGGACTTCATCTACTTCTTCAGCTAAATCATGCACTAATTGATTAATTAATTCATCTGTAATTTCATAATGGGAACGTTGGGTTAAACTTTTGATAATATTAATAGCATCATTGCTGTTAAATTTACCTAGAAAATAGCGAATATCTTTATCTAAAATGTTTTTATTGATTACGCCCAAATCATATAAGCCATCGCTATTTTCTTTACTTAATCGTTCAAATTCTAATAAATAATGTAAATAATCTTCTCGAATAGCTAAAATAATTTTAACAAAGGCAATATTTAAACATTCGCTAAAAAACTTATAAAATTGAATTTTCTTTTCTGGAGATGTACTGACAAAGAAAAATTCTTCAAATTGGTCAAGAATAATAATAATTGTATGATTGCGTTCCGATGCTAATCGGAGTTTTTCAATGAGAATAGTTGGGGTAATTTCTGGTGCAGCCGAGATATCTGTGTCCGCCAGTACTTGATTGACACTGCGCCCCAATGCTGTTACCCAATCTGTGTACACAGATAATACAATCGGTAAAGGAATGCGTTCGCCGATGACTTTTCCTTTTAAAGCTGGGACTAAACCTGCTTTGAGAATTGAGCTTTTACCGACACCAGAAGGCCCGTGAATCACTGTCAGTTTATAGTCAGCACGAGTAATGCGTTCAATTAATCGGCTAATATCTTGTTGGCGTCCAGATGCAGCAATTTCCTGGGCTACTTCCTCAGGAATGAAGGGTATTTTTTGCGGTTCCAGTACTGGATTAATTCGATAGCGTTGTGGCTGTAATTGACTCGCCCCAATAAAGGCGCGAAAACCGTACTGATGCTCTATTTGAATTTTTTCTTGTTTGAGGCTAAAAGCTTCTGTGTAGTCATGACGTTCAAAAAAGTAGAGCGATCGCAATTCTTCTAAAATTTCTAAATACAGCGATGGCTCATACTGGAGTTCACAGACTACCTTAGCCCATTCTAAATTATTAATTGCTTCTTCCCACTCCCCAAGATGCCTCTGTGTCCTGGCTAGCATTAACAGATACCAACTTTCCTGGCGACGGGTAACTTCTGTGGTTTGTTCTGCAATTGAAAGTGCTGTGTTAACTAATTCATGGGCTAGTACCCAATTTGATTGGGAAGCGGCTACATCTGCTAAAAATCCGTAATCTTGGGCAACTTGGGCTTGATTACCATAATTTTCATGTAGCTTTAAAGATTTTTGCGCTAATTCTTCTAATTCTTCCCACTCTTGTAAGCGTTGCAGCATTTCGCACGCAGGTAAGATAAATTTAGCTACTAAATCTTGTCTTTGTGCTTCTTCTAATATATCTAAGCATTTTCTAAACCAAAACAGCGCATCTTGCCAGTATTTACTATCAGCACCTTGGTACAAGTCTGCCATGCGCCGATAACACAAACCAAGATGGAAAACTACCACAGCTTGTCGCAGAAGTGGTGGCGAAGCTAATTTTGGCGGATGGGGAGAATATACTTCCAAATTCTCTTGTAAATCTCCAAATCCACTTTCTTCAGAACCTACCTGTTGCCACAATTCTAAGCTTCTTTGATAATGAAATAAAGCACTATCGACTTGATCGTTGGCGTATTCATCACGCCCCAGAACAAACTCTAAACTTGCTTCTAATTCTGGCTCTAATTTGACTCCATATAGACGCAGTAAATCATTTCTGGCTGACTCGATTTCTCGGCGATTTTGGGATTTGGGAGCTAAATCAAGAGCATCATTTGATAAAAATTTATCAGCACCAGACTCTAAAACTTTCGCAAATAAAGATTCAGTTTCTTGGCGGATTAAAGCAATTAAATATTCTTTAGCTAATTCAAATTTAATTGTCGTAGCTGCCCAACTTTTAAAATCAGGAGCTAATCTTGATAGCATTGATGCGATGTCATCTTGTAGCCAAAATATTAGTGGAAATCGAAAAGTAGCAGCATAAATATCTCTGGCTTGATTAACACCAGCCAAAAAATTATCTAGAGCAAGAATTGACTCTAGCCCAAAAACCATCACAGCTGATGGTAAAGTGTCTTTTGCCACTACAGGATGATCTAAAAATAGTTCTTTGATGATTTGTGTATGTAAAGCATTCGTTGATGGTGGCAGAAATATTTCTCGAATATAAATATCTTTAGTTAGTAAGCGAAGATTGCCCAACATTTGCTCGCGTAATTGCCCATAATTACATCGGACTAAAATCAAAGCAAATTGGCCTTTAGAGAGCTTGATTGCCCGAACCATCCTTTGTAGAGCATGTTGATTATCATTAACGATAGCTGCTGTGAATTGCCACTTTGTCATAAATAAAACCAGGGCGATAAAAGAAGAAAAAATTACACATTAAGCAGCCGAAATACTTAGCAATGCTAGGTTTTGGATTTGGGGAACAATTACAACGAGTAGCTAGTTCAGGGTGGCGTCAATCAAGCCACTAGTGATGACTAATAAGCATTGGTTACCATTTTGCTGCTTATCTACCCTAGAGATTGATAGCTGCTCTGGAGGCGATTGTAGATAAAGCCGGAAGTCAGAATGGTTTGCCTTTGGCGCAAATTTTCCACAATATTTTTTAATTATTGATTTGCATTGCTTATGTATTTTGCTGCCAAGTCAGAACTTTTTCTGTTTCTGCTAATGCGGGACTAATACCAAACCAACGTCCTTGAGGATCTCGGTATTCAAAAAGATACATACTGCGTAGTAAGCTCTGGTAGTCGGACTCGCCTTTAACGCTTTGCTGCTGTACTACTTCAAATAGTAATTTCCACTGATATTCATCAATAGCTAACAACAGGTCATCTCGATAGTCTTTGATGACTGCTTCTAAGCATTCTCGGGAAAAAGGCGGATCTTGTCTTTGTAAGCAACTGTACAGCAGACCTAATAAGTTACGAATGTGACCGCCACTGACACGACATATCCGACATAGGGTATCTCGGTCATCGAATAAATCTGTAATTAATTCAGATCTTTCATCCCAAGGAACTTCTGGAAAAGCTCTGGCTAAAACCAGTTGGCGCAAAAGTGACATTCCTGGCTCTGAGTCTTCACCATTTCTTTGGCGCACCAGTACCATTGGTAAAACTTTTGGCGCGATTCCTCCACCTAAGCGATTTTTGAGAGTTTCGTACTCGTTAGAAAAAATTAAGGCTAGGGGAATGGTATAGACTAAATGGCATTTGAGTCTACGTAACTGCTCTCCTCGGTCAATAAACAGATACTCTGGTTGGGTGCGTCCAGAAGCTACAGGGCGCATATCTACCCGATCTAGGTTATCAACGATGACTACTAAGCCTTTTTGACCGCGTTGTTTGAGCTGTTCAACAGATTTTTCTAATATCTCCTCGTTAATTGCTTGCAAAATACTGTTAGTGCGTGGCTCTAGATATTGCCTTAATTGATTGCGCATCTGGGCGCTATCTTTAGTTTTAGCAGTAATTTTGGCAATACCTAGAGATAATTCTGCTTGTCCAGATAATTCTATCGGAGTTTGTAAAAAATCTCCGATTTCTTTGAATAAGTTGGTAAAGTAACCCGGTTTGAGTTTGATACCAATTTTTTCTAAACTGACACTGACTTGACGAGCGACACTCAACAATATGTCGCTGACATCAATATCCGCCATATCTAGGTCTTGACTGGATTCAAAATAAACTACATGAAATCCTGCTATTTCCAGCTCTGCTTTGAGACGCTGTAACTCTGTGGATTTCCCACAACCAATATGACCTGTAAATAACTGACAGGTTGGCTCATCAGGCGAAATCCGGGTGATAGTACGTTGTAGTTCTTCAACTATTTTGCAACCACGTACATCAGAAAAATCTATATAGTACTGCTTATCCAGTACATCACTCATATTGAGTGTGTAGCTAGGGTTACATGCTTTATAAAACCGTGACAAATTTAGGGTCGTTCTCATGTAGATGCAGATGTAGATTTAGATCTGGTTTTATTTTGTATCTTTTGCTATCGAAAAATCTCTATCTAATATAGAGATACGTAAGTAATGCATAGACAATTTTTGTCTGGTGGAAGACAGATCTCAAAAGGTTTTCTCCGAAAAAGTTGTTGAAGACATCGCTACGAACAAATATCGGTAGATTGCTTCAAGCTAGTTCTTCCTTATACGTTATGTGTATCTGTCATTTGTACAGCTGCTATTGAGCTTTTGACAATCTCTGGTCTATAGTTGATTAGGCAAAAGGCGCAATAGATAAGTTTATATGTAAAAAAAGTTACTATTTACTCGCAGATTGCTATACATATCATTTTTAGGTTTTTTTGTCAAGATAAGCGCCAAAAATATTTATATTTAAATTAATAATTTGTAATTATCCGCAAAAAAAACTCAGATGTCTATATGTTCTAACGGCTACCTAGTAGTATTTTGCGATCGATAAGCTTTGACGCGCCTATCATCTATTGATGTTAAGGCTGTTTGATATCTTGCACCTACACCCTAAAAGAGTGAATGATACAAATTAAGCTTGCTTACACAGGTTAATAAACTTGTTTTTTCGTTTTATTGCTAAAATTTAATGTTTATTGAAAAATTATTAACTCTGTATAAATACTTTGGTGCAAGATGCAATCTGTTGGGTGTAGTCTCAAGTCCAAGTTAGCCTTTGACTGTGGACTTTTGACAATATGAGGACAAAATCGACTCTGTCAAGTACAGCATATTTTAGGTAAATGAGGTACGCGCTTCGGGGCATGGCAGTGCCAGTGCCCCTACAATCAACGATCGTTTCTACCTCACCAACTGGCAATCTGCTGTATATAGATGAAAGTTGAAAACTAAGCTCTTGACAAAGAGTTGAGAACTGAAAAAAAGTAGCGATCGCCCTCAGAAACCATAAGCATTAATACTTAATTAAGTTGAATTTATATATACAGATAAATTAAATATTCTCAGACGGCTACTGTAGATTTTTTAGCAGATAATGGCTGTGACCCTACAGTCAAAAGGTTACATGAGAATTAAAATTAGCAGCGCTAACTTTTCGATTCGCTTTTCCTCGTGCCACAATCCTAATGTAGTTGCGGTAAATTGTTACTCAAACGTGAAAAAAGTCTTGAGAATCAAGGCTACAACATGCCAACAGAGTTTACTAAAATTAATTGACCCTCCCTTGGGTATCAATAATTTTGACGCTCACCCACAATTGAGGTTTTAATGGCTGGCTTAGTATCAGTGTCCCGTATGGATTTAGCCCAACGTCGTCAAAAATTACGGCGACAGCAGCAGATGAGAATTATTCAGACTATTTGGCGAACCTTTGCTATTAGTAGTCTGGCAGGATGTTTGCTTTGGATAGCAATTCAACCAATGTGGGTACTCAATTCGCCTAATCAAATTGCTGTCAAATCAGCGAATCAATCACTGTCAGAGGAGACAATGCGATCGCTACTCCCTATTTCCTATCCTCAGTCTTTATGGCGGATTCAACCAGCTGCGCTCGCAGAATCATTGAAGCAACAACCCACCATTGCACAAGCAATTGTGACGCGCCGTCTGTTCCCCCCAGGATTAATTATTGAAATCCAGGAACGAGTACCTGTAGCGTTTACTCAAGCTACTCACAGTACAAATACTGAAAATAGTAACAAACAAGAATCTGTAGGTTTAATAGATGCTAGCGGAGTTTGGATACCTTTAGATAAATACAGAGCGTTGAATTCTACTGGTACATTACCTAGTCTCAAAGTCATTGGCAAACCAGAACAATATCTACCTTACTGGAGCCAACTTTATCTATCGGTGAGTCAAAGTTCCGTCAAAGTTACAGAAATTGATTGTCAAAATCCCACAAATTTAATTTTGAAAACAGAACTAGGGAATGTACATCTAGGCCCGCCTAGCTCCCATTTAGCCGAACAAATTAAAATGCTAGCTCAAATGCGCTATTTACCTAGCAAGTTGAATTCTAGCCAAATAGAATACATTGATATCAAAAACCCCGAAAATCCTTTAGTACAATTGAACCAAAAAAAATTAAAAGTAAATATCCGAACTCCCTAAACAGATGTTGCGGGTTTTAATGTACACAAAGCTGTGATTAACTGAATAATTATATGCCGCTAAATATATTTATTATTTTTTTAGATTTCAGTGCCCAATCAGGCAATCAGCTTTAACTACCCAATAACATGAGAGGGGAATTTACAAAACCTGCCCTAGTCAGTAAAAGCATCTCTATTTTTACTTTAACATTTAGCCATAGGGTAGAAAGTTTTCGCCAGACTAGCTTGAAAATGGGCATGGGGCATGGGAAAGAGAGATTTTCTTGTGAATGGCTAACTTGAAAATAGCGTTGACGGTTGACGGTTGACTGTTGACTGTTGACTCTTAAGAGCGATTTTCGTATTTTGTTGTGAGATTTTCTCGTGACAATTTACCCGATGTGTCGTCAGCTTTGGTTGGTGAAAACTGGGGACATTTTATCCTCACCCTAAACTATCTAAGTTAGATAGCTATTTGGCGATATCTGTGCCAGCCACACCAGTAACGATTTCTATAAGGTAGAATATTTCTCCAACCAACGTGAGTTAACAAACTCAACAGCTAATCAATCAAGGTTTGCTATCAATTGACCAGCAACCTAAACATTAACAAGTAGAGGACAAATTTTGTGTAATCAGGTGCAATCATCTCTAATGGTGAAACCTATTAAAAATATTTCTCAATCAGACACAAAGCCTGACAACCTGTCTTTACAAGTTGTACGGTCTGAGTGTAATTTTGGGTGTAGATTCACTTGTACTGTAGTTATATGTATATTTAAACACTGGCGTATTTGTGAGTTAGTCAAATTTAATATTGGTAATAATTTCTTTAACCAGTATTTTTCTTTGAAAGGAGATTATAAAATATACAAAATTAACTTTTTGAGAGTGGCGATCGCCAGAAAAAAAATCAATACTGTAAGTTGTAAAATTAGTAACCGTTCTAATTTATTAGTAATCGCGGGAGAAAACCATTGGCAACAGCAAATTCAAATCAAGCTAAATTACCAACCTAAGACTGAAAATATTAATCATAGACTGAAGTTATACAGATCATTTTTAAGTAAATATAGGTATACTTCTCTAGAACTAGTTGTGCGATCGGCTGCGTTCTTGGCTGATGCCGTAGCGAAATTTCGCACTCTTCATCCTGTTAGGGTTGGAAGTAGTGAGAACAATAAAGAACACTGTCATGATTTATGGCAGTGTCAAACTATAGTTGACTCTTAGGTGAGTAACACCTGAAAAAGTCGTTTATCTACCTTTCACAAATCCAATGACACTTGATAATAACCAAGGGCTTACCTATAAAAACTCCCAATCAGTGGGACAGTCAGGGTTCTCACTGGCTGTTAACTCGACCAATCCTTTTAATCACTCAGGGCTGAACTTTGGACAAAATCATGACGGTAAAAAGATGACCTCTGAAAGTAACCGCATTGGAGAGATTGTTCCTGGTAGAGTTGCCAACATCAAAGTGATTGGTGTAGGTGGTGGTGGTGGTAATGCTGTTAACCGCATGATTGAGTCTGATGTCAGTGGCGTGGAGTTTTGGTCAATTAACACAGATGCCCAAGCTCTTACCTTAGCTGGTGCTCCTAGTCGGTTACAAATCGGGCAGAAACTGACTCGCGGTTTAGGTGCAGGCGGTAATCCGGCTATTGGACAGAAAGCAGCAGAGGAGTCGAGAGACGAAATTGCTACAGCTTTAGAAGGCGCTGACTTAGTATTCATCACTGCTGGTATGGGCGGTGGTACGGGAACTGGTGCAGCACCGATAGTTGCAGAAGTAGCCAAAGAAATGGGCGCACTGACAGTTGGTGTGGTGACACGTCCATTTGTGTTTGAGGGACGACGCCGTACCAGTCAAGCAGAACAAGGAATTGAAGGTCTGAAAAGTAGGGTAGATACGCTAATTATCATCCCTAACAATAAGCTGTTGGAAGTGATCCCCGAACAAACACCAGTACAAGAAGCTTTTCGCTATGCAGATGATGTTCTGCGTCAAGGGGTACAAGGTATTTCCGATATCATCACGATCCCTGGCTTAGTTAACGTTGACTTTGCGGATGTGCGAGCTGTCATGGCTGATGCAGGATCGGCATTAATGGGAATTGGTGTAAGTTCTGGAAAATCAAGAGCTAGAGAAGCGGCGATCGCGGCTATTTCTTCACCATTACTCGAATGTTCGATTGAAGGAGCTAGAGGAGTTGTATTTAATATCACTGGTGGTAGCGATCTCACCTTGCATGAAGTCAACGCTGCGGCGGAAACAATTTATGAAGTAGTCGATCCCAACGCCAATATTATTTTTGGTGCGGTGATTGATGACAGACTCCAAGGAGAAGTCCGGATTACTGTAATTGCAACTGGGTTTACAGGTGAGCCACAAGCAGCACCACAACAAACAGTTGCTAACAACAGAGTCACCACACCGCCACCCAGAAGACCGGCATCACAACAGCCGCCAACTGTTAGCCCACCTTCTCCTATTCCCGAACCCAAAGAAAAACCTGTCTTAGATATTCCTGATTTTCTCCAACGGCGACGCAACCAACCGAAAAATTAAGCGATCGCCAAATTAATTCTCAGGTCGAACTAAAGACAGTATAGAAAGTGTTAGGTATGGAGTTGATTCCCATCAAGAGTAAATTATTTCGGTTCCATCACTAAGATTGCTAATTAGTGACGAAAATCCTCAACCCTAACCCCAAACCTGATGAAATTGGGCATGAGTCTGCTAGCTCAGATGTCCTCAATTTTGTATGGGATAAAATAGCGAAAATAGAAATTATTTGCCGAAAATTCGGGAAGACTAGCCCCATTACAACTGCTCTCACTTGTATGTATTTGCGCTGTGCGATCGGGAAATTACATAGGCATAGGCTTCCCCTAAAGTATAAGAAACTAAAAAACTCCAGAAACTAAATTATTTTTATTGATAGTTCAGTTGTCATTAGTTATTTCTTGGCGTTATTTTGTAGCGTTTGCTCTACCCATTTAATAACTTGACTAGCAAGGTTAGTACCATCTAGTCTGTCGATTTCCCTAACTCCAGTTGGGCTAGTAACATTCACTTCAGTTAGGTAACCGCCAATCACATCAATACCCACAAAAATTAAGCCGTCTTGGCGTAATTTGTCGGCTAATTGTCTACAAATTTCTTGCTCTCTGGCGGTAATTTCCGTTTTTGCCACTGTACCACCAGTAGCCATATTATTGCGAAAGTCACTACCGCTAGACAGGCGATTGAGAGCGCCAATGGGTTCGCCATTGAGGAGAATGATTCTCTTGTCTCCCTCTTTTGCTTGTGATAGGTAGGTTTGTACCATCACTGGTACTCGACCTTGAGAAGTGCTGAGTTCGATAATAGAGTTAAAATTGCGATCGCTTGGTTGTAAAAATAAAATCCCTTCCCCAGCTTTATTCCCTAGTGGCTTTAGCACTGCTGCACCTTTTGCTTCTAAGAAATTGCGGATAACCAGCTTATCAGCACTCACTATTGTTTCAGGAATTACATCGGTAAACTGGAGGGCGTACATTTTTTCATTCGCGCCTCGGATACCTTTGGGACTGTTAATGACTAAGGTTTTGTTTTGGTCGATGTAATCCAAAATGTAAGTTGCATAGAGATAAGCATCATTCACTGGTGGATCTGTCCGCATAAAAACAGCATCCATTGTTTCTAAACAAGTCAACAAGCTTTCTGCATTGCTCAACTTGTACCAAGGATTTGCTGCAAAATAGCGTCCTTCCACCAGTTGAACTGGAGTAATTTCTACGCGCTGTAAAATAGCCCAGGCTTTTCCTTCTACTACAGTCAACAGATTAGCCTGCGTTATCCACACTTCATGTCCGAGTATTTGCGCTGCTTCCATTAAGGCGACACTAGTATCGTGACATGGATCGAGCTGATGGATGGGATCGATGATAAAAGCTAGTTTCACGCTTTTTGCCTCAAGCACCGGGAAATTTAAAGTTATTCAAGTTACATTATCCCTTGATGTTCAGACTGATTTACACTTGCTGATGTGGTAAATAAAGCGTAAATTTCATAAATCATTGATCTATACGCTAGTGGCAGAGGTAAGCAACTCATCAAGCTTGCCTTGACCATCTAAAGCATGAATATCATCACAACCACCAACATGATAGTCATTAATGAAAATTTGAGGCAAAGAGCGTCTTCCATTTGCTCTTTCAGCCATTTTATCCCTTGCTGCCTCATCACCATCGATGCTGTATTCAGTAAATTCAACACCCTTTTTATTTAGCAAATTTTTAGCGCGGATACAAAATGGGCAAGTCCTCCAGGTATAAATTTCTACTTTTGCTGCCATAACTTCCTCCATTGGTTTTAATATTCTTAATTTTAGAACTTTGCTACTATATACTGCCCTTGAGTTACGTTAAAAGTCACAATAATTTTATTCCTATACAAATAAAGTTTAGTCAATAGTCGATAGATTTTTAGCTATAGACTCTTGACTAATTGTATGTTTGCACCAGGTTTTCTTAATAAATCGATATTATTCCACTTTAAATAGTTATAGCCTCAGCAACTATACGGTGATTACTCGGCGATATTAATTCTATTTCAGTATTAACCACTATGCTCAATATAGTTTTTTAGTCGTAACTTTTACGACTAAAGTTATGTTCTACTAAATGGTTATAGGTAGAATTTAAACTTTAAATTACCATTTGCTTGTTAAAGCCCAGCAAAAAATGGATAAGCTGGGCTTTATCCAGGCTTTAATTTTGGCAGCGTCTTTTTCTTACTCACAGAGTATAATTTAAACTTTTGCTAGGCGCTTCTTGTTCAAGACTTTGAGCGCACTCATTGCTACTACCGCCAGGGCTGCAGTTGTACTAGGTTCAGGTACACTTCTAGCGATAACTTTGAAATCAGGGCCGTTGTAAGTTGTTTTAGCACTTACTTGAATGCCTTTAATGCCTTTGATAGCTTGTTCATCGTTTAATCCTAGTTGCTTGAGGCTTACCCCCCAAGAACCAACGTTTTGAGCACCACCAATTTCAGTCGTGTCAATCTTGTAACCTGCGTCTTGCTGATCGACCTTTCTTGTCAGTTTCAGAATATTCCCAAGTAAATTGCCATTTTCACCAATAGCTTGAATATCCAAATCACTGTTCATACCCCGTTCCCAAAAGAAGAGGTTGTCTAAACCAGAACTATCTTGGCTAATAGTAGTATCGAACCAGAGGTTCATTTTAAAAGCCCCTTGGTCTTCAGTATCAATAATATTGTTGAGGTTATTGTTACCCAAGTAAGCAGCAATTCCCTCAGCATCTGGATTTTCCGCGACTTTTAGACCTTTGGGTTCAGAAGCTTTATCACCTCTATCTGTACTGGCTGCACCAGTATTAAGAGTGGTGTGTTTATCATTTTGCAGAATATTAACCCTAGTAACAAAGGAAAAATTAGAAAATGTCTGGTCTTTTCCTTGCTTATCTTTTTGAGTAATAGATTGTAACCAAATATCTGCTTGAGGGTCTTTAGATTGACTAACATTTGTTCTGAAAGTTGCTGCTTGAGCAGATGGGGCAAGCAGTACACTGCTGCCAAAAAATATCAAAATTAAAGTGGATATGCGTTGAATGCTCATAATATGTTTGTGGTTGTCATCCATCAACCTGTTACGTTTTGCCTGTAATCTCAAAAGATATGATTTTCTCACCGGAATTCAGCCAAGACTTGACAAACTTTTATCACAGAGTTTTGTAATTGTTGGGTACTGTCAACACTGATAGTTTCAGTGAAAGCTACTGCTAAGTTAGTGATGAATATAAATTGCCACAGATCGTGGCAGATAGTCTAGAGTTTTAGACAGATTCATGAAATTTTTAATTTAGGCATTTAAAACTATCGGATTTTATGGAATACTTTCTGTTAGTTTACAATCGCCAAGTGACTTTTTTGAGAAAACCAACAGTAAAATAACAGGTATAATTAACTGAATTATTGCTCGTATATGAATATATTGCTTTTTAACTAGTTATATTTTCTAGCACTGAATGTTAGGGCAAGCTAAATCCTACTTAAACTTAATTCAGTATATATAGCCATCCTATTTGATATACAAACAAAAAGGACAAGGGAGATACGGGAGACAAGGGAGACAAGGAGGACAAGGAGGACAAGGAAGAAAAGAAAGATAGGTATTTGTCACTCCTAAAAGCATTGCTATATATAGCAATCCTATTGCAGTGTTAAAAAATATCGGTTTTGGCTGTTGACTGTCAACGCTTAATAGTCAAAAATTCTACATGTAATATTTCATAAATCATTGACGATTTCTATAGCAATCCTGATAGAAAAATGCAATATACATGGCGGTTTAAAATGTTATCTTTCTCTCATAATTAGTCAAACAACAGAGCGATTAATCCAGCCATTAATAGTGAAGCGGCTATCTGCAAAAACTCTGGAGGGGCAAACTACAGGCAGTACTTCGTGCATGTAGCGGCTGAGGAAGAATACAATACTATTATTGCGAGGCTCGATTTTTTTGAAAGAATCGGCATTTACATAAAAGCTATTGGCAATTTTGCTATCGTAAATCAGCAATTCTCCACCTGAGAAGTTTTTAGGTTCTTGATGAAAATAATAAACATAAGTAATTTCTCTCAGGCTAGTTTCTGGGCTACCATTATCATTATGAATTTTGTAATAATTACCATCATTATGGGCAGTGAGTTGGCTTTCAATATAATTGCTCGTAAATGCTGGGATACCCAATTTATCGATTACTTCAGGTAAAACAGCTTCTATTTTCTGCAAAATTAATTGAGAAAAATCATGGAAATAATAAAGCACCTTTGATTGACGATAATTTACTTCATTGGTAGAAGTACTGGTATTTACAAAGTTTGCTTCCTGTTGCCAAACATATTCGAGTAGTTGCCGATGTTCTTCTGAAGTGAGAAAGTTATCTATTTGTAGATATTTAGATGGCAAAATATTGATATTTTCACTTTCTACTATATCTATTGTTGGTGGGCAGTTTTGGGCTTCTATAGTCATAATTATTAATATCTGTAGATAAAATATTTACATTTATATAACAAATGCCGTAGTTAAATATAACTACAGCATTGTAATTAAAAGACAAAATTTACTAAATTTTTAGTATTTACCGCGAGTCAACAGCATATTGAATCAGCTGGGTTAAGCGATGGCGTAGGGTTTCCAATCCTAAACGCTGGCTAGCAGAAATAAATACTGCTAAAGGAAACTCTTCTCGTGCTAAGGCTAGGGTTTCGCTGTTGACTTGGTCGATTTTGTTAAAAACCACTAGTGCTGGGCCTGGAGTCACCGGCATTTGGGCGAGAATGTCTCTAACTGAGCGAATATGGCTCAACCAAGCTGGATGAGACAAATCGACTAAATGCAGTAAAGCATCTGCTTCTGTGACTTCTTCTAAGGTAGCGCGAAAAGCATCCATTAATGAGGCTGGTAATTCATGTATAAATCCTACTGTATCTGTCAGTAGAATCTCTTGGGTTTCACCTGTCTCGGCTTGGGAAATTACTAGACGGCGCGTGGTAGGGTCAAGAGTCGCAAATAGCTGGTCGGCTGTATATACCTCCGCATTGGTGAGGGCATTGAGCAAGGTGGATTTACCAGCGTTGGTATAACCAACCAAAGCTACTGAGGGGACTTCTCGGTGCTGTCGGCGTTGGCGTAACCGGGAACGATGGGCTTGCAACTGGTTGACTTCTTGTTGCAATCGCGAAATCCGTCGCTGAATGGCGCGGCGTTCAGTTTCTAGTTTGGTTTCACCAGGGCCTCTAGTACCGATACCACCCCCTAATCGGGACATGGCTTGTCCTCTACCAGTTAGGCGAGGCAGCATATATTCTAGCTGTGCTAGTTCGACTTGTAATTTACCAGCACGGGACTGAGCGCGTTGGGCGAATATATCTAATATGACTTCGGTACGATCGACTACCCGAACGCCAATTTGGGCTTCTAGGTTCCGGACTTGGGCGGGTGAGAGATCGCGATCGAAGACGACGAGAGTTGCGCCTAAAGTTTGGGCTGTTAAGGCGACTTCTTGGACTTTACCTTCGCCAACGACTGTTTGAGGATGAATCCGCGATCGCTTTTGTTGTACTGTCTGTAAAACATCGCCCCCGGCTGTATCTACTAACCGTGCCAATTCCGCCAAGGTATCGTGGAATTCTAAATGACTCTTTTCATCTGTCATCACTCCCACAATTAACACGCGATCGTGGTCGATATCTACTTGCTGGGCAACAAATTCTCGCTGAAATTCAGCTTCCAGATTTTCTACTAAATCGAGAAAATCCTGCTGTGTTAATTCATCCAAACTCAGTGGTGGCGATACATTCCAGCTTGGCGATCGCACCTCACTCGACCCAACTTTAGATACATTCCCACTGGCCAGCACCGCCTGAGATTCCTGGGGGGTCAGGTGCGCTAAATAAGCTTCTTTGACATACCCAGTAGCGCCGCCACCTCGACGGGTAAACCCCGTGCCGGTAATATTTAGTACTACCAAGGCATCTAAACGTTGCAAAGCCATCGCTGTCAGCGCCCCGTCATTGGGTGGTTCTGACTTGAGATTAGTGGCGATACAACGAATACCGCTAAGTCGTTCTGCACCATAACGGGGCAATTCTAGCGGTGGGATTTGCGTCTGACGAGGTGTGCCTACCCCTACACGAATCACTTGTCCGCGACGGTTGAGGTAGGCACACACAGGCTGATTGATTTCTGTACTGATTGCTGCCAGTCGCTGGGAAAACTCGGACGTACTGATGCGATCGCCCGGTATGCGCTGGTGGTACAGCCGCTGTAGTTGCTTCAGCTGGCTGGACTTTAAACCTTGGAGATTTCCGTAGATAGTCTCTATAGGCGTTTATGACCAGTTAATGGCCCTCCGAATCCTTCTATTGTTTATTTTACAACATGCCAAAAACAGCAAACTATATCTTCTGGGGTTTGTACTGTGCTTTAATAACATCTAGTTTAGGGCTGGGGACAAGGGAAGGGGGAAAAGGGGGACAAGGAGGACAAGGAAGAAATAAATCTTTCGAGTCAGTCAAGCACGAGAAAATTTCACAACCAAACATAAAAATTTCTCTCTTCTAGCCCCTAGCCCCTAGTCCCTAGCCCCTATTACTAATTAAGCCTATGACTGATTCAACGCAAGAAATTTGGTATGTTGTCAAGCGTCCTGCTGGCCATTGCGAGATCGTAGATAATTTAGATGGTGGGGAAAATAAGCCAGAAATTATTGAACAGTGGGGCCCCTTTACATCCCAAGGAGAAGCGATCGCTCGTCGGGTAGGATTAATTAGGGCTGGCAAATGCCAACCCCAATAAAGTATAAAATTTACAATTTTTAATTTTTGCCAGTTGTCGTGGTACTTTGAGCCGTAATTTGCTTACCTAAAACTTCCACTGCTTTAGCAAATTGTGGATCGTCTGGTGTAGCCAATTTAGCCCGCTCGTTGAGCCATAACTCTTGTCTTTGAGCATCGCTCAACTCTACCTTGACATCTGGATCGATACCATGCTTGTTAATATCTTTGCCACTAGGAGTATGATATTTAGCAATTGTCACCGCTAATCCTGAACCATCTTCAAGCGGACGGACTGATTGTACCAAGCCTTTACCAAATGTCTGAGTGCCTACCAAGGTAGCGCGTTTATTATCTTGCAAAGCACCAGAGAGAATTTCACTGGCACTAGCTGAACCTTTATCAACTAAAATGACCAACGGCTTATTTGTTAAGGCGCGTCCATTGGCTACTTCGCGTTCTTGCTCGCCTTGGCGGTCAATAGTCGAGACGATAGTCCCTTTATCTAGCCACATCCGGGCAATTTCGACGCTGGAGAATAATAACCCACCAGGATTACCCCGTAAATCCAAAATATAGCCAACAACTTGTTTGCTTTCTAAACTTTTGATGGCATTTTGCATTTCCTTGCCAGCATTTGCACTGAATTGGTTCAAGCGAATGTAGCCAACATTACCTGATGGAGTTTGTTTTTCAGAGAATTTAACCGGATGAATTTCAATCCGCGCTCGCTGGATTTCAAAGTCTTTAGTTTGTCCGCTACGACGAATAGTCAGTTTAACCTTGGTTCCTGCTTCGCCACGAATCAGGGATACAGCTTGGTTAGTATCCATCCCCTTGGTGCTTTTACCATCGATTTGGAGAATTTCATCTTTGGCTAAAATCCCGGCTTTAAATGCGGGAGTATCCTCAATCGGGGCAATAACCACTAGCTGTTTGGTTTTTTCATCCTGACTAATTGTGATACCAATACCTGTGAGTTCTCCAGAGGTATCAACTTGCATATTTTTGAATTCTTCCGGGTCCATAAACCGGGTGTAGGGATCGTCCAGCTTCTTCAGCATTTCCCGGATGGACTTATATGCTTCTTTTTTACTACTGTAATTCTTATTTAAATACTCCTTGCGTACAGCCTGCCAATCTACTTGATTAAAAGTAGCGTCTACGTATTGGCGCTGAACTACTTGCCAAACCTCATCTATCAATTCCTTGGGACTGTTATTTAAAGCCTGACCTCGCGAGTGAATGCCCAGGCTTGTAATAGCAATAGTTGAGAGCGTCACTGCAGTAGCACCCAAAACCAGCCTACTTTTTGTAATCACCATAATGACAGCTGCGCCAGAGGAAAAATTTTGTATAGTCAGTATGCTCAATGTAACACAGGGTATCACTGTGACACAGAAACATGTATTCTTATTACAGCAAAATACTTGGCAATCCGGCGACCCTGATGGTCGCCGTTGGCAAAATCTTAAGGTTCTACCCAGCGTCCATCAGACTTGATAAGATTAATTAATTCCTCTACACCCTTGTCTTCTGGGACTTTTTTAATTTCTTCTCTACCACGATATAAAGAAATATAACCAGGAGTTTTACCTACATAGCCATAGTCTGCATCTGCCATTTCCCCAGGGCCATTTACAATACAACCCATAACAGCTATATCTAGCCCAGTTAAGTGCTTAGTTGCTTCTCTGACTTTGTGTAGTACTTCTTCCAGGTTAAACAAGGTGCGTCCGCAGGAAGGACAGGCGACATATTCCACCATTGTTTTACGCAATCCCAAGGCTTGGAGAATGCTATAGCAAACGGGAATTTCTTTTTCTGGTGCTTCTGTTAATGAGACGCGGATTGTGTCACCAATGCCATCAGCGAGTAAGGTAGCAATACCAGCAGTAGATTTAATTCGCCCGTATTCCCCATCTCCAGCTTCGGTGACACCTAAATGTAGGGGATATTCCATACCCAATTCATCCATGCGCTTGGCCATGAGACGATAGGCGGCTACCATGACTGGAACGCGGGAAGCTTTCATGGAAATGACTAAATTATGGAAATTTAGCGATTCACAAATGCGAATGAATTCTAAAGCTGATTCCACCATCCCCTCTGGGGTATCGCCGTAGGTAAATAACATTCTCTCAGCCAGAGAACCATGATTTACCCCGATGCGCATAGCTTTACCTTGATCTCTTAAGGAGACAACTAACGGCTCTAAGGTTTCGCGGATTTTTTCGCCAATTTCATCAAATTCGGCTTTGGTGTATTCACTTCTATTGGCATTTGGTTTTTCAAACACATACAAACCGGGATTAATACGTACTTTTTCGATGTGTTTAGCAACTTCTAAAGCAATTTTCATCCCATTGTGATGCACATCAGCAACGATGGGTACGTCTTGATAGGTTTGCAGGAGTTTTTGTTTAATTTCCGCTAAAGCTTTGGCATGAGCCAGACTAGGCACAGTAACACGCACAATTTCGCAGCCAATCTCGTGCAGACGACGAATAGCTGCCACAGATCCATCGATATCTAGGGTGTCTTCATTAATCATTGACTGGACTACTACAGGGTAGCCACCGCCAATGGTGACATTTCCCACCTTTACCGGACGAGTTTTACGGCGCTTGATTGTTGTATCAAAGGTGAGTTCACTAGATGTGGTGTTTACAGTTGTAACTGTGGGCAGAGTTTGCATAACCGCATTAGGTAAATTTGCTGTAGCGAAAATATCAAATTTCGATTTCTCTGTTTTTCAGATTGCCACAGTTAGGGCGATTTTAGTCAATGTGGGAGTAAAAAAATAAGAAACAGAGACAGGGTTAGAAATAAAGCAGATTTATGGGCTTTGATCTCGACGGAAAATAGAGGATTTACCAAGCTTTGTGATGAGTTGGCGATCGCTCTGTTACTGAGTTATTAATGTTATCATCAAAGCCAATTATTTTAGGAAATCAACTTGCATCAGCTTTGTCTATGAAATAGATAAAGGCGCAGCTTTAATTACTACGGTAATTCAGGAGTATATAATTATCATCCCCATTCAAATATGAATACTCAAACCAATAGCCAATTCCCAATTCCGCCACAGTTTCACCCCGATACAGTGGGTTCAGTCTGGCGCGTACCCTACCAAGAAATTGCTGCTCAAGCGGAAGCATGGGCAAAACAATATAATATTCAACCAAGCTCTAGCGATAAAACTCGGATTTGTTTACTTTTAATTGATGTCCAAAATACTTTTTGTATTCCTGAATTTGAATTATTTGTTGGCGGAAATTCGGGTAAGGGAGCAGTAGAAGATAATCAGCGCTTGTGTGAATTTATTTATCGTCATTTAGGGGTAATTACAACCATTACCCCAACCTTGGATACCCACACAGCGATGCAAATCTTCCATCCTATTTTTTGGATAAATCAAGATGGCGAACACCCCATACCAGCCGCGACAAATATCACCTTATCTGATATCGAAAAAGGTATTTGGCAAGTTAATCCTGTAGTTGCTAATAGTATTACTCAGGGCGATTATCAACTATTAGAAAAACATGCCTATCACTATGTTAAACAGCTAAGTCAAGATGGTAAATATCCTCTGACTGTTTGGCCTTATCATTCCATGTTAGGTGGTATTGGTCATGCTTTAGTTTCTGCGGTAGAAGCCGCAATTTTCTTTCATTGTATTGCCCGTCATAGTCAAACCCAATTTGAAATTAAGGGCGATAATCCTTTAACTGAGAACTATTCTGTTTTACGCCCAGAAGTTTTAATAGATTTTGCCCAAAATCCTCTAGCACAAAAGAATACGCGATTAATTCAGCAACTTTTAAACTTTGATGCTGTGATTATTGGCGGTCAAGCTAAAAGTCATTGTGTTGCTTGGACAATTGACGATTTATTAACAGAAATTCAACAAATAGATGCAAATTTAGCGAAAAAAGTTTATCTGTTGGAAGATTGTACTTCGCCTGTGGTTGTTCCGGGGGTTGTTGACTATACGGAACAAGCTGATGCAGCTTTTAACAGGTTTGCTGCTGCTGGGATGCATGTTGTCAAATCTACCGATGTGATGCAATTGATTTTGAATTAAGAATTGGTTGATATTAATTAATTCTTAATTTTAATAACGCAGAGGTATACAGAAGTTTCCTCTGCTTGATTCTGGATTTGACAATAGACTTCTGGCATAAATATTTTGGCGTTGTTGATTAATCATTTGAAAAGCTCACGCAAAGGCGCAAAGGCGCAAAGAAGAACGCGAAAATTAGGACTTTTGCAAGAGGTCTAATCATTGCGATTACATGAGTTATTGGGTATGAAGTCTACTGCTTATTTGTGAAGCTGCACAAAAGATAATTTTCTGGAACGCAAAGTTACGCTAAGGTTCGCGCAAAGGTATGCAGAGGTTTTTTAAGTTCTATATCTCCTGGTATGCTGGTTCAGGTTAAACACAGTAGTAAAAATAATGCTTTTATCGCTTGATTTTTGCTAATTGCTATTAGTTCTATTTCTTTAAATAACCTTTGGGATCTTGAGCTACCCAACCAACGGATGAACTAGAACGCATTTCAAAATGTAGGTGAGGTTGTTTGGCGGCTGGTTGTCCAGTAGTCCCGACGGTGCCTAACAAGTCTCCTTTTTTAACTTGTTGACCAGCAGTTACCTTAATAGTATCAAGATGGGCATAGCGACTTTGAAGTCCGCCATCGTGATTGATAATGACTAATTTGCCATAACTAGCTTGTTCGCGGGCAAAGGCGACGGTTCCAGGAGCGATCGCTATTACTGGTGTGCCGATAGCTGCAAATAAGTCTACACCACTATGAAAAAAGACTTCACCGGAATTAGGATTAACTTGCCAGCCATAAGGTAAAGCTACTGTAGTCACGGCTGGTAAAGGATAGCCACTGATTTGGCTAGATGGCTGATTTGATGTCGGCGGTGCAGTGATAACGCGAGTTGAAGCACCATTTACCCCAGGAACAAAAACAATGCGGGGGTTTTTTTGACAGCCATTAATTTCAAACATAGCATCAGCGCGCACTTTGTATTTGGCTGCTACTTGTCGCCAAGTTTGACCTTGAGGCACTTCAACCACAATTCCATTGTAGGGAGCAATCTGAAGTTCGCTACCAACAGTTACAGTGCCGTTTTTCACATTAGGATTCATACTGATAATAGTTGCCGGACTGAGGTTATAGCGTTGGGCTATAGTCTCTAGCGTTTCGCCACGAGCAACTATATGGCGCTGGAACCGAGATAGGGCGGGAGTTGGGCAACTCTCTACACCAGCTTTAGCACTTTGCCCGCCCGAAAAGATAAATCCTAGCCCCAAAGTGCTAACTAAACCACAGAAAAACATTAGACGGTAGGGACGATTCATGTCTACCAGTAAACAGAGGGTCAATATTTAAAATCTAAATTAGATTTTAAATGAGGTACTGGGGAGTAGAAGTGGATTAGGAGTTAGTAGTTCCCCGGAAATTTTTTGACAGGCCATTGAGAGAAATTAAAATTACTTAATATCTCTCTACTTTTTCTTTAATTTCCTGTGAAGTTGATCTATCCACTTGTTATTTACTTGACTAAACTTAGAAATTAGCAACTGCATTGCTGTTCTGTGAGTGAAATTATTATGAAGTTATCCTTAAAGCAGCTGGCCGTATATATATCTTTACTGTTAATTGGTGGTGGTGCAGGTTTATTAGGCAGCCGTTATTTCCTGCCAAAAAGGTACTCTTTTCAGGAATTAACAAATGTCACAGCAGCTTTACCTCCAGAAACAGCAGCACCTAGTCCGGTTACCGGGCCTATAGGCGCAACTGGAGGCGATAATGTGAATTTTATTGCCACGGCTGTGCAAAAAGTCGGCCCGGCGGTGGTAAGAATTAATGCCACCCGTAAAGTAGCTAATCCAATTTCTGATGCTTTAAAAAATCCGCTATTGCGGCGATTTTTTGGCGAAGATGAGCAACCAATGCCGGAAGAGCGAATTGAACGCGGTACAGGTTCAGGATTTATCTTAAGTGCTAACGGCGAGTTATTAACTAATGCTCACGTAGTAGCTGATACAGACACAGTACAAGTTACCCTCAAGGATGGTCGGTCATTTGAGGGTAAGGTTTTGGGTGTCGATGCGGTGACAGATGTGGCTGTAGTGAAAATTCCCGCGAGTAAATTACCTATTGTCAAATTAGGAAATTCGCAAAACTTGATTCCCGGTCAATGGGCGATCGCAATTGGCAATCCTTTGGGTTTAGATAATACTGTGACAATTGGCATTATCAGCGCTACCGATCGCACTAGCGCTCAAGTTGGCGTTCCCGAAAAGCGAGTTAGCTTTATTCAAACTGACGCAGCAATCAACCCCGGGAACTCTGGCGGGCCTTTGCTCAACGCCCAAGGCGAGGTGATTGGTGTGAATACGGCGATTCGGGCTGATGCTCAAGGTTTGGGCTTTGCTATCCCTATTGAAACTGCTGCTAGGATTGCGAATGAACTTTTTACCAAAGGGCGTGTCGAACATCCTTATTTGGGAGTGGAAATGACTGATTTAACTCCCACGAAAAAGCAGCAGATTAATCAAGAAAATCAGCTTAATATTCAGCAAGATGCTGGTGTTGTCATTAAAGGTACTCTGGATGATTCCCCAGCCAAACAAGCCGGACTACTTCCTGGCGATGTAATTCAAAAAATTAACGGCAAGCCAGTTAAAACCTCGGCGCAAGTGCAGAGGCTAGTAGAGTCAAGCTCAGTGGGCGACATTCTCGAAATCGAAGTCAACCGCAACGGCAAAAGCCAAAGATTCAAAGTGCAATCAGGGGCTTATCCTCATAAGAAGTAGTCAGGTAGAGAACAGAGGATACAACTGAGTAGTTGATTGTTAATTGTTGATTGTTGACAACTGACAACTGACAACTGACAACTAACTCTTATCTATTGATTAGATAAATGATCTAACTGCATCCTCTGTTCCATCTGGCGCAGGAAATAGCCTGTCATCATTGCCGATGCTAAAAGCCCAGCTAGATTTTCCCGATCGGTTGTGATTTGCACGTTGAAATTTTCTGGGGGTAGCATTCCCACAAGTCCTTGGACGTTTTGCGAAATAATTTGCTTAATTTCGGGGCTTACGGACTGGGCAACGCGAGCTAAAACTTCAGGCGACTGATGCTGTAGATATTTCAGCAGCTGATTGGGATTTTCCTCAAAGTAGTCGTTTAGAAGCTGGTTGGCTTGTTCTTCAGAGTTGTCATTAAGAAAGTCGGGATTAAACTCCATTGGCAGTGTTTTGTAGCTTAGTTGCTGATTCTACTCTAAACCATAGTACAAGGGTAGTGCATTCCCCACGGGTATAAGCCCTTGGCTCTATCTTGGGGTAGGCTGTCTGGAGCATGAATAGAGATTAAGCCAGGAGGGAAGCGGGACAAGGAGGACGAGGAGGACAAGGGAGACAGGGGAGAAGAAGAAATATTTAACCAATGCCCCATGCCCAATGCCCCATGCCCAATGCCCATGTCAAAAATATACCTCACAACCACACAAATTATTCTGCTACTGCCTCGGCTTCAAGTTCTAAATTTAGCTCTAATTGCTGTTCTTTTTGATTTGTGGCTAATATTTGAGGCAGTTGCTCGATTTGAAAATACTGATGAAATTTCGGCGTTACTTGTAACGAATAAGACCGAGAATCGCTGTCTCGGCGTTTTTTGACAAAACCAAGTTCCACTAGTTCGGGAACGTGCTGATATACTCCTGAACCGCGCAGGTTAATTAAGTCGGTTTGCAGTATGGGGCTATTGAGGGCGATCGCGGCTAAAGTCCGCAACGCTCCTAAACCCAATTCCACAGGAATGAGAGTTTGTACTAAATCGTGAAAATCAGACCGCAATTGCAAACTATAACCATTTGCTGTCTCTACGACTTCTAAAGCGCTATCGCGGCGGGCATATTCGTCCATCAGTTCAATTATGCCTTCCTCAACCGTAGCGCGATCGCACGCGGCATACTCGGCTATTTCACCGAGCGACAAGGGCTTACCCTTCAAATAGAGAATTGCTTCTATCTTCGTCGCTGTGGCTGTAGTCATTAGTCCAGAGTCAATAGTCAATAGTCAATAGTCAATAGCAACTGACAAGTGACCAGAGTGGAGTTACAAGTTTGAGGGATTATATCATTGACCATAGGATTTGTCAATGGGCATGGGGCATGGGGCATTGGGCATTGGGTATTTGTCCCCCTTCCCTTGTCTTCCTTCCCTAGCCCCTAGCCCCTAGCCCCTATTCCCTGCTTTTGAGAATAAATTCCGCGATCGCTAAATCTTGGGGAGTGGTCACTTTTAGATTAGTCTCCTCACCTGGGACTATGCGCACTTCGATACCACACTTTTCAAATAAAGCTGCATCGTCAGTTACTTCCCAACCTTCTTGCACGCCTTTGGCATGGCATTCTTTTAATAACTTCACATCAAATCCTTGAGGAGTTTGTGCTGCCCACAATTGGCTGCGATCGGGGGTACTTTGGATTATGCCACGTTCATCTACAACTTTGATAGTGTCTTTGACGGGGATAGCGGCAATTAAGCCCGGACAATGGCGAATAGCTTCAGCACAGGCGTTAAGTAAATCTGGCGTGGCTAGACATCTCGCGCCATCGTGAATTAAAACTTGCTCTGCGGCAACTGGTAGCGCCTGCAAGCCATTGTAAACCGACTCTTGCCTGGTAGAGCCTCCTTGGATGAATTCCACGGGTTTAGTCAGGTTTAAATCAGCGACAATTTCCCGAAAATCATCCCAATCATCAGGTTGGGAGATAATGCCAATCCAAGTGATGCTAGTTGCCGCTTCGGCGGCTTTGAGAGTCCAAGTAATTAGCGGTTGCGATCGCACTTTGAGTAGGAGTTTATTGCGATCGCTCCCCATTCTTCGTCCTATACCCGCAGCTGGAATTAGTAAATACACAGAATTCTTCAATCTTTTGGCTATATATTTTCCCCTAAAATAGGGAGCGAGTAAGCGTCAATAAATATTATGCGAGTAGTAGCCCTTGTACCTGGCGGAATTGGCGAGCAAATTCTTTTGTTTCCGACTTTAGACGATCTGAAGCGTTCTTATCCCAATGCGCAGATCGATGTCGTAGTGGAACCCCGGTCAAAGGCTGCCTACCGGGTTAGCAAGTCAGTTAACGAGGTACTTTCCTTTGATTTCAGAGATCGTAACAGTTTGGCAGATTGGAGTAACTTGGTGGGCATAATTCGCGATCGCGAGTACGATGTCGCCATTACTATCGGTAGGAGCTGGTTAGTTGGTCTTTTGCTTTGGTTAACGGGAATTCCCACTAGAATTGGCTATCAAGGTAAAGGAGCAGCTTTTCTCACCAAAACTCTACCTTTCAACCCTGCTCAATATTTGCCAGCACTTTACCATAACTTGCTGCAAGGCTTTGGCATTCAGTCCTCTTGTCCAGAATTAGCTGTGAATGTGCCAAAACCAGATATTGAGTGGGCACAAAAAGAACAACAGCGCCTGGGAGTCAATGAAACCGGTTATGTGTTGATTCATCCTGGTTCTAGCCAATTGTCGCCCATCTATCCGGCAAGTAGCTGGCAGCAAATTATTCAAGAATTTCAACAAAAGCAGCCAGATTTGCCGATAGTTCTCGTGCAAACAGCTGAGGATGAGCCGATTGTGCGATCGCTTTTAGAATCTTGTCATCATCTCAAAGTGACAGCCCCAGGAAATATCGGTAAGCTAGCCGCGATCGTTGGGGGTGCAAGTTTGCTGCTGACTACTGACAGCATCGCTCTGCAACTCAGCGTTGCTGTGCAAACTTATACCATTGCCTTGTTTGGCGATACTGAGCCAGCACAGCTATTACCTCAGAGCGAGAAATTTTTGGGGATCAAATCTGCGACAGGCAAATTAGCAGATATTCCACCTAAAGTAATTTTAGAGAAAGTTTTAGGTGGCTAAATCCGCATTTAAGCCCAAAACAAAAGACAAAAGACAATTATTCTTAGCTTTTGTCATGTTTGTTAAATTGGCAGTGGACTTAATTTCTTAAATGAATTTTGGGGGATCGTTACTCGCTACTGTTTGTCACCCAACAACTGATCTGTTGATATTATTAAATCCGCTACATTGTAGCGGATTTAAATTTATGTATTAACCCTGAACATATACATAAAATCTAAAATTGATGTCAATCCTGACTAGACCAGCTTTTGAGCCAAGATAAATTTATTTTTATGTATTTTCTCAAATACCGTTAGCTTCGCCAAATTTTTGGGAAATATACAAATTGGATTCATCCAATCCTCTATTGACGTTAAAGCTAAAGACTAACAACCTCAATCTTGATAATTGAGGTTAATTGGCTTTTGGGCGATCGCATGTTTACTCAAGCACCGAATTTGTTCAGCATATAAGTGAATCTAACGCCCCAAATTACTCTTTAATAGTCACCCTATGGTCTTTAGATAGGTGCATGTACCGTGGATTTTGATCTATCAAAAGGAAAAATAGATGGCGATTCGATTGCATGGCTTTCTTAGCAGTCCTAAGCGTTACATTCAGATTGAAAGTCAGCTATATCATATAACTGGAATTTTGCAAAGAATTCTTAACTTTCAACACTTGCATGGCTGCAAATTTGCTGACGTTCACAATGCTTACTACGAATTAGAAGCAGAGGGAACTATAACTTTTTATCAAGCACAAACAGATAAAACTAGTGAATCAGGTATTTGGACATATCTTGTATTTGAATGTCAAGCAGGTGAAGAGAAAATATACCGCGAACCTGCGATTAATACCAGCATTAATCCTTTACAGCAACTATTAGCTGGTGTCAAACTAACTCAAGTCACCCTAGATATTAACGAATATCTCAAATATCAAGATAATGAATCTGAATATTTAGATATTCAACTGCCTGATGATTGGAATAATGAATTAGGCAAAGAAATCTCCAAGTTGCTGCTAGAAGAAGTCAAAGCCTTCAAATCCTCATCCTTATTTACAGAAAATATCGGTAAAGAATATAGACAGGCGAGTCTAGATGGATTCATTCAAGCAGCACAAGAAATTCTCGCTAAAAAGGGTACTCTCAAAGATTTTGAATCTGCCCAATATGAAGTATTAAATAAGATTCAAACTTATGATATTGCTAATTTAATTATTGCCTATAACGATTATCGGATCTGGCAAGCTGCCTTACCTAGCAAATCTAAAGCTGTCGAATTTGCATTTAATACGGCATTAAGTTTGATATGTCGGATTAATTAAATATGGTCAATGGTCAATGGTCAATGGTCAATGGTCAATGGTCAATGGTCAATGGTCAATGGTCAATGGTCAATGGTCAATAGTCCATAGTCAAAATTACAGCGTATTTCAGGTAAATTTGTAGGGGCAAGGCACTGCCTTGCCCTAATGATTATCTGTACCTAGCTAACTGGCAATTTGCTAGCTTTAAAAAGCTTCAAAGAAAGCATCATCTAATTCGTAACCTAGCATTTGTGCCAGAGATTTAAGTCGCGATTGGACGGGGAGATTTTGCTGTTTTAGCCAATCACTTAAAATGAAAATTTTGTGCATCAAAAATATTTCTAAGGCTTCAGGATTATACTGAATACCTTCTTTGGCACTAAATTGGTGTGGTACAAGCATGGCAGTATAACGGGCAAACTCGCCTGCTTTCCAGTCTAATAAAAATGGTAACCAGGGATATTTAGCATCTAAACGGACAAACCACAGCCGCACCTCCGGAATCTCGGAGATTTCTCTGGGATCTCCTGGCTCTAAATCGTATTTAATATCAAAGCGCAGTTGCTGTTCTTGGGATGCGATCGCGCCTTCTTGCAATAATTGTTCAATCAGCGTTGCGGCGGGCGACAGATCCAGACGGTTAATGGAATCAGTGTTGATTGCGATCGTGATTGTCATTGACTCAGCAGCTACTTTTTTTATACTCAACTGTAGGCTCGACAATCCACAGTAGCAGCTTTTAGGTAGCGATGCTAGATTCGCTCTGTCATTTTCATGGATAAAATTAAAGACGCGATAAATATCGCGCCCTGTAACGTCTTTGTCTATTTGCCGAAATTTAAAGAAATATTCTTCGCTTAAGAGTTACTGGCATTCATTTCACCTCTAGGCAAACCTCCTGTTGAAAAGATAGGTAGTCTATAACTAAGAATTACATCTTGTTACCTTTGCGGTGTCTTCACCCGTAGAGTATGCCATTAACAATTGCGCTTTCATTATTCATACTTCAAAGGTATAAACTTTGCGCTTTGCATACATCTGTCCGTTGTAATTTTTTTGATATAGTTATTACTCCATAAAAATTACACAGTAAATACTGAAAGCGCAGCTAACTTATACTCATAAGTTAAATCTCCTGCTTTCTGTATTTACCTGTTAGACATTATGTAAATATGCGGAAGTTATGTTAATACGTGAATATGCTGAAATTTTGCTGATTTTCCCAATGGTTTCCGTGTTAATTACATTACGATTTTCGGTTGGTGATGCTATGCCGAAAAGATTATTTTCTTTACTCAGAGTAATTATCTTATTTTAAAGAGAGTATCATGCAATTTGAATTTTAGGAAACCAATCTTACAAGGTTTAATGCTACTACATGGTTAATAGCCAATGGTCAATAGTCAATGTTTAAGAAATTCTAGATAGTCAACTCTTGTACGGTGAAGTTTAATTTTATAATAAGTATCTAAAATAACTCGCTAATAATAATCGCCGTATTTATATTTAACACAATGTTATTTTTGTAACTAAAACAATTGTCTGATCTTATTAGACTAATATTCAGGTTAGAGAATAATCCGGCACAAAGGATATTACTTTAACCCTCAAAGCAATATCGCTAAATCGGCTGAAGCGAAATTATTTTTGATTTTTTTTGTGACACTTGCATTAGTTCTCATGCAAAGCTAGCTTTGTACTGGTATCGGATGTTTCCTCTACTCTCTCTGTTTTATGTCAGCTAATCATGAGAAAGTCTCTCTCAGCTAGCCCAACTCTAGAGTATTTACTCCGCACAAGTGACACATCAGGCCTGAGGTGGACATTACCAACCAATTTAAGCTAAAGTTGTAATGAGTTTGTTTTAGATTAGTAAGAGTAAAACGACCTCAACAAATAAACAATCTTTAGCTTGACTTGTAATTTCCCCAGCGATTAACAGCAACTACACACTCAAGGTAAAAAGTAGTAACGTCTTCGCATATAAGTAAGAATAATCAATTTACCTTAAATGGGGAAAACTACCCCAACTGTTAACAAAGTTAAAAATATGCCAAAACAAGCAGTAACTACAAAACCCATTCGTTCTTTAGAAGATGCTCTTGAGCAGTGTCAGTTGTTAGGAATGCGTGTGAGCCGCCAGCGTCGCTTTATTCTAGAATTACTTTGGCAAGCTAACGAGCATCTTTCTGCTAGAGAAATTTATGATCGCCTGAACCAGCAAGGTAAAGATATCGGTCATACTTCGGTCTACCAAAACCTAGAAGCTTTATCTAGTCAAGGTATCATCGAGTGTATTGAACGTTGTGACGGGCGTTTATACGGCAATATCAGTGATTCTCATAGCCATGTTAACTGTGTAGATACGAATCAAATTTTGGATGTTCATATAGAACTACCAGAAGAATTTATTCGTCAAGTTGAACAGCAAACGGGAGTAAAGATTACTGATTACAGCATTAATTTTTATGGTTATCGCAATTCACAAGCAAGTTGATTGGCTGGATTCAGGTAAATAGGATCTTGAATTTTGGATGCTTTATTGCTCAAGCGCTTGAGCATCGCACAACGCTAGTTTGCATCAGTCAACATCTCCAAGCTGAGAAATATTTCTCGCGCGGCGTTTCTCTAAAGAATTACCTCTAAAATTCGGGAAATCTGCCTATACGAGTTGCTTCTTTATATTTAACTACCATGTTTTAAATATCGTACCTTTTGTAAATTCCATAAAAATTAGATAGACGCTTGTGTTCGTAAATAAAATTTACGGACTAAGCGTCATTTATTTTTTCTGACCCGATTTTAGGTTTAAGATTGATCCTTGAATTCGATATATATGAGGTGAATCAAGGCTTTTAGAATTTCCTACTGAATATCGAAAATTGCCAATTTGGTAACAATGAGGAATATCAAGGTTGTTGTCTAGCTGGGGAACAGGATGAGCGATCGCCCTCTAAGATTATTATTAGTTGACCAAGACCCGATTTTTCGTTTAGGGCTAAGGGTAGCATTGGTAGAAATTCCCAATTTGCTCATAGTCGCAGAGGTAGAAACGGATACAGCTGCTTTACAAGTTTTAGCAGAACTAGCCAAACAAGACCCCAACCAAGTAAATTTAGTGGTTTTAGAATTAGCTAATCATCGTTTATCCAAGCAGCCACAACAAGGTTTACAACTGTGCGGACAACTCAAAACTTTATATCCTCATTTGCCTATATTACTTTTAAGTTCTGTTACAGAACCAGGGTTACTGTTAGCAGCAAAGGCTAATGGCGTAGATGGTTACTGTCCTAAAGGTACTCCTATTGCAGAATTGGTGGTGATGATGCGAGAAGTAGCGCAAGGTGGTTCTGCTTGGTTTGCGGAAATCGAAATTCAAGATTCAACAATCAATAATCACAACTTAGTAATCAGCAATCAGCCATCAGCAATTCCTTTCGCTAGACTGCGAAATAAATTGCGTTTATCAGGAATTGGTTATATTGAAACCACACTTAACTCGGTAACAGCAAAACTGCAAGTTCCTGGATTACCCCTGATGGAACAAGCAATTCTGGCTGGAAGGCGACGAGAATTATTAGCAGCACGTTGGCTACTAAATCAGATATCCACTTCAGAAGCAGAAAGGGAAGAGGAACAACAGCAATTTATTCGCTCTTCTGTGCAATTACCATCAGCAATTAATTCTGCAATTACTCCATCAGATTTACAACAGTTACAAACTGTACCACCTTTACTGAGTCCTAGAGCATTGCAATCTAATTTATTTGCAGATTGTATTAGTAAATTGCAACTGCCTTTAGTAAATGTCTCAGAGATTCCTTTAGAAATAGATATATTACGCGAATATAAAAAGCGAGAACTACTTTATCTAATTTTGCAAAAGCTAGCACAACAATTAGATGAGTTAAGGGCGGCGCAAATTTCCCGCGATAAATTAAATGATTTACAGGAAACAATATTAGGTGATTTATGGCAGGTAAGCCTGACAGATTTTTTTGGTAAATTTACGCGAGTGCAAATAGGCGATCGCTCTTTGGAAGTTGTGAATTTTTTACTACAGAATATTGAAATTATTCAAAGAGAAATTCTGAATAAAATTCCTTTAACTGTAGAGTTATTTGCGCATTTGCTATTTCAAAGTGATTTGCAAATTGATAATACTTTTTACTCAGCAGTTAGCCCAGAAGCGCAATCACAAGCATTAATGATTTTAGAAAACTTGTTAATTCAGGTAGCTAATGGAGTAGTACAACCACTACTCAATTCTTTAGCAGATTTAGAAGTAGTTAAGCAAGAATATTATGACCGCAAATTAATTTCTACACGAGAAATTGAAAAATTTAGAAACAATTTATCTTGGAAATATAGATTGAATAATTATATAAATGAGCCAAGAGCGATTTTTGAAAGTCGTTATGAGATATTTGTCTTTGCACCACGAGGAATTGCCAAAACTTCAATTTATGCACCTCGCGGACAAGAATTAGCCGAATTAGCAAATGTACCTTTGGTGGTAACTTTGATATTAGAATTTCGGGATGCGATCGCACCTCGGATACAATCGCTATTAGCAATTTTTGGTAGCGGGATTGTCTTTATTCTCACGCAAATTATCGGGCGAGGTTTAGGTTTAATTGGTAGGGGAATTCTCCAAGGAATTGGGAGTGTTTCGTTAACAGAAAAAAGCTTTAAGCGTAAAAGCGATAAAGGTAATAGGGGATGAAAGCGATTGGTTAGCACAAGAAGCAAAGGGAGATAGGGACATGGGTAATGATTTTATAGGATTAACAGCATCTTACAGTTATGCGATCGCACTACTGTTATTTGGTGAAGCATTAAGTAGATTGTTGCATATCCCGCCAAATCTCACTCGTAAAATTATCCATATTGGTGCAGGAATGTGGGTATTTGGCGTGCTTTTGCTGTTTAATCGCTGGGAAATCGGAATTGTACCCTTTGCTAGCTTTATCGCTGTCAATTACTTACTTTACCGTTATCGTATCATCCGGGCTATGGATACTGATGATAGTTCACCAGGTACGGTATATTTTGCACTTTCTGTAACATTGCTCTTTGCACTACTGTGGCGACCTAATGGCCCTGTAGATTATGTCCCGATTGCTGTAGCTGGAGTTATGGCGATGACTTGGGGCGATGCATTAGCCGCATTAATTGGGAGACGTTTCGGTAAACATAAATACCAAATACTAAATTCGGTTCGTTCTTGGGAAGGTTCATTAACAATGTTTCTCGCCAGTACAACAGCAATTTTTTTGGTATTAATCTTACTCCCAGGTTCATCGCTCAGTCCTTTAGCAGTAGCTTATGGAGTTGATAAAGCAGTATTGGCGGCGTT
Source organism: Calothrix brevissima NIES-22 (assembly GCF_002367995.1). Taxonomy (GTDB): domain Bacteria; phylum Cyanobacteriota; class Cyanobacteriia; order Cyanobacteriales; family Nostocaceae; genus Aulosira; species Aulosira brevissima. The sequence continues at coordinate 3,613,438 of NZ_AP018207.1, forward strand.
GGTTAGCGGTACTTTAGCTACATTAGCTGAAGGTGTTTCACCGCATGGTACAGATAACTTGAGTGTTCCTTTAGTCACAGCAGGCGTAATATGGATTGTAATTAATAATTCGTAATGCTTAATAGCAATTCTATGTGATGCTGCACATTAACGCCCTCACCCTCAAGGGTGGGACTATACAAACAAAGCCTGCCTTTGCAGGCTGTATTATATAGCAATCCTAAATCATTTGTGAAATTTACAAACTATCGGGAGCATCCCAATTTTGACGCAATACCCTTGAGGGTATTGCTATACCAACAAAGCCTGCCTTCGCAGGCTAAAAGTTTGATAGCCTGCGAAGGCAGGCTTCGTATTTCTAGCCCCACCCTTATAGGGTGAGGGCGTTTTTGCACATTTGGGATGCTCCCCAAACTATCAGTTTTGTTTTCTTATTCACCCTTGATTGAGTGCGATCGCTAAAATATCATTGAAAAATCTACCTATAAGCCTTAAAAACTATACCTCAATACGGTTCAGTTAGTGTCAAAAAACTGATTTGGCGTAGGTTGGGTTGACGTAAGGAAACCCAACACCAGCATCTATGTTGAGTTTTTGAAATTCAGGTTGGGTTGAGGCTTTGCGAAACCCAACCTACATTTAATGCACTTATTTCTCTGTGAACTCTGCGTTCTCTGCGGTTTATTTTAACCTTTGCTTTGGGTAATTCCTGTAGAAGGTTTTTCGAGGAAATTCACCTGAGATATAACCTGTGCGCGGATTGAATTAGCAGCCTGATTTGCAATTTCTTCTTTATCTGCATCAGTCAGCAAAACAGCAACTAAAAATTTGAGAACTTCTCGGTTAGAAATAAACTCTTCACCGTATAAATCATCTTGCAATAAAGTAGCTTCTAAATAAGGGATGAGTTCAGGAGAAGGCGATAGCAAATGCTGTTTAATGCAAGTTATTGCAGCTTCAGTTGCAGCTGTTGTAGCTACGCCTAAATTCCATGTTTCAACTATCAGTTTGATTTCACGGTTGAGTGATATACGCAGGGTTGATAAGCGCTCAAATAAAGATAGATTGAGGATTAGAGGTGGTAATCTATTCAACCAATCTAAACCAGCGCTAATAATAGAGTTTCCTTCATCTTCAATCCGAACCGCATCATTCAACCATCCTTCCCCAAAAAGTAAATTTACAGCTTCTTGAGTCGTAATTAATTTACCTATGTCAGAATTTTTATTTTGTGGTTGCTGATTCATAAATTTATTATCTTTTTTAAATATTCCAATCGCGGCGGAAATGTAAGAAATTTTCGATAAATTCTATACGGGAAATATCAGTATTTAACTGTTGCTTGTGCCACTCTTGTACAGACTTTTCGATAATCTCGGCAAAACTAGGATAGATAGGCGATAAATTTTCTAACTGGTGAATTTTAAAATTTTGAGACATTGCCAAAGCAATTATATTAATTAATTCTCCTGCGGCTGCACCAAAAATTTCGGCTCCTAAAATTTTGCCGTTGCGTAATAATATTAATTTACAAATACCTGTGGTTTCGTTATGAATTTGGGCTGCGGCTACTGTTTTAAAATATTGTCTTACAACTAAAACTTCTTGCTGATGATATTGCTGCTTTGCTTTTTTCTCTGTCAAGCCTACTTGGGTTAACATCGGCTGAGAAAATACCGCTACAGGGATGCAACGATAATTAACCTGTGAGTTTGGCAAAAATAAGGCATTATTTAACGCTATTCTCGCTTCATATTTAGCAACATTGATAAAATCATAACCACCAATTACATCACCACAAGCGTAAATACGATGATTGGTAGTTTGCAGTTTTTTATTGACTGCTAAACGATGCTGATACCATTTCACGTTGACTGCTGCTAAATTGAGAGATTCAACATTTGGTTGTTGTCCAGTTGCTACTAAAATTTCATCAGTTTCAATAGCTTTATCTCCGGCTTGAACCCACTTTTTATCATCAATTCGCCTTACCTGGGTTACTTCAGTATTCGTAAAAATACGCACGCCATCCACTTGTAATTGTGCCTGAACTAACTGTGATATTTCTGGATCGATATTCGGTAAAATCTGGGAACGCTTGACGATAAAAGTTACATTACAACCTAATCTGGCTAAGGTTTGCGCAATTTCTATACTTTGGGGTACACCACCGAGAATCACCCAATCTTTTGGTGGTGTGGATGCGTGAGAATTAGAGACAGGAAGACTCCGCCCGTACATTAGGAATTGCCAAATATTCGAGAGGGTAAAGTAGCCTGTAGCCGATAATCCATCAATCTCTGGAATTGCGGGACGGGAACCAGTTGCTAGTAAATAGGTACGGGATCTGAGAAGGCGTTGACCTATACCAGCGCTAGCATCGCCAATAGCAAATGCAAGATGGGGTGAAGATTGAAATTGACCATTATCAACAATTACATCCACTCCCAGGGCGGCTAGGTTAGCGATAGAATGCTGCGCTTCTATATTGGAAACAACGCCTTGGGCATATAACATTGCCTCTGGTAAAACTACAGATATTGGCGATTTTTCTGGTGTTTCTAACTCACAGTTAGGAATACTTAAACCCACTGATTCACTCACATGCTGGGTTAGATTGGCAATTTCGCTAATTGCTTGGTGATAAAAAAACCCGTAGTTGAGTTTAGGTTCTACCAAGGCGACTTTAGCGTGTAGTTGTTTAGCAACTAACGCCGCATAACGTGCAGTCAGACTGCCGCCAATAATTACAATATCGTAGTCAATGGGCATGGGGCATGGGGCATTGGGCATTGGGCATTGGGTATTTTTCTCCCTCAATTAATTACGAATTACAAATTACAAATTACGAATTATTTAGTTAGTGGCCAGTTGATAGTTAGAGGTAACTGGCCATTAACTGTTGATAACCGACACAAAACTCAACACTCAGCAGTTATTACTGAGTTTAACGCTGTGAGTAGGCGTTGGTTATCGGTTTGAGTACGTACAGCTGTGCGGAAAAAGCGATCGCCTAGTTCTTTAAAACTCAAGCAATCGCGAATTAAAATTTGGTGATACGTCAGTAATTGCTGCTGCAACTGCGTAATTGACCGATTTGACTCGATCAGTAAAAAGTTGGCAGCACTGTTGTATGGTTTTAATCCTGGAATTGCCGCTAAACCCTGAAGGAGTTGAGTTCTTGCAGGTGGAAGCCATAACCAGGTCTGTTGTTGAAATTCCCTATCTTGAATTGCAGCAATGGCCGCTGCTGCTGCCAATGTGTTGACAGGCCAGGGATCGCGCCAATTCTGCCATTTTGATAGGCGGTCGGGATGAGCGATCGCATATCCCAGTCTGAGACCGGGCAGACTGTAGAATTTTGTAAGCGATCGCAACACTACTAAATTTTCATATTCCTGTACTAGCGCTATGAGACTTTGTTCCTCATCGGGCGACAAAAAGTCCATGAACGCTTCATCTACCACTACTAAGGCAAATCGCTCCAGGTAGGGAAGAATCGCTTCCCTGAAAAACAGCTTTCCCGTTGGATTATGGGGATTGTTTAAAAGTAGTCCCATGTCCTGAAAATTTTTGCTGCCTTTGTCAAGAAAAGCTGACAAATCAGCTGTCGATTCCCAGTTAACGGGAAACTCCAGTACTTGAGCGTTATATGCCGACAGAGTCCGGTAGTAGTCGCCAAAGGCTGGAGTTATGACAACGGTTGCGGCTAGCTGGGCTAATTCGCGACCAACTAAAGTAAGTAATTCTGCAGAGCCATTACCCGGCAGAATCCACTCAAAAGGTAGTTGATGGAAGTGACTGAGAGCGAGCCTCAGGTCACTGTAACTAGGGTCTGGATAGTGCCGAAGATTACCTATGTGGGATTGAATAGCTGCGATCGCGCTATTTGGAGGCCCCAACGGGCTAATACTGGCAGAAAAATCCAGAATAGCAGCAGGGGGACAGCCAGCTAGTGCTGCTGCCCAAGCTAAATTGCCCCCGTGTGCAGGTTGCCGCATTAAATCAAAGTTCCTAAAAAAAGAACCTAAGCTTTTGGGGGTGCAACCTTTTCTCTAAACAACTTACCAGCAGAGAAAGCAGGAACCTTGGTAGCAGGAATTTCCATCTTTTCGTTGGTTTTGGGGTTACGACCTTCACGGGCTTTGCGTTCCCGTGATTCAAAAGAACCGAAGCCTACCAGGGTTACCTTATCGCCAGAGGATACAGCTTCAATGATGGTTTCCAAAGCCGCAGTCAGAACTGCATCTGCTTGCTTCTTGGTTACGCTAGCCTTTTCAGCTACTGCATCAACTAATTCACCTTTATTCATATCAAACTCCTTGAGGTTTATTTGAGATTCAGCATAGACACAACCTGATGCATCCTTACGCAAATCTCTGTCTGTACTAATACAAAAGTCATCCTTTGGGAGCAGTTTTACTCAAAATGGCTGCAAATCCCATCGGCTCGACTTTTCAATGAATCATTCTAAGGTGTAGTCGCCTGATGTGGATATATGAAACCGTTAATTTATATAGATTTCAGGATTTTTTGTGTTTTTAGGGTGATTGTTGCCCTCGAAACCACCCATTTTGTAGGAATAAATACTTAGTGAAAACCCTTGTGTCGAGGGTAGGGGGCAGGGAAGGGGGACAAGGAGGAGCCACTGCGTTGCGCGGGTTCCCCGCGTTGTAGCAAGTGGCGTTGACAAGGAGGATAAGGGAAGGGGGACAGGGGAAGAGAAAAATAATCAATGCCCCATGCCCCATGCCCCATGCCCCATGCCCTACCTACAACCTAACGAGTCGCGAGTATCTACGCCAGTTTTAGAATTAACGCCGCTAGCTTTAGCGCAAAGTTTCTTAACTTGGATTCCATCTAAGACTGCATTAGTAAAATCTGCGCCTGTGATGTTAACTTCGTCAAAGGTTGAACGTAACATCATGGCTTCTGCAAAAATTCCATCGCTTAAATCAGCATTTTTGAACTTGGCTAGATAGGCGATACCATTACTAAAATCAACGCCATGAAAGTTGACTCCCTGCAAAACCGTACCGTTAAATACGCCGCCGCGTAGGTCAGCATTGGTAAAATTGGCGTTTTCTAAATTGATATTGGTAAACTCTGAGCCAATGAGGGTTTGTCCAGAATAATCCTTACCTTTAAGTTCGTCGCCAGCAGAACGGGTAATACTGGAAGAACTTGCAGCTTGTGCTGATAGAGGAAATAAAAAAAGAACCATAGCTAAGACCAAGCTAGCTAGTACTCGCCTATACTTCATAACTTTTGCTTAATAAATCTCAACAATTCTGCCATTAACTATTAAAGCCTACTGGAATGAAGTATGAAAAACTCCAGTTTGTTACTGACGTAATTTTGCTCAATGCCCAGTGCCCCATGCCCCATGCCCATCTCTTAGGATAGATAGATGTTGAAGTGCGATCGCAAACACAAAAAGATCTGTGGCTAATCAAGAATCAGAAATCGCCTCTTCTTTGGCGAGAACTCCTTTATATCAACTGGGTGTGCAACTAAAAGCACGCCTCACCAGCTTTGGTGGTTGGGAAATGCCGGTACAGTTTGCGGGGATTACCAGCGAACATGAAGCGGTGAGAAATGCTGCCGGCATGTTTGATATTTCCCACATGGGTAAATTTACTCTCGTCGGTGACAATCCAATTTCTCAACTACAGGCTTTAGTTCCCTCAGACTTAAACCGTCTCAAACCAGGTCAAGCACAATACACAGTATTGTTAAATCCTCAAGGCGGAATTATTGACGACATTATTGTTTATTACCAAGGTGAAGACAGCGCTGGTAAGCAACAAGTAGCAATTATTGTCAATGCGGCAACCACAGATAAAGATAAAGCATGGCTATTGCAACATCTAGACTTGAAAACAGCAGAATTTCAAGACCTGTCAAAAGATAAAGTGTTACTAGCTGTACAAGGGCCAAAAGCTATTAATTATCTTCAGCCCCTTGTAGAAGCAGATTTACACCCCATCAAAGCATTTGGACACCTGCAAGCACCCATACTTGGCAAAACAGGCTTCCTCGCCCGTACAGGCTACACTGGCGAAGATGGATTTGAGGTCATGGTCGATCCTGAAGTGGGTATAGAATTGTGGCAAAGTCTTTATGATGCTGGTGTCATTCCTTGCGGTTTGGGTGCTAGAGATACCCTGAGACTAGAAGCGGCAATGGCACTTTATGGGCAAGATATCGATGACAACACTACACCCTTAGAAGCAGGTTTAGCTTGGCTGGTACACTTAGATACCAAAGGTGATTTTATTGGTCGTGCCGTTTTAGAACAGCAAAAAGCAGCAGGCTTGCAGCGTCGCTTGGTGGGTTTGCGGATGTCTGGCAGGAATATTGCCCGTCATGGTTACCAAGTATTATCTTCAGGTACAGTAGTAGGGGAAGTTACTAGCGGTACAATCTCACCTACACTTGGTTATCCTGTTGCCTTAGCCTATGTCCCTTCCAAGCTAGCCTCTGTTGGTCAGCAACTAGAAGTGGAAATTCGCGGTAAAACTTACCCCACATCTGTGGTTAAACGACCTTTTTACCGTTCCCAAAATCGCGTGACTAACTAAGCTAACGCACCTAAGCCAAATTCAAAAATTTTAAATTGGCAATCTACTATCTAAAAATTGCCAGTCAAAGTATGGTTAATTACCAGATATGCCTGGGATTTATCTTGAGGCAATAATTTTTTGATGTGATGAGGGAAATCTATGGACTATCCTGAAGATTTAAAATACCTGGATACTCATGAATACGTGCGGTTAGAAGGGGAAATTGCTACCATTGGCATTACCGAATTTGCCGTAGATCAATTAGGCGATATCGTGTTCTTGGAATTACCTGAGGTTAGCGATGCAATTTCTAAGGGAGATAACATTGGCACGATTGAATCAGTAAAAGCCGTTGAATCCCTGAATGCGCCTGTTAGCGGTACGGTTATCGAACGCAATGACGAATTAATTGATAATCCAGAAATACTTGTAGACGATCCCTACGGTGAGGGGTGGTTTCTCAAGGTGCGCGTCAACGATCCCGATGAAATCAATGACGCCTTGAGTGCAGAAGAGTATAACGCCTTGGTGGCAGGGGAATAGTGGCAGGGGGTAGGGGACAAGGAGGACAAGGAGGACAAGGAGGACAAGGAGGACAAGGAGGACAAGGAATTTTAGATTTTAGATTTGCGATTTTAGATTGGAATCCAAAATCTAAAATCCAAAATCCAAAATTGTTTCAATGCCCCATGCCCAATGCCCCATGCCCAATTTCCTCATATTTATTGCAAAATATTAAATAGTTCCATCGGGAGAGCAATTTGTGGTAAAAGCCCCTATTCCCAAGTCTAGCGATCGCCAAATCTTAGACCAAAGGAAGCAAAAGTTAGATAATTTTATACAAAGGCATATTGGGCCGAACGCTGATGACATCAAGCATATGCTCGATGTATTGGGTATTTCCAGCCTGGATGCATTAATCGAGCAAACTGTACCTCAAGGAATTCGCCTCAAGGGAGGATTAAAATTACCAGAGGCTCAATCTGAGTACGTAGCCTTGAGTCAATTAAAAAAAATTGCTGAGAAAAATCAAATTTTCCGTTCCTTTATTGGTATGGGTTATTACGACTGCATCACTCCACCAGTGATTGGGCGCAATATCCTAGAAAATCCCGGTTGGTATACGGCTTACACTCCTTATCAGCCAGAAATCGCTCAAGGACGCTTGGAAGCGCTGTTAAATTTCCAGACGCTAATTATAGATTTAACGGGTTTGGAAATTGCTAATGCTTCATTACTCGATGAAGGGACAGCCGCCGCCGAAGCTATGAGTTTGAGTTACGGTGTTTGTAAAAATAAAGCAAACGCCTATTTTGTTTCTCGTGATTGTCATCCCCAAACCATTGATGTACTGCAAACCAGGGCTAAACCTCTGGGGATAAATATAATTATTGGCGAGCATCAAACCTTTGATTTTGAGCAACCAATATTTGGCGCAGTTCTGCAATACCCTGCTAGTGATGGCACAGTTTATGACTACCGCGCTTTTATCGAAAAAGCCCATGCTAAGGGTGCATTGGTGACGGTAGCAGCAGATCCTCTAAGCTTAACTTTACTCACCCCTCCTGGTGAATTTGGGGCTGATATTGCCATTGGCAGTACCCAGCGTTTCGGTATTCCTTTGGGGTTTGGCGGACCTCATGCAGCATACTTTGCTACCAAGGAAGAGTATAAGCGGCAAGTTCCCGGGCGCATTGTTGGTGTATCCAAAGATGCCCAAGGTAAACCTGCATTACGTTTAGCTTTACAAACCCGCGAACAACATATTCGCCGGGAAAAAGCTACAAGTAATATTTGTACTGCTCAAGTTTTGTTGGCTGTGATGGCGAGTATGTACGCTGTTTATCACGGCCCAGATGGATTGAAGAATATTGCAGAGAATATCCATCAGCTAACTTTAATTTTGGCGGCTGGATTAAAGCGTTTAGGTTACAGCATCAGTTCTGAACCGTTTTTTGATACTTTGCGGGTAGAACTGGGAAGACGCAATTTAGAGACAATTCTCGCAGATTGCCAAGCACGTAATATTAATTTACGCATTTTTGCTGAGACTGCGGTGGGTATTTCTTTAGATGAGACAACCACAGTCGATGATGTGATAGAACTATGGCAGATTTTTGCTAATAGCGATCGCCTAGATTTTGATTTTGCCGAAATAGCAGATGCGATCGCCACACAGCGATTATCGCCTTTACAAAACTCAACTTTTGCCCGTACCAGCAATTACCTAACTCACCCTGTATTTAACCGCTATCACTCGGAAACCGAGTTACTGCGTTACCTACATCAGCTAGAAACTAAGGACTTATCTTTAACGACATCGATGATTCCCTTAGGATCTTGCACGATGAAGTTAAACGCCACTGCGGAGATGATACCCGTTACTTGGGCGGAATTTGGCAAGATTCATCCCTTTGCACCGCCATCTCAAACCCTGGGTTATCAAATCCTGTTTCAGCAACTAGAATCATGGTTAGCTGAAATTACAGGATTTGCGGGAATTTCTCTGCAACCAAACGCCGGTTCTCAAGGTGAATACGCCGGGTTGTTGGTGATTCACGAATATCATCAAAGCCGAGGCGAAGCACACCGCAACGTCTGTTTGATTCCTACCTCAGCACATGGAACCAACCCAGCGAGCGCGGTGATGTGTGGGATGAAAGTTGTTGCCGTCGCCTGTGATTCACAAGGTAATATTGACGTTAATGACCTCAAAGCTAAAGCCGAAAAACACAGTCACGAACTAGCAGCGTTAATGGTGACATATCCCTCAACTCATGGCGTGTTTGAGGAAGCAATTCAAGAAATCTGTGCTGTGATTCACGAACATGGCGGACAAGTTTACATGGATGGGGCGAATATGAACGCCCAAGTGGGAATTTGTCGCCCCGGCGATATTGGTGCGGATGTTTGTCACCTCAACTTACACAAAACTTTCTGTATCCCGCATGGCGGCGGTGGCCCTGGTATGGGGCCGATTGGCGTGGCTTCCCATCTGGTAGAATTTCTCCCAGGACACCCATTAATCAAAACAGGCGGTACATTAGGGGCGGTAGCAGCTGCGCCTTGGGGTAGTGCTAGCATCCTGGTAATTTCTTGGATGTATATTGCCATGATGGGTGCAGATGGTTTAACCCAAGCCACTAAAGTCGCAATCCTCAACGCTAACTATATCGCCAAGCGACTTGAACAGTATTATCCCGTGTTATATCAAGGGAAAAATGGACTAGTTGCCCATGAATGTATTTTAGATTTGCGATCGCTCAAAAAATCCGCAGGTATCGAAATCGATGATGTCGCCAAACGGCTGATGGATTACGGCTTTCACGCGCCAACCGTCTCCTGGCCTGTGGCTGGTACAATCATGGTAGAACCCACAGAAAGCGAATCTCAAGAAGAATTAGATCGTTTTTGCGACGCTTTAATTGCTATTCGCCAAGAAATCGCCGAAATTGAATCAGGTAAAGTGGATGCGCAGGATAACGTTTTGAAAAATGCGCCCCACACCGCCGAAAGCTTAATTACTGGCGAATGGAATCATCCCTATTCTCGCGAACAAGCAGCCTACCCCGCACCTTGGACTCGTCAACATAAATTCTGGCCGACTGTTGGTAGAATTGATGCAGCTTTTGGCGATAGGAATTTCGTCTGTTCTTGTTTACCAATGGAAGCTTATTCACAGCAATAGGTACTGGTAATACATAACTATTAAAAATCACGCAAGGACAAAACCTTTGCGTGATTTTATTTATATAGCAATACGGTTCAGTTAGCGTCAAAAAACTGATTGGTGTAGGTTGGGTTGAGGGACGAAACCCAACATTTTCGACGCTTTGTTGGGTTTCACTTCGTTCAACCCAACCTACATTTATCCTTAACTGAACCGTATTGATTTATATAGTTTTTGTGGCACATCAATATATTACTTGTATTTCTTCTTCTCTCTACGTCCTTGGCGTCTTCTCTGCGAGACGCTTCTCTGCGAGAGGCTTTGCCAACGCGAAGGCGGTTCGTTATCTAAAATTATAGTCTGTTAACTAATGCTGCTAATTCTTCTTTTATAGATAAGGGCTTATATCCTAACGCAAAGGCTTTAGAACTATTTAAAGAAACATCTGCCGGTCTTGGTGCTGCCATTTTTACATCTTTTTGATAACAGCCTTTAATTTTCGCATCGCTAATTTGAAATACTTCTACTAATAACTGACCAAAATCGTAACGCGAAATTCTTTCTTTACCGCCTAAATGAATTAATCCTTGCACCTTTTCTAAGGCTAATAACAAACCTTTAGCAGCAGTTGTACCACTGGCTGGTGTACGAAATTCATCGATAAATAAATTAAGTTCTTTCCCAGCTTTTAATGTTTCTATAAATGGTTGCATAAAGCTATTTGCAGTTGGCGTACCTGTGCCAAACATTAATGGCATCCGACAGACTGCTGTATGAGGATATCTTGCCAACATACCTAATTCAGCTTGAACTTTTTGCTCTCCATAAATATTTACAGGACATACTGTATCTGTTTCTTTATAGGGAGCATTTAAGCCATTAAAAACTAAGTCTGTTGATGTAAATGCACAAGGAATTTTATAATCAGCACAAAGTCCAGCAATATTACATGATGCTGTGACATTAATTTTATAGGATTCTTCAGGATGATTTTGACAAAAGTTAGGTTGTGAAAGTGCTGCTGTATGAATAACTGCGGTAGGATTAATTTTATTAAATATATCTTTTAATTCTACAAATTCTGTCAAGTTAACTTTTAACATCTTGACATCAGGTATTTCTAAAGCATGGGAGAAATAAGTACCATAAACTTCCCATTCTTTTTTAGCTAATTGACAAATATGCCATCCTAAAAAACCACTAGCACCAGTAATCAATAATTTTTTCATATTTTTGGGAAAATAATCTAACTATAGATAAGCTGAACAGAGTCAATAATTAAAGGTTTATCGTGAGTACTTCAGTCCTCACTACGGAATTAATACCAATCTTTTGAAATTGCTGAAGATAGTTCTGTTTATTCTTAATTTCTTACTTATAGAACTTACGCAATAAATCTCTAAAACTCTTATTCCTCTGTGTCCTCTGTGTTCTCTGCGGTTCAATTTTCCGTAACTTATGCGTAAGTCCTTACTTAGTTGAAACAATATCCTATTTTATAGGCAATCGAAGTAAGTTTTAAAAAATTCTCAGTAGGGTGTGTTGTCGCGTAGCGCAACGCACCAATGTTTATAGTAAATCACCAATGCTGATACTACATATAAAAATAAGGGCACAACAATGTTGTACCCTACGATTTATCTATGTTATTTAGATTTCCAAAAAATAAGGATTTTAGATATTTACTGAATCAATCTTAGCAATCTTTGATCGCTACGTATTTTATTGAAATCTGGATCGGTTTTCACCAATTGTTTATATTTAGCAGGAGCCAGTTTAATGGCTTTCTCTAAATTAGTAACTGCTAATTCTACATTGGATTGTAAAGCATAGGAACAAGCCTTATTGTAATAGGCTTCATGCTTATCTGGCTTAATTGCGATCGCTTTATCGTAAGATTGTAATGCTTCTGGGTATCTTTGCAGTTTTGTCAGCGCAATCCCTCGGTTAATCCATGCTTCGGCTTTTTTGGGGTTGAGAGCGATCGCTTTATCATAAGCAGTGATCGCTTCTTTATAGCTTTTTAAAGCTGTTAACGCATTCCCGCTATTAAACCAAGTTATATCTTTGTTAGGCTTGATGCTAATTGCTTGATTGTAGGAGGCGATCGCTTCTTTGTAGCGCTGTAAAGATGTCAAAGCATTACCTCTGTTAATCCAAGCTTCAGCTTTTTTGGGGTTGAGAGCGATCGCTTTATCGTATGTGGCGATCGCTTGTTGATAGCGTTGGTTATCTAACAGGTTATTAGCTTGATTTAAAAAATCCTCTGCTGTGGGTGCAGATTTAGCTTTGATTAGCAGTTGGGAAACATTACTTTCCTGTACAACTTGCTTAGTATTGTTTGCCGTTGAATTTGCCCAATCACTACAGCCAACTGTTGAGAAAGTGATAAAGCTAGAGGCAATCAAGCAGCGCCGTAAGACCATGCTGTACCTACAGAACTCATAGTTATGATGCTAGGACTTGTTTATCTCAAAATATCGTATCAAAATACACGATTTTTCTCAAAAATTGTTTTTATTTTATAAATGGAAATTTTCGCATTTATATATAAAAAATATAGCATATTTATGTTATTAGAAGCAAGATATTCATCAAAAAAATATCTCTTCTTTATCAATGCTAAATATTCTGAGTTTTCGCAATATCTAAGTTGTTTAATCATCGCTTTATAGGCATGAATGTAATTCTACTTAGAGAATAAATACAGATATATCTAATGATAATAAAGAATATTATGCAGCTTGATTTACTTAAATCAAGTCAAAATAAACTAAATTTTAGTTACTAATACAGTTTCTGAATTGGGAAATTAAAAATTTTCTCTACTGCAAATCAGTCCCCATTTTTGGCAACAGAATCGCCACAGGACAAGGTCAGGAATTACGAATTACGAATTACGTAGACACCGGAGGTGACTTCCCGAAGGGTATTACAAATTAGCTGACTAATATTGCCCTAACCTACCCCGCAGCAGTTAATATAAAACAGCTGTGATTTGAGAATGCTGGGGCACAATAGAAAGAATGACGATTGAATCCAACTCCAACAATTCACCAACCCCAGATCCCATTTCCGAACACGACTTACAACCCGATGATTTTGATGGTGGGACAGGTGAGCATAACCTTACACCAGATGGCTTGGCGACACAACAAGCCTTAGCGGCGATCGCGTCTTTGCAATCTCCACAGAATAAAGCAGCTTTACAGCAAGCCCGTTCTTGGTTTAAGCCAGAGACAAGCAATGTATTTACAGTTAAGCCTAGAGCCTTGCTAATTACTTTACTAGCGATCGCCATTACCATCATCGGGCTAGCTGTAAATAACAAGCTCATTGGCATTTTTGGTACTCTTGTGACTTTAATGCTGTCTGTGGCAATCTTACTACCTTGGGTGCAAAACGCCATCAAGCAATGGTTTTCACCCCAAGACAGAACCCTGTTTATCGCTTTTTTAGGGCTAGTAGTAGCAATTATCGGCTTAGTCAAATTCTCTGGCTTAGGCGATCGCTTATTAGCTTGGGGAATAAAGATTAATTGGGAAGCTTCTGGAACTTTGGCGGAGTGGTTTGGTGCTTTGGGACAAATTCTCATCGCCATCATCGCTGTTTATGTAGCTTGGCGACAATATATTATTTCTAAAGACTTGACTATTCAGCAAAACCTGCTGACAGTGCAACAAAATATTATTACCCAACAGCAAACGATAGATTCCTATTTTCAAGGCATTTCTGACTTAGTATTAGATGAAGAAGGATTATTAGAAGACTGGCCCCAAGAAAGGTCAATTGCAGAAGGACGCACAGCCGCAATTTTAAGTAGTGTTGATGGTAGCGGGAAAGCCAAAATTCTCCGGTTTCTGTCTCGTTCTAAATTACTCACACCCCTAAAACGCGATCGCCGTTTGGGAAGAGCTATCCTCAATGGTGTCGGTGGTTATGCTGAAGACAGAATTGAAGGTGTACGTGTCATTGATTTAGGCGTAATGCTAGCTGGCGCAGACTTAGCGGGTACAGACTTGCGGTGGACAGATCTCAGCGAAGCTAATCTTGTCCGCGCCGATCTCAGTGGTTGCGATTTAGTCAAAGCCAACCTTTCCCGCGCCATTCTCTATGATGCCAAACTCTGCAACGCTGATTTCAATGGCGTGCGTTTATTTTATGGTTCTGTAGAAAACGCATCACCCCGTAGCCGCACTGTACCCCCAAATTATCAAACGGGAGAACATACTGGTGCTGTGATTGAAAATGCTGATTTTACTAACGCCCAAAGAATGTCAGATGCAGCGCGTTATTACTGTTGCGCTTGGGGTGGAGAACAAACCAGAGGTACTATCCCAGGCGGTTGTGAAGGTATTCCTAATAAATTAGAGCGGTAATCAATTTTAGATTTTGGATTTTAGATTTTGGATTCTAGAATTATAAAAACAATGCAACAAATGCTAGGGTCATGGCATTGCCATGCCCTCTAGAATATATTGATATGCTGTAAATACTATTTAAATTCAATACGGTTCAGTTAAGGATAATTGTAGGTTGGGTTGAACGAAGTGAAACCCAACAAAACCCCGGAAACGTTGGGTTTCGTTCCTCAAGCCAACCTACACAGTTTAAGGTTTTCAACGCTAACTGAACTATATTGTATTTAAATTGGTATTAGTCCTAATTTTTTTTGATAACAGCCAGAACAAGAAACAAACTATTTTGTGAAAATGCATAAAAATACCCACCAAAATCTAGATTTGATGGGCATTGAGCAATTTTAATTACGAATTACGTAGACACCGGAGGTGGCTTCCCGAAGGGTATTACGAATTACGAATTATCTTCTGCTTGGGTGAGGATTTCTACCCCATCTTCAGTCACAACTATAGTATGTTCAAATTGCGCCGAAAGTTTGCGATCGCGTGTCACCGCAGTCCACTTATCGCTGAGAACTTCTACTTCCCAAGTTCCTTCGTTAATCATTGGCTCAATTGTAAATACCATCCCCGGACGGAGACGCTTACCTTTACCGCGCGTACCGTAGTGGGGGATATCTGGTGCAGTATGGAAAATATTGCTGATTCCATGTCCAACAAAGTCACGGACTACGGAAAAACCTTGAGCTTCCGCATATTCTTGAATAGCTGCACCAATATCGCCAATTTTCGCTCCTGGTTTCACTTCCGCAATACCCAAGCGCAGACATTCCTCGGTTACCTCTACCAATTTTTTTGCTTTGGGTGAAGGGTTACCGACTAAAAATGTTTTGGATGTATCACCGTGATAACCATCAAGTATCGGCGTAACATCAATATTAATAATGTCTCCATCCTTGAGAATTTGTTTCGGATTAGGGATACCGTGACAAATCACCTCATTGACACTGGTGCAAATTGATTTGGGAAAGCCTTTGTAACCCAGTGGTGCGCTTTTAGCACCATGCGCCTGTGTCCAACGTTCGGCTTCATCATTGAGTTGCTGAGTAGTTACCCCTGGCTTAACCATTGGTTCTAGATGCTTGAGGAGTTGGGCGGCTAAATGTCCTGCCCGGCGCATCTTGTCTATTTCTCGTTGGGATAAAATAACAATCGTTTCGGTTTTCATCAACTGTAATTTCTCTGTTAAATATCTTTCATAAATATAGTTAAGCCTGTTTCTGCTGCCCTTTGTGCCGCTTCGGCAACCTTTAATGTATATAAACTAGCTTCTGGGGTGACATAGAGAGGTTTACCATCAAAGATTCGGTCTAACACCATAGTAGTGTCTTTCGCAAATAAACCGCGACGAGTCCCGACTTCTATCGGTGTTGATTCGCCATTGTGGATAAAAAATCCGCGATCGCCATCAAACACTAAACCGCCTTCATGTCCGTGAACTTCAAACTTCCGTTCTGGTTGCCACAGGGTTTCACCTTTACCGTATACTACCTGTGCTAACAGCCCACTAGTAAAGCAAAGTTGCGTCATACAAAAGCAAGCTTGATAGTAGTCTTGTTCAACTTGCCAAAATCGCTGATGACAATTAACAGTAAAAACTGCACCAAATAAATCAGTCAGACGATGTAATCGCGAAAGCGCACCGATGAAAGGAAAGCCGAACAATTCATGATTATAAGTCCATTTGCGGGGTGCAGGATGTATCGGTGAAATCGTACTGTAGCGAACATAAAAAATTTCACCTACTTTTTCTATATGCTGCTTTAACGCTTGATGCAATCCGCCCAAGAGTTCAATATGTTCCACATGTAGGAGTTTATTTTGAGCTTTCGCTAAAGCAATAATTTCTTGTGCTTCTACCACATCCAAAGCCAGGGGATATTCAACGATCGCATGTTTACCGTGTGTGAGTGCAGCACGGGCGATCGCCCCATGATCGCGGTTAATTGTCGAAATAACTACTAAATCTATATCTTCTTGCCCTACTAACTCTTCCCAAGAACTTACAGCCTCAGCTTGGTACTCTTGGGCGAAGGCTTGGGTATTTTCTAATTTATGCCCAGCGATCGCGACTAAATGCGATCGCTCATCTTGCAGCAATGCTTCCGCCCGCAACTTTGCCGCATATCCAGTACCAACCAACCCCACTCGCACTTTTGCTGTTGTTAAATAGGCCTCGGAATTATACATGACAGTTCCTAGTTCTGTTTGTAGGTTTTCTGTATCGGCAAAGCTCATTGCTTTCTCTACAGCCCTCTGCTTTAGCTGTAGATGCCACTAGTGACACTTACTACCCTACTACTTTATGTAGGAAATATTGCGATCGCAATGCTGTCATTTGTTATTGGGCATGGGGCATGGCGCATTGGGCATTGGGCATTGGGCATTTTTCTCCCTTGTCCTCCTTGTCCCCCTTGTCCCCCTTGTCCCCCTTCTAGCCCCTAGCCCCTAACCCCTCACCACACATCAATGAAATTGATTTTTTTTCAGCTTATGTATAACTTTTCCCAATACTAGGCAGAATAAGCCCGGAAATACATAAGTTATTCTTATTACTATTAACTAACTAAATTTCATTACTAATCGCGGACAAATTCAAGTTACATATTTTAATTTTTCTCGTAGTATCAGAATTGAAGCAAATTTAAACAAGCGGCCGATCCCATAAGAGCAGCCGTGGGCTTTGCCTACTTTTGCTTGAGGATAACTTATACTGCCGTTCGCAAAAAGAGAGGATTACGGAAATGGCAACTTACAAAGTAACACTAAAGACTCCCGATGGAGACCAAGAACTTCAAGTTCCTGATGATGTATATATTCTAGACGCTGCTGAAGAAGCTGGCTTTGACTTACCTTACTCTTGCCGCGCTGGTGCTTGTTCTACCTGTGCAGGTAAACTTGTATCGGGTACTGTTGACCAATCTGACCAGTCTTTCTTAGATGACGATCAAATCGAAGCTGGATATGTATTGACTTGTGTTGCTTATCCTACCTCTGAAGTAACCATCCAAACCCACAAAGAAGAAGAACTTTACTAAGAATTAGGCACTTCAATTATCCATCTCTGAAGAGAGTTGTTGATGGATAAGAGCAGCCGTGGGCTTTGCCTACCTTTGCTTGAGGATAACTTATACTGCCGTTCGCAAAAAGAGAGGATTACAGAAATGGCAACTTACAAAGTCAGATTAATCAACGAAGCTGAAGGTTTAGATCAAACCCTTGAAGTTGATGATGATACTTATATTCTAGACGCTGCTGAAGAAGCTGGCTTGGACTTACCTTACTCTTGCCGCGCTGGTGCTTGTTCTACCTGTGCAGGTAAAATCGTAACAGGTACTGTTGACCAATCTGACCAGTCTTTCTTAGATGACGATCAAATCGAAGCTGGATATGTATTGACTTGCGTCGCTTATCCTGCCTCTGATGTAACCATCCAAACTCACAAAGAAGAAGACCTCTACTAAGAATTAGGCACCTCAATTCTCAATTTCTGAAGAGAGTTATTGATGGTGCAAAAAAGAAAGTAGCACAGTTAAGGGCAATTATTTTCCTTTACTGTCTACTCTTTGAAGTTCGTAGTAAGGACTTTAGTCCTTATTTACTCAGCACTGAAGTGCTTACTACGTTCAAATAAAATTACTAATTCCCTAAGTCTCCTGCTTAAAACTGAATCTCGTTACTCAAAATTTTAATTTGAGTCCCAGGATAGTAAAATTGCAAAATTTGTGGATTTGACCAACCGAGTTTAGCTAAATTTTGCGCCCCTGTTTGACTTAAACCTACTCCATGTCCGAATCCCCCACCAACAAAGGCGTACCCCCACAAATTAGATTGACCTTTGTTTAGAGGTTGGATGTAAAATAGCGTGCTAATGGGAGCTGCAAAGGCGCTGCGAACTTCGTCTTTGTGTAAGGTAAACAAGCCAATATCGGTTTTCACAGCTAGTTCGAGAATGCGCCCGCTATCAGATCGCTTAGTTACGGACATAGCTTGAATAGTTTTAAATTTACTGTAGGGGCTTTTTTTCACTGTTAAAAATTTCTGTAAGCCCTTGGTAATATCTTCTAGCTTCGTTTCCCTCCGCCAACGAAACAGATCCCATTCGCTTTCGTTAAAACCTGTTTTTAAATTAATAAACTGCTGAAAGTTTTTTTCATCGGCTAAATTCTGTCTAGACAAGTCCCAGATATTAATTGGCGCATCAACTATCGGTTTGAGATAGGGACGATCTTCACCATTCCAGATATCGCTAAAAGAAGCAGTGACACCGCCAGTTGTAGAGGAATAAAGGGCATCTACTAGCTGGTTTTGATAAGTTAATACCATACCTCTAGTCGCGGCGATCGCTTTATCTGTACTTGGAGCCACGCCATTGAGTCCATAATAAACTTGGCAATGAGTATCAGCACATAACTGATAGTCATCTATGGCAAATCTCCGTAAATTACGCAGTACATAGGTACGTGCGAGTATCGCTTGCGCCTCTACAGCCGCCGTTGGTGCATTTGCCCCAATTTCATTAGGTACTACCCCCCGTAAATAAGTTTCTAATGGGACTTCATTGACTAGACTGTATGTGCCATAAGCATTTGGCTGTAATTGCATCTGACCAGAGTAAAGACGGGCATTTTCTGCTTTAGCAGTTTTATTCACCCGAATCAAATTTTTATCAGTGCTAATTCTGACATTATTTCGACTATAGCGTGTACCATTAATTACCCAACTCAATAATGGTACTTTTGGTAAAACTTTGGTATCTAGATATGTAGTATTTTGGCTAGAATCTGGCAAACTCTGCAATAACAATCTTCTTAATAATGGAGTGTTGTAAACATCTCGTTTCGCCCAAATTTGCCAGCGTTCTGGTTGAGCTATTTCTACCTCAATTCCGCGATCGCGCCATTGTTTGGCACCGTCTTCCGCAGTTTCAAAGGTGCGGTAGGTACCTAAAACGACTACCTCATTCACTTTAGCTTCAGATAAAGGCTGCATTACCGTTTCTACCTGAACGGGGTTCTGAGTAACGAGAATTTGTTCTTTGTTACCTGTCTGAAATCTCAGCTTGAGGCGATCGCCTTTGGTTGGTTGCAATTGTAGTTTGGCTGTGGGTTCTTCCCCAAATCTTTGGACAATCCCTATTTTCAACACCACATCATTAGTCTTGCTTCCGGTACTTGATGCCGCAGTTAGTCCTAATAAACAAAATGCTATCAGTAGAGTACGGGAAACATTCCAGTACGACTTTTTCTTTCTAGCTTGATTTTGCCCCTCTGCGTTGCTTGGGGGGAGATTGTCCAATTGCTTTCTAGCGTAGTGGTTTTGTCGCATGAGCGCTCCAATGATACCATTACCAGTTTTGCCCTAATAGTTGCAAAACAAAGTCATAACGAGTATGATTTATTTATAGTCAACGAAGGGAATTAAAGAGGAAAACCCTGATGGTTAGAATCCAAGAAATTCCACTGAATCAGATTAAGCGGCCTTTGCCCCGGACAAACGATCCGCAAAAAGTACAAGCCTTAATGGAATCGATTGGGGCGATTGGGCAACAGGAACCCATAGATGTCCTAGAAGTAGATGGACGGTATTATGGCTTTTCTGGTTGCCATCGCTATGAAGCTTGTCAACGTCTAGGCAAAGAAACAATCTTAGCTAGAGTTCGCAAAGCCCCCCGTAGCGTTCTCAAGATGCATCTAGCGTGAGAAATTGTCAATGATTCCGTGCAAAAAAACGCAACAATATACAACAGACAACTAAATTAAATAACCGATTAGGAGAAAATTATGCCATCCACACCAGAAACTGTAGCTTTGAATATCGGTATTGATGATGCTAGCAGAGCGAAAATTGCTGAGGGCTTATCTCGGTTATTGGCAGATACCTACACCTTGTATCTTAAAACTCATAATTTCCATTGGAATGTGACCGGGCCGATGTTCCAAACCTTGCATTTGATGTTTGAGACCCAGTATACAGAATTAGCCTTAGCAGTGGATTTAATTGCCGAACGGATTAGAGCACTAGGCTATCCCGCACCAGGAACCTACAGCGAATATGCTAAACTCAGTTCCATTCCCGAAACCCCAGGAGTACCCAAAGCCAAGGATATGATCCGCTTACTCGTGGAAGGACAAGAAGCTGTAGTTAGAACTGCGCGTTCTATTTTTCCTGTGGTAGATGAAGTCAACGATGAACCCACTGCTGACTTGCTAACTCAACGGATGCAAGTACATGAAAAAACAGCTTGGATGTTGAGAAGTTTGTTGGAAGAATAGGGGCATAGGGGGACAAGGAGGACAAGGGGGACAAGGAAGACAAGGGGGAGAAATGACAATTGTCAGGGCGGGTTCACCAATATCCTCATTGATTCACAAAAACCCAAATAAACCCGCCCCTACTGACAAATGACCAATGACCAATGACCAATGACTAATGACTATTGACTATTGACCAATGACAACCGACACTTTCACCCATTTGTTGCAAAATTTAATGCAGCAAGTGGGTATTTCCAGTTTTAAAGCGCTGAGTCGTGCTGCGGGTGTTTCTGAGCGGCAAATTTTGCGCTTGCGACAGGGTAAGGTGGCGCAAATGCGCGTAGATATACTATTAAAGATGTCGCAAGTTTTACAAGTTAGCTTGGATGAATTAGTAGTAAGGTTTTCTAGATTGGCTCCTGATGGTGTTGTAAATCAGGATAATCAGGAAAGAAAGCGGCATTCTGTACCAAGCAATACTGAGCAAGAATTATTACAAAAAATTTCTGAGTTAAAAAATGAATATGAGCGATCGCAGCTGGCGCTACAACAGCAGAGAGAGACGTTGCTCCAAGAGTTTCAACAGCAGAGTTTACAACATTTAGAATCATTGTTATTGCAATGGCCGACAGCAGCGCACAAAGCCGCAGAAAATCCCCAGCTAGCAGCGATTAAAATAGTACCTTTGGTGCAAAAGCCTTTAGACAAGCTTTTACAGCAGTGGGGAATAGAAGAGATCGCATCTGTGGGAGCAGAATTACCTTACGATCCTCAATTTCATCAATCGATGGAGGGAAATCTCCAACCAGGTGAGAGGGTAAAGGTGCGCTATATCGGTTATCGCCAAGGAGACAGGCTA
This sequence comes from Calothrix brevissima NIES-22, assembly GCF_002367995.1. Lineage (GTDB taxonomy): Bacteria > Cyanobacteriota > Cyanobacteriia > Cyanobacteriales > Nostocaceae > Aulosira > Aulosira brevissima. The sequence continues at coordinate 3,635,211 of NZ_AP018207.1, forward strand.
CTTTATCGTGCTAAAGTGAGTCCTGTTTAAATCAAGTTCTATCAAAAGTGTGAAATAATTCCTAAGATTGGGGAAGTCTGAGAATTAGAGGCTTTTTCTGGAATTAGTGCTGCTTATTTTGTTGATCTTCTATGGGAGTTGACAAATCATCCTTCTAAGTAAATCTATGGGAGGATGTAGCTAAAGCTAAAGGCAGATTTGATGATTGAGGGGTTAGCACAAAGTTTAGTTTAAAGTTACTAATTTTAGTCCTAACTGCTAGCTGACTCACTCCAGATTGCTCTTTAGATGAAGGAAAACTGATGAATTAGTTAAGAATCGGTAATTATAGATTCAGATTTTATTGAGATCGAGCGTTCATAATTTACAATACATCATTGAGTATTAGTGATTTATGAACTTCTCTAGCTTGGGAGTTTATTAAATAAAATATGTGTGATATATAATACTAAAATTCAACGAAGTATAAGCTTTTTTAGAAAATCAGGATAAAAATCATGACACAATCAGAAGTACAAATTATTAAGCTCAAAGGAATTATCAATTCAGCAACATCTCAAGATTTGCGTCAACGATTGAATGAATTAATCGAAAAAGGCGCAAAAATTGTGTTAGTTGATTTTCAAGATGTAACTTTTATGGATAGTTCTGGTTTGGGAGCTTTAGTGTTAGCTTTCAAAACCTTGAGAGCCGCAAATAGACAACTTGTACTTTGTTCTATTAACGAACAAGTGAGAATCTTATTTGAATTAACTAGTATGGATAAAGTATTTGATATATTTGCCAGTCAAGATGAATTTCATCAAGCTGTACTTTCCAGAACTTAATTAATCAAATTGAATTTCAATAATTGATAAATCATCTTCAAAAGTCTCTTGAGAATGCAAAGCCATTAAGTAATTCAAGACTTGTTCTAGATGAGGTTCAATGTTATGCCTTAAGCTACTTAGTAGCTGAATAAATCCATCTAAACTCCAAAGTTTACCATCTATTTTGGTGATTTCATAAGCACCATCACTAAAAATATACAGAGTGCTACCTGTTTTAATTTCGCACAAATTATCAATATATTGTGCTTCAGGAAACATGCCAATTGGCATACCTGGAGTTCTCAAAAGTTCAACGTCAATGTGATTTGACTGTTCGCCAGATAATAAGATTGCTGGTGGATGTCCGGCGCTAGCATAAATTAGTTGACGCTTAACTTTATTATATACGCCATACCAAATAGTAAAGTATTTGTCATTTTGATAACTAATTTGAAAAGTATCATTTAATGCTTTGAGAACATGGCTAGGTTGATAGTAATTTAAATTAGCAATGGAGTGCGATCGCAAAAAATTTAACACAGAAATAGAAGGGAGAGTTGCTTTTAGTCCATGTCCTGCGGTATCTAGTAGGTAAATTACTAAACAATCATTATCTAGCCAGTAGAAATCAAAACAATCGCCACCAAGTTGACGGGAGGGAAGAAAGCGGTAATTGATGCGCAGAGGTTCGGTAATGGGAAGCGGTAAAAGCGATCGCACATAGTCTGCGGCTTCGGCTAGTTCTGCTTCCAAAAGTTGCTTTTGGGTTTGTAAATCCCGGCTCAAGATATGTAACCGCAATCCGGCTCTAACTCTTGCTTGTAATTCGTTTTGTTCAATGGGTTTAGAGATAAAATCATCAGCACCAGCATCTAAACCCCTGACGCGATCGGCGACGGAATCTAAAGAAGTTAATACAATAAAAAATATTGTCGATAATTTGGGATCTGTTTTAATTTTTTGACAGACTTCCAAACCATCTAAACCAGGCATAATCCAATCACAAATAATCAGCGCCGGATTAAAAGCAAGTACTTTTTTAATACCTTCTTCTCCATTAGTCGCTGTAATTACTTGATACCCCTGTTTTTCTAAAATGCGTTTTAATAAGATTAGAATTGAATTATCATCGTCAATTACGAGAATCTTAAACATAAAAATGTAATATATAAAAATGGTTCATCTTTTTCTATAAATAGGTGAAGTAACTGCTATATAGCAATCCTAAATCATTCACAAACACATATCTCCCTTGTCTCCCTTGTCTCTCTTGTCTCCCTTGTCTCCCTTGTCTCCCTTGTCCCCCTTGTCCCTTTTGTTCGCATATCAAATAAGATTGCTATATATAACTAATGGGTTAGTAAGTTTGCGCCAGCAATCCTACTAACCCATTTCTGATGTCTAGACTTAATTTCTCTGTCATATCCAGAGATGAATTATGGCGGTGAAAGAGGATTCAGCCACAAGAGCATAGCATTTTTTAGTTGGTTTAAGTCACGATATGCTTCTTGTTTAAACCATTGTCCTAAGGCATCAAAAGGCGTAAAAGATGCTCCTGTTTGCCATTTGATATCTTGTCCTAATGGTGTAGTATGAGTTCCTGGTAGAGTTTGTACTGTCACCATTTCTGGAAAGCGTTCTTGTAAAATTTGGCTTAAAGCTTTAGATTGGTCAAGGGTATCATTGCTAAATTTAATTAATAAATTGCGCCGGATATTGTAGCTTTCTTTTACTAGCTTATTAGTTTCCAGGGGCGTGGGGGTAAACTCAATTGCTAAAGCTGAGTTTAACTGCTCTACTAAGGGGATAGCATCTTTAGCGGCGTAGTTGTTAAAAGAAATGAGAATATTACCTGCACGTTCTACATTAAAGACACTACCAGTTAGCAGGTGAAGTTTACAACCCATGCTATGTCCAATTCCGTAAATGGGAAGGTAGGCTTTACGTAATGCTGAAGAATCTTGGAGACGTTCGAGAGTGCGCTCAAAATTTAGTACTACAGATTTAGCGATCGCGATATGATCTAGGGTATTAACAAAAGGTGTGGCAATAATTACATATCCTTTAGCAGCTAATTGTTCTAGTAACCAACGGTAAGTAAGATGGGGTGCAGTTGCGACAAAAGCACCTCCTAAAAAATGGATGATACCAATAGGATTTCGGGGAATCAGCACCCAGTTACCTCGAATGTCTTTCCATTCCATGCGGATAGGCGATCGCTCAATTAACATATCTTTATGTTAAAGCAGCGATCGCAGTGCGGGAAGAATTTACCTTAAAGTTGTTGACTGTTGACTGTTGACTGTTGACTGTTGACTGTTGACTGTTGACTGTTGACTGTTGACTGTTGACTGTTGACTGTTGACTGTTGACTAGGAATTACTCTATTTGGTTTGCTCAATCCGATCTACAGCTTGTACAGCACCATTAATATAAAAAGGCACAGATGAATTTTTGACTGACCTTGCTTGCTTTAAAATAAAATCAACAGTCTGTTTGATATGTAATAGCTGATTATCAAATTGCATATTCTCAATGTTGTGTATGCAATAACTGTTACAAGCTCTTTTGTCTTGGCGATCGTATAATCGCTCTAAGGCTAAGGCGACTAAAGGTACACCCACAGCAGCGCATTCATAAACTGTATTATAACCTCCACCACCAATGACAACATCAGCTGCGGCTAAACATTCAATTCCTGGATGGTGGGATATCCAAAGATTTTCTGGACATTCTTGGGGACAATTAGCAGCTAAAATTCTAACTGCGCAATCGGGGAAGTTTTTTTGTAGGTGTAGAGCTAATTTACCAAATAAAGCTAACTCTGATGTTTTTCCAGAAGCGCAAACAACAATAGTTTTGACAGATTTATCTACTTTGAGAATATGCGATCGCGTCGTCACTCTATCTGGTAATTCCCAAGAGTTACGAATTAACCAAGGTTCTGTATGTTCAACTATGGGTAAATCGCAAAATGCTAAATCTTTACCTTCACCGGGGACAATAACTTTATCAAAGTTGTCAATAACAAAATTCCGTAAGTTTTTAGCTGCTACATAGCGTGAGTTAATATCCCGATGAATCAAAATTCGGGGTATATGATTCAACTGGGGTAAGATATCTACTAACTCACCCCCTAATCCTCTGGGGAAGGTATCAATAATTAAGCGATCGTAGGCGGTGTTATACAGTATTTCTCTAACTTGTAAACAAGTCTGAGAAGCACCTATGTTATCAGGAATTAGATAGATAAAACAGCCTTCATCATCTATTTGCTTTGCATAGGGACTATTAGTAATAATTTTGACATTTATGCGATTTGTCGCTATTCGTCCCAATGATAAAGCACGATTTAGATGTCCCCAACCGCCACCCAAAGCGTAAATCAGCCAAGTCTCCGTCAAGATTAAGTTACCTTGTTATCGCTAAAAATCAAGATAAAAAATGATCGACATTGCAGAAATGTAAAATGAATAAAATTCATTTCATCAACCAGCAATATCAATTTTCATACCAAGTCACAACTAGCGGTACAGGATCTACCTTTAAATATTTAATCCAGGTATATTATGTATGTCACTAACTTGACTTTAAGTTCTAAAATATAGACTTCAGATTATAGTCGATGACTTTTTTGTTGAGTAGATGCAATAGCTAAAAGCAGATAAATACAGATAAATACATATAAAACCAGATAAATAGCTATTTCCAGACAAATTTTAGTTTATAGAAAGATATAGAACAATAATCAACAACTATTGACTATTGACTATTGACCATTGACCATTGACAAATTTCAACTTGCTCCCATATCGCTTTCAAAATCAGCATCTTGCTCTGTTTCTAAACTTATAGCATCCGCTTCTGTAAAGTCTACATCACCAGTTTCCGGATCATAAGAATAGCGATCGCGGTCTTCATAGTAATCTCTACCCCAACCGGAGCGATAATTACCATATTCGGAGTAATAGGCGTAGTCATCTGAGTAAGTTTGGTTACAATCAGGACAGCCTGTGCTATCAGTACGACCACAGCGACGCTTAAATAGAAAGCCTACCATGCGATCGCACTCCCAAACTGACGCAGTAAAGTTTACCAAGATTTCACAAGCACCAATGGAAATGCGATCGCCATTTTTTAGAATACCACCATTCACCTGTATGCCATTAATTTTGATGCCATTGGTGGTATTTTGGTCAGTAATTACTAATTCTTGATTTTGCCAATCAATTAAAGCATGGTAATCTGCTATTAAGTCATCTTCAATAGCAATTCTTGAAACTCTTTGTTCATTGATTTGTTGTGGCATTTCTGAAAATGTTCTGCCAATAGCTACTGGAGTTTCTAATAATGGTTCTCGTTGTTCTTCGCTATTGGGATCTAGCCAAGTTAACTGAATTTGCAAAATTTATTTACCTCCTGTTAAATTGACAGCATAAGCTAAACCAGCTTGCTGTTCGCGGGTGAGAACATCAAAGCCAAAGCAAGTAAATGCAATTGGTGATAATTGAGATTTGGTGGAAAAAATTGTTTTTGATGGTGCTTTAATTAACGAAGTTTTATCATTTTTAACTTTTACTTGATAAACCAAATTTTTGTTAGGTGTGACTATCTCAAAACCATTATTACGCGACTGAATCAGATAAACTGCTTTCTTCGCTCCATCTTCTAACTTATATTCGCTATCATTCTGCTTTCTCAGAATATATAAATCTTGTTTTTGATTAGCATCTTTCAGCTTCCAAGCACTTTGTTCGCTGACTACATAACCTAATACTTTTTCTGATGCATTCTTAATTTTGATTTTACCGGATTTATCAGCTTTAATTCTGGCTAATTCTTGATTTTTAGCATCAACTAATTTCGCACCGTCTGCTTCTGGCTTCATCGTAAATAATTCTGTACCACCCTCAGTCTTAAATTTAATTTTCTCCTGAGTCGCAGCTACATTAGTAGCCACTGGTGGAGTTGGAGAACTGCTATTATTACTAATATTACTGTTATTACTATTACTCGCTACTTCATTACCAGACTTAGCACTACCACAGCTAACGATAGTAGTGACTAATAATAATGCCAAAAAACTTCTCAAAATTATTATTTTCATAATTTATCTTATTTAGAAAGCGCTTTCGCTAAATTTAATACTTGATAAAGACTGAGAAACATCATTGTAATTGTTTCATATATTTCTTTGCTTTTATCCGCTACTTGTGGAGCCATCCGTACACTTAAATGTACAGCTTTATCTGTCAGCTTGATATTCCGCAGATGAGATAAGTAAGGTAGCTTTACCGCATTACTAATTTCATTTTGCAAAATTTTAACTGCTCCATAACGACGTTGGGGATAATTTAGAGTCAGAACTATATCTAACCCCATATCGGTACTTTTAGTTTTATATTTGCTTTTACCACTGCTACCACGTTTCCAACCATATTGAGTTTTTGTAGCTTCAGTAGCAGTTAACAAAAACCGAGTTTTATCTACAAACTGTCCTGTTAATTTTAACCATTCATTTTGATATTTATCTATTTTCCAGTCGCGCTTCGTTGGATGAGGTACAGTTTCTGCTATATTTTCTTTAATTCTCGTCTTTTTAAAGGATAATTGAATTTCTAATTCGCTAGCTTTATCCATATCTCGCGCTAACATTTCCACAAGTCGCTGCGTAACTTCATAGCGAGAATTAATAATATTTAACTTCCGCAACTTGAATTTTTTAAACAATTCATAGATGATTGCACATATTAAACCAATAATTCCTAAAAACAGCACCAATATTAATAAAGATACGGCTGGAAACTGAGCCATTAATAAAAATAATATAAACCCTAAAACAACGCAGGCAATTATTCCGTAAAAATAATGTAGCGCCCGTTTAGCATATTTACTCTGCTGTAGTTCTGCTAATTGATCTATACCTGCTATTTCTTGCAAATCAGCAATGATTGTACTAAGATCTGCTTTTGCTGTATAAATTTGACTTTGTTTAAACTTAATAAACTCAATCGACATTTCATCAAAACTCCATTCATTAAATTTAAAATATTTTTATTAAATTTATTGACAAAATATATATAAAATTTTACTTTTTTAACGTTGTCCTTTGGATGTAATCAAAAAAAGTAATTTATGTAAACAACTATCATTACTATATATTAGCAATATATACAATGTGGCTGTCAGTATATCAAACAGAGAATTAAGTGTCAACGAAATTTATATACATTAATGAATAGACAAAAAATTGCTTATATTGCCTTTGATACAGTTCCCGCGCCTAAAGGTGCAGCTATTCATATCCAAGCTTTTTCTATTGCTTTAGCCACAGCTTTTGAAGATATTCATTTAATCACAGTTTCTCCTACAGCAACAGGTATAGATGCTCAAGAAATTTATCCACAAGTTAGACAAACTACATTCCCTGCTATCGGAGAGACTTTAATTCATAGAGTTTTATATTTTCGGAATTTACTCATAAGATGGTTAGCAGAAAGGCAATTTGAATCTATACATATACGTTCAATTTACGAAGGATATCCCATTGCTAGGAATAAACAGAAATATTGCGATCGCCTAATTTTTGAAGTTAACGGTTTACCGTCAATCGAGTTAAAATATCGCTATCCAGCCGTAGCTGAAGATAGAGAACTACTGCATAAATTGTATTCTCAAGAGCAAATTTGTCTGGAAGCCGCCGATTTAATTATTACCCCCAGTAATATTACCAGCGAATATCTACAAACTCGTGGTATTTCTGTAGATAAAATCTGCGTAATTCCCAACGGCGTAGATTTAAAAATATTTACAAATGACCAAGGACAAATGACAAATGACAAACTAGAAATTATCTACTTTGGTACACTTTCACCTTGGCAAGGTGTAAATCTAGCCGTTGAAGCATTAGCCTTAATTAACCGAGAATTTCCCGCTAATTTAAAAGTTATTGGACAAGCTAGAGAATATCAAATTAAAGTATTAAAACAGCTAGCCCTAAAACTGGGAGTAGCAGATAAATTAACTATTTTAGAACCAATTTCTCAAACTCAATTGGTGAAACATATTCACACCAGTGATGTAATTTTCGCTCCTTTAATGCCAAGCGATCGCAATTTAGTTCAAGGTTGTTGTCCTTTAAAGATTTTAGAAGGGATGGCTACAGGGATACCTGTAATTGCTAGCGATTTACCCGTAGTGAGAGAATTAGGAGAAGACGGAGTACATTTTTTATTAGTTAAGCCAGGTTCCGCCAAATCTCTCAAAGATGCCGTGTTAAGCTTGCAAAATGAGCCAGAACTAGCAACACAACTAGCGATAAACGCCCGTCAGCGAATTGAGGAGTATTATACTTGGCAAATTGCTGGCGAGGCTTTGATTAATGCTTATACAGAATTGGGAATCAACCGCGCCATTAAAGTTTGAAGTTGCAACTTTTCCTGAGGTAGGGAATATTCAGTTAAAATGCGATCGCGTGCAGCTTGGCTAATGTGATTTTTCTCCTCATCACTTAACGTCAAATATTCCAATACCGCCTCACCTAGCTTGTGTAACTGCGAACGAGGTAGCAAAAAACCATTTTTACCATGTGTAATCACCTCTGGAATCCCACCCGCATCGCTGGCGATACAACTACAACCACAAGCCATTGCTTCTAACAAAGCATTTGGCATACCCTCCCACAATGAAGGCTGGAGATAAACATCACACAAGCGTAGATATTCAGCCACCGCCTCCAAATTTGGTAAATGTCCTGTGATAATTATTCTTTGGGCATTTTCTGGCTGATTAGTTTTATACAATTGCAGCACAGACTCCTGAGAAGCCCTTACCTCACCAATAATTAACAAACAAGCAGGATGTACTTGTCGAACTGTCGTTAAAGCATTCAATAAAAACTGCTGCCCTTTTTTCTCTCGTAATTCCCCACAGAATCCCAAAATCACCTCATCTGCTGCAATTCCCAAAGACTCCCTAGTAATTCCTTCCCCCCTCCTCGCTTGCGGGGAGGGGCTGGGGGTGGGGTTGTTCTGTGGTGAAAATATTTCTGTATCAACCGCATTTTTCAACACCAACACATCACCCCGCCCGCTAAGTAGCTGAATTTTGCGCGACATATCAGCACTTACCGCCGTAATCACCTTGGCGTGTTGTAGCGTCCATTGCAAACGGGCAAAATCCCCCGGCGGAAACATTTCGCGATCAATATCATTACCACGGGCGCTAACTGTGCTTGCTAATCCTTGCAGCGCAGCAAACCAAGTAGCCAAAAAACCACTCGGAAACAAATAATGACCCCATACAGCATCATAATTATGAGCAGAATGTAACCATTCCAAAACATTTAATGTATGAGGCATCGTCATATCCCAATGACGATATAATCCTATGCGATAAACGCGAATATTTTTTTCTATAGTTTCCGGTGGTAAAACTTCACCTGGCTGTAAATAACGACTCCAAGTCACAACATCAATTTCCATCCCCAATTGCGAGAGTGTCCCCACCAGGCGAGTTGCACTCCTAGCCAAACCACCCAAATCTGGTGCAAATCTTTCTGTAATTAAAAGCAGACGTGTCATTACTGTTCTCTAGCTCATTTTCGCCTTGTGAGAAGTAATTATCTCTTAACAGAATGGGAGTAAAGTTTAACTTGGCGATCGCACTTCTCAAAACTACCAAAATGCGATAACTTCGTTAAGCTGCGCTAACGCACTTCTCAAAACTACCAAAACGAGAACGACTTTCGTGGCGCAAGCTTCGCACAATTCCCACAATCCACTAAATGCGATAGCTATTATTAACTTTTGCTCTGCGTATTAGCCAATATGCTCGCTTTATATTGAAAAGGTTTACACCAACATTATTTAGGTAGGGCGTAAGCAAAATATAGCTTTTTTGTATTAAATAAACTCAAGATGTTGCCGCATTTCTTCGGGTTCTAATAATTCCCAAATCAATACTAAGCTACGTATAATCTCTCCTATAGAAAGGCTTCCCTGGCTACAAAAGATTATACCAGTATGACTGGCACCTTGACTGTGGAGTCTTAAAAAATCTGTATCTTGAGTAAAAATGACTCTTGATTGAGATAAGCAAAATGCTAATTGTTCTTCATCTGATGCAGAAATTAATCCTTGCTCAGGTGTAGTAGTTACATCTATACCACGACGACGCAAAGCTTCTGCAATAATAATAGTTACATTCTCATCAAGATGAAATCGAATTGTTGCCAACATCTCGATTTCCTATCTTTTGTTGAAGCTTAGAATATGTTTGTGTTTGCATTTGCTTTGCCAAGTCTTCGTCTTCCCTTATAGAAGCCCTAATTTCTTCTAAATTATCATGGTAGTAAGCCAATGCTGCATACACATCTGCTAAACTTATGCTTGGGTGTTGTGACACTATTTCATCTGGTGCAATTCCCAACCGTTCGTGCCAAATCACTACATCCTGTACAGTTATGCGATGTCCGGCAATACGCGGTTTACCACCACATACTCCATGCGTAACTTCAATATGTTCCGAAATTACGGGAATCATAGGTTTTACAAAATAAAATGGCATTAAGTTACTTTGAATAATACTATTTTAGCGAAAGCTTCTGAAGTTACAAAATTACCTTTGTATTTTGACTTAACTGGAATACTTTTGAAGAATATAGGAATCCGCTTTGATTACTGAAATTATTTGGGTAGGGAGGGAACTCTTAACAGGGAACAGGTAAGAAGGAATAAAAGTGTACTGAGTTTTTTTCAGAAATCTATATAAATAAAAAAATATTTACATCAATGCGATCGCACTCTCCAACAACCAAAAGGCGATAACTTCGTTAAGCTGCGCTAACGCATTCTTCAAAACTACCAAAAGGCGATCGCATTCTTCAAAACTACCAAAAGGCGATCGCACTTCTCAAAACTACCAAAATGCGATCGCACTTCTCAAAACTACCAAAACGCGATCGCACTCCTCAAAACTGCTATATGCGTCACACTTCTCAAAACTACCAAAATGCGATCGCACTTCTCAAAACTACTAAAATGCGATCGCACTTTCCAAGAACCAAAACGCGATCGCACTTCTCAACAACCAAAATGCGATCGCACTTCTCAAAAACTACCAAAATGCGATCGCACTTCTCAAAAACTACCAAAATGCGATCGCACTCCTTAAAATTACCAAAATGCGATCGCACTCCTTAAAATTACCAAAACGCGATCGCATTCTTCAAAAACCAAAACGCGATCGCACTTCTCAAAACTACCTACATGCGATCGCACTCCTTAAAACTACTAAAATGCGATCGCCACTTCCGAAAATCACAACCTTTAGCCATAAGGCTTTTCATAAAACTTTCTCTCCTCATTTATTTGGGCAAATCTGCCGACGCAATTCATCGCGGGTAGCGAGGTAATCTTTGAGATAGTTGCAACCCTGCGCTAATAAATCATCCAAATCCAAACTCCACAATTTGATAGCCTTGTCCGAACTTGCAGAAGCTAAGGTTTTGCCATCGGGACTAAATGCCACGCTTGTGACACCACTTTGATGACCAGTCAGTGAGGTAATTTCCTTCCCCGTGGCCACATCCCACAATTTGATAGCCTTGTCCGAACTTGCAGAAGCTAAGGTTTTGCCATCAGGACTAAATGCCACGCTTGTGACACCACTTTGATGACCAGTCAGTGAGGTAATTTCCTTCCCGGTCGCCAGATTCCACAATTTGATGGTCTTGTCCCCACTTCCAGAAGCTAAGGTTTTACCATCGGGACTAAATGCCACGCTTGTGACACCCTTTTGATGCCCAGTCAGGGTGTTAATTTCCTTCACCGTCACTACATTCCACAATTTGATGGTCTTGTCCCCACTCGCAGAAGCTAAGGTTTTGCCATCTGGACTAAATGTCACGCTTGTGACACCCTCTTGATGCCCAGTCAGGGTGTTAATTTCCTTTCCTGTCGCCACATTCCACAATTTGATGGTCTTGTCCCCACTCGCAGAAGCTAAGGTTTTGCCATCTGGACTAAATGCCACGCTTGTGACATACTCTTGATGCCCAGTCAGGGTGTTAATTTCCTTTCCTGTCGCCACATTCCACAATTTGATGGTTTTGTCACTTGCAGAAGCTAAGGTTTTGCCATCTGGACTAAACGCGACACTTTCAGCGACACTTTTAACGGAAGCTTTATACTTGATGAAAGTGTAAATTTCACGGTCTGCGGCCAGATTCCACAACTTGACGATGTGTTCGCCAAGCATATTTTCACTACTCGCGGAAGCTAGGGTTTTGCCATCTGGACTAAACGCAACGCTATAGTCTCCATATTGATTCTCCCGGAAAGTGGAAATTCCTTCACTTGTACTCAGATTCCACAATTTGACGGTTTTGTCCCCACTTCCAGAAGCTAAGGTTGTGCCATCTGGACTAAATACGATGCTATTGACCTCATAATGTCCCTGGAAAGTGTAAATTTCTTTGCCTGTTAGATCCCACAACCTGATGGTTTTGTCCCAACTTGCAGAAGCTAAGGTTGTGCTATCAGGACTGAAAGCGACGCTGTAGACCAAAGATTGATGCCCCCGGAATGTGGAAACTTCTTTGCCTGTATTTAGATTCCACAACTTGATGGTATTGTCATTACTTGCAGAAGCTAAGGCTTTACCATCTGGACTAAACGCGACGCTGTAGACCTCATTTTTATGCCCCCTGAAAGTGGAAATACCTTCACCTGTGTTCAGATTCCACAACTTGATGGTATTGTCATTACTTGCAGAAGCTAAAGTTTTGCCATCTGGACTAAATGCCACGCTATTGACCCAACCTTGATGTCCCCAGAAGGTGTAAATTTCTTTGCCTGTAGTCAGATTCCACAACTTGATAGTTTTGTCAGCACTTGCAGAAGCTAAGGTTTTGCCATCTGGACTAAACGCGACGCTTTTGACTAAATCTTGATGCCCCCGGAAAGTGGAAATTTCTTTGCCTGTAGTCAGATTCCACAGCTTGATGGTGCTGTCTAAACTTGCGGAAACTAAGGTTTTGCCATCTGGACTGAAAGCGATGCTACTAACCGAAGATTGATGCCCCCTGAAAGTAGAAATTTCTTTGCCTGTAGTTAGATTCCACAACTTGATGGTTTCGTCACTACTTGCGGAAGCTAAGGTTTTGCCATCTGGACTAAAGGCGACGCTCTCAACCTCATTTGTATGCCCCTCTAACTGATTACGTTCGCGGATGTTTAATAAAATCTCTAGTAGACTAAACACTGGACTGTAAGCTGGATAATCAGCTAAATATTTACCTTTCACCAAACCTTTCAACTCCTGTGCAGCAGCCATTATTCCTGTTAAACTCTCAATTTCTTCTCCTCGGTAAAACTGACGCAATGCTCTGATTCCCTTCTGTTCTAACCCAGTAGCTGTCAAAGCATTTTGACGCTGTTCTTCTGCTGTTAGGCGTTGCTTTTCGGCTTTTTGTGCTTGTTTTTGCGCTTCTTGTTTTTGCTGTTGTGCTTGTTGTGATTGCTGAACAGCTATTTCCCGTTCTTTCTGGGCTATTTCTTTTTCTCGTAATGCTACTTGTTGTTGTTCCTTTATTGTTTCTAATTTATTTAAAGCAATTTGACGCGCATTTTCTGCGTTTCGACGCTGTTGTTGAATTGAACGTATTTGCTGCTCTGCTTGTTGTTTGTCTCCCTGTGCTTGTGTCACTGCTTGCTTCAAATTATTTTCGCTTTGTGTCAGTTGTTGAACTTCTTTGGTTCTTAGTGCTACTTCCTGAATTTGTTGATTTAATTGTCGATCAAGATTGTTCAAATTATCTTTTGTAATCTTTTCTTTATCTTCTGCTATTTTAACATTTTGGTTTGCTGTCACAAGTTCTTGATTCGCCCAATTTGCAAAAATCAATGCTCCAATAGCCCCAATTATCGAAATAACAAGCACAATCAAACCAATGCGAATTCTTTGATTTGTCTTTTTCTCCACATCTGTCAATCGCAGCTTTGCTTTTTCTTCTTCCTTCAAAGCTTGATTTTGTTTGGTTTCCGCTTTTGCAACCCTCTGATTTAACTCTGCTTCCACACTCGCAGATAAAAACCGATAATCAGCATCACTCAAACTTTTTCCATTAGCCCAAACACGAGCTTTTTCTAAATCTTCCGAATGTAATAAATAAGAACTATCCTGACATTGACTTTTTAACCAAGCGTTAAAATTATCAGCATAAGGACGCAATTTATTTAACTCTGTCTCAACCCAACTTAAATTAAAAACATCCCGATAAACGAGATTATAAACCTTTAACCTTTCCTGTTGCTCTACTACCAATCCAGTCAAACGCAACCTCATTTTTTCTGGACTACCATCAACAGCAATCTCTCCCTCTTGCAAAATTTGCTGATACAAACCCAACAAACTAGCAGCAAATTTATCGTCAGTTACAATCCTTTTCCTTATAGTTCTTAAATGCTCTGGTTCATCTAAGGATTCCCAGTTATCAATAATTTGCTTTCTGACAACTTTTCCCACCCAATCTAAAGCATTTGGCTCTGGGGTGTAACATTCTGAATATACAGATAATTCTTGTAATAATAAATTACAAAGTTTCTGCGTTAAAAAAGGTTGTCCGCCAGTCCAACTTAAAACACATTTCATCACTTGTTGAATGTTGCTGACTTTTACCTTCAATCCTTCAGCTAAGGGTGCGATTTCCTCTTCCTTAAAACCATTAAGTTGAACTGCTCGACCAATATTAAAAGGCGTTCGTTTTTTATCATCAATCAAATCACTGGGAGTCGCTACACCCAGTAAAGCAAAGGTCAAACGATTAAAATCTGGATTTAAAGCACGCTTTTCATAACAACTTCTAATCAGAGCAAAAAAATCATTTGAGTGACGAAATTTTAAATTTAAACTTAAAATACTATCGATTTCATCAATAAAAATAATAATCTTTCCCTTGACATTTGGCAGCATTACCTCATCCAAAAATGAACCAAATCGCTGCACGGGAGGTAATTGAATACGTTTATCCCACCAAATAAATAATTCTTCAGGTGGAGATAAAACTTGTAGTTGATTTACCAAGATGTAAGCAATACCCGCATACCATTGATCGAGGTTGCTTTCCAGACTGCTTTCATCACTACCAATTTCAGTTAAATCAATCTTCGCACAAGCAAAACCTTCTGTTTGCAATCGTTTCATTGTCCGAGTCAACAAACTGGTTTTACCCATTTGTCGGGAGTTAAATACAAAACAAAACTCCCCCGCTTTCAACCACTGATAAAATTCTGTGTCGGCTTTCCTAAATACATAACTGGGGGCATTTTCTGGTAAACTCCCACCAACCTTGTACTCATAATCTCCCGTCATAATTTACTGGAGTTTAGACTAAATGGGAGAGATGAAAGAGAAAAAGGGGATGTCTGATTGAAGACAGTCCCCCTTTCGGCAGAAGCTAAGAGAGAATCACCTACTCTTATCTGCCAATATGAAACGTGCCAGACTCGAAGAATTTCGTCAAGCCGCCTATACGCATCTAGGCAAAGCACATGATGCAACATTTGAACTAACAGATGCGATACTGTTGACCCGTAATGTCTACAGTCTGGCAGATTTATCTTTATCGCCAGTGTTTAGACGTAAATGGCCGAGTATCTATGAAGCGATACAAGATACCAAACCAGACCGTGAGAAATTAATGGAGTTATATATCAAGCAAATACCAACAGAAAAACGCATATTGTTGGCAGGAGACCATACAGCTTGGTCACGCCCAGATGCGGTGACACTCAAAGAACGGACAATAGAACACAGTAGCACAGCGATCGCGGGAAATAAACCGATTACGATTGGGCAGGGATATAGTACTATAGCTTGGATACCAGAGGATTCAGGAAGTTGGGCACTACCGCTGAGGCATGAACGGATTACCAGTTGGGACAATCCGATTGAGAAAGCAGTTGAACAACTCAAAAAGGTATGTGAATCAATGTCTGTTCGACCAATTTCGCTTTGGGACAGTGAATATGGTTGTGCGCCTTTCGTATTAAAGACAGCTAGTATAAAAGCCGATATCTTAGTTAGACTGCGTTCAAATCTGTGTCTATGGGGCGCACCACCTGCTTACTCTGGCAAGGGTCGTCCTCGCAAGCATGGTGCTCAATTTAAACTCAATGAACCCTCAACCTGGGGCGAAGTGGCATCTGTGCTGGAAGTAAATGACCCAAAATTGGGACGAGTTAAAGTCAGTCTGTGGGAAGATTTGCATTTTCGCAAAGCTGCTGCACGCCCAATGATGCTACTGAAGGTGGAACGTCTTGATCTTGATGGCAATTTGAGAGTATTAAGACCCTTGTGGTTGGCTTGGGTTGGGGAACAAATGCCACCATTGGATGAAGTTTGGCGATTGTACTTGCGCCGATTCACGATTGACCATTGGTATCGTTTTCTTAAGCAACGCTTACATTGGACAGTACCAAAATTCAGTACTCCAGAACAATGTGAACATTGGAGTGACTTAATGCCGTTAATCACTTGGGAGTTATGGTTAGCTTGTGATATCGTTGCTGATAATCCTCTTCCTTGGCAGAAGTCAATGGATAAATTGACCCCAGGACGAGTTGCTCAAGCTATGGGTGGAGTTTTCGCCGCGATTGGTACTCCTACCTCTCCACCCAAACCTCGTGGAAAGTCCCTTGGGTGGACACCAGGTAAAGTCCGTAACCGGAAAATACGATATCCAATTGTTAAAAAGACTGCTTCTAAACCACGCAAAGAGGAACAAAAATCTGCTTAATCTCAAATATCTTCATTCTTGAAGGTTGTGTTTTATTAACTCAGCACTGCTGGGTCATTTGTTGCTGTCTAGTCTAAACTCAAAAATTTATCCACAAAAATAAAAAAGATATTGAGAACTAGATCCCCTAGATCCCCGACTTCTTCAAGAAGTCGGGGATCTGAATCGAGTGAGTTTGTATTAAACAGCTATATCACCTGAGTTAAGCCAAGAGAATATCGAGTATCGATTGACTTACCATCGACTTGTTCTTGACTTTACAACAAAAAGCCTTTTCCTTTAAGCTAAATTGCGTAGCTGTTTTCACCATACGCCATGCCTCGCTCAGTAGTACTACGCGATGAAAAATGCCAACAAAAGGTTTTAGACCGTTACCACGGGCAATACTGTAGTCAGAAAGATTTAGGCGAATATTTAGGAGGAATGGCTCAAAGTACGGTTAGTAAGTTTCTCAATATGCAACCTGTTGACCGTGAGAAATTTATCCAGATTTGTGCAGCTTTGGGTATAGAAGATTGGCGAAGCGTTGGTATCCCCTACAGAAAGCCAACAGCTAACACAGAAAATAGCAATTCTGCGGAATTAGGAGAATCAGAGGAATCAGAGAAACAAGAAAAAATTCCCACCTTATTCACCCCATTACCTATGAGCGCTCTAGAATATCCAGACGGAGAACAACTAGCACTAAATTCCAGTTTTTACGTCCAGCGTCCCCCCGTAGAACAGCAATGTTTTGAAGAAATTAGCAAACCTGCTGCACTGATTTGTATTAAAGCTCCCCAAAAAATGGGGAAATCTTCCCTGCTAGCGCGAATTATTCAACAAGCGAAAAATCAAGGTGATGCGACGGTAATTATGAACTTTGAGCTAGGGGAAAAGGAATTTCTCAGCGACTTGAGTACATTTTTACGCTGGGTTTGCGATCGCATCATCTTAGAATTGACCAAAGATCATCTCGAATTAGCTACCGAACTACTAGAAAAATTAGACGAGCATTGGAAATTGGCTCCCCGCATTGGTAGTAAACTGGCTGTCAAATATTACCTAGAGCGATATCTACTTCCCAAAATTAATCAACCCCTCACCTTAGCACTGGAAGAAGTAGATAGATTATTTGAGTATCCAGGTATTTACAAAGACTTTTTTGGACTATTGCGTTCTCTCCATCAAGAGGGAAGACAACAAGAAATCTGGAAAAAACTCCGCTTAGTGGTAGTACATTCCACGGAAGCCTATGTACCAATGGATATCAACCAATCCCCATTTAATGTAGGTTTACCCATAGAATTACCAGAATTTACCCCCGCACAAATCCTCGATTTAGCCCAACGTCACCAACTGGAATGGACTAATACAGAAGTTGAGCAATTGCGAGATATGATTGGCGGACATCCTTATTTAGTGCGTCTGGCTTTGTATAAAATAGCTTGTGGTGAGATAACCTTATCTCGTTTTTTGGAAACAGCATCCACCCCATCAGGGATTTTCAGCAATCATTTGCGTCATCTTAGCTTAATTTTGACAGAGCAACAGGAACTAGGCGCAGCGATGAAAGAGATTATAAATACTAATAAACCAGGAAAATTCAGCGATGCAGTCAGGTATAAATTAATAGCGCTGGGTTTAGTAAATCTGTTAAATGACGAAGTGATCATACGTTGCAAGCTATATCGCCAATATTTTCAGAATTTTTAGAAAGTTATATAGATACTCAATAAAAGTCGTTAATCGCGCGATTTTCTTTGGGTATAACTCAGATACAGCTAGGGATACTAGGATTGTCGAGTTAAACAGACAATCCCATGTTACCAACAATCAGCAAATTCAACAGATTATTTCTCGCTGCTTCAATTTCACTATCAGCAGTAACATTCAATAGCCCCAAAGTAGATGCAATCATCAGCCAAAACCTCAATCTAACCGAATTATCCACATCAACTGGCATCTACACACAGACTAGCACTGAAGATATTGCAACTGCATCAGAATGGAAAGAATTCTCTCCCGATGAAGGTCAATCCTCTATTCTCATGCCAAATGGTGACATCTCAGACATGACACCAGATAAAAGCGAGATGCATGAGGGTGTTGAGTCTACAAAAATGTATCTGAGTCTTCATGGCACAGATGTGTATATGGTTAGCTATGCCGACTTTAAAAATGATGTGACTCAAATTTCCTCAAGTGAATTATTAAATTCTGCTCTAGAAGGAATGTTAGGGGATGAGAAACAATTACTCAGCGAGGAAAGTATTAATTTAGGTGCATATCCTGGTAAAGAAATTAAGCTGTGGGATGAAAAAGAAAAAATGACTTGGACGGGGAGAATTTTTATTGTTAACCAACGGATGTATATGCTCTTGGTTGTCAGCGATCAAAATCCACAAGTCAGTGATATTAGAAAGTTTTTTGACTCTTTCCAATTGATTCAATAGTCATCAAATTACGGAAAATTGGCGCGGGAGGGGACACAGCACTGCTGTGTCCCTACGATATATGTAGTTTTAAAAACCATGCATATTTAGTATTTCCTGGCGTAACTCTTAAAGGCTATAAATTAGGAAGTGCGATCGCTCTACCCGCATCAATCACAAGGGAATGAGGGAACAAGGAGGATAAGAGAGAAAAATGCCCCATGCCCAATAACAAAAAAGAGGCCTCACTCGACCTCTTCGCAACTCCCTACAATAATCTTCGTTATATAGATGGTAATTACAGCAACCCAGTGTTAGTACCTTGCTTACCAGTTGCCAATTCAACTTTCACGATTTTGCCACCCATTTTCATGATGCGTTGCTGTTCGCGGAACCAGTTCTCGAAGGGTACTAACTTGGTGAAGTAGGTATTTTGTAGTTCGCGTTGGGTGCGAATTCGGGTTTGACTGGGTACACAAGCAGTAACTTTAAACAACCGGGCCATCTTAGATTCTCCTGTAGTAATTGTGAAAACTTTTTTATTTCAAAAAAGGGGAGCGTTTTTAAGACAAATTCTTTAAATTAATCACTGCAAAGGCTGGAAATCAAGCATCAATACTAGACCACTAACACTCATCATAATTGATTATTTCAACCAAGGTAAGCGATCAACGCTCTAGCACTCACGATTGATTTCCAGACCTCAATCAAGCCGCACCTAAAATATTAAGTGCCAACTAACTCTTAGCTTAAGCCAGAGGAGATGTAGTCTAGGTAAACACCCATTTCTTTACCAGCATCAGAGCCTACCAAGCTAGCGGTTACTTCTTTGATAGCTTGGATAGCTTGTACGGTAGAGCTAAC
Source organism: Calothrix brevissima NIES-22 (assembly GCF_002367995.1). Lineage (GTDB taxonomy): Bacteria > Cyanobacteriota > Cyanobacteriia > Cyanobacteriales > Nostocaceae > Aulosira > Aulosira brevissima. The sequence goes on from NZ_AP018207.1 coordinate 3,655,097, forward strand.
GGGAACGCCCAAGGAGTTGTAGGTTTCTTTCAAACCGTTGAGTACGCGCTCGTCGAGGATGGAAGGATCGCCAGCTAGCATAGCGTAGGTAGCGTAGCGGAGGTAGTAATCCAAGTCGCGGATACAAGCAGCGTAGCGACGGGTGGTGTACATGTTACCGCCGGGACGGGTAACGTCAGAGTACAACAAAGATTTAGCTACAGCTTCTTTAACGATCGCAGCAGCGTTAGCGCTGATGGTGCTAGCAGCACGCACGCGGAGTTCGCCACTGGAGAAGTAGTTTTTCAGCTTGTCTAAAGCAGAAGCGTCTAGATATTTACCTTGAACGTCTGCAGAGTTAATGACTGCGGTAATTGCGTCTTGAGCCATGTTGTTAATTCCTTTTTTCCAACCGTATTACAATACTTCGGTTTTAGCAGCGAAACCGCTTTAACCTAGGAGAGGGCACCGACTACATAGTCGAAGTAAGAACCAGCTTCAGCTGCATCATCAGCAGACAGTAATGCAGAAGCGCCGCTCTTTAAACCACGGATACCTTCAGTAATACCTTCGATAGGAGTACCCAAGGATTTGTACATTTCACGAGCGCCGATTACACCGATTTCTTCGATGGGGGTTACGTCGCCAGAAACGATTCCGTAGGTAACTAGACGCAAGTAGTAGTCTAAGTCGCGTAAGCAGGTAGCTGTCAATTCTTGACCGTAAGCATTTCCACCAGGAGATACTACGTCAGGACGCTTTTGGAAAACTTGTTCGCCAGCTTGCTTAACTAGACGCTCGCGGTTTTCAGTTAAGATTTGTGCAATCCGCAGACGACGCTCACCACTGCTAACAAAGGACTTGATCCGATCTAACTCACCAGGGCTGAGGTAGCGGGCTTCTGCATCAGCATTCACGATGGACTTCGTGACGATACTCATTAATGGATTCCTCCAATCTACGAATTAAACCAGAATTTTAATTAAAACTGGTGCGGCTTTAAATTTTGGATAACGGTAGCTTTTTTCTAGTTAATTCTTCAGAAAAAACACTTGACAAAAATGTCATCTGTAGTCTCAGAAGAACTGCTTGAGTCAATATCTACTACGCAAGCGGCGAAAATTTAGTTACCTTCCGCAAAACATTCTCCGGCATTCTGTTGAGCATTTATGACTGCTCTTAACATTTTGTAATATTCTTTTTCAGATTTAGCGAAAGTTAAAGATTCTGAAAGGAATGTTACGAAAGATTACGGGGTTACCGTCAATAGTCACGACTAAACAGTGCTGAATGATGGCTGAGTTATCAGTATTCAGCACTGAATTAGGTCAAGAGTCCAACACCTTGAACTCTTGACCTGTGACTATTGAAGATTAAGAGTTAACTGCGCTCAACGATTAAAAGCGTGCGTAAGGCACTACATCTTCACCGAAGAAGCGAGCATACTCTGCACTATTGACAATGGCTTCAACAGCAGATCTCAAACCCCGGCTAGCTAACAGCTTGTTGTACTCGCTGATTTCGCCTGGAGTTTCTGGTGCGCGTCCCAATAAATGACGGCAGAGGAACTCAATTACTTTAGCACTGGGGTAAGGAGTGTAGAAGCGATCGCAATAGATATCAGAACTAGCTAGTTCGCACACAAACTCCCGCACGGAGATTTCTCCAGCTTGCAGTTTGCTCTCTAATGCAGTTAAGCGGTAATTAGCAGGGATCTCATTGCTAAATACATCCAATACCTGAGAGTAAATAGCATTGATTACCGATTGCGCTTCCGCTTGGTTTGCACCTTGGCTCAAACGATAAATACGTGCAGGCTTGGAACGGTTGCTAGCTACAGTAACTTCACCAAATTGTCCTTGAACGCTGCTGGAAGAACGACCCAAATCAGCATAAGAACTGCCATTAGATGATGAGCCAGCCAAAGCTAGGCGTGGTTGTACAGGCTTAAAGCTAGGTACTACCAAATCATCATTTTGCTTAGTCAGCTGGTTGTACAGCTTTTCAGTATTGGGGAAGTTAGCCGCAGGTAGAGTTGGGAAGCGACGGTAAGGTACTGTATCTTCACCAAATACTTCGCCATACTCTGCACTATTTACCAAAGCACCAATAAAGGCGCGAATCCCTTGAGTAGCCAAAATTTGGTTATACTTGCGGATTTCTGCCTGATTTAAAGGTGCGCGGCCTAAGAAATGCTTAGTTCCTAGTTCAATTACCTTGGTGTTGGGGTAAGGAGTGTAGAACTCTTTGATGTACAGGTTAGAGTAACCTAAACCTTCAATGAATTCTTTAACAGTAATTTCCCCGTTGCTGAGTTTGCTTTCTAAAGCTGAAAATTCGTTTTTCGCAATATAAGGTGCAACATCCCGTTCAAAAATCTGACGGTAAGCAGCACTAATCAACGTTTGCACAGCAGCTTTATCGTTGATATTTGCCACTTGCTTGAAGATTTTGGTTTGTTCCCGTTGCTTGCTAACACCTTGGTTAATGCGGAATTGAATATCTGGTTCTGTCCGGTTGTCCTTAACTGCACCCAAGGTGACAAACAGTGGTGTTTCTTGCTTCTGGACTTTACCACCTACATCTTCACGGATACTGCCAACGCGCAGTTTTCTGGATGCAACACCAGCCGGAGTCAGATAGCGTTCGTAAGGTACTGTGTCCTCACCAAATGCTTCACTGTATTCTACGCTGTTGATGATCGTATCTACTACAGCATAAAAGCCTTGTTTCGCAGCGATGTCAAAATATTTGTTAATTTCTTGACGACCGTAGGTAGGACGACCTAACAAGCGACGGTGAATGTATTCAATCGCTTTACAAACATACAGCGAAGTCCAGTAGGTTTTGCGGAATACATCCGACTTAGCCAAAGCACGGATAAATTCCCGAACAGAAATTTGTCCGTTTTCCAGCTTAATTTCTTGGACTGTTAAGCGCTGACCTTCGTAAACATCACGACCGAAAACTTGCAGGTATGCAGCTTTGATTACCTTTTGGGTAGAGCTTTCGGAGAACTTAATGCTTGCACCTTTGGCAGCTTTTTTACCAATTGTGCCTGGCAATTGATCCAACCGGAAGACTTTAGGCCCTAAGCTACCAGGAAACTCACCTCTAGCGCCAGGATTGCTAACTTGGCTATTAATTCCCGGCCCTTGGTTAATTAATATCCGCTTGGTATCCTTGCCAAAAGGCGCAGGACTGGTGCTGGGATTGCGGGTTTCTTTCGGGAAAATCGCGCCAAATTGGATTTCTAATGGATCGTTACCAGAACCGTAGGGATGCTGATCTGGTAATGGGCGATCGTAAGCAGCGAATGTTGTAATAAACTGAGGTACTTTGCGGAAAGGCGCACTGTAGTTAAACAGGTCTTGTTGCGGCCCCCAGTTACGACATTCTTGTGCTTCTTGACCCAAACCACGCAGGTAAGGTACTGTCTCTTCACCAAAATAGTCGCTATATTCTTGTGAATCCACCAAAGCATCTACTAAAGCAGGTAGACCACCATTAGAAATAATCGAGAAGTATTTTTGTACTTCTTCACGACTACTTGGCCCTCGTCCTAAAATGTGACGGAAAGCCAATTCAATTACACGGCTGTTAATAAAAGGCTGGTAAAACTGTTTTTGGTAAAGGGGAGATTTGGTAAGCCGACGGACAAACTCTTTCATGGAGATGTCGCCGTTCTTCACCTTAGATTCTATGTCAGAGATAGACAAGCTGTAAGCACGGGTGATGTCGCGCTCAAAGATTTGCCGATAAGCAGCTTTCACTACCTCATTCTTTTCACTGGCTGATAACCCAGGCTTCATCACAAACTTGGGACGCCGTTCTGCCGCTTCAAAGTAGATTTGTGGCAGTTGTAAACCTTGCTGGTCAATCGAAGGACGTTGACGCACCTTATTGGAAGGTGTTGCAGCTTTAAATTCTGTCAGCAACACATCCATGTACTGAGATACAATCTCAGTCGCTTTAGCATCTTGGCGGAAAAATGAAAGTGATGCTGCTTTGATTTCTTGTAAAGCTACAATTGTTGCTTCACCAGAACAAGCATTTTCAATAATTTCCCGCAAACCCCTGGTATTCACCACAATGATACTGGGGTCGCCTGCCACGATCGCGTATGTAGCATAGCGCAAGAACCAGGATAAGTCCCGCAAGCTCTTAGCCATATTGCTAGGGCCATAACGAGCCACGTTAATCGGTCTAAAACCTGGAGGGGTTGGGCCGCTAGGAGAACTGTTAAAGATAGAGCGTAAATTTTCAAAAAATCCACCCCGACTTTCCACATAGGTAACAGTACCTAGTTTCATGCCTTCTTGAACATCCCCGCTAGCAGCACCAACTGTAGCTAGTTCTGCTACTCTTGGCTTCTCTAAAAAAGACATTGGCGAGCCACCAACAAAAATTCTGTTGGCTGCCCGAGATACAATAATCTCGGAATTTTCCGTGAGCGTCTGGGCAATCTCTAAACGCTTTGCACCAGATGCAAAATAGCTTGCCAGTTCATTTAGTTCACCAGTTCCCAAAAAGCGGTCTTGCTGTTCCGCTTGGGAAATTGTTGCTACTGCTAGGGTTTGATATAGTTGCGGACGCGCAACCGAGCTTCCACCACTTGCCTTAACACTCATCGGATTTTTAAAACTCCCATCATAATCATTTATGTGTTAAGTCTGGGTCGCTTTGAGGCTTGACACATCGGTGTAGTCATGCCTTAAGAGTACCGCCTTCAAAACTGCCAGTAAATTAACCCAGTCAGCTTTTAGATTAGAACGTTTTGCGGCTTCCCTGTTGATTTATTAAGAAGTATGTAGAATCTGACGTATCCAGACGCTAAGTTCCAGAGCTAATACTCTTGCTTCCCTGAGATTTAGACTAAGTTTTGTATCAATTCTTGATCAAAACCTACACAAATATTTTCGCAGTCAATGGTCATTCGTCAATGGTCATTCGTCATTCGTCATTGGTGATTTGCTTTCTTGGCTACTCAATGAATTTAGCGATCCTTTCTTATACGCAAGTTATAATGTTTTGATTGACACATGAATCAAATTTTAAATACTATGTTCAAGAGTCACATCTTTTATTTAAAGCTTTCTCTGGCTGTATCTACTTTGGCTGTAAGTCTTTCCCTGGCTCCTGCTCATGCTTTACCAGGACAAAATATTCGTACTGTCGTCAATTGGGTCAAAACTAAAGCCATGTTACCAGCGCTTAAATATAACAGCGACTCGCATGGTTATGACGGTACCAAAGGTAAATTGTATTTTTATGCTGATGTTACTTCTCAGAATGGGACAGTAACTAAAGAGGGAATCACAGTCAGTGGTGACTCTAGCCTGAAATTTACGCAGAAAAATAGTAAAGCAGTAAAATTAATTCAAAATATTTATAATTCCAGCATTGCTAACGATTATCAAAAGTCTCGTAATGTAATTAAGGTTGGTCGAGACCTTTTCTCTCGCGGTCAAAAATATGCATATATTACTGCTGAAGTGCAAGGTGGTTCGGCATTTCAGATAATTTCCTTAAGCAGCCTTCAAGATGCCATAAATAATGCTAAATATTGTCAAACCAATCAATGCGACATTTAGTAATTCTATTTAATTTAGAAACTTACTTCTAGCATTAGATAACAGGTAAGGAGTCGTGTAAAAATAAGTTGAACAATTTAATATTTGTAGTGCGGGCAGCGTTCGACTGAGCGCTCACGCCGAAGTCTTGCCCGCGCGAGCAAGATGCTCGCACTACTTATTTTGACTTGATGCCTAAGACTTACGCAGACTCTACTAATTCTTGGCGTTCTTGGCGTCTTGGCGGTTAAATAAATCCAGGTTTTTGGTAATTTTTGCATAAGTACTGAACAGGGAAAAGCTGAGATACAAGAGTGTGTTATGGCAACGCTTAATATACTTACTAAAAAAGTTTCCTTTGCTTAATTATGTAAGTTGCCAAATTTTGATAGTCTTGTCCCCACTTCCACTCATGAGAATTTTGCCACTTGGGCTGAAGGTAACTGAACGAACCAATCGGGAATGTGCTTGGATAGTGCGGATTAGCCCTCCTGTTGTTATATCCCAGAGTTTGATAGTCTTGTCATGACTCCCACTGGCAAGGGTTTTGCCATCTGGGTTAAAAACAACCGAACGAACCCTGCGGGAATGCGCCTGGATAGTGCGGATTAGCCCTCCTGTTGTTATATCCCAGAGTTTGATAGTCTTGTCATGACTCCCACTGGCAAGGGTTTTGCCATCTGGGCTGAAAGCTACGGAATTAACATAGTGGGAATGCTCTTGGATAGTGCGGATTAGCCATCCTGTTGTTATGTCCCAGAGTTTGATAGTCTTGTCATGACTGCCACTGGCAATAATTTTGCCATCTGGGCTGAAAACAACCGAAGTAACCCTGCGAGAATGTGCCTGGATAGTGTGGATTAGCCTTCCTGTTGTCATATCCCAGAGCTTGATAGTCTTATCATGGCTCCCACTGGCAAGGATTTTGCCATCTGGGCTGAAAGTTACGGAATTAACATAGCGGGAATGCCCTTGAAGGGTATAAATTTCTCTTGCCACCCCTACATCCCAGAGTTTGATAGTCTTGTCATGACTGCTACTGGCAAGGATTTTGCCGTTTGGGCTAAAAGCTAGGGAATTAACATAGTGGGAATGCCCCTCAAGGGTGTCAATTTCTTTTCCTGTGGCTAAATTCCAAAATTTGATAGTCTTGTCCCTACTACCACTGGCAAGGGTTTTGCCATCTGGGCTGATGGCGACAGAAAGAACCCAGTCAAAATGTCCCTGGAGGGTGCTAATTAGCTCTGCTGTTGCTACCTTTGGTGGAAAAATATCAACCCCAAGTTTTATAGCGCGATCGCACCAATAGCACTTACCATAAGTTTGGCTATAGTAGTGACTATTTACCATTCCACATAGAACTAGTTCATCACTAGCAACTTTTAACGCCTCTAACCACTCTCTAGCTGTTGGGCGTAAATGAGGATTATGATGACCATCATTAAAACATTTGAGAAAACATCGCTTAACCTCTGGATGAACAATCTCAAGCGGAATAGTTCTCTCTACAGGTTGAAATATACTATTTGATGCATACAGCCATAAACCGCGACGGATAAGTTCATTCATTTCTGGAGTTTCCCCCGCACCTATCCACTTTCCGCCAAAAGGAGTTTGACCGCCAAACAATAATTGATAGATAATTACTGCTAAACGGAAGCGATCGTGTACTTCCGTTTGATCAATACTCGAAAAATCTTTACCAATCAGTTCTGGTGGTGTATAGTCTTGTGAACCAACTGGACAACGATAAATATTACCATTTTTTGGATTGCGAATCTGAAAAGAATCAGTATCAATAATTGAAGGTAAAGCCCGATTATTTACAAGAATATTTTGCGGTTTAATATCACCCAATACATAGCCATTACCGTGAAGTGAGGCAATAATTGATGCTAGATTTCGTGCTGTTATGTGCAGAAAACGCCAATCAATTTCAAGTTTCTCTCTCTTACGACGCTGGGGATTATATACATCAATGATTTCTTTTGCATTCTTAATCTCTGGCATCAAAAAGCCCACACAATCACCCTGAGTATTTTTCAGGACTGACTTAGGCCAAGCAAAAGAAATATGATTAAGATGAGAATTTGGCTCTGTGGGTGGGTGCGCTATCATCACCGCTAATTTTTGCACACGTTCAGGTGTTGGTGAGTGGTAAATTTTTGCTAAATAACCGTGATTAGTTCGCCAAACCTTACCTTCACCACTATTAGCTATTGGTTCACCCAAGAGAGTAATTGATTCACTCGTAATAGCACAGGTGAGAAGCGTCATTGAATTTTACTCTCTTGACCACAAACACAAAAGCAAAGTTTTATCATCGTCAGTGCGAGAATTTAGCCGTTCAGAATTGAGGAAATCATCCACATATTGATAGTCTTCTTTTGGATTTGATGTTTCCTGCAAGTATTCTTCTAAGGGTTTAAAAAAAGGTGGGAATGCTTTCCAGTCATGCAAGCGAATAGCCACTTTTTCTAAACCATCAGTAGAAGCACATATAAACTCTTGTTCTCCTGGCAGAACCTTCACCTGCATTTCATTTACGGCATTTACTGAAGTAATAAATGTCGTTTCATTAGCAAACTCACCTTTATCGGGATGAAACAACAGTTGGTATTCTGAATCTTGGGGACGTATCACCATAAACCCATCACCAATTTGCATAGCTATAAGCCAGTGAGGAGTAGCGACAAAAACCAACAATGTACAAGCTAAATCATTAACCAAATAATCTTTGGTTACTGCTTGTTTTTCTAATTCTTTAATGACTTTTGCTAGAGTTTTAGTAAACAGTTTTTTAGCTTCTGTTTCTGAAAGTGCGTGAGAAAATCTTTCCCAACATCGTTGACGCTTGCGAAGATATTCACTAATTCTTGATAGATATTTTAGTGTCGTTTCAACAGCCAATTTTGCACCAACATCAGCATATTTAGCACTACCAGCACCATCAGCAACCGCACCCACAATCACATCATTAAAAATGCGATAATCCCCGTAGTCCTGACAAGGTATTTCTTGTTCTTGATGACTCGTTCCCGTTGCATAACGGGCAATTGCTTTCCAACCCACAACAAATCCTCAAAATCTAGGTAGTAATTTGACCCCATCCCACAGGCGGTAAAGCTACAGCCTCGCCTACTTTGCCACTAGAAACCCGTTTCATAGAAGTGGAAAGCCAAATAAATAAAGAACGAAAATCTAATCCATTCAGCATCACTGGTGAACGTTGAGGGGGAGCAATTTGTCTGAGTTTAGTCATATCCGCACCTTGAACACCGACAGTAAAAAACAACAGTCTACGTGTTTCTTCTGCTTCTCTCACCCTTTGGGCTGCACTTTCCCAATAATCTGTCGGCGCTCCATCAGTAATTAAAAATACCCAAGGACGATAGTAGCGAATACCGTTATCTTTATAAGTCTGTTTCCGGTTTTCTAACAAATCCAAAGCGTACTCTATCGCCTCACCCATTGGCGTCACACCCTCTGCTTCTAGCTTGGGTGCTATAAATTGGTCTATAGTTACAAAATCTTGCATCAGTTGCACTGGGCCAAAGGTAACAATAGCCACTTCTACACTCAGCGACGCTTGAGCGTCTCTTAATACATCTTCCTTAAAAGCCGCCAACCCTCGATTTAATTCCTGGATAGGCTGACCTGACATAGATCCAGAAGTATCAAGTAAAAGAATTACTGGGCAACGATTTTCTGGGTTTTCCACAAATTCAGGCAGTCCTACTGGCATCCGCTACTCCTGATTGAGTAAATTAAGCTACTAAATACTTAAATCTAATTTTATTAGCTAATACATACCTAAACAGGAGTGTTTTTACTGAAACAATTTCATACTTAAACTATATGAGTTGATGCGATCGCAATTATCTGTGTACCTGAAGTGTCCGCCATTCGATAAACTCAGAATTGCTGCAATATTGCTCAGAAATGTCAGACCCCCAAACTGTTAGTGCTGCTGTTGCTCAACTTTACAACACCTACCCCTTTCCTCCAGAACCACTGTTAGATGAACCACCTCCAGGTTATAACTGGCGCTGGAATTGGCTCGCTGCTTACAATTTTTGTACTGGCCAAAAACCGCAAAAGCAAGACATCCGCATATTAGACGCTGGTTGTGGTACTGGTGTAGGTACAGAATATTTAGTTCACCTCAATCCCCAAGCTTCGGTTGTTGGTATCGATTTGAGTGCTGGTGCTTTAGCTGTAGCTAAAGAACGTTGTCAGCGTTCCAAAGCCGATCGCGTTGAGTTTCATCACCTCAGCTTGTTTGATGTGGAACAGCTACCAGGTGAGTTTGATTTAATTAATTGCGTTGGTGTGTTACACCATACTTCTGACCCGATTCGCGGGATTCAAGCCTTGGCGGAGAAGTTAGCACCAGGCGGCTTAATGCACATTTTTGTCTATGGTGAGTTGGGACGCTGGGAAATTCAACTCATGCAAAAAGCGATCGCTCTCCTTCAAGGTGACAAACGCGGTGATTATCGCGATGGCGTACAAGTCGGACGGCAATTATTCTCTTCACTACCAGAAAACAACCGAATTGTCAAACGCGAAAAAGAGCGCTGGTCACTGGAAAATCATCGGGATGAAAACTTTGCTGATATGTACGTTCATCCCCAAGAGATTGATTACAATATTGAAACTCTATTTGAATTAATTGATGCTTCTGGTTTAGAGTTTATTGGCTTTTCTAATCCTGGTTTTTGGCAATTAGACAGACTTTTAGGCAAAGCACCAGAGTTAATTGAAAGAGCAAATCAGTTGAGCGATGCCTCCGGCGGGCTACGCCAACGCCAAATTTACCGTTTAATTGAATTACTCGATCCAGAAGTTACCCATTACGAATTTTTTCTTGGGCGTTCCTCAATTACCAAAGCCGATTGGTCAGATGATAACACGCTATTACAAGCAATTCCCGAACTGAATCCTTGTATAGAGGGTCTTCCCAGTCAATGTATTTTTAACTACGATTACCAAATAGTTAATCTATCCTTAGCAGAATTGGAATTCCTGCAACGCTTGAATGGTAATTATACAGTGGCAGCAATATTAGCTGATGTGCAGATAAATTTAGATGATGTCAGAAAATTGGTGAAACAGCAGTTGATTTTGTTAACGCCAGCTTAATTTTGCTGCTAAAAATACTCTAAAAATACTGTATTTTTCCTACGCTCCGGTCGTTTGCAACGTTCCGGATTTTTTTTCATCGCAAAATATATATTTATTCAAATTTTATAAAAAATTACTTTTACATAAAGATTTGATAAAAGCTACTCTTTTTGGCTAAGTATTAAATATTGGTAAGATACATTGGTTACAACCTCATATCAGAGGTTGTACTTAAATAATCGTACTGTAGTCATTCAGAGAATTTGCGGATGAAATTAACTAAACATGTCAGTGTTGCTGCTGCAAGCCTAGCCTTAACTGTTGCGGCTGTGAATGCTAAACCAGCTCAAGCAGCAACCGTCAAATTCTTAGGTCAGGAAGTTGGTAATCCTAATAAATACAATTATGGAGTATTTGCTGATTCCAACAAAGAAAAGCTGAAACCTTTGAGTAGCATTACACTTTCACAATTATCCGGTGTAACTGGAGTAAGTGTAGAGACACCATCAGCATATCAGGTAGTAACCAATACTTTTGACACTGTTGTTTTGTTACTTAGTAAGTTGCAGACTGGGAACAAAAATCAACCATTCAGTGCCTTAAATTTCTCTGTTTTCAGTAAGTTTACTACCCCTGGTTCAGTACCTTTTGCCATAGTTAACGGTAAGAATGCAGGGACTTTTGGTGGTGATACAACCGGGCCAGTAAATGTTCCCGAACCCATGACAGTTGGCGGCTCCTTGCTAGCTGTAGGCATGGCTGCATGGATGAAGCGGAAAAAAGCAGAATTAGCTGCCAAAGCCTAATTCATCAACCATAACCACTGTTAACTAGTTAGTTAAACGGGGTGCAAAAACCATTGTGACTATAACAAAAACCTTATGCCCCAGAGATTGCCTGTGCTTCTCTTGGGGCATTCATAATTGTTTGGTTTTGAATCTGGTAGTATAGCTGTATCGCCTACCCTCTGAATTAACAACCTCAAAACTTAGATTTCTCTTGCTAGTTAGCTCCTCATGGGAAAAACCCACAACCAAAACATGAAAATCTCTCTTCCCTAGCCCCTAGCCCCTAACCCCTGATTTCAAGACAGGCGATCGCTGACAAAATTTCTGGGAACTCTGAAGTTAGAGTCGCTAAAAATCCCCATCAACTTAACTAGCCTCTACTCACTACACCCACTACAATTGGGAGTTTTACGTATTCACACTGATGACATTACCGAATAGTAACTTAGCCCAGTATTGGGGAAACTCTCAATAGAGCGTAACCTTGCATTTAGAGCTTTCTCAATCTCTTCACCTCACCAACTTGGGGAGTTGCTGTTTGCTGAAAAGAAGTTAATTGTTTTTTTCTAAAGTATTGTTACCAGATCGTGATATGATTCAGCTGACTGGATGTGCAGTCATCATCCTTAGCTGTACTGGTTTCGAGTCTCGTGAGCTTGTCAGACGAATCAACTGCATCGACTCCAACAACAACACAAAATGCTCAATCTGGTTCCGAGGACGAAGAACGAGTAAACTCTATGGAGGAGTTCTATCAACTCTACCAGAAGTTGTTGGTAATCACACTTGTCATAACAGGGATTGTTTTTATCTCTGTGTGGATTTTTTATTCACTGAACACTGCTCTCAATTATTTGATTGGGGCGTGTACAGGTGTGGTTTACTTAAAAATGCTGGCCAAAGACGTTGAGCGACTCGGTGGTGAGAAAAAGCGTCTGAGTAAAAGTCGTTTTGCTCTATTTATTGGGTTGATTGTATTAGCAACTCAATGGCATGAGCTAAAGATATTGCCCATATTCTTGGGATTTCTAACTTACAAAGCCACGCTCCTCGTCTACACCGTGCAAACTGCGTTTCTTCCTGATTCTTAACAAGTCAGGCTCACAAAGAAAATACTCCCATCCTCGCTCGTTGGGGAAAATGCTTGAAGAATGCAAATGCTTAGTGTCTTAAACGCCTTTAATACATTTCCCCTCGCCTCGTTAGAAGTAGGTCATCATTTCTACTGGCAGCTGGGAAATCTGAAAATTCATGGGCAAGTTTTTCTCACCTCATGGTTTGTGATTGGCCTGCTAGTAATAGCTTCACTAGCTGCTACTCGCAATGCCCAAAGAATTCCTCGTGGCATCCAAAACTTGATGGAATATGCCCTAGAATTTATTCGGGATCTAGCAAAAAACCAACTTGGTGAGAAAGAGTACCGCCCTTGGGTGCCATTCCTGGGTACCTTGTTCTTGTTTATTTTCGTATCGAACTGGTCAGGAGCGCTCATCCCTTGGAAACTAATCAAGTTGCCATCCGGTGAATTAGCAGCTCCCACCAATGACATCAATACGACCGTAGCATTGGCATTGCTGACTTCTTTGGCGTATTTCTACGCCGGTTTTAGCAAGCGGGGTTTGGGCTACTTTAAAAAGTATATTGAGCCAACGCCTGTCCTGTTGCCGATCGCGATCCTAGAAGATTTCACCAAGCCCCTCTCCCTAAGCTTCCGTCTATTCGGAAATATATTGGCGGATGAATTGGTTGTAGCGGTGCTGGTTCTGCTTGTTCCTCTATTTATACCTCTGCCTGTAATGGCTTTGGGCTTATTTACCAGTGCCATTCAAGCCCTGGTATTTGCTACCCTAGCTGGGGCATATATTCACGAGGCCTTAGAGGGACATGGTGGAGATGAGCATGAGGAGCATCACTAAAGCTTCTCAGTAGATAAGCACAGTTCCGACGAGCCTAGATGCTCAAAACATCGCCCAGTGCGATTTGTGAGAACTTGGTGCAGCGTGGAAACCACGTCTTTACTAGTTAACCTACTTTTGTTAGTTCTGTACTTCAAGCAAGGAAAATCATCATGGATCCATTAGTTTCTGCTGCTTCAGTTCTGGCTGCTGCTCTCGCAATTGGTTTAGCTGCAATTGGCCCTGGTATCGGTCAAGGTAATGCTGCAGGTCAAGCAGTAGAAGGTATCGCCCGTCAACCCGAAGCAGAAGGCAAAATTCGGGGTACCCTACTTTTAACCTTGGCGTTCATGGAATCCCTAACCATTTACGGTCTGGTAATCGCTCTAGTATTACTATTTGCTAACCCCTTTGCCTAAGACCTAAAAGTTTTATGATTGTAGAGACGTGAATCTTCACATCTCTACAATTAAAATCTTTTGGGTATTAAATCGTTCTGATGTAAGTTACCCTTGTTGGCTAAGGGTTCCTAAAATATAAACGGTTGGATGTTATTGCTAGCCATGAAAACTGCTACTCCAGCCAAAGAGGAGAGAAATGTTTGATTTCGATGCTACTTTGCCATTAATGGCATTGCAGTTCCTGTTGTTAGCAGCTTTGTTGAATGTAATTTTCTATAAGCCACTGACCAAGGTGCTGGACGATCGCGATAATTACATCCGAACGAATACCCTTGAAGCTAAAGAACGCTTGGCTAAAGCCGAACGCTTAACCCAGGAATACGAGCAGCAGCTAGCAGACGCTCGCAGGCAGTCGCAAGCTAGTATAGAATCTGCTCAGTTGGAAGCTAAGAAAATTACTGCCCAAAAAATCGCTGAGGCGCAACAGGAAGCTCAACAAGAAAGAGAACGCGCTGCTATTGAAATAGAGCAACAAAAACAACGAGCTTTTAGCGAGTTAGAACAACAAGTTGATGCTCTAAGCAGACAAATTCTAGAAAAACTATTAGGGCCGACTCTCGCTAGATAAGCGACAGTATAGGTTCTGTGAAAGCATACGCGCAAATGGGCACTTCACCCACAGCGCTTAATTAAGTGTCAGCAAAAGGCACTTTTTTCCTTCGGGAAGTTAAGCAACTTAATTTGCCTTCGGGGTTAAGTAACTTTATTTCCCTGCGGCATTAAGTAACTTTATTTCCCTGCGGGAAAATACAACGTATTAGCAAGCAGCGCACTTGGTAGATGGGTAACATGGGCACATTCTTATTACTTGCCACAGAACACTCTGAATTAGCAGAAGGCGCAGCAGAAGGTGGTTTCGGTCTAAACCTAGACATACTAGAAACCAATCTCATTAACCTAGCGATTCTGATTGGCATATTATTCTACTTCGGACGTAAAGTTTTAAGCAATATCCTGAACGAGCGACGGTCAAAGATTGAAACCGCAGTTCGGGAAGCAGAAAAACGCCAAAAAGAGGCACAAACAGCTTTATCTCAGGCGCAAGAGCAGTTAACTCAAGCTCAGGCAGAAGCACAACGCATCCGCCAAGCTGCCGAAGAAAGCGCTCAAGCTGCGAAAGACGCTGTATTGGCAAAAGCAGCACAAGATGTGGAACGCTTAAAACAAACAGCAGCAGCAGATTTGAATACAGAAAGAGAGCGAGCGCTAACCGAATTACGGCAGCGTGTAGCTGCATTGGCATTGCAAAAAGTCGAGTCAGAACTGCGGGCTGGTATTGCTGACGATGTTCAACAAACAATAATTGACCGCAGTATCGCGCAGGTGGGAGGACGCTGATGAAAAGTAATGTAGAAACAGCCGAAGTCGCCCAACCTTACGCCCAGGCTTTGATGTCAATTGCTAAATCCCAGAATCTGACAGAAGAATTTGGTGAAGATGCGCGGGCTTTGTTGAATTTGTTGAAAAATTCAGCACCACTGCAAAACTTAATTGACAACCCGTTTATTAAGCCGGATCAGAAAAAAGCAGTCATTACTCAAATCTTGGGTGATGGCGCAAATCCCTACTTACGCAAATTTTTGCAGCTGCTAGTAGACAAGCGGCGGATTTTCTTCTTGGAGCAGATTTTACAGCAGTATTTAACGTTGTTGCGCGAGCTGAATCAAACCGTATTAGCGGAAGTAACTTCAGCCGTTCCCCTCACAGAAGCTCAACAACAAGCTGTAAAAGAAAAGGTTCTTTCCATCACTAATGCTCGCCAAGTAGAACTGGAAATCAACACCGACCGCGACTTAATTGGTGGTTTGATCATTAAAGTCGGCTCGCAGGTAATTGACGCTAGTTTACGAGGTCAGTTGCGCCGCCTTTCTTTGCGCTTAAGCAGTTCATAGAAATTCAGTAGTTTCGGTGAACCGATTACTCTGTTCCGTCTCCCAAAAAAAAAGTTAGACACATGAGCATTTCAATCAGACCTGACGAAATTAGTAGCATTATTCAACAGCAAATCGAGCAATACGACCAAGATGTCAAAGTTGCTAACGTCGGTACCGTGCTGCAAGTCGGTGACGGTATTGCCCGGATCTATGGTCTGGAAAAGGCTATGGCTGGGGAGCTATTAGAATTTGAAGACGGTACAGTTGGCATCGCCCAAAACTTAGAAGAAGACAACGTGGGTGCGGTGTTAATGGGTGAAGGTCGGGAAATTCAAGAAGGTAGCTCTGTTACCGCTACTGGCAGAATTGCCCAAGTACCCGTAGGGGAAGCCTTGATTGGACGAGTGGTTGACGCCTTAGGTCGTCCTATCGATGGTAAGGGAGATATCAAGTCTTCAGAAAGCCGTTTGATTGAATCTCCTGCGCCTGGTATTATTGCTCGTCGTTCTGTACACGAACCGATGCAAACCGGGATTACAGCTATCGACTCCATGATTCCCATTGGTCGTGGTCAGCGCGAGTTAATCATTGGTGACCGTCAAACTGGAAAAACAGCGATCGCAATTGACACAATCATCAACCAAAAAGGTGAAGATGTAGTTTGTGTATACGTTGCTGTTGGTCAAAAAGCTTCCACCGTCGCTAACGTTGTTCAAACACTGCAAGACAAAGGCGCAATGGACTACACCGTAGTCGTCGCCGCTAACGCCAGTGACCCTGCAACCCTACAATTCCTCGCTCCCTACACCGGAGCCACCATTGCTGAGTACTTCATGTACAGAGGCAAAGCTACTCTCGTAATTTACGACGACCTTTCCAAGCAAGCCCAAGCTTATCGCCAAATGTCCTTGCTGCTACGTCGTCCACCAGGACGGGAAGCTTACCCCGGAGACGTATTCTACATTCACTCTCGCTTGTTAGAAAGAGCAGCGAAACTGAGTGATGAATTGGGTAAAGGTAGCATGACCGCTCTACCCATCATCGAAACCCAAGCAGGTGACGTATCCGCATACATTCCCACCAACGTAATTTCGATTACCGACGGTCAGATATTCTTATCTTCTGACTTGTTTAACGCTGGTATCCGTCCGGCTGTAAACCCCGGTATCTCTGTATCCCGTGTAGGTTCGGCAGCACAAACCAAGGCAATGAAAAAAGTTGCCGGTAAGATTAAATTGGAACTAGCACAATTTGACGACCTGCAAGCCTTCGCGCAATTTGCTTCTGACTTAGATAAAGCTACTCAAGACCAGTTAGCACGTGGTCAGCGCTTACGGGAACTCCTGAAGCAGCCCCAAAATGACCCCCTGTCTGTATACGAGCAAGTAGCAGTTCTCTATGCGGGTATCAACGGTTATTTAGATGATATCCCAGTAGAAAAAGTTACCAGCTTTACCAGAGGTCTCCGCGATTACTTAAAGACAGGCAAACCTCAGTACGCTGAAGCAGTGAAATCTTCCAAAGCACTGGGTGACTCTGAAGAAGCTGCTTTGAAGGAAGCACTAACCGAATTCAAAAAGACCTTCAAGGCGACAGTGTAACTAGTCATTGGTCAACGGTCAAGAGTCAACAGTCAACCAACTCTGGACTCTTGACTTTGGACTATTGACTATTGACTATTGATTCAGAAACTCAAAAATATGCCTAATCTTAAAGCAATACGCGATCGCATTCAGTCGGTCAAAAACACCAAAAAAATCACAGAAGCTATGCGGCTGGTAGCGGCGGCGAGAGTACGCCGGGCGCAAGAGCAAGTATTAGCTACCCGTCCTTTTGCGGATAAACTAGCGCAAGTTTTATACGGTCTGCAAACCCGGCTGCGGTTTGAAGAAGCCAACTTACCTCTGTTAAAAAAGCGGGAAGTAAAAACAGTAGGGCTGTTGGTTATCGCAGGCGATCGCGGTTTGTGTGGCGGTTACAATAGTAACGTCATCCGTCGCGCTGAAAACCGTGTGAAGGAACTGCAAGCCGAAGGTATAGATTACAAATTTGTGTTGGTAGGACGCAAGTCAATCCAATACTTCCAACGTCGTAATCAACCTATTGATGCTACTTACAGCGGCCTAGAACAAATTCCTACCGCAGCCGAAGCTAACAAAATCGCTGACGAGTTGTTGTCTTTGTTCTTGTCGGAAAGTGTAGACCGCATCGAATTAATCTACACCCGATTTGTCTCCTTGGTTAGTTCTCGTCCAGTTGTCCAAACCTTGCTACCTTTAGATGCTCAAGGTTTAGAAGCAGCAGATGACGAAATCTTCCGCTTGACAACCCGTGGCGGTCAATTTCAAGTAGAACGCCAAAAAGTTACTACTGAAGTTCGTCCTTTGTCTCGCGATATGATTTTTGAACAAGATCCAGTACAAATTCTGGATTCTTTGTTGCCTTTATATCTTAGCAACCAGCTATTACGGGCGTTGCAAGAATCAGCAGCTAGCGAACTAGCAGCACGGATGACGGCGATGAACAACGCCAGCGATAACGCCGGTGAATTGATCAGAACCCTATCTTTGTCTTACAACAAAGCTCGACAAGCTGCAATTACCCAAGAACTTCTAGAAGTTGTGGGTGGTGCGGAAGCGTTAACTTAGGATTAAGTTAATTGCTATCTATAATTAATAGCTAATTGCTGGTAACTTTCAAACCAGCGATTAGCTATTTTAGTTTTACAGATTTTTTAACAAAGGCATGTAATGAAGTTTGTTATCGCTTTGACGCAACAAAGCTAAACAAAGAAGATTATGACATAACCACAAATAGCATATACTAATTAGCATGTGTGATTATGCATTTTAGATATTAAGTGTAATCCCCTTAAAGGGAGGTCAAAGATGTCAGGGAAGCAACCTTTGGTAATTGACTACGTTGATTGGCCGAAGTTGATGCCAAGTCCGCCCCTGCTAAGCAGTTTTCAATCGGGTTGGAGTGGCATTCATTTGACTCATTTTTGCCAACCATTGATGGATATGCCTGAAGTATCCACCCCTCAGCACATCATCTTGATTCCAATTGGGCATCACGCAGTTGATTTTGAATTTGTTGGAGAAGGATGTCTACGGACAGTTTCTTATCGAGAAAGAGACTATGCAAGTGGCTGTATTGAAGTCGTCCCTGCTGATTTACCTTTTAAAGTCCGTTCTATTTCGACTGTGCAAACAATGGAATGGCTTCACTGCTATATAGAGCCTAGATTTCTGGCTCAGATTGCCCATGAATCTGTGAACCCAGATCGCGTCGAAGTTTTGCTGACACCGAAAAAAGCTGATTTATTAATCCACCAGATTGGTCTAGCACTTAAGTCAAGTTTAGAATTAGATGGGGTTGGCAGTCGTTTCTACGCCGATTCAATGGCTACCGCACTTTCGGCTCATCTGCTACGCCATTACTCCACCCGCAACCATCAATTTCGAGAATATAAAGATGGGTTGTCTAGACAAAAGCTCAGGCAAGTTACTGAGTATATCCAAGAGCATTTAGCTGAGAATTTATCCTTGAGTGAAATTGCCAACGAACTTGGCATGAGCCAGTACTACTTCTGCCACCTCTTCAAGCGCTCAACTGGAATTTCACCCCATCAATACTTAATTCGCCAACGAATAGAACAAGCAAAGCATTTGCTTAGACAGCCAGGAAGAACCATTACATCAGTAGCACTAGATTGCGGCTTTGCAAATCAGAGCCATTTTGCCAAGTATTTTCGTCAATACACAGGGATGAACCCGAAACAATTTCGTAAGTCATAGCAAGATACTTTATTAGAGCATCTTCCTGTAAATAGACTACACTGTAGGGGCACAGCACTGCTGTGCCCTGAGGATAGGTGTGGTTCAAATAGATGAAAACCACTGTAATTTATTCATCGTCATCATCTAATAATTGTTCGGGATGACGTAACCTTTCTTGTGAACTATGACGAACTCGATGAATGCGAACAATTCCTCTGTCTTCTTCTGAAGTCTCACTAACAGTAAACAAAATGCGAAATTGCTGTTTGTATAGTAGCTGCCTTACTTCTATGCCCATATACTCACTTTCTGGTGACATGGGCAACGGTTAGGGAATTTTTCCAATGTCAGCATAATTTCGTAGCATTCTCTAACCCATCGATGGGCTGTATCTACAGAATACTCCCGCATCCAGAGAAATATTTGTTCGATATCAGCGATCGCAGTCGGTGAAATTTCAACTTTGTATGTCATATTTTGTTCGCAGCTGCTTGAATGCTTCGTCTAGGGGGATACCTAAACCAAGCTCAAATTCCTCAAGACTTTTGCGAATTCCTGCACTTGTCTCTAACAGTTCTAGCCTGTCTAGCAATTCCTGATAGCTTTGGGCATCTTGAACAACTACAGACGCTTTCCCGTTAACAGTAAGGATAATAGGTTCTTTAGTTCCCCTAAGCTTTTCCAAAAAGGCTTTAGCACTCCGTTGAAATTCTGACAGTGGGTAAATGTTACGCAGGCTAAGAGTCATCTTTTCAAATAATTAACAGATAATTTTATGTTAATTACTTGTAGCCATGTTGTCAAAGTCAATTTTTTGCATACTACAACGCTTAATTCAACAACGAGTAGAACAGGCAAAACATTTGCTCAAGGGATGCGAATAAACTGTTACAGCGATCGCATTGGAGTGTGGCTTTGCAAATTAGAGCCATTTTGCTAAGTGCTTTCGCTAATACACAAGAATGAAATCGAAACAATTTTGCAATTTATAGCAAGATTTTGTTCTAAATCGCAAGAATATGTGCGATTTAATCGAAGAAATTATCTAAATTGAGGTTAATGAACAAAATCAGCAAATTCAAGGAGATATTACGATCAGACGTACTTTACTTGGTGTTTCGATACTAACTATATCTGCTACTGCTATCGGCTCTACCCTAATTAGCTATCAGGATAAAACTCAGGCTCAGTATCCACCACAACTTTCTGACTGGGGCTTAATTAATGTTATTGGTGCATACCAGGACAGTATGTCTGTATACCATAGCGCTCCGCTCGTCAATCCTGCTGGCTGCTCAGTCACTAATGCTGGTTATGAGACAGATCAAAGCCTAATTCACACAATTCTCTTGAACGCATTGATGAATAAGAAGGAAGTTCAATTACTCATTGAGAACTGTGTTAATGATAAGCCAAAGATTATTGCAGTTAATATTCGCTGATGAGCAAGATCAATAAGGTTTTACAGTAGGTTGCGACTCATAAATATGTCACAAGTGAGGTTAATATTATGGCTCGTAGTTCTTACACTCTTGTAGAAATTACAAATACTGAGGATAACTTTAATTCATTTTCGTTCGATGATACCCTCAATGCGCCTTCGATAAATAATAATGGGCTAGTGGTTTGGTCAGCCTCATTGGATAACGGCGGTTTGGGTATTTTCTCTCGTTCCTCAACAGGTTCTTTGCAAACAATTGCATCGACTGACTTAGGTTTCTCAAAGTTTGGATTTCCCTCAATCAACGATAGTGGTAAGGTTGTATTCCAGGCCAAGACAGGAGATCAATCCGGCATCTACCTTGGATATCCCTTTGCTCGTCCCACTGTGGTGGCTTCAACAGGACAGGCGATCGCTCTAACCGATGGTAAGGGGCATAAAAAAGTTGAAAAATTTACCAGTTTTGGGGAAGATCCAGCGATTAATAATAGGGGTCGGGTGGCCTTTAAAGCGCAGCTGACTCTGACTGGCGACAGCAATTCTGTTACAGGTAGTAATTCTGGCATATTTGTTGGAAACGATCGCGGAAAGATCGAACCAATTGCAGATACAGTAGGGAAGTTTAATGGCCTTAAATTTGCAGATCTATGGGGAACTCCCTTTGAAGGAAGTACAACTCCCTCAATTAACAAAAAGGGTGTTACTGTCTTTTGGGGGTTACTAGATCAAAAGTTACCTGAAGGCTCACCCGAATACAGTCAAATTCCATCTCCGCTATACTCTGGAAACGTTCGGGGAATCTTTGTTTCTGACTTATCAGGGAAGATTAAAACGGTTGCTGATAACACAGGAAAGTATCTCTCTTTCTCCGGTACACCAGACATAAACAATAAAGGCGATATTCTCTACATTTTTCGGGGAGATAATCTTAATGACTTTGGTACTCCTTATCGAGGAATTAATTTATACGAGAATGCTCAAACAACAACTCTTGTTGATAACAACAATCCATATCAAGGTGTGGTTGACAAATTTTATCGGTTTGCAGATGCTGATATTAGCGACAGCAACAGAATAGCTTTTCGTGCAACATTTGATCCACTGGGAACGCAGAGCGATCCTTTAACTGGAATTTTTACAGGTCAAATTATTGCTGGACAATTAGACAATCTCAACAAAGTTGTTGCAATTGGAGACACACTCCCATTTGGGGACACAAGGAAAACAGTTCTCGACCTGGCCTTTTTCAACAACGAAGGCTTGAACAACAAAGGTCAAATTACCTTTACGGCTGAATTCACTGATGGGACTCAAGGTATTTATCTGGCCGATCCTTCATATAGTTTACTAACCCCTTTCCCTGAAGTCTTCAGTCTCGCCGGATCTGCGTCCAACTACTCCGAAGTCTGAGCCTTTGTCTCCACTAATTTTTCTAACTGTTACAGCGATCGCACTCTAAGTGCAGCTTTGCAAATCAGAGCCATTTTGCTAAGTGCTTTCGCTAATACACAGAGATGAGCACGAAACAATTTCGCAAGTTATAGCAAGATTTTGCTCAAAATCGCAAGAATATGTGCGATTTAATTTCAGAAATTTCCTAAAGTGATGCTAATGCTTATATGCACTTAGTAGCTGTTAGTGATACTGATAGTTAACGATCAATTTTGCTATCAAATTCTTAAATTAATAGGAAATTTAAGGAGACTTTATGCAAGTTAAAAAACTCAGTTTTAGATTATCAGCAATTGCAGTTCTGTCAGTGATTCCGATTTCAGTTATAACTATGCCGTTAGTGCTGAACCAGTCTGTGTATGCTCAGTCATCTGACATCCACGGAAAAATTTTTGATAAATGGTCGAGCTTGGGTGGTTCTCGCAGTCCGCTTGGCAATCCTACAACAAATGAATTGCCTGCTGCCAGAGGGGGACGGTACAACGAGTTTCAGTATGGTTTTATTTATTATCATCCTGACCCTAAAATAGACGTACACGCTGTCTATGGCAAAATTGGCGAAAAATGGAATCAATTAGGTCGAGAAAATGGCTTAGGTTATCCTATTACCGATGAGCTTCCTGCGGCTAATGGAGGACGGTACAATGATTTTGAAAACAACGCATCCATCTATTGGCATCCGGATACTGGTGCTTATGCGGTGTATGGTGATATCCGAACAAAGTGGGTAAGTATGGGGCGTGAAAAAAGCCGCTTAGGTTATCCTACTTCTGATGAACAACCTGTTGGTTCTGCGGGGCAGCGAGTTACCTATTTTCAAGGCGGTGCAATCTACTGGAATTCCGGTTCACGCAAGGTTACTGTTACTTACAATTAACCCTATTTTATATATCTCAAATTAAGGATTCAGTCCAGAAAAAAGGTGATCGCTTGTACTTCAAAATGTAGCGACTATCTTAAAAGTCAAGCGATCGCGAAACCTACAGTATCTATTACTTCCCCTGCTTAAATCGTAGCAATTAAAACATGAGCAGAGCGATCGCATGACAAACAATTCTCCATCGAGAATCTTATAACGAATCCATTAGTTATCGGGTAATGCGGCAACATCTTGAATTGTTTAGCGAACTCTGCTTGTAGTCTGACTGATGACAGATAAGCTTGGGTAATGAGATTTTAATATTTTTTTGTCATTTTTTGACACATTTCCCTAGTGCCAGGCTATAATACATATAGCACAAACACGGGTCCGTCACGGTTTCGACAGGTTGGCGAACGCTGCTCTGTGATTCAGGTCGAGAGTGAGTCTCCTCTCGCAAATCAAAGGCTCAAAACAAAAGTAAATGCGAATAACATCGTAAAATTTGCTCGTAAGGAAGCCCTAGTTGCTGCCTAATAGCCTCTTATAGGTTCGAGCGTCTTTAGTCCGACTCCGTTAAGGGCTAGAGACCAACCCCAACGGATGCTCTAGCAAGTGTTCTCTGGTTGGCTTGCTAGCTAAGACTTAATCAGAGCATCCTACGTTCGGGATAATGAACGATTCCCGCCTTGAGGGTCAGATAGGCTAAACCTGTGAATGAGCGGGGGGTTAATACCCAGGCTGGACAGCAGTTCGACTCTGCTCGGATCCACTAAAAATATTTAATAAGTCCACCTGATAATTTTATCTTCAGGTGGATTTTGTTTTTGAGTATAACTGCATCTTTGGTGGATCGAAGCCCAAAACGATGTCTTGTTTGGGTACACCGAGTTCAACTAATTGATTAGCGATACCAACCTCGGTTCCGTCTTGCTGAACCCAAATTTATCGTTCAATCACCTCCCCATCAATATCGTAAATCAACAACAGCAGATGGTTTTGCTCAATAAGTCCCTGAATAAATGGTGTGACAAAAAAGCGATCGTAAATATCGCTGGAGACTGCTAGATATAAAACTCGTTTTGGATCTTGGATATTTAAGGCTGATCAATATGCTATAAATTGTCCCAAGGCTGTGTAAAACTCTAAAATTTTTGATGGTACCAGGAAACTTTTAATTTCTA
This sequence comes from Calothrix brevissima NIES-22, assembly GCF_002367995.1. Lineage (GTDB taxonomy): Bacteria > Cyanobacteriota > Cyanobacteriia > Cyanobacteriales > Nostocaceae > Aulosira > Aulosira brevissima. Next base: position 3,679,512 of record NZ_AP018207.1, read on the forward strand.
CAGCAATTGTCCATCCTTCTCTTTTGGCTGCGATAACTTTTTCTGCACCAAGGTCAATGGCAAGGTCAAATATACCAGCTTGTAGAGGGTAAGGATCGTGGGTAATCAACCAATTATCCTTCTGGAGAGCAATTTTGACAACTTCATGAAAGGCATCTCTGGCAGACACAATGTAAATTTAGGTGACTATGTGTTTACAATCTATTGATACCTGAGAAACAAGTAAAGCCAAATTAGTCTAAATAAACACAATTATCTTAATAAATATCAATAATCTTCCAACCCTTACCGATAAATAATTTACTAATGTACAAACAACGATTATCGCGTCTCTAATGACTAATGACTATTAACTATTGACAGTAGTTTTTCAGGTTGATTTCCATGTTTACAGCAGAAGAAGAAGAAAAATATAGGCAAGCTTTTAGCAATCAGGATCAGTTCTCATTCACAGAATATGGGTTTGCTAATCAGGGTTTAGCTATTATCGATTTAGATACATGGGGTGAAGAGAAACCAGAAAGTAGTTTACCCTATTTAGAATATGCTTACAGTAATTTATCATCAGCAGCACAAAAATTACTGCTGTGTTTGGCTGAGTTTAGTAAGTTTATCGATAAATCAGATATTGCTAACTATATCGAACAATTAAAGATTTTTGAACCATTACATGATTATCCCTTTGATAAATTCAACGCCGCTATTCAACAGGGAATAAAATCTAAGTTATTGGCACCAATGGATGACAACGGGCGCTTTTTGATGATTCATCCTGAATTGCCTGATTTTTTGCAGTCTCAGCTAGATCGGCTCAATCAAGTTATCCGTTCAACTTTACGTGAAGGATTTAAAAATCACTATCAAGGTTTGGCTATTTCCTATCAGCATTTGATGGAATCTCAAGATGATGAAGAACGAGAATTAGGGCTATTCTTCTGTAGATTAGAATATGAAAATCTCAACAATGCTTTGCAAATTTGTTTAGATAAACAAGCAGGTATTAATATCTATTTTTGCTTAGATACATATTTGGAGTCAATTAGCGATCGCTCAAGTAACCTGAAGTTAGCAGAATCAGTTTGTCAACATTTAGAAAAATATCCTAGTAAATTTATTAAAGGTAAATTAGGCTGCCAAGTAGCATTTGCAATTGATAAATGTGGAAGTTATCAATTAGATGCCAAGCAATATCAAAAAGCGCGAAAATCTTATGAAAAGACTTTAAAAATTTATGCGGCGTTAGAAAATGTAGAAGATAAACAAAAACAAATATGGCAAGCTGCTGCTTACCATCAGTTAGGAAGAGTTGCCCAAGAATTGCGCGATTATGTACAAGCAAAGCAGAATTTTCAACAAGCTTTAGATATTAACATTAAATATGGCGTTAGCGAAGCTCTTCCTTCGGAAGCTCGCTATGAATGTGCTGGTACTTACAACCAATTGGGAATAGTTGCTCAAGCATTGGGCGAACATGCACAAGCTAGGCAGAATTTTCAACAGGCTTTAGAGATTTTTAGCGAATTTGGCGATCGCTATGAATGCGCCCGTACTCACCACCTGTTAGGAATAGTTGCGCAACAGTTGGGCGAATACGAACCAGCCAGAAGCCATTATCAACAAGCTTTGGATATTTTTGACGAAATTGGCGTTAGCGAGGCTCTTCCTTCAGAAGCTCGCAATTTTTCTGCCCGCACATACCATAATTTAGGCAGTCTTGCCCAAAAATTGCAGGAATATGAGCAAGCAAGGCAAAATTATCAACAAGCTTTAGATATCAAAATCGCATCAGGCGATCGCCAAAATTGTGCAGGTACTTACTTTCAACTCGGTAGAGTTGCGGAAGAATTAGGCGAACTAGAAGCCGCGAAAACCAATTATCTACAAGCTTTACAGATTACAACCGAATTTAGCGATCGCCATCATTTAGAAATTTGTCTGCGTAATCTTACCCGTTTCTTTCAAGTTACTCAAGATGAGAGTTTATTAGTAGCGATGTCTGAGATTTTAGGGGTATCGGTGGAGGAAATTCGTAATTTGTAAGTAGACACTGAAACTATCAAAATGTCTTGTTATGCCGCTCAATGGAGTTGTGACAGGGCTTGATAGTCTGTGTAACCATGTTCATTACCACCATAGAGCCCCCTGACATCAGCTTCGGAGAGCGGAGCATTGAGCCTGAGCCGCTCCACTAAGTCAGGGTTAGAGATAAACAGCCGCCCAAAAACTATGGCATCAGCCCGCCCGCTTGCGATTGCTTCATCACCTCGTTGTCGATCAAACCCACCCACAGCCAGCATTGTTCCTTGGTAAACGCTACGTATGAGATCAATGGGGTTGAAGTTTGGTGCAGTTCCTCGGGCGTAACCTCGGTCATACCCGACATGCAAATATGCCAAACCCAGTGGACTGAGTGCTTTTGCAACATAGGTGTAAGTTTCGACAGGATTGTCATCGAATGTATCGTTGACTGTGAAGCCGGGGGCAATCTTGACCCCAATCCGCTCCGCTCCCCGGACGCTACACAGAGCATTGACTACTTCGAGCGTGAAGCGAGTTCGATTCTCCAATGTGCCACCATAGGCATCCGTGCGTTGGTTGGAGCCGCTGACTTGGAACTGGTTGGGTAGATATCCAGTTGCTGCATGAAGTTCCACTCCATCGAAACCTGCTTCAATAGAGAGCTCTGCTGAAGTGCGATACTCCTCTACTATTTGGGGTATTTCGTCCAGCTCTAACGGACGGGGTGTCTCGAAAGGGACTTTGCCGTCCCAAACGTGAACTTCTTCGGACATCACCGGGACAGCCGAAGGTGCGATCGGTTGGGCATGGTTAGGTAATAAAGAGGAGTGCGACACCCGTCCCGCGTGCATTAGTTGCACAAATATCCGACCTCCAGCCCCATGAACTGCATCTGTCACTTTTCGCCAGCCTTCAACCTGCTCTTGATTGTGTAGCCCAGGACAGGTTGTGTAGCCCCGCCCCATTGGAGAGGGATGCGTGCCTTCGGTAATAATGAGTCCGGCTGAGGCTCTCTGGGTGTAGTATTCGACCATTAAGGGAGTAGGTACACAGTCTGTAGTAGCCCTCAGTCGGGTCATGGGAGACATGATGATACGGTTGGTCAGGTCAAGGGAACCTAGTCTAATGGGCGTAAACAGTCCTGATTTTTCTGGTATTTGCATTTTTCCTCTTTTAGAACCAGAGCGATCTTTTACGGCGTGTCATCGCTCCTGATTGTATCAAGTCCTTGGAAAAACTTCGCATACTAAACATTATTTAACGGCAAGGGCATTTATAGATACTTGCCGATAGGCGCAAAACCCCGTGTCTTTAGACCGGGGATGTAGCGCCAACTTAGAATTTATTCTAAGTGATATTCTCTATTTGTGGTGAGGGTCTTCAATATATTTCTTGATTACTGCCGCGCTAACATTTCCGGCAGTTGAATAGAAATAACTATTTGTCCACATACTAGGCATCTTTTTTAAATCTGCAAACTCGCTTCTAAGCAGATAAGATGATCTGCCCTTAAAGAATTTAACTATTTGATTAATAGCGTAAGTTGGTTGATATTCCACAAATAAATGTATGTGGTCTGGTGCTATTTCTAGTGCCAGAATATCCCAATCTTTTTCTTTTGCTAAATCATAAAATATCTGTCTTACTCGTTTGGCAACTTCACCCACTAATACTTTACGTCTACGTTTAGGAATCCATACCAGATGAACGACAGCGTTACCTACAGAATGATTGTTGTGTCTATGTTCTAGCGAATTAGTCATGTTGTTTGCTCAAAGCTATTGACATTTAAATAATAACTCGCTACTATATTTACAGTCAAGAAATTAACCCAAGGAGGTGATTAAGTAATGCTAGTTTTAGAGTACAAAGTTAAAGCTAAGAAGCGTCAATATGATGCAATTAATGAAGCTATTCGTACAACACAATTCATCAGAAATAAAGCTATACGCTACTGGATGGATGCGCCAAAAGAAGCTAAAGTTAACAAAATAGCTCTTAACAATTACTCAACAGCATTACGCAAAGAGTTTAAATTTGTTGAGGAATTAAATTCTATGGCTTGTCAGTCTGCTACTGAAAGAGCGTGGTTAGCAATTGATAGGTTTTACCAGAATTGTAAGAAGAAAGTAGCAGGTAAAAAGGGGTATCCCAGATTCCAAAAAGATAACCGTTCCGTTGAATATAAAACCTCTGGATGGTCATTAAACCAAGTTAAGAGACGCATCACTTTTACTGATAAAAAAGGTATCGGTGAAGTTAAATTACTAGGTAAATGGGATATACAAACTTACCCTGTTAAGCAAATTAAGCGTGTTAGGCTACTAAAAAAAGCCGATGGTTACTATTGCCAATTCTGCATTGATACTGATGTTAAATCAGAGTCTAGAATTGATGATTGTGAAATCGGTTTAGATGTGGGTTTAGAGTTTTTCTACTCAGACTCAAACGGAAATCATGAGGAAAACCCAAGATTTTTAAGGAAAGCTGAAAAGGCAATTAAACACGCTCAACGCCAAATTTACAAAAAGGAAAAAGGTAAAAATCAGCGCCGGAAAGCTAGACAGCGATATGCACGGAAGCATTTAAAAGTAAGTAGGCAACGGAAAGAACACGCTCTTGTATTGGCGCGTAACGTATGCAAAGCTAACGCTTTAGTAGCCTATGAAGATTTAAACGTTAAAGGTATGGTAAAAAATCATTGTTTAGCCAAGAGTATCAATGATGCATCTTGGTCACTGTTCCGTCGTTGGTTAGAATATTTTGCGACTAAATTTAACAGTACAGTTGTTGCTGTCAATCCTAGAATGACATCTCAAAAATGTAGTGATTGCGGAACAATTGTTAAAAAATCTCTTTCAACTCGTAGCCATAAATGTGAATGTGGTTGTGAGCTTCAAAGAGATGTTAACGCTGCCAAAAATATTTTAAATCTTGCAAAAGCTAGGGTAGGGCATACCCGAAGTAACTCTTCAGGAGTTGGAATCACTACGCTAGTTGGTGTAAACCTGCTAGAGCAAATTCTGACGGTGAATGAAGAATCCCCCGACTTTACGACTAAGTGAGCGTTCGCGCAGCGTGTCGTCAGACAAGCGATACTTAGTCAGTCGGGGGAGTGTCAATTCTTTCTCCCTTTCTCCGGTAAATTACGCGGTGGCGTTTCCTTTCTTTGATAAAATCGTCTCTCCAATTTACCCAAGGCTAACCAAATTCCCCCACCCAGCAACACAGCCAAGCTGCAAATCGCCACAGCTAACACCGACACCTGACTTTGAACCGCTACTAATAAAGGTAGCAACGCCCAAATTACCGCCGTCACCACAGCTAACCCCAGTCGCAAGCGTTGTAAATTGCGTAAAGTAAAGCGAGTTAGTTGTGTTTTATCTAAATCTTCAATGTAATGTACAGGATACCAAACCTCTTGCAAATCAAAGCGCTCTGGATCGCGCCCACCAGCAGGAAGCTCTTGTAATGCTTGAGTTGCAGATGTTACGTTCAGAGATTTTTCCTCTGACTGTAAAACAGTGTTAGACATGGTGGGAGTTTTTAATCAAGATTTAATTGTCCATCTATACAAAATGTAACAATTTTTTAAGCATGATGGTGAAGGGTATAGGCACTAAGCCTCTATCCCCTATCCCAAAACTCTCACACCAAGATACAATTCGATCTGGTAAAAGCTGTTAAAGTCCATAAATTCATTGATTCACCAAACCACCCTATGAGCATTTACGAAGTATTTATGCCGGCGCTGAGTTCCACCATGACCGAGGGCAAGATTGTATCTTGGGTGAAGTCGCCAGGCGATAAAGTGGAAAAAGGCGAAACAGTGGTGGTTGTCGAGTCAGATAAGGCAGATATGGATGTGGAATCCTTTTATGAAGGATATCTGGCTCATATCTTAGTGCAAGCTGGTGAATCTGCGGCTGTGGGAAATGCGATCGCTTATATTGTGGAAACAGAAGCAGAAATTGAAGCCGCCAAGGCTAGTGCAAATTCTGGTAGTGCAGCAGCTGCGCCTGCTGCTGCTGCATTACCTGTAGCCGCAACTGTTGGGGCTGCTGCAATTCCCACGTCTCAAAATGGCTCTAACCATAAAGAAGGGCGGTTAGTGGTTTCACCCCGCGCCCGTAAATTGGCGAAAGAGCTAAAAGTCGATTTGAATACCCTCAAAGGTAGTGGCCCCTATGGACGGATTATTGCTGAAGATGTGGAATCTGCTGCAAATCAAGGTAAGCCAATCGCTAGCGCACCCGTAGCACCAAAACCATCTGTAATTCCAACCGCCCCAGTAGCACCACCAACTCCAACAGCACCACCCGCACCAGTTCCCGCAGTCGCCAGTGCAATTCCTGGTCAGGTAGTACCTTTAACTACCTTCCAAAATGCAGTTGTTCGGAACATGGTAGCTACCTTATCTGTACCTGTATTCCGTGTAGGTTATACAATTACCACCGATGGATTAGATAAGCTGTATAAGCAGATTAAATCCAAAGGTGTGACCATGACAGCGCTATTGGCAAAAGCTGTAGCTGTCACGCTGCAAAAGCATCCATTAATTAATGCTAGCTATTCCGAGCAAGGAATTGTTTATCATTCTGACATCAATATTTCTGTTGCTGTAGCAATGGATGATGGCGGATTGATTACACCCGTGTTAAAGAATGCAGATTTAGTAGATATTTATTCCCTATCGCGCACTTGGAAGTCCTTAGTAGATCGTGCTAGGGCAAAACAACTACAACCAGATGAATACAACAGTGGCACTTTTACCGTGTCCAACTTGGGAATGTTTGGTGTAGATACATTTGATGCGATATTACCTCCAGGACAAGGTGCAATTTTAGCAGTCGGCGCATCTCGTCCGCAAATTGTCGCCACTCCTGATGGATTATTTGGCGTGCGTCAACAAATGCAGGTAAATATTACCGCCGATCACCGAATTATTTACGGCGCTCATGCGGCTGCATTCTTGCAAGATTTAGCTAAGTTAATTGAAACCAATGCCCAATCTTTGACTCTGTAACCAAGATTTCTTAAGAAAAGAATGTTACTTTCTAGACTTGGAGTTAAATTAACTTCAAGTCTTTCTATAGCAATCCCAAATTATTTGTGAAATATTACATGTAGGGTTGTTGACTGTTAACCGTTGACTGTCAACAGTTAACAGTCAAAACCGATATTTTTCACAACTGAAATAGGATTGCTATATAAAAGTTAGGTTATCATTTAGGCTCCAACTGATAGGAGCAAATTCTATTTAAGGGCAAAGCTGCAATGGCTCTTGAGTTGCATAACTTCATTTGGGAAGGAGAACGTCTAGTACAGGTAGAAACTCAACCTCATCATATTGCTGGTGTATTGGCTGAAATTCGGCGGACGTTAGAAAGTTCAGATTGTAACTTGGACGATATTTACTCAGCTTATAAGGAATGGTTAGACAGCTTAACCTGGAAGAAATTGAAGTTATTAGCCTTAGCGGTCGTCAGATTATTACGCTGAAGTGAGGTTGATATGTTCGTTTCTAAGTTTTCAGTTGAAGATTGGGTAGGAAATCAGAACAGAGGATGTGTAAAACCAGCACAGAGTTGGTTAGAAATAGAAGCAGCTATCAAAGAACTTGATGGACAGCGTAAGACCCTTGTAACCTTGGAAACTGAGGGTGAAACTCATATGGCTATTGGTGGTGGTTTACAAAAATACGTGGTGTATGTGACATTTGATAACGAGAATTTTCATTACCTTGTTGATCCATCAAAGTCAGATATAGATGAAACTGTGATAGTTGGGGGACAAGCAGGTGTCTATTCTGCTAAGTCATGCATTGACTTAAATACAACCCTGCAAGCTGCCAAGACATTTGCAGAACTTGGAATAATGGAAAAATCAGTTATTTGGGAACAAGATGGAGTTTTTGAGCCAGTATAGTAGGTTTTTTCTTTTCTAATACCTTGCTCTACTGCGGCGTTATCTGAGTCAAGCTACGCTTTTCGGTGCAATTTTTTCAGATTAGATGCAGAGTTGAGGAAAGCCGCTATTGAGTTGAGAATAGCCACTATTGAGTTGAGGAAAGCCGCTATTGAGTTGAGAATAGCCACTATTGAGTTAAGGAAAGCCGCTATTGAGTTGAGAATAGCCGCTATTGAGTTGAGGAAAGCCGCTATTGAGTTGAGGATAGCCGCTATTGAGTTAAGGAAAGCCGCTATTGAGTTAAGGAAAGCCACTATTGAGTTAGGGAAAGCCACTATTGAGTTGAGGATAGCCGCTTCAAGGTTCGTTTTTGTGTAGTGCGATCGCTTAATTATCGCTCTACTTATAAAAACTCATTGCAAATGTAGCGAAGCGGAAGGAAGCAATCATGAATCAGAATCTTAGTTCTGCAAAAATTTCGATAGTTATTCCGACGCTGAATGAAGCGGGAAATATTCAAGATGCGATCGCATCTACTCAACCGAGTAGCAATATAGAAGTTATTGTAGTCGATGCTGGCTCTCAAGATGACACTGTAGCCATAGCTCAGTCATTAGGTGTCAAAGTTATCTTGTCATCTCCTGGGCGAGCCGTGCAAATGAACGCTGGTGCTTTAGCTGCTAGCGGTGAGATTTTGCTGTTTCTCCATGCAGATACCCGCTTACCTGCTGGCTTTGATACGCTGATTCGCACCGCACTCCAACAACCGGGAACCGTAGCGGGTGCATTTAACTTGCGGATTGATGCATCAGGTTGGGGTTTGAGGTTGGTGGAATGGGGGGTAAAAATGCGATCGCATCTTTGGCAAATGCCTTATGGCGATCAAGCAATATTTATCACTAAAGATATATTTTACCAAATCGGCTGTTTCCCTACATTGCCCATTATGGAAGATTTTGAACTAATACGTCGCTTACAACGTATTGGTAAAATCACGATTATGCAAGAATTAGTTTTAACATCTGCTCGCCGTTGGATGCGCAAGGGAATTTTGCAAACTACCTTAATTAATCAAATAGTCATCATCGCTTATTTATGGGGAATATCACCAGAACGAATTCGTAGCTGGTATCGCCAAGAAAAATTTAGGAAGAATTAAGCTGATTCTCAGAGAATGAGAATATTTTAGTTGAAGATAACAAGAGTGCTATAGAGCAATACCGTTCAGTTAGCATCAAAAACCTTAAACCGCGTAGGTTGGGTTGAGGAACGTAGACGCGGAGCGGCTTCCCGTTCGCGTAGCGTCTCCGCAGGAGAAGGGTAACCCAACATTTTCGGCGATTTGGGGACTTACAAAAAATAAATTACCCATATTTCGTAGTGCGAGCATCTTGCTCGCTTTTGAACACCAGCGAGCAAGATGCTCGCACTACAAATTTATTGGGTATTTAAAAAATTGGATGTCCCTTGTTGGGTTTCATTTCGTTCAACCCAACCTACATTTATCTGTAGGGGCGGGTTCACCGATATCCTCATTTATTAACAAAGATCCAAATAAACCCGCCCCTACTAACCAATGACTAATGACAAATAACCAATGACTAACCGTAAATTATATACCATAATCAAACTTTTACTATTAGGTTGTTTAGTTGGTACGGTAATAATTGCTAGTAAATATCTCAACATTCAAGAAATTTTACACATAAGTATTAATTGGGTGAATAGCCTGGGCTACCTTGGCCCAATCGCTTTTATCTTCATTTACAACTTAGCAACTTTATTATTTATCCCAGGTTCTATTTTAACCTTGAAAGGCGGTTGTCTATTTGGTGTTTTTTGGGGTTCTGTTTATGTAATAATTGCCGCAATTATTGGAGCGACTCTAGCATTTTTAATTGGGCGTTATCTCTCACGAGATTGGGTAGCTAAACAACTAGAAAAGCATCCTAAATTTAAAGCCATCGATTTAGCCGTCGCCAAAGAAGGATGGAAAATTGTCCTCCTAACTAGGCTTTCACCTATCTTCCCCTTCAACTTATTAAATTATGCTTTTGGGGTGACGCAAGTTTCCCTTAAAGATTATATTTTAGGTTCTATCGGTATTATTCCCGGTACAGTAATGTATGTTTATCTTGGCTCTTTAGCTACTAATCTTGCCATGCTGAGAACACCTCATCAGCCTAGTAATCCTCAAGCGCAAATTGGAGAATGGATAATCCAAGCTATGGGTGCTATTGCTACAGTCGCCGTAACTATATATATTACCAAAATTGCTCAAAAAGCCCTTAAAGAAAGTGTAGCGACAGCCACAAATAACCATGATGCAAATGAATAAAATTAATCAGGCTTGCAAACCATCTATCTCTACTCAAAGCAATTCCTACCTATTCTTTCCTCTCTTCCTTGGCGTACTTGGCGTACTTGGCGGTTCATTAAAAAAAATTATTAATACTCAGCGCGTAACCAAATTCACTTTATTAACATTGCTAGTATTAACTCTCCTTTCCTTCAGCACTTCCGAGCCAGCCTTAGCACAGCAATCTACAACCACTACCTTTAATCCCCAAGTAATTTTACGAGATGCTTTGCAATGGATTGATAGCCTGGGTTCACTAGGAGCGATCGCTTTTATTACACTTTACATTATTGCTACCATTGCTTTCTTACCAGGCTCAATTTTAACACTAGGCGCTGGCGTAGTTTTTGGTGTAGTTTGGGGTTCGCTATATGTATTTATTGGCGCTACTTTAGGCGCAACTGCGGCTTTTCTCGTAGGACGTTATTTAGCTAGAGGTTGGGTTTCTCGGAAAATATCAGATAATAAAAAATTCGCGGCTATTGATAATGCTGTTGGTAAAGCTGGACTAAAAATTGTTCTATTAACCAGACTTTCGCCCATATTTCCCTTTAATTTATTAAACTATGCTTTTGGGATTACCGGGGTTTCTGTACGGGATTACTTTATTGGTTCTGTGGGGATGATTCCGGGAACAATTATGTATGTTTATATCGGTTCTTTAGCTGGTAGTTTGGCGAGAATTGGGACTGAAAATCAGCCTACTAATCCTACTATACAATGGGCGATTCGGATTATCGGGTTTATTGCAACTGTGGCTGTAACTATTTATATTACTCGCATAGCTAGGAAGGCTTTGGAAGAGGAGGTTACTAATAATTAAAAAGGTTTTTAACCGCAGAGAACGCAGAGGACACAGAGGTAATAAATTTAAGTATGTGTTCGAGTTATAGAACAATTTTTCTATAAAAAATATCACGCACAGAAAAAAGAGACGCAGGGGGGAAAGATTAATGTCTAATTTAGAATTTGAGAGAGTAATTATTCGCCCAATGGATGAGTATAACCAAACTTTGGTATCTCATGTTCATCCACAAGATTGGGTGAATCCAGAACCAGCGAAAATTTATGATTTGGTAGTAATTGGTGCGGGAACTGCGGGATTAGTTGTAGCTGCGGGTGCTGCTGGATTGGGTTTGGGTTTAAAGGTGGCGTTAATTGAAAAGCATCTCATGGGTGGAGATTGCTTAAATGTGGGTTGCGTACCTTCTAAAACTATTATCCGTTCGGCTCGTGTAATCGGTGAACTTGGGGATGGTAAGGAGTTAGGAATTAATATCCCGAAAAATATTGATGTTGATTTTTCTGCGGTAATGGCGAGAATGCGCCGCATTAGAGCAGGTATTAGTCCCCATGATTCGGCGGCGCGATTTCAAAAATTGGGGGTTGATGTTTTCTTAGGTAGCGGGCGATTTGCAAGTAAGAATACTGTAGAAGTTGACGGACAAATTCTCCGGTTTAAAAAAGCTGTAATTGCTACTGGCGCAAGAGCAGCGAAACCAGAAATTTCCGGAATAGAAAAAGCTGGTTATCTCACAAACGAATCGGTTTTTTCCCTCATTCAGAAACCGGAGAAATTAGCTGTAATTGGTGGAGGGCCGATTGGCTGCGAATTAGCTCAGGCTTTTCGCCGCTTGGGTTGTGAAGTTGTGCTTTTTCATCGCAGTTCTCATATCTTAAATAAAGAAGATGCAGAAGCTGCGGAAATTTTGCAAAAGGTATTAATCAAAGAAGGAATTCGTTTAATATTAAATGCCAAATTAGAAGAAGTAGTAACTGTCACTGAAGGTAAGCGACTTTACTTTTCTACTAATGGACATCGAGATTCTGTAACGGTAGATGAAATTTTAGTCGGTGCGGGACGCGCTCCAAATGTAGAAGGGTTAAATTTAGAAGCTGTTAATGTAGAATACGATCAACGCCAAGGCGTAAAAGTTAACGACTATCTGCAAACCACAAATCCTAAAATTTATGCGGCTGGTGATATCTGCATGAATTGGAAATTTACTCATGCAGCTGACGCAGCAGCTAGGATTGTGATTAAAAATACGCTGTTTTCTCCGTTCGGCTTAGGACGTTCTAAACTCAGCAGTTTAATTATGCCTTGGGTGACTTATACCGATCCAGAAATTGCTCATGTGGGAATGTCACAGGAGGAAGCTAAGTCCAAAGGTATCGATATTGAGACGATAAAAATACCTTTTAGTATTGTAGACCGAGCGATCGCAGATGGTGAAGAATCAGGATTTGTGAAAATCCTTCACAGAAAAGGCTCCGATGAAATTCTCGGTGCAACTATTGTCGCTCGTCATGCTGGGGAAATGATTTCGGAAGTTACTACGGCTATGGTTGGTAAGCTAGGTTTGAATAAGTTAAGCGGCGTAATTCATCCCTATCCAACTCAGGCTGAAGCTATTAAAAAAGCAGCTGATGCTTATCGGCGCACACTTCTGACAGAAAATACCAAACGATTGTTGGGATTTTTAACTAAGTTATCTTAATTTTGACTAGGTTATTGCCTAATCTAGGCGCAAAGTAAATAAAGGAAAATTCAGAGAATTTAAGCAAGTAAACCTAATTTTTTACCGTTATCTTTAGCTAAACGAATTAGGTTCTGCCTTTGCTTGGATTCAATTCCAAACCGATTGCAAAAATTAGTGATTGTTTGTGCGTGGATACCAATGGCTTTACCACGTAGTTGATTAAATTGAGCCTTACCCATCAATTCACGTACTAATACTACTAATGGTGCAAACATTTGTTTTGTCTCCTAATTATCAAAGTTGTTTGTAAATCTTGTCGATATATCTGCAATAACTATCAGCTAACGCCGAAAGCAAGTAAAACTAAGGCGCTAACTAATAAACTTGCAATTCCAGCCTGAAAGCTATAGCTGCGTTGCTCTTCAGTGGAAGGATATTCTGCATAGTAGATTTGGGGTTCAGTTGCATAGTTGTTCAATACGCCGTCTTCGTTAATGGTGGTGTACATAGTTTTTTGCTCTCGTTAACTTATGTAAATTAATGTAACGGAATTGTTACGATTTAGCAAGAAGACTTGACAAAGAAAAACTAATATTTATTATCAGTTTTACTTATGAATAAATGTAAAGGCGACAAGTTCATCGCCAAAGTTGTGATGAAATACTGGTGATACTTTAGAACCCCGACTTCTTTAAGAAGTCGGGGTTCTAGCAACCCAGTAAAGGTTTAAATGGGTACTGCTACAACCTGCGGATATTGCTGAGGCGATTGAAGGGTTTTACCAGAAGCCATGCAGGTTTGAGCCTTTCCCTTATTGTCTGAAGATGAGGCGATCGCAAATAAAATTCTTTTGAGGATTATAAAGCATCAGGATTGCTGAAAATCCTCTACAAACAAGGTGCTGATGAAATTATCGGTGTAACTATTGTTGCTTGTAATGTGTTGCTTGTAATGCTGGGGAGATGATTTCAGAAGTAGCTACGGCTATTTTCGGTAAGCTAGGTTTGAATAAGTTAAGCGGTGTAATTCATCCTTATTCTACTCAGGCTGATGCTTATGGGCGTAAACTTCTGACAGATAACAATAAAAGACTTTTGAGGTTTTTAACTAAATTATCTTAAAACTGAAAGCTAAACTCGAAAGTTAAATTTAATTTCGCAATATCTGGAAAGTTTGCATATTCTTCTGCCAGATTTCTTTTCTTTCTTCTTCTGGCAGGTTTAAGGCTGATGTGATAATAGCAAAATCTCCTGCTGTCGGTAAAGCTTCTCCTTTGGCTAAAGCTGGTAAATTTTTCAATCCACAATATCTCAGTTTTGTTCGGTTAGCACGAATTAAATCGGCAATTGTTTCTGGTTTAGCTGTGACAGAGGTGTTAGAGTCATGAGCATTAGCTTTTTTAGCGATCCAATCTTGAGCCATTTCCTCAAAAGCATCGCTTTGAAATATATCCAAACTGGCACAAATACTTTTGAACTCGAGGGCTAAATCAACTGGAATGTAACTACCGATTTGCTTGTAATCATCACAATTCTGTTTGTTAGTCATATTCTTAGACTTACTAAAATTGTCTACCTGTTTTGGCTTCTCTGAATTAATTTTGAAAAACCTGACATTTGGTGAATGTCATATCTCAACCGACATCCTAACAGAAAAAATGTTCCGATAAAATAACTAAACTCAATGTATTTTTTTTTGTTACATTTTGTGTAATTACTTAGTTTCTTAACCACCGCTTAACTAACCATTTTTAATTTTTTGCTGTGCAATTAATTATGGGCAATTACTTCAAACCCTAGTAGAAACAGGTCTGCTGCTGACTTGTAATATTTACCATAGAGCGATCGCACTTAGCAATCATGTCAATTTCGGCAATGATTTTTAGAGTCTACAAGCTGCTAAATATTACTTGAGGATGATTGTAAATAATCTTATACCGATTACATCACAGCTACCAAAGCAAATAATTGCATTTATATCTATAAATTATTTATCAAGATTAAAAGTAAATTTTTAGGAAAAAATTAAATTATTTTCCGATAAAAATGCATCTTGTGATTCCTTACATACCATACATTTACAAGAGTTATTAATGTGTGAAGAAATATCAATATTATGCCTCGTTTGCTAGTAGCTTGATTATGCACATCTAATTGATGGTTATTTGAAATTAAATTATAACTTTTGTATCTAAGTAAATTGGCGTAATGAAAATACTGGTAATAGCTGTCATTAGAGACGCAATAACCCTTGTCTGTACAGTCAACAGTCAACAGTCAACAGTCAACAGTCAACAGTCAACGTAAAATCCCATACCTTTTAGGAGTGAGATGAGCTTAACTAGATAAAGTTAATGCAATTATATTGTGTAGAAACCTTGTTCAAATTGCTTGAGGAAAGTGTAATTTGTGACAGAAATGAATAATTTATCCTCTAATCTCCCAGATATGTCGCGCAGAGAATTGCGAGATTTAGTGAGAATTCAGCTACAAATGCTGTTAGAATAGGGAGATTTACGTGGTGCAAAAGCGATTTTAGTACCTGTACAACCAACGGATATTGCTGAGGCGATTGAAGGATTACCGGAAGCAATGCACGCTTTAGCGTTTCGGTTGCTGTCTAAGGATGAGGCGATCGCAGTTTATGAATATCTGGATTATCAAGAAAGGCAGAGGGCAGAGGGCAGAGGGCAGAAGGGATAAATCCCTTCTCCTGAATGCCCGAACCATCTGCGCGACCGGAGGGAGCAAGGGTTTAAGACCCCCACCAAATTGAAAATTTGGTGGCTCCTTTTCAGGAGGGGTTTGAATCCCCTTCTGAAAAGAACCTTCTGCCTTCTGCCTCCTGCCTTCTGCCTTCTTCAATCTATTCAAGAACGACTGATTGAAGAACTCAGAAGCCAAGAAGTCCGGGATTTAGTTGATAAAATCTTTTAAATTATTCATTTAGCCAACTGAAGAGTTGAGCAATGGTAAGGTGAAAAGATTCAGCAAAGGATGGAATAGGAATGCGATCGCTTTGTTGTTCAAAAATGGCGAGAGTGCGATCGGCAAAATAGACAAACACTAGTTCTTCTTCTGGATCAATCAACCAACCCATCTGTGTACCATGTGCCAGACAATGCAGGATATTACGGACGACTTTAGTTTGGCTTTGTTCGGGAGAAAGGATTTCAATTGTCCAATCTGGTGGAATCGAGAACGTATTCGCTACTTTACCGTTCTCGTCACGCGGTATGCGTTCCCAGGTAAAAACTGCAACATCTGGGACAAGCAATCGCCCACCAAAAGTGCAGCGTAATTCTGAATAAGCACGAGCAATGTGTTGCGGTTTGAGTGTTCGGTTGATGTCAGCACCAAGATCAAGCTGAACTGTGCTATGTTTTCCTTGAGGCATAGGCTTTTGAATAATCTCACCATTGATAAATTCGCTGGCGGGTTTCGTTTCTGGTAGTTGGAGAAATTCTTCCAGAGTTAAGGGTTTACTAGGAGTTTGAACCATTGCCAATTCAGGTGGTAGAAAAATCAGTATTTTATCTTTATCTTAAATATTGAATTCCTTGAATTAATAAGTCATTAAATTGAATCTGGGTCAATATTTAACTCTCGTAATTTTGCAGCTAAACGTGCAGCTTTTTGTTCTGCCTGTTCTGCTGCTTCTTCTGGTGAGGGAACTAATTGACTTTCTGCTGTAAAAAATCGCAGTAATCCCTGTTCAATTCCCAAATATAAACCTAACTGCTGACTCCACAAATGTCCTATTTCATTTGCTTGTAGAGGTTGATATACACCATCTACTAAATGAAATCCAGCAAATTCTAATGTATATGGATCAAACCAAAAATAATCCAGCGTGCGGAAAGTATTTTGGTAAAGTTCTTTCTTTAATCCTTTGTCAGTATTAGCAGTTGATTCTGATAAAATTTCGACAATTACATGGGGATATTTACCATCTTCTTCCCAAACTACCCAACTTTTACGAGTTTTGCGTTCCGTTCCCAAAACTACAAAAAAATCAGGGCCGCGAAACTTTTCTAACTTGCTTTGGCGGGGACTGTAGTAAATAGTCAGGTTACCAGCAGCGTAAAAATCATTTCTGTCTCGCCACAGCCATTCTAGACAGCTGAGAAGTAGGATTATTTGTCGTAAATGTAGTTCTGTTTCCAAGGGAGGCTCGTCACTATATAAATCGCCAGGGGGAAATATCACCTCTTGTGACATGCTTTCAGTAGAATCTAATTCTTGCGTAATCCCCATAAAGTTTAGACAGCATCATTAGTTAATGGGTTTATTGTAGCTTTTTCTGGTCTTGGTGTTGGTCTATCACTGTGTTAAAAATGTAATATTTGCTAATAGGGTATATGCTATATACCTAAGAATTTTATCTGATATCGGTTCAATTTAATCAATATACAAATATATAAATAAAGGTATAGCAAGGGACATCCAATTTTTTTAAATACCCAATAAATTTGTAGTGCGAGCATCTTGCTCGCTAATGTTAAAAAGCGAGCAAGATGCTCGCACTACGGAATATGGGTAATTTATTTTTTATAAGTCCCCAATGCAATACCCTACAAAAAAATATTGTTGGAAAATTGCGTGATTTGAGATTACAAATCAATTACAGCTTCTACTAAATCAGCACTGCGATAGAGACGAAAGCCGACTTTTTCACAAACACGTTGCATTGCCACATTTTCTGGGTGAATATCAGCAGTGATGCGCTTGATATGTTCGTTACGAGCGACATACAACAGTTGACTTAAAATGTTAGTACCTAACCCCATGCGTTGATATGGATCGCTGACTAAAAGCGCAAATTCCGCTTCTTTGACACCATGTAACTGACTCCAGCGTCCTACAGCGAGAATTTCGCGATCGCCTGTTATGGGGTTTTTGCGATCTGCAACTAACGCCATTTCGCGATCGTAGTCAATGAAACATAGGCGCAGCATCCGTTCGTGGGCGATTCGCTGACTTAGTTTCATCAGATGGAAATAGCGAAAATAGACGCTTTGCTCTGAGAGTGTTTTATGGAACTGTACAATTAACGGCTCATCTTCGGGACGAATAGGGCGGATGGTAATTGCTGTACCATCTTTGGTTGTCCAAGGCGTGATGTATTGTGTGGGATAAGGGCGAATCGCTAATTTTGGTAATTGTTCTTCTCTCAGTTCCGGTGGGTGGAGAACGATCCGCCCATCTAAAGCTAGTAATGAGGAAGATTTGTCTTCTTCTTGACTTCTACCTTCAAATCGCGCCCATAAGGGATTGATGTCAATTTCCTTAATCCAGGGCTGTTCTACGATTAATTGGGAAAATCTTACCAATAACTGCTCTAAAGCCGCTAAATCTACAGGTGCTCGTCCTCTTACGCCTTGGAGGGCTTTGTAAATTTGCGTTTGTTCCATCATCCGGCGTGCCAGGGTACTATTGAGGGGAGGAAGTGCGATCGCTCGATCTCTAAATACTTCCACTAATTGTCCCCCTGCGCCAAACAGCAATACTGGGCCAAATTGAGGATCTAAGCTACTACCAATAATTAATTCATAGCCGCTATTCAGGTTAATCATTGGCTGCACTGTTACGCCTAAAAAGTGTTCTAAACCTACTTTTTCGGCAACAGCAGTTTTAATATTGCGATACGCCCAGCGTACAGCATCCGCATCCATAAGATTTAACTGCACACCACCCACATCGGTTTTGTGGGTGATCGTCTTCGATAATAATTTGAGGACTACGGGATAACCCAGGGATTCTGCACAGCCAACAGCTTCATCTTCTGTGGCGGCGATGCAAGCTTGTAGGGTGGGAATACCGTAAGCCGCGAGGATTTGCTTGGATTCTGTTTCTGTGAGAATGGTTCGCCCGGCTTGATGGGCTGTGGTAATAATTTTATCTACAAGATTGCGGTTGGGGATACCATCTTCTTCTGCTGGTAATACGGGAGTTTCGTAAATACCGCGCAGATTATAGCTAGACTTCCACATATAAGTGAATATACGGGCAGCAGAATCGGGGTAAGAAAAGGTCGGAATCCCAGTACGATTGAGAATTGCTTCCCCAGCCATCACCTCAGCGCCACCCATCCAAGTTGCCAGAATTGGTTTGCTAGCAGGAACCTGTGCTTTTTCAATTGCAGATTTCAACTGTTCGGCAGTTTGGGTAGGATCAGTCATTGCCTGAGGAGTGAGAATCAGCAAGATACCATCACTATTTGGGTCTTTGGCAACAATCTCTAAGGTTTTGCTGTAGCGTTCTGGATCGGCGTCTCCCAAAATATCGATGGGGTTATTATGACTCCAGAAAGATGGTAGGGTTTGATTGAGGGAGGTAATTGTCTCTGGTGCGAGTTCTGCTAGTTCTCCGCCATTGGTAATGAGAAAATCTGTAGCGAGGACACCGGGGCCGCCAGCGTTGGTAATCATCGTCAAACGCGGGCCTTTGGGGCGGGGCTGTTTTGCCAATACTTCCGCCATGTTAAACAGTTCAGAAATTCTGCTGACTCTTAGCACCCCACTGCGTCTAAAGGCAGCATCAAGAACTTCATCGCTACCAGTCAATGCGCCAGTATGGGAAGCGGAAGCTTTGGCGGCGGCTTCAGTGCGACCGGCTTTGATGAGAATAATCGGCTTGGTTAAAGCTACCTCACGGGCTGCTGAGAGAAATGACCGCGCATCCCCAATGGATTCCATGTAAATAACAATACTTTTGGTATGGGGATCGTCACCAAGATAGTAAATTAAATCGCCCCAACCAACATCTAACATCGAGCCGATGGAGATAAAAGCGCTAAAGCCGACATTCTCCCGCAAACTCCAGTCAAGAATTGAGGTGCAAAGGGCACCACTTTGGCTAATAAAGCCGACATTCCCAGGACGCGCCATTGTACTGGCGAAAGTGGCGTTTAATCCTGTATGGGGATTCATCACACCCAAGCAATTGGGGCCGATAATCCTGAGTTTACCTAAGCGGGCTTCATGTAAAATTTGCTGCTCTAATTCAATCCCAGGGGCACCAATTTCTTTAAATCCAGCAGAAACGATTACGGCACTTTTCACCCCGGCGGCGACGCATTCGCGGACAATTTTCGGCACTGTTGGGGCGGGTGTGGCAATGATTGCCAAATCTACTGCGTCCGGTACTTCTGCAATATTGGCGTAGCTCTTAATACCCATCACACTATGATGTTTTGGGTTTACAGGAAATACCGTACCGCCAAAAGGATTACCGATTAAATTCCAAAGCAAGGTACGTCCGACACTCCCAGGCGAGTCACTAGCCCCAATCACAGCCACCGTTGCCGGCGCAAAAATGGAACTGAGGGGCTGGCGCTCGGTACGGAGGATGTCGAAGGTGGGATCGGTTTTGAATATAGAGGGGGTTTGCATATCGCTAAACCTCGTTAATTTGGATAGCGTCTCTTTGGACTCTCTGGAGACAATATGAGGTTAGAAAATATTCTTGAGGAAGTTGTGAGGAAATGTAACTTTTTAGCTGATGGAAAAAAATTACTCAAAATTAAACCCCGGTTGACTGGGGAAACCGGGGCTGTTAACTGTTGAGTGTTGACTGTCAACGCTTAACAGCCAACAGCGCTCACGATAGATTGTGCAACTTAAAAGCAGAATAGAGTAATAGCTGATTAATTTATAGCTTTTCCTAAGCTAGTGAGCTACACTCAAATCTTTTTGCACAAGGTTATTAGCTTTGAAAATGTAGTTCACCCGATTGGGAACTGCTATAGCTCACTTTTGTTAATTTTTAGCTTCTTGATTTTGTTCATTAGCTGGGGGAGCTTCTTTTTTATCTGAGGATTGATCGCTGACTTGTTGTAATTGCTGCAAATGAATATTATTTACTTGCACAACAAAATTTTCGATGATTTGGTTAGCTGTTTGCAGCTGTTCTGCTTCAGTAGCGGAATTACTGTAACGATAAAGCGGAGTAATTCCCAAAATAAATTTTTCTTGTTCAGCCTCTAATAACTCTACAGCTGTGTTTGCTGCTACCCAGTTTTTCTGAAAAGGAAAAGATGTGACAATACTAGCAACGATGGATGCGATCGCGGGACAAATCACAGGTAACCACTTTAACCAAGATTGTCCGCTTTCTAGTTTGTCTACCAAAACTAAGATTGGTGTGACACCTGATAAAATTACGGTGGAGATTTGCAAAACGTAATACAGATTTCTCGCCAGGTTCCGCGTCCGCTTGTAATCGTCAATTAAATCTTGGCAATATTGTAAGGCCTTTTGTCTAGCTGGCGTGATTGTATTTGCATACCATGAACTATCATTTGCTAGTTGATAGCTGTAAAGTTCGGCTCTTTTATTGATATCAGACTGTTTGACAGCCTGTTGCGAAGCTTGCAGTACCTCTTTGTTGATTAAGTAGAAAAAAATCGCAACAGTTAGTGCAATTACTCCAATAATTACAGCTTGTTGATTATCGCGAAAAAACAGAAAAACGATACTCGAACCAACTAAGGAAGTCAGTAAAAAATACTCAACTACTTTGAAGGGATATAAGTTTTTTGGACTAATTGAAGAGGCCAGAGTTTCTGGGTTAGAATAAACTGCCTTACTGTTAGGATTAGGAATTTCTGAAGAAGTCATTGGTTGATACTCATTAAGTTACTATAGCACAAAGTACAAGTATTTTATATTACTTGTACTTTCCCAAATCTAAGTATATAAAATCAACTCTTTGATCGTCCAAGATTTTTAGATTTTTTTATGGGTTTAGCGAAAATTGCCATTGCGCTTTAATGCAGAAAATTGTCAATTGGTTGCTATTACCAGCTGATGTTATGGCTGAAGGCTGATAATTTGGGCGATTTTCTCCAGCGTGTTCCCCGCAGGGGTTGCCGTAGGCATCGCAATTCCTGGTTGTGCAGTTGCTGAGAAGCGATCGCCTATGGCAAAATTTTCTCCAGGAACAATCACCCACCAAGCGGTTGGACAATTACCGTAAAGGACATGTGTTAGAGCTAACAGCGATCGCGGATCGGCTATATGTCCGCTAATGTTACCGCAAAAGTCAGGGTATTAATAATAATTACAATTAATCCATCTTCATCAAATAGTAAATAACTAACACAAATTCTTCAGATTAATTGCATCCCTGATAAATGACCAATGACCAATGACCAATGACTATTGACTATTACCAAATTACCCAAATTGAAGAAATTATCGCCCTTTTAATTGCAGTTTTTTACCTTTTAACATTGGTTCTAATACAGCACGAATTCGCATTGCTGAAGGCGGACAACCGAGTAAATAAATATCCACTGGTACGACTTGATGGACTGGCTGTACTAGATTTAATAATGGTGGGACAATACCTGGTGCATGGGGCATTTCACCGTAGATATCAGCAGCTTCAACATAGCAATGTTTTAGTACAGATTCAGCATTAAGCAAAGGATTACGTAGGGCGGTAACCTTACCTGTAACAGCACAGTCACCAAAGGAAACTAAAATTTGCGATCGCTCTCTTACCATGCGCACCATTTTTATATGTTCTTCGTTGGCGATCGCACCTTCAACTAATACCACATCTACCCCTTGGGGATATTCTTTAATATCAGCTAAGGGAGTGTAAACTATATCTATTTGCTGTGCTAAATTACTCAGCCATTCATCTAAATCGAGAAAAGATATGTGACAGCCAGAACACCCACCTAGCCACACCGTTGCTAATTTCAAACGAGACATAATAATTCCTCATTTGTTAGTTGTCAGTTGTCAGTTTTTAGACGCGATTAATCACGTCTATAAAGTAGTCAGTTTTTAAGCGTCAACACTTTGACAAGCTTAATAGCCACAGTCAACAGTTAACAGTCAACAGCCAACAGCCAACTATCTCCCGTCTCTAAAAATTTCATTGCTTTTTCTCGCGCGCATTGACGAGAAAATTAAGTTTTTCGCGATCGTGTTTCATTTCACCGACGGTTGAACCTTGTCTTCTGCAAATAGCATTTCGACAATTATCCGCCGATATTTTTGCAAGCGATCGCTATCGGTTCTTATTTCCATTCCTTCCCCTACTTTAGTCACACAAGCAGGTAGAAGTTTATTAGTGCCACCAATTTCTACTAGGCAAAGACGACAAGCGCCAACATCTGATACTCCGTTTAAATGACACAAAGTAGGTATGTTAATACCCGCCTCTGTTGCTGCTTCAAGAATAGTTTCCTCTTCCCTAGCGCTAATGAGTTGGTCATTAATTATTAGAGTTTTAACAGACATGGCTTCCAACCTTAATCTGAACTCGTCTTTAGCTTCTGGAATACCCTCTTTATTTATAAACTAAAACTTTGAGTAACTTGTGAAGTTGAGGAGCAATGAAGTTTTGTAAATTTCCTTCAATCATCGATTTAAAAGCCAAAAAAACCGTGATTTTTGGCATAAATACTCTAATTTGTCAGTTATAAATTTATGCTAATAATTGTGAGATTAAGACAAAATTGCGAAATCTTAATTTACAATTCGATATTTTGATTCACAAATTGCGATGCCTACAGTAACCCCCCGCTAAAATTTCTCGTCACCTCAAGGGTGCGAGTAAATCTGCAATCATATCCGCAGTAAGCCGATTTTCGCCAGAGATGACTAAAAGCGATCGCCAAATTTGCTCAATTTCTCTATCGGCTTTGATGCAAATAGCGATCGCAATGAATATACAAATGCTGAGTATCGCCAGCAAACTAGCAGCAATTACATAAAATACTCAATGACAAATGCTTACTTACCGTAAAATCGCTTAATATAATCGGCAAGCCTAACTGCTAACGCCACAACTGTAAGAGTAGGATTTGCATAACTAGAAGTTGTAAACACAGAACTACTAGCAATATATAAGTTACTCACATCATGAACTTTGCAATTTGCATCTACAACACCAGATTGCGCTGTGCTTGACATTCTCGTTGTTCCTAAATGATGTCCTGCTTGTGGCGGTGGTGATGTGATGATTCTAGGGAGAACCTTTCCTGAACCAGTATTTTCTAGCGTTTGTCTGAGAATTTCTACTGATTTCTCTACGCTGAAAATATCTAATTCGCTACAGCGCCAATCAACTTTGAGTTGATTAATCCCAAAAATATCCTTGCTTTCGCTTAAACTTACAAGACTATTGGGGTTTGGTATCTGTTCGCTATCGATGCGGAATGTATACAGATTAGATTTATTTTCTATAATTACAGAAGGTAATTTCTTTTGGCTCAAAATTCTTTGAGTAATCCATTTATAAGAAAAACCTAGCATTCCTTGTGGGTCAAAAATAATATTTTTCAGATGCTCTGGTAAATCTTGAGAGATTTTTTGTTTTTTTAGCAGAGATTTGGTTAAATAAGTAGCCGAGAGGATACCACTTTGATGGCTAGGATCTCTAAAATTAGGACGCTCGACAAAAAAACGTTGATTTAATAGTCCATATTCTTGGCGTTTCTCTTCCCGAATAGCAATTGAATGTTGATAGTAAAGTCCATCAGGAAAGCGTTGATAATCCCAGATCACTGGTACTTTTTCTGCAAACTGAATTTTGATATAGCTATTGATATGTCCCATGTAATATCGCCCTAAATGATTAAAGCGATTGCCAATTCCTTGTTTATGCACATCATTAGATACTAGTAACAATCTAGTAACTTCTAGCCCTCCAGTTGCTAGCACATATTGTTTTGCCCGTACCCGAAACTTATTTTTTCTTAAGGAAGCAACATCTAAATAATCAACACTGTTACCTGTGGCGTCAGTAGCGATTTTCAGACAATTGGCATTTAATAACAAAGTGATATTCGGCGCATTTTTTAAAACATTTAAGTAGCGCTTACCAAAATTTGTTGGGGGACTAAATAAATATATCTGCTCAGTTGAAACCTCGGCTGAGTTTAAAGCAGAAACTATTGATTTTGCACCATCAACAGTATAGTTATAAGCTCCTAATTCACAATATTTATGTGCTAGTTCATAATAAGGATCTAAATCCTTTTTTGTAATCGGCCAACCACTGTGAGGGACATGAGATTTGTACTCAAAATCAGATACATCAAATGGTACAGATCTCCCGCCCCAAACTGTTGTTGCTCCTCCCAATTGTCGCCGACGATTTTCTTCTAAAGAACTATGAGTAGCGAGATCTACTTCTCCTTGATTTAAGACATCAAGATTTGCATTGTATTTAATTCCCCCGCTTTCTAACAATAGAACTTTAACATCTTGGTTCAGAAATTCCTGGGCTAAGGTGATACCTGCTGCACCAGCACCAACAATGCAGATATCACAATCTAGAGTTGCATTCTCTGTAATACTACGTGCATCAATCATCATTATTTAAGTAACCTCAATCGAAATGAACTATCTATAATTTCGTTACCAAAGCAGCCATTTCTTCTTGAGTCAGGATTGGTGAAGAAAAAGCCGCTAAATTATTTGCTAAATGTTGGCGATTTCGAGTACCAACAACGACTACAGACACGGGTGTAAATTGCAAAACAAATTGAATTGCGATTTGAGCGATCGCTTCGTTTCCTTTTTGCTTAACCAGTTCTTGCAGTTTTTGAACAGTGTGATGCACCTTGATATCTTCAGTGACTTCCGGAAATAATTCGGGGTTTTGGATTATCTTAAACAGTTTCCCGGAAGCAAAAGCTTGTCTTGCAATTATCCCTACATTATCTTTTTCGAGCAAAGGGAATACTTGATCAACAGCACTTTGATTGAGTAAATTAATTTCTATTTGTAGTGAAGAACACCCAGGATAATTTAAACAAACTAATGCATCTTCTACATTGCGGCAAGCAATACCATAGTAGCGGATTTTACCTTGATATTTGAGTTTTTCTAATGTGTCAAATACCTCGCCGTTTCTAATCACCGATAGGGGAGGTTCATGCAATTGAAAAATATCTAAGTAATCAGTCTGCAATCTTTTTAAACTCGCTTCTACAGCACCGATCAAGTATGTATCAGAAAAATCCTGTCTTAATTGAGAAGACCTAGCTTGTAGAAGTGGCTGTTTTATGGGTTTGACTAAGCGGATAATTGGTTTGAGAAAAGGTTTAAGTTTTGCAATGATATTACCAGTATTTGATAAACAAAATCCGGCTTTGCTGGCATAAATTACGCGATCTCGTTGATTTTTAAAAGTTCTACCTACCAGCCTTTCGCTTTCTCCTTGACCATAAATATCTGCAATATCGTAAAAATTAATCCCGCTATCAAGAGACTTTGACAAAGTTTTGATAATTTCCTGAGGACTTTGTTGATTAATCATTGAGCCAAAGTGTGACCCTCCGATTCCCATTTCTGAAACTACAAGGTCGGTAGAGCCAAAGTTTCTATATTTCATAATAATTCGTCATCCTCAGTGAAGATTTTGGGCAAATGTTTCATATTTAGCTTATATACTTAGCCTGGGTATCTTGCCCATCCTACAAAAGTTAGATAATGTTCTCGATGATAAAAATTAAGTAAAAACATAATCTCCATACAAAAATTTAGTGTATTTATGATGAATGTCTTATTTTGTCAGGGTGGGTTCAGCCGGATAGTCTTTGGTTAGCAAGAATATTGGCGAACCCGCCCCTACGGATCTCGAAATAAATGTGTTTATTTGGTTCCATAAGGAAGTTTGAGACTGAGTAACAGCACTTTTAAGCACTTTTAATTTATGAGTGAATTTTAAATTTTTACTTTTGCCTGATTCGGTCAACAGTTAACAGCCAAAAACTCTACATCTCAGATTTCACAAATCACTTGAGATTGCTATAGCAAGCAGCTATAAGCAAGCACAAAATTTTGTTTTTGCGGCTATAGATAATTTGATCTAAGTGCTAGCAAAAAACTAATATTTTTTAGGTAGATGGATTATAGCTCCATAATTATCGCTATTCATTATACGTTAGCGATGCAGACTTAATTATTGAATGACTTGTTCCACTGATAACAAGAATATTTACAAATAACTCAATGCTTTTTTAACATTGAGAGATAAAATCCTCAATCATAATCATAGATAATTTGGCATTTTTAATTCCTCATTATCTATAGATTATTAAATTTTTTACGTATCTACTTAAGCGATAACGAAAAAATTATAACATAAAACGTTTGTTTATGGCATGAGAAAGCTAAGATGTTCTCCATCCTGTGTGCGTAACTCATTCACTGTTCCTTGAAGTTTGAGTTCGCCTTTCTCTAGGAGAATCACCCAATCTGCCCGTTCAATCACTCTCGGACGATGGCTGATGATAATCGTCATTTTACCCTGACGGGAGAATAGTAATTTATCCAACACCTCTGCTTCAGTTTGAGGATCTAGGGCACCGGTTGACTCATCTAAAATTAAAATTGGTGGTTCAGTAACAATACCTCTAGCAAGGGCTAAACGTTGCCGTTGTCCCCCAGATAAATTTGCGCCAAATTCCCCCAGTACGGTTTGATATTTGTCAGGTAATTCGCTAATGAACTCATCAGCACCAGCAATTTGACAAGCCTTCACAATTTGTTCAAAGGTTGCTTGAGGATAGCTGAAGGAGAAATTTTCCAGAATTGACCGCTTCCAGAAATGCGCTTCTTGAGGTACTAATACTATTTGTTGCCTGAGACTATCTAGGGACAGATCAGAATGATTATACATGCCAATGCGAATGTTGCCCGATTGCAGACTGTAAAGTCCCGCCAGCAGCTTCACTAAGGTACTTTTACCGCAACCAGACTTACCAATAAGCGCGATCGCTTTTCCGCCTGGAAGAGTCACAGAAAAATCTTTGAGTAAGTCGGTGCGTCCGGGGTGGTGAAAGTTAAGTTTTGTACAAACAATATCCACATCATCAGCAATGGTAGCCCAAGGTTTCTTTTCATCATTAGGGCTTTCTGCGGTAGCATCCAAAACTTCACTCAAGCGTTGAATGACCAATTGAGCAGTAATTAAATCATCCCCCAATCCGACTGTAAAATTGAGAAAGCCAATAAAATTGCTGCTCATGGAACTGAATGCTAGCAATTGACCAATGGTTAAGGAGCGATCGATCACTAAATAGCTGCCGATCCACAATAAGCTAACGCTGGTTAACCTGGAAAGAAAATTGGTTAATGTCCTGCTGTAAATTGACAGTTTCATTGTGCTCCAATTGAGATGAGCTAACTGTCCAAAATTCTGCTGATATTCTTCTTGGGCTTGAGGAGTTGCTGGGGTGGTTTTCAAGACTTGAATACCACGAAATGTCTCGACTAAAAAACCCTGACTTTCACTTTTGAGTGCGATCGCTTCGCGAGTTTTGCGCCGTTGAGTTGGCATAAACAACAAATCAATGACGGTAATTACCAAAAAGCCCATAAAAGACACGCCGGTTAGCACCCAACTGTAAGAAAGCATAAAGCTTAGTGAAATCAGAGAAGTAAACAACTGGCTGGGCAGTTGTAAAACTACTTTCTGTACTAACGAATTCACCGTTCTGACATCAGAAAGGCGACTAGTTACTTCTCCACTACGATGGGATTCAAAATAAGTCAGGGGTAAGTGTAATAACTTGTAGCCATACTCCATCTGTAGCCCAAGTTGCATCCTTTGCCCAAAATAGCCTAATAAAAACGACTGCAAAACGCCAATTATATTACTAAATAGACTCAGGGCAATTACCCCCAGCGCCACAACTGTTAATAGTTGGGTATCACCTCGCACCAATACATCATCAGTCAAGATTTGTGTGAGAAAGGGGGATGCTAAAGATAGTAAACCAATGGAAATATTCAGAGCGATCGCTTGTAACAAAATCCCGCGATAAGGAAACGCCCGTCTCACAAATCGCCCAAAACTACCAACTTTGTCAGATTCTTGGGCATAAAAGCGGTGTTCGTCGATTTGCAGCAGCAAAATGACACTATTACGCCAACCTTGCAGCAATTCTTCCTTAGTCAGATAGCGCAACCCAATCGCCGGATCGCCAATAATATATTTCTTACCGCGCTTGCCATACAACACTACCCAGTGATAACCTTTCCAATGGATAATCGCTGGCAAAGGAAATTGCTCCATCTTTTCCAAAAAGTCTTGACCGACTTTCACACCTCTAGCATGAAATCCCAGGGCTTCACAGCCACGTTTCAAGCCTAGTAACGTTGTACCTGTTTGTATGGTGCCTACAGTTTCGCGAATGCGGCTGATAGTGAATCTGCGCCCGTAAAACTGGGAGATCATTGCCAAGCAAGCAGCACCGCAGTCTTCTTGGCTATGTTGGCGGACATAGGGATATTTCATTGGGGAGCAATTTTACAGGTTTCATTATTTCAGGGTTCCCCATAAACCACAGTTACTCACAAAAATACCTACAGCGATTCGTCAATCAGGAATATTATCGGCGGAAGTTTCATATAGTATATACTTAGTAAAGTATATAACCAATCAAAACCAAGTGGTATAAGATTTATTGATAACAAAGCCTAACTCTGTTCACAAAAAATTGATGATTTGCCCCCTGAGTGACTGATTTTCTTTTTAGAAGCTTCATAGTAAATTCGTCAGTTGCACGGCTGAAGAACCAGAGTAAATAAACCATACTTTATTTATCAACACAAGTGCAGGTTTAAACACATGCAAGCCATTAATGATATTTTAGGTTCTGAACTAGAAATTGGCGCTGAATTGACCGAAGCGCAAATGGAACTTCTCTCTGGTGGATGTGGTGGTCGTGGCGGTAAAGGTAAATCAAGAGGTAAAGGAAAAGGATCTTCATGTAAGTCGTCATCTTCTTCATCTAAATCTGGATGTAAAAAAACAACAACCGGAGGTGGAGGTCTTGAATAATTCGAGTCAAAAATTTAAATCCTACTGAAATAGTTAATTAAGATAAAAAAATTCAATTAGCCAGCAACTTGAGTTAATAAGTTGCTGGCTAGTTTTTTACTATTGGTAAATTATGGGTATCATCCCAAATATGCAAAAATGCCCTCATCCTCAAGCTAGTAGGTTGGGTCGAAGAATGAGACCCAACACTCAACTAATGTTGGGTTTCGTTCCTCAACCCAACCTACATCGGGAGCAACATTTTGAAAAAGTTTAAGTATGTGTAGTATTCAGGGAAAAATATCGTTTCACACCGTTATCAATTGATTCAAATCATCTAATATTTCCAGCGCCGATTGATAGCGTGCTGTAACTTGATATTTTAACATTTTGTTGAGAATTAGGCTCAATTCATCGCTAACTTGAAGATGCGATCGCCAAAGTAATTCCTCTGTGGTAGAGTCGCGGGTAATTGTTTTGGGAGAGATACCCGTTAGTAAGTAAAAACAGGTAGTCCCAAGTGCAAATATATCGCTAGCAGGTACAGGTTGTTGAGCGTTTTCAGTGGGAACATAACCACGGGTGCCAACAAAGTCAGAATCTGGATCTTGTATGCTGAATGGATCTGGTAAAGATAGATCGACAGCTAATCCAAAATCAATTAACACTAGTTGGTTATCTCGCGTTCGATAAAGGATGTTATGAGGTTTAATATCTCGATGGATAACTTGATGCTCGTGGATATGTGCCAATACAGGCAAAAAATCTCTGAGCATTTGTTTAACATCAGTTTCAGTTAAGACACCTAACTTTTCAACTGCCCGCCTTAAGGGAACTCCATGAATATATTCTTGAATCAGATACATTCCTTGGTCATCTTCAAAATAATCTACAAAGTAAGGTAGTTGAGGATGGTGGAGTTTTTGCAATAGCTTGGCTTCTTGCTGAAAACGGGCAAGCGCTCTTTCTATACTCTCAGACTCAGTATTTACAGGGTAGAACTGCTTAACTACACAATGAATTGGCTTAGGTTGGGCTTGATCGATGGCTAAAAATGCTGCGCCATAACTACCTTCTCCGAGCTGAAGCACAATATCAAACCGCTCGTGCAAAATCAGCAAAGAACCACAAGCTTGGCATTTTTCCGTAGCGCTTAAATTCTCCGGTTCTGGACAGTCTGGATTTAGGCAATACCTCATAGGGCAATATTTACTTACAGTTTTGGTTATTATGCCCAAGGTGTGACTAACTTAACACTCAGCCGTGGGTTTTGGGCTGAATTTGGGAATTCTATTAAAGAGGATTAACTAGCAGCTTATGTTAAGTCACACCAGCCCAGACAATGCTTTATCTCCCAACGCACCTTTACCAACTGTTCCCAAAGGCTCTCCACCCACAGATCAGGGTATTGAAACAGAGAAACTCCAAACCGCCAAAATCAATGAATTTCTGCCCCCTTTAGGAATTTGGACAAAATTAAGTGGATTGTTCATGCTGGCTGGATTTGGATCTGCTGTGGCATTAGCATCGATCGCGGAATACAATGTTGTGGTTAAAGCACCTGCGATTGTGCGTCCGGCTGGTGAGATACGTTTAGTACAAGCAGCAATGGAAGGGACTGTGAAGCAGATTACTGTGCAGGAAAATCAAGTTGTCCGCCAAGGCGATGCGATCGCAATATTAGAAGATTCTCAATTACAAACCAAAGCCAGTCAACTCAGAAGTAGCATTCAACAAAACCAGTTACAATTAGCTCAAATTGCCGCCGGGTTGGGAGCATTAGATACCAAAATTAATGCGGAAACCACGGCAATGCAGCGCTCCATTACCTCTGCACAAGCTGAATTCAGCCGCAATCAGAGGGAATTTGAGAATTTGCAAGTTAGCACAGAAACGGAAGTTAAAGAGGCAAAAGCCGCTTTATCTCTAGCCCAAGATGAGTTAAACCGCTATCTTAATTTAGGAGAAACCGGTGCTGTGACTAAGTTGCAAATTAAAGAAAAGGAATCGGCAACACAAACGGCTCAAGCTCGCTTAGAACGAGCTACCTCTCAGCTTAATCCTAGTCGGGCTACAGTTGCACTAGCCCAAGAAAAAATTGCTTTAGCTCAGGCTCAAGGTAAGTCAGCTTTGGCTAGCTTACACCAAGAACGGGAAGGTTTGATACAGCAACAATTAACTATTAAAAGCCAAATTGATAAAGACCAAAAAGACTTGAATCAGCTAGAGATTGATCGAGAAAAGGCAATTGTGCGATCGCCTTTAAGTGGAACTATTCTCAAGCTAGAATTGAGAAACCCCGGTCAAGTTGTGCATCCAGGAAATACTATTGCCCAAATTACGCCAAATCAGAATTCTTTATTGATTAAGGCTAGGGTAGCGGCTAGTGATGTTGCTAATGTCAAAATCTGCAAAGCCAGCCAAATTAAGAATTGTCAAGAAGGTAAGGTATTTTTGCGCATCTCTGCATATCCCTACACAGATTACAGTACATTAACAGGAGCAGTAACTGCGATCGCTCCTGATGCCATTACATCCCAAGGAGTTAATAGCGCAAACGATATTGCTCCCTATTATGAAGTAATTATTACGCCTGAAAAATTGTATTTAGAGCGAAATAACCAGCAGTACCCTATCCAAGCCGGGATGGAAGTTTCAGCAGAGATAGTTGCTCATAAGGAAACAGTACTGACATTTATTTTAAGAAAGGCGAGATTGTTGACTAAATTTTAAGTAAGTGGGCGTAATTAAAGATAACTGGCGGGGGTTGTCAATAGTCAATAGTCAATAGTCAATAGTCAATAGTCAATAGTCAATAGTCAATAGTCAATAGTCAATAGTCAATAGTCAATAGTCAATAGTCAATAGTCAATAGTCAATAGTCAATAGTCAATAGTCAATAGTCAATAGTCAATAGTCATACAAGAATATGACAGATCGTAGGAGCATTGGGCATGGGGCATGGGGCAAAAGTCAAATAGAATTCTTAATGCGCGAATTTTGAATTGTTTGTCTCCCTTGTCCCCCTTGTCTCCTTTCCCTAATTATTTTTTTCCCTCACAACTTCCTCAAATTTTTACCTTAACTTGAAATTACAGGCAACATCAGGTGACTACCAAAAACCGCAAGGGATCGTACATCGTTGTATTGCTGATGAGGTTGGTGAACCTGCGCTAGCAGCAAAAATGACAATTTAGCAGTTAGTAAAGGTTTGCTGATTGCAAAAGATTAGTTACAGAATGTGCAGGAGCTAGCTATGAAAACCCAACATTATTCTGAGTTTCAACCCAATGAACTCCTCATCAGTTTGGTGTTACTCCTGTTCATGTTGCTGGGAGGAACTGTTTGGTGGATTGGGGTAAGTAGAAAACCCGAACATTTTACACCGCGTACTGTTCCTTTGGAGATAGAGATATATCAGATGTTTGCTTAGTTTGTTTACTAAGTCTAATTGCCTAGAAAATTTTCAAAGATTAAGGAGATAAATATATGTCTACCATCACTAAAGTTCGGCAAGCTATCCAAGCAATTGGCAACTTTTTTCAACAAATAATTCAATATATTTCCATTGCTGCCACTAGAGCTTTTAGTCCTAGTGATGATAATTACCCAGCAACAGGACTACAACCATACGAAGGCGATCCTGCTATCAAAAGCAAAGATTATTAAACTTTGGTGATTGAATTAAGAATAATGTTATGCATTTAATAAATAAACTGCATCATCATAAAATTTACTAATTAACAGTAACGTGAGAAAAATGATGATGTAGTTGTGGTAGTACAAGGTAAAATATCTTGATTAATTACAGTTTATTTATCGAACATAACATTAATTCTTTAATTCATTGCTCACCACAGGGAGGAGGGAGGGATGAATACAATCAAAAAAATTAACGATGAATTGGCGATCGCGGGACAAGTTGTCCCTGAAGAGTTAAAAAGCTTGGCACAACAGGGTTATAAGTCTGTATTGAACCTGCGATCGCCTGACGAACAAGGTTTTCAAGATGGCGAGCAACTTTATACTCAGTTGCTAGGATTGCACTACGCAAATCTACCGACAAAAAGCACAGAAATTAATCCGCAAATTGCGCTGAAAGTTCTACAAAAAATAGCGGAAATGCCCAAACCAGCATTGATTCATTGTGATAGTGCCGCAAGAGCGATCGCAATGGTTTTAATGTATATTTCTACTAAGCAAGGTATTTCTTTAGAAGCATCTTTTAAGCAAGCAGAAAATTTCGGTTTAATTGAAGATATGATGAGTGTGAAATCGTAAATGAAGAAGGTAGAAGGCAGCACTTCGACAAGCTCAGTGACCAGGCAGAGGGCAGAAGTTTAGGAAGTTAACGTAAAAATTTTTATGAAAATAAGGCAGATTTAGAAGGTAAGATACGCTGTTTAAAAACCGTGAGCGTAAAAATTATTGCTGGCGATCGCCTTTTTTAAATAAGTGCAAAAGCAAAAATAAATTTAATTTTAAACATCAATTCACAATAATCAAACAATTTCCCTTCTGCCCTCTGCCCTCTGCCTTCTCTTAAACCCAACACCGAATATTAAGATCATGACATCGTTGCATCAACCTATCTGGGCGTTACCTGTTGAAGAGGTTTATGAATCACTAGATAGCGCTAGTGATGGTTTATCGGCGGATGAAGCTGAACGAAGATTTACCCAATTTGGCGCAAATGAGTTACCAGAACCGGCACATCGTCCCCTGTGGCTACGTTTTGCCGATCAATTAACTCATTTCATGGCTTTGTTACTTTGGGTGGCGGGGACTTTAGCGTTTATTTCCCGCACGCCGGAATTAGGCTGGGCAATTTGGGCAGTCATCTGGATTAACGCTATCTTTAGCTTTTGGCAGGAGTTTCAAGCGGAACAGGCGCTAGCAGCTTTAAAAAAAGTCTTGCCGATGCAGGTGAAAGTGTATCGGGATGCCGAACTCAAGCAAATCGCGGCACGGGAGTTGGTGCGCGGCGATGTGATGCAATTAGAAGAAGGCGATCGCATTTCTGCTGATGCTCGGTTAGTATCAGCAGACAATTTATATTTAGATGTATCGGTAATGACGGGGGAATCTCTCCCTGTGGCGCGAAATCCTTACCCAGTAAGGTTACGGGAAGCAGTACCCATTCGCGGCGGGAAAACTTTGCTACGTCCGGGGGAACAGCCGATGCAAGAAAAGGTAAATCCCTCGGAAATCGCCAATTTAGTTTTAGCCGGTTCGACTGTAGCCGCAGGGCGGGCGGTAGCTGTAGTTTATGCCACAGGTGCGCAGACGGAATTTGGGCAAGTGGCGCATTTAACCACAGTAGTAAAGCGGGAACCCAGCACCTTAGAAGTTCAGGTAAGCCAGATTGTCCGCATCATTACCGCGATCGCTGTCAGTATGGGAATGATAGTTTTCTTACTGGCGTACTTTTTGGTAGGCATAGAGGTAAAAGAAAGCTTCATTTTTGCGATCGGTATTATTGTCGCACTAGTGCCAGAAGGTTTATTACCAACTGTCACCTTATCTTTAGCAATTGGCGTGCGGCGGATGGTGCGGCAGAATGCGTTAGTCAGGCGGCTGTCGTCGGTAGAAACTCTCAGCGCTACTACGGTAATTTGCACCGATAAAACGGGCACATTAACCAAAAATGAAATGACGGTGCGCTATCTGTGGCTACCTCAGGATAATTTCACTGATAGCGATCGCGTCAATCCCTTAATTGAAGTTAGCGGTGCAGGTTACGATCCGACAGTGGGTAAAGTTAATTTACCAGCAAATAATGCGATCGCCTGGAAAGCAAAGATATTACTCATCGGTTCTGCACTATGTTCCAACGCCCGCCTAGTGCATCTCACCGCCCCTAGTCGCTGGCAAGAAATTGGCGATCCCACAGAAGCAGCTTTGTTAGTAGCAGCCGCCAAAGCTGGGCTAAATTTAGAAAATTTACAACAGCAGTTACCGCGCTTGCGCGAAATTCCTTTCGATTCTCGCCGCTTGATGATGACAGTGGTATTAAATTGGCAAGCGGCGGAATTATGGCAAGATGAATTACCTTATCTCGCCTTTACCAAAGGTGCGCCTTTAGAAGTTTTGAAGCACTGCCATACAATTCTGCACGATGGCACAGAGCAAGAATTAACCCATGATGCTTGGGATGATGTGGTGCGGGCGAATGATGATTTAGCTAGACAAGGATTTCGGGTTTTAGGCTTGGCGGCGCGTCGGGGTAGTCAAGATTTGCTGGATTTAAAAGCCCAGGATTTAGAACAAAACCTGATTTTTATTGGTTTAGTCGCCATGTTCGATCCACCCCGCCCGGAGGTAGCAGATGCGATCGCTAAATGTCATCAAGCTGGTATCAAAGTCACAATGGTAACAGGCGACTATGGATTAACAGCAGAAGCGATCGCTCGTAATATTGGTTTAGTTAGCGATAAAGTGCGCGTTGTTACCGGGGAAGGCATGGGACATATTTCTGATGCCCAACTGCGGCAAATTGTCAAATATCGCCCTGGCTTAGTGTTTGCCCGGATGTCACCAGAACACAAACTGCGCCTAGTGCAAGCATATAAAGATATTGGGGAAGTAGTCGCCGTTACAGGCGATGGCGTCAACGATGCCCCGGCTCTGCGTGCTGCTAATATTGGGATTGCGATGGGGTTAAATGGTACCGATGTCGCCAGAGAAGCCGCAGATATTGTCCTCACAGATGACAACTTTGCCACCATTGTCGCCGCCATAGAGCAAGGGCGCTCAGTTTACCAAAATATTCGCAAATTTATGACTTATATTTTGGCATCCAACGTTGCCGAACTCGTGCCTTTTTTGGCAATGGTAGCTTTAAAAATTCCCCCAGCCTTGATTATTATGCAAATTCTGATCGTGGATTTGGGTACTGATATTATACCAGCCCTAGCCTTAGGAGCCGAACGAGCTGAAGTAGGGACAATGCAAATGCCGCCCCGTGCTAAATCCAAACAACTTCTCGATCGCTCTTTGCTATTGCGGGCTTACGGTTTCTTAGGCTTAATTGAAGCAGCATTGGCGATGTTTGGCTTCTTTATGGTTTGGCAAAGCTACGGTTACAACTTAGCATCATTACAAGCGATCGCTCCAACAATTCTCTCACGCACCGCCGAACCAGGAATAGCCTTAATTTATGCCCAAGCCACTACAATGACTTTAGCGATTATCGTTGCTTGTCAAGACGGTAATGTGTTTGCTTGTCGCTCCGAACGCACTTCCATCTTCCGCTTAGGCTTCTTTTCTAATCCTTTCATCTGGCTAGGAATTGCCATAGAATGGATGCTAATTATCGCCATCATTGACATCCCGCCCTTACGGCATATCTTTTCTACCTCACCACTGACACTGTGGCAATGTTTATTTTTACTTATCTGCCCACCACTTTTACTAGGTGCTGAAGAACTACGCAAAGCACTACTTCGTAAACGTTCGCGGGTTACAATCTAAAATCTAAAATTCAATGAAACAAAAAGATAGTTATGGGACTTGCTAAAAAAGGCACGAGGCTAATTAAGGTTAATGATGTTAATTATCGCTGGGTTGTCCAACCAGACGATGAGCCTGGTATGGCAATTGTTGTAGAGTGTGCGGAAAATCCAGGACAAAGAATGATCACCTGGGTTGAACACGGGAACATCATTTCACCTTGGTTGGTAAGGAAAGCTATCTTACACGCCCTCGATCAAAGTTGGCATCCAAAACGAAAAGGGCAGCAGATAGTTTTTCGGCTTGAAGGCATCATTTCCAGAGAAAATAATTGGACTGGAGTGCCATCTGAAGCTTGTGAGCTTAGGGGAAGTTATTAGGATCAGGACTTACGCATTGACAGGAAGTTGACCATGTGCATTCAAGCCCACCTTTTGTTTAAGATGTTCCAGAATGAAGTCACGAGCCACCTGAAGAGATAAATTTCTTTGGAGTTCATACCAGTTTTCAATTAATTCTTCAGATCGCATTAATTCTAACTGTGTAAACGCACGAATGGCACTGAAGAAATGAGTTTTAATAGCCTCAGATGTTCTCACCATAAATCGTTGAATGCCACACACTTGTTTGATAGCTCTGTGGTAACATTCAATTCCCCAATGAATTGAGTGTAATTCCTGAAAATCTGCCAGAGAAACTAAAAATAATGCATCTTTATCAGGCAGGTACATGATGTAATATCTATAAGTTTCGTTTTTGAAACTTCTCCGAAATACTTTCACTTGTCCAAACTTTTTCAGATACACCATTAAGCCAGTCTCTGGAATTTCTAGATTTTGGATTTGGGTAAAATTTTTACCATCAACTGAACACGAGCGATTTTTTGCTATACCAGTTAAAAACTTTAATTCCTTGTTTTTAAAGAACTTCAGGTTTTTATGACTCGAATACCAAGCATCAGTAGTCACTGTATGAGGTTGCAATCCCCAAACCAAAACCTCAGTAATCATGTCTCGTAGATAATCATTTTTAGTCTGACCATCCTGTTTGTTATAAATGCGATAATTTATCGGTACAGACTTAAGAGATAAGTCTGTGTAATACAAAGTAATTAACTGAATTCCTTTGACTATACGATGATGTCTTCCAGAATAATAGTAACCAATTAATTCTGTTAATTGTGGGTCGCTATGAGGCTTATCAATTACCGTGTCATCTCCGCTTAATGTGCCGCCTACTAAATTGATGTGCAGCCTAGCTTCATCAAATAAATCTTTCGGTTCATACCGCTCACGCAGCAAAAATCTGTTGACACTATCATGAGACAAATCTTCCATGATATCTGCCAAACGGGTGCAGCCTGGATACTTTGATTCTGCCAGTAAAAAGAGCGTGTAAGTGTTGAGGTCACACTTTGCGGTCGATGGCTTGGTAGTTACTCTGATTGCCCATATCCTCAATACACACAGCGTAAATTATCCGTCTTTCCAGTCCCTTGCTGATTAGCGATCGCCTATTCTTTTCTGATTTTCTCTACTGCATTTATTATCCCATTTGTCAATGCGTAAGTCCTGAGGATTTTCACTTAGCAATCCAATTGTCTGAGCAATTGTCATCAAGCGCTCGTCAGCCGTAAGGAAAACTAGATCTGGTAACTGAGCTTGAATGAGTGCGGTACGAAGACTGATTGCAGAAGCTAATTGAACCGCATCATAAGCTCTTATTGGATGTTGGCTGACTAGATTTCCTGCCAACTCAGCCAGAGTTTGAGTCAATTCTAAAACGCGATATTGAGTGTTTAAATGATGACGAAAGACTAGAAAAATTTGAGCAATTTGAGTGTTATCAAGGCTTCCTTCTCTTTGACGACGTGCCAATGCGCTCAGAACTTCAACCCAAGTAATTCGTGCAATGTACAGCTGGTTATTGGCATCAGCAGCAGCTAAAGTTTGTATTCAAGTAGTGCCAACTTCAGGCACATAGCGTTTAACTAGCGCACTACTATCTAGGAAATAAATAGTCACAAATCGCCTCTGTCTTCGATAATGATCTCTGAAAGAGGTTTACTGGAGGGTGTTTGTAAGCTTTGAGTGAGTTCTCGAAGTTGCGCTTCTGAGATTGTTGGCACATCCCCATGTTCTGGTGGAAGCGTGACTAATCCAGCTTTGATCAAAGGTTCCAGGACTCGATCAATCTGTTTGCTTGAGAGCGATGACTCTGGCAAAATCCTCAGCCGCACCTGTTGTCCCTCGCTGAACTCCAGAGGGGTTAGAGGACGCAAAATGCCATTCTCATAGATTACAGTAATCTCAGACATTGGGGGTTTTGGGTGTGTACATTTATTTTAAGATCGTAGCTTGGTGGTTAAGTTTGCAAAAGGGGCGATTATTCCTAATTTTTCGGGCTTTAAAATAGGGACTAGTGTAGCGATCGCACTTCTTGGAGCTAATACAAAATTATATCGTCGCGTGTAGACGGCACTGCCCTGGCTTATGAATGTATTGCAATCAACCGATAACCGCTATAATTTCACAACTCAGAGTTCAAAAATCAAATAGGCATCCTATAGTTAGTAATTTAGTAATTTATCTCAAAAAATTCCCCACATAAATACCGAGCGATCGCGCTGTTTCTACGAGATAATTATTTGGGTCTACCAGTGACGGACTTTTCGCTAACACCGCTTCCAACGGTAAAGCCACAACTTCCCCATTTTGCCAAGCTACCATCTCACCAGATTTCCCGCTAGCAATTAAATCTACCGCCGCTTTGCCAAAAGCACTAGCCACCAACCTATCCAAAGCCGAAGGAATCCCACCCCGTTGAATATGTCCTAAAACCGCAGCGCGAATATCAATAGTTTCGTGACTACAACTGCGCAATTCATCAGCAATTAACTGTCCAATTCCGCAGGAAGGCTTGCTACAAGCTGCATAATTGAGCGAATCATCCGGAATATGCGCACCTTCCGCGACCACTACAATAGCAAATCTGCGTCCCCAGCGATCGCGTAATTCTTGTAAATGAGTGCAAACATCCTTAATCGTATAGGGAATTTCCGGAATTAAAATCACATCCGCACCGCCAGCAATTCCCGCATGTAGCGCTAAATGTCCCGCAGTGCGTCCCATCACTTCCACAATCATCACGCGATCGTGACTTGCCGCCGTAAATGTGAGACGATTAAGAGCATCCACAACTGTATTTACAGCCGTATCAAAACCTACAACTCGTTCCGTGAGTGCCACATCATTATCAATAGTTTTTGGAATCGCAATAAACTGCCAATTTCCCTGATGTTGCAATTGACTGAGAATCGCTAAACTGCCATCACCACCAATCCCAATCAAAGCATCCAGCTTTAAAGCCTGATACCCCGCCATAATCTCATCCACATGAGCCAGAGTATCGCCCTTATTAATACTACCGAGAATCGTTCCGCCCATACTCAACAAAGGATCGATTCCGCGCAAATCTAACCCATGCAAAGTCAGAGGAACCGTAGTTTTTTCTTGCAAACCCTTCGTAGCATAAGAAATTCCTACCACTTCCCAGCCATAAGTCAGCGTTGCATGACTGACAACAGCGCGAATCACTGTATTCAGTCCCGGACAATCACCGCCACTGGTAAGAATTCCTACTCGTTTTTGTGTAGTCATAGCAATTTAGCTAAAACACTGCATTTAACCAATCAAAAATTTCATCAAGCTGACTTAAAGTCACCAGCCCATATTGCCAAAGAATCATCGGTAACAAACTAGGATTGTATTCAGCATGTCGCAATGCCAATTGCACACCATCAGCCGGAATTGCCAAATCTTCGTGCAAAAAACGGAGGAATTTTGCCAGTCTTTTGGTATCCATAGTAGTCACCCTGCCTTGGCTATAAAAAGATTACGTGAAAAATCTGAGGAACTTGTGAGGACGCGATCGCGAGAATTACAGGCGATCATACCTTAAAGTTATGAAAATGCTCATTTAAAATTTTGGGTGTTGCTAAATATAGCCTTTCTCATTGCTTTATCCCGCAAGGAACTTCAGTTCCTTGCTCATAGTGAAAGTCATCTCAAGATGACTAAAATATCCTCAAAATCCTGAGTCTACTTCAGTAGACTTGAGCTATGAGCCTGAGAATTCATTCCAAGGTGGGTGACAAAGCTAAGACAGGGGACTTACAAAAAATAAATTACCCAAATTCCGTAGTGCGAGCATCTTGCTCGCTTTTGAACACCAGCGAGCGAGACGTTTGTCCTTCGGACACGCTACGCGTTAAGCGAAGCTATGCCGTTGGCGTTCGCGAAGCGTGTCGCAGACAAGCCTCTCGTTCGCGTAGCGTCTCCCCTTGGGAGAAGAGAAGGCTTTACGCACTACAAATTGATTGGGTATTTAAAAAATTGGATGTCTCCAGAGGCTATTTTTATACCAATTTAAATAGATTGTGTGGCACATCAATATATTCTAGAGGGCATGGCACTGCCATGCCCCTACCATTCGTCGCATTGTTTCTTTAAATTGGTATGAGTTAGTGCGATCGCAAAAAACAAAAAAGCCTAGCTACCATACAGCTTGTTATCCAAGATTGCACTTTTTAAGCAACTAATCAACCCAAAAACTTGCGCAAAACACCAAAATGACTACGCGATTTACCGAAATGAGTCAGCAATAAGGCTTTTTATCTGCGGAAAACACCAAAATGAGTGCGTGATTCACCGAAATGAGAAAGCAATAAGGCTTTTTGAGTAAGTGAAATGGCTTTTTGCTTGCGGAAAACACCAAAACCAGAAAGCAATAAGGCTTTTTGAGTAAGCGATAAGGCTTTTT
The DNA here is from genome assembly GCF_002367995.1 of Calothrix brevissima NIES-22. GTDB lineage: Bacteria > Cyanobacteriota > Cyanobacteriia > Cyanobacteriales > Nostocaceae > Aulosira > Aulosira brevissima. Next base: position 3,721,352 of record NZ_AP018207.1, read on the forward strand.
AAGTAAGTAAAATGGCTTTTTGCCCACTTAAAACATCTAAACGAGAAAGTAATCAGCCTTTTTGTTGACTCAAAATTTAAAAATGAGTCCGTAATTTAAAGAAATCATCAAGCTACGCCTACCACAAGCTACACCTAAAAACTTTTTGCGTAACCCATCAATTAGCGCGTTACAAATTTATCCCAATCCGCATTTTAATAAGTAATTAAGATTTCTGTAGGGGCAGGGTTTCCCCCATACGTGTCAACTTAACGCGAAACCCTTTTGGTTGCAAAGTTTTGTCCTCACTCTCAACCCCTCGCTTACCCAATAAACCGCCGTCACCCTCCAAGGGTGCGGCTAATTGAACAAAGCCCACCTTTGTGGGCTGAATTTTTTTAGCCCACGAAGGTGGGCTTTGCATCGAGAGCCAGTGGCTTCTAGCCTGTGGGCGTTATAACAACACAACACTAAGGATTTTTTCGTGAAGAATCAGACCTAATAGCAATGTATACTCACTCAATCGCCATATTTTACAATTCTCTTAAGTAAAATCTTGCCTAATGCGATTTATGGCTTGGTTTAAACCTTCACTGTGAATCCAGCCGACAAAGCCACCGTAAATCATTCTGTCATGAGCATCGCTAATAAAAACATGGTCAACGCCAAATTGATTCTTCCAAGTTCTCACCACACTACCATCCCTCAGCCGCATAATCGGGTTGGAACTCTTAAAATCTCGGTGGTGGGCGCGAGTCATACCAGGGACATTTTCGAGAATTGCAATTACTTCTTTGGCATCATCGGTTGTATTCTCAGTAACTACCGTGGCACAACCACAGCCATCACTAACAGTTACCTTCAGCCTCTCTTTCATATCGCCGTTAAACAGCGATAAAGAATCAATCTCTTCTAAAAGTTTCCCATGCGGTTCAGTTTGGCGGCGTTGACAATAAACTGCGGTGAGAAAATCTTCCAGGCTGACTTTCGCCAAAGCTTCAGTAATCAAACCTGTCAATCCCAACACCGCAATTCCCCCCAGCATTCCCGCAGGGCCGCCTAAAAAAGCTAAAGCGGCGGTAATCGCCGCCGCACCGGTAAAACCTGTAGCAGCCATTGTGATCACCAAAATCACACCCGGTAAACCCAACGCTGCAACTTTTGTCACAACTTCATCCATAGCCTGTCACCTCAAGACAAGATGGTTTCTGAAGTCCTTTCTAACACTTCTGGTATATACACTGCCTATAAGCAACCAGCAAATGTGTAATTCTTATCATCATGACACAGAGGCGATCGCACTTAAATTCAGATTCTTTAACTATGCTGTAAAAAATCAATCTTCGGTAACAAAGGATCGGTAACAACACCAACACCAATAAAACCCCAGCGCTTCAGCAAACTACCCACCTGCGTCCGTGGAATAGATTCTACAGCAAGGCGATTTGCCACATCTGCCGCATGAGTATTGAGATAACTCAAAGCATCAAAATTTTCCGAAAACAACAACAAATAACCCGACGCTTCCCCATCAGGACGCGCCGTCAGGTAACGACCATCAGATTTTGAACGTATCAGATAATATATTTCCGACAACATAGCGAAATGAGGTGACTGTTGACTGTTAACTGTTGACCGTTGACTGTTGACTGTTGACTTTTCCTTCTAACCACTGACAACTGACCACTGACAACTGACCAATGACTAATTCAAACTCTCCAACTTAATGCGCGGATCAGCAGCTTTCAGCATTAAGTCAGCGATGAGGTTACCCACAATCAACAGTACCGCACCCATCACCAAACTGGCCATTAATAAATACAAATCCTGCGCTTGTACAGCTTGTAAAGTTAACCTTCCTAAACCAGGCCAGTTAAAGAACTGTTCCGCAATAAATGCACCGTTTAACAACCCAGCCAATTCAAAACCCAGCAAAGTAATTAGGGGGTTAATAGCGTTACGCAAAGCATGAACGTAAATGACACGATTTTCCGGCAAACCTTTCGCCCGCGCCGTTTGGATATAATCTTGACGCAGAACATCCAATAATTCCCCGCGAGTAATCCGTTGCAAACCCGCAAAACTGGTAATTGAAAGTGCGATCGTTGGTAGAATCATGTGCCAACCCAAATCTAAGAGTTGACCAAACCAAGATAATTCTGAGTAATTAATGCTAGTCATGCTACCTACGGGGAAGATTGGCGAGGTAAGCTGCGCCACAATCAACAGAAATAGCGCTGTAATAAAGCTGGGAAAACCTTGTCCGGTGTAGCTGAGGACTTGTAATACCCGGTCAACCAGCTTATTTTGTTTCACAGCCGCGATAATACCCAAAGGAATAGCGATCGCCCATGTGACAATTAAAGATGCGATCGCTAACAACAAAGTCGCTGGTATCCGTTCCTGCAACAGCGACACCACAGAACGTTGATAAACAAAACTCGTGCCAAAATCTCCCTTAGTAAAGATTCGCCACAACCACAGCCAAAATTGCTCTGGCCAAGATTTATCCAAACCAAACTGACGCTTCAGTTCCTCAATTCTCTCCGGAGAAATCTTCGGGTTTTGCCGCAAAGTATCTACATAATCCCCTGGAGCCAGTTGGATAATGAAAAATGACAACGCTGACGCCAAAAATAGCGTCAACAATGCCTGTAAAATCCTTTTCATCACATAAATAAACGTTTCACTCGTCACCAGCCTAATTAGCCAGTTCAAACTCGTCTCCAGGGAAATTTTTGTAGATGTCATTGCAGTTTAGTCAATGGTCAAGGGTCAATGGTTAAGAGTCAATGGTCAAGCGTCAAAAGTCAATGGTCAAAAGTTAAGGGTCAATAATCAATTCATTATGGACTGTTGACTATGGACTGTTGACTATTGACTATGGACTTTTTGACTCTTGACTAATACTCAATCAGAGAGATAATTGGCACATCCGGCAGATGTTTCCGTCCTTGTAAATCCCGTAGCTCGATAATAAATCCAAAGCCCACTAAATCGCAGCCAATCTTCTGCACCAACTTAGCCGTCGCACCAGCAGTTCCCCCCGTAGCGATCAAATCGTCCACAATCAAAACTCGGCTACCTGGGTGTAAAGCATCTTGATGCACTTCCAAAGAGTCTGTACCATACTCTAATTCATACTCAATCGAGTGTACTGCTCCCGGTAACTTACCTTTTTTGCGAGCCGGAATAAACCCAGAACCTAACTTATAAGCCAAAGGAGAGCCAAAAATAAAGCCCCGTGATTCCATCCCCACAATGTAATCTGGGATCAGTTCCTTTTCAATACACTGTTGGGCGAAAAAGTCAATCGTGTAGCGCAGTCCTTCAGGATCGCGTAGCAGCGTAGTGATATCTCGAAATAAAATTCCAGGTTTAGGAAAATCTGGTATATCACGAATTAGCGACTTCAAATCCATAAAATATTGATATTAGGGATTGAGTGTTGGGAATTGGTAACTGGGCATTGGGCATTGGGCATAAGACAAAACTTATTTCTAGACCCTAAACCCTAGACTCTAGTTCCTAGCTCCTAGTCCCTAGTCCCTAGTCCCTAGTCCCTAGTCCCTAGTCCCTAGCCCCTAGCGCCCAATTCCAGATACCTGACAAATCGTACACTATAATGTCTTACGCTGGGGATCGAAGCTCTAGTTTCCTTATCCATTGACGATAACTTGAATCTAATTCAAGCTAGGGATGGAATTGCACTACCTATTGAGGCTGATACACTTATGTGTTAAAAACTTAAATTTCAGTATACGGAAACCTTTGATTAGAAGAAGTAATGTATATATCAGGCAGTACTATTACTGCTGTTACAAGCCCGATTTTTTTATTAGGCTATTTATTTTAAATTTGTTTTACCTAGTCTGTTGGAACCGCACAAGGTATCTATAGAATGAATGTCTCCGCAAGTTTAACGCCTTTCAACAGTCCACCGCCCCCCTCATTGCCTATGATTTTGGATACATTACCCGATCCGGCAACTGAGGGGCAAGGATGTCCCCGAAGAACACGGGTGCAAATAGATCTGATTTTACTCGCAATTGAAGCTTTAGAACTCGGTGGTTCTGAAGCCATCCTTGCTTTTGCCGATGAATTAGACCTCAAAGGAATTATTAAAGATAGAGTTAATTTATGGCGGATGCGCAGCTCTAATCCACTGCGCCGAGCGCACATGCGCCGCCCTTTAAGTATCATGGAAGCCAAAGCTTTAGTGGTAATTGCTTGTTACATAGCGCGGCGTTTGACAGTTGTTATTCGCCAGTTGCTGATGATTTACCAACAAATGAATGAAAAGCAACTCCCACTTGAACAAAATTTGCGCCTCTCTAATTATTTGGAGCGATTTAGAACGCATTTTAGAAGTAGGATGAGTTCCCGGCGATCGGGAGTGCTAGCGTTAAATTCTGATCAAAAATTAGACGAGCTAGCTATAGATCTATTGGGACAACTACTATTCTGTACTGGCACAGCTGGAATGCAGAGGTTCTGGATCAGTCTTTTTGATGGGGAAGTAGAATGAATATTCAACGTAAATATAGTCTACCTAATTGTACATTGCTATTAGAAGGCTTAAGCGATGCTACTAGGGCTGCACAATTTCAAGAACTGCGTCCAGAATTATCAATATTGGTAAATGCAGAATGCTATTTATCTAGCTATAAGCAGCCCTTAAGGGGAGGAAGAGAATTTTTTGAAAGTTTGGTAAGAGCTGTTAGCGGTTATGCTCAAGAATTTTTGAGTAATGTTCCCAATCCCCAAGCACATAATCGCGATTCCGAGTTAGTAGAAATCCAGAAAATAGACATCAATAGACATAGATTAATTGTCCATTCTGAGGGTGAAGCCGAAGGTTTTGATACTAACCCTAACCGGAGTCAAGAACCTATTGAAGTAGATTTGAATACAGTTCAGTTATTTGACTTAGTAGAAGCAGTCGATCAGTTTTTTGCTGACACCCAAACTTTACCTGAATTATCACTGGAATTACAACCAGTTGCTAGACGCGGTAGTATTGCCAACCAAGCTATCTTAAAGCAAGTAGTACCTGCTAGTGTAGGCGTTTCTAGTTTAGCAGTTGCAGCATTAGCTTTAACCTTGGTACCATCGCCGCAACTACGTGCACCAGAGACAAAATCACAACAGCCAACTAGCTCTACAACCCCTAGTCCTACAGCTAGCCCTACTCCTGTAGCTGTTGAGTCTACGCCTACCCCTAGCGCTACTCCTGTAGCTGTTGAGTCTACCCCTACACCTAGCCCAACTGTGACACCTACTGATACTGCTACACCAACAGCTTCAGTAACTCCCACAGCTAGTCCCGCACCGACAACAGCAACCACAGTTCAAGATTTAGAAGCATTATTAACTACCGTTCCCGAAATTACCGATGCATCGAAGCTGCGAGCATTAAATCGCCAAGTTTATAACCAAATAAACCCCGCTTGGACAAATCGCTCAGGCTTACAAGAGGATTTAGTTTATCGTGTAGGTGCGGCGGCGGATGGCGCAATTATTGGCTACAAAGCAGTCAATAAAAAGGCCAATGATGATATCCAAAAAACTCCTCTACCTAACTTACTGTACAATCCTGCTCAAGGTGGCCCTATTGGCAAAGAACCAATTGCCCAATTTAAAGTTGTCTTGACAAGAACAGGCGAGTTACAGGTTAGTCCTTGGCGAGGATATACCAAGACACCAGAAGTCGTTGGCGTCAAAATTACTGATCAAAATGCAGTCAAAAATTTAAGCCAGAACCTTTATAATACAGTTCGCCAGCGTTGGGGTGGAAAACCCAGCTTTGATCGAGATTTGAAGTATCGGGTAGCGGTAAATAAAGATGGCGCGATCGCCGATTATGAACCGCTTAACCAAGTTGCCTATGATTATGCTAGAGAAACTCCCCTTCCCCTCTTGCTACAAGCAGCTTACGGCTCTAATTTAGTCGCCCCCAACACCAAAGAACCCCTAGCCCATTTCCAACTCATATTTCAGCCTAGCGGTAAACTAGAAATCGCTCCCTGGCATGGATATCAATGATGCAATGCTGAAACAGCAAATAGGCATATTAGCAACAAGAGAAACACTCTTTACCAATGACAAATGACAAATGACCATTGACCAATTACTTAACAATTCGCCCCATATAATTACCCCATAACTGAGCCGCTTGTGCGCTACTACCAGATGTGGGGGAGTTGTTATCATTACCTAGCCAAATCCCAGTAACTAAGCGCCGACTGGGAATAAAGCCGATAAACCACAAGTCAACGTTGTCATTCGTTGTACCTGTTTTCCCAGCTTCCCCTAACCCAATGGACGCACCCCGACCAGTACCCCTGCTAATTACCCCCCGCATCAAATTAGTCATCTGATCGGCAACATCATTAGATAGTACCCGTTTATTAGCATCGGGGTCTTGGTCAAAGGAGTAAATTACACGACAAGTTTTCAGATCCTTAGGCTCGCGACAATCACCACTGTCTAAAATCCGGCTAATTGCATGGGGAGGATTCCATACCCCACGATTACCAATCGCACCAAAAGCACCAGTCATTTCCAAAACATTGACAACGCTTTGACCCAAAACTAACCCTGGCACTGGATCGAGATCTGATTTCACTCCTAAACGGTGAGCCATTGCGACAACTTTATCTAATCCAACTTCTCGCGCCACTCGCAAAGCGATCGGATTTTCCGAAAGTGCCAAACCTGTAGCAATATCTAAACTAGTATCAGCACCTGCACGACAGGGTTTGTAAGTAAAGCCTTGCCAAGTTAAAGGAGCGCAAGAATAACTTTTAAATGGGGAAATTCCTTGCACTAGGGCAGCAGTATAAGCAAAAATTTTAAAGGTGGAACCGGGTTGCCTTTTGGCTTGCACCGCCCGATTAAATTGGCTTTTTTTATAATCGGTTCCCCCAACCATCGCCAAAATACTGCCATTGCTGGAATCTAGGGTAACGATCGCTCCTTGGGAAAAGCCAAAACCTGATCCAGCGTTATTTACTGAATTACGTAACGCTGCTTCTGCTTGCGCCTGAATAGCCGGATCTAGCTGAGTTTCAATAATATAATTCCCTTCTTTAGCTGCTCCCTCCCCCAAAATTGCTTCGAGTTCTTGGAAAACATAAGTGTAAAAATAAGGACTGATTGTTTTTGCTTGCTGTTCGCAAACTTTTGGGCTGACTTGTACAGTCGAACGTCTAGCGCGGTTTGCTTCCTCTGGTTTAATTTGACCCATTTCTACCATCCGCTTAATTACGCGGTTACGGTATTCAGCCGCTTCTAGTTTATTCGGGCCATCTCCACAAAAATCAAAGGCGTTAGGGCCAGGTAAAATACCTACCAAAGTTGCAGCTTCCGCTAAAGTTAATTCTTTCGCCGACTTTTCAAAGTAATATTTAGCCGCATCCTCAAACCCAGAGGTATCTCCACCTAAAAACACTCGATTTAAATAAGTCAGCAAAATTTCGTCTTTGCTGTAAAAAGTCTCTAGCTTCAAAGCTACAACAGCTTCCCGCAATTTCCGCCCCAAAGAATCTTGTCTACCTACATAATCACGGAACAAACTGCGAGCAACTTGTTGCGTAACTGTACTGGCTCCTTGCTGCACATCACCAGTACGACTATTAATTAGTACAGCCCGCAAAATTCCTAAAGGATCAACGCCAAAGTGCCAGTAATAGCGGCTATCTTCCGAAGCCACCACAGCTTTTGCTAAATAAGGGCCAAAATCATCCAATCGCTTCAAATCTATATGAGATGTAGTTCTCGGCTCGCGCAGTGGTGTAGAACCATCACGGGCGTAAACAACCACAGGCGCACGGGTAGCTGTCGGTAAAGGTCTGACAGAAAATTTCAGCCATTCTACGCCAATCACCAAAGCGAATAAGGCACCCACCCCACCAACGCCATAAGTCGCCCAAGTTGCGGCTTTCACATACCAAGCTGGTGGATCGACATATTGGAGACGCACGGAAGCAGCTAATTCTGGTGGCCCTAAAGTAAGAATATCGCCATGACGTAATTCTAAAGAGGTGACCCTGCGCTTACCTCGGTAAATACCATTAGTAGAGTTTTCATCTTTAATAATGAAAACGGGGGTGCGTTGGCTAGAATCCCGCGATAATGACAGGTGAATTTGGCTAACTACCGGGTTACGAACCACAATATCGCTAGATTTGGAACTGCGTCCTAACACATAGCGATCGCCTAACAACGGATATACCTCCGCCTTATCTGCTCCCGCATCCTGCACCCACAGTTCCGGTACTTTGGCATTGGGCTTAAGTGCTAGTTTGGAAAAATCCACCCTAGCTTGAATTGTATGTACTGCTTGCGTCAGTTGACCAAGTATGGTTTGGGGCTTTTGAGGAGGTTGCGGGGAACTCATTGGCTATTTACATTACGCCTATTAACTAAAAACCAGAAGATTTACAATTTTAATGGTAGTCTTACACCATTTTACTCATAAGCCTAAGAGGAAATTGGTTGTACTGATTTTTTCCGAATATATTTTACATCTAAAATATAGTTATTCAGCGTATCTACCAAATTTGTCTTGAGCTATTATTTACCTCAACAATTCATTGTATTTTTCGCCTAAAATGCCTATTATATATACTATTAGCAATAATCAAAACCTAAGATAGCAGATTTGCTTTTGTAATTGTCTAAACTCAAAATCAAAAAGTTCCCGGTGTAAATTTTACCGCTTTAATAAATCCACATATATTGCAGCAAAAATATACATCCCCATTTAGACAGATTTTATAAATAATTTTGTTTGGTTTAATGGGCGGAGTGTTCCGTTGAGGTTAATTCAGAATGAAGGGAAAAACTCTGAGCCTGATTGGTACAGCCCTAACATTAGCTCTAACAGCCAATGTTGCTGGTGCCGAATCAAGTAAATCCTCCATAGCTCAATCTAATAGCTCATCCACTAATTCACCAACGGAAATCCAGATGTCACCAGAAGGAATGAAAATTCTGTGTGAACATTTTCCGCTCAATTCACGCTGTCAAGGTGGTACAGCAGTTGATACCAGCTCCCCTAATAGCGGTAGCACAACCAGCCCCACACCTGAAAGTACAACACCAAACAACAATACTGCACCAGGGTCTAGTCCTTCCGACACAACTTCTCCCAGCAACCCTACCACACCAGGCTCTACCAGTCCTACTGACACCACTCCAGCACCAGGTAGTACCGCACCTGGTTCTACAGTACCAGGTAGCACCAATATTCCTGAACCAGGTACCTCTACCCCTGGTAGTCTGACTCCAGTACCAGGCAGCACAACCCCACCTGGTTCTAGCAATCCAGGAAGTGTAGCACCAAGCAGCACAACTACACCCGATCCTAGCAACCCAGGTACTACTAGCGAACCAGGTGCAACTTCTCCAACTCAAGTTCCAGCTACTAGTTCGCCAACAACTCCATCTACTGGAAAATAACAGGTAAAACAGAATTTTGAGATTAATTTGCCCTTATCAATAGTCAGTTAATCTGATATATGGCACTAGTTGATAAATTGGCATAATATGCAATGCCAAATGGCGAAAGCAAATATCTCAAATTCTCGTTAAATATCCTCAAATTCAGGATGATAAAAGTATAAGTCTGAGAGTCAACACTCTCAGGCTTAATTATGTAAAAAATTACATTCAAATAAGATATTTTAACTATTATTCAATATCCTCAATGATTCACAAATACCTATCTTCCTTGTCTTCCTTTTCCTCCTTGTCTCCCTTGTCCCCCTTGTCTCCCTTGTCCCCCTTGTCCTCCTTCTTTTGTTCGCAAATCAAATAGAATTACTATCGCCCTATCGATTAGAAGAACTTGGTGTCTTTTGCCAAGATGCAATTAACAAACAAACAATACCGATACTGATAAAAGAATCTGCCATATTAAAAACAGCAAAATTAATCAAACGAAAATCGATAAAATCGACAACATAACCTAAAATAAACCTATCGATCCCATTACCCATTGCTCCACCTAAAATCAAACCATAGCCCAGCTGATCCCAAAAATTTAATAAGGAACCAAATAATGCTAGGCAAATTAAAACCAAACTAACTCCTAAAGATAGCCAGCGCAACCACTCAACTTTTCCACTTAAAATACTAAAAGCTGCACCAGTATTGGTTACATAAGTAAAGTGAAATATATCTTGTAAAATCGGTAATGTTTGCCCCAATTTAAAGGTTTGCACCACCCAGTATTTTGTCAATTGGTCAATAAAAAAAGCTATGAAGGCTGCAAGCCAGAACAGGTGATTTTTTAAACGCATGAAATTAGGGACTAGAAACTATGGATTAGGCGCTATGGACTGGGATGTAGGTATAAGAAGCATAGGTTATAATTTTGTCTGTTTAACCCAAACTATCCGCTACTCAGATCCCATAACTAATAAAACATTAAATGTCGTAATAAATATGCTATTACAGTCACGGCACAAACTACAGTCAATTGTCCTGGTAGCACAGACCAAGAGTATTTAATAATTGCTTGCATTAAGCTCAAATCTTCTGTGCCTTGCCATTGGAAAATATAACTAATAATTAAATAAGTAATACCGCAGATGTGCACAGATAACAATCCACACAAACAACTAAATCCCAGAGTTTCCAATTTAGGTCTAGCTTTAAATGCTAAATATCCACAAATCCAAGCACCGGGGATAAAACCCAGCAAGTAACCAAAATGAGCTAGCTTGACATAACCGATACCACCACCTTCAGAAAAAACTGGTAAAAATGTTAAGCCCATAACTAAATAAGCAATTTGTGAAAGCGCACCAGCATTTTGACCACCTAAACAACCTACCAGAAGTACAGCACCAATTTGATAGCTGACACCTAAAGAAAAAGTTTGAATTCCATGCTGACTCCAACTCCAAGGTAAAGTAATGCCATAGGCTTCCAGGAAGGTACTACCCATAGTCAAGAGTAAGCCAATCATAGACCATAGTAATTGAACAGTTGCCATATTTATAGGGCTTTCAACCTTGTTTGTATCTGAAATACTCATCTAATAATCAAAAGCAGGGTTATCAGTGTTTTCGTTGCAAGAACTAAGTAAGTTTTTATACTAAATATGCATTTTTCATTGGTGTACATCTTTTACTATCTCTTTTACCTCATCCAACTAAAGAATTGGGTAAAAAAGTCTAACTAAGTTATGGGAAAAAGCCAACCTAGATACAGGTTTTATCGCAGGTGAAATTTGCTATACTTGTATTTGTGCTCAAAAACAAGCATATGGACGAGAAATTCTAAAACTCAACCAAAATGATATTTTAGAAATAATCCTGGTTTTTCCAGGCAGTTGTCATAAAGTTTTTTGTTAAATTTTCTGCAAATTGACTCGCTTAGTAGTAATGCTCTGCAAGTAAGCTTCACTGTGGGAGTGAGTGATATCAAACAATATATATTCCGCTCGTAGAGAATAATACTATGAAGCATCACACCATTCTCAATCAAATTGCTCAAAACAACGCAGATAACTTCAGAATCATTCTTGACCCAGCCTAAATTTTTGAAGGCTTTCGGCGCTAACTCAGAGGTATGACGGTATAAATACTAAAGCTTGGTCTGCAAGTCAATCTTGTGTATTAATCACATTTATGTATGGATAATTAGTAATTGCTGAACAGTGAAGCGCTCAAGGTTGAATTAAGCTAGATCTGATTACAGTTAAATCGAGCAAGAGTTTTTGAGATTTTTATATATTCTGTAATGGTAGTGAAATCAAGCTAGCATCTCAATGGCTTATGCCTAGTTGTCATGCTGAACTGTAATTTTTTTCCTAGATAGTACCTTGTGCTTTTGGAATTGAACTATGCTGCGATCGCATTTTTTGGTCATAGCACCAACCACTACAAAACTCAATATTTTTTTCTCACCCTCAGAATACATAAATTACTTAAGTATTACTCTGTTACCTTAAACACTATGTATAAAATTTAGCTAAATTACCAAAATTACCAAATATAAAATTTACCAAAAAAAGACAAATTTTTGGAGTTTGTTAACCTCTTTTTTACCCTCAAGGTGACATTTTAGAGGTATCGTAGAATCGCTCACTTGGAAGTTGACGAAAACTGACACCAATGCTTTTACACTTAAGTGCACAAAAAAATACTCGGATGGTAAAAACACTATCAGTATTAGCACTGACAATTGGCTTAACTGCTTGTGGCGGACAACAAGCTCCAGAGAATACAGCTACTAAAGAGACACCTAGTACTACTACAGATACTACTGCCACTAACCCCAGTAAAAAATTAGATCTGGGTGGCAACATTTCTTTAACAGGCGCTGGTGCTTCTTTTCCTGCGCCTCTTTATGCAAGTTGGTTTACAGATTTGAATAAAAAATATCCTAACTTGCAAGTTAACTATCAATCCGTTGGTAGCGGCGCTGGTGTTGAGCAATTTATCAAAGGCACTGTAGATTTTGGTGCTAGCGATGTGGCAATGAAAGATGAAGAAATTCAAAAGGTATCAAAAGGTGTAATTTTACTACCTGTGACCGCAGGTAGCATTGTTCTTGCCTACAATTTACCTGATGTTCCCGAACTCAAGCTACCACGAGCCGTTTACACTGACATTCTCTTAGGCAAAATCAAATCTTGGGATGATCCTCTAATTGCTAAGGCTAACCCTGAAGCCAAACTACCTAAACAGCCAATCACAGTAGTTTATCGTTCTGATGGTAGCGGTACTACAGGTGTGTTTACAAAACATCTGAGCGCTATCAGCCCAGAATGGAAAACAAAAGTCGGGGATGGCAAGAGTGTAAAATGGCCAGTAGGTGTTGGCGCTAAGGGTAATGAAGGCGTTACTGCTCAAATTCAACAAACTCAAGGTGCAATTGGTTACATTGAGTATGGCTACGCTAAACAAAATCAACTCAAATTTGCAGCTTTAGAAAATAAAGGCGGTAAATTTATTACACCTACCGATCAATCAGCATCTAAAACTCTGGAATCCGTAACCCTACCGGCAGATCTTCGCGCTTTCATTACAGATCCAGAAGGTGCAGATTCTTATCCTGTGGTTACATATACCTGGATTTTGGCTTACAAAAAGTATGATGATGCGGCAAAAGGTAAGGCAATGGAAGCCTTAATCGAGTACGCTTTAACTGATGGTCAAAAACTTGCTACCGAACTAGGTTATGTTCCTTTACCTCAACCAGTGATTGCTAAGGTAGCTGCTGCCGCCGATCAAATCACTCCTGATTATAAGATTGCTGTTGGTGGTGCTACTAGCGCTAGCAGTAAATAGGCTTTTTGACAACAAAAGTCAAAAACCAAAGGATGGGAAGCTATGAGTCAATTAAGTATTAACTAATTGCTAGATTTGTCGCTTTAATGCTCCCATCTGAAAATATTAATTTCAGGTTCAATGGTTTACCTGGCGACAATTCTATTCAGTCTGGTTCTCTTCCACATTTTCTTGAGCTAACTTTTTCCAGTCAGTATTCATGGCTACAAATACACACAATCTGCCATCAGTCATCCAAAATCGCTCAGAAGTAGAAAAATCCCTAGATCGGAGCTTTATTTGGCTGACGCGGATTTTTGCAATCTCCATTGCGGCTACCTTATTGTGGATTACAATGCAGGTAGCTATTGGCGCTTGGCCGGCTATCCAAACCTTTGGTGTCAGCTTTTTAGCCCAGAGCAGTTGGAATCCGGTTAACAATGAATATGGAGTACTACCCCAAGTTTATGGGACTCTGGTAAGTTCCTTTATTGGTTTGCTGTTAGCCGTACCTATTGGTGTTGGTACTGCTGTTTTATTGAGTGAAGATTTTTTGCCGTCAAAAGTCAGGCTAGTATTGGTATTTTTGGTAGAATTGCTCGCAGCTATTCCTAGCGTGGTCTATGGTATCTGGGGTATTTTCGTTTTAGTACCAATTGTCACAGGTTTAGGAAAGTGGCTTCATAGTTCCTTGGGTTTTTTACCAATCTTTAGTACCGTACCTACAGGGCCAGGAATGCTACCTGCGGGAGTAATCCTAGCAATTATGACTTTACCCATTATCACAGCTATATCGCGGGATGCTTTGATTTCGATTCCTCCGACCTTGCGTCAAGCATCTGTAGGATTAGGTGCGACTCGTTGGGAAACAATTTTTCAAGTTTTAATTCCAGCCGCGTTTTCTGGCATAGTTAGTGCTGTGATGCTAGCACTAGGGCGAGCTATGGGAGAAACTATGGCTGTAACCATGTTAATTGGTAACTCTAACAATATTAGTCTTTCATTTTTAGCACCAGCCAATACCATTTCTTCTTTACTAGCAAATCAATTTTCCGAAGCTAGTGGTTTACAGGTAGCAGCTTTAATGTATGCAGCTTTAGTGTTGTTTGTGTTAACACTCATAGTCAATATATTTGCAGAATTGATTGTGATCCGCATGAAGCGAATTTAGGGTAGTTGTGGGTTGAATTATGACTTCTAGTAGTTATCCAGAAAGCAGCCTGATACGCGCCCCTATGTCTCAGAGGACGCTGTTCAATACAGTAATGACTGTTTTAGCATTTACTTGTGGCATATTGGCGCTGCTACCATTGTTGGCAGTTTTGTCTTATGTCATTATCCAAGGTTTTAGCAGTCTTAGTCCTAGTATATTTACTGAACTGCCACCGGCACCATTGCGGAAAGGCGGCGGCTTTGGTAATGCGATTTTAGGCACGCTAATGATGGTAGGAATTGGTGCATTCATTAGCATTCCCTTTGGAGTTTTAGCAGCAATTTATTTGACAGAATTTAGTTCTGGTAAAATAGCAAGAGTAGTACGATTTGCAACTAATATCCTAAGTGGAGTACCCTCTATTATTGCTGGGGTATTTGCCTATGGGATTGTAGTTTTAACTTTAGTAAAACTAAACTTAGGTTCTTACTCAGCAATAGGTGGTGGTTTTGCACTATCCATTTTAATGCTGCCAATTATTGTCCGTACTACTGATGAGGCTTTGCAGTTAGTACCACAAGATTTGCGACAAGCATCTTTGGGTTTAGGCGCAACTAAATTCCAAACGGTAACGCAAGTAGTGTTACCCGCAGCTTTACCAGCAATTGTCACGGGAACAACTTTAGCGATCGCTCGCGCAGCTGGAGAAACGGCTCCTTTATTGTTTACCGCGTTATTCTCTCAGTTTTGGCCGAATGGGCTATTTAAACCCACAGCTTCTCTGGCTGTATTGGTTTATAACTTCGCCATTACTCCGTTTAAAAACTTACAGTCACTAGCTTGGGCAGCTTCTCTGATTTTGGTGTTAATGGTACTGATAACCAGTATCATTGCCCGTTGGGCAACTCGCCAGAAAGCTTAGTGCAGAATCGTTTTCTGGGCAGATTAATTACCCCCAAACTTACACTAGACTATTTATGGCTTCTAACATTAGCACAGTGAATACCGAAACTGTATTACGTACAGAAAACCTAAATATTTACTATGGCAATTTCCTAGCTGTGCGGGATATTTGGCTAGATATACCGAAAAACAGAGTTACAGCCTTTATCGGCCCTTCTGGTTGTGGTAAAAGTACCTTACTAAGATGCTATAACCGTCTCAATGACCTGATTGAATCTTTTCGGGCAGAGGGTAAAGTTTATTATTACGATAAGAACCTATACGCACCTGACATCGATCCAGTAGAGGTGCGTCGCCGGATTGGGATGGTATTTCAAAAGCCAAATCCATTTCCCAAATCAATTTATGACAATATCGTTTTTGGAGCCAAAATTAATGGTTACAAAGGCAATATGGATGAATTGGTGGAGAAAAGTTTGCGTCAAGCGGCTTTATGGGATGAAGTAAAAGACAAACTGCGCCAAAGTGGTTTATCTTTATCTGGCGGACAACAACAGCGTTTATGTATTGCTAGAGCGATCGCAGTTCAACCAGAAATTATCTTAATGGATGAACCATGCTCTGCGCTCGATCCAATTTCAACTCTGCGGATTGAAGAATTGATTCATGAGTTAAAAGAGCAATATACCATTGTCATCGTTACCCACAATATGCAACAAGCAGCGCGGGTTTCCGATATGACAGCTTTCTTTAACGTCCAACGCTCAGAGCAAGGTGGTCGTAGTGGTTACTTGGTAGAATATGATGCTACCGAATCAATCTTTAACAATCCCAAGCAGGAAGATACCAGAGATTATGTAAGCGGCAGATTTGGTTAAATATACATACTACAACCATCTGCGATCGCCATTTCCATGAAAACCTAAAAACCTGATGTGCGCCTGTGAATGTTAACAGCCGCACATTGTTTTTGATATGAGGACTTACGCACCGAACACAAAAACCCTCACAAGGGTGGTCAAAAGTCAAAAGTCAATGGTCAAATTTTAGGTTTTTGGACTATTGACTATTGACCATTGACAAAAAGCATGAAAAATATCTGACACTGCGTAAGTCCTAGATATGTGGAAAAGCAAAAACCAACAATCAAATTTCGCCAAGAAAATTAGGGTAGGTATTACCCACCCTAAGATGTTTACCTCTATGGAGTTGGTTGTAAACTTAATGACCAAAAAAATGGGATACAAGCCCCGTTCTTACTTCGACAGGCTCAGTAACCATCCAGGACGGCTTTGTGTTATTATACTATTTGATACCAGTTATTCCAGTATCAAATGTGTTGATCTACGAGTTTAAAGTCAATCCAAAATCACAACAACTAACCGCCATTGATGAAGCAATTAGGACATCTCAGTTTGTCCGAAATAAAGTGCTGCGTTATTGGATGGATAATAGTGGTGTTGGGAATACAGAAATGTTTAGATATAACACGTTGTTAAGGAAGGAATTTAAGTTTGTGGAGGACTTAAATTCTCATGCTTGTCAAACTGCTGTTGAGCGAGTTTTAAAAGCAGTTAACCGCTTTTACGATAACTGCAAGAGGCAAATTCCAGGCAAAAAGGGGTATCCCAAGTTCAAGAAAAATACTCGCTCTGTTGAATATAAAGTCTCTGGATGGAAACTGTCAGAAAATAGGAAGCATATTACTTTCACGGACAACAAAGGAATAGGTACTCTGAAGCTGATAGGGACTAGAGACTTAAACTTTTATCAACTAGAGCAAATCAAGCGAGTCAGAATTGTACGCCGTGCCGATGGGTACTATGTGCAATTCTCGGTGCAATTAGATCCCAGAGATACGGTTAAGCCAATAACTCCTAGCCAAAAAGCGGTGGGTGTTGATGTGGGCATCAAGTATTTTTTGGCAGATAGTCAAGGCAATACTGAACCCAATCCACAATTCTACCGCCAGGGAGAAAAGCAACTTAATCGCTTAAATCGGAAAAAATCTCACAAGTGCAAAAAAGGCAATCCACCCTTCGACTCCGCTCAGGGCAGGCAGTCCCGAAATTATTACAAAGCTAGGCAGCGATATGCCCGTAAACATTTAAGGGTAAGTAGGCAGCGAGAAGAGTTTGTCAAGAGAGTGGCACTCCGTTTAATCAAGTCTAACGACTTAGTAGCCTATGAAGATTTAAATGTTAAAGGCATGGTTAAAAATCGACATCTGGCTAAGTCGATAAGTGATGCAGGATGGTCAAAGTTTCGCTCTTGGTTAGATTATTTTGGTTATAAATACGGGAAGATAACCATTGCTGTTGCTCCCCATAATACCAGCCAAAATTGTTCTAACTGTGGTGAAAAGGTGCAGAAGTCTCTATCAACTAGAACTCATATTTGTCATCATTGTGGATTTGTTGAGGATAGGGACATTAATGCTGCTATCAATATCTTGCAAAAGGGATTAGGTGAGTCACTTGCGGTGGACGGGTTTCCCGGCATAAGCAAAGTGACGAACCCGAAGGGTACCGTGGGGCACACGGGAGCTTGTAAGCTTGGGGAGTTTGATCCTCTAGCTTCGTTGGAGCAATCCTGCGAAGGTAAGATTGGACTGTGAACCAAGAATCCCCGCCCTTATAGGGCGGTGGAGTGTCAAAAAAACTGATTACAAAGGACGATAAACGCGGTAGTTGATATTGGGGAAGATATTATCCATCAACTCAATTTTTTCTAACCAACCGCTATCAACTTTGCCAATTTTGATATCTTCGTAGAGTTTATTAAACCGCATTAAGTGCGATCGCGTTCTTCTCACCGCATAGGGTACCATTGTCCCTGTCCGCATGATAAATGCCCAGTCAGAAGATTGTGCTAATAGTAACTCCCTTGCAGCTTGGTTTAAAGCCTTCCATTGCAATTCATCTTCTGGTTCTATATGAGAGATTTCAATCATCCGTTCCGCAGCTTTGTGCAAATGGGGGTAAATCCATGCATTGGTGTCGTTTAACCAATATTCATGGAATCCCTTATAACCCCAACTCGATTGAGAAGGACGACATACTTGTTGAGTTGGTTGTTCGCGTAAATAATCTGCTAAATGAGTCATGGCATAGGTTTTTTGGTCATACCATGATTTACGGAACAGATAATCAATAAACCAGGGGCCTTCATACCACCAATGTCCAAATAACTCAGCATCGTAGGGTGAAACTATAATCGGTGGACGCTGCATTATACCATGTAAATGCTCGGCTTGTCGTTCTCGATTATACATGAAGTTGGCAGCATGTTCTGCTGCTTTTTCCTTTGCCCAGTAAGGGTCATACAGTGCTTTATCGGAAAGTCCTAAGCCCCGCCCAGTAATTTTATGATACTTAATGCCAGTATTTTTACGCTGCCCGTTAGGCATGATGTAGGGCTTGATGTACTCATATTCTGCTTCCCAGCCCAAATCTTTGTAAAATTCACGATATTCTGCTGCACCAGGATAGCCTACTTCAGAAGACCATACCTGTTGCGAAGATTCATGATCGCGTCCAAAAGCAGCTACACCAGTTTCGCTAAAAATGGGGGCATAGGTACCGAAACGGGGACGAGGACGGGCGTAAAGGATACCATGACCGTCAGTCAGGAAGTAACGCAACCCTGCATCGGTCAGCATCCGTTCTAAACCTTCATAGTAAGCACATTCAGGCAACCAAATGCCTCTGGGTGCTTGACCAAAAGTTTCTTCGTAATGTTCGCAAGCTACCTGAATTTGTGCCCAAACAGCTTCGGGATACATTTTCATCAGTGGTAGGTAGCCGTGAGTAGCACCACAAGTAATAATTTCCAGGTTGTTAGTATCTTGGAACTGTTTAAATGCTGTTACTAAATCGCCCTTGTAATGTTCCCATACCTGACGCGCTTCGTTAAACTCCGTAGCATAATGTTCTGCTAAATACTTAAGATGCCCATTGTGGACATTCCGTTCAGCCTCTAGTTCAATTAGTTCTTCTAGCTTGGCTAAATGTGCATCATAGCGTTCTTGTAACAGAGGATCGCGGAGCATTGATACCAAAGGTGGTGTCATGCTCATCGTGATTTTAAAATCGATGCCGTCTCGCTTTAGTCCTTCAAATACTTTCAATAAGGGAATATAAGTTTCTGTAATGGCTTCATATAGCCATTCTTCCTCCAACACATAATCACTTTCTGGGTGACGAACGAAGGGTAGATGTGCATGGAGAACAAGCGCGACGTAGCCTATAGCCATAATTATTCTGGGGTGGTACGTGTAAATTGAAGGTCGAGAGGTGTTTGGCAGAAATTAACAATATTTTAAGACTTTATTGGGATTGTGACATTAGTTAATGTTTTTTTCCTCAATAAATATTCTTCCACAGCAGAAATGATTAGCTGTAGCGCGATCGCTAACATAAACTCTGCACAAAATTTTTTGGGCTTTTGAGCGAGTAAATAAAACCCTGAAGCCGAAAACTAAATTCCTGACTACGCAGACTACCAAAATCAGAACATTTGGTGTAAAAAAGTATAGGTAATAAGATAATTGAGGATCTCTGCTAGCGTTACCAGCTTTATTATCCGCCTATTCTTCACTATCTTGATACAAATCTTGCAAAGCTTGGAGTTGGGTTTTGCGAGCTACACGACGATATTTTTTACTTTCTAACTTTGGTTCGTACTGAGTCTGACCTTTACCTTTAGTTTTTAACTTTAAGGTAGATTCAGGATCTGCTTGCTGATGGCGTTGAGTTTGATAGGCGATCGCATCTGCCAAAAACTCGAGATAATGCTCATAGCGTTCCCAGTCTCCATGCACCACACAATCAGGCTCATCTCGATGCAGACAATCGTTAAAGCGACAACTACCCGTGGCTAACCGCTCTCTAGCTTCGGGGAAATAATAAACTAATTCTTCGGGAGTACAATCGAGGTCTGGTTGGTTAAAACCTGGAGTATCTGCTAATAAACCTTTGCTAGGTAATTCAAATAATTCTACATGACGGGTAGTGTGACGACCCCGCGCTAATTTACCCGAAACTTCACCGACGCGCAGATTTACATCGGGAACCAAGGAATTAATGAGACTAGATTTGCCAACTCCAGA
Source organism: Calothrix brevissima NIES-22 (assembly GCF_002367995.1). GTDB lineage: Bacteria > Cyanobacteriota > Cyanobacteriia > Cyanobacteriales > Nostocaceae > Aulosira > Aulosira brevissima. The sequence goes on from NZ_AP018207.1 coordinate 3,741,783, forward strand.
CGGGCCAGCAATTACAGTGATTCTCTGATTTAAGTAATTAGATATTTGGTCAATATTTATACTGTTTTGCACGCTAATAAATAGCGGTTGATAACCCCAAGCTAGCAAGCGATCGCTAATTTGCTGTTGCATTTGTGGCGAGATTAAATCGCTTTTATTCAGGCATAAAACCACATCTAAGCCTGTAGATTCCGCTTTCACCAAAAAGCGACTTAATTGGTAAGCTTCCAGAGGTGGATCGGCAACAGCGAAAACGAGAAGAATTTGGTTGACATTGGCAATTGGCGGACGATCTAACTGAGTTTGCCGGGGTAGGACATCAGCGATCGCACCACGTCCCCCAGCCCAATCTGGTTCTTCAATGACGACGCGATCGCCCACCATTACCTGTTGACCAATTTTTTTCAAGCGCGTTCTGCGGGTGCAGAGGAGCATAGGGGGAGTGGAAGACGCAGAAATTGTTGGTGATAAATTCTCTGCGTCATTACTTTCCTGGGGTTCCTTGTCTGTGACATCCAACTGGACTTGATAAAAATTAGCTTGTACAGCTAGCACTGTACCTAATAACTGTCCAGTGGTGAAATTAACTGTTCCTGTCATTGGGCGATCGCAGGACGGCGTACTAACAAGGAAAAATAACCAGTGCAATCTGCAATTTGTTCTACCTGATAGCCTGCCATAGACAAGCTATCAGGAACCTGCTCAATTGGTTCGCCAGGATCTAGCCACACTTCTAATAAACTTCCCGGTGGCATTTTTTCCAGACGTAACTTTGTCCGCACAAAATTAATCGGGCAAGGAGTACCGCGTAAATCCAATTGAGCGTCAGGAGATGATAGAGAAGATACAGTCATTACTTAAACAGATTACCCAAGAATCCTTCTAGACCGCCCTTACCAGTGCGCTCTCCCTTAATTTTAGCTAGCTTCTCTAACAATTCTCTCTCCTCTGGGGTGACCTTATTGGGAATATCAATCAGCACAGTCAGCAAATGGTCGCCACGGCTCACAGGATTACCTAAGCGCGGTACACCACGATTTTCTAATTTCATCACTGTATTGGGTTGAGTACCTGCGGGAATGATTAATTCCACCGGGCCATCAACTGTCTCTACTTCCAAACGACAGCCTAAAATTGCTTGCAGGTAACTAATTTTGATTTCTGAGAGAATGTTAATGCCGTCACGCTGAAATTCTGCATCTTCATTCACAAATAAGTAGACGTACAAGTCTCCGGGAGGGCCGCCTCTTTGGCCTGCATCTCCTTCTTGAGAAATGCGCAAACGAGTACCGTTATCTACACCAGCCGGAATCGTAATTTTCAGCTTTTTGGTAATTTGATTTGTGCCTTTACCCTCACAGGCATCACATTTATCTTCAATCACCATTCCCGTACCATTACAGGTAGGACAAGTAGAAACTTGGGTAAAACTACCAAAGGGCGTTCTGGTGACGCGGCGGACTTGACCCGAACCGCTACAAGTTGAACAAGTGCGTGGGCGAGTACCTGGTTTAGCTCCAGAACCACTACAAACATCACAGGTTTCTAGATGGGAAATGCGAATTTCTTTTTCACCACCAAATACTGCTTCCCGAAAATCTAACTTCAGGTCTAATCGCAGATCGTCACCCCGCACCGGGCCGCTACGTCTTCTTTGGGTCGGGCCGCCCATTCCCCCAGCAAAGCCACTGAAAATGCTCTCAAAAATATCGGCAAAGCCGCCCATATCGCCCATATCTTGAAAGCCAGACGCCGCCGCACCAGAGACACCAGCCTCTCCAAAACGGTTGTAACGCTCTCTCATTTCTGGCTCGGAAAGCACTTCATAAGCACGGTTAATTTCCTTAAACCGCTCCTCTGCTCCCGGTTCTTTGTTCACGTCTGGGTGATACTTCCGGGCTAATCGGCGGTAAGCTTGTTTGATTTCTTCTTTGTCGGCGTCACGAGAGACACCCAGAATTTCATAATAGTCGCGGGCCATATAGCAAAGGTAAAAGTTAGAAGGAAGAAAGCAGAAGAGCCACTGCGTCCTTAGAGATTTTCCAGCTTGTACAAGCTTGGTAGGATGTGGCGTGGCAGAAAGTAGAGGGCAAAAGGTAGTAGTTAAATTTTGTTAATAATTGATTTTACCTTTTCCCTTTTACAAAAATCACCAGCAAGAATTAAGCAACAGGTGCTTTGCTCGTGAGAGACGATAAAAGCTACGGAAAGGACGAGCAAAGCAGAACCCTGCTCTGACTTCTCACTACCTGATGCTGTCTCTTTTACAATTGTGCTACGTAGGTAAGGAAAAACCCGCCCATCCACCAGAGGGGCTAGCCGCACTATTAGGTGTGGAAAACCCCCCTTTAGTGTTTTGGTATCTGTGCTGGGATGTATCTAGCCCACGGCAATTTGCTTCTACAATCTAGCAAAATTAGAGATGAGGAACTAGGGATCGGGATCTAGGGACAAGGAAAGACTTAATCGCTAATTCCTCATACCAATCCCTAGAACCTAATCTCCCAAGCCCTAATACTAAATTACGCCTGATGCGAATTAGAAACACCTTTTATTCCATCAAGGTTTCTAGATTTGTCCCAATTCACTGTTTTGGGAGTACCTAGTAAATTAAAAGCGTTTCAACACTTAATTCACATTAAACGTAAATTCTCAATACTGAATTTTTTGTTATCTGTCGCCAATTATCTGTCGCCAATTATCTGTCGCCAATTATCTGTCGCCAATTATCTGTCGCCAATTATCTGTCGCCAATTATCTGTCGCCAATTATCTGTCGCCAATTTCCCATCTCTAATCTATGGCTTCATAATCAGCTTGTGCCGTATTTTCGTCCTCAAAATCAAAGTTAAATTGTGGTATTAGCGTTCCACTAATTGGTTGTTCTGGTTGTGAAACCAACTCTTTTTCAGGAACTTGTGATTGAGATTCTTCATCTGAGTGGGTGTGAACACGGTTGTATACGTTAGCACCAATGGCAAAGAGAGTTTTTTGGAAATCTTCCAAATTCTGCTGGAATTCTTGTATAGAAATTTGAGAGTTAGTCATGGCTGCTTGCAGTTGTTTGACTTTCTCATTAGCCAAATTTTTCATCTCTTCGGGAATGAAGTGGCCATTATCCTTTAAAGTCGATTCGTAGCTAAAGAATAGATTCTCAGCCTGATTTTTCAGTTCAACCAGTTCTTTACGCCTTCTATCATCTTCAGCAAACACTTCAGCAGCTTGGCGCATCCTTTCAACTTCTTGACTAGTTAAACCACCAGTATTGGTAATTCTGATACTCTGCTCTCTACCTGTGCCTTTGTCTTGGGCAGAAACTTTGAGGATACCATTAACATCGATATCAAAAGCAACTTCAATTTGGGGCACACCACGGGGTGCTGGCGGGATTCCTGCTAGCAAGAACTTACCAAGACTTTTGTTATCTCGTGCCATTGCTCGTTCACCTTGGAGGACATGAATTTCTACTGAAGTTTGTCCATCAACGGCTGTAGAAAAAATTTGCCCTTTACTGGTAGGAATTGTGGTGTTACGTTCGATGATTTTGGTAAATACCTCACCCAAGGTTTCAATACCCAAAGATAGAGGAATGACATCCAACAATAAAAGATTATCAACTTCTCCACCCATCACCCCAGCTTGAATCGCCGCACCGAGAGCTACTGCTTCATCGGGGTTAACGGAGCGATCGGGGGTTTTCCCGTTGAAAAACTTGATCAAGGCGTTTTGGACTGCCGGAATGCGAGTGGAACCACCAACCAAAATAATCCGATCGATGTCTTGTGCTTTACAATCGGCATCTTTCATCGCTTGAGTCATTGGTTCGATGGTGGCTACGACTAAATGCCCTGTTAGTTCTTCAAATTTTGAGCGGGTAAGTTCTAGTTCTAGATGTTTTGGGCCTGTTTCATCGGCGGTAATAAAAGGCAAGTTAATCGAGGTACTCAGCATACTCGAAAGTTCAATTTTTGCCTTTTCTGCTGCTTCGCGCAGGCGCTGCAATGCCATTTTATCTTGTGACAGGTCTATCTTCTCTTGTTCTAGGAAACCTTCAATGATCCAGCGCAATACACAGTCATCAAAGTCATCGCCGCCTAGCTGATTATTACCATTAGTCGCCTTGACTTCAAACACCCCATCTCCCAGTTGCAGGATGGATACGTCAAAAGTGCCACCTCCCAAGTCAAAGACAAGAATTAGCTGCTCTTGGTCTTGTTTATCTAAACCAAAAGCTAAAGCAGCAGCTGTAGGTTCGTTAATGATTCTTAAGACTTCTAGCCCAGCAATTGTCCCGGCATCTTTAGTTGCTTGTCTTTGAGCGTCGGTGAAATAGGCTGGTACGGTAATTACTGCCCGATCTACAGTTTCACCCAAGAAATTTTCTGCATCCTGCTTCAGCTTTTGCAGGATCATAGAAGATATTTCTTGGGGTGTATAGTTACGTCCGCGAATTTGTACATCCACGGTATCGTCTCGACCTTTAACACAGGTATAAGGCGATCGCTCGCGTTCTGCTGCTGTTTCTTCCCAACGCCGCCCGATAAATCTTTTGATACTAAAGACTGTGTTTTCCGCATTAGTCACGGCTTGCCGCTTGGCTAGCTGACCGACCAAGCGATCGCCCCCCTTGCCAAATCCTACAATACTTGGAGTTGTGCGCCCACCTTCGGAATTAGCAATTACAACTGCTTTCCCTCCTTCCAAAACAGCGACGCAACTATTAGTAGTGCCTAAATCGATTCCTATAACTTTTCCCATACAATTCAGTATTATTACGGATTTTTGTAGCTACAAATCTCTGCGGACTATGCGGACTATCTTATTTGATTTTTTTATGACAGACAAATACTGACGGAAATATTGATCAGAGATCGGGTCTGAGGCATAAAACTTGGGGAATTTGTTTCCCTGTCGGATAATTTCCTCGTCTCCCTTTCTCCTGTCTGATCCATCAGTTAGTATCTTTATTTGCACTTCAGCTCAGTTTTGCTCGCCTTGACAAAAACCAAGGCACTTTTGGTCAGTGAGGCGAGCAACTACAGTTTATGAGTTAGCTGGACTCGACTGATCGTCTGGTGCTGGTGCATCTTCTTTAGGCGCAGCTACTTTCACCATTGCATGGCGCAGTATGCGATCGCCCAAGTAATAACCACGTACTAACTCTTCTAACACTGTTCCTTCTGGATGTTCATCCGTAGGTTCGCGCATTACTGCTTCATGGAGATTAGGGTCGAATTCTTGACCTTCAGGACGCATGGGGGAGACACCAAGACGTTTTAAGCAATCGACTAATTGTTTGTAAACGCCTTGGTAGCTTTTATGAATAGTCATTTCACCATCGGTTTGTGGTTTGAGGTGCGATCGCGCCCGCTCAAAGTTATCAACTACTGGTAATAATTCCGTAATCGTGTTGCGCTTCACCTGCACTTCTAAATCTTCTTTTTCTTTTTGGTTACGTTTACGGTAATTCTCAAAATCTGCCGCAATTCGCATATATTGATTGCCGCGTTCTTCTAATTGCGCTTTGAGTGACTCGATTTGTTGAGTCAATTCTCCTAAAGCTGCTGTATTCTGTTCAACTTTCTCAGTCGCTGCGGCAGAATTTTCTGATGTAAATGCAGTTCCCGATAGATTATCTTGTGCTACTGGCTCAGTTACTTCGCTGCCAGAGTCGTTGGTGTTGATTTCGACTGGGGAGTCACTCTTCATTGCTTGCTTTACCTCTGTGGGTTCACCCAATTGTTGGCTTGTATTGTTTACCTGTTTATTTTCGTCTATCATTGTCCACTCATCCCAGATACTATTTACGGCATTACACCACATCTAGCAACCGTTGGGGTTTAAGGCTGATGAATGCGGCGAGTTTTTTGCCAAATTTTCCTGGAAGTGATGTCACTGTCCTATTATTGTGACAAATGGCCAAGGTCTTAGCGTAGACCTTCCAAGGGCGGTAACCCGAACGGATTTAGTAGCTTTAGCAGTACATCAAGAGAATGAGTGGTAATGAATATTTTCTGTCCTGGATGATGAGATATAGGTATTATTTTTAACATATAAATACCCAAAAAGAAATTTTAACTGGGCAAAAAAGCGATCGCGCTATTTTTGGGAGCGAATACAGATTGCTCCTGCTGGATTGGTGGTGCTGGATTTTTTCGGCAGCAAGGAAAATTTTTGTCAGGAATTTACTCAATGTCAATGAGAATTATCTGCCACAGCCTGGGAATACTTTATTCAGAGGTTTTTCCCTATTCATTGCTCAATTATGACTTACTCGTCCCCGCAACGGCGCAGTACCGCTCTCACTACCAAAACAGAGTTTTCGCCCTTTGGCAATAAGCTAGTGCAGTCTGGCTATGTTAATAGCGAACAGATGAGGCAGGCTTTGATTGAAAGCCGCAAATCCGGCACTCCGTTAACGGAGACGCTGGAGTCAATCACTGGGCGACAACTATCACCTGAGTTACTCAGACAATACAAAAAACAGCAGTTATTTGAACTCAAAATACTATACGGTGTTGAATTCCTCGATCCGGAAGTCAACCAGCTAGGTAATACGATGGTGGGGAGACTAATTGAAACCCTCATCCCGGTAGACATTTGTCGTCGCCATCGCTTAATCCCGCTATCAAAACATGAAGACCAAAATCCACCCTGTGTTTTAGTGGCAATGGTCGATCCAGATAACCTGGAAGCTTCTGATGACCTCAATCGCATCTTGCGCCCCCAAGGTTTAGCTTTGCAGCGCATGGTAATTACCCAAGAGGACTACCAAAAGCTGATCAATCAATACCTAGATGAATTAGCTATCCGGCAAAAAAATCTAGAGCAAGAAAAGTTTACAGATATCAATCAGGATCTCGAAAATCTTAACAATCTCGATATAGATGATGCGCCTGATGAGATGGAAGCTGACTTAGGCGCAGCGATGAAGGGTGCAGAAGATGCGCCGGTGATCAATCTGGTTAATAGAATTTTGGCGAAAGCCTTACACGAGAAGGTTTCGGATATTCATATTGAACCACAGGAAGAAAACCTGCGCATTCGCTTTCGTAAGGATGGGGTGCTGCGTGAAGCTTTCGATCCGCTACCGAAAAAAATTATTCCCGCAGTTACAGCTCGATTCAAAATCATCTCTAGCTTAGACATTGCCGAAAGACGTTTACCCCAAGACGGACGCATCCGCCGGATGTTTGAGGGACGCAAGGTGGATTTCCGAGTCAATACTCTACCCAGTCGCTATGGGGAAAAGGTTTGTCTGCGGATTTTAGATAACTCCTCCACCCAACTAGGTTTGAATAAGTTGATTACTGACCAGGAAACCTTAGATATTGTTAAGGACATGGTTAGTCGTCCCTTTGGGTTGATTTTGGTAACAGGCCCGACTGGTTCTGGTAAAACCACCTCTCTGTATTCAGCATTAGCCGAAAAGAACTCTCCAGGAATTAACATCAGTACGGTAGAAGACCCGATTGAGTACAGTTTGCCAGGGATTACGCAGGTACAGGTAATTCGGGAAAAAGGGCTAGATTTTGCCACTGCTTTGCGGGCGTTTCTGCGACAAGACCCGGATGTGTTACTGGTGGGTGAAACTCGAGACAAGGAAACCGCGAAAACAGCGATTGAAGCAGCCTTAACAGGTCACTTAGTATTAACTACCTTACACACCAATGATGCCCCAGGCGCGATCGCTCGTTTGGGTGAAATGGGTATTGAACCTTTCATGGTTTCCAGTTCTCTGATTGGGGTATTAGCACAACGCTTGATGAGACGTGTTTGTCCAGATTGTCGTGTTCCCTATACTCCCACAACCGAAGAACTAGCGCGTTACGGTCTATCCGCTTCTCAAGAGGTGAATGTCACTTTCTACAAAGCTAACACCTTATCCAACGAAGCCCAAGCCGAAGCCAAAGCTAAAGGTCAGGTTTGCCCAACTTGTAGTGGTATTGGTTACAAAGGACGTTGTGGTGTTTACGAGGTCATGAGAATCACCGAAAACCTACAAACCCTAATTAACGAAGAAGCACCAACAGAACGCATTAAAGAAGTAGCTGTGGAAGAAGGAATGAAAACCTTGCTGGCTTACAGCTTGGATTTAGTTCGCCAAGGTTCCACCACCCTAGAAGAAGTTGAGCGGGTGACATTCACTGATACCGGTTTAGAAGCTGAATTAAAAGCGAAACGCAAGAGTGGATTAACATGTCGCACTTGTGATGCCACATTACAACCGGAATGGCTGGATTGTCCCTACTGTATGACATCTCGTTTTTCGGATTAGTCAATAGTCATTGGTCATTGGTCATTGGCGATCGCCTAAATACTTATGAACGAAAAACAACTAAAAACTGTACAGACAAAGGTTATCGCGTCTCTAGCAAATAACAACTAACCAGGAACGTAAAACTATGGAAATGATGATTGAAGACTTGATGGAACAGATGATTGAAATGGGTGGTTCGGATATGCATTTATCCGCAGGTTTACCTCCTTATTTCCGCATTAGTGGCAAACTGACCCCCATAGGCGACCATGTATTAACTGCCGATCAGTGTCAGAGACTGATCTTTAGTATGCTCAACAATACCCAACGTAAAACCCTAGAGCAGACTTGGGAATTGGATTGTTCTTATGGAGTCAAGGGTTTGGCTCGTTTTCGCGTCAATGTTTATAAGGATCGTGGTTCCTATGCTGCTTGCTTGCGGGCGCTGAGTTCCAAAATTCCCAACTTTGATAAATTGGGGCTACCAGATGTAGTACGAGAAATGACAGAAAAGCCCAGAGGATTAATTTTGGTGACTGGGCCGACTGGTTCTGGTAAAACAACTACTCTCGCGGCCATGATTGACTTAATTAACCGCACCAAAGCCGAGCATATTTTGACAGTAGAAGACCCGATTGAATTTGTGTATGAACCAATTAAAAGCTTGGTGCATCAGCGCCAACTTGGTGAGGATACCAAAAGTTTTGCTAATGCTTTGAAAGCAGCTTTGCGGGAAGATCCAGATATTATTCTGGTAGGGGAAATGCGAGATTTAGAAACAATTTCCTTGGCTATTTCGGCTGCGGAAACCGGACACTTAGTATTTGGTACTTTGCACACTAGCTCTGCTGCTCAGACAGTTGACCGGATTATTGACGTTTTTCCCCATGAAAGACAAACTCAAGTGCGGGTACAATTATCTAACTCTTTAGTGGCAGTATTTAGTCAAACTTTAGTACCCAAGAAAAATCCTAAACCAGGTGAATATGGTCGGGTAATGGCACAAGAAATTATGATTATTACCCCCGCTATTTCTAACTTGATTCGTGAAGGAAAAACATCGCAAATTTACTCAGCAATTCAGACTGGCGGTAAATTGGGTATGCAAACTCTAGAAAAAGTTTTAGCCGATTTATATAAAGCTGGAACTATCTCTTTTGAAGCAGCGATGTCTAAGACTTCTAAACCGGATGAAATTCAACGTCTAATTGGTGGCGCGCCACCACAGGCTGCTGGTGCTGGGGCTAAAGCTCACCACTAATTAATGCACAAATGAGAGGGCAAAGAGTGTAAATGAGGCAGAGGAATCAGTTGCACAATAAATCAGAACTATTGCTGATTACATATTGCCTCTTTACCCTTAATTATTGACTATTGACTCTTGACTATTGTGAATTTATAGCCTATGCCTAACTATGTTGCCCGTGTTCGGGATGGACAAGGAAAATCCAGAACTGAAAAATTAACAGCTGAATCTCTAGCTCAAGCCCGTAATAATCTCAGAGATTTAGGTTTTGTAGTTCAAGATTTGAAAGAATCTCAAGGTGGATTCAGTTTTGATCTACAGAAATTCAAGAACTCGATGGTCAGTGTATCTGTAAAGGATAAAGCGGTTTTTTCGCGTCAATTTGCCGTTTTAACTAATGCAGGTGTAGCTATTGTCAGAAGTTTAGGAGTACTGGCAGAGCAGTGCAGTAATCCTAAATTAAAAGCGGCTTTAACTGACATTGGTAATGATGTCCAAACCGGTACAAATCTTTCAGATTCAATGCGCAAGCATCCTCAGTGCTTTGATAATTTATATGTCAGCATGGTGCAAGCTGGGGAAATTGGTGGCGTTCTCGATGAAGTTTTAAATCGTTTAGCTAAGTTATTAGAAGATGTTGCTCGGTTACAGAACCAAATTAAAGCAGCATTGTCCTATCCAGTTGTAGTGGGTGTTTTAGCAACTAGTATTTTCGTCGGGATGACGGTTTTTTTGATTCCCATTTTTGCCAAAATTTTTAAAGATATCGGTATAGAATTACCTGCTTTAACACAATTTTTGATGAATTGTAGTGAGGTATTACGCAGTTTTTGGTCGCTAGTCATTATTGCTGGATTTATAGGATTGAAAATTGCCTATAACCAGTATTACAAAACCCCTGTGGGTAAACTTACTATGGATCGTGTTGCTTTGAAGGTGCCTTTGTTTGGTGATTTGATTCAAAAAACCGCAGTTGCCCGCTTTAGCCGGACTTTTGGGGCGTTGACTCGTTCTGGCGTACCGATTCTAACTTGTTTAGAAATTGTTCGGGATACATCAGGTAACCAAATTGTAGCTAATGCCCTAGATGCAGCCCGGATAGAAATTCAGCAAGGTGGCATGATTAGTGTTGCTTTGCAAAAAGAAGCAGTTTTTCCAGCTATGGCTATTCAGATGATTAGTATTGGTGAAGAAACTGGGGAATTGGATGGAATGTTAATGAAAGTTGCTGACTTCTATGAAGATGAAGTTGAGCAAGCTGTTAAATCATTAACGAGTGTATTAGAACCACTGATGATTGTGGTTTTAGGGGGAATGGTTGGGACGATTTTGTTAGCAATGTATTTGCCGATGTTTAAAGTATTTGAAAAGATGGGCTAAAAAAGAGATTGTACAACAAAGTCGGAAGTATGAAATGTTTCTGCTTCCGACTTTATTATTGACTATTTATATTTTCGACTTTGTAAAAATATGCCTGTGCAAAAATCTGATTATGAAGCTACTTTAGCAGAGTATAGTCATCATCAAGCCGCGATCGCTTTATTAAAACAGTATCGACCATACTTAGAGATGATTCCCAGTCTGCGCCGTCCTCATGAAAGTGTGATCTCTATTCCATTACCTATTGTGCGTTTGCGTCAAACTGAAACCACACCTGCCCAAACAACTTGTGTGCCTTGTGATATCGCTATATTAATGTGCGATCCAGAATGGAAAATTAAAACGGGAGCGGAGATTTTAATTTTTATTCATCGTCCCCATGAAGATTTTTCTGATTTGTTGGGACGGTGGCGAAAGACTCAAGTTCTTCTCGATAGTGATTATGAATGGTTAATGCCCGAACGCCACCATCATATTTTTAGTGAAGGGGCTAATTCTGTTTATCCTTTGTTTGTAGTCTTTAGCGAGACTTCAGAACGCATTCAACGGGGATTAGTAGGTGCAGATCTGCCATTTATTATGCAAAAGCTGGAATGGGTAGATGAAGATGAAAACAAGAATGAAGAGGGGCTAGAGGCTAGGGGCTAGGGACTAGGAATTTTAGATTTTAGATTTTGGATTTTAGATTCAAATACAATCCAAAAGACGCTCGCGGACTCGCTCTAAGCGAAGCTATGCCGTTGGCAAAGCCTCTCGAAGAGAAGGCTTTACGCTGCGCTATCGCAAATCACAAATCCAAAATTGTTTCAATGCCCCATGCCCCATGCCCCATGCCCCTATTTCACAAACTGCGGCATAATTTCAGCAGCAGTAAAGATTCCATAGATGCTGCGTTGGTGCAATTGCCGACCGGCTTTGAGATAACCAAAGGCAGGGCCGCAGACATTGGCTGCCATGCTGGTTTCATCACCTAAAGTAAAGGTATGGGTGGAAATTTTACCTTCAAAGGTGCGTCCTGTGACTTTAACGTTGGTGCTGAGGGGTTTTTTGGGATTGCGCGTATCTACTACACCACCAACAGTCACGCGATCGCGTCCTACTATCCCTGCTACCTCTAGCATAATATCATCGGCGTGTTCCATGTTCTCTAAGGTCAGCACGCCGTTGGTTTTATCTAGTAATGCTTCTACTTCCGCATCACTCATTGCCCTAGCTGCTTCTACTGAATAACCAGGCATGTGTCCAATATCTTCACGAACAGTAGCGCGGTAAGCTTCCCAATTGGCAATTCCTACCCCAAAGGTAATTTCTACTTTGTGAATTTCGGCGTAGCTTTGGGCTGCTAAAGCGGCGGCTGCTGTTAATAATCCTGGTGTCGCGCCACATCCTGTCATGTAGGTAATGCCGGCAGCTTGCAGTTCCTCTTTCATCGCCAGTAATTGTTCTACAGCACTGGTGCGCTTAATCGCATCCACAAGCACCCCCTGCCAACCTGCGGCGATAAATTGTTTGGCAACAGAGGGAATAAAATCGTTGGGTAAATTAGGTAATGCCAGAAAATACCCATCTACAGGTTGCTGAGTATCGATTAAATCTTGAATGCTGTTGTTTGTTAAAGTTCCAACTGGCTCTAAATAACCCACCGAACCTTGAGATTGATAGGTGGCAATACATTCTTTGATATCTAAACCTTCAGCAGCATAAGCGAAGCCTTTTTGATCTGCTACTGCTACTAAAATCATTTCCCGTTTACCAGCAAGTACCTTGGCGGCTGCTTGTCCGAGTCCGCCGAAACCCAGTACTCCTACTCGTATCGCTGGCGAAATATTAAGAGAATTTTTGACTGATTCTGGATTCATAGTCAATTGGTGGAGTTGAATCGAAAGCTTTGACTAATCAGCATTTTAGCTGCTTGCTTGTGGCTGGTAATTCAAAGCTATAAAGGTTAATTATGCTTCATTATCTGGGCTTATACCATTACCATTGCTATTTTTTTAGCAGAAATTCTTCCTGGTTGATTTTGCAGGGAGAAGTCTTCTTATCAGGTAGATAAAGTCGGGCGTCACACTTGCAAGTTATATTGTGTCATCACCAAGTAACACAAATGTAGCAAAACGACTTAAAATTTACAATTAATCGCCCATGTATGGGTTTACTAGTTTACTGATTCAAATCAATATGAATAAAAGGTTTTTAGATGCTGTTCATCAAGGCGATAATCATTGGTGGCATTATTGTTTAGCTGTTTTTCTTATTGTTTATTACTGGGTCAATATTAGTGGCTATATAGTTTTAATCTGCCAAAGTCTTCTATCTTTAATTATCAGTTCTGATTCTATTGTCTTTTTTATTTCAACATCTACCGCCTTCATTGCTTTATTACTAATATTGATATTCATTGTCCAAAGGTTGCATAGGAGAAGTTTCTATTCATTAATTAGTACTGATGCATCGATTGACAAAAAACGCCTATTGCTAGGTTTCGGAGTTTGGTTAATTCAATTATTTATTTTTACATTTTCTGATATATCAATTCATCCCCAAGACTATCTTTATAAATTTGATCCACAACAATGGTTTTTGCTATTACCTTTTGCGTTGATACTTACCCCAATTCAAACATCTGCTGAAGAGTTTCTATTTAGAGGTTATTTAATGCAGGGTTTGAGTTTAATTACTAAACACCGATTATTACTAATATTAATTACGAGTTTCCTATTTACAATTCCACATCTTGGTAACCCAGAAATGCAACGGGGATTTATTTTGGGTGCTATGAGCTATTTTGTCTGGGGTATATTTCTGGCTGCCATTACATTAAAAGATAATGGGCTAGAATTAGCTCTTGGTGTTCATGCGGCTAACAATCTCTTTTCATTTTTAATTATGAGGGCACAAGACTCTGTAATTCCTAACCCTACTATCTTTGTGTTTGCCAGAGCTATTAATGCTCAAGAAGGATTGATTTCTTTACTAATTAATGCGGGTATTTTTTATGCTGTATTTTTTGGGGGTATTGCTCGCAAGCCAAAGTCGAACTAATTATATAGGACTCATATTTGATTTGGAGAAAAAAACTCAGTACACTTTTATTCCTTCTTACCTGTTCCCTGTTCCCTCCCTACGCAAATAATTTCAGTAATCAAAGCGGATTCCTATATATAGTTAGGTAATTTTATATAAGCATCACATTTGATTATTGAAAAAAATCAGTAATTTCAGGATATGGATTGCCCAATATATCGGTTTTAGTAGGCAATATCCGCTCTGTAAATCCGTGGATCGCCTTTTTTGCTCGACAACTCATGTTCCAAAGTGCAAGCTTCGTGTTCAGAAGTCAAATAATGAGGCTTTGAGGTAGAGTAATCGCCCTTTTTACTCGACAATTCATGTTCCAAACTGGAACTTCCGAGTTCGCAAGTCAAACATTTGCCTTTTTTGCTCGACAATTCTTGTTTAAAACTGCAACTTCCTTGTTCTGAGCCTGAACGATGGTGTTCGCAAGTCAAACATTCGCCTTTGTTACTCGACAATTCATGTTCAAAGCTGCAACTTCCGTGTTCAGAACTTGAACGATGGTGTTCGCAACTCGAATTGTCACTCTTTTTACTCCAAAATTCTTGTTCAAAGCTGTAACTGCCACACTTTTCTTAGCTTCTGCCATCTGCCATCTGCCTCCTGCCTTCTTCAACTAGTTACAATTCTCTAAGAAGCGATCGCGCTTTACTTGTTTTCAACAATCCCCAGCCTAAATAATGCCATCTACAAATCTAGGTTTTTTTAGTTGGCTGTTACAGCAGTTTCAACTCAAGCCAGGTAAGCCAGCATTTATCTACGGATTGCGGGCTATTTTGGCGCTAGGTGTGCCGATTGCCTTGGGAATTATAACAGGTCATGGTGCGGCTAGTGCGATCGCAGTTATGGCGGCGATGTTCGTGAATATGGTGGATGTGGGCGGTGCTTATCGTCAAAAAGCCACGGCGATGATAGCTGCAACTATTGGGGTAACTGTGGCGTTCCTGTTAGCAAATTTAGTCAGCAGCAGTCTTTGGTTAGCGCTTCCCACAACATTCATTGTTATCTTTCTTGCAGGTTTAGCGGGGTTGTTTGGCAGTGTAGCGGCTTCTGTCAGCTTGGTAATTTCGATTATGTTTGTGGTGGCGCTGGCGAGATTTGCTTCATTTCCCGATTTATCGGCTGTGTTGTGGCAATGTTTGTTATCTCTGGCTGGTGGAATTTGGGCAATGGTGCTGTCTTTAGGGTTATGGGCGATACGCCCTTACACACCTGTGATGGAGTCTGTTGCTAAATGTTACCTTTCTTTGAGTAAATTCTGGGAATTAGCCAGTCAGAGAGTGTTAAATCCAGAAGATATGCAAAATTGGACAAAACAATTTTTGCAAGCCCAGGATACCGTGATACAAGATTTAACTGATGCGCGGAATAATTGGGCATCAGTGTGGACTAGACAAAAAACCGTGAATTTACGGGGTAATCAGTTACTAATTTTAATTGAGGATGCCAACCAAATTATAAATTCGGTAGTGGCTGACGTAGAATTATTAGCGATCGCTTCACCAAGTCCGTTATTTTCTGGGTTACAGCAGGAAATTTGGCAAGTAATGGCAGAGTTAGCAATTGCAATCGAAACTCTCTCAGCAGCAATTGTTAAAGGTAGAAGTTCAGTTCACCTGGGAGATTTGGATAGAAAGATTGAAGCATTAGAACATCAATGGTTAATATTGCGCAGTCAAGTTGTTAATCGGAAAAATGATCTGCAAACAGATGAATATGCGGATTTAGTTAACTTACGGAAGATTGCAAATAGTCTGACAAAGCTGACTCAACAGCTTCATACCGATGCTGAGATTGTAGCTAATTTGAGTACAGGAAAACGTCATCGCCACACTTGCCGAGAAATTTCGCTTCCACAGCCATCAGAGGGCTTTTCTTGGATAAATACGCTGCGGGATAATCTTAATTTTGATTCAGTTTTGTTTCGTCATGCCTTACGCCTAGCATTAATTACCACAATTGCCGAATTAGTAGCCTCTATATTGCAACTTCCCAGAGGTTATTGGGTAACGCTAACGGCTGTAGTTGCACTTAAACCGAATTTTGGCGGAACTACCCAGACAACAGTGCAACGAGTTCTGGGTACTTTTGTAGGTGGGATAATTGGTATTGCTCTAGTTGTGCTGATCAAAAATCCTTTAGCGATCGCAATTTGTATTTTGTTGCTGATGTTTACGGCGATGTCAGTGCGATCGTTAAGCTACAGCATATTTACCATGACGCAGACTCCTGTAATTATTCTGTTACTGAATGTGATTAGTACAGGCGGCTGGACAATTGGACTATTGCGCATAGTTGATAGTCTAGCTGGGGGATTATTAGCGCTGCTGGGTAGTTATTTGCTGTTTCCGCGTTGGGAACGTCAGCAACTCCCCACCCAACTAGAAAAAACCATAGGTGCAAATCTTGTTTACTTTCAACAAGTTATTGCTAATTATCTCAATTCTCGACAAGATACTGCTGATGCTATTAACAAGCTACGCCATCAAGCTGCCATAGAAAACGCCAACGCTGAGGCGGCTGCACAAAGATTATTTAGCGAACCCCGTCACGTTCAAGGTGAAATTGAACCTGTAATGACGCTGATGATTTATATTCGCGCTTTTTTTAGTTCAGTAACAACCTTAGGCGAACATTTACAAGAATTTAGCGGCGATTATCAATTTACTGAACTCAAGCAATTAGCTGATACCATCATCCAAATTTTAGAGAACTTAGCCCAAGCACTGCAACAGCAACAGCCACCACTACCCTTACCAGAATTGGATAGCTATCTCGAAGCAATTCACAATGAAATTGAACAGCTACATACAGTGCGGATATCAGAAATAGCCACAAATCCTCATGTTGTCACCCCGACTTTACAAGCCGTGCGCGAACAAACTACCCTATCCACAGAGTTAGAGCGGATTGTCAATGAAGTTAAAATTATGCATTGTGCGATCGCCCTTTTGCAAAAATAATTGTCAGGGAAGAAAGGCAGAGGGGATAAGATAAAATTTGATTTTTAATCTCTACTAATACCAATTTATATCATGTCCGCTTGATTACTTACTAAACCCTCTGAACCCCACCCCGACAAAGCGTCGCTTTATCTCCCCTCCCCGTAAACGGGGAGGGGATTAAGGGGTGGGGTGCAATGATTACGGGAATCATAACTAATTACCCGGACATGATATTAAATCTTATTTGCGGCGCATCAATATATTCTAGAGGGCATGGCAATGCCATGCCCCTACCATTTTATGAACCTTGTTTATGTTTGATTATTTATGTTTAGGAAAATTACGGAATAAATACCAGAAAACTAATACATTAATCAGAAATACAATGAATTTAATGGGGGATATTCCCCGAATCAATTCATAAATTTCTGGGGGAATACTGATACCAACTAAAACTAATACTAAGATATGTGCCCATTGCTTTTCGTACCATAAACCAATAGCTTCAATGGCAGTAACAATGGCATAAATACCCGCACCAATCCCACTAAAAGCTAAAGTTTTAGGATTAAAATTGAGAATTTTTTCCACAATCCAATCAATAATTCTGGCTTTACCTTCTAAAACATAATCTTGAGAAAATTCTTCCAGATATTGATAATTTTTTAATGCAAATAATAAAGCTATAGAAGTAACAATCAATAGTGAAGCAGTAAAAGCTTTATAAAAAACAATTGCTTTTAAACCAAATGAACGCTGTTTCAAATAACCTCCTCAGTGGGTAAGGGGAACAGGAGGACAAGGGGGAACAGGAGGACAAGGAAGCAACTAACAAATGACTAATGACAGCCATCGCCAGTATTTTCATTGCAACGCCCTACTTAATATTAGCCATCTATTTTAAGCCGCCCATAGCGAGATGTAAAAGAATTTTCCGGGTTGGATTGATTACACAACCAAGCCCACATTTGATCGCCAAAGGAAAAATGCCACCATTCTCTAGGGTTGCGTTGAAAACCAGCTTTTAACATGACATCGCGTAATAACTGACGATGTGCATGATATTGCTGTGCTTGTGGATCTTGATTATTAGCATAGTAATCAGGAAGCGATCGCGCTGACATTTCATCAATTGGCGAACCCATATCAACAATTTGTCCTTGCTCGTTTACCAGAGTTACATCTATTGCTGCACCTGTACTATGAGGTGGGGGTGTTTTCTCATCTAAGCTAGGAGCAGCCCAAATTTGATAAACTAATTCCCAAATTTCTTGGCGTTGGGTTGGCGATAACTCCGCTTCTGTCAATCCTCTCTCATTTAAGGCTTGTGCAAAACTATAATCGACCATAAACTGCTGCACAGCTACCGGGCGATAAGCATCAAATATTTGAATGTACCAATGAGGACGCAGTAATTGGAGGTAATTTTGCGCTTGAATTAAATTTTCTACCACAGTCTGCCGCAAATAATAGGGAGAATGTACTCCATAAGGTGCGCCTAATTTTTCATAAGGATGGGGAGATTCCACCGCAAATAGTTTTAAAGGAATCTCTACTAATGGTTCACCACATTCGCAGATTTCTATCTGATGATAGGGTCTCATTCTCTATTTTAGATTTTGGATTTTAGATTTTGGATTGAGAGTGCTAGTTAGATCCCCGACTTTTTCTAAAAGTCGGGGATCTGGGAAGCGATCAAAATTTATGAAATAAAACATCAGCAGCAATCTTTGGTTTTTTCTACTACCTCTGGTACTGGATCGTAACCACCGGGATGAAAGGGATGACAGCGTAGGATGCGGCGAATTCCCATCCACGTACCCCGTAAAGCACCAAATCGCTCAATGGCTTGCATGGTGTACATAGAACAAGTCGGCTGAAAGCGACAGGTTGGGGGAAATAGGGGTGAAATAAACATTCTGTAACCCTGAATCAGCCAAATCAATATTATTTTCATAGTGGCAACCAAATCTAATAAAGTAGAAATAAAGAACGAAATTTTTCTTGCTAGTAATATCTTTGGTGAATACTTTTCCTGCTTTAGACTCAATTTCTCCTTTATGGCTACAAATTGCGATCGTTGCGGTTTGGGTAGTATTTATTTTAGCGATCGCCTGGACAGTTAATCGCCTCGCCCATAAAGATCCAGAAATTGTCCGCAAGATAGTGCATATTGGCACTGGTAATGTGATTTTACTGGCTTGGTGGTTAAATATTCCGGCTAGTCTTGGCATTACAGCTTCAATTTTAGCCAGCGCCGTAACCTTATTGTCCTACCGTTTGCCGATTCTCCCAGGAATTAATAGTGTTGGGCGTCAAAGTCTAGGGACATTTTTCTACGCTGTTAGTTTTGGCGTTCTCATTGCTTGCTTTTGGTATTTGCAACAACCCCATTACGCAGCATTAGGTATTTTGGTAATGACATGGGGAGATGGACTAGCAGCTTTAATCGGTCAGCGCTTTGGTAAAAATAAGTATAAGGTTTTTGGCGTACAAAAAAGCTGGGAAGGTTCTTTGACGATGACTCTGGTTAGTTACCTCGTCAGCAGTTTAATTTTGCTCGGCGTTCAAGGGAATATTTGGCAAACTTGGGTAATATCTCTGTTAGTGGCGATTGTAGCTACAGCTTTAGAAGCCTTTTCCCTTTTAGGTATTGATAATTTAACAGTTCCTCTAGGAAGTGCGGCTTTAGCTTTTCTATTAGTTGAGCAATTAGTGTTCTAAATACAACATTTCATTAACTCTTACCTCATTCTCTGCGTACCTCCGCGCTTACCTTTGCGCACCTACCCTGCGGGAAGGCGAAGCGCCTATGCGTTTAAAGTTTAAATTTCCATCCTCAATTAGCCACGATTTTATGCAAAGCTGTACTCAGCCACTCTCTCAAATCTTGACTCACAAACAATATCAGGCTGGCTTAACAAAATTACAGAAGTTTGATAAGTATACTAGTAACCTAGTTTTCAAGAAATTCAAGATATTAAAATTACAATAGCTGTTTTATAAGTATAAAAAAATGAGATTTAGAGAATGGGCGACTAAGGTTATGCTAATTTGCCTATTGTTCGCCACTCTAATTTTGGCGCTGTTTGCTGGAAAATCCACTAAACCACAGACAAATAATGCAACCGCGATGTCAGAGATTACATCCTGGAGCGAGTATCCCAAAGCACAATTACAATCAGCGAAGACTCAGGAAAGTAAATCTCAAAAGGAGTTGCTGAAATCACGGGTGAAAAAAAGTCCGCCTTTAGCTAGGTATAAAACAACGGCGGCTTTTGCTAAATACAAACCTCGGTATGAAGTTCGACCTGTAAATCCAACTAACTACGGTGAAAGATACGCCAAAGATATTTATGGTGCAGTATTACGCAATCAGCCGATTATAGTGTTACATGAAACGAGTAATTCTGCATCGAGCGCGATTAACTTTTTTCAAACACCTCATGATAATGAAAATATCCAAGCGAGTTATCACACTTTAATTAGGCGAGATGGAACGGTGGTTTATCTCATTCCACCAGAAAAGCGGGCTTTTGGTGCAGGTAATTCGGTATTTCAGGGGGCTAATGGTTTGGAAACTGTGAAAACTAACCCGAATTTACCACCATCGGTAAATAATTTTGCCTATCATGTTTCGTTGGAAACACCGCCGGAAGCTTGGGGGAATAATCGCATTCAATCGCATAGTGGCTATACTGATGGACAATATTATTCTCTGGCTTGGTTAATTGCCCAAAGTCAAGTTCCTGACGATCGCATTACAACTCATCGAGATGTAGACCGTTCGGGTCAAAGAGTTGACCCGCTCAGTTTTGATTTTAATAAGTTTTTCTATTTACTTCATAATTACCGACAAAGTATTTCGTAATTGATAATTCGTAATTATTAGACAAGAGATTTTATTGAACCACGGAGGCGCAGAGAACACAGAGATAGGAGGAGAATTTTTATTCAGGTTAAAAATGTCTGATTTGATGAGTGAAAATTAATAGACTTGAAATACCTGAATTATTCCATCTTTCAGCATCTTGTATTTAATAATTACGAATTACGAATTACGAATTACGAATTACGAATTACTAAAGCTGTAGATTTGCTGAGTTTCTAAGCGATCGCAAATTGCCGAGGGTAATGTACCATCTGTAAAGGTCTGGCGATCTAGTTGAACTTGTAGGTTCGTTAGCGGATCGTTACCGACTGAAATCAGAAATTCGAGTTTTTGAATTTCCGGTAAACTGACTAAATGGTCGAGAATTTGGGCGATCGCTTGGAGGTAAGGATGATTTCTTTGCTGATACCAATCGCTAGCAGCTACTTTCGGTTGGTCAAAACCTAAGTGTACTGTTAAGGATGGTTTATCAAAAAGAGCGATCGCTAATGGTCGCGCTTCTTCTTGTAGCAATAGGTGATGATTTTTCACCAAATTCCGAATTTTTTCTAGGCGTTCATAGCGTTGCGTCACCGATTCGGGATCGTCTTGCCAATGAATTGCTACTGTGACTAAATAAGTTTGCAGCAGCATGTGACCTAGTTTTTGTGCTTTGGTGGCTAGGTAGTACGAATTGTAGTCATTCGCCTCAATCAATAACGGAACGCGATCGACTACTTCCAAACCATAGCCTTTAACCCCCGCAATTTTTCGGGGATTATTGGTAATCAAACGAATTTTTTTGATACCCAAATCCATGAGCATTTGCGCACCCATACCATAATCGCGCAGGTCAGCCGCAAATCCTAAGCGCTCGTTGGCTTCTACTGTATCCAAACCCATATCTTGTAAGGAATAGGCTTTGAGTTTGTTAATTAAACCAATTCCTCGCCCTTCTTGACGCAGGTATACGACAACACCTTGCCCAGCCACTTCAATCATCTTTAATGCGGCTTGCAGTTGCATTCGACAGTCGCAACGCAAAGAACCTAAAGCGTCGCCAGTTAAACATTCTGAGTGCATCCTGACCATCACTTCTTGGTCTTTGAAGGTGGCGGGATCGCCCTTGACAATGGCTACATGTTCGCAGTTATCTAGGGTGTGGCGGTAAGCGTAGATTTTGAAGTGACCGAACTGGGTAGGTAACTCAGCAATGCTTTCGCGGGTAACTAAGCGATCGTGCTGGAGGCGATAACTAATTAAATCAGCAATACTAATAATTTTTAGATTGTGACTGCGAGCATACTCAATTAGCTGGGGTAACCGCGCCATTGAACCGTCGGGGTTTTGAATTTCACAAATGACCCCAGCCGGATATAACCCTGCTAATCGAGATAAGTCTACAGCCGCTTCTGTATGTCCTGCGCGTTTTAGTACACCACCCTCTTTAGCCCGAATCGGGAAAATATGACCGGGACGACGTAAATCTAAAGGCTTTGTGGCTGGATTCAGGGCTACCTGGATAGTCCGGGCGCGATCGTCGGCGGAGATTCCGGTACTAACGCCCAAGTGCGGCCCAGCGTCAATGCTGACGGTAAAAGCTGTCTGGTTGGTGTCGGTAATATTGGTCACCATTAACGGTAAGTCTAGTTCATCCAGGCGATCGCCTGTCATTGCCAGACAAATCAATCCCCTAGCTTCCACCGCCATAAAATTAATCATGTCGGGTGTCGCAAATTGGGCTGCACAAATTAAGTCGCCTTCATTTTCGCGATTTTCGTCATCTACCACGACGATGACCCGACCGGCTTTTAAATCCGCTAAAGCCGCATCAATGGAATCAAACTTAAATGGTGAACTATTACCGTTATCAGCTGACTCTACGCCATCATTTTCTGACTCAGGCGAGCGATCGAGCGTTTGCTCTAGCGGAGCGATTCCATTGCTCTGATCGCTAGAGTTTAAAGAAGTTGCTTGTGACTGCTGTTTAGTCTTAGGCTTTGACACAGAGTAATTCCAGCTACCAAAAGTAAATTTTTTTTACAATTTCCTCTTTTAGATTGTAACTCGTTTAATAGGCATAGGCGTACATTGGCAATGAATTGATATCTTGACATCCTCACCGACCTAAAGGCGCGGTGAAAACTAATTCTCACGATTTAGGTTTCTGTTTCATAGCAACTGCCTCCACCCACAAGGAGTTTTGGTCTTATGTTCGCTCCACAGACTATCCCCGCAAGCCCTGCGGTTCTCATGTATCGAAATCTCAAACAGAAATTTCTGATATATTTTGATTCCAGGGTTGGACTGTCCATTGCCCCTTCCTCTTTTCCCGGTCTACCGATTTTTCTTCCCCGTTGCGAAGTATCGCCAACTTTGGTGTTAGGGTTTATGTCTCCATCGTCGCGGATGGGTCATTGACCATCTCTATTTTACCACCCTCTATGTAAAGCCGTC
Organism: Calothrix brevissima NIES-22; assembly: GCF_002367995.1. Classification (GTDB taxonomy): domain Bacteria; phylum Cyanobacteriota; class Cyanobacteriia; order Cyanobacteriales; family Nostocaceae; genus Aulosira; species Aulosira brevissima. The sequence continues at coordinate 3,765,016 of NZ_AP018207.1, forward strand.
CTTCAAGGACGGGGTTTCTACCCATTTTTCTGATGACCAGAATTTCTGCTTTAAAATTAAGGTTTATTACTCAAATGCAGCAGCAATACGCCTTTAACGGCAGTATACTGTCAAGCTCATACCATTAAGAAAAGGTGTGGGATTGTGAATATGACATTTTCACAAGGTTTGATTTGTTATGTACTGAAGTCAGCAAGCAGTTGCTACTCCCACCCCTGGGAAGAAAAAACGCAAAAACTGACTTTTGGTGAGACCATAGAATCTCATTGCTATTAAGATTGCAGCCATCTATACCCTGGCTCAATTCTGTGGCTATTGCGCGTTGCGTATCTGGTCGCTGATATGTTGATAGCTAAGAACTGATTTAAACAAAAGCGGATAAGGATTTCATCATTATGGGCAAAAATGGACGCGTACCAGTTGGGATTGTTGGCGCGTCAGGCTATGGCGGAGTACAGTTAGTTCGATTACTAATGGATCATCCAGAACTCGAACTAGTTTATTTAGGCGGTGAGAGTAGCGCAGGTAAACCCTTTGCAGATCTCTACCCCCATCTGGCTCATGCAGTTAACCTGCCAATCGAAGCGGTAGATGCAGAAATTATCGCCCAGCGCTGTGAAGCAGTATTTTTATCTTTACCAAATGGTCTGGCTTGCCAAATTACGCCAAAACTGATAGAAAAAGGCATTAAAGTACTGGATCTCAGTGCTGATTATCGATTTACAAATTTGGCAACCTATACCACTTGGTATGGTACCGAAAGAAGCGATCAAAAAGTAGCCGCTTCAGCAGTCTACGGATTACCAGAACTTTATCGCGATCGCATTGCCGAAGCGCAGTTAGTAGGATGTCCTGGTTGCTATCCCACAGCTAGTCTTCTAGCGCTTTCACCACTCTTAAAGCAGGGCTTAATTATGCCCGAAACCGCCATTATTGACGCTAAATCTGGTACATCTGGCGGGGGGCGACAAGCGAAAATTAATATGCTCTTAGCTGAGGCAGACAACTCCCTCGCTGCATACGGAGTTGCGCGACACCGCCATACCCCAGAAATTGAGCAAATTTGTAGCGAATTGGCTGGACACGAACTCACAGTTCAATTTACACCCCATCTCATCCCAATGGTGCGGGGGATTTTGGCTACTGTATATGCCACACTCCGCGATCCCGGTCTTGTCAGGGATGATATGGTAACAATTTATAATGCCTTTTACCGTAATGCTCCTTGGGTCAAAGTCTGTGAAAGCGGCGTCTATCCGCAGACCAAGTGGGCAAGCGGGAGCAATCTTTGCTATATCGGTATAGAAGTTGACCCGCGTACCAGGCGCGTGATTGTGATGTCAGCAATCGATAACCTAATTAAAGGGCAAGCGGGTCAAGCGATTCAGTGTTTAAACATCATGATGGGTTGGGATGAAACCTTAGGGTTACCTAAGTTGGGGTTTTATCCGTAATGGGGCATGGGGCATTGGGCATTGAAAAAAATTTTGGATTTTGGATTTTAGATTTTAGATTGGAATCCAAAATCGCAAATCTAAAATCTAAAATTCTCCCTGCCCCTAGTCCCTACTTCGGCCCTAAGCCAATTGCACCGGCATACAGGGCGCGATCGCCTAATTCATCTTCAATGCGCAGCAAGCGGTTGTATTTGGCGACTCTTTCGCTACGACATAAAGAACCTGTTTTAATTTGACCTGCACGGGTAGCAACAGCTAAATCCGCGATGGTGGTGTCTTCAGTTTCGCCAGATCTATGGCTAATTACTGAGCGGAAACCGTTGCGGGTAGCGAGGTCAATTGTTTCTAAAGTCTCGGTCAAAGAACCAATTTGATTGAGTTTAATCAAAATGGCGTTGCCAGCTTTTTGTTCAATACCTTTTTGCAAGCGGGTAGCGTTAGTTACAAATAAGTCATCGCCAACTAATTGCACCTGGGAACCTAACTTCTGGGTGAGCAATTGCCAACTCTGCCAATCTTCTTCATGTAAGCCGTCTTCAATGGAGACAATGGGGTATTGGCTAACTAACTGGGCTAAATAGTCAATAAATTCTGTGGGTGCGTGGGGTTTACCATCGTAAACATACTGCCCATTTTTGTAAAATTCGCTAGCGGCTACATCTAAGGCTAAGGCTACTTGTTCTCCGGGTTTGTAACCTGCTTTTTCAATAGCAGCAACTAGCAATTCCAAGGCTACCTGATTCGATTCTAAGTTTGGTGCAAAGCCGCCTTCATCGCCCACACCAGTTAGTAAACCCTTTTCATCCAATACCTCGCTCAGGGTTGCAAATACTTCCGCACCCCAGCGCAAAGCTTCTTTGAAAGAAGAAGCGCCAACTGGGACAATCATAAACTCTTGAAAATCTACGTTGTTTGCTGCGTGGGCACCACCGTTAATCACGTTCATCAATGGTACTGGCAACAAATTCGCTAAAGGCCCGCCCAAATAGCGATATAAGGGAATTCCTAGTGATTCAGCGCCAGCTTTGGCGGCGGCGAGAGAAACTGCCAAAATTGCGTTTGCACCTAAATTAGCTTTGTTGGCAGAACCATCGAGGGCGATCATTGTGCGGTCGAGGAGTTCTTGGTTTAGGACATCCAAGTTTAATAACTTTGGTGCTAGTACTTCTTGGACGTTTTGTACTGCTTTGAGTACGCCTTTTCCACCATAACGGCTCTTATCCTGATCCCGGAGTTCGTGGGCTTCAAAAGTGCCGGTAGAGGCTCCACTAGGAACTTGTGCCAATCCTACAGCACCGTTGAGCAAATGTACTTCTGCTTCAACTGTAGGTCTACCCCGCGAGTCGAGAATTTCACGGGCAACAATTGCCTCAATGGCAGAATCTAAAATTGTACTCATGTGTGGTTGATCCTTTGTTTCCTTGTTTAGAAATGCGATCGCTTAACAATCGCCAACAGTACAGTCAGTCATTTACCCAATCGCTAGCATAGGCGTTTACGTGACGCTGTAGGCTGAGATTAAAGAATATTTCCGGTGATTACGTCAACTGATTGACAATTGGGTATTGGGCATGGGGCAGACGCGATGAATCGCGTCTCTACAATTGTCTTCCTTGTCCCCCTTGTCCCCCTTCCCTTGTCCCCCTTCTCCCTGCGTAGCAAATTAAAATCGGTAAAGAACTAATCAGGAGTTAATGATGCGCTTACTTCATACAATGCTACGGGTGGGCAATCTTGAAGAGTCTTTGAAATTCTACAGCGAAGTCCTGGGAATGAAATTATTACGACGAAAAGATTATCCAGATGGGAAATTTACGCTAGCTTTTGTCGGCTATGGTGACGAAAGTGACCATACGGTTCTCGAACTAACTTACAACTGGGGGGTGGAAAAATACAATTTAGGTGATGCCTACGGTCATATTGCCCTTGGTGTAGATGACATTTACGGCACCTGTGAAGAAATCAAAAAACGTGGCGGTAAGGTAGTGCGGGAACCCGGCCCAATGAAACACGGTACTACCGTCATTGCATTTGTAGAAGATCCAGATGGGTATAAAGTAGAACTGATTCAATTGGGTACTCAGGGACAGGAGAAAAAACAGGAATCACAAACACTGGTAGCGCAGTAATTATCACAAAATAATTAGGCTCGTCCAGTTTAGCGCGAAGCATTGCCTGGGGCTAAAGATTAATTTTCCGAGTTATCGGATTTTCAGTCAAGACTCGATGACTCAGGCATTGCGATCGCGATCGCCCAAAATTGTAGAGAAGTAATTTCGATTACTTCGTACTTCTCCAAACAAACTCATACCACAAATAGCTGTTTGTTGAAGTATCTCTATGTTATGGAACTCAAAGATTTAGCTGTTAACAACCTCATCTGAAAATTGATTAACTAATTCACTGTAAATGCCTTTTGTGATTTTCCTGAGTCTACTCAGCAGTGGCTAGATGCGGTGAGAAAGCTCAACTCTATGCGATAGCATGACTTATAGGCAGATCTCACAAAATAGGTAATGTGTTGCACTACAATCAATTACTAAGTTGAAATTGCAACTTCAGATACAAGCTAATACATGGCAATAATGTTTCGATATTGGATATGAAGTTATACCAATTTTATGTGCGGCTGCACATAACGCCCTCAGGCTGTAAGCCTGGGGCTAGAATTACAAAGCCTGCCTTCGCAGGCTAGATTATATGCATCTTCTTGTTGAATTGGTATTAGGAGATAAAGCTTTTCCTTTGCATTCAATCCAAAACCCTAACCCCTAAACCCTTTTCTCAGGCAGTCAGAACATCGCTATATATTGCGCTTTTTGTGCGTTTATTCCTCCCTAATCGCCAATTTATACAGTAAAATTCGCCACCAAATGTCAGTCAAGTCAACCTGACAGTGGCTCTTAAATTTGAAATCTCCACCAGAAAATTCTCAAGATGCAACCTACAGATCCCAATAAATTTACTGATAAAGCCTGGGAAGCAATTGTGAAATCTCAGGATATAGTTCGTGCTTATCAACAACAGCAATTAGATGTTGAACATTTAATTATTGCTCTGTTAGAAGAACCTACTAGTTTAGCAATACGTATTCTCGCCCGCTCTGAGGTCGATCCGATTCGCTTGCAAGAGCAACTAGAAGCTTTTACCAAAAAACAACCGAGAGTGGGTAAAAGCGATCAACTGTACTTAGGACGTAGTTTAGATGTTCTCCTCGATCGCGCTGAAGAAAATCGCGTCAGGATGAAAGATGGCTTTATTTCTGTAGAACATATATTGCTGGCTTTTGCAGAGGATGAGCGAATTGGGCGGCGACTCCTGAAAGGCTTTAATTTAGATATTAGTAAGCTAGAAGCGGTGACGAAAACTGTGCGTGGTAGTCAAAAGGTGACGGATCAAAACCCAGAGTCTCGCTATGAAGCTTTGCAAAAATTTGGCAGAGATTTAACAGAACAGGCAAAATTAGGCAAGCTTGACCCTGTAATTGGACGAGATGATGAGATTCGCCGGGTAATTCAGGTATTATCGCGCCGTAGTAAGAATAATCCCGTATTAATTGGCGAACCGGGAGTTGGGAAAACTGCGATCGCGGAAGCTTTAGCCCAACGCATGGTAAACGGTGACGTTCCCGAATCGCTAAAAAACCGTCAGCTAATTTCTCTCGATATTGGTAGTTTAATTGCTGGTGCCAAATACCGAGGTGAATTTGAAGACCGATTAAAAGCAGTTCTCCGGGAAGTTACGGAATCAAACGGGCAAATTGTTTTATTTATTGATGAACTGCATACCGTTGTGGGTGCTGGTTCCAATCAACAAGGGTCAATGGATGCAGGGAATTTACTGAAACCTATGCTGGCGCGGGGTGAGTTGCGTTGTATTGGCGCGACTACTTTAGATGAGTTCCGCAAACACATTGAGAAAGACGCAGCTTTAGAACGGCGGTTTCAGCAGGTATTTGTCGATCAACCCACTGTAGAAAATACAATTTCCATCTTGCGGGGTTTGAAAGAACGTTATGAAGTGCATCACAACGTCAAAATTTCCGATTCCGCCTTAGTAGCCGCAGCTACTTTATCAGCGCGTTATATTTCTGACCGCTTTTTACCCGATAAAGCCATTGACTTAGTAGATGAAGCCGCCGCCCAGTTGAAAATGGAGATTACCTCCAAACCGGCGGAACTGGAAACTATCGACCGTCGCCTGATGCAGCTAGAAATGGAAAAGCTGTCATTAGCTGGGGAAGATAAAGGTACGCCGCAAACTAAGGAACGTTTGCAGCGAATTGAGGAAGAAATTAGCACCTTGACAGTTAAACAGCAAAAATTTAACGATCAATGGCAAGGTGAAAAACAGCTATTGGAAGCGATTAGTGCTTTAAAGAAAGAAGAAGACGCTTTACGGGTGCAAATTGAGCAAGCAGAACGGGATTATGACCTAAATAAAGCTGCTCAATTGAAGTATGGCAAATTAGAAGGAGTACAGCGCGATCGCGAAGCCAAAGAAGCACAATTGTTAAAAATTCAAAGTACAGGCGCTACCCTGCTGCGAGAGCAAGTTACAGAAGCCGATATTGCGGAAATTGTTGCTAAATGGACAGGAATTCCCGTAAATCGCCTGATGGAGTCAGAAAGACAGAAATTACTGCAACTTGAACATCATTTACATCAACGAGTAATTGGACAACAAGAAGCAGTATCAGCAGTATCAGCAGCCATTCGTCGCGCGAGGGCGGGGATGAAAGATCCCAGCCGCCCGATTGGTTCATTTTTGTTTATGGGGCCTACAGGGGTAGGTAAAACCGAACTTGCCCGCGCTTTAGCGCAGTTTCTCTTCGATTCTGACGATGCTTTAATTCGCTTGGATATGTCCGAGTATATGGAAAAGCACTCGGTTTCTCGGTTGGTAGGTGCGCCTCCAGGGTATGTTGGCTATGAAGAAGGCGGTCAACTTTCCGAAGCTGTGCGCCGTCATCCTTACTCTGTGGTGCTATTGGATGAAGTCGAAAAAGCTCACCCCGATGTATTCAATATTTTATTGCAAGTATTGGATGATGGGAGAATTACTGATTCTCAAGGTAGGACAGTAGATTTTCGCAACACTGTGATTGTGATGACCAGTAACATCGGTAGCGAATATATATTAGATGTCTCTGGTGATGACTCCAAGTATGAAATGATGCGCAATCGGGTAACCGACGCTTTGCGATCGCACTTCCGCCCAGAATTTGTCAATCGTGTGGATGAACCTGTGATCTTCCATACCCTCAGCCGTTCTGAAATGCGCAATATTATCTACATTCAACTGAAACGTGTAGAAAATCTCCTGAAAGAGCAAAAAATATCCTTTGAAATCTCTGCTGCTGCTTGCGACTATTTAGTAGAAACAGGTTACGATCCCGTTTATGGCGCGCGTCCTCTAAAACGCGCAATTCAACGGGAAATTGAAAACCCCATCGCTACTAAATTACTAGAAAATAGCTTTATTTCTGGAGACACAATTCAGATTGACAAAGGTGAAACCGGACTGACTTTTAATAAAAAAGTCACAGTCAAAGTAACACCGCAAACTACTGTTCAGTTGTTAGAACCTTCGGCTGATATTTAAACAATTTTCAGCTTGTAGTGGCGTGGCAAGGCTAAAATGGTGCATTAATAAAACTCTTGGGAATGGGCGTCTCGCCATTGGTGTCAACTTAAGGTGAAACCGTCTTTGTAGCAAGGTTTTTGCCCTCACCCCCAACCCCTCTCCCACCGGGAGAAGGGAGCAAGAGATTTAATTCCCCTTGCAATACTGCTCGGTTAAGGAAAATTGTAGGTTGGGTTGAGGCTCTGCGAAACCCAACAGAGCTACCCAAATGTTGGGTTACCCTGCGGGAAGCCGCTCCGCGTCTACGTTCCTCAAACGCCACTTGCTACCCTGCGGGAACGCCTCCGGCGAACAAGCCGGAAAACCCGTCCAACGCAGTGGCTCCCCAACCTACGCGGGTTAAGGTTTTTGAGCTTAACCGAGCAGTATTGATTCCCCTTGGACTGGGGGAGAAGGGGTTAGCGGATGAGGGCGAGAGGGTTTTGCACAACACGCGCCGTATATAGCTTTTAGCTTAAGGTAATTAATTTTGTGTAACTACTTATTCATTTGCGTAGGCGAAGCCCGCCGTAGGCATCGCAAACTCGCTAAGGAATCAAGTAAAAATAAGTAGTGCGAGCATCTTGCTCGCGCGGGCAAGACTTCGGCGTGAGCGCTCAGTCGAACGCTGCCCGCACTACAAAAATTAAATTGTTCAACTTACTTTTACACGACTCCTAACCAACAACAAAAGCCACTATCCTCAACTCAATAGTGGCTTTCCTCAACTCAATAGCGGCTTTCCTCAACTCAATAGCGGCTTTCCTCAACTCAATAGTGGCTTTCCTCAACTCAATAGTGGCTTTCCTCAACTCAATAGCGGCTTTCCTCAACTCAATAGTGGCTTTCCTCAACTCAATAGCGGCTATTCTCAACTCAGTAGCGGCTATTCTTAACTCAATAGCGGCTATTCTCAACTCAGTAGCGGCTATTCTTAACTCAATAGTGGCTTTCCTAAGTTTCCTAAACGCGAAACTCATAGCCCGCCTTGCAATCAAGGGTGGGGCTAACCGAAACAAGCCTGCAAAGGCAGGCTTTGTAGCGTGAGCCAGTGGCTTATAGCCTGCGGGCGATCTGTCGGGCAAGCGAGAAAAGTTTGAATATATAAATAACACTCGTGATATGGGGTGGCAGAAAAATCCCTACCCATCCGTTGCATTTTCTAACAATTTATGCGTAGTATTGAGAACAATTTGGGCTGAACCTATAAAAAAATTACGGTCAATTGTTTTTGGTAAATCGCTAGGTTGATGATAATTAGCATTACGTAAATTAGCCGTATCTGTGACTAATACAGCACCTATATCTTGATACCAAAATGGTGCATGATCGCTGCGTAGGGTATCTGGTGCTAATAATCCTTTTAAAGGTATAGGTAATGTTAAAACTGCTGGGAAATTGGCATCATTTTTATTTAAGGCTGTCGCTGGATGAGACTGGAAATTTTCAAAAGCATTCAGCAAAGGTAAATGTTCTGTATCGCCTACTACTACTAAAAAGTCACCTTGATCGCTGGGTGGTTTCACTGGTAATCCTGTAGGGTACTGCTGACAACCGACTGTGTAACAGGCATAACCTACCATATCCATAACGATCGCACCCTGCAAATTTTTTAACCTGGCTTTTTGGCTGACAAAAGCTTTACTACCCAAAAGTCCGGCTTCTTCTAAATCAAAAAATGCTAGCTGTAATGTTCTAGGAGTAGCAGTAGCACCAAGAACTCTAGCAACTTCCAGCATCACAGCTAATCCACTGGCGTTATCATCAGCCCCAGGAGAACCAGCAACGGTATCATAATGGGCACCTACTAAAATTGCACCAGCTTGTTTGTCTGTTCCTTGGCGTTCAGCAAAGATATTTACACCGTTAGGAAACTTTTGTAATTGGGGTTTCCAGCCGAATTTTTGCAGTTCAGTTGTAATATAAGTACGAGTACGCGATCGCTCATCCTTGGTATAACGCTGAAAATTAAGCTTTTGAATATGGGTAAATAAATTTTGTGGCGACACCTGCAAATCTTTAGCTATTGGTACAGGTAACTCCGATGGGGTATTTTGATTAGGTCTACTCTGTGCAATTATCGGTGAAGGAGGCTGTTTTAATAACTGATTATTGGCAGTACCTCTAGTACCAACAACCACAACTACCACTAGGAGTAACAGCGCCAGCCATATCCATTTTTTCATGCGATCGCTCTTATGCATCTCAGACTTAAAAATAGCGCAAACAGCAAGTTTGACAGCTAGTCTTTTGACAGAGTGACTAATTTCCCGTAAAGTTCCGCACTATAAAAGCAAACTATTTTTACCTTTTTTAATCCAAAACTCAGCACCAAGGACTCAGGAATTTATCTATGATCGATTTATTACTCATGACAATCCTGGGGTTTTTGGGTAGTTTTGGGCATTGTTTTGGCATGTGCGGCCCTTTAACAATGGCATTTGCGTTACCGCGCCAACAACAAACCCGTGATTGGCGACAGCAATTAAAATTTCACATCTTACTGAACTTAGGGCGGATGTTGAGCTATACCCTAGTTGGTGCAGGGATTGGTGCATTAGGTTCAGCCTTAATCCAAGGGGGACAGTTAGCAGGTATTGGTAGCGATTTACGGCGTTGGATTGCCATTCTCACAGGTTTATTATTGATTTGGTTTGGTTTAGGTCAAATAAAACCCGATTTACTGCCGAAAATCCCTGTTTTACACCCCTTATTACAAGGAAAATTACACAATCTTCTCAGTAAAGAAATGGTCAACATTTCCTTACAAAGCAAATGGTGGACACCCGCATTGTTAGGGATGACTTGGGGTTTAATGCCTTGTGGGTTCTTATATGCTGCCCAAATAAAAGCTGCGGAAACTGGTAATTTATGGATAGGTGCGGTAACTATGCTTGCTTTTGGACTGGGAACCTTACCAATTATGTTAGGTGTGGGTGTTTCAGCTTCCCTAGTCAGTCAAGATCGGCGCAGTCAATTGTTCCGCTTGGGTGGTTGGGTAACTCTCGCCATTGGAGCTATTACTGTGTTGCGAACTGGCGATACAATGGTCGATTACACCGGACACGCCGCCTTATTCTGCTTAATTTTAGCCCTAATCGCTCGCCCCATTAGTGGAATTTGGGCTGCACCTTTGCGTTATCGTCGAGCTTTGGGTGTGGGAGCTTTTGTGTTATCGTTAGCCCATACTCTCCACATGATAGAACATTCCTTAGAATGGGATTTTGCTGCCTTTTGGTTTCTGCGACCAGAGTTTCAATGGAGTATGGGCGCTGGTGCTGTAGCATTAATCTTAATGACTCCTGCTGCTTTAACTAGTTTTGATTTCTGGCAAAAATTTTTAGGTAAGCGTTGGCGACAGATTCATTTATTAAGCGTACCTGCTTTACTTTTGGTTGTGATTCATGCGATCGTTATGGGTTCCCATTACTTGGGTTCTTCGCCATTAAATGAGGGGAATAAATTAGCCGCCGCACTATTGGGTTTTTTCACCCTCTGTGTGTTGTTGGTGCGATCGCGCTACGTTTGGTCAAGGTTGTCCATAGCTAAATTTTATGTTCCGCCCAGTAAGTCGCGCTAAATTTGGTATACCTGTAGTTTTTTTATTACTCCTAGCAGTAAATTATCCTAGCTCTACCTCTGCCCATACAGTCAAAATTGCCGCAGATGTTGGTGCTACCCTCCATATTGAACCGAATGATAATCCTCAAGCTGGTAAACCTGCACAAGCTTGGTTTACACTCACTCGTAAAGGTGGAAAAGCGATCGCTCTCAAAGATTGTAATTGTCAATTAGCAGTTTACGCCCAACCCCACACAGCCGGAGAACCGCCACTATTAGAACCTTCCTTGCAAGCCATCACCGCCGACAAGTATCAAGGGACACCAGGCGCAGAGATTACATTTCCCAAACCCGGAGCCTATCAGCTAGTACTGAAAGGTAAACCCATAGCTGGCGGGAATTTTTCACCCTTTGAGTTAAAGTTTGATGTTACCGTTGCTGCAAGTGCGGATAATATATCACAAAGCTTACCAGAAGTCAACAAAGAAAATGATAAAGATGTAGACCAGCCTCAATCTTCATCATTTTCATTGTGGGCGATCGCCGCCGGCATTTTTGCCAGCGTAGGGATTGTGTTAGCTGTAATGCAAAGGCGGAAGGGGTAGGGGCTAGGAAGGGGGACAAGGGGGACAAGGAAGACAAGGGGGACAAGGAAGACAAAGAATTTTAGATTTGCGATTTTGGATTCTAATCTAAATCTAAAATCCAAAATCCAAAATCCAAAATTGAATTGCCCAATGCCCCATGCCCTTATTTATGCCTCTTCTGATGCCAATCCCAGGCGTGTTGGACAATCTCTTTGATACCGGGGTATTTGGGTTGCCAACCGAGAATTTCTCTGGCTTTCTCAGCGCTACCAATCAAAGAAGGTGGATCTCCAGCACGGCGATCGCATTCGGTGACGGGTATATTTAATCCTGTTACTGCCTCAGCCGCCGCAATGACTTCTCTGACAGAGAAACCTAAAGCATTACCAAGGTTGAAAACTTCGCTATTACCGCCTTGTAATAAGTACTCTAATCCAGAAATATGCGCATCGGCTAAGTCGCTCACGTGAATATAATCTCGAATACAAGTACCATCGGGTGTCGCATAATCAGTACCAAAAATCGAAATAGATTCGCGCTTACCTAACGCTGTTAGCAAGATTAAGGGGATTAAATGGGTTTCTGGATTGTGATCTTCACCGAGTAAACCAGTGGGATCGGCTCCGGCAGCGTTAAAGTAGCGGAAACGCACTGATTTTAAACCATAGGCAACATCGAAATCTGAGAGAATCCGCTCGACCATTAACTTACTAGCGCCGTAAGGGTTAATCGGATTTTGGGGATGATTTTCGGGAATGGGGACAACATCCGGTACACCGTAAGTTGCACAAGTTGAGGAAAATACAAATTTCTTAATGGAAGCTGCCAGCATAGCTTCTAACAGCACCAGAGTACCCACAACATTGTTGCGGTAGTATTTTGCTGGATCTGTCACTGATTCGCCTACGTAGGCATAAGCAGAGAAGTGCATGACAGCATCAAACTGGTGAGTTTGAAATAATTGATCGAGCATTGGGCGATCGGCAGTGTCACCAACTACTAATTCCACTTGCAGAGCTTGCTCTACTAAGTCACGATGTCCGTACACCAAATTATCGAGGATAACTACCTCATAACCCGCTCGCTTCAAGGCTAGAACTGTATGAGAGCCAATATACCCAGCTCCTCCGGTTACTAAAATTTTCGGTTTTGTAGACGACATATTTGTACCTGTTGAGTTATAACTACTCAATTAATTTAATTTACTGGTGCTACATTACTCATCTGAAAAATTTTAAATAATAGTCGCAGTGTCAGGAAATTGCACTAAAATCACTACGACGGTAGTCTTTGGGTGTGAGGTATGAGGTATTTTAAGTCAGGTAACAGTACGATTACAATTTGACGAGAAAATAAATCCGCTGCCCGAAACCTCAAGGCTAACCCTTCAGGATTCGCATTTTGCTTTATACCGGGAAACCGAATCTAAAGCAATAGTTCACCGCATCGGAAAATTTGAGAGTTAATTTACTATGTTTCTACTCCTAAGCCGGGTATTACTGTGGCTGTTAATTGGCACTGTTGTATACTCTTTTTTCCAAAGATTTTATCCAACAGGAAGTTTTGTTGGACGATTAGTCATAGTTATTATGTTGATCGTCCTAGCGCTGGCCTTCATTAATCCTAACGAACCAGCAGTAGCTTCTTTGTGGAGATTGATATCATTCCCACTCAAACCACTGGGAGCATCGGTGTTGATGTTAATTTTTGCTGCCCAAAGAATCAAGGGGGGTGGGATAGATAAGCCAGGAGGATATTTACTAGGTTGGGCGCTGACAATTTTATTGTTAGCTAGTACACCTGCGATCGCTTATTTCTTGGTGCGATCGCCAATAGCCACAACAGCAAATTACCCTGTTGAAAATGTCAGATTGGCTGCTGGTTATCAACTGGCTCCCACATCCGAGACTTTAGTGGCTTCGCTTCCCCAAGCAAACGCTAATGTCTCCGATGTCATCGCGATGAATTCACTGGGTATAAAAGTTCCGCCTTACTTATTGCAAAATCCTCAAGAAATTAGAACCAGAGGATTGCGACTGGAAGATTTTGTCCCCAGTGCAGAAACCCTGCAAGTGACAACAAACGCTTGGGAAAGTTATCTCAACCAAATTTACTTCTTCTTGCGCGGTCGTCAATCATAAGGTCTAAAAATTAAAAATTATAAGGCCAAGCGCTATGTCTTGGTGGCTGGCCTTTTTCCCCAATCATTTCTGCCACAATAAAAGGAGGGTAAATTTACTTGCAAGGATCATTTGTCAGAGACGCGATGAATCGCGTCTGTACAATTGTCATTGGCTGATTCCTTGCGTCCTCATTTCTCTGCGTCCCCGCTTTTTGTGAATGGTACAATCTCGAAGACTAGCTAAACTCGGTGCTTACATGCGTCCCCATTGGCGGGAAGCTGTTTTAGGTATTGTGGCTTTGTTAACTGTCAATGGATTAGGCGTTTATATTCCTTTGCTAATTCGCGCTTGCGTTGACAAACTATCATCAACTTTTAGCTGGAATGAAGTTTTACATTACGTAGTCATTATCGTCTTGCTCAGTTCAGCCATGTTGCTCATCCGGATGGCTTCGCGGATTTGGCTATTTGGAGTAGGGCGAGAGGTAGAATTTGATTTAAAACAGAGGATTTTTACACATTTACTCAAGCTAGAGCCTGCTTACTTTGCCACTAATACCATTGGCGATTTAATTAGTAGAGCGACTAGCGATGTAGACAATATCAAACGGTTATTAGGTTTTGCGGTTCTGAGTTTAGCTAATACATTGTTTGCCTATGTGTTAACACTGCCAGTGATGTTGTCTATTAGTGTAGATTTGACCTTAGCTTCTCTGGCAGTATATCCTTTAATGTTTTTGTTGGTGCATTTATTTAGCGATCGCCTGCGCACCCAACAAAAACTAGTACAAGAGCAACTTTCCGATATTAGCGAACTCATTCAAGAAGATATAAGCGGTATTGCTTTAATTAAAATTTACGCCCAAGAAGAAAACGAGCGTCGCGCCTTTGCTCAGAAAAATGAAAATTTATTAACAGCTAATTTGGAATTAGCCAAAAGCCGCAACACATTATTTCCTTTAATTGGTGGTTTAGCCAATATCAGTTCCCTGATAATTATCTGGCTAGGCGCTACCAGAATTTCTACGGGAACTCTAGCGGTTGGCGATTTCTTAGCACTACTGATTTATGTAGAACGGTTAGTGTTTCCCACAGCTTTGTTAGGCTTTACTATCAGCGCTTATCAACGCGGTGAAGTCAGTATCGATCGCTTAGAGTCGATTCTCTCAGTTGAACCAAAAATTCAAGACGCTAGCGATGTCATTCATCTAGCTAACAGTGAAGTTAAAGGTAAGCTAACAGCGAAAAATTTTAGTTACACTTATCCCGGTGCTACAAACCCCGCTTTAAATGGCATCAACTTTACAATTAATCCTGGGGAAACTGTCGCCATTGTCGGCGCTATTGGTTCGGGGAAATCGACTTTAGCGAATGCGCTACCGCGTTTATTAGAAATTGCATCGGGAGAGCTATTTTTGGATGATTTAGATATTACCAAAATAGCTTTAGCAGATTTACGCGGTGCGATCGCTTATGTTCCTCAAGATAGCTTTCTCTTTAGTACCACCATTAGAAATAATATCCGCTATGCTGACCCCATTCGAGAGCAGCCAGATATCGAAATGGTAGCCCAGCAAGCGCAAATTCACGCAGAAATCAGCAATTTTCCCCAACAATACGAAACTATAGTAGGCGAACGCGGAATTACTCTTTCTGGTGGACAGCGTCAGCGCACAGCTTTGGCTAGAGGAATGTTGGTAGATGCTCCCGTCTTAATTTTGGATGATGCTCTCTCCAGCGTAGATAATCAAACAGCTACACAAATTCTCAAGAATTTATCCACGGGTACTGATAAAAAAACAGTGGTTTTTATCACCCACCAACTCTCTGCTGCTGCAGCTGCTGACCGTATTTTTGTCATGGATAAAGGTAAAATTGTGCAGACTGGAAACCATTTAGAACTCGTACAGCAACGCGGTTTGTACAGAGATTTATGGAGTCAACATCAGATAGAAGAGTTACTTCGTTAGGGTTGACTTAGTAGAGACAATTTTTTGGACTGCGGGTATAATTTGTCAAGCAATTAAGCAGACAAATTATACTCAATAAATCCTTATGTGGGAATTTTTACCTAACTTCTTTGTTGATAACGCATTTATTCCACATGGACACTGCTACCTCTGGAAACCAGAGTTAGTATCGCTACATATCCTCTCAGATTCTTTGATTGCTTTAGCTTATTTTTCCATTCCCCTGGCGCTAATTTATTTTGTCCGCAAGCGAGAGGATTTACCTTTTAAATCGATTATGTTGTTGTTTGGCGCGTTTATTATTTCCTGCGGTACAACACACTTAATGGAAATATGGACGCTTTGGCATCCTGTTTACTGGTTATCTGGTTTAATTAAAGCGATTACAGCTTTTATTTCCGTTTATACTGCTATTGTATTATTACCAATAATACCGCAAGCGCTAGCTTTACCTAGTCCAGCACAACTAGAACAAGCTAACAATCAACTTAAACTTGCATTGCAAGAACTAGCAAATACCCAAGCACAACTAATTCATACAGAAAAAATGTCTACTTTAGGACAATTAGTTGGCGGTATTGTGTATGAAATTAATAACCCAATGAATTTTATTTATGGCAATACTAAATTAGCTCAAGAATATACAGCAAATTTATTAGATTTAGTTTCCCTTTATGAAGTAAATTATCCTAATCCGGGAGCAGAAATTCAAGAGTTAAGTGAAAAAATTGACCTAAATTTTCTTAAAGAAGACTTACCAAAAATTTTATCTTCCATGCAAATCGGAGCCGATCGCATTCAGAAACTCATTTTAGGGTTGCGAAATTTCTCTCGCCTCGATGAAGCTAATCTCAAAGAAGTTGATATTCACGAAGGTATTGATAGCTCGCTCTTAATTTTGCAAAATCGCTTAAAGGGTAAAGCCGATAATGCTGATATTGAAGCAATCAAAGATTATGGTAATTTACCTAAAGTCGAGTGTTATCCTGGGCAACTCAACCAAGTATTTATATATATACTCAATAATGCAATTACTCGCTTGAAAGCGTCAGCAATTAAGCCGCAAATTCGTATTCATACATCAGTTGTAGCAGAGAGTAATCAAGTAATAATTAAGATTACTGATAATGGTTTTAGAATCAAGGAAGATACAACAGAAAAAATAATTGACTCTTTATTTAGCAATAAATCTCTGGGTGAAAATATAGGTATGTCTATTAGCAGACAGATTATTGCTCAACATCATGGTCAGTTACAGATTATGCCTATATTACCTGAAGGCTTAGAAATTACAATTTCAATTCCTATCAAGATGAAATCTGCTGACTTAGCTAATCATAGACCGTTATACCAATTCTATTAGGGCATTCTTAATTAAGAAAGCTAGCTGTATTAAAGGTTTAGTAGTTTGGATATGTTGCGTGATTTTAGCGAATTGCTATTAACTATTATTTAAGGTCTAGATGATTGCCGTAATTTCACGTATTTCCCAATATTGAGAATAAAGATTGTGTTAGTTTTTTGAGACAGTTGGGTAGCATAAGTTATCAAAAAAAACTTATTTGTTATAAACTCGATGCTAACAATTGACCTATCAACATCTGGAAACGAGATAAAACATCGTCATGCTGTGGCGATCGCATCTTTGGCTACAATTAGCTTATTGGCTTCTTTAAGCGGATTTCACGGACATCCGGCTATTTCTAATTCTTGGGAAGGCTTGCTTTGGGGAATAGCCGATCCCGCAATCGACTTAAATCGTCTGGCTAGCCTTGTCGCTATTGGCTTACTCTCTGCGGCAATATTGCGTGGTGCTTTCATAGCTGCATCTTTTGGCGCAGCAGCAGCCTTTGGGATGGTAATAAATTTATTTCATCTAAATTTACCAGGTGCAGAAATCGGCTTGGCGATTTCCACAATTATCTTTAGTGCCATACTGCTGATAGAAAACAAACCGAATTGGATTGTCATCTCAGTATTAGGAGCGATCGCCGGTTTATTACATGGTTATGTTGGGGTAGAATCTGTTGTCAACACAGGAATCGTACCTTTAGTCATTTATGTTATGGGTTTTGCCTTAACTCAATGTGCCGTGCTAATGAGTGTGAGAGAAATTTACTCAATATTGCCCAACAAAATTACCTTTGCTGGTTTAGCTTTTTTTGCGATCGGTATAGTATTTTTCGGCAATGCAATTCACCTAATTTAAATTTCTCCTGTGTATTTAACGCTCCTCACACTAATTTTCTGGATTGAAATCCTCACTATAAATTTAATATCAATTCAAATCATTCTTGAGGGCACAACAATGTTGTGCCCCTAATTTTGTTGCATAATTCCTTACAATTTCTATCATCAATCACCAGCGAATGTAGGTTGGATTGAGGGACGAAACCCAACACCGTCTTATAATCGTTGGGTTTCACTTCGTACCCTTCGGGAAGCAAGCTACAACCCAACCTACGCATTTGTTTCTATATATTAAGTTACATTTTCTAACCCCTAACCTAACAATTCCGCAATCTTCCCTGAAGTCAATTCCTGTACATTACTGAAAACTACCGCCGCACCAGCTTGACGTAATGTTTCAGCATAAGCATCGCGACGCGCTGCTGTTTCTTGTACGTGAGGAGGTAAAACGCCAACACCAATCCAAATTCGCTGTGGCTGTAAATCCCGTGCTTTGGTGACTGTATACATATCAGCTACCGTATCCCCAACATAAAATACAGGTGCTAAATTTTCTGAGCCATTTTCTAATATTTCCACAGTCGCAAACAGTCCTGTAGGATCTGGTTTTCCTGGTGCATCTTCCATCGCAATTAATACTGGAGCCTTTAAGCCAAGGCGTTTTTCTAAAATATAGTTAGCAGAACCACGAGTAGCACCGCTAAAAAATCCCCAAGCAATCTTAGCTTGTGTTAGCTGTTCTAAGTAGCTAGATTGTAATAATAAAGGTTCGTCGCAAATATAACCAGTAAAATTGTGAGGATCAGTACCTCGATAACGAGATTGAAAGAAAGCCACAATAGAATTGTAGTCAAGTTGGATTTGAGCGCGAGACTGTCCTTGAGATTCAAAATAACGGTAAGTTAATTCTTGAGATGCTTCCCAATCGTTATTCCAAACCCCTTCGGATTTTAACTGGTCAATATCAATTGGTGTTGGACGATAGGCTTGATTGGTAAAATATTCAACAGTATCTGCGATCGCGCGCCGATAAGAACCGCTAACATCACGAATCACGCCATCAATATCAAAAACTGCGATCGCTTTTAGTGAATTTGGGTTTGTCATAATTTGGGGCATGGGGCATTGGGCATTGGGCATTGGAAATACAGCGAATTGCAAGTTGGTGAGGTACAGATAATCGTTGATTGTAGGGGCATTGGCACTGCCATGCCCCGAAGCGCGTACCTCATTTACCTAAAATATGCTGTAAATTGCTTGCCCATTTATCTTTTAGAGAAATGATTTTTCAAAATTTAGATACTCTAACACAACAGCTTGTACTCCAATAATTCTCATACCCCATACCCCATGCCCAATAACTATTTACCCATATGACATAGTATTGGGTTAAAATAAGCGATCGCGAAGTTAGTAAGTACTGCTTGGATATTTCCGGAGGTTTGATTGACCAAGTTTATTTTAAAAATTCTTTGGCTAGATGAGAACGTTGCTCTTGCAGTCGATCAAGTTGTTGGTAAAGGCACAAGTCCCTTAACCAAATATTTCTTCTGGCCCAGAAATGATGCTTGGGAAGAGTTAAAGAAGGAATTAGAGTCTAAACACTGGATTAGCGATTTAGATCGGGTTGAGTTACTCAACAAAGCCACAGAAGTAATTAACTACTGGCAAGAAGAAGGCAGAAACCGCCCAATGGCAGAAGCACAGTTGAAATTTCCCGAAGTTGCCTTCACTGGTAGCGCCTGATATTTCTCCTTTAGCTTTTCTGTTGTGCAAGTTGCCACAATTTAATGGTTTTGTCCTTGCTAGCACTAGCAATTAATTGTGCAACTTGACTCACAGCAACGGTAGATACAGAATCTGCATGGCCTGAGAGAGTAGCGATTTCTTTTGCTGTGCTAACTTGCCAGAGTTTAACAGTGCGATCGCGACTGGCACTAATCAACATTGTGCCATCAATCGTAAAAGCCACTGCTACAACAGACCAAGAATGGCCTAACAGTGTGGTAATTACCTGACCAGTGTTTACCTGCCATAATTTTATTGTGTTATCGTCGCTACCCGTCGCTAAAATTTTTCCATCGGGACTAAATGCGACTGTTAAAACCGCCCATGCATGACCTGAAAGGATTCCTAATAAGGTGCAATTTGGGCGGTTTTTAAATTCTTTAGTTGTGTTATTAGATGCTAAAAGCACATCATTATTAAGTAATTTCCACATGCGAACAGTGCGATCGAAACTAGCACTAGCTAATATTTGTCCTTGAGGACTAAATGCGACTGAATTAACCTGTAATTGATGTCCGTTAAGAGTAGAAATCGCTTCCCCAGTATTGACATCCCAAAGTTTGATAGTCTTATCCCAGCTACCACTGGCGAGAATTTTTCCATCAGGACTAAAAGCCACGGATTTAACAGCGTGTGAATGTCCTAATAAAGTGCAAATTTCCTCAGATGTACTAATATCCCACAATTTAATACTGCGATCGTCGCTAGCAGATGCCAATATTTTGCCATCAGGACTAAAATTAACTGATTTTACCGCTTGGGAATGTGCTGATAGGGTAGTTAATACCTTTTGGCTGTTTAAATCCCATAATTTGATGATTTTCTCATCACCACTGGCTAAAATTTTGCCATCAGGACTAAAAGCCAGAGAATGAATCTCCGTATTTACGTTACCAATTCCCTGTAGGGTGTGTATGCACTCCCATAAAGGTTGAGAAGCTTGGGAAGCGCCCAGAGATGGAAATGAACGCGAATCGATTCCCATTGCTAGCATAACTTCATCAGCCGATTGAAAGCGATCGCGAATAGACTTATGCAGCAGTTTAGTAATAATTTTGCTGAGGCGGTTGCTTACCGTGGTGCTAAGATACTCTTGCCAAACCCAGCAATCATTAGCGACATCGTATAAATCAAATGGTGAAATCTGGGTCATCAGGTGAATACAAGTCACACCTAAGCTGTACAAATCACTAGCAAAAACAGCCTTTCCCCTTGTTTGTTCTGGTGCAATATATTCAGGACTACCAATACAATCTTGAGTAAGAAACTGGTTAATTGCGCTAAAAATTTGAGTTGCAGCAAAATCAACTAAGACAAATTTTTGTGAATCGGTAAAAATTATATTTTCTGGTTTAATATCACAGTGAATAATTTGGCGATCGTGAATCAATTTGATAACTGGTAATATATCTGCTAAAAGTTGCCAAATTTGATTTTCATTCCAAGCACCTTCTGATTCTAAAAAAGTTGCTAAATTACTCCCTGCAATAAACTCTTGTACTAAATAGCAATATTGCTCATCTTGAAAATATGCAATTAAAGATGGAATTTGTGGATGCTGACACAGTATTTTTAACTGTTGTGCTTTGTATATAAAGCTTTTTGGTGTTTGATTGCGCTGTGAAAATTGTTGCACCACACAAGGAACTGGGGGAAATTGATTCTCATCTACAGCCAGGTAGGTTTTGCAGAATCCCCCTTTACCAATTAACTGAATTAAACGATAACGGTCTTGTATTAGCAAACTTTTACTACCAAAATAATCCGTTAGATTAGATCTAACATAAATATATAGTTCAATATATAGTTGTATATATCCTTAACTTTGATGATTTTGTAGTCAGCACTTTACCGCTTTATAACCCAGCCAACACAAGAAAACCGAATTATGGTTACCACAACCACCACAGCCGCAGAAACCAGAGTCTTACTAAAGAACATCAGTTGGCAGACATTTAAAATTATGCTATCTGAAATGGGTACAGACCGAAAAATTAAACTTGCCTATGATATTGGAATAATAGAAATTATGACTCCATTCATGGCGCACGAAAATTCAAATCGGCTGATTGAAGTGTTTGTTGGTGTATTGTGTGAAGAATTTGGATTAGAGATTAAAAGGTGTGGATCTCTCACATTAATTAGAGATGATTTAGAGCGTGGCGGAGAACCAGATAGTAGCTACTATATCCAAAATGAATTTTTAGTCAGAAATAAAGAAAATATAGATTTAGCCTCCGATCCACCCCCAGACCTTGTATTAGAAGTAGAATATTCCAAACCTAAAATAGACAAGTTACAGCTTTATGCTGCAATGGGAATTCCTGAATTTTGGCGTTACAACGGCACTGTATTGAGGATTTATCAGCTAGAAGCAGAAAAGTATTTAGAAGTAGAATTTAGTCCTACTTTTACATATATAGCGATAAAGGAAATACCTCGATTTATCCAAGCAAGTAAACAAAATGGAGAGATTGCTACAACCCGTGCTTTCCGTACATGGGTTCAGGAACAAATGTCTAATTACTAATACCAATTCTCTGAAAACTTGCACTTAATACTTGCTTCTTTTCTCTTGGCGTACTTGGCGTCTTGGCGGTTCATTAAATAAATATTAAGTGCATCATCATAGTGAATTGGTATAACGCCGTAATTATTAAAGATTTTTTATCTAAAAAGTTTGATTCATCCCACGCTTTACTTTAAGTAAAACCTGAAATGAATCAAATAATAAGTTCAGAAAACTTATTTATTGGCGATGATGTACCCTGCTGAATTTATTAGGCTATTTTGCCTAAAATTGACTCAAATTTTGAGTTAGAGGTAGCTTATTAACAGAAATTAAGCAATCGGCTTATTTATTCTTGTGGCTTTGTTTACCTGCTTTAGAATGTTGCTCTGCTGTACCACCACGAGTACTTGTTTCTTCACTATCATCATTCTCTTCATCATCGCTCTCATTATTTTGCTTGCTCTTGCTGCCTTTATGAGAACTCTTACCACCTTTGCTACCAATTTCAGCCATGTGTTCTCTATCTTGGCTTACAGCTTCTCCGCCTTTGCGGCCAGCTTCGCGAGCTTCTTCAGATGTAAACTCGTGAGCAGTACCTTTTTCATGAGCTGCATGTCCGCCTTTACTGGCGATTTCACGCTGCTTATCTTCATCCATAGAAGCAAAGCCACGTTTACTTGTGTCTGCCATTTTATAACTCCTTGTAGCTAACTAAAGCTGTAAAAATTTTTAACAAGTTGAAACCTAATTGGTTTCTTGTGTCAAATAATCTTGTTTTAAGTTAGCTACTTAACTCAGTCAGATTCATGTCTCCTTGGGGTGAATAATTAAAGACTGAACATAACTACAGATATATGCTCATAAGTAGAAGCACTGAGATGATATTTTGTCTAGGTCTTTAGGGAGATTTAAAATTAAAATTTATAGATGCTTATTTAGTTATTTTATGTTAGTAAGCAATGATGATTTTGCAGAGCTTGCTTACTAAATTGGTAGACAAAATTGTGATGATTTTATTTTCCAGCTAAATGAAGATAGATTGCACAGTGCGATCGCTCTATTGAAAATTTACTTAACAGTGCAGCTGCGCAATCTCAGGCTCTTCAGCGCTTATTGGGAAAAAAACCCAGCTACTAGCAACGGTAAAAGTATGAGAACAGAGACAATGAGAACTAGCGTGCCTGGATCGATGTTTAAAATTTTCTTATCGGGTTCTGGCATATCGCACCTTTGGACAAATTAGGTGAATACACTCAGCCTAAACTATTTTTACCCCTCGATTCCAGCAATATTTAAATCTACTTAACTGTACTTAACTCTACTTAACCAAGGAGAATACAGAATTTGGTCTTTTAACTTTGGCTATATTGCGCCGAATTGCTGGCTGATTCGCCATTGAATAACCCATGAAGAGAATATTTTGTCGCTCTTTAGCGGGAAATGAAACAGTATGAATTATGCCATCTTGCTTCCACATCAGAGAAGAAAAAGGTAGCTTGGGATTTTGCTCGTTTCCATCTAAAAAGTAGCCTTGAATATTCTTAGCTAGTGAAATTTCATCACCTTTAGCTTTATGTTTAGCAAACTCGTACAGCGCACTCACAGAATTAGGATTATCCGTGCTAAAAGTTCCGACTAAACAAGATGTAGTCGCAGCTTCACAGTTAAACAAACCGACAATCAAACCGCGAGGACTAGGAAAAACGCGCACAGTTAGTTTACTCAGCAAATCGCGATCGCTCCCATCACCTAAGCGGATGTGTTCTGGTAAGCGCATTCCATAACCAGCAGGAATGTTTTGCTGAATTTCTGGTAATTGAGCCGTAAAAACTTCTGAGGGGAGAGCAGTAGCCGGAAATGTACTGCCCAAAACAGCTAGAACAACTGGTAAAGTAACAAAATTACGACGCAGCATGTTTTAACCATTTTTCTAAGTGAATAAATTCAACATAAATGAAAAAATGGTTAAAAGGCTTTAGAAAAATTACCGATTAATTTCTATCAAAAGAACACAATCAATATTTACCCATAGACTAGTTGAAAATAAGGAGATTGTTGACGGTTGACTGTTGATTGTTGACTGTGCTTACTTAGTTACATCCTGAACAACTGACAACTGACAACTGACAACTAACAAATTTAAAAATCTACCCCTCGCTTGAGTTCTACACCATGATTTGCATAGTGTTTATGACAATAAACTTCGGAGTGAATGCTAGCTAAATCAAAGTATGAAGGTTGATTTTGACAGCGACCGGTGATAATGACTTCTGTATCGCGGGGTTTACGGAGTAAGGCTTGAACGATAGGTTCTACGGGAAGCAATTCTAAATCAACTGTCGGATTGAGTTCATCTAAAATGATAGTTTTATACAATCCAGAAGCGATCGCAGTTTTGGCGATTTCCCAACCTCTCTCAGCTTCTACGTAATCTAATTCTTGCCGAGAATTACGCCAAACGATCGCATCTCGCCCACAACGTTGATGATCGACTACTTCAGGGTATGATTGCTGCAAAGCCGCGATCGCTGCATCTTCTGTGTAACCGCTACCGCCTTTAAGCCATTGCATAATCATCACTCTAGTAGAACCAGGATGATTTATACCTCTACCAATTGCTTGTAAAGCTTTACCTAATGCACTTGTAGATTTACCCTTACCTGCACCTGTGTAAATTTCAATACCATCAATCAACAGTGCTTTTGCTGTTGGGTGATCTTGCGGTTTCATCTCCGAATGCAAATCAGCAATATCTAGTAGCTTTTGCGGAGCAGCTCTTCCAGTAGCGATAATTTCTAAATCTTGGGGTTTAGATTTAAGTGTTGCTACCACATCATCCACTGGGAGCAAACCTAAATCTAGAACTGGGTTAATTTCGTCTAAAACCACTACTGAATACAATCCAGAGGCGATCGCACCTTTGGCTACATCCCACCCTCTAGCAGCTTCCACGCAGTCAAAAGCTGTGATTTCATCCGGGCCAAAAAATTCCGCTCTCCCAGTGCGAACTTGGTCGATTAAATGGGGGAAACCTCGCTGTAAAGCTGCAATTGCGCCATCTTCATCGTAATCACGCTCAGGCCCTTTCAAAAATCTTAATAATAAGACACGGTTTGCATGACTAGGTGTATTAATTCCTAAACCAATCGAGCGCAAAACCACACCTAAAGCTGCTTGGGATTTTCCTTTACCAGCACCATCGTAAACGTGAATTTGACCAGTAAGCCGTTCAGGACGCACTTGCGCCGTGCGAATACCGATACCGTTCCTTGTCATCTCTCAAAAAGCTGTATTGTAACAGTTTTTAATCTTAACGAAAGTCTTGTACTCTCAGGTGAAGCAGTTATCATAGCACTTGCGTAAGTAGAGCGGTGCAATTTAAAGATAGCGGGAGAAGGCTGTCATTAGTCATTGGGAGCATCCCACTTTTTTAATCAATACCCTATAAGGGTATTGCTACACAAACAAAGCCTGCCTCCGCAGGCTTCAAAAACTTATAGCCTGCGGAGGCAGGCTTCGTCTTTATAGCCCCAGGCTTCCAGCCTGCGGGCGTTTTAAAAACTGGGATGCACCCTTGATCATTGGTATAGATTTCAAGCTATTTACGTTTCGTAACATAGTTTGGTGCAATTACCGACTTACGTACATGATTCTGGAACATGTATGAGATAATTTCCCCCATCACTGTGGTTGTGCCAGTTATACTCTCTAAAGTTAACCGTTACAGTTAAACCTTTATGTTTGATTTGAATTTGTTTGAAAATTGGGACTTTCCTCGAGTTTTGCCAGTAGGCGCAGTTTTATTTGATTTATTATTTATCCTGATGGCTATCTCGATTGAGGCATATTGTTTCAGTAGTAGATTAAATTTTGACAAGAAAACTAGCATTTTTTACGCTATTTCTATCAATCTTTTTTCTAGCGTTGTTGGTTGGGTAGTATTTTTCATTCTTCAACCGATATTGCCATTGCAAATAAAATCAGAATTAATTAACTTTGTATTTTTTAATAGCCTGAAGTCTAGCAATACCCAATCATTAGTAATTTTGACTGCGTTTATTATTTTCTTCGGTACGTTTATAGTTAAATTATTCCTCTTAAGAGGTTTTACATTTCTTCTCAGTGAAGACTTGGGTAAGAAGAAATCACCAGAAATCACACCAAACCAAGAGCGTCAAAGATGGCGTCATCTCAACAGAAATAAATTCATCAGTAATCGCTTAGTTTCTACTATGTTAATTGCTAACTCTTTAAGCTATAGTGCGATAACTCTGGTTTTATTGTTCAGGATGAAATAGCAAAGATTTTATGGAATTGGTATAGATAACGAAATAGCGATCGCTAAATAATCTAGAGGTGCTGTAAACTATGAACACATTATTTAAAGACTTATTGGGTTTAACCACTTTTATTTCTGATGTTTATGCAGGAATTAAAAAATTTTTTGTTCCTGAAAGAGCTTATGCTTGGCAAACGTTACTCTATTTAAGTATCTTCTCTTGGGCAATATCATACTTTGCCACTGGCGCTATCAGAGATACTATTGCATTTTTTGGTTGGTTGTTTCTCATCGCAGGTACAGCTTGGTATACTACCGATGACCCAGCCAGAATCCCTGGGACTTATATGCCTGTAGGTGCAGTCATCACAGGATTTTTAGTCAGTGTTTTTGCCTTTGGTCACAGCGATAAGAATGTACTCACAACGAATACAATTGTTTATTGGCCGACAATTTCAGCATTAATTACTGCTATACCAGAGTTTTTTGAAGGTAGCGGTACTGATGCCAAAACTCAACTTCCTAAACCAGAAGATAGGCAAAAAATTGTGGTTTTAGTTGCTAGCTCAATGTTGCTCAGTTGCTGGATTCAATTTTATTTTGTTGTGAATAACTGGGTAGCAGAATATCCTAGTTTATTATCAGATAATTTTCAACGCAGTACCTTTGTAATTAGAACTGAGCCACCAGTAAAGATTTCACCCAATGGTGCAGCGATTTTGAAAGAAATACAACCCAGAATCGAGAGATCTATAGAAAAACAATCTTGGTCGCAAGTAGAAAGATGGCTGCAAAATGCTAATGCGAATATCGCCAACTTGGGACAGAAAGTGCTGGAAGACAAACGCCTAAGAGACAAAGAAGAGAAGAATTTATGGCGGATTGAACCCAGAATTACCAATCCCAATCCTCGCAAAAAAGACGAATATAATCTAGATATACTCAGCATTTGGACTGGGCCTAGTTCCGACCCAAGAGGCTATTATTTAAAACAGTCTTGTCAAATTCGCCCAATTGCAGAATCTAAGAATAAATCAACTACTCAAAAGTCAGAACAAACTTCCCTAATTGCAGAAATTGAGTGCGGCCCTATTAGTAAACCCATAATTGGGTTACCTCCTGCTCAACGCTAAACTATAGTTTGTCAACAGTTAACAGTCAACAGTCAACAGTCAACAGTCAACAGTCAACAGTCAACAGTCAACAGTCAACAGTCAACAGTCTGATATTCTCGGTTGTTCCTTGATCGAGAATAGTACGTTTATTCCTAATTTGCTGTAATAGTTTGCTGATTGTCTCTAACCGAGAATTCCGGTAGAGACAATTTTTCATTCTTTATTTAAAATTTTGGCGTAGATGTGTTCTGGGTACCATTGGTCATTTGTCATTGGTCATTTGTCAGAGACGCGATGAATCGCGTCTGTACAATTGTCCCCCTTGTCCTCCTTGTCCTCCTTACCTAGCACCTAGCCCCTAGCCCCTAGCCCCTAGCCCCTAATAATATGATGAATTTCAGCAGAATCTTTGTAATGGCGAGTAATGTATTTCAGGAAGTGATACGCGATCGCATTTTATATATTATTGGTTTTTATACGCTCATTCTCGCCGTCGCAATGCGCATACTTCCAGAAATTGCAGCTAGTACTGAAGGCAAAATCTTCTTAGATTTTGGCATAGCTTTAATGGGCGTTATCGGTTTAATCGTTTCTGTGTTTGTCGGTACAGGACTCATCAACAAAGAAATCGAAAAACGCACCGTTTTAGTATTGATTGCTAAACCCATCAGTCGCAGTGAATTTATCACTGGTAAATATTTCGGTTTATCAGCTGTGCTAGCTGTACTCGTCACGACTATGACGGTGATTTACTTAGGATTTCTCCAAATAGCACATATTCCCTATGGGATAGCTAGTATTTTAATAGCTGTCCTGTTTTTATTTCTGCAAATATCTTTAATTAATGCTGTCGCTATCAGCTTCGGTTCATTTACCAGTTCTTTGTTAGCGGTAATTTTAACCTTTGCTGTTTATTTAATGGGCAATATCTCCCAAGATTTATTGAAATTTGGTCGTCTCAGCCAGAATCCTGGTATTGAACATTTAACTCAAGCTTTGTATTTAATCTTGCCCGATTTATCGAGATTAGATTTAAAAAATCAAGCGGTTTATGGTTTACAAGCATTACCTAGCCCAACAGCATTAGCCATGAATGCTGGCTACGGTTTACTTTACAGTTCCATGCTGTTAGCGATCGCTATTTTGATATTCTCACGCCGTGAGTTTTAATTATAGGCTAAGTAGCCAGGACTTTAGCCCTGGCTACAAACTGATGCACCCATAATTTAGATAATTCCTTAAATAAACGCTATTTGTGGTTCCTGAATTGTACCGTCAGGCATAATTGCGTCCCGCAATTTGGTATAAATTATTTTTGTGCCCCAAAGCCTAGCTTCTGTTAAATTTGCCGATGTTAAATTTGCCCATGTCAGGTCTGCACCAATTAAATTAGCATCAGTTAAATCTGCTTCTAATAAAATTGCACCACATAGCTTTGCGCCTGCTAGATTAGCGCGGATTAATTTCGCTTCAATTAAAGATGCTTCAATTAAACAGGCTTCACTGAGGTCAGCTTCGCTTAAATCAACGCCACACAAAGAAGCTCTAGAAAAATTAGTACCACAAAATTGCGATCGCCATAAAACTGCTCCACATAAATTTGCTTGGGTTAAATCAGCATCAATTAAATTCGCTTCTGATACCACAGCTTGCATTAAATTAGCCTCGCGCAGGTTAGCACCGATTAAAATAGAACCAGACAGATTAGCCTCGCGCAGGTTAGCACCCGTGAGCATAGAACCAGACAGATTAGCACCACGCAAATCTGCTCCTAAAAAGTTAACACCACTCAAATCAACTGCTCTCAGGTCAATTCCGCTTAAGTCGCATCCGCTAAAATCCCTACTGTGACTAAATATTAAGTCCTGTTTGTCAGCATAATTTCTCATGGTAGTACCTCAAGGTGTAAATTATGGCAACAGTCTATTGTGTAAGTTACTGTATATCGAGATTACACCCGAAAACCAGATATTTAGCAGATTAAATCGATAATAATTTCTGCAAAGATTCACCAAAAGCCCAAAAACAGGCTTTCAAGCCGTTTTTTAAACAAAAATTGCTGACATAAGTCAGGGAAATTTGATATATAAAAATTTTTAACTTCAGTTAAAGAGCAAGATGTGTCAATGGTTATTATTCTTCCTTGTCTTTTTTTCCTACTTGTTTACTAGCAAGGGTAGTTGAAGTACTTCTCCCAAACCTACCCATATCTCACATTAAGTTTTTAAATTGGTAATGGTTATATAGATTACTGTGAACTACTTTGTTACTGAACAGTGTAGTTAATGGATGCATAATAGCAACTTTGTTGCAATAAAGAAGTAATTAAAATTAACCATAATTAGCTTTAGGAATTAACAAAATTTTGCTGAATTGCTATAAGTCCTCAAGAATTGACAAAAGCTCTCTCCAAATACAAAGGAGGTTATAAAATTATGAAGTATAGGACGTTAATTCAACCTCAAGCTTTATATTTAGGCAAATTAAATATGTTAAATTCTATATATTACTATTGTATTGGCAAATACTAGACGAACAATCATCATAAAATACTAGTAAAACAATAAAAAATATGAGCCAATCTAATTCAAATAAAAGTAAAAAAAAGGAAATAACACAGGGTATTACTAGTATTTCTGTAAGTGGTTATAAATCACTCTATGAAGAATGCTTTATAGAAGTGCGCCCATTAACTATTTTGGCTGGTGCAAATAGCTCTGGAAAATCTAGCATAATGCAGCCTTTACTGATGCTAAAGCAAACTTTAGAAGCTACTTACGATCCCGGCGCTCTCTTACTGAATGGGCCAAATGTTAAGTTTACTTCCGCAACACAATTGTTTTCTAAAGTATTTGGGAGAGAACGTATTACGGAATTTTCAATCTATATTGAAGTAGATAATAATGAATCTATTAAAAATACTTTTATTAAGTATCCACGCAAGGCAATAGATGTGCTAAAGATGGAATATGAAGCAGGTGGTAAAAAATTAGTCCTTTCACCTGATATGCTTCCAGGCGATGTGATAAAAATTTTGCCTGAGCCATATTTAGCATTTTATGAATTAGCAAAAGAAGTAGAAGCTTTAAAGAATCAAAGTATCTGGATTGTTGAGCGAAATCGTTGTTTTTTAGAGTTTGCTTTGTTGATGGGTAAAAAAACAATGACACCTTCATTGCTTCAATCTTTAAATCCTACTAGCCCTTCTGAAACCTTTGGACGTTATATTAGTCAAATAATACACGTACCAGGACTTAGAGGTAATCCTGAACGTAATTATAAGACTACAGCGATAGGCAGTGAATTCCCTGGTACATTTGAGAACTATGTTGCTAGTGTTATAAATCACTGGCAGAAAAATAAAGATAAACGTCTTCAAGATTTAGGTGACACACTGGAAACTCTAGGACTAACTTGGAAGGTTGAGGCTAAACAAGTAGATGATACACAAGTAGAGCTAAGAGTAGGTCGCTTACCACGTCATTCTAATGCGAAAAGCGATGTAGTCAGTATTGCTGATGTTGGCTTTGGAGTTTCACAAACTTTACCTGTTTTAGTTGCCTTGTTGGTAGCAGAACCTGGACAATTAGTCTACATTGAGCAACCAGAAATTCACCTGCATCCTCGTGCCCAAGCGGCTTTAGCAGAAGTATTTGCTCATGCAGCTAATCGTGGGGTGAAAGTAGTTGTGGAAACTCATAGCGCGTTGTTACTTTTAGCAGTGCAATCCTTAGTAGCAGAGGGTAAGCTATCACAAAAATTAGTCAAACTGCACTGGTTTACCAGGCAAGAAGATGGTATCACAAAAGTTAGTAGTAGTAATTTAGATGACACTGGTGCTTTTGGAGATTGGCCAGAAGATTTCGGTGATGTATCTTTAAATCTTGAAAGCCGTTATTTAAAAGCGGCTGAGGCTCGTTTATTCAATAATTCACATGGCAATTAAAGTAGTTTCTAAGCGCTTGGTAATAGATGCTTCTGTTGCACGTTCATCCGGGGGAGAAGAAGCTACTTATCCAACATCAGTAAATTGCCGAGATTTTTTAAAAGCAGTTTTAGATATCTGTCACCAAGTCGTCATGACACCAGATATAAAAGAGGAGTGGGACAAGCATCAATCAACTTTTGCGCGTAAATGGCGAATTCAAATGGTGGCAAGAAAAAAGTTTAAATTTGAGGATATTCCAATTAATAGTGATTTATGGAAACGGATAGAAAGTATAGCCGCTAATGATAAAGAATGTTCGGAAATGACTAAAGATTTGCGGTTGATAGAAGCAGCATTAGCAACAGATAAAATTGTGATATCTTTGGATGATAAAACGGCAAGAACGCTTTTTAGTCGAGTATCTACTTTAGTAGATGAACTGAAGAATATTGTATGGGTAAATCCAGATAAAATAGAGCTAGAGAACCCAATTGAATGGCTAAAAAACGGTGCTGAAGTAGAAAACGATCGCCTACTGAAGAATTTCTGCGATCGCTAAATTCTCCACGAGCGTCCACAACAACCCAAATGTGTTACCCTAGTATGGCTCATTAATCTCGCACATCCAGGAGTTCGGGTGTTTCCCAATTGAGAAATACGCCTGGATGGAGGTTTAACCCGAATCGGAGTAAGAATATATGCCAGTCGTTTCATTGGCTCAGATGATGGAGTCAGGGGTTCACTTTGGGCATCAGACCCGCCGTTGGAACCCAAAAATGTCTCCGTACATTTATACTTCCCGCAATGGTGTACATATTATCGACTTGGTGCAAACTGCCCAGTTGATGGAAGATGCATATGCTTATATGCGTACACAGGCAGAACAAGGTAAGAAATTCCTCTTTGTCGGTACTAAGCGACAAGCAGCAGGAATTATTGCCCAAGAAGCTAGTCGTTGTGGTTCCCACTACATCAACCAACGTTGGTTGGGTGGAATGCTCACCAACTGGACAACTATTAAAACCCGTGTAGACCGTCTCAAAGATTTGGAACGCCGCGAAGAAAGCGGAGCATTGGACTTGTTGCCGAAAAAAGAAGCTTCAATGTTACGCCGGGAAATGGCGAAGCTACAAAAATATTTGGGCGGGATTAAAACCATGCGGAAAGTTCCCGATGTGGTGGTAATTGTAGACCAACGCCGGGAGTATAACGCAGTTCAAGAATGTCAAAAATTGGGAATTCCCATTGTATCGATGTTAGATACAAACTGTGACCCCGATGTCGTAGATATTCCTATCCCAGCAAATGACGACGCTATCAGATCTATTAAGCTGATCGTTGGTAAATTGGCGGATGCGATTTATGAAGGTCGTCATGGTCAGTTAGATGCTGAAGAGGATTATGAAGATTACGAAGGTGCTGAAGAAGACTATGACTATGACGACACTGAGTTGTCTGGTACATACGCAAGCGATGACGAAGACGAAGAATAATTAGTTAAAAAATGAAGTATGAAAAGTTAAAAATAAAATTTCATACTTCATTACTTGACAATTGATCGTTTTTTGATCCCCAGCCCTGAGTAAGATAGAAATACTCAACACCCGTGAGCGATTACAACTCGAGGTCAACTAGGAATTGAGGCAACATGGCGGCAATATCTGCAAAACTAGTCCAAGAGCTACGCCAAAAAACCAATGCTGGCATGATGGACTGCAAAAAAGCACTAACAGAAACTGATGGCGATATCGAAAAAGCCATAGATTGGTTGCGGCAAAAGGGCATCGCTAAAGGTGGTACAAAAGGCGATCGCGTTGCAGCTGAAGGTCTAGTAGAGACTTACATAGAGTCAAATTCTCAAGTAGGTGTACTGATAGAAGTCAACTGCCAAACCGATTTTGTTGCCCGTAACGATGCTTTTAA
Source organism: Calothrix brevissima NIES-22 (assembly GCF_002367995.1). Classification (GTDB taxonomy): domain Bacteria; phylum Cyanobacteriota; class Cyanobacteriia; order Cyanobacteriales; family Nostocaceae; genus Aulosira; species Aulosira brevissima. The sequence continues at coordinate 3,798,073 of NZ_AP018207.1, forward strand.
GGCTTTAGTGAAAAATCTGGCAAAACAAGCGATCGCAGCTGATAGCGTTGAAGCTTTATTAGCTCAACCCTACACTGAAGATGCAAGTGTAACTGTCGATGAATTCATTAAGCAAACTATTACTCAGCTTGGTGAAAATATCCAAGTACGCCGCTTTGTCAATTTTTCCATCGCCGAAGGCAAATCCGGTATAGTAGACAGCTATATTCACACTGGTGGTCGAGTTGGTGTATTAGTTGAAGTAGAATCTGAAACTAATGCAGTAGTTGGTAATGAAGAGTTACAAACTTTAGCACGGAACACTGCCATGCAAATAGCTGCTTGCCCCAACGTGGAATTTGTCAGTGTCAGCGAAATCCCGGCTGAAGTTGCTGAAAAAGAAAAAGAAGTAGAATTGGGGCGGGACGATTTAGCTAACAAGCCACAGAACGTCAAAGAAAAGATTGTTCAAGGACGGATTGAAAAACGTCTTAAAGAGTTGGCTTTGCTAGATCAGCCTTTCATTCGCGATCAAAGCATTTCTGTGGAAGACTTGGTGAAGCAAGTTAAGTCTAAACTAGGTCAAGACATCACAATTAAACGCTTTGTGCGCTATGTACTAGGTGAAGGCATTGAAAAGCAAGAAAGCAACTTTGCTGACGAAGTCGCTGCTCAAATAGGTGCTAAATAATTTAGTCATTCTTACAAAGTTGAGGCAGTCCGTTGGCGGGGTTCCCCCGCTTAAAGGAACTGCAGTCTGAGCGCCGGAAGCCGGCGCTCAGACTTTGCGCTTTTTCATTAGTTATTTGTTATTAGTATTAACAACAAATGACTAAAGATAAATAGCTTGTTAAAATACAGGTCAAGCAGAGTCTGCTGACCTGTATTTTTTTTTGAGAATTTTTATTTTGATAAATTCCGAGTTAATACTGTAGTCCTAAACAATTTAGGGCTAAGGGACATCCAATTTTTTAAATACCCAATCAATTTGTAGTGCGAGCGTCTCGCTCGCTTTAGAACAACAGCGAGCAAGATGCTCGCACTACGGAAATATGGGTAATTTATTTTTTGTAAGTCCCTAAATTTTCGACTGCAATTAACAATTCAAAATTCAAAAATGACTAATGACCAATGAAAATTGTACAGATGTGATTCATCGCGTCTCTCATGACCAATGATAAACCACTCACTATATCTACTGATGGGATTTTTGGCGATCGCTTTCTTCAACTATCCCGCAGTAGCACAGATTACTCAAGATAATACTCTCGGTACAGAAAGTTCAGTAATTACACCCAACGTGACGATTAAAGGTGCAACTGCTGACCGCATAGATGGCGGCGCAATTCGCGACACAAATTTATTTCACAGTTTTCAAGAATTTAATATTGAAGAGGGCAAAACAGTTTATTTTGCTAATCCTACGGGAATTACTCATATTTTTAGCCGGATAACGGGCAGTAATTCCTCAAATATTCTCGGCACTTTAGGCGTAGATGGCAATGCAAATTTATTCTTAATTAATCCGAATGGTATAGTTTTTGGGCGCAATGCCAAATTAGATATTAACGGTTCATTTATAGCGAGTACAGCTAGTAGCCTTAAATTTGTTGATGGTTATCAATTCAGTACTGCTGTATCTTCCACAAAACCACTGTTAACTGTTAGCGCTCCCATTGGCTTACAATTTGGGGCGAATCCGGGAAGTATCGTTAATCGTGCAGTTAATGGTTTGGAAGTTCAGCCAGAAAAAACTTTAGCTTTGGTTGGTGGTGATGTCATTCTCGAAGCGGGAATTGTCCGGGCGATTGATGGACGAATTGAGTTAGGGAGTGTTGCGGGTAATAGTTTAGTAAATCTCACACCAATAGTTACTGGCTATAGTCTTGGCTATCAAGGCGTTTCAGATTTCCAAAATATTTCTCTCTCACAACAAGCTAACGTTGTCACCAGTGGTAACACTGGCGGTTACATTCAAGTACAGAGCCGTCGTTTGCAGATGAGCGATGGTTCTAAAATTCAAATAAATACCTTAGGAACAGGAACAGGTAGCAGTTTGACTGTGAATGCTACTGATTCCATAGAAGTAATAGGATCTGCAATTAACAGTCAGAATCTTAGCAGTATAGCCACTACAACTAATAGCACTGGGGATGGAGCTTCCTTAATTATTAATACTCCTGTGTTAAAAATTCGCGATGGGGCACAAGTTTATACTTTCACTAATAGGCAAGGAAAAGGTGGAAATTTGACCGTTAATGTGCCTAATTCCGTAGAATTAAGCGGCACAGGTCTGTATCCTAGCGTGTTGATAGCTGTGACTCAAGGACCAGGAAATGCAGGGACATTGACGATTAATACTCCTGTGTTGCTGATTCGTGATGGTGCAGAAGCTTCATCTAGCACCATATCAGATGGTCGAGGAGGAAATGTTATTGTCAATGCTTCGGAATTAATTCAAGTAATTGGTGTTTCTGCCAATAATAAGCCTAGTGCATTAATCGCTGTGACTCAAGGTCAAGGTGATGCAGGTTCTTTAACCATTAATACTCCTGTGTTACAAGTCTTGGATGGTGCGCAGGTTTCATCTTCAACTCGTTACTTCGGTAAGGGGGGAAATTTAACTGTGAATGCGGCAAAATTAGTCCAAGTCAGGGGAAGTGCAGCGAATGGTCAATCGGCTCTCTTAGTTTCGCAAACTGAAGGTAAAGGTGATGCAGGTTCTTTAACAATTAATACGCCTGTATTTCAAATTTTAGATGGGGCGCAGGTGGGGTCTGGTACTTTTGGGGCGGGGAAGGGCGGAAGTTCGACTATCAATGCTACTGAATTAGTCCAAATTCGCGGGACTACACCTAACAATCAGCGTTCCAGTGGTTTATTCGCTTCCACCAGACAAACAGGTGATGCGGGTTCTTTAACAATTAATACGCCTGTATTGCAAATTTTAGATGGGGCGCTGATTTCCGCTAGCACTTTCGGTTCTGGGCGGGGGGGAACTGTAGCAGTTAATGCTTCTAAATCTGTAGAAGTAATTGGTACTTCCGCTAATGGTCTAAATCCTAGCAAAATAGACGTACAAGCTAACCGTAGAGCTACAGGAGACGCTGGCGCTTTAACTATCACCGCCCCTGTGTTACTGGTTCGGGATGGCGGACAAATTTCCACTAACACCTTTGGTTTGGGAAAAGCGGGAACTTTAACGATTAATGCTTCCCAATTAGTGCAACTTACAGGAACCTCAGCTAATCAACAAATTCCTAGCGGTTTGTTTGCACAAACTGAAAATCAAGGTGATGGGGGTTCTTTGACGATACAAACCCCTGAGTTACTAATATCACAGGGAGCGCAGGCTACAGTTGGTAGTAAAGGTGAAGGAATTGCAGGTAATTTGAGCATTACCGCCGATAAAATCAGGCTGGATAATAGCAAAATTACAGCCCAAACTAGCTCGACAAATGGCGGTAATATCACTTTAGATATCAAAGACTTTCTATTACTGCGCCACAATAGCCAAATCTCAACAACTGCGGGAACTGCAAATGCTGGCGGGGATGGTGGAAACATTACAATTCAGGCTCCATTTATTGTCAGCGTTGCGCAAGAAAATAGTGATATCACCGCCGATGCTTTTCAAGGTCGAGGGGGAAAGATTAATATTTCTACCCAAGGCGTTTTTGGGTTGCAGTTTCGCGAACGACAAACTGATTTAAGTGATATCACTGCTAGTTCACAATTTGGGGTTGCGGGTATTGTGGAAATCAGCAATGCAGATGTCGATCCTTCTCAAGGCTTGACAGAATTACCCAAAGATGTAGTAAATGTAGCGGGATTAATTAATCAAAATCTTTGTGTAGCTGCGAGTCAGGGTAGCGAATTTATTGTTACAGGTCGTGGTGGTTTACCTGCTTCACCCCGCGAAGTCTTAAACCCAGACACAGCTTGGGAGGATTGGCGAATAGTACAACCAGAGGGTTTATCAACAACAGCAGCTATTACTAGCCATCAGCAACAGCATCAACCAGATAATGCAGCAAAAATTGTTGAAGCTCAAGGTTGGGTGAAAGGGGTGGATGGTGCGGTGAATTTGATTGCTGAACCTGTGGTAGTTACACCTAAAGCTAGTTGGTTTAATGCGCCCAATTGTCAGGGTTTGAGGGAAAAAGCATGAAGTTTTGGCGGTTGATATTAATTGCTAGTTTGAGTTTGCTACTTAGCTTGGGTTCCTCAACTTTATTTGCGGTGAATGCTGAAGATTCCGCGATCGCACTTTTGCAACAGGGTAAAAAATATTATGATGCTCAACAGTTTGCCCAAGCTGCGCAAACACTACAACAGGCGTTAAAAATTTCCCAAAATACTAAAGATATCCTTCAGCAAGCCCAAGCTTTAACTTTTACATCTTTAGCCCAGCAAAAACTAGGACAATGGCAACCAGCACAAGCAGCAATTAATCAAAGCTTGTCGTTATTAAAAGATTTACCACCCAGCCTCCAGGTTAATCAAGCCCGTGCCCAAGCCGAGAATGCGCAAGCACATTTACAACTAGCCACAGGTAACGGGGAAGCGGCTTTAGCAGCTTGGCAGAATGCAGAATTATTATATAGCCAAGCAAGCGATCGCACTGGCGTTATGGGTAGCCAGATGAATCAAGCTTTAGCGATGCAATCTTTAGGGCTGTACCGTCGCGCCAGCAAGATTTTAACCCAGCTAGAACAACAAATTCAGCAACAACCAGATTCTGAGTTTAAGGTAACTGGTTTGCTCAATTTGGGCAATATTTACCGCCAAGTGAGGGATTTAGAACAGTCTCAGAAGATTTTACAGAATAGTTTAGCGATCGCGCAACGAGTTGGCTTACCCCAAGCTGAAAGTCAAGTTTTACTCGCTTTAGGTAATACTGAGGTAGTTTTAGCCAAAAGAGCAAAAGCAGTTAATGATACAGAATTTATTCAGCAATATATTAAACAAGGCTTAAATCGCTATCAACAAGCAGAGCAAATTACTACTTCACAATTAATCAAAGCTCAAGCCAAGCTTAATCAATTTGCTGTCTTAATTGAAAGCCAAGAATTTTCATCTATTACTAATTTAATCCCAGAAATTACTAATGCTCTCCAGGAATTACCTCCTAGCCGCTCTGCTATTTATGCTCGCGTAAACTTTGCCCAGAACCTGATTAAATTCAATCCTGATTATTCCGAAATTCAGCCCATATTAAATACCGCAATTGCCCAATCAAAAAATTTAGCAGATAAACGAGCAGAATCATATGCTCTTGGTATTTTTGGCGAATTCTATGAAAAAATATCTGCATGGGAAAAGGCACAAAAATTTACCCAATCTGCTCTAATAATTGCCCAAGCAAATAATGCATCAGATATTGCTTATCAATGGCAATGGCAAATGGGCAGAATTCTCCAAAATCAGGCGGAAAAAACCACAAATAAGCGGGACGCCAACCCCGAAGCGATTAAATATTACACTCAAGCTTTTAATACTCTCAAGGATTTACGCAGCGATTTAGTTGCTCTGAATCCAGAAATTCAATTTTCTTTTCGAGAAACTGTAGAACCTGTATATAGACAATTAGTTGATTTATTTTTGCGTTCTTCTGAACCCAGCCGAGAAGATTTAAAGCAAGCTCGCAATATTATGGAATCTCTACAATTAGCTGAATTAGATAATTTCTTTGGCGATGCTTGTGCTAAACCAGTAGCAGTAAATATTGATGATTTAGACCCTAACGCCGCAGTTATTTATCCAATTATCCTACCAGATAGATTAGAGGTAATTATTAAATTACCAGGTGTTGATAATTTACGTCACTATGCCAATCAAAATGTTTCGCCAATGCAAGTAGATGAAACAGTTCAACAACTGCGACAATCTGCTGAAAAAATAATTAGTAGCCTTTTTCGCTTTAAAAAACAATCTCAACAATTATATAACTGGTTAATTAAACCTTTTGAAACCGAGTTAGAAATCACTAATAATCGCGAACAAAGTCAAATTAAAAACTTAGTATTTATTTTAGATGGTTCGCTGCGAAATTTACCTATGTCTATGCTTTATGGCGGAAAAAATTATTTAATAGAAAGATATGCAGTCAGCGTCACATCAGGATTGCAATTACTAGAACCGAAACCTTTAAAAAGAGAAAATTTAAATGTTTTAATTGCTGGTGCTACTGATGCTCCTAGCTTCCAAAAAGCAGGTTTAGGAACTATAGAGAGCGTCGCTTTAGAATTAACAGGAATAAAACAAAGAGTGCCCCATAGCCAAATTCTAGAAAATAAAAAATTTATTCAAGAGAATATCCGTCAAGAAATTAATTCCCATACTTTTAATGTTGTTCACTTAGCAACTCACGGTAAATTTAGTTCCAATCCAGAGGAAACCTATATTTTAGATTGGCAAGCCCAAATTCGCGTTAAAGATTTAAATGAATTACTACGTTTAGATTATCCCCGAATGCACAAGCCAATTGAATTACTAATTCTCAGTGCTTGTGAAACAGCTAAAGGTGATAATCGCGCTGCTTTGGGATTAGCAGGAATAGCAATTAGCGCTGGCGCGCGTAGTACTCTCGCCGCAGTTTGGCAAGTTAATGATGCTTCCACGGCTGAATTTATGATTAGGTTTTACCAGGAACTTAATAAACCTCACATTACTAAAGCAGAAGCATTGCGTAATGTGCAATTAGCTTTTCTTCATCAGTTTCCTAACACAGATTTTCATCGTCCCTATCATTGGGCATCTTTTATTTTGGTAGGGAATTGGTTGTAATAAGTAGAGTGATTTAAAAGATAGCTGGTGAGGGCTGTCATTAGTCATTAGTCATTAGTCATTTGTCATTAGTCATTTGTCATTTGTGAAAGATATAGACTTAAAAAAACTCTGCGTACCTTTGCGTTAACCTTAGCGTACCTTTGCGTTAAAAAAAGCATACCTTTGTACAAATGAATTTAATCAAATGACTCTACCCCAAAAACAGTTATTGCCAATTGCCTACTAATACATAAGGTGCCCAATAATATGGATGGGGAGGAAGATTTTTTAACTCAGGAAAAGTTGGATTCGATTTTAAAGATTCTAAAAGCGATAATTGAGCCTTTCGCAGCGCTTCTATTTGTTTAGTTCCTGGCTGCTTTAAGTGCTGATAAAATTCACCCATAAATACTGCAGTAGAAGTATCGCCCACAGGCCAAAGACTTGCAAGGGTACTACGTGCGCCTGAACGCACAGCCATACCAGCTAAACCTAAAACAGCGCGTTCGTCACCAGTAGCAGTTTCGCAAGCACTCAGCACTAATAGTTCTACTGTTGTACCTGTTTCTTTTAACAAATTACTCAATTCATCAATACTAATACTTTGACCATCGCCAGTAATAATAAAATTACGCTGGGGATTTGAACTAAATAATCCATGTGTTGCTAAGTGAACTACTGGGTAATTCTGTTGTAAGTTTTTCTGAATTGTTTTAGCAGTAAACTCTTGATTGAGTAACTTCTGGGAACCGGGAAAAGTTTGTTTAATTTGTTCTAATTCCTTAGGTACGTTAACTAGTGCGGCAAAAAATTCGCCTTGAATTTTAATTTGTTCGCTAACTCCAGCCGCTAATACTTTCAAATTTTGTCTTTGCAGTTTTTGTGGTGAAATTAATTGCAAGCTAGGAACCAAAGCAACGCTATATTTTTCAATGAGATATTTTTGTCCATCATACAAGGCTGCTATAGGTACTCGCTGCAATCTGCCATTTAATACGAAGACTAAATTTTGAATTTGGTTGCTGTTTAACTGATTCTCGAAAGGTTTAATTAACCAGTTATAAACTTCTGCAAAAATTGGTAACAGTGTCTCAATATTTTCTTTTAACTCTCTGGGGTTAGGGTTAGATGTGGAGAAAATATTCCGGGCAGAGTTATTAATACTACTGTTATCTAAATAATCATAAAGTTTGTCTAAAGTCTCATTGACTGCTGATTCTTGAATGGGAATTTTGACTTCTTGTAAGGGTTTTCCTGCTAAAGAAAGAATGACTTCTATTCTATCTGGTAACACAATAGGATAAATGACGGCGGCGGAGGGGTCAATATTATCAATTTGTACGGCTACATTTGTAGTCTCAGAACAAGGATCTTGAAAGAAGTTATCTAATTCGGCTAATTGTAGAGATTCGATAACTCTCCGCGCTAATTCTAAACGATCTTGAGCTTTTTTCGTCTCAGCTTTTTGCCGATTAAGGTTAGGATTGGGAACGATGAGGTAGTTTAATTCTTCATTGCTCAAATTTGATTTCAAGAGCAAATCAACTAATTCTATATATACAGGTTTGACTTCTTGGATAAAATCAAATTGAACGTCTTGGTTATTAGCATTTAAATCGCTACGTAGAGATTGTAGTGTATTAAATGCTGCGGTGTAGGCTGCGATCGCGCCTTTGGAATTTCCCTGTTTTCTAAGTAAACCGCCTAATTGCGATTGCCATAAATAAGTAATTTCCCTAGCATCACCAGTAATATTTTGCTCTTGGGATAACATCAGCGCTTGCTGCGTCAGTTGAGTTGCTTGAGTTAATTCACCTTGTTGGCGGTAAAATTTCCCTAAATAGCCAAGAGCGTAGGCTTCGGCTCGTTTATCTTGTAAAGTTCGCGCCTGTTGTAGTGCATTCTTGAGTAAAGATTCTACCTCTGGTGTTTGGGCGCTGTGGAGTAGAGATTCAGCATAGTTAATCTGAGCATAAATTCCCGCACGACTGGGCGTCAAAGTCGCTAGTTGAGAAGGAATTTGATTTTGCAATGTTTGCGCATCTTGGCTCAACTGCAATTGTAACTGCGAGTTAAAATCTTGGGCGCGTTGAATTAATTTTGCTTCCGAAAATCTCGTCCAAGAAGCAATACGGCGGTTGGTTTGTTCGTTCCACCATTCTTGGGTTTCTAGTAATAGCTGAAAATGATTGAGTTGGGCTTGAACTTGAGCAATTGCTGGCGCTGAAGCTATATTTGCTGCTTGCTGATAGTAGTTAACAGCTTTTTGGTAAGGTGCTAGGGCATCAACAACAGATTTGCGGTCAATAATTTCTGTAACTAGATCATAATCCCAGCGATCGCGGATTTGATTGCCTAATGCCCGTTCTGTATTCCCTAAACTCAATAGCACAGCGCTTTTTGCTGGCGATTCGGGAAGCGAGGATATACTTAACTGCAAAATTTCCTGGGATTTTTGCAATAAACCTTGTCTGCGCAGTACATCACCCAAACTCTGTAAACCAATAACTTGAGTGCGAGTTAAAGAATCTGGCTTTTGAGTCAGATTTTTTTGCAGTTGCTCGATTTGGCTAGCGCTACAGTTAGGGTTAGGAATCGCAAAAACTTGAAGTAAAGTCTTGCAGGCTTTAGGATACAGCCCTAAATCTTGTAAAGCCTGAGATTTATTAATCAGGCTTTTCGTCATCCCTTCGCGATCGCCTATCTTCTCATAAGACTCAGCCGCTTGTTGCCATAACTGCGCTGCGCCTTCCAAATCTCCAGCATTGTAGCGCCGTTCCCCATCTCTAGCTAACTCCAAAGCACCAGCTTCAGCATTCTGCTGTGGACAAGGAGAGGCTGAAGAACAGCTTTGATTAGATATAGCTTGTAAATTAAGGGAATGCGACCTAACGGGGATAGTAATGGTTGATAACAGTCCCAATAAGCCGGAAAAAATCAATATTAATAAACGATGGTATTTTTTATAAATCATTTTTGTCATTTGTCATTTGTCATTTGTCATTTGTCATTTGTCATTTGTCCCCCTTGTCTCCCTTGTCCTCCTTTTCCCCTAGCCCCTCAAAACGCTTTATACTCCAACTGAAAATACAAACCGTTGTCTTGCCATGTCCGCTTGTCGGTATCAATATTTACCAATGGTATACCCCAGTCAAAGCGGGCGGTGAATTGATCGCCCATTTGCCAAAGTAGTCCTAATCCTGTACCTGCTAGGGTATTAGTGTTGGGATTGTCTCTGCCTGTATTCCAAACAGTGCCAAAATCGATAAATGGCGTGACTTGTAAAGTTCCTTTAACTTCTGGGAAGCTGGCGACGGGTAATCGCAGTTCTGCAGAAGCAAAAAAGCCATTATCGCTGAGTAAAGCATCTTGGCGATAACCTCTTACTGTTCCTTGACCGCCTAGACTAAACTGTTCCAGGGAAAGTAGAGAAGTAGTGGCTAATTGTAGGTTAGAACGCAATAACAAAGTCGGCGCGATCGCATTTTGGCTATTTGGTTGACTGAGAAGGCGCAAATAAATCATTTGTCCCCGCCAGAGAAAATAACGGCTGTCTGGTTCGCTGTTATTAACTGTGGCGTTAAAGGCTCCAATTCCTAAGTTAAATTCCGAACGGGCGGCGAAAACTTCTTGGCGACTGCGTTGTAGCCATTCCTGAGCAAAACTTAATTCTGTTAACCTGGTTTCTCCTTGGTTGTCAGCGCCAGGAAATAAGGGAAATTCAACGCCTTGAATGGAAGAATTACTTTCTCTTCTGGCGGCGCTTAGACTTAATGTCAGTTCTTGGCTAATATCTGGGGTAGCTCTTTGCAGGATAGGTTGACGAAAAGATAGCTCAAACTCACGGGAATCTACCTCAATATCTAAATCATTAAATGGTGGTTCAATAATGCGGTTATTGCTAATGCGATAGTTAAAACCTATACTGCCATTCCGAGCATTTATTGGTAAAGTATAACCACCTTCAAAGCTATTGCTGCCATCGGTATTTTTATAAGTAAAATTAAAGCGATCGCCTAATCCTAAAAGGCTATTTTCCGATAAAGCGATACTCCGCTCTAAACTACCAACGCTAGGGTTACGGTTGTTATTTAAATTCAGTTGGGCGCTAAAGGTTTTCGCCGCTTTGACTGTAACTGTCAGGGAATTTACACCCGGACGAGTGCCTGCGGTAAGTTCTGCGTCTAAGCTTTCAATTAGGGGATTGAGTTGCAAAAGTTGCAACGCTTCCTGGAGACGGTTAATATTAAGTGGTGTATGAGTGGCGATCGCAATGCGACTGCGAACATAATCAGGGTTCAAGCGTCCTTTGACGACGTTAACCTGAATATCCGATAAACTGCCTTCGACTACCTGAACTTTAACAGTTCCACCGCGAAATTCTTGGGCTGGGATATAAGCACCAGAGGTAATATAACCCTTTTGCACATAGAATTCAGTGATTTGATTAGCCGCCCTCAGCAGTTGTGCAAAAGAAATTGGTTTGCCAGTAAAATTAGCGATCGCTGAATTTAACTGTTCTTGATTAAATGCCGTATTTCCCACAAACTCAAACCTCTGCACCGTAATAGTTCCGGGAATATCCAAAACTTCATCCGGGGTTGGTGGTGGCGTTGGTTGTACTTGAATTGGTGGATTAGTCGGTGGTAGAGGGTTAGGTGGAGTTTGTTCCGGTGGTTTAGGGGTAACCGGATTAATCGACTGGGCGCAAGCAGAGTTTATCTGATACAGCAGATGCAACAATAGCATCACACTCACACAAGGAGATAAATAACTTCTCTGTCGCCAAACATAAGTTCTCAAAGTACTTTTTAGACTATTATCTTGCATTCTCCTCTGCAACTCTGCGAATCTGCTTAATATAAAAAATTTACTTTATTTCTGAGAAAATACACCTAAAATCCTCACATCTAAATACACAATGTCATTAATTCCTAGCGACTTGGCTGGTAAAACACTCTGCGAAACTTCGCGCTAACCTCCGCGTGCCTTTGCGTTTAAAAAGTTATTAACTTCTACAAAGCGATACTAACTAAGCCGATAATTGCACAGAACATTGTTAAGAAAGCTAAATGCCCATTGCCCTTACTGACAATCAGGTGAACCTAGCCCAGAATTATAAGGACTCGCATTAGGCGATTGACTAGCGAGAACCACCACACCTTGCTTATTCACATACCAACCTCTAGCCGGTAGGGGTAGTTGGGAAGTAGACTGCACCTCTGTAGCCGCCCTAGCAGCAGGCTCAAAACTAAATAAAGCAGCACTACTTAGCTGTTCGCTAGGACGAGGTGGTAAACCACCGCGCCCGGTAATAGTAAATTCGCTGCGATTTTGACTAGTAGTCGCGCGACAAGCTTGTGCTACCACTTGTTCCGGTTTGGCTACCTCTTGCGGTAAATCCACAACTTCAAAATTACTTTCCGCTTCTGGGGTGGTGATGCTGATTTGTCCAGCAATACCTAATTGAGAACTAGCGCTAATTTGACAAGTCGGACAGTTAAATAATCCTCTGGTGTTGATGCTGATATTACCACCTCTACCGGCAACAGCATCAGCCGTAATCTTACTTCCTTCTAGCAACGCTACAAAGTTAGCAGGGCTAAAGCCAGTAATCTTGATGTTACCTCCGTTACCAGTTCCCCCAGCCGTGGCAGATATTTGGCTGTTATGGCGCATGAGTAAAGAACGTGTTTTCAGGGTAATGTTACCGCCTTCACCAGAGGTAGTAGCAGCAGAGATAGTGCCTTGATGATCTAAGAAGATGGAATTAGCCACTACTTGCATATTCCCAGCATTGCCAGTACCTAAACTTTGTACGTCAATTTTTGCCCCATCTCGCACAATTAACCTATCAGTATAAATTCGGATATCCCCAGAAGCACCAGTAGCTATTAATTCTGGTAATGTAGCTCGACCTGCCGCCGCAGATATCCCACCTAATGTCAAATCTCCGACAGTGGTACCGCTCAGTTCAATAGATTCAGAAGCGTTAACAGTTAGGGTTCCCCCAATCCCCGCACCCAAGGTAGCAGTTGACGCATCTGCTCCTTCCCGGAGAATCAACTTTTTGGTATTAATTGTTAAATCGCCTGAGCGGGAAGCACTAAAACCCGTGGTTCCCAATCCGCTAGGAAATCTTGGATCGGGTAAGACTCCGGCAATTTCTACAGACTCGCTAGCATTAACAATGACATTGCCTCCAGGCCCCCCAAAGGGAATGACGCCAGCCGGGGTAGAAGTTCCTGTATTACTGCCAATTACCCCTGTTTCTACAAATAGTTTGCCAGTGTCAATCCGCAAATCGCCGCCCCTTCCCGTACCAAAGGTACTATTGGTGTAGATTCCAGTTAACAACGCTGCCCCTATTGGTGTTCTTTGGATCTGAACGCTATCAGTTGCGTTAATGTCAATACTTCCACCTAGACCATTACCGAAGGTCGCACTGACGAAGGTAGCTCCATCCTGGAGTAATAATTGTTTGGTATCAATTTTAATGTTACCTGCCGTCCCTGTACTACCAATGACATTTCCTGTTTGAATGGCAGAACCATTTAAGTCAATGATATCGGAGGCAAAAATGTTCAGGTTGCCCCCGACACCCTGAGAAAATGTGAGGTTAGTTATGATACCACCATTACGCATCATTAAGGAGGGAGTCTGAAGATTGAGGTTACCGGAACTACCTGCACCAGAATTGCTCATAAAAATGCCAGTTCCGCGATCGCTCGGCTTCAGTGAACCCAACAAGGCTCCGACTTGAAAAGTTCCTTGCATTTCGGCAAATCCAGTACCGACTATTTCTACTGAGTCGGTGGCGCGAATATTAATATCTCCGCCGGTTCCATTACCAAATGTTGACGCCGATAAAAAAGCGCGATCGCTAATTGTCAACTTACCCGTATCAATGATGATGTTTCCACCAGATCCGGCACCTTGATTGTCTGCTGTAATCGTACCTTGACTATTCAGTACAATCGCACCAGCATTTATCCGCAACGTTCCTGCATTGCCTGTGCCATCATTCTTGACTGTCACTAGGGCACCATCTGTGATTGTTAATTTTCCGGTATTAATTGTCACATCTCCAGAATTGCCGCTTGGTATAGGGGGCACTTGCAATAACTCTTGCAAGCTGGGATCGACAATGTTGCCTGATGAGATGATCAGACTGGGATTAACAGAACCAGGAACTTTTCCACTCACTTCTACTGCATCCGTAGCGTTAATTGTCACGCTACCAGCAGTACCGCTAGCTAAGGTAGAAGCATCGACTCTGCCACCATCTTTAACTACCAAACGCTGAGTATTAATAGTGACACTACCAGCCTTTCCCTCACCACCAGTAGCGGCTGATATTGAGCTGGGGGTGAAAATATCTGGTGTGACGCCTATTAGCTCTACCAACTTTGAGGCATTAATCGTCACATTACCGCCAGAACCTGTTCCAGCTGCACCAGCCGTGACAGAAGCAATACTCGCGCCGGACATTGCCGTTAACTGTTGTGTTGATATAGTTAGCCTACCCGCATCACCTGCCCCAAAAGTTGCTGCTGTAATATTGCTTAATTGCCTGGGGTTAACTGGCGAAAATCCTAATACTTTTACAGAATCGGCGGCATTAATCTCAACATTTCCCGCATTTGCACCAGTGTAAGTCACCGCAGATATGGCGGCTCCATCTTGCACCAGCAACTTAGGGGTAGAAACCGTAATATCGCCGCTTTTACCACCGCCTATAGTTTCTGTAAATAAGTTGCTAGCAATTTGTCCATCAGCTGTGGTTCCCTGTAAAGTCAAGGATTCAGTGGCTTTGGCATTAATTCCCCCGGCAGCATCATCACCCAGGGTTTGAATTAAAACCACTGAGCCATCCTTAATGCTAATATTTCTTCCTTGCAACTGAATTGAGCCACTACCTAAACCGCTAGCATCTGCTAAGGCTTTTTGCGATAAAGAAATATCCTGAAAGTTGCTTACTCCTTCATAGCCTAAATTCCAGCCTTGAGCAGTCGTATCTAGGTTGACTAAACCCCCAGCGACGCTACCTAATTCAATGCGTCCGCCTTTGGCTGTAACAATTCCACCCTCAAAGTTAATGTCACCACCCACTAAGGCGAGAGTCTTTCCTGGCTCTACCTTCAGTCCGGTACTATCGCCGATGGTAAATGGCGAGAACATCGGACTTTGTAAAGAAATGTTATGCCCATCGCCTTGGATATTGATTGCTTGTGGATTTTGCCCAAATTGCAAGCCAATGGGCACGCTAATAGTGAGTTGTGGGTTAACTGGATTACTAGCACTAAATTCTGCACCATCAGCAAATTTGACTTTTTCTGCCGTACTTGCTAAAAAAGAGCCACCTATATTGAGTTGGGCTTTGGGGCCAAAGTTAATCCCACTGGGGTTGATCAAGATAAAATTAGCACCATAATTTTCCCGGATCAGTCCATTAATGTTGGAGATCGATCCACCAGTGACTCGGCTGATGATATTAGTAACATTAGTTACATTATTTGCGTTCTTGAAAAAAGCCTCGCTACCCTCAAGTACAGAGAAGTCGCGAAAGCTGTGAAACAGGTTACTACCGGATTGTGTACCGCCTGTAATTTCCCAGAGGTTACCGGATTGTAAAACCTGACTATTGCTAGGAAGTGTGTTATCAGCAGATATTTGGGCGCTAGCAGGAAAACTAGCTATTAGACAGCAAATATAAACACTACCAGTAGCAACAATGTGGCTAGATATTTGTTTCATTATGTATCGGGGAAGATCAAACCCAGGGAAAAATTACTTAAATGTTTTTTAGTGTAAATTCAGTAAATTTAACTAAAAATAATCATAATATTATGAGTGTATATTCAAGCCTAAATTTTGGTCAATAAAGGGAGTGAAGCAAATATGAATAAATGGCTATCTTGGATAACTATAGGAATGACTCCAATCTTTGCTTTGGGTGCGGTTACAGCAATCTCTACACCCAGCAAAGCTAGCAACGTCCAAGTCACCTGTAAGGCTAACACCAATACACCAACGGTAACTTTGACTTTGGTTCAAGGTGGAACTGCTAAAGAGTACAATATTTTGAATTTTCTTCCCCAATACTTCTCGGCTACAGATGCTTTACAAAAGTGTCAAAACACTGCTCAAACTTTACAGAATATTTATGATACAGGTAGCTCTAAATATTTAACGACGGATAAGCTAAATAACCAACCTGTTGTTTGTGCGGTAGAACGCCGAGGCATTGGTTGCGATCATTATAGTGCGCAAATTTTATTCAGTTTGAAACCATCTGACAACCCCTCTCAAGCTTTATACGAAATGTTAGGTAAGGATTTTAAACAAGCACAACGTCCCGATTCTCGGACTATTAGCCGTACTTATACGGAGACCAAACCTTTTTGGTGGCCGTTTTAACTAAATATGCAAGAGAGAGCAGAAGCAGTAGTTAAGCTGTTACGCATTTAAACTGTATATTTTGCACTCAGATAGTCAAAAGTCCATAGTTAATAGTCAAAGGCTAACTTGGACTTTTGACTATATATGATGTTGTCTCTGTTTCCTATCCTCTTTCTTCCATTCAGGAATATGATTAACTAAAACGTATTGAGTTATACCAACTATTGTTTTGGGAATCATTGGTTGTAAGTACACCTTTCCCAGAAAAATATTGGGTATTTTATGGAAATTGCACAAATTGTTTACAGATGGACGATTTTGTGGCGGAGAAAGTGGAGATTAGGTATTAAGGCTAGATGTTTCTATTTGTGTGCGATCGCTCTTTGTGTGATATTAATCGCTAATGCTTGTAGTGTTGGGCAAAACCAATCTCTTCAACCACTGCGGATCGGAATTACCAGTTGGGTAGGCTTTGATATTGTACGCTATGCCCAACCCGCAGGCATCTTCAAGCAACGGGGACTAACAGTGGAGTTGGTACAATTTGACAACCAGCAAGATTCTAGTCGAGCCGTGATTCGTGGCGGATTAGATGCGGCGTTTGTGTCTTTTTGGGATGCGATGCAAGTCGATCCAGGTAACGATAAACCTGTGGTATTAATGACAACCAATATTTCTGCTGGTGCAGATGGAATTGTTGCCAAACCAGCAATTAAATCTGTCGCAGATTTGCGCGGTAAACAAGTAGGCGCAAAGTTAGGTACTGTCAATCATTTGATTTTATTAGAAGCTTTAAAAGCTCATAAAATCAAACCTGCTGAGGTGAAAATTCTCGATTACTCCAATGAGGTAGCAGCCGAGAAAATTAAAACAGGTGCGATTGATGCGGCGGTGTTATGGGAACCGATGTTAGGGGAAACGGCGAAAAAAATCAAGGGCAATATCATTCATACTACTAAGCAACTAGACAGTCTAGTAATTGATATTTTGATGTCTAGCGACAGTACGGTGAAAACGAAAAAAGCCGAATTCAAGCAATTTCTCTTAGCATGGTTTGATGTCATGCAAGCTGTAGAAACCCAGCCGAAAAAGGTGTTTGACAATGTTGCGCAAATATTGGGACAAAGTAGTGATTCTGTTGCTGCTGATTATGCAGGGTTAAAAAAAGGCGATATGACTTTAAATCGGCGGATGTTCGCCGCAGATAGTCGTCTTAATTCTGCAAAAAAAGAAATTATACAACTGCTGCAAGCAGATCCGCGTCACGGACGAGTTATTCGCCAAGATGTAGAGATTAACACCGTACTTGTCAATGAAGCAATTGCGGGATGGAAATCATGAGCCAGTCAACTAAAAATCTCTTATCGCAGCAACTACTGATAGGTTTTGGTATTTCTCTGACAACTGTTGGCTTAACCACCTTGGCATTAAACCACTTCTTGATTCAAGCAAAACTAGAAAAAGAACTAGAACAACGTGCGCAATCGATTACTTTGGGAGTAAGTTTTTCCACAGAAGGATTAATCGAACTGGGAAATACGAGCATTATTAAAAGAATAGTCCAAAATTATGCCACGATGGCATCGGTAATTGAAGTCGCCATTGTGAGTCCCGATGGACAAACCCTAGCTCGGAGTGGAGCGCAAGCAAATAATACTCCCTATACCGCCATTTATCCACAATTGACGCAAGTTGTACAACAGGCTGCACAAACAGGTATAGACAGGAATTTTCGCACGCAAATAAATGGTAAACCAGTATTAGTGGAAATTTTGCCCTTTAGTAGCACATTATTTGCCAAAGAAAATCGACGCGGATTAGCGATCGCAATTCTCGATGTGAAAGAATTACAACAGCAAGCTTGGCAAAATTTCTCTGCTTCTACCATTACCCTAGTCGTTGGCATGTCAGCAATTTTGGTATTGATGACAATGATGATTCAGCGATTAGTTTTACATCCCTTGCATCGGTTGAATAAAGCTGTCACCGATAGTCCCAGCATTGACTATTTTGTCATGCCTAGTAGTTTGCCTAACAATGAAATCAAATTCCTGGCGCAGACAATTCAAGCAGCAGCTACCAGAGTAGAAGCTTATCAGCAACTCGAACAGGAAATAGCACAGCGCAAAAAAGTTGAAGCGGCTTTACTAGAGTCAGAAGCACAACTACGACAGCAAGCGCAAGATTTAGAAAAAGCTATGCAAGAGTTGCAGCAAGCGCAAATACGCATCATTCAAACGGAAAAAATGTCGAGTTTAGGACAGCTAGTTGCAGGTGTAGCCCACGAAATTAATAATCCAGTCGGCTTTATTCACGGTAATCTCAATCATATTGAGAATTATACTCAAGATTTGTTGCAATTAATCCAGGTCTATCGCCAAAAATATCCTGATAATCCAGAAATTAACCACAAAGTAGCAGAAATCGACCTAGAATTTATCCAGCAAGACCTTCCCAAGCTGATAGGTTCCATGAAAACAGGTACAGAACGTATCCGGGGAATTGTTCAATCTTTACGCAACTTCTCGCGTCTGGATGAAGCTAAGTTGAAAGTAGTAGATGTACATGAGGGGGTTGAAAGTACGCTGCTAATTCTCCAAAGCCGTTTTAACGCTAAACCTGGCTTTGCTGGTATCGAAGTCATTAAAGACTACAGCCAGTTACCCAAGGTGGAATGTTATCCAGGACAATTAAATCAGGTATTCATGAATATTTTGGCAAATGCCATCGATGCGTTAGAAGCATCAACTAGCCATCAATTAGCTGCAAAAACAAATCCCCAAATTTCTATTGTTACCCAAGTTTTAGCAGACAAAGCCGTCTCTATTCATATTCATGATAACGGTTACGGCATGGATGAAACAGTAAAAGCCAAGTTATTCGACCCCTTTTTTACTACCAAACCCGTAGGTAAAGGTACTGGTTTAGGCTTATCTATTAGTTATCAAATAATTGTTGGCAATCACGGTGGTAAACTCTACTGTAATTCTTTCCCAGAACAGGGGACTGAGTTTGTCATCGAAATTCCCATTTATCAGGGAAATCGCTAACTGCTGGGAGCAGATTTCCCCAATGACTAACTAATAAAAAATTTATGAGAATTGGCTGGCTTTAATAGTATTTGATAGTGTTGTAGTTAATTCATACCCAACAATCTTAGAATAATTAAGGTTTGAAACTGTAAGTTAAATTCTGGCCAAACCTGCTCATTACTAGCCAAAAATGGGTAGTGTTGGCGAGCTATGATATGATGAGATCAGGTGGAGCCGCCGTTAAATCGGATGGTAAGCAGTACTTTACCTATTTTTTTGGACAAGACAACGCTCAAAAGCGTTGAATCAACAGTCTGTAACAATTCGTGCAAGTAATCCCAAACTTTATGGATGGGATAGAGGGATTGCCGTTTATCCCTGTAGTTTTAGGACTTTGGACTAAGATTACAAATGTAAATGTCTAGCCTTGTCTACCGTTGAGTAGTTTTGTTCAGATTTTTACAAGCGGTATGTTGAATTATGTAACAAAAATTTATGCCTCCTCGTTGGCCTACCAAACCCGATCGCCAAGACCCAGCTTACCGCAAAATAGATGACAGAATGAACTTTGCTGTTCATGTAGCGATCGCGGCGACGATAAACTCCGGACTATGGTTTTTCTACAATCTCAAAGCAGCTAACTGGGAATGGCTACCTTGGGTATCAGTCAGTTGGCTGGTGATTTTGTTAGTCCATTTTCTTTATATCAGCGCGATCGCCAATTATTCCGATACCCCACCCAAATCTACCTAAATATAGACCATAAATGCTAGGGCGATGTAACCTGTGACTGTAGAGTTAGCCCAGCCAATTGAGCGATAATAATAAAGAACCTGAGAGTTAGCGCTTTTCGTTGATATGGGGTGATTTTTATGGCTAAGACTAACACCACAGAAATGCTAGAAGCCCTAGCAGCTGAAATAGGGGAAAATGTTTACATAGACATTGCTAAGTGGCATCTTTATTTATCTAATGCCAAATTGCATACAGTTGTCGCCGAACAGCTATATCCCTTAATTACTTCCAATACGGTGAATGAAGACAGAGTTATCGCCGTGTTAGCTGCAATTCCTGTAAAAATTGGTGGTGGAAGGAAAGAAATTCCCTTAATCGATTTACTACCCCTGCAATGTCAGGTAAGTTTAGTCGATATTCTCGAAAAATTCCAACGCGAGTTGTAACATCTCTACTTTCAGTGTCCCTAGTGACTTTTGCAGCATCCTCTTAGCAGAGGTGGAGGACATGAATACATATCAGTTTCACGATGAATCTAGCCTAGCCGAAACAGCCGAGAATCTAGGTAAAAAAGCTTTGGCCTTAGGTTTGATTCCTAGTTTTGTAGTGCGTTATTTTCCTGATAGCAGGGAATATTACATTCCTAAGGAAACAGAATCGGAACCGTTAACACCAGAAGAGGCATATATGCGGTTAAGAAAAATACTAGAACAATCTGGTAAGGCTTAATCTCACTATTTTCCGATTTTCAGGCAGAATTGGCGATATTTAAACATTAAATTCTGACCAATTCTCCACAACTTCCTGACTAATTTTTCTCAAAACCCTAAATTACGCATTACGAATTACAAATTACAAAGAGGTGAATTATATGTTTTTACAAACCAAAGATACCCAGGATTTAATTAAAATTGTCGATTTTGAAGAATTGATCGATCCTAATAAAGATACTGTTCACGGTAAAGACCAAGAAGGTCAAGAAGAACAAGAAACAGATATCTTCAAAAAAGAAGAGTTAGTTTTTCCCTCAGGAGAAAGTCTTCCCCGTTGTTGGCTAGATGCTAATTATAGATAGGTTATACCATATTAACGCTCTCAGGCTAGAAGCCTGGAGCTAAACAAAGCCTGCCTACGCAGGCTAAATTATATGTATCTTCATCTTGAATTGGTATTAGCTAAAAATGGGTAATAAATCGGGAAATAATATATTACCCAATGATTAACTATTGCTCTATGAAGTAGCTTTATCTTGGACTATTGCATCTGACTTTTCACTAGAAGAAAATGCTTTAGTTATCCAGTAAGTCAAAATATGAGATAAAACACCCATAGGCCCGGCAAATAAACACAGTATCAGAGAGTGAATTGTCCAAATACCTGTAGTTTGTCCTTGCCAATATATCCAACGCCCGACGAATAAATCCATCACCAGAAAATGAATCCAACCAGTAGCGGCGGCTGTTTCATCAGCAAAAAATTTGGCAATATCAGCTAACTGAGGATTAGATAAAGCTTGAGCATTTTCTGGGGTAATGCTGGTAACAAACAAATACAAATAGGCTCCAGCTAATGGTAAAAAGGGTATATATGATTCCATCACTTTTCGAGTGAATTTCCAATTAGGGAGGAGAATCATCAATGCCCAAAAAGGTAATACAAAAAGATTGGCAATGTTAAATAATTGCGTGATGTTCATAGATTTGATTGCTTGTTATTGGTGACTAAATCTGCCACAAATTATCCTACTCCTAAAATGGATTCGTGGAGAAATATCACAGACAATAACACAGATAAGATGGGAGTCAGCAAGGCAATATTTGAGCAAATCCCTGTGGTGGTTAGCCGCAAAGCATGATTCCAAAGTATAAATGCGATCGCACCCGGGAAAATTGCCAAATAAAGGATTCCTAAAAATTGAGTATTTGTTAGTTCATAGCTGAATCCAAACCGAGGTATCATACATATTAAAAATAATAATCCAAATAAATTAAATAGAAACATCCCAATATAGGCATCAATTTTTCTGTGTTTAATTAAAACTGAAAATAATGCCCAGGATAACGCCGCAGAGAAACTGGAAATTGTCCCTAAATTCATGCCTATATTCAGTGATTTGCCTTGGGCAATCAAAGTGTATAATCCAATAAATTCTAAACAATTAATTAAAGCTGATTTTTTAGATATTGGTTCCTTAAACCATAAACCTGACAACAACAACATCAGTAATGGATATAGGTAAAAAATTACTACAACTTGAGAAGCGGGCAGAAGTTGATATCCTTTCAAATAGAAAATCTGTTGAATACCAAAACCAATTATTCCCGTAACTATAAAAAATCCAGGTTGTTTTTTGAATATTTTACTGCATTCCTGTATTTTTACCTGGAATAACAAGTTTATTCCTAAAATTAGAGTAGTAAAAAAGCCAACATAGACTGCTACAACAAAACTATCTATTGTAGAAAATGTTAACTTAAAGCTAACTCCTAAAGTTGCCCATAAAGACACAGCCAATAATGCATATATCATTCCTCTAAAATGGTTTTTATACCTGGATAAAATCAGATTTGACATTAATTTGTCCAAGATAAATTAGTCACTGCATATTAAAAGGAAACGGGTAAAAGAGGAAATAGTTTTCCTTTACCTGTTCCCTATTGTAGATTACCTTTTAATGCTGACTAACCTATAAAGCCACTAGTTGCGATTCTATCTCCGCAGATTTTAAATCACGACCGATGAATACTAAACGAGTTTGTCTAGCTTCTTCAGGTTGCCAAGGGCGATCGTAAAATTTATCAAAGCGGGTGCCTACACCTTGCATAACTAAACGCATAGGTTTATTAGGGACAACCACAAAACCTTTAATCCGATAAATCTCTTGTTGATTGACTATTTGTTGCAGCTGTTGTTGGAGCTTTTCTGGGTCAAAAGCCCGGTCTAAAATAACATGAGTCGAGGTAATTTCCTCATCATGGTCGTGGTCTTCTTCGGTGTCGTGATGACTAGGGCGACTATCTAAATTATCTTCCACAGCCGCTTGCAAACCGAGTAAGATAGATGGATCGATTTGACCGCGATCGCTCTCGACAATCTTCACCACTCTGGGTAACTCTTGTTTAACTAACTCCTCAACTTGGGCTTTAGTCTGTGCATCCACCAAGTCAGTTTTATTCAAAACTACCAAGTCTGCACAAGCTAGTTGGTCTTCAAACAGTTCTTGCAATGGTGTTTCATGTTCTAGACTATCATCAGCTTGCCGTTGGGCTGCTACCGCCTCTGGATTGCTAGCAAATGTCCCTGCTGCTACCGCCGCACAATCAACAACGGTAATTACCGCATCTACCGTTGCACCAGTGCGAATTTCTTGCCAACGGAAAGCCTTAATTAAGGGTTTAGGTAAAGCTAACCCAGAAGTTTCAATGATAATCGAGTCAATGCGATCGCGCCGCTTGAGTAACTCTTGCATCGTCGGATAAAACTCTTCTTGTACGGTGCAGCACAAACAGCCATTAGTTAACTCAAAGATATTACCGCCATCCTGACTATCTTCGGGACAAATTTGACAGGATTTCAGCAATTCGCCATCAATACCGAGTTCGCCAAATTCATTAACTAAAACCGCAATCCGGCGTCCTTGGTTGTTTTGTAGCAGGTGGCGAATTAGGCTGGTTTTACCACTACCTAAGAAGCCTGTGATTACTGTGACAGGAATTTTTGTAGCCATTGTTTAACGCGAATTTTGCCCAAAAGCCATACTTGGCCTCTAAGTGCATTTTCCCCCATCGCCCCATTTATTGGAAATCCGGACAAAGATGTATGAAAGAGGACAAGGGGAAAGGCAGAGGGGCAGGGGGCAGGGTGCAGGGGGAGACAAGGAGGACAAGGAAGACAAGGGAGACAACTGACAACTGACAACTGACTATTGACTAAATAAAATTTGGGGCAACTTCCTTGAGATCGCCTCATGTCATCAGGTGACCCCAGGGAAATTGCCCCGAGAATTTATCCAAATTGATTGGACAAAAAATTATTACTCAGCAGTAGCCAGTTCGGTGCTGCCACGGGCGCGCTTTCTGGTTAAGCTGTTGTACAGCATGATACCAATAGCTTTGATTAAATTACCTTCTAATTCTTTGAACATCTTCATGTTCATGCCAAAAGCAGCGTTGGCTTCTTCCACAATGCGATCGGCTGTAGCTTCATCGATGGGTAATTCATCTAAAGCTTGACGATACTTCGCTTTAAATGCCTTCTCGTCAGTAATATCTGCAAATTCATAAAATGCAGTACCACCTTCAGTCAGGTTCATTGCTGTTTGGGCAATACCTTTGAGAATTTGACCGCCAGATAAATCACCTAAATAACGGGTGTAAGAATGGGCAATTAATAATTCTGGTTCTGTGGCAGAGATTTCTCTGATGCGTTGTACGTAAGCTTCCCCAGATGGAGATAGCTGTACTTGTTCCCGCCAGTTAAAACCGTAGTAGTAACTCAGGTCTTCCTCTAAGGTTTGCTTCCGGTTGAGTTCGGTAAAATTAATTTTGCTAACAATCGGATGATTCTGGTGTTTTTCCATTTCCTCTTCCATAGCTGAGTAGATGAAATAGAAATTACCAACTAGCTTGCGGTATGAGTTTTTCTCCACCACTCCTTTTAAAAAGCACTTGACAAAACCAACATTTTCTGCCATCGTATGGGCTTTTTTAGTACCTACACGCAACTTGCTTGCTAAATTGCTACTCATGCTAAATTTCTCAACTTTAAAAGATCTACTACCAGAGTTTCGATTTATCAACGGCTAAATTAGGCCATTAAAACGTTACATTAGAACGATTTGATGAGAATTTATATTAAAAATCTTTAAGCTAGCAGTATTTGCAGTTTGTTACACAGCAAATTGTCCAAATCTTTAGTTTGGGAAAATAATTCGTAGTTGTCCTGAGCTAATTTTCCGATTTGCCGCAATAACTGCTGATATGGCGGTAAATCAAAGGATGTGATGTTTACTACAATCTAGCGCTTTGCTACTGAAAGACTGATTCATGATTCACTCACGAAAATCTGGCAAATTTCTAGTAAAGTTTGCAGACATTATTGATCAATTTCCCCTTCTCCAAGAAATTAAGGAATCTTCACGAATAACTAGAAAATTTTATAAGTATTTTCTCTAGTAAACAGTATTCTTATATTAGAGATATGCTCTAAATATCACCAATATATATAAGTAAGCCTATAGATTTTCATGGAATAAAAAGTAAAGAATCGCGATCGCCAAAACTGGTATCAGTAAATATGCAGTGATGCTGTACTACTTACCACAATACGAGAAGCGCAGCGATCGATTTTGCCAAAGTTACTATCAAGTAACTGGTGCGATCTATCAGCATTATCACTGATAAATGTAATACCAGTAATTTATCTATATATAGTTACTTATGCAAATTAAGCAGTAATAAGTCAGAATTGTTGAACAAAGTATAAAGTGCTATTCTCCTGTGTGATTGTGTGGAGTGTTTTCATATATGGTTTCATCAATAACTCGTACTCAAAGCGGACTGAATGGAGTTTCTGCTATTGCAGACAATATTATCGCCAATAATTTTGCCCCAAATTTAATATCGCTACCAAAAAATCCCTTATTTGGTACAGATGGGATTCGCGGGCGAGTAGGAGACTTACTAAATGCACCTTTAGCATTGCAAATCGGTTATTGGGCGGGGATTGTTTTACAGACTCACGCCAATCGTTTAGGCCCTGTAATTCTCGGACAGGACTCCAGAAACTCCAGCGATATGCTAGCAATGGCCTTGAGTGCAGGGTTAACAGCAGCCGGAATTGAGGTTTGGTATTTAGGTTTATGTCCTACACCGTGCGTTGCTTATCTGACAAGCATTACAGATGCTATTGGCGGGGTGATGATTTCTGCTAGCCATAACCCACCAGAAGACAACGGTATTAAAATCTTTGGTGCAGATGGTGGAAAGTTACCACTAGCATTGCAAGCAGAAATTGAAGCTGGATTACGGGGTAATAAAGCTGTTATTAGTGTAAATAATTGCGGACGCTATTATTCACGTCAAGAATTAGTGACAAATTATGGTGATGCGTTAAAACAACCTTTGCAAGGTGCAGTAAATCTTCAGGGAATGAAGATTGTTTTAGATTTAGCCTGGGGTGCGGCTGTGGGGTTAGCCCCAAAAGTTTTTCGGGAATTGGGGGCAGAGGTTATTTGCTTGCATAATGAAGCAGATGGCGATCGCATTAATGTTGATTGCGGTTCTACCCATTTAGAAATGCTGCAAGCTACGGTACAAGAACATAATGCTAACGTTGGTTTTGCTTTTGATGGCGATGCCGATCGCGTTTTAGCTGTGGATAGCACAGGGAGACAAGTTAACGGCGATTACATTCTTTACCTTTGGGGACGCCACCTCAAGCAACAGCAACAGTTACCAGATAATTTGATTGTTTCCACTGTGATGGCTAACTTAGGCTTTGAAAGAGCTTGGGAACAGCTAGGCGGAAAATTAATTCGCACTGCTGTGGGCGATCAATATGTGCAAGCCGAAATGTTACGCACTGGGGGAATGCTAGGCGGCGAACAGTCTGGTCATATTCTGTGTCTGCATTATGGCATGACCGGAGATGGCTTATTAACAGCTTTGCACATAGCAGCGTTAATTAAAGAAGCTGGCGTAGAACTTCATGAAATGATAGACCAAAGCTTTCAGACATACCCCCAACTATTAAAGAACGTGCGCGTATTAGATCGCGATCGCCGCATGGCTTGGAAAGATTGCGAACCTCTACAAAAAGCGATCGCCCAAGCCGAAACCGCAATGGGTGATGCTGGGAGAATTTTAGTGCGTGTTTCTGGCACAGAACCAGTTATCAGGGTTATGGTGGAAGCTGCCAATGCAGAATTGGCTCACCACTGGACAAACGAACTAGTTTCTCAAGTCCAGCAACATTTAGGATAAACAGTGCTGTAGTGCTGAGTTATACGTAATTCAGACTCAGCACTTCAGTACTGAAACCAATGGCGAAACCCCAGAAAAAATCTTCTCAAGTTGGAAAATCGAAAAAGCGTAGGCGTAGCCCGCCGCAGGTATCGCAATCTGACAAACCTACCCTTAGCCTCAAAGAACAGCTAGCCCAAAAGCGCAAAGCTAACCTAGCAAAAAAAGAATTTATTAGTTTACTAACCGCCGCCGTCGGTGGCGGTCTCTTCTTAGGTATAATACTATTTGCTGCTGGTGGAATTAAAGCAGCAGTTCCCGGCATTTTAGCAATTATTATTCTTGCTTTAGCTTACAAATATCCCCGCCAAGCTTTATTTGCTTTCATAATTTACGTTCCCTTTGGCGGAACTATTACTTATTACATCGGTAATAGCCCTATATTGCAATTAGCTAAAGATGCTTTTTATATTCCCGCTTTAATCGGAATTTGGCAAACTTGTCGCAAACAGGGGTTACCTTTTATTATTCCCAAAGCTATTAAAATTCCCTTATTTATCTTATTAGGCTTTTGTTTATTAACCTTACTATTTATTAATGGTGGACAGCAGTTTGACTCGTCGCCTGTAGGACTATTAGAAAAACCAGTCAAGGAAATACCTTTAGGTATGGGTATTTTAGGACTCAAAGTATTTTTAGGCTATGTTCCCCTAATTACCTGCGCTTATTATTTAATTCGCAATCACAAAGATTTTCTATTTTTATCTAGGCTACAAGTTGTCATCACATTAGTTTGTTGCATTCTCGGCTTGATTCAATATTTATTATTACTAACTGGTGTATGCCAGGGTACCAGAGATTATGTAGGAGATGCTTTATTTAGAGCTACTTTAGAAGCGCGATGTTATTTTGGTGGCTCATTATTATATAGTCCCGAAGAAGGAGCAATTCGCCTGCCTGGAACTTTTGTTGCGCCTTGGCAATGGGCATGGTTTTTAATTTCTAGCACCTTTTTTAACTTTGCTACTGGCTTTACAGATCCTGCGATAATTTGGCGATTTATCAGTTTAGGTTCCTTAGCTGCAGTCTTTATTAATGCTGTAATTTCAGGGCAGAGAATTGCCTTAGCATTAGTTCCG
Organism: Calothrix brevissima NIES-22; assembly: GCF_002367995.1. GTDB lineage: Bacteria > Cyanobacteriota > Cyanobacteriia > Cyanobacteriales > Nostocaceae > Aulosira > Aulosira brevissima. Next base: position 3,826,093 of record NZ_AP018207.1, read on the forward strand.
ACATGCTTTATATTTTTGCTATTTTTAACAGGACAAATTGCCAACATTAAACGTTTTATTCCCATCATTTTAGGATTAGCAACAATTCTGGGAATTGCAATGGTAAATAACCCAGAAATAGTCCAAGAAAGATTGGATAGCTTCACTACTCGTTGGCAAGCTGCTCCACCCCAAGAGTTTATAATTCAGCAATTCAACGATACCTTAAACAATCTCGATAACCCGTTAGGAAATGGCTTAGGAAGAGCCACTAATTCTGCTCGTTCAATGGGGGAAACCAAACTTATAGAAACTTACTATCCTAAAGTAATTTATGAAGTAGGAATTTGCGGATTAATTGGCTTCTTACTTTTGGTGACTACTCTCACCAAAACTAGTTTTAAAGCTTATCGTTCCCTAAAAAATCGGAACTTACGGAGTTATGGCGCAGCTTTGTGGGTATTTATAGTCTTTATTAGCTATAACACCTATTATTATCCTTTAGATGTCGATCCAGTTGGCGTTTATTACTGGTTTTTCGCCGGAGTTCTGTTGAAATTGCCTTTAATAGATCAACAAGATAAAGAAAATATATCAGTGCAATCGACAGCTAAAAGAAAGCGCTCATTAACTTAAGCAATCATCTAAAAATAACTCATCCATATAATAGTACCGTAAACTCTCGGAGGGCAGATAATTATTTGTAGATTAGGCTAGATTCAAGATTTAGTAATTTTAAATCTAGCCCAATTCTCTATAAAATTGCACTTAATAATTGCTGCTTTCTCTTGGCGTACTTGGGGGTTTATTCAATAAATATTGAATACATAATTGTAGCAAATTTATCTAACTTGATTTTAAATATTAATAATTAGAATTATCCTAATTATTCAAATATATAAACAATATATTTAATCTAATTAAAGCATATCTAAATGATAACAATACTCATAACTGGAGAAAAACATCTTAGTATTCCTAATCTACCTCGAAACTCTAGACATACATTAATTAGCTCTAAACCATTTCCTTCAGGCAGGTATCCCTTAGAAAGGTTTTGGCATCCTTTTAACAGTTTAAATTCTTTGCAAGCTTTTAATAAAAATTATCAATTAATTCATGCTTTTAATAGCATACAATATACCAATAAACCTTGGTTTGTAACCTTTGAAGACCATAGATTTTTATATAGAAATCCTAAAAATAAATTTGCAGAAAGAATTTATAATATATTGAACGAACGGTTAGCTTTAGAAAATTGTCAACAGCTAATAGCTATATCAGATTATGCCAAACTGAGATTCGTTAATAGAACTCAAGATTGGTCTATTGCTCATAAGTTACAGGAAAAAATAATTGTTATTTCGCCAAATTTTTCAGTCAGAGCCAATAATCATAAAACATACGGTGTAAATGAGAAGTTACAACTAATATTTATCGGGAACCATTTAGCACGTAAAGGTGGAATTGTTGCTTTAAGACTAGCCAAAAAAGCAGAAATATTAGGATTACCTATTCATATACATATAGTTTCTGGCTTAAAACATGGTGCAGGAGTACCTACTGATTATCCCGATCCATCTAAATATGCAGATGACTTAAAGTTATTAGATTTACAAAATGTCAGTTTATATCGAAATATTCCTAACGAACAAGTTTTAAATTTATTATCACAAAGCCATTTTCAAATTTTAGCTACATTACATGACACTTATGGCTATAGCGTAATTGAAGGTTTTTCAGTAGCTACGCCGGCTATTACTACTAATATATGTGCTTTACCAGAATTTGTTTATCCTGGTGAAAATGGCTATCACTTAGAATTACCTATTAATGAAATACGTCATTGGCGTAATTGGATGCATGGAGAAAAAACTAAAACTGATGAATATTGGGAAATCGTAAATAGCACCTACGACTATTTAGCAGAAGCCGCACTGCAAAAAATCCTCCACTTTTTTGACAGAAATGATAAACGATCGCATTATGAATATCTCAGTTTAGGTTCGCTAAATCAAGCCAAAAATTTTCATAATGCCGAAAAATACAATGAATTTTTTGACAACCTTTATGCAACAGCATCTAAATTAATTTGAGCTATTTAGCTAGAAAAAATTATGAGTGATTTACCTTTAATTTCTGTAGTTATTCCTACTTATTCTCGTGAAGAAGCATTAAGGGATACTGTAGTAGATGTCCTTAAACAAGATTATCCGAATTTTGAAGTTTTAGTAGTAGACCAAACACCAAAACATCAACCAGAAATTCAAATTTATCTGGAAGAAATGGCAACAATAGATAAAATAAAATGGTTCCGTTTAAATTGGGCGAGTTTACCAGGGGCGCGTAATTATGGTATCCGTCGCTCACAGGGTGAGATAATTTTATTTATTGATGATGATGTTCAATTAAAGCCAGAGTTTTTATCAGCCCATGTGAAAAACTATTTGCAAAAACCAGAAGTAGGGGCTGTTGCGGGACGAGTATTTGACAGAATGAAATTAGGCGATTCTGGGGGAGAATTGGAAATTGAATATCTTCCTCCCGAAGCAATGGAACCGGGAATTGCTTGGTATTACATAGATTTAGTCCACACTATTAAACCTCAGCAAGTTTTAACAGCTAGGGGTTGTAATATGTCTTTTCGTCGGGAAATTTTTACTAAATATGGGCTGAGATTTGATGAAAGGTTTCGCGGTAGCGCGGTACGCGAAGAATCGGATTTTTGTTTGCGGGTGCGACAGACAGGATATAAGATTTGGTACGACCCAGAGGCTAATTTAGTGCATTTGGGTGAAGAGACTGGGGGTTGTCATGATATTAGTACGCGATCGCTCGAATATCAACTCACCTTTTACCACAATCATTTTTTACTCGGTCTGAAAAACCTTACAGTTAGCCAAGCTTTACGCCTTTACTCCCGTTTATTTGATTGTCACGTACTGGGACGACCTCCTTGTCATAAAAGCGGTTCTCCCATAACAATCTTCATTCGTGGCTGTTTCTATATTTTGGGTTTTCTGAAAGCTGTATGGACTGTGATTCAATCAATTTGGGATGATGGACAAATTTATAGCCGTCTTGACCAACAGAATTTTAATTAATTTGCAAATATATAAACTCTGTTTTTTTCAGTAAAAATTATCTACCTTATATAACTAATAATAATTATGAAAATTTTAGTTGCTAGCCATACTTATATTGTAGACTTAAATTGCCAAAAATTACGCGCTTTATCTCAACTAGAATCGGGAATTGAGGTTACGGTTGTTGTTCCTAAAAGATGGCGACCTGGTGGCGTACAAAATAAAATTATTGCCACAGAATATCGAGATGAAGGTGCATTTAAAATTGTACCTATTGCTAATTTTAGTCAAAATCAGCAAGGATTACTGACATTTGGTACAGATTTAATCGCTTTATTACAACAGTTTCGTCCCGATATAATTCAGGTAGAACAAGGTTCTAGGGGACTGGCTTATACTCAAGCGATCGCGTTAAATTTACTTTTGGGTTTAAATGCCAAAAATATATTTTTTACTTGGTGGAATTTACCCTATAAACTCAAATTACCAGTTGCTTTATTAGAAAAATATAACCTGAGTCATAGCGACGGGATTATTTGTGGTAATCAAGATGGGGCAGAAATATTCAGAAAAAAAGGCTATACAAGACCAATAAAGGTTATGCCGCAGTTGGGTGTAGATGAGCAATTATTTACTCCTCAATCGCAACCAGAGTTAGCTGCAAAATTAGGTATTTCACCTAGTGATTTTGTGGTCGGTTTTGTGGGGAGATTTGTGCCAGAAAAGGGTTTATTAACTCTTTTGCAAGCATTGATTAGTATCAAAGATAAATCTTGGAAGCTACTGCTATTGGGTAGAGGAGAGTTACAGACAGAATTACTGAAGATAGCCGCAGAAAATCAAATTCAAGAACGAGTAATTATTCTTGAAAGTGTTCCCCATCATGCAGTACCTGAGTATATTAATTTGATGAGTACTTTAGTATTGCCATCAAAAACGACATATAAATTTAAAACTTTAACTGCTATTGGCTGGAAGGAACAATTCGGTCATGTAATTATTGAGGCGATGGCTTGCAAAGTTCCGGTGATTGGTTCTAATTCTGGCGAGATTCCTCATGTAATTGGTGATGCTGGTTTGGTATTCCCGGAAGGAGATGTTCAGGCTTTAGGGAGTTGCTTAACGCAATTAATTGATAACCCTGAATTTGCTATGAGGTTGGGGTGTATGGGGTATCAAAAGGTGATGGATAAATATACGAATCAGGCTTTGGCGCGTCAGCAGTTAGATTTTTATCAAGAAGTTGTTAATAGTAAATTTTAATTTTAAACGCAAAGGGGCGCGGAGGTTTACGCAAAGGGGCGCAGAGAAGAGATTTTGTTGGAGGGATGGATGAATTTATGAAAATATTACAGGTTGTTCCTTCTGTTTCTCTTGTTTATGGGGGGCCTAGTCAAATGGTGTTAGGATTGGCTCCGGCTTTGGTAAGGGAAGGTGTAGAGGTTACGTTAATTACTACTGATAGTAATGGTGATAATGGACAAAAACCTCTGGATGTGCCTTTAAATTCTCCTGTTAAACAAGATGGGTATGAAATAATTTATTTTCGTTGTGCGCCGTTTCGTCGTTATAAGTTTTCTCTAGATTTACTTGCTTGGTTAAAATGTCATGCTGGTGAGTTTGATTTGGCGCATATTCATGCTTTATTTTCGCCTGTGAGTAGTGTAGCTGCGGCTATCTGTCGTCAGCAAAATTTACCTTATATTTTGCGCCCTTTGGGAACTCTCGATCCGGCTGATTTACGTAAAAAGAAATTATTAAAACAGTTATATGCAGCTATTATTGAAAAGCAAAATTTGGTTGGTGCATCTGCAATTCATTTTACTAGCGATCGCGAAGCTAAAACATCAGCAAAATTTGGTGTGAAGACTCAAGATTTAGTAATTCCTTTGGGTGTGATTCCGCCTAAATATAATAAACAACAAGAAAAGAGTTTAGTCCGCAATCAATTAGGGATTCCTAGTGATGTACCTATCATATTATTTATGTCGCGGATTGACCCCAAAAAAGGGTTAAATTTGTTAATTCCCGCTTTAGAAAAACTATTAGCAATTGGTTTTAATTTTCGCTTTGTCTTGGCTGGGACAAATCCCCAAGATCCTGATTATGAACAAAGTATTATTACAAAAATTCATAATTCACCACTGCGATCGCACTCTACAATTACAGGCTTTGTCACTGGCGAGCTAAAAGCTAGTTTACTGCAAGCTGCTGATGTGTTCGTCTTGCCTTCCTACTATGAAAATTTTGGTATTGCTGTGGCTGAAGCGATGGTAGCAGGAATCCCTGTAGTAATTTCCGACCAAGTGCATATTTGTCAGCAGATACAGGAAAGTCAGTCAGGTTGGGTAGGTGGACTAGATATAGAGGTACTGGTAAATTTATTGCAAACGGCTTTAGAAAATCCCCAAGAATGCCAACGTCGGGGATTAAACGCCCAACAATATGCACTAAAAAATTATAGTTGGGATGCGATCGCCTGCCAAACTATCGCCGCATACCAGGAAATCTTAGGAAGACAAGGGAGACAAGGAGGACAAGGAGGACAAGGAAGAAATAAATATTTCAACTCACCCCCAATCTAAAAATCTCTCTCCTAGCCCCTAGCCCCTAGCCCCTTCATTGAGCTTTTTTAAGGGAAATTACATAACATCACATTTTCTTTCGCGTCTCTTAACCCGATGGGAAAACCGGGGTTTTATGTCACGTTTGCGTAGTAGAATACTTAATGCCTTCTAACTACAAGGAAGCCTCTCATGACTCTGCGTCTAGGTGATACAGTACCCAACTTTACTCAAGCCTCTACACATGGCGATATAGATTTTTATGAATGGGCAGGTGACAGCTGGGTAGTGCTGTTTTCTCACCCTGCCGATTTTACACCTGTTTGCACCACCGAATTAGGCACGGTTGCTAAACTAAAACCAGAATTTGACAAGCGCAATGTCAAAGCGATCGCTCTCAGCGTTGATGATGTAGAATCTCACAAAGGATGGGTGGGTGATATTGAAGAAACCCAAAGCACAACTCTCAACTACCCAATTTTGGCAGATGCAGATCGTAAGGTTTCTGACCTATACGATATGATTCATCCCAATGCTAATGCATCTGTGACAGTGCGATCGGTTTTTGTCATCGATCCTAACAAAAAGCTACGTCTGAGTTTCACATATCCCCCCAGCACAGGACGCAATTTTGATGAACTGTTGCGAGTCATCGATTCTCTGCAATTAACAGATAATTACAGCGTAGCTACACCAGCTGACTGGAAAGATGGAGATGATGTAGTAATTGTCCCCTCTTTGAAAGATCCAGAAGTGTTGAAGGAGAAATTCCCTAAAGGTTACGAGGTAATCAAACCTTACTTGCGCATGACACCCCAGCCTAACAAGTAAGTCTGAAAATCATTTTCTATTGTCTGTTTTTCAGGCGCGAAGGTAAAACTTTGCGCCTTTATATTTATGCGTGAAAATAAAGATAAAAGTTAGTCTGGTAAGCATTATGTTCTCATCTCCCTTGGTGTTGCAAATTCCACCATCAATGCAAATGACAGACGAACAATTCTTTGAGTTTTGTCAAGTAAATCGTGACTTACGTATTGAGCGTAATACATTAGGAGAGATATCAATTATGCCACCCACGGGTTCAGAGTCTGGCAATCGTAACTTCAATATTGCCTTACAGGTAGGAGTTTGGGCAGAAAAAGATGGTACAGGTATTTGTTTTGACTCTAGTACAGGATTTAAGCTATCAAATGGTGCAGATAGATCCCCTGATGTTTCTTGGATGAAATTAGAACGTTGGAATACTTTGTCTCCTGAACAACAACAAAGATTTGCACCTATTTGTCCAGATTTTGTGATTGAATTGCGATCGCCTAGCGATAATCTCCAACCTCTCAAGGATAAAATGGCAGAATATATGCGCGAAGCAGGAATACAATTAGGCTGGTTAATCGATCGCCAAAATCATCAAGTTTATGTTTACCGTCCTGGGTTATCTACAGAATGTTTAGATAATCCTGATACAGTAAGTGGCAATCCGGTGTTACCTGGGTTTATTTTGAATATGAGTAAAGTTTGGTAAAGAATTTTGAAGTTAGTATTTTAGTCTTGATACCATAAATTTTTCAAAGAAAGAATAAACCGCCAAGTACGCCAAGAACGCCAAGTAAGAAGAAAGTCAGAGAGTTTTCTAGATATTAATCAGATAAAATGGTATAAGCTTCATTAATTAATCGCATCTTTTCTTGAGCTTGTTTTTGTAATTGTGGTTGATTCACAAATAAATCTGGATGCCATTTTTTTACTAAGCTTTTATAAGCCTGTTTCACTTCATTAATTGATACACCAGGCTGTAAACCTAATATATTATAGGCGCGAGTAATTTTATCTTTTTCTGCTTGATTTTTCGGTTGCTGCGGTGCTTTATTACTTTGGGATGAATTCTGCTGTTGTTTGTTAGCTTGATAACCAGGAGAACGCATTTCTGCTTTCATTCTTGCTATCTCTTGATCGATTTCCCAATTGCGAAAATTTGTGTCTACTTCTGCGGGATTGGGTGAGGTTGAAGCTTTGGGTGGAGGAGATGTATTCACGCGCTGATTTGAATTGACTTGATTAGTCTCAGCAGTTTTATAGGAATATCTATATGTTGAGGATGTAGAATTACTCGCTTTTTCTTTTTGAGAATAAGTTGTTTGTTCCTTTTCAACTGGTGGGGTATATGGTATATATTTAGGTATTTCCCGATAAGATTGATAATTTGTCGGTATTTTAGCTTTATTTAACTCTTGGAGTAATTGATTAAAACTAATTTGTAATTGTTGCAAATCTTTTCTTTTATTGGCGATTTCTAGGGGTTCTGGACTACCAGAAAAACGAGTTACCCTTTTAGCTTTATACTCAAATTCTGCTAAAATTGCTAATCCTTGATTGCTCAATTCAGTGAAATAATCTTCAGTCACGCCTATGCAGATTTTCGCCACTTGCTGATGATAGGATTCCTGCGCTGATTTATCGTCAGTTTCTTGAATATTTTTGTTTAATAAATAAGAAATACTCCCAACTACCGCCGCACCTACAGGCCCCCCTAATAACCAACCTATACCACCACCTACGGCAATTGCACCAGCAGGTTCTGTTAAATCGTTATTACTCCCTGGTTTTGGTGGTAATGTAATTTGTGGTTCGCTAGGTAAGGAAATAGATAAATCTTCTGGCCTTTCTTCTTTAAAAAATTCGTAAGCTTGATACAGCCATTTCATAATATTTAGTTGTAACTCGCTGAGGTCTTTTTTTAAAGTACCAAATTGCCAAGTTTTAAATTTATCTTCGGCAATTGCAACTGTAGCATCAGTTTGATATTTCTTAAGCAGATTTGGTAATTCTAGCCAATTGCGTAATTCAGTAACACTTTTATTTAAACCTTGTTGAATTAAATTAGCGGCTTTTTGTTTAACTTCAATTTTTGCAGTTTCTTTCTCATCAAAAGACTTAACTTCCTTGAGTAAAAGCTCAATTTTTGCTTGTAAATTTAATTGAATTTGGGAAGCGATCGCCTGCACTCGCGGTAATCGCACATCACCCCGATTTTGTTGTAAAATAGTGACTATATTTTGCAAAGCTGCTTCAAAGGTTGCTAACCCACTACTCGTAGCACCAGCAGCATCACCTTTTAATCTCGCTCTTAACGCAGGTAACGCATCCACCCGATATAAATTACTAAATCCTGGCGGTAACTCAGCGCGAAAACTTTCCGCAACAAATAACAGGCGATTTTGTACTTGCTGTTGTTCTTCGGGTTCTAGCAAGTTAATAAAATTAGCGACGAAAATAACTGTTTTAATACCCCTATCTAATAGCCAATCGCGCAGGTTTTCCCGTTCGCCTAAAGTCATTAACTTGCGTGCATCAAGTAATTGTACTACCAAATCTGTAGATAAAAGGCGATCGCGTACTATAATATCTTGGGCTTCGCGATCGTTTGTACCAGGTAAATCTAATAATTCTATACCCCTAGCTAAAAACGGATGGGGACAAAAAACTTCTACAGATGCTACATCTTGGCGCATCTGTCTGTTACCATCCAAAATTGCATATTGCTGTAAAATTTCGGTACCACTACGATAAATTTCGGTACCATCTCTTAACATAATTCGCGTGCGTAAATCGCTACCATATTTAACAGTAATCGCCGCGCCTGTAGTGGGAATTAAATCAATTGGTAAAGTGCGATTTCCTAAAATGGCATTTAATAAAGTTGATTTACCATGATTAAAAGGGCCAAAGACTGCAATCTGAAAGTTAGGATTAGTCAGATAATGAGAAATAGTGTTGATATCTTGAGATAGTTGTGAATTGCGCTCTAGGTTTAGCAATCTCGATGCTGATTTAAGTGTATTGACTAAATCCTGGTAACTTTCAGATTGTTTTTGCATATTTTTCTAATTTTATATTGTGTATGCAAATTTATGGTCAATTGCAACATACAGATAAACACAGATTTTTATCGGTTTATATCTGTGTTTTAATTCTTTATTTATTAGTATCGCCTAAGATGAGCATAGCCTAACTTGCTTTTCCAAGGTGAGCTATAAAATCTTACTTAGGGTGAGAATATGGGTACTTTTCTCTCTGTGTTCTCTGTGTCTCTGCGGTTAAAAAATATAATATTTTATTCAACCACAGAGACGCAGAGGCGCAGAGATAAGAGAATTTAACTATAGTAAGCGATTAAGTTACTATAAGCAGCTTCAATCTTTTGTAATTGCTCTATCACCTGTTCCTGCAAACTTTTCAGCCGCTTTAATTCACCTTCGCGATTAATTTCTTGTGTGGCTTTTTGCTTGAGGAGATTATCTAATTCCGATTTGCGAGATGTGATATCGTCGTTGATTCGCTTGCTCACTTCTCTTTCATAAACATCAAAACATTCTTTAACTGCATCATATACAGTTTGCGATTGCTCGTGAGCTACTTGGGGTAGGTGTTTAACTAACTCTTTCTTAGCGGTTTTTACTAATTCTTTCCGCGCTTGATCTGCTTGGAGAAAGCCAACACCTAAACCTAACAATGCAAAGCCAATCGGCCCGAGAAAAATACCTGTTACTGCTGTAATTATACCGCCAATACCAATGACAGTGAAGTAATTTAATAAGATATTTTTCCAATCAAATCCTGCGCCAGCTAACGCTACACCAGCTAAATTACCTCGCGATAAAGATAACAACCCCATCGCCCATTTTGCCCATCCGGGAGAGTTATCATCTTCAGTAGTAGCTGATGCATGTACTTTGACTTGTTGTCCGGTTAATTTTTCGGTAATTTGGTCTGTAACTTGGCTATAAGATGCGCCATATTGTGCAGCACTTACAGAAAGTTCTCTAAATGCGCCATTGATATCTTTTTCTGCTGTTAAAGTCCAAGCCGAAAATTTATCGGTAATGTATTGCTCAAATGCTTTTTGCAAAGCAGTATTAAAAGCATCTCGCTTTCCACTACTGAGGAAATCGAATAAATTTAACTCTGGTTGATAACGTAAGAAATCGGTTTCAAAGGTATCGCCTAAGCCTAAAACATAGCTGCGGAATGATTCAGAAATTTTTCTCGCTTGGGTGTCTCTGGTGTTGATGATTTCTTTTTGAAATTGATCGCGGATATTTGTCAACTTTTTAAATTCTGGTTCTACAGAATCAATTTTTTGTTTCAATTCATTGACATCTTTATCCAGCAATGGTAAACGTCTATCTATGGCTTCGCGAGTGTGATTACAAGCTTGTCGCGCTAAAGTTCTTACTTGTCGCAATTCCGCGATCGCGCGTTCTCTAGTCAAAAAAGTATTTAAAGATCCCATAAACTCAGGAAATCCAGTCCCAGTTAAATCAGCTTCGGGATTTTTTAATCTTTTTCTCAGTGCTTGAATTGAGGAAAGTTCAAATACACGTTCATTGTAAATGCTCTGTCCATCTATATAGCAATATTCTGCCAAATTCGCCTGAAATACTTGTCTTAATCTTGCTTCGGCGGCGCTTAATTCTTCCACGTCATCAGGATCTATGAGTGATTCTTTAACCTGATCCCAAGCATTAATTAAAAAGAAAACACTCAATCCTCGACCTTTAATGTAATTTTCTAAATAGCGACGCTCACCTAAAGTACAAGGTTGAGATGCTCTCATGACAAACAAAATTGCATGACAATTATTGACATATCCTAAAGATAATTCATTCCGCGCTTCAGTATCATTTAACCCAGGACTGTCAACAATTTCAATACCCTTTTCTAAAAGAGCTAAGGGATATTCAACCACAGCATAATCAACATCAGGAAAAGCTTGTTTTTTCTCCTGTTCTAATTTCTTCGCTTCTGCTGGATCGATAGTATATTTATATTTAAAACTTTGAAAATCTAGCTGTTGCGGACTTTTACCATCATTAAAGTGAATTGTGACTTTTTTCTCCGGCCCGTAGCGTAAAACTGTTAATACAGCAGTACAAGGATTCACATCACTGGGTAATAAATTCTCACCAATTAAGGCGTTAAGAAACGTACTTTTACCTCGTTTCATATCGCCTAATACTAATAGGCGAAATACACCTTTTTGCAGATTTTTACTAGCTGCTGTAATATCTTCAATATCTCGTTCTAAACTCAGTTTACCAGAAGAAGATTCACCAGCTAATTCTGCTTGATTAATTGTGTCAGCAAGTTGGCTTAAACATACAGCCATTTTTGCTCTTACTTGCGCTACACGTTCTAAATCGTTGAGAAATTTGTCAGCCGCAACTTGATTAGTCATATTGACTCTCTAAATTAAGGTTTATTTTTGGGAGATTCCAGAAACAGCTTGTAAGCCATCCAAACCAGCGCGCCAAACATCACAATTCCCGCAACAGTTGCGGCTATCCTCGCAGCAACCAAAACCGCCACACCAATTCCAAAAAGCTGTAAACCAAGAATGGCTTTTTTCATCCAAGGTTGAGAGAACTTTTCTGACGGATGCTTGACAGTTTTATGAAAAGGTGCATTAGAAGGATTGAGATCCGCTTCCATTTCCCGAAGTCTTAATTCCACTTCGCGCTGTCTGAGATCGCGTTCGCGCTGTTCTAAGTCATGATTGCGATCGCCTGCCATTGGTTTCCACCTCGTTGACGATAATGAGATATTTTCAGTACTTGTAATCCGTATTTGTGTATTTTATTTTACTAACAAATAAAATACCTCAGTATAATTTCTATTTTCATGACAATTCTTAACAACACAATTGCTCAGATATATTAAATTTCACCACTTGAGCTTGCTTTTTCGGAATTTTAGCTTCACTTCCCCAACCCAGTAGATAAGTAAAGGAAGAACAACCAGGAAAATGAGATAAACAACTGACAACTGACAACTGACTACTGACCATTGACAAATGATATGTAAAATGGTCAGCGTATCTCGCTCAATGTAGGCGATCGCTCATGGCCATGACAAAACGGCAAATGCCGTCATTTTTACGCTTTCCCAAAAATCCAAATCTTTCTCAAGTGTTAATGTTGATTGGGTTAGCCATTACTCTATTTTTTATCTTCCTAGCGTTCTTTGCACCTGTATTTCAAGCTTGGGGATGGCTACAAAGTCCCACAGAGTTGTTAAATAACCCAGTTTACGATCCACCTTCCGGTAAATATTGGTTTGGTACTAGTCTTTTAGGACATGATGTTTTTTCTCGAACCATCTTCGGCGCTCAAGCTGCGTTGCAAGTGGTGATTTTAGCAACAGCCTTAAGTATGGTAATTGGCGTGCCTTTAGGCATGGTTAGCGGCTATCTCGGCGGTAGACTAGATAAAATCCTGCTGTTTATCATGGATAGTATTTATACACTACCAGGATTACTACTGTCAGTAACACTGGCATTTATTGTGGGACGGGGAATATTAAATGCCGCGATCGCTATTAGTATTGCCTACATTCCCCAATATTACCGAGTTGTGCGCAACCACACCGTTAGCGTCAAAACCGAAGTATTTATCGAAGCCGCGCAAGCAATGGGCGCTTCTACTTGGACTGTGCTATCTCGCTATCTATTTTTCAACGTTATTCAAAGCGTACCTGTATTATTTACCCTCAACGCCGCCGATGCGATTTTAGTTTTAGGCGGTTTAGGATTTTTAGGTTTAGGATTACCAGAAACCGTTCCCGAATGGGGAAGAGATTTAAAACTAGCACTAGAAGGATTATCCACAGGGATTTGGTGGACTACACTGTTTCCCGGTTTAGCAATGACATTAATGGTGGTAGGGTTATCACTACTTGGTGAAGGTTTAAATGAATTTGTCAATCCGCGTTTACGACGACAGAATAGTATTCGGAAATAATTTAGCTCGTTGTGAACATTAATTAGTACACAGACCAATTTTGGATTTGGAGATTCAGGTGAAAGACAATTTGACTTTAGTTGCTGCGGCTACAGGCGGATTTATGCTTTCTGTAGCTTTATCCGGTATTTTACGGGGAACACCAGTTACAGCTTGGCAAGTTGAATCAGGTGTACGCCAAGCGAATGTCACCAATTTGCAATTTGCAGCTAATAAAAACGAGAATTCAGAATTTTTTAGCAACAACACCCAAAAAAGCTAAGATGCTTTTTGGGCATTGGGCATTGGGCATTGGGCATGGGCAAAAGTCAAAAGTCAAAAGTCAAGAGTCAAGAGTCAATAATCATTTATTTTCCTCCTTGTCCTCCTTGTCTCCCTTGTCTTCCTTGTCCCCCTGCTCCCTGCCCCCTGCCCCCTACCTAGCCCCTAATCCCTAAAAAAGTGGTGAATTCTCAAGTAATTGGTATTGATTTGGGGGGAACAGCGATTAAGCTGGGGCGATTTGACCGAGATGGCAATTGTCTGCAATCTCTGACAGTAGCAACTCCCCAACCATCGACGCCAGAGGCTGTACTGGCGGTAATGGTAGATGCGATCGCTCAAGTTGATCCAGATAATCAAACTGTGGCTATTGGTGTGGGTACTCCCGGCCCGGCTGATGCTCAGGGACGCATCGCTAAAATCGCCATTAACTTAGCAGGGTGGCGAGATGTACCCTTAGCCGATTGGTTAGAAGCGAAAATTGCTAAACCCACAATTATTGGTAATGATGCTAACTGCGCCGGTTTAGGCGAAGCTTGGTTAGGCGCTGGGCGCAGTTTTCAAAATTTTATTATGCTGACATTGGGCACTGGTGTAGGCGGTGCTATCTTCCTCAATGGCAAACTTTTTATTGGACATCAAGGTGCAGGGGGAGAACTCGGTTTAATTAGCTTTAACCCTGAAGGGCCGATGTGTAATAGTGGTAATCGCGGTTCTTTAGAACAATACACCTCAATCACAGCAATCCGTCGCCGCACTGGTAAAGAACCTTGGGAATTGGGCACTTTAGCCGCCGCCGCAGATCAAGAAGCTTTAGCTTTTTGGCAAGAATATGGCAGAGACTTAGGTATTGGCTTAACAAGTTTGATTTATGTATTAACGCCAGAAGCGATCGTCATTGGTGGCGGAGTTAGTGCGAGTTTCCGGTTTTTTGTACCAGCCGTCAAAGCAGAAATAGAACAAAGAGTGATGCCGACATCGCGTGTCGGTTTACAAATTATACAGGCAGAATTGGGTAATGCTGCGGGTATGGCAGGTGCAGCAAAGTTAGCATGGCAACATATTTCTGAATCGTCAAATATCCATCTGTAATTATCTTGCAATCTGAAAGAATAAAAAATTTAAAATTAAAAATACAGTACAAACAAATATTCACGAAATATATGGAAATAACAAAAGTATCCAGTGAGGGACAAGTAATTCTTCCTGAGGAATTGCTAAAAGCTTCAGGCTGGGAAATCGGACAGGAATTAATAGCAATTAATATGGGTGATAGTATCCTTCTCAAACCTAAGAAACCTTTTCCAGAAACCACATTAAATGATGTTGCAGCCTGCTTAAAATATGAAGGCTCGCCAAAATCTTTAGAAGATATGAATGATGCTATCAGCTAATTTTAAAGTATATAAGTAGGTGGTTGGAATTAAATATAAGATTGACGTAGGTTGGGGAGCCACTGCGTTGGACGGGTTTCCCGGCTTGAAGCAAGTGGCGTTTGAGGAACGAAACCCAACACCAGCATGGGTTACGCTATCGCTAACCCATCCTACAAATAATTATGTCTCCCTACTTAGTTAGGCAATTGGATTACCAATTCTGACACTTGTTGAATGTGCGATCGCATCCATAAAGCACTTCCTCAATTTATCCATGAGGAAAAATAATTTGCAATCGACAAAGGGCGAGATTTCCCCGCCCTTTATACTTTAATTTTTCCCATTCGGACGCTGAATAATCGTCTCTATCACGCGCCGCTTCGCTTTTGGATCGATTCCTACCAAACGCAGATATTCACCGCTATATTCCTCTAGACATGATTCTAAAGCCGAAATGGCATCGGAATGTGCATCAATGTGAGTATTCAGACAACTTTGCCAAGAACCTGTACGAAAACGACGTTCATCAACGTGTTCAATATTAATGGTGTAACCTTGCGCCAAAATTTGCCGAATCTGTTCTTGGGTTTCTAATGTTAAATGTGGACTCGACGCTTGCTTATTTGCACCATTCGTTTTTGCAACTTGCTTTCCACTATCACTTGACGGCTGACTAGTTGGTGTCACATTGGGAGGTGGCGCAGCTTGATAAGTTCTACCGCGATTGAGGCGATTATATTCATCAACCAACTGGGAATTTTCTACCCGTTTTTGTTCACCTACCATCAAGTGACCAGATTCAATTAAATGGGATAGGCTAAAATCTGGCTTTTTAAATGCTGGCGGCCCTTCTAAGCTATTGACAACACGTAAGGAAATGCGCTCAAATCCTATATTATGGATAAACTCACGGATTTGTTCGTCATAAATGCGCGATCGCAATGCACTAAAGAAATCAATCGATTGATTAACAAAAGTATCAACTAACTGTTCTACTTCTTTTTGCGAAAGTCCATCTGGTGCAAAAATTCCGCCCACAATCCCCACTTTATCATCACGGCTGGGTTCCCAATAAAATTTTTCCATGCGCCCGTCACGAATTAACGGTGCATACAGGGTAGTAAAATCATTACCGGTGACAATAATCGGTACGCGACGCAAAGGTGTGGAATCGTAGCTTCCAGGTAACTGCACATCGGTAGGATTATCCGCAATATTCATCAGTGTGGCATTCACCAACTGAGTATTTACTGTATATTGAGTGCCTTCATCAAATCTACCTGCACCCGCATCTAAATCGTTAATCATCAACACGCACATTTTACCGCGCACTTTGCTTAATTCCGACGTTTCTCGGTAGCGTAAGCGAATTAAACGTGCTGGATCTCCCGCATCAGGACTTTCTAATTCACCACCAGAGATGAGTGTTACTTCCACACCCATTTTTTCAAAAGCTAATTCACATTGAAAGGTTTTACCTTCACCTTTACGTCCATGAATCCCTAAAATCAAAGGTACTCTAATACCAGGAAGATTTAAGAAGTTTTTGGTAATGTGGACAGCAATTTTATCCAAAAATCGAGGAGCAATGTAGTAACCCATAAAATTGTTCTTGCCTGGGAGTTATTAAAATAATGCTACGTGTTTTTGTGTCAAATTTTATTTATCTTTTGGTATAAAGATAATCCTAACTACCACAATCGCTGAATTGGATAGGCATCAAAAATTGTATCAGCACTCAGTATAGGAATATTTTCTACTATAGACTGTGCAATTAACAGCCTGTCAAATGGATCGCGGTGATGTAAAGGAAGTTGGGAAACAACTATAATCTCTTCTCTAGCAATCGGTATTACTTCAATACCATTGTTAATTATTTGCTGTTCAATAAACTCTGGAAAACTCATATTGAAGTTGAGTTTACCAATACTGTGTTTGATTGCCATTTCCCAAACACTGACAAGACTCAGCAGGTTATCATTGT
Source organism: Calothrix brevissima NIES-22 (assembly GCF_002367995.1). Classification (GTDB taxonomy): domain Bacteria; phylum Cyanobacteriota; class Cyanobacteriia; order Cyanobacteriales; family Nostocaceae; genus Aulosira; species Aulosira brevissima. Next base: position 3,843,139 of record NZ_AP018207.1, read on the forward strand.
TTTCAATTTGCGATCGCAAATTCTCGCTAATTCTTGGATTACCCATAACAAACCAAATAAAAGTATGAGTATCCAGTATTTGTCTCATTCCATATATTCCTTAAAATCTTCTAATGGTTCGTCAAAGTCATCAGATATAGTTATTAATCCCTTAGCACTACCAAACTGAGGACGGCGTTTAACTGGTGATACAGGTGTTAACTTGACTACAGGTTGATTGTCTTTGATAATAATAATTTCTTCACCGCTCAGGGCTGCTTCAATCAAATCAGATAAGTGTTGTGATGCTTCATCTAGAGTAATTTGCTGCATAAATACTACCTTCAGATATTTAATTCTAGGTTAATCTCAATCTCTATATCAATATTCAAGCCAAAATATTTGAGTAATTATCTTAAAAATTGTTGATGCACTTGCGAGTTCAATCCTTGCTGTAATATCGCTAAAACTTGCGTCATTTCTCCAGTTAATAATGCAGTCACATCCAACCATAAACCAGGAAATACACGACTTTTAATAATCCCATCAGCATCAGGGTTTAATGTGACATACTCACCATTTTCTAAAATAAACCAATCAAATTTATTTTCAAATACTTGCCAAACAATATATTCTTTAACGCCATTGCGACGATATACTCGCTTTTTATCATATAAATCATTAGCCGCACTACTAGCAGCAACTTCTGCAATTAATTCAGGTGCGCCTTCTATATAGTCATCTTCGCTAATTCGAGTTTGTCCACCGAGTTGTTCGTTAAGTATCAGTACAACATCCGGTTGTACTTCATTATCTGCATCTAAGCGGACTGTTGTATTATCGCCTAACTCCACACCTGGGGTAGAAACTTTGTAAGTACCTAACCAGATAATCAAGTTCCCATGAGGCTGTCCATGACTTTTAAAACGTAATGGTGAGGCCACGTAAACGACTCCTTCGATTAATTCTGCTTTTTTAATATTCGACATCGTATGATAGCGACGTTCAAATTCTCGGCGAGTTAGGCGATCGCCACTTTCTAAAGGTGGTATTTTGATATCTGAAGCTGTCATTTATGAATTCCTCAAAAAAATTTCTCTGCATCTAGTATAAGCAATTCTTATATAAACCAATTTTTCCAAGCTTCCCAACGATCTACAAGTTGAGCAAATTCCTCGTAACCACCGGATCTTGGATGAGCACCATCATAATTTCTTGCTTCTTCTCTCCAAATTGTTGATTTTTGTAAATATTGAAAAATGTTGAGATAGGGAATATTTAATTCCTGACAAACTAAACCAAACTTTTGGACTAAATTAGCAATTCGTTGATTTTGTGCCTCATCTGTGCATGGAGGCGGACTTACCATCAAAACTGGATATAGTTGTTGAGCCTGACTCAAAATATTGTGGATATTATCAATTGAATCTTCAACAGCAACACGAGTTTTACCGTTTTCAATAGTCGTGTCATTTACCCCAAAGGAAAATACTACTCTCCCGTCACATTCTTTTGGTAGGCGATAGCTAGCTTCTCTATACCAACGGTTTCTTAGTTCTGTACTTGTTTCTCGCCGCACACCTAAATTATAGTAAGTAATTTCATAACCTTTCTTCTGCGCATTTACACAAATTCTCCCAGTCCAGCCAAGACATTCTTGATCGCCTGTACCATTTACAAAAGACTCACCCAGAAAGCAAATTCTCATTTGGGATGGAGATTTTTCAGTCATTAAACCTCTACTCCATTGCTATAAAAATAAAAAAGAGAGGTAAAAATATATACCTCTCTTGAATGAATTTAATTATTTAAGCTTAGTAAGTCGGCGGGAATAAACCAAACTAGATTACGCAAAGTAAATATGGTTGAAACCCTACGAATGACAAAGGACAAATGACAAATGACAGACTTCACCAGTTGTCTTTAATTGCACCGACTTACTCAAATCAGCTTTTAGTATCTGCTGGGTTTGTGAACGATAAAGCTGACAACTTGGCACTGCTTGATGTTGTCGAAACCTACAACACGGATGTAGTTGTTGGAATATTGAGAACGGCAAGCTTGAACTTCGCTCAATACTTCGCGGGTGGATTTAGCACCAAACAAAGGTAGCTTCCACAGTGTCCAGTAGTATTGGGTAGGTTCAGAATCTTCGTTGAATTCGACTGCTGGAATGTAACCTTGAGTCAGAATGTACTGAACTTGCTTTTCGATTTGAGCGTCAGAAAGAGGAGGTAGATAAGAAAGGGTTTCGTAACGACGCTCTTTTGGTAGGGTTTGCATAGCTTTTGATAGTGAGTTGGATTGGTGTTCATTTATCAGTTAACAGTTACCATCTTCTTGCTGATAACTGTTTACTGTTCACTGTTCATTGTTTTGATCTGATATTGTCTGCTGTTCGGCTTGCGGGGTAGAGTCTGATGAATTCAATTGCGTGATGCGTTCTAAATGTTGGCGACGTTGCTCCATATTGGCTTGCTGAATGCCGCTACGAACCATTTCTGGTAAGAAATCGGCAACTTCTTCGGCAATGTGTTCTCTGACAGTCATAATGCGTAATGCCAAATCTGACTTTTCCAGGAACAATTGCTGAATATATGCTTCTCCGTCTTGAATTTTATTGGCGGAGAAGTTTTGCAACCAATGAGCCAAGGGAGGATTCGTTTCGCTTAACTGTGCCAGTACAGTCCGCAGTGCCTGATAAGTCAGGTAGCTTTGGAGAGTCTTGGCTGTGTCTTTCGCAATTTGTTTGAGATTCATGCTTGACCCCAGCCGAAAATTAAGTAAAAAGTAAAAAGTAAAAAGTTAAGAGAATTATTTTCTTTTACTTCTTACCTTTTACCGCTTCACTCAGCGATCAGACAGTATCAACGGCCTCGAATTCAAACTTGATTTCCTTCCACAGTTCACAAGCAGCAGCTAATTCAGGAGACCACTTAGCAGCTTCACGGATAATGTCGTTACCTTCACGAGCCAGGTTGCGACCTTCGTTACGTGCTTGAACAACAGCTTCTAAAGCAACGCGGTTAGCAGTTGCACCAGGAGCGTTGCCCCAGGGGTGTCCCAGAGTACCACCACCAAATTGTAGTACAGAGTCGTCACCGAAGATTTCTACTAGTGCGGGCATGTGCCATACGTGGATACCACCAGAAGCAACTGCCAATACACCAGGTAAAGAAGCCCAGTCTTGGGTGAAGTAGATACCGCGAGACTTGTCTTGCTCGACGTAGTTTTCACGTAATAGGTCAACGAAGCCCATTGTGATACCACGTTCACCTTCTAATTTACCTACTACGGTACCGGTGTGGATGTGGTCACCACCAGACAAACGTAGGGCTTTAGCCAATACACGGAAGTGGATACCGTGGTTCTTTTGACGGTCAATTACTGCGTGCATTGCGCGGTGGATGTGCAGTAGAACGCCATTATCACGACACCAACGCGCCAAAGTGGTGTTAGCGGTGAAACCTGCGGTCAGGTAGTCGTGCATGATGATGGGCTGATTGAGTTCTTTAGCATACTCAGCCCGCTTCAGCATTTCTTCGCAAGTAGGAGCGGTAACGTTGAGGTAGTGACCTTTAATTTCACCGGTTTCAGCTTGAGCTTTGCTGATCGCGTCAGACACGAACAAGAAGCGATCGCGCCATCTTTGGAATGGAGCAGAGTTAATGTTTTCGTCGTCTTTGGTGAAGTCCAAACCACCGCGCAAACACTCGTATACAGCGCGTCCGTAGTTCTTAGCAGACAAACCTAATTTAGGTTTGATGGTACAACCCAACAGAGGACGACCGTATTTGTTTAATTTGTCACGCTCAACTTGAATACCGTGAGGAGGCCCTTGGAAGGTCTTGATGTAAGCAACAGGAAAGCGAAGGTCTTCCAAACGCAATGCCCGCAAAGCTTTAAAACCAAATACGTTACCGACGATTGAGGTCAAAACGTTGGTGATAGAGCCTTCTTCAAACAAATCCAAAGGATAGGCAATGTAAGCAATAAACTGGTTGTCTTCGCCAGGAACAGGTTCGATATCGTAGCAACGACCTTTGTAGCGATCTAGATCGGTTAACAAGTCAGTCCATACGGTTGTCCAAGTACCAGTAGAAGACTCAGCCGCTACTGCTGCTGCTGCTTCCTCAAAAGGAACTCCAGGCTGAGGTGTAACACGAAACGCCGCCAAAATATCGGTGTCTTTGGGTGTGTAATCGGGTGTGTAATAAGTAAGTCTGTAATCTTGAACCCCGGCTTTATACCCAGCTTTTGCCTGAGTCTTCGTTTGAGCGTAAGACATAAATTCCCTTCCAAGAAGTCACACTTAATTACTTCACAAATCACGCTTAGTGCAATTTCCCCTCACCCTGCGCTCTCCCCCTGTAAGCAAGGGGAAGCCCAAGAAAATTTTTTTTAGTTAGGGGTTGTCTATGGCAAAGGGTAGCGGTTTTGATTTCGGAACATTTGGTGTGCTATTGCAAACACAATCGCCAATTTCCTTGATTTTTCGACGCACACAGCTATGTGCTTCTACTATTCCTCTTTCCCAGGCATATAAATTCTTTTTATCTCTTTCTCTCATTTCTCTAATGTGTTTCCCAGCCCACATAACCTTGCTGTGACGCAAAGTGATTTTTTACCCATTTTTCCTGAAGTACAACTTAGGCATTAGGGGTTTTTCACCTGTATATCCGTCTACTTTCCTTGTTCTACAAGGAAATACTCAGATTTATGTAGCTTGAGTTGGGTTTAGAGAAATGGTGAGCGCAAGACAAAAATTGCACACCACGTAATTTGTAACTTGTCTCACAATATATCAAGAAATCAATAAGTTATACTTTGAAACTTTTTAACTTATATATTTAAATTTTTTATTACATAAAGTTTTAAACATTTTGTTAAGAGTGGTTTACAAAAGTACATTTATAGTTATATATGCTTTGGGCTAGTAGGGGAGACGGGGGACAAGGGGGACAAGGGGGACAAGGAGGACAAGGAGGACAAGGAAGCAAATAACTATTGACTATTGACTATTGACTATTGACTATTGACTATTGACTATTGACTATTGACTATTGACTATTGACTATTGACTATTGACTATTGACTATTGACTATTGACCATTGACCACCCAGAAAAATTGCTGAAGGCGTTTAAAAAATCTTGGTGAAGGGAACACTGAAAATTAACCCTCTCTTTAAGGGAATCTCACCATGATTAAGCGTACTAATGTATTGATTACTTCTATCCTTGCAGGAATGGTGATGCTACCCAGCATGGGAATTATCGCCTTGACTAATCCAGCGACAGCCCAAAAAACCGATAGTCCTGCACCAACACCCACAAAACCGGTTACTAATTCATCTAAGCCAACTAACTCTTACCCAGCTGTTGCGCCACCTCCGCGAGTAGACCCTTTGCCGAATGAAAGGGAAGAACAGGAAAATTCTCTAGAACCAGATTACCGCGTTAGCAACTTGTTAGCAGATGTGACTGGTAATCTTTGGGTAGCTTCTTGGCGGGGTTTGTCTCGCATTGACCCGAAAACTGGCAAGATTGTCTCTCGCGTAAGTCTACCGAATGTCGCTATTAGTGCTTTAGCACAAGACAAAGTAGGGCGTGTTTGGGTGGGAAATTATGAAGGATTAATCCGCGTTGAACCCCGCACCAGTGAAATTACTGCTCAAAATTTATTTTTGCCTTCTAAACGAGTTTTATCGCTATTAATTGACAAACGTGGCTATTTGTGGGCGGGAACTGATAACGGCTTGGCCTTGATTAGTCCTGACCAAGGTTTAATTATGACTACGTTAAAAAATTTGCCTGGTGTTAGTGCTAACGCCTTGACTTTAGATGCAGATGGTCAATTATGGGTAGGCACTTTAGACGGACTGATCCGTGTAAATACGTCTAATGCTTTAATTATCAAGCGGATTGCCGATTTACCAGGAACAACTGTGCAAGCTTTGGCGATTAGTCCAGAAGGATTAATTTGGGCGGGGATGCCAAATAATTTGCTAGTGATTAACCCGAAAACTGGTGCAGTCATGCGTTCTGTCACTCGCCTGCGCGGACGTAACGTCACAGCAATACGTTTCGCTCAAGATGGTAGTGTATGGATCGGTACCAACAATGGTTTGTTACGATTAAATCCAAATACAGGCGCTGTTTTAGATGAGGTTGCAGGACTTCCTTCTAGTCGGGTACTTGCTTTGATTCCTGATATTGCCAATAAATTATGGATTGGCACTAGTGAAGGTTTAGCTTGGTTAATGCCGAAAATGGAAAGTGCAAAAACCCATCTGGCTTTTAGTCGTGCGGTGAAGTAGGGATTGGGCATGGGGCATTGGGCATTGGGCATTGAAACAATTTTGGATTTTGGATTTTAGATTTTAGATTGGAATCCAAAATCGCAAATCTAAAATCTAAAATTCCTTGTCCCCCTTGTCTCCCTTGTCCTCCTTGTCTTCCTTGTCGCCCTTCCTCAGTCCTCTGCCTTTCTAGCGCCTTACCCCTAACCTCTAATCGGATTAAAAATGGTCGTTACCACCCAGCAATTAATTCAATGGAAACAACAAGGGCGTTCAATTGTCGCGTTGACCGCTTGGGATTATGCGATCGCGCAATTACTCGATGCAGCTGGGGTAGACTTAATCCTGGTAGGTGACTCGATGGCTGTGGTTCTTGGCTATGAGACCACATTGCCGATTACTTTAGAGGAAATGCTCTACCATGCTAAATCTGTGCGTCGTGGCGTTAAACGTGCCTTAGTGGTGGTAGATTTGCCATTCTTGACTTATCAAGAAAGTATTCAACAAGCTATGCATTCGGCTGGGTTGGTGTTAAAAGAAACCGGCGCTCAAGCTGTGAAATTAGAAGGCGGCTATCCGGCGATGGTAGAAACGATTGCGCGACTGGTACAAGCCGGAATTCCTGTGATGGGACATGTAGGTTTAACGCCACAATCAGTTCATCAACTGGGTTTGCGACAACAAGGGAAAACTCAGGAAACTGCTGAGAGAATTTTAAATGAAGCGATCGCTCTCGAACAAGCTGGTGTATTTGCGATCGTCCTTGAGCATATTCCCGCAGATCTAGCACTCCGTATAACTCAAAAACTCAGTATTCCTACTATTGGCATCGGCGCGGGAATCCATTGTAATGGACAAGTGTTAGTCACCTCTGACGTTCTAGGACTTTCAGAAAAACACCCACCCTTTGCTAAAGTTTATACTAATCTCCGGGAGACCATTACCAAAGCCGTACAGGATTATGCACTAGAAGTGCGCGAGCAAAAATTCCCCTAGTACCGCTACGCGGAAGTCAAAAGTCAAAAGTCAAAAGTCAAAAGTCAAAAGTCAAAAGTCAAAAGTCAAAAGTCAAAAGGATAATACTCAAGGCTTGTGACTGTAATTACAAAAATTAGTAAATGTCTGACAACTGACAACTGACAATTGTACAGACGCGATAAATCGCGTCTCTGACAAAAAAATAGTAATTGAAGATGAAAATATTGCAATTATCACTGCCGGAAAATCAACCATGCAAGATGAGCAAGCGACAAGTTTGCAATATCCCATCAACAATTACTACAGTTCTAACTTGAATCGGGAGGAAAAACTTAAATATTGAGTTTTATTTACAGGAAACGTGTTTTTATGAGAAGGGTAGATATTTTGACACAGAATTGCTATCTATACCCAATATGACTAGTGTAGGTAAACTCCTATAGTTTGTGGAAAGCTATTCTGAGGCTTCAAAATTGAGAAAAAATCAGATAGAGAAGATATAGAACCAAATTAACTGCTTTTGAGTTTTGACTAAAGCTTTGACTCAATTACAGAGGTACTAAATTTTTAGCAGTAAGCTAAATTGTAGAACAAATAATACAGATGTTGTTTTGGGCTTTTAGATAATCTCAGCAAACAAACCAGCTAATTGTTCCACATTCGCTAACCTCAAAAAAATCGCAAAACTCAAATATCTGTAGAGTTAGAGTATTTAACGACCGAATATTTCATGCAACGGCTAAGATAAATATTTATCAGACTTAAAGGAATTTTTCCCTAGCCAATGCAGATTTATATTTCTGGTAAATTGCCAATTCTATTGAGAAATAGCAAAATTCAAAACTGCTAATTATGTAAATCTGCAAATCTTTTATCAAGGCGAAAATCAGGCGCAGGTTCTAGCTTCAGCCAATGTTTACGTTTATTTTTATTTTTGAGGATACTTACATAATTATCAGCGTAGCGGAAAGCTGATGCACGGTCGTAAGTAGCGATAGCCACTGCTTGAGAGAAAACCTTTGCAGGAATTTCATAACCAGAAAATTTCTGCATTAAGATAAACAAGTCTTCTTCGGTGACAGGTAAACTAATTTCTTCTACCTGTTCTGGTTCGTTAAAGATATCTTCATTTAGCGTTCTGGACATTTAGCACCTCCCCAAATGCATAAGAAGCGAAACCGGCGATGAAATTAAGTTGTTGCTCGCGAGTCTGTAAATTTACGGGTAGTTCACTACTAGAACAGCCAATTTCCCGCAAAATTTCCAAACAGTAAGCACTCAGTTCAGTATATGAAGCTCTTTCCCAATTTCGAGCCACCTCTTTAGCTTTCTCTAGATTGACTCGAATTACAGTCATTACAGGGCTTGTCATCAATCTACCCTCCTAACTTGATATTCGCCATTTTTATCTGAACAACAAAATGGCGTAACCGTGTTATTGCGGAATTTATCTAGGAGGGGGGGGGATGATATCCGGGTATTTACGGTTAAAGTTCTTGGGCGATCGCTTCCCTTATATTTTGAATTGATACACTACCAGTATCTATGTATTTGCTTGGTAATTTATAGCAGCAAAAAGGTTGTAGCCTTTTGTTGTTAATCTTTTTTTAATTTTTTGCGTATACTTACTTGCATTTACTTAAGTATTATCACGCAGATAACAGAGGGTTGAATGATTAACTTTCAACCGAAAAAAACTAGAAAATTTCTGATGACAAAATACTTCTCAGCTTGGAAATGCAGCGCTGGCTGATGACTCCAAAAAGAATTATGCTTTACATTTAGCAACATTGCCAATATAACTTTAGTTAGAATTTTGGAGCTTATACGAATATTCACGGTTATCCGTTGCCATAATATCAATTTCTCTAGGTTTTTCCCATGATTGCATAGCTACAAATGTAGGTTGGGTTGAGGAACGAAACCCAACGCCGAAAAACCTTGGCTGCTTAACGAGTATCAAAGACTCATTCACGAGTATCAAAGACTGATTAACGAGTATCAAAGACTAGTTAATGAGTATCAAAGACTGATTAACGAGTATCAAAGACTAGTTAATGAGTATCAAAGACTGATTAACGAGTATCAAAGACTGGTTAATGAGTATCAAAGACTGGTTAACGAGTATCAAAGACTGGTTAACGAGTATCAAAGACTGGTTAACGAGTATCAAAGACTCATTCACGAGTATCAAAGACTGGTTAATGAGTATCAAAGACTCATTCACGAGTATCAAAGACTGATTAATGAAGTTCCAAGCCTCGGTTAGCAGTATTAATTTATTAATTACCAGATGCAGCTTTAGTTGGTCTACCTTTGAGAGCTTTAAAGCGTTCACCTAACTGTTCTGCTAGAGTTTTTAAACCTGGTGTTTTTTTCGCAGCAGTTTTGACGTAATCATACACTGTTAAACTGCTAGTCATCGCTTCACTACCAACTGCTAAAAGAGTATCATCTACTTGTTCGGTGAGTTGGCGCATTGAGGTTAAAAGTTCGGTGAGTGTGGTGGCTAATTGATAATCTTGCACAAATTCCTCAACGTTAAAGCTGGCTGGGAGAATCTCCCGGTTAGATTGCGCCGCACTGACGCTATTGTTGACAAAGGCGAAGCTTTTATCACCCATTTTGTATAATTTGCGCCGTTCTTCTGTACTTAGGGTAACGAGAAAGGGCAGCTTTTTTTGGATGGTTTGTAGTGCTGCTTTAATTTCTTGGATATCTTCTGGAGAAACGGTTGCAGTAATATTTTGATAGGGCATTGCCAATTCCTTTGGTAATTATATGAGCTTGGTAGTATTGTTGGCTCAGTATATAATTCCCACTGTTTTGGCTAATTGAACATTTTGCCGCTAATTTGCCAGAAATTGATGTTTGTTGTTGAGTAGTCAGGCTTGGTCAGGGTCTCAACAGATACAAAGAGTAGATTTTTTGTTGATACAGCGTATATCAGGTAAATGAAGTACGCACTTCGGGGCATGGCACTTGCCCATACCTGTCAACTTAAGCTAAAAGCTATATAGGGCGGGCGTTGTACAAAAACTTTCGCCCTCATCCCCTAACCCCTTCTCCCCCAGGAGAAGGGGAATTAAATCTCTTGCTCCCCTCTCCCGGTGGGAGAGGGGTTGGGGGTGAGGGGCAAAAACCTTGCTACAAAGCGGGTTTCGCGTTAAGTTGACAAGTCAGGGCATGGCAGTGCCATGTCCTGACAATTATCTGAACCTCACGAACTTGCAATCTGCTGTATTTAATGAACCGCCAAGTACGCCAAGTACGCCAAGAGAAAAGAAGTAATTATTCAGTGCTAGTTTACAGAGAATTAATATTGGCTTAAATGACTTCTAACTGCTTCAACTTTTTCTGAGCAAACTCCCGCACTTTCTCATCTGGGTCATTTTTGGCTTTGTCCTGGAACAGTGGTAAAGTTTGGGGATGCTGAGGAAACTGCCTGATAATTATGTCAAGGGCAATGTACCGAGGATTTGGGTTAGACAGGGGATTATGGCTATCCTTAAACAGGTCATTAGCAGCGCAGTGGTAGTAAATTTCAAACAAATCAGGTTGATATTTAAAGTGTTTAGCTAATTGTGCGATCGCTGTACCTCGCACATTGTAATTATCATCCTGGATAGCGCGGTTTTTGAGGATGGTTTTGGTGTCCGGGTCATCTGGGAATTTCTCGGTTAATTGTGCGATCGCTGTACGTCGCACATCGTTATCATCATTCTGGGTAGCGCGATCTTTGAGGATGGTTTTGGTGTCCGGGTCATCTGGGAATTTCTCGGCTAATTGTGCGATCGCTGTACGTCGCACATCGTTATCATCATTCTGGGTAGCGCGATCTTTGAGGATGGTTTTGGTGTCCGGGTCATCTGGGAATTTCTCGGCTAATTGTGCGATCGCTGTATCTCGCACATCGCTATCATCATCCTGGGTAGCGCGGTGTTTGAGGAAAGTTTTGGTGTTCGGGTCATCTGGAAATTTTTCGGCTAATTGTGCGATTGCTGTACCTCGCACATACTCATGATCATCCTGGGTAGCGCGGTGTTTGAGGATGGTTTTGGTGTTCGGGTCATCTGGGAATTTCTCGGCTAATTGTACGATCGCTGCACGTCGCACAGAGTAACTATCATCCTGGGTAGCGCGGTGTTTGAGGATGGTTTTGGTGTTCGGGTCATCTGGGAATTTCTCGGCTAATTGTGCGATTGCTGTACCTCGCACATAACCAGCATCATCCTGGGTAGCGCGGTCTTTGAGGATGGTTTTGGTGTCCGGGTCATCTTTAAAGTTCTGGGCTAATTGTGCGATCGCTGCACGTCGCACATCGTAATCATCATCCTGGGTAGCACGATGTTTGAGGATGGTTTTGGTGTCCGGGTCATCTTTAAAGTTCTGGGCTAATTGTGCGATCGCTGCACATCGCACATAGTTATCATCATCCTGGGTAGCATGGTGTTTGAGGATGGTTTTGGTGTCCGGGTCATCTTTAAAGTGCTGGGCTAATTGTTCGATGGCTGCACCTCGCATATCATTATCATCATCCTGGGTAGCACAGTGTTTGAGGAAGGTTTTGGTATCAGAGTCATCTTGGAAGTGCTGGGCTAATTGTTCGATGGCTGCACATCGCACATAGTTATCATCATCCTGGGTAGCACGGTGTCTGAGAAAGGTTTTGGTGTCGGAGTCATCTTGGAAGTTCTGAGCTAATTGTTCGATGGCTGCACATCGCACATAGTTATCATCATCTTGGGTAGCGCAGTGCTTGAGAAAGGTTTTAGTGTCCGGGTCATCTTTGAAGTTCTCGGCTAATTGTGCGATCGCTGTACGTCGCACATCTTTATCATCATCCTGGGTAGCGCACTGTTTGAGGATGGTTTTGGTGTCCGGGTCATCTTTGAAGTGCTGGGCTAATTCGTGGATGGCTACAAATCGCACATAATTATCATCATCCTGGGTAGCGCGGTGTTTGAGGATGGTTTTGGTGTCCGGGTGATCTGGGAATTTTTCGGCTAATTGTGCGATCGCTACACCTCGCATATAGTAATCATCATCTTGGGTAGCGCGGTCTTTGAGCCAGGTTTTGGTGTCGAGAGATTCTTGCCAAGTGGTTGCGACTGCTGCAACAGCTTGAGTCCGAATTTCCTGAACTAGCTTAGTTTCTTCTCGATTAATTCGTGAGTCGTAATAGTACCAGAGGTCATAACTAGTTAAAGCTTTTATTTTGTTCAGTAATTTATTGGCTATTAACGCAATGACTGAGCGATTTCTCACCTCTCCAAGGCACTTAGCTGCTAGAAATAAATTGATGAACTTTTCCTCTTCCCCATCTTGCACCATTAAATATTCAATAATTTCACCAACAAATTTAGGCTCAATCATTCCTGCAATTAGCAGCAATACCTCTTGCCAAGTTTCATCATGCCAGTGTTTACCAAAAACTTCATTCTTCAGTTGCTCAAGTGTTAAAGTTTGCGTTTCTTTAAACTGCCAGACAAACTCCCAAGCACAGAAATATTCTAAAAATGTTCTATGAACAAAGGCATAGTAATCTGCACCCAAGAAACATAACATAAAGTTGCGAGTCCGCAGTTGATTAATCATTACCCTCGCAGCTTCTCTGGCTTGACTGACTTCTATAGTTTTGAGATAGTCAGTCAAAATCTTAACTAAATCATCTTCTCTAATTAAATTACCTGCTAAACCTTTGTCGCTAGTTTGCATAAAATAAGCAACTTGACGCAGCATTGCTTGCTTATCTTTATAATCAATAGTTTTAGGATCTATTCTTTTATCTTCTTGTAATGCACGTTCTACATCCCATTGATGTAACAATACCCGCGATGCTTGGTTATAAAGTTCGGCTCTATCTCTGGGTAATTCCTGATTGCGATTGAGAATTGCCATCATTGTCAACAATAAAGGATTACCTGCTAATTCTTTAATAGCCTGAGAATTCTCAATTCCTCTTTGCAGTCGCTCCCGTTTTCTGACTTTATCTACTGCATCGCTGAAAGTTAAATCATGCCAACGCTGAATAAAATTCTGAATTTGTGCTGAGTCTAAATCTTGCAACATGAAGTGATGAAATTCAGCATTCTTTAACCGTTGCGGTTTATAGCCAATGACGCGAGAAGTAACAATTACCTGCACATGAGGATATTCATTAGTGAAGCGATGAATATCTGTAATCACATCCTCTCGCTTACCAGGATCAAAAACTTCATCTAAACCATCAAACATCACCAAAGCTTTACCAGCTTTAAGCTGTGCGTGCAGTTGATGTTGATTGAGATGAGAAATTGCACCGCTACATTTATGGAAAAATTCGAGAAAATTATGGCATTCCTTTTCATCTCGCCGTCGCATATAAGTGCGTAACTCAATTAATAAAGGAATCGGCAAGGAGATAATATTATTCAGTGGCGACTCTGCCCAATTTAAAGCCAGATATTGCAACAATGTAGACTTACCTGAACCAGGATCGCCCAAAATTACAACATATTTATACTTTTGCTTTTCATTGACTATATCTAATACTGGACGTATTGGTTGTTCTAAATAAACACGTTTATGCTTTTCTAATTCTTCTGTTGCGACTTCTGTTTCTAATTGGTTAGTTTCTTTTAATCGTCTGAGATGTTCTTTGGGTAGTTCGTAAACTGCGGGTAAAACTTGTTCAACTTCCCGGACATTTTGCTCGATAAATATGCGCCATAATTTTAGTTCGTTATAAGCGTAACCACTAGTATCAAAGCTATCTAATTTGAGATGACCGTAACTTTCTCGAATTCCTTCTTGATAGCGTTCTAAATCAAAATCGGGAATAATCCCGGCAATCTGTGTAGTGTTTTCGCGAATTTTATCTAAATTTCTAGAATCAAGAATTTCTCTAAGTTCAGGAACTTCTAAAATTATTTCTTTAACTTTCTTGATATATTTCTTACTCAGCAGTTGCCAATTAAAATCATCTGGTAAGGGAGATGAAGAATTAAGTTGATACCAAATTTCTGCTAATTTCTTGGTGTTGATAGCTTGACAGTTATATTCAAAAGCATTGCCTAATATTTCTCTGACTTGGGGATGCTTAAGAAATTGCTTAATAGGCTGAATATAGTTTTTAATTTCATCTTCATCAAGTGCATGATATTCTAAATCCTGCTGCATCAGTTGCAAAAATTCCGTCAGCGCCATAACTTCAGCTTTTTGCAGTGGTTCTTGCTGAAAAGGAACAGTTACAGCAGAGTGAAAGATAAATTTAAAAAAATCTTTAGCGCAGTCTTTGACTAAATCTTTGGCAAAGTCTTCGCTGATAATGGTTTTAACGAGAAATCCAAATGCTTTACCAGCTACCCAGGTAGTGAACCATTCAATCAGCATACTCGTGTCTATTGATATTTTGACTATGAGTATATACATCAGTCTCAGCAAGCATTGCAGATTTTACGATAATTTAAAAACAAGAACTACCAGGGAGACAAGGGAGACAAGGGAGACAAGGGAGACAAGGGGGACAAGGGAGACAAGGGAGACAAGGGGGACAAGGGAGACAAGGGAGACAAGGGGGACAAGGGGGACAAGGGAGACAAGGAAGACAGGGGAGACAAGAAAAGAAAAATAAATGACTCTTGTACAGACGCGATGAATCGCGTCTATAACAAATGACTAATGACACGCGAATTAAATTCATATTAGGAATACTGTATGGTTCTCCAAATTAACCCCATCCAAAAAGAACCAATTATTACTTGGGAAGCACTTCCAGCCGATTTTATTTTACCCGACGATCCCGTGGAAAATATTCAGCAACCAACTCTCGCAGCAGCGCTTACCGATGCTTTAGGAACAGCAGGATACATTCAACCCCAGATGTTGATTGGCTCGAATTTTGGCTTGGTAGCCACAGTCAATAAAAAAATCGTCGTTAAAGCGCCTGATTGGTTTTATGTACCTCAAGTTCAACCTGTAGCTGCTGATGTTATTCGCCGTAGTTATACCCCAAATTTAGAAGGCGCTGCTGTAGCTGTAGTTATGGAATTTCTTTCTGATACAGAAGGGGGAGAGTTATCAGTGCGTTCAACTCCGCCTTTCGGTAAACTCTATTTTTACGAAAAAATTCTTCAGGTTCCTACTTACGTTACTTACGATCCCTACGAACCAAGTTTAGAGGTACGCTGCTTACAAAATGGACTATATACTTTGCAGCCAGCAGACGCAAATGGGCGTTTCTGGATTCCGGAGTTAGAGTTATTTCTGGGAATTTGGCAAGGTGAAAGATTATGCCAAAGTATGAATTGGTTACGCTGGTGGGATAGAGAGGGAAATTTGCTGCTGTGGAGTAGCGAACAAGCTGAACAGGAACGCCAACGAGCTGAAAAGTTAGCAGCTAAGTTACGTGAGTTAGGTGTTGATCCAGATGCGATCGCATAAAGCAATAACGGGAATAATAAGCTACCCCGCTTTACCAAAAATCTATCTATGGGCGGAGTAGCACATCAGCACCGAAATTCCATGAAATTGCCAAAAAATCAATTCAGCCATCTCACAGCGATAGAAAGAAATAACCTTTCATTCCCGGCACAGTTTTTATTAAATCAAAATCTGTTGCAAGGTAAAATTTTAGATTTCGGTTGTGGCTTTGGTAATGATGTGAAAATTTTACGTCAAAAAGGTTTTGATATTACAGGTTACGATCCTTATTATTTTCCTGAATATCCTCAAGAAAAATTTGATACTATTATCTGCTTTTATGTATTAAATGTTTTATTTACTGAAGAACAAGCCAATGTCCTCATGGAAGTCTCTCATTTACTCAAACCAGGAGGTAAAGCTTATTATGCAGTTAGAAGGGATATTAAAAAAGAAGGTTTTCGGGAGCATTATGTCCATAAAAAACCTACCTACCAATGTGTAGTTAAACTCCCCTTTCATTCTATTTATTTGGATGAAATGCGAGAGTTTTATGAATATACTCATTATAATTATCAACGCAATTCATCTCATAATTGTATATTCTGTAATCCTTATAAACATCTAATATTATTAACTGAATCAGCCACAGCTTATGCAATTTTTGATGGCTATCCTATCAGTAAAGGTCATGTTTTAGTAATTCCTAAACGTCATGTTAGCAACTATTTTGAGCTACCGTTTAAAGAACAATCTGCTTGCTGGCTCATGGCGAACAAAGTTCAAGAAATTCTGCAACAAGAATTTGCACCTGATGGTTTTAATGTGGGAATGAACATTAATCGAGCAGCCGGACAAAATATGATGCACGCCAGTATTCATATTATCCCTCGCTACAAAGGTGATACTGTCGGCGCTAAAGGTGGAATGCGAAATGCGATCCCGCAGAGGAATAAGTCAGGGATTTCCAATTAAAAAAATACAGCATATTTCAGGTAAATTAGGTAGGCCCTTCGGGGCATGGCAGTGCCAATGCCCCTACAATCTGTTGCATTCTTTTTTAAAATTGGTATTACTTAATGATATTTAACCAAGACTATCGGGATCGATTCCTAAGGCTCTTAATTGTTCCGCCAATAGTTGAGCACGTTGCTCTGCTTGTTGTGCGCGTTGCTCTGCTTGTTCGGCTTGTTGTTCGGCTCGCTGTGCGCGTTGAGCTTCTTGTTGAGCGCGTTGAGCTTCTTGTTGAGCACGTTGAGTTTCTTGTTGAGCGCGTTGAGCTTCTTGCTGTGCGCGTTGAGCTTCTTGCTGTGCGCGTTGTACTTCTTGCTGTATTTGTTCTTTAGGAGTGGGATAGCGCTTACCGTCTGCGTCGTACCAATAGAGCCATTCTCTTGTGACACCGCTATAATTTCCTCTTTCGCAGCCAATTCCTAAGCCAATTTCTGGTAACCAAACTGGGTTTCCTGATTGCAATTCATATCTACCATTAACTAACTTATACACTTCTAGGCGCGGTTTACGACGACGGCGAGAAGAATAAATTACATAGTAAAGTACGCCTAATTTGGCATATTGATCTAATTTAGCTGTGTATTCTTTACGATAATTTTGGGAAACTACTTCCAAAACCAAACTAGGTATAACATTCTCATCCCACAATACATAACTGGGACGCAATTCTTCATCGTAAAACCGCTCTACACCTAAACTCAGAAACCCATCAGGCACAATTGCAGGTTCATCGGGGTGATAATATATACCCATGTCTACCCCAAAAAACCAATCCATTCTATCTGCCCAAAGTATGAGCAGAATTGCCTTCAGTAATCCTGGTATTAATTCTTGTAGTTCATTATCCACAGGTGTGTCGTCAGAGTCTGGTAATTCTTCGGCTGAGGGCAAGTACCGAGGCAGATTGTAGTTTAACATGGCGGCTTTCCCCAAAACTCACCAGAATTATAGCGATTTCTGGGGTTACTGACAGCAATTAATCATTATGCGATCGCTACTCTATTTACTGATAAACATTTCTTTATGATATGTTGCCTCAATTCTTCTTGTCTCAATCCAGCCCATGCTGATGGAACAGAGTTTTGTTCTCACTGTGGTGTTCCCTTAATTGTATTGCGTCACTATCGCCCAATTCGGGTATTACTGGAGTTTAGACTAAATGGGAGAGATGAAAGAGAAAAAGGGGATGTCTGATTGAAGACAGTCCCCCTTTCGGCAGAAGCTAAGAGAGAATCACCTACTCTTATCTGCCAATATGAAACGTGCCAGACTCGAAGAATTTCGTCAAGCCGCCTATACGCATCTAGGCAAAGCACATGATGCAACATTTGAACTAACAGATGCGATACTGTTGACCCGTAATGTCTACAGTCTGGCAGATTTATCTTTATCGCCAGTGTTTAGACGTAAATGGCCGAGTATCTATGAAGCGATACAAGATACCAAACCAGACCGTGAGAAATTAATGGAGTTATATATCAAGCAAATACCAACAGAAAAACGCATATTGTTGGCAGGAGACCATACAGCTTGGTCACGCCCAGATGCGGTGACACTCAAAGAACGGACAATAGAACACAGTAGCACAGCGATCGCGGGAAATAAACCGATTACGATTGGGCAGGGATATAGTACTATAGCTTGGATACCAGAGGATTCAGGAAGTTGGGCACTACCGCTGAGGCATGAACGGATTACCAGTTGGGACAATCCGATTGAGAAAGCAGTTGAACAACTCAAAAAGGTATGTGAATCAATGTCTGTTCGACCAATTTCGCTTTGGGACAGTGAATATGGTTGTGCGCCTTTCGTATTAAAGACAGCTAGTATAAAAGCCGATATCTTAGTTAGACTGCGTTCAAATCTGTGTCTATGGGGCGCACCACCTGCTTACTCTGGCAAGGGTCGTCCTCGCAAGCATGGTGCTCAATTTAAACTCAATGAACCCTCAACCTGGGGCGAAGTGGCATCTGTGCTGGAAGTAAATGACCCAAAATTGGGACGAGTTAAAGTCAGTCTGTGGGAAGATTTGCATTTTCGCAAAGCTGCTGCACGCCCAATGATGCTACTGAAGGTGGAACGTCTTGATCTTGATGGCAATTTGAGAGTATTAAGACCCTTGTGGTTGGCTTGGGTTGGGGAACAAATGCCACCATTGGATGAAGTTTGGCGATTGTACTTGCGCCGATTCACGATTGACCATTGGTATCGTTTTCTTAAGCAACGCTTACATTGGACAGTACCAAAATTCAGTACTCCAGAACAATGTGAACATTGGAGTGACTTAATGCCGTTAATCACTTGGGAGTTATGGTTAGCTTGTGATATCGTTGCTGATAATCCTCTTCCTTGGCAGAAGTCAATGGATAAATTGACCCCAGGACGAGTTGCTCAAGCTATGGGTGGAGTTTTCGCCGCGATTGGTACTCCTACCTCTCCACCCAAACCTCGTGGAAAGTCCCTTGGGTGGACACCAGGTAAAGTCCGTAACCGGAAAATACGATATCCAATTGTTAAAAAGACTGCTTCTAAACCACGCAAAGAGGAACAAAAATCTGCTTAATCTCAAATATCTTCATTCTTGAAGGTTGTGTTTTATTAACTCAGCACTGCTGGGTCATTTGTTGCTGTCTAGTCTAAACTCAAAGTATTAGGTAGTGGCGGATTTGGCAAAACTTATTTAGCAGAAGATGTAGAAAAGTTTAATGAACTATGTGTAATTAAGCAATTTGCTCCCCAAATACAAGGTGCTGGTGCGATACAAAAAGCAACGGAGTTATTTGAGCAAGAAGCAAGGCGACTGCAATTTTTAGGAGAACATCCTCAAATTCCTACACTGTTAGCATATTTTGAGCAAGATAATCGATTGTATTTAGTGCAGCAGTTTATTGATGGAGATAATTTATTTGAGGAATTACGACAACAGGGTAATTTTAACGAGCAAAAGATTTGGCATTTACTGCTCAATTTATTAACTATTCTGCAAACGGTTCACGAGCGAAAGGTAATTCATCGAGATATTAAGCCACCGAATATTCTCCGGCGTAAATTACCTTCTAAAAATCATGGTGATATTGTACTCATTGATTTTGGCGCATCAAAACAATTGAGTGAAACGGTAATTACTCAACCAGGCACAACTATCGGCTCGTTTGGTTATGCGCCTCCAGAACAAATGCAAGATGGACAAGTATATCCAGCTAGCGATTTATATAGTTTAGGTACTACTTGCTTTCATTTATTAACTGGTGTTGCACCTTGGGAATTATGGAAGCAACAAGGATATGCTTGGGTTGCTAATTGGCGACAGCATTTATCGCTACCCATTAGTCACAAATTAGCGATGATTTTGGATAAGTTGCTGCAACTGAATTATCAGAAACGTTATCAATCAGCGAGGGAAGTTTTACAAGATATTAATGATGTTGAATCTCATTCACAAATTCCACCTACAGTTGCTTATCACCAGTCAGCTTCACCGCCATCACCAGAATTAGTACCGACGGTAAATTATCAAATTCCATCATCAAATTCATCAACAGAATTACCAACAAAATTAGACTATCAACCTCCGCCATCAACAGTAGTAGACTTAGCAAAATCAAAACAGCAATTAAAATTACCTTTGCTGATAAGTGGTGCTATCTTACTGCTGGGTTTGGGAGGATATGGTGTTTGGCAATTAAGTCAACCGATTGTAAATAAAGGAATTGAGGCGGAAAAATTAGCATTAGCTAATACCTTGGATGCTCATGATGGCGCAGTTAATTCCTTAGCAATTACTGCTGATGGACAAACTTTAATTAGTGGAGGGGCAGATAATAAAATTAAAATTTGGAATTTAGCATCTGGAGATTTAAAAACTACTCTTAGCAAAAATTTAGACGCGATTACTTCTGTTGCTATTAGCCCTAATGGAAAAACTTTATTTAGTGGCAGTAAAGATGGTAGTATTCAGATTTGGAATTTACCAGAGGGAACATTAAAAACTACTCTACCAAAGAGTAAAGATGCAGTAAGTTATGTTGCTATTACACCAGACGGAGAAACTTTAGTTAGTGGCGGAGGTAATACAATTCAGGTTTGGGATCTGCAAACTGGAAAGCTAAAAAATACCCTCACTGGACATACAAAAGCAGTGATGGCTGTAGCTATTAGCTCTGATGGGCAAACTTTAGCTAGTGGTAGCGCTGATAATACTATCAAGATTTGGAATCTAGAAACTGGACAATTAAAAAATACTCTCACGGGACATAAAGAATCAGTAATGAGTGTGGCAATTAGCCCTAATGATGAAACTTTAGTTAGTGGTAGTTTAGATGATACGATTAAAATTTGGAATTTAAAAACTGGTAAATTAACTAATACGCTTACCGGGCATTTTTATCCAGTTAGTACTTTAGCAATTAGTGCAAATAGTGAGACTTTAGTGAGTGGTAGCTGGGACGATCGCATTAAAATTTGGAATCTCAAAACTGGAACCATTAAAAATACTCTAACTGGGCATATAAGTGCAGTAAATAGTGTAGTAATTAGCCCAGATGGACAGAGTGTCATTAGTGGTAGTAGTGACAGGACGATTAAAATTTGGCGATCGCCTTAGGGAAGGGGACAAGGAGGACAAGGGGGACAAGGAGGACAAGGAGGACAAGGAGGACAAGGGGGATTATAATACCCCATGCCCGATGCCCAATGCCCAATGCCCAATGCCCAAAAACCTACCTTTAGATAGATGTACTAAATTTATAAGTAGTTATCAAAAGCAAAGGAGACAATTGCTGGCCTGGGAAATTTACTGGTAGCGATCGCCTTTTTCGCTCTAGTGCCAAGACAAGGTGAATTCCCCAGCATCTACCGAGTCTCTGAGAAATATAGGTAACTCTTAACTATTAATAAATATATATTGCTGTCCCCAGTTAATGCTTTATATTTACCCAAAGGTGGCGCAAGCAGCTACCGATATCCAAAATGAGGAGGCAGCATCGTACCACCCCTGTAACTGATGCATATCCTCACTCCCAGGTGTCAGTGTAAGGATAAGTTGATATTAAAACAAAGAATTTTTGCTGAATTGTAACGGATAAAGACTACACTTAAAAGTCTTGTGCAGCAAAACCTGTAGCTTTAACTTAAAGTAATCATGTCCAAGGTTCTTGTCTCCGATCCTATTGACCAAGCTGGAATTGACATTCTCTCGCAAGTTGCTACTGTTGATGTCAAAACAGGTTTAAAACCAGCAGAACTGATAGAAATTATTGGTGAGTATGACGCGCTGATGATTCGTTCGGGTACGCGCGTTACTCAAGAAATTATTGAAGCCGGTACGCAGTTAAAAATAATTGGGCGTGCTGGTGTGGGTGTGGATAACGTGGATGTCCCCGCAGCCACGCGCCACGGGATTGTAGTAGTCAATTCTCCTGAAGGTAACACGATCGCGGCTGCCGAACATGCGATCGCCATGATGTTATCTTTATCTCGCCATATCCCCGACGCCAATGTGTCGGTGAAAAAAGGTGAGTGGGATCGCAAAACTTTTGTCGGCGCAGAAGTTTACAAAAAAACCCTGGGGATTGTGGGGTTAGGTAAAATTGGTTCCCATGTGGCGGCTGTTGCTAAGGCAATGGGGATGAAGCTATTAGGTTTCGATCCCTTTATCTCCACAGAACGGGCTGAACAAATTGGCTGTCAATTAGTCGATTTAGATTTGCTGATTCAGCAAGCTGACTATATCACCTTACATATCCCCAAGACCTCGGAAACAGCGCATTTAATCAATGCCACAACTTTGGCAAAGATGAAACCAACTGCCCGGATTATTAACTGCGCTCGTGGTGGCATCATTGATGAAGCGGCTTTAGCTGAAGCGATTAAGCAAGGGACAATTGCTGGTGCGGCTTTAGATGTGTTTGAGTCTGAACCTCTAGGCGAGTCAGAATTGCGATCGCTTGGTAAAAATGTCCTCCTCACTCCCCACTTAGGCGCATCCACAGCCGAAGCCCAGGTGAATGTCGCCATAGACGTAGCTGAACAAATTCGCGATGTGCTTTTAGGACTTCCCGCACGTTCCGCCGTCAACATTCCCGGACTCAGCCCCGATGTGTTGGAAGAACTCAAACCCTACATGGAATTGGCAGAAACTTTAGGCAAACTCGTCGGACAATTAGCTGGCGGTCGAGTAGAATTACTGAATGTCAGATTGCAAGGCGAACTAGCAACTAATAAGAGTCAGCCTTTAGTAGTTGCTTCCCTCAAAGGACTGCTTTACCAAGCATTGCGGGAACGGGTAAATTACGTCAATGCCAACATTGAAGCCAAAGAACGGGGAATTCGCGTGATTGAAACCAGAGATGCTTCTGTACGCGACTACGCAGGTTCCTTGCGGTTAGAAGCTACAGGTACTTTGGGAACTCATTCTGTCACCGGCGCGTTGTTAGGCGAGAAAGAAATTCACCTAACTGACGTTGATGGTTTTCCGATTAACGTTCCCCCCAGCAAATATATGCTGTTTACCCTGCACCGCGATATGCCAGGGATCATCGGTAAACTCGGTTCCTTACTAGGCAGTTTTAATGTCAATATTGCCAGTATGCAGGTAGGGCGGAAAATTGTTCGCGGTGATGCAGTTATGGCTCTCAGCATCGACGATCCCTTACCTGATGGCATTTTGGCAGAAATTACCAAAGTGCCTGGTATTCGGGACGCATACACGGTAACCCTGTAAATAGCATGAAGGATGAGGGATGAAGGCTGAAGTAATTTCATCTTTTATCCTTCACAATTCATCCTTGAAAATATGGCAAAAACCTGGTGGGAATTACAGATTTTATGTGAACCAGACTTAGAAGATTCAATCTTTTGGCGTCTGGAAAATTTTGGCTGTCGCGGTACGGCAGTGGAAAATAAAGGTAATGCCTCTTTAGTCAGGGCTTATTTACCGGAATTTCAAGCACATTTGTTAGATTTAGCGGCGCTATCGCTGTGGCTGCGTCAAGATGCTTTGTGTGTTGGGTTAACCGCACCTGCTTTAAATTGGCAGATCATTAATGAGGAAGATTGGGGTACTAGCTGGAAGCAATATTGGCAACCGGAGAAAATAGGCGATCGCTTTTTAATCAATCCCGCCTGGCTACCATTACCAGAAAGTACCGATCGCCTCGTGATTCGCCTCGATCCCGGAGTAGCATTTGGTACAGGCAATCACGCTACAACTCAACTTTGTTTAGAATCGCTAGAAATGCGGATGAGTGAATTACCAAGGTCTTTCACTCGTGTATCTACTAAAAAAGAACCAGTAGTAATTGCGGATATAGGATGTGGTTCTGGTATCCTTTCTATTGGGGCAGTCCTATTAGGTGCAGAAAAAGTCTATGCTGTAGATACTGACCCCTTAGCAGTGCAATCTACCTTCAGCAATCGCGCACTCAACGACGTTAGCCCAGAACGCTTAGTACCAGCAGAAGGCAGTGTAGACATATTACAAAAACTCATCGCTCAACCACTAGATGGGATTGTCTGCAATATTTTGGCTGATGTCATTATCGAATTACTACCCGAAATGAGTGCGATCGTCAAACCCACTACTTGGGCTGTCTTTAGCGGTATTCTCCTGGAGCAATCAAAAGCTGTAGCTGATGCCTTAGAAGATAATGGCTGGATTGTTGCTACCTTGTGGAAAAAGAAAGAGTGGTGTTGTTTGAACGTCCGCCGTTCTTGAACTACCCAGCCTGATGATTTTGCTAATTGGCGTTAGCCTACCTTTTGGGTAGGCTGCTGTTTTTGATCCCAAATCTTAAAGAATCTTTTGGAGATGTTGTACTAACTGAGGTGCTTGCATCACGCCTTCAATTCTATCTACTGGTTGACCTTGCTTAAACAGTACCAAAGTTGGGAGAGCGTAAATTTGATACTGAGTAGCTATTTCTTCATATTTTTCTGTATCTATTTTCACAATACGTAATTTATCTTTAAGTTGGGCATTAACTTGCTCTAAAATTGGCACCATCATTTGACAAGGGCCGCACCATGAAGCATAAAAATCTACCAACACAGGTACATCAGAACCAGACAACATCTCTTCAAAGCTGTTGAATTGTTTTTTAGTAGCCATATGACACACCGATTTTGTCTTGATTGATTTAATAGTAATGCTTGGTTGAGAAAATGGGACTAAGTCAAGAGTCAAGAGTCAAGAGTCAATGGTCAAGTCTTGAAAACACACCCTATTCCCTAATGACGATTTTCTGCCTTTAGGTGGTTGAGTGGTGACACAAACCTGATAGATTTAGCTTACAGCGAGTGCAAACAGGTAAAAATGAAAGTCCTGGTTATTGGTGGCGATGGCTATTGTGGATGGGCAACTGCTCTTTACCTTTCAAATAAAGGTTATGAAGTTGGAATATTAGATAGTTTAGTGCGGCGGCACTGGGATAACGAGTTAGGTGTGGAAACTCTCACTCCGATCGCGCCAATTCAGCAACGTATTCAGCGCTGGTACGATTTAACTGGTAAATCCATAGACCTCTTCGTTGGCGATATTACTAATTACGAGTTCCTCAAGAAAGCGTTGCATAAATTCCAACCTGGTGCGATCGTGCATTTTGGGGAACAGCGATCGGCTCCATTCTCCATGATTGACCGCGAACATGCAGTTCTGACTCAAGTTAACAATGTAGTTGGTACATTGAATTTGCTGTATGCAATGCGCGAAGATTTTCCAGACTGTCATTTAGTCAAGCTGGGAACAATGGGTGAATATGGTACGCCGAATATCGATATCGAAGAAGGCTACATCACCATTGAACACAACGGACGCAAAGATACATTGCCTTATCCGAAACAACCAGGTTCAATGTATCACCTCAGCAAAGTCCATGACAGTCATAATATCCATTTTGCTTGTCGGATATGGGGATTGCGGGCTACAGACTTAAACCAAGGTGTAGTTTATGGCGTTTTAACCGAAGAAACAGGAATGGATGAATTGTTAATCAATCGCCTCGATTATGATGGGGTGTTTGGTACAGCACTTAACCGCTTCTGTATTCAGGCGGCTATTGGTCATCCTTTAACTGTTTACGGTAAAGGCGGACAAACAAGAGGATTTTTAGATATTCGGGATACGGTGCGCTGTATTGAAATTGCGATCGCTAATCCCGCCCAACCTGGCGAATTCCGGGTCTTTAACCAATTTACCGAGCAATTCAGCGTTGGTGACTTGGCAATCATGGTGAAAAAAGCCGGGAACGCAATGGGATTAAATGTGGAAATCAATAACCTCGATAATCCCAGAGTTGAAAAAGAAGAACATTATTTCAAAGCTAAAAACACCAAACTCCTTGATTTAGGCTTACAACCTCACTATCTCTCTGATTCCCTACTTGATTCGCTGTTAAACTTTGCCATCAAGTATCAAAAACGAGTCGATAATCAGCAAATCCTGCCGAAAGTCTCTTGGCATAGAAAATAACCCGAATTAGTTGGTAATTTCTAATTCATAATTCATAGTGATGATGATTGAGCGGGTGCTACTCACTTACATCCTGTCCATTTTGAAAAAACCATATCTCTCAAAATAGACAGCGTTCAATTACAAATTATGAATTACGAATTAGTAATTATTTATGCGACTGATAACAGAACCTTATTTAAATCAAGTTAGTCGCTGGCCACAAACTGGTCGTCACATTCTCGCCCAATATGACGACCAGTCAATTGTTGTGTATCAAGCATATCGTCCAGCTATTGGTCACTTCGCCGCCAAACATGGTTATTTTGGCGGCGATTTTAGTTTTGAGCGTATGAGTTGGATCAAGCCAAATTTTTTGTGGATGATGTATCGTTCCGGATGGGGTATAAAAACTGAGCAAGAAGTAGTATTAGCTATTTGGATTCATCGTTGGGCTTTTGACGAAATGTTATTACAGGCAGTACATTCTACTTTTATCCCAGAAATATATCTCAGTGAAAATGCTTGGAAGTTGCAGTTAAAAGAATCACAAGTAAGATTACAATGGGACCCAGACCATCACCCATCAGGGGCCAAATTGCAACGACGGGCTATCCAGTTAGGTTTGCGAAAAGAAATGCTGGCTAATTATGCCAAAGATTGGATTTTGCAGATTGAAAATATTTCCGATTTTGTGCAACAACAACGGCAAAACATTAATTCTGACTGTGCACAATTGATTACACCACACGAGACAGTTTACCCTGTGATTGAGCAACAAATGCAAAACAAGCTGGGATTATCTGCCTGGACTGAATAGTTTTTTATGAAAATAGCCCTATTCACCGAAACCTTTTTGCCCAAGGTAGACGGTATTGTAACGCGCTTGCGTCACACCGTTGACCATCTACAACGTCATGGAAATCAAGTCTTAGTAATTGCCCCCGAAGGCGGAATTACAGAACATAAAGGAGCTAAAGTTTACGGCGTTAGTGGCTTTCCCTTGCCATTATATCCAGAGTTAAAAATGGCGCTACCGCGACCAGCCATAGGGCACGCCTTAGAAGAGTTTCAACCAGATATTATTCATGTCGTTAATCCGGCGGTTTTGGGATTAGCTGGAATATTTTATAGCAAAGTCCTGAAGATTCCTTTAGTCGCGTCTTACCATACCCATTTACCGCAATATCTCCAGCATTACGGCTTAGGAATGTTAGAGGGTTTGCTGTGGGAATTACTCAAAGGCGCACACAATCAAGCTGAGTTAAATCTCTGTACTTCCACGGCGATGGTGGAAGAATTAAGCGCACATGGAATTGAACGGGTAGATTTGTGGCAACGAGGCGTAGATACAGAATTATTTCATCCCGATTTAGCTAGTGACGAAATGCGATCGCGTCTTTCACAAAATCATCCCGAAAGCCCACTATTATTATATGTCGGTCGCTTATCTGCCGAAAAAGAAATTGAGCGGATCAAACCCATTCTCGAAGCAATTCCCCAAGCGCGGTTAGCATTAGTCGGAGATGGCCCCCACCGCCCATCCCTAGAAAAACACTTTGCAGGTACTAATACAAATTTTGTTGGTTATCTCATGGGGCGAGAATTAGGTTCAGCCTTTGCTAGTGCTGATGCCTTTATCTTTCCATCTCGGACTGAGACATTAGGATTAGTCTTACTAGAAGCCATGGCCGCAGGTTGTCCTGTAGTTGCTGCCCGTTCAGGTGGAATTCCTGATATTGTTACAGACGGGGTTAATGGCTATCTATTTGAGCCAACAGCAGATATTCAAGGTGCAATTACCGCTACTGTTCGCCTATTACAGGAGAAACAAGAACGTGATTCAATCCGTCAAAATGCTCGTCAAGAAGCTGAAAGGTGGGGATGGGCAAATGCCACACGCCAATTACAAGATTACTATCAAAAAATAATTTTTTCGCAAAAGTTGACAAAAGTAGTCTAAATAGCCATTATTAGCTGCGTACACTAGGACGTAGGAATGGGACATTGGGCATTGGGCAGAGACGCGATTCATCGCGTCTGTACAATTGTCTCCCTTGTCCCCCTTGTCCTCCTTGTCCCCTAGCCCCTAGCCCCTAATCCCTAATCCCTAGCCCCTAGCCCCTGTTCCCTCATACCTCGTCTAAGAATCTCCATGACACTCCCTAACCCTGGTAGCGTCTTGGCTACATTAACTGAACTTACTCAAGTTAATCGTACCCACGCCTTGCTGCGTCGTGTTAAAGATCTTTCTGTTAATGAATTTGTTTGTTTATTAGATTTTATTACTGCTGAATTCCAGCAATTTCTTAGAGCTATTGAATTAATTAATAATGAAGCTCTAGAAACAATGCTGGAGAAAGTTTTAGAAGCAATTACACTCAAAATTGGTCAAATTCTCCAAGCAGAACATACAGCTATTTTTTTAGTTGATTATGACAAAAACCAGCTTTGGTCAAAAGTTCCCCAAGATAATAGTCAAAAATTTTTAGAAATACGCACGCCAATTTCTGTTGGTATTCCCGGTCATGTTGCTAGTACTGGTAAGTGTTTAAATATTTCGGAAACTGCTACTCATCCCTTATTTAGCCCAGAATTAGAAAAGCAAATGGGCTACAAAATTAGCAACCTGCTATGTATGCCGGTGGTGAGTAGTAAAAATCAAATTGTCGCTGTGGTACAACTGGCGAATAAAGCCGGAGATATTCCATTTAACCATGATGATGAAGAAAGATTTCGGGATTTTGCGGCTGCAATTGGCATTATTTTAGAAAGTTGCCAAACTTTCTATGTTGCAGCTCGCAATCAACGAGGAGCTACAGCACTTTTAAGGGCGACTCAAACTTTAGGGCAAAGTTTAGATTTAGAAGCAACTTTGCAAATAGTGATGGAACAAGCCCGAATTTTAATGCAAGCAGACCGCAGTACCCTATTTTTATATCGTAAAGAAATGGGGGAATTATGGACAAAGGTAGCAGCAGCATCTGATGGGACAAATTTTATCGAAATCAGAATGCCTTGTAATCGGGGAATTGTGGGCTATGTGGCTGCAACTGGACAAGCTGTAAATATTCCCGATGCTTATCGCGATCCCCGCTTCGATCCCACGACAGATAGAAAAACAGGTTATGTAACGCGCAATATTTTATGTTTACCTGTATTCAATTCTGCTAATGAATTAATCGGTGTTACTCAATTAATTAATAAGCAACAAGGTAGTTTTACTGCTTCAGATGAAGAATTTATGCGAGCTTTTAATATCCAAGCGGGAATTGCTTTGGAAAATGCTCGCCTCTTTGAAAATGTATTATTAGAAAAACAATATCAAAAAGATATTTTACAAAGTTTATCTGATGCGGTCATATCTACAGATATGGTTGGTCGAATTGTCACTATTAATGATGCAGCTTTAGAATTACTTGGTTGTCCCATTGGCGAGAATCCCCACAAAAATCAAAAACATTTGTGGGAACAAAATTTATTAGGACGCTTTGTTTGGGAAGTTGTCCCCATTGAAAATTTACAAATGCGTCTGGAAGATAGTTTAAAAACAGGGGCTAAACATTATGTACCCGAACAAAATTTGACTGTGGGGTTATACCATGTCCCTATTTCTGAGAACCAAGTTAAGGCTGAAACAGAAGGAGAAAGAAATCAGCAAATTCCCAATTCTAGTAACGCCAATCCTGTAGGAGAACCGCTTTACATTCCTGGTTCCTTAATTTTGGCATTGTGCGATCGCCAAAATCAAGATGTTTTTATTCCCTGGAATTTACCCCTGACTCCTCAATCTAAGTTTTTGAGTGCGAGTGAGGTGCAAAAAGTCGAACGCAGCACCAATCTGACGGTGAATCCGTTAACTAATCCTGAAGGTGGGGTTCGCGGTGGGTTGGTGGTGTTGGAAGACATCAGCCAGGAAAAACGCATGAAAACTACCATGTATCGTTACCTCACACCCCATGTAGCTGAACAGGTAATGGCTTTGGGGGAAGATTCCTTAATGGTAGGGGAAAGGAAGGAAGTAACAATTTTGTTTTCTGATATCCGGGGATATACTACCCTCACAGAAAATCTCGGTGCAGCGGAGGTTGTATCATTACTGAATCAGTATTTTGAAACAATGGTAGAGGCTGTTTTCAACCATGAAGGCACTCTAGATAAATTTATTGGCGATGCTTTAATGGCGGTATTTGGCGCACCTTTACCCCTGACAGAAAATCATGCTTGGCGCGCTGTACAAGCTGCACTCGATATGCGCCATCGGTTAGCAGAATTTAACCAACGGCGAATCGTTCAAGCACAACCACAAATCCATATCGGTATCGGTATTAGTTCCGGCGAAGTAGTTTCTGGTAACATCGGTTCCCATAAACGAATGGATTACACTGTGATTGGCGATGGTGTCAATTTAAGCTCTCGCTTAGAAGGTGTAACAAAAGAATATGGTTGTGATATTGTTTTAAGCGAATTTACTTATAACTTGTGCAGCGATCGCATTTGGACGCGACAATTAGATAAAATTCGGGTGAAAGGCAAGCATCAAGCTGTAAATATCTATGAGTTAATTAGCGATCGCACTACTCCTCTTGATGATGCCACCCAAGAGTTTTTATTCTATTATCAGTCTGGGAGAATGGCTTATTTAGCCCGTAATTTCCAGCGCGCCATTGACTGCTTTGAAAACGCCAAGCACATTCGATCCCAAGACCAAGCTGTTGCAATTCACCTAGAACGCGCCCATAATTACAAACAAACACCACCCCCTGATTCTTGGGATGGTGTCTGGACAATGGCGAGTAAGTAAATGGTCATTTGTCATTGGTCATTTGTCATTGGCCATTGGTTAACTGTTGACTGTTGACTGTTGACTGTTGACACTTTATCCTTCTGGTTCATTCTGGTTATCCTGGTCATCCTGAAACGGACTTTCACCAATTTTTAGTTGTTTCTTAGTCCGTTTTAACTGTTTCCAAAGCTCTTTAATTTGTTTGTAAGCTTCCTCAGGCGGTAATTTACCTCCTGTTTCTAAGTTACATATATAACTTATGCGCTGGGCAAATTCTTGTAGATTTGCATTGAAAACTAAGTTTTCTGGCTTCACATGACCATAGTAACGGCCACGCGGATAGAGAAAATCATCTTTAGTCACTGTTTTTTTCTCCACTGCTTCAACTCCCCCCTGTGTTGATATCTGAAGCTGAATCATTAGCCGTTCTACATCTCCGTTTTGTCCAGTCGGGAGTAATTGAAAATTTAAACCCCTCTTGTGTAAACCTTTTGGGTGAAATTGTCAATTCTAATTCTGACCAGAGATCGTCAAAGCTAAAAATCATCAAAATAGCAAGATTTACCAAGAAGGTTTTTGATTACCTTGGCAACAGTCGGATTAGTTAGTCCACCTAGTTACCAATTCATTTCATCTTAGTGCACGATCGTCCGAAATAACGAACCTGATTAATTAAGCTAAAAGCCGGAACGAGCGTGTATTAATATATACTATATTAGCTAAATAATTTCTATTTATTGCATATAAAAGTTTGATTACATTGTTAAAAAATACACTTTTATAAAAAGTTTAGCATGTGTCCGGGAATCCGGTTTAAGAGTTGAAAAAAGAACTTACTCTACTACTAAGCTATTCTGCTTTTAAGTTGCCCAATCCATTGTGAGGGCTGTTGACTGTTGACTGTTGACTGTTGACAGCCTTGATTAGTGGTTATGCAATTTAAACTGGCGTTAGCTTACCCTCATTGTGTACTTCAGGAGAAACTCTCAGACTCTGCGGGTGGAGTTAAGTTGACTAGTCCCAGCGATCGCGGGATTTGGACTTATCCTCACCCACTGCTGTTGTTAAGATTCTAATCCGGGAACTGTTGCCAATTAACTACCTATTGGCGTAAATTCACAAATTAAACAGGAGTGCTATCTATTTGTTATGATTGGCAGGCTAATTGATAAGTAATAGCTAATTACTAATAACTAAAGATA
Source organism: Calothrix brevissima NIES-22 (assembly GCF_002367995.1). Taxonomy (GTDB): domain Bacteria; phylum Cyanobacteriota; class Cyanobacteriia; order Cyanobacteriales; family Nostocaceae; genus Aulosira; species Aulosira brevissima. The sequence continues at coordinate 3,875,246 of NZ_AP018207.1, forward strand.
AAATGGTTTAGCTTTAAGCAAGAAGATCTGCCCATCACCTGTAAATTTACTGCTCACCATGTCTGTTCATTCCAAGTTATACGAAGGCAAAGCAAAAATTCTCTATACAACGGACGATCCTGAAGTCTTGTTGGCTGATTTTAAAGACGATGCCACTGCCTTTAATGCCCAAAAACGGGGCAGTATCCAAGGAAAAGGAAACATTAACTGTATTATATCTAGTAAGCTGTTTCAGCAGCTAGAAGCACAAGGTATAAAAACTCATTTTATTGACAGCCCAGCCCCAAATCAAATGCGGGTGAAGGCAGTGAAGATTGTACCTATAGAAGTAGTTGTGCGCAATATTGCTGCGGGTAGTCTCTGTGCGCAAACTGGTCTAGCATTGGGCACAATACTCAAACAGCCATTGGTAGAGTTTTATTATAAAAACGATCAATTGGGAGATCCATTACTAACGCGCGATCGCCTCTTCCTCATGGAACTAGCTACTTTGGAACAAGTTGAGACAATTACTCATCTAGCATTGCAAATCAATGAGTTCCTGCGCAGCTTTTGGCACAGTTGTGGCATTACCCTAGTAGACTTCAAACTAGAGTTTGGCTTAGATTCCCAAAATCAAGTTATCTTAGCCGATGAAATCAGCCCTGATACTTGCCGTTTGTGGGACAGCGCCGAAGCAGATACTAACCGTCGCGTCATGGACAAAGACCGCTTTCGTAAAGATTTGGGAAATATCGAAAATGCCTACCAGGAGGTTTTACAAAGAGTTTTACAAGCAGTAGAAAGCCAAAATTAAATAACCTTGGTAAAAAGAATATTTTTGTTTTTTACCTTATTACATGAGAGCATAATTGCTTTTTGATGGTGTGTGGACGAGAAGAGGACTTAAAATAACATGCGTTTATCTCCCGTACTAGTGGCAGCTGTAGCAATTACAGCCCCTTTAGGTACTCCGCTAAGTGCAAATGCACAAACCCCTAACAATGCGCAACAGACAACAGAGTCGTTAATCCCAACGACAAATCAGCAACCAGAAACGGAAGTTACTCAACAAAAAGCCGATACGGAGGCATCGTCCCAGGTTTCGGCGGTAGAAACTGTAAATTTACCTAATATTGTTGCCGCTAAACCCAATTCAGCAACACAAAATGGCGCGTCAGAATTTATCGTTCCCACGACAACATCAACCATTCCCCAAACTAAACCAACTCTGCCCACAGTTCCTAGTGCGGGAGTGAGGCTACTGAAGGGTTTAAAGCCACAAACAATTGCTGCTGCCTTCCCAAAAGTAAATCCTGAGAAGGTAAAATTTGTAACTATTTCCCTGCCACCCATAGCTAAAAATACGGTGGTCAAGGGATTAGAGGGGCTGCAACCACAGGCGATCGCACTATTACCCAAGTCCTCAGCAGCGACAGTGACGCCACAAGTCACAATTCCCAGTAATCAGCCAAAAATTGCCCAAAATTCTCCCCAAGTACTTCCCACTAATCCGCCAACAGCTACGCCACAACCTGCACCTGCTCCCGTACCTTCTCAAGTACCAAATAATACTCCTATACCGGGTAATACTACTCCCCCTGGATCTCCTAACAATCAAGAACCGACTACGGAATCAACTGAACCCAGGGTATTAGTAGCAGAAGTAGCGGTGAGATCCCAAGCTGGGCAATTAGCGCCAGAATTGGAAAATCAAGTTTACTCAGTTATTCGTACCCAACCGGGAAGAACCACCACCCGTTCCCAGCTGCAAGAAGATATTAATGCCATCTTTGGTACAGGCTTCTTCTCCAATGTTCAGGCGGTGCCAGAAGATACACCATTGGGTGTAAGGGTAAGTTTTGTTGTCCAACCAAACCCAGTCCTGACTAAAGTAGAAATTCAAGCCAATCCAGGGACAAATGTGGCTTCCGTACTGCCACAAAATACAGCAGATCAAGTGTTCCGCGAGCAGTATGGGCGGATTTTGAACTTGCGTGACTTGCAGGAAGGTGTCAAGCAGTTAACCAAGCGTTATCAAGACCAAGGTTACGTACTGGCGAATGTCATCGGCGCACCTCAAGTCTCTGAAAATGGAGTTGTGACTTTACAAATCGCAGAAGGGGTAGTAGAAGATATTAAAGTCCGGTTCCGTAATAAAGAAGGCCAGGATGTAGACGAACAAGGAAAACCAATCCGGGGTCGGACACAGGACTATATTGTTACCAGAGAACTGGAGTTAAAGCCAGGACAGGTATTTAACCGCAATACCGTACAAAAAGACTTGCAACGGGTATATGGGTTGGGAATCTTTGAAGATGTTAACGTTTCCCTCGACCCTGGTAGCGACCCCAGCAAGGTAGATGTGGTGGTGAATGTAGCAGAACGCAACAGTGGTTCCATTGCGGCTGGTGCGGGTATCAGTTCTGCTAGCGGATTATTCGGTACTATTAGTTACCAGCAACAAAACCTCAATGGTAGAAACCAAAGACTAGGCGCAGAATTACAAGTAGGTGAACGAGAACTATTATTTGACTTGCGCTTTACAGATCCTTGGATAGCTGGCGATCCTTACCGGACTTCTTACACAGCGAATATTTTCCGCCGCCGTTCAATTTCCTTGATTTTTGACGGTAAAGATAACAATATTGAGACTTTTAACCCTGGTGATACCGAAGGCGATCGCCCCCGTGTTGTTCGTTTAGGTGGCGGTTTAACCTTTACCCGGCCGCTTTCGGCGAATCCTTACGCCAATTCGGAATGGACTGCTTCGGCTGGTTTCCAATATCAACGGGTTTCCACCAAAGATGCAGATGGTAACAGCAGAACCCAAGGTACTGTTTACCAGAATGGACTACCGACAGAATTAATTCCCCTGACTCAATCTGGTTCCGGCGATGACGATTTATTCTTATTGCAGTTAGGTGCGCAACGCGATCGCCGCAATAACCCCTTACAACCAACTAGCGGTTCCTATCTCCGCTTTGGGGTAGATCAGTCAGTACCCATAGGCCAAGGTAATATCTTCCTTACCCGCTTACGGGGAAGTTATAGCCAATATGTTCCCGTCAAGTTTATTAGCATTGGCAAAGGGCCACAAACTCTCGCCTTCAACTTACAGGGAGGTACAGTTTTAGGCGATTTACCACCCTATGAAGCCTTTACCCTTGGTGGTAGTAACTCTGTGCGTGGTTATGAAGACGGTACATTAACCAGTTCTCGCAGTTACGTGCAAGCCTCTGTTGAGTATCGCTTCCCCGTATTTTCCGTAGTAAGTGGTGCATTATTTTTTGACTTTGGCAGCGATTTAGGTACTAGTACCAGAGCCGCCGAACTACTCAACAAAAATGGCACCGGTTACGGCTACGGTCTAGGCGTTCGCGTACAATCACCACTAGGGCCAATTCGGATTGACTATGGTATTAGCGACGATGGCGATAGCCGCATTAACTTTGGGATTGGAGAAAGGTTTTAAGTTGGTCAGTTGTCAGTTGTCAGTTGTCAGTTGACAAAAATCAATGACTATTGACCATTGACTCTTAACCCTTGACTCTTGCCCCCTAACCAGGAAAGATAATATTTTCAGGTGCAGTTCGCAGGTTTGATCAATCTGAAGATGAACAATACCAACCGCAAAAAATTGACTTTTTGCTTATGCAACAACACACAATAGCAGCATCTATCGCGCAAACCGGAATAGGGCTGCATAGCGGTGTGAATACCCATGTACGGATACTACCAGCCGAAGTGGGTAGCGGGCGCTACTTTGTGCGCGTGGATTTACCAGATGCGCCAATTATTCCCGCCCAAGTTGCAGCAGTGAGTCAAACAGTCCTCTCTACCCAGTTGGGTAAAGGTGAAGTCAGCGTTCGTACTGTAGAGCATTTATTGGCGGCGCTGGTAGGTATGGGTGTGGATAATGCCCGAATTGAAATTGATGGCGCGGAATTACCCTTGCTAGATGGTTCGGCGCGAATCTGGGCAGAAAGTATCGCTGCTGTTGGCTTGCTGTCACAACCCACAAATGACAGTTTATTATCCCCAGTTATTCAAGAGCCAATTTGGATTTATGAGGGCGATACCTTTGTTGCAGCTATCCCCGCACCGGAAACGCGCTTTAGTTATGGGATTGACTTTGACCTACCGGCAATAGGTAATCAATGGCACAGTTGGTTGCTATCTGCTGCTAGCTTTGCGGCAGAAATTGCTCCGGCGCGTACCTTTGGTTTACTGCATCAACTCGAATATTTGCAAAAATCTGGCTTGATTAAGGGTGGTAGCTTAGAAAATGCCCTTGTTTGCGGCCCTGATGGCTGGTTAAATCCACCATTAAGATTTGCAAATGAACCAGTACGTCATAAAATCTTGGATTTAGTAGGAGATTTGAGTTTAGTGGGAAATATACCTCAAGCTCACTTCTTAGCGTACAAAGCCAGCCATAATTTACATATTCAACTGGCACAAAAAATTTTAGATTTAGGGCATTAGATTGCTCAATCAATCCAAAATCTAAAATCTAAAATTCCCTCGCTGACTCGATTCCAGATTCACAAACAAGCGCATAGCCCATGACAACCCTTACCGAAGCCAATTCCACCAATGCGATCGCTACTGCTTCTATCGTTGAAGCCGAAAGTACACCAGAGGTAAAAACAACCTTCGTTAGCGAAGAAATTCAAAACCTCTTACCTCACCGCTACCCGTTTTTACTGGTAGACAAAATTATTGACTACGTTCCCGGCAAATCAGCAGTCGGCGTGAAAAACGTCACCATCAACGAACCCCACTTTCAAGGTCATTTCCCTGGAAGACCTTTAATGCCGGGAGTGTTAATTGTGGAAGCAATGGCACAAGTAGGCGGTGTAGTCTTAAAACAACTACCAGATTATGATACGGCTGGATTGTTTGTCTTTGCTGGGATCGATAAAGTCCGCTTTCGTCGCCAAGTAGTCCCTGGTGACCAGCTAATCATGACAGTGGAACTGTTGTGGGTTAAACAGCGTCGTTTCGGTAAAATGCAAGGTCGTGCTGAAGTAGATGGTCAGTTAGCTGCTGAAGGCGAATTGATGTTTTCTCTAGTAAACTAAAAGCCTAACTCTTGTGGTAAGGGCACAGCCGTGAATGTGCCTTTACTGAGACCTGAAAAAGGATAACAGTAAAATAAACATGCCACAATAGCAAATTATAATTTCTTAAATTTCTTCGCCCTCACACCTAACTTGCTTTGCCCGACACTTCGGTCACTGAAGACCTAGTTTTTCAGTACCTAAGTACTTCAACGTTCCGCAATGCCATTCGCCTGAATGGAAATGGCAGTCACGAAAATGGGGTTTACCCCAGCATCGCGCTGCTTATTTCACCATTTGCAGGTGTAGGCTTTTAAGACAGTTCTGGAGATTCACCCTTGAAGACGCTTATTCACCCAACTGCTGTAATTCATCCTAACTCGGAACTCCACCCATCAGTGCAAGTCGGTGCCTATGCTGTGATTGGAGCGCATGTTAAAGTCGGCCCGGAAACTATAATTGGCGCTCACGTAGTGCTAGAAGGGCCTTGTGAAATTGGGGCAAGAAATCAGATTTTCCCTGGTGCAACTATTGGCATGGAACCCCAGGATCTCAAATATGTAGGAGAGCCTACCTGGGTCAAAATTGGTGACAATAACCAAATTCGTGAATATGTTACCATTAACCGCGCTACTGGTGCGGGAGAAGCAACCATCATCGGTAACGGTAACCTACTGATGGCTTATGTCCATGTAGCTCATAACTGCGTCATCGAAGATCATGTAATTATCCCCAACTCAGTGGCGCTAGCAGGTCATGTCTACATCGAATCTAAAGCTAGATTAGGTGGAGTTTTGGGAGTTCACCAATTTGTCCGGATTGGCAGACATTCCATGATTGGTGGGATGGCACGTATTGACCGCGATGTACCGCCATATATGCTTGTAGAAGGTAATCCTGCTAGAGTCCGCACCCTCAATTTAGTAGGTTTAAAACGCTCTGGGATGGATGCAAATGAGATCCAAATGCTCAAAAAAGCCTTTCGGATTCTTTATCGCTCTAACTTGACTTTTAAAGAGGCGTTGGAACAGTTAGAACTGTTAGGCGATACCGAACAGTTACAAAACCTGCGGCGCTTTCTACTACTTTCTAAAATGCCGGGAAGACGAGGTTTAATTCCTGGTAAGGCTAAAGTCAGCGCTAGTGGTGATGAGTCGTAAGTGGAAAGAGAAGTTTGAGTTGCGGACTCAATTCTCAACTCAAACTCAGAAAAACGAACCGCATTCGACGTAGTCGTTCCCGCAGGGTAGGCGCGAAGTACACAAAGGAAGAGATTTGAAGAGAGATTTTGCACAAAACTCTCATGTATTCTTCTCTGCGCCTCTGCGCGACGGACACATTGCTCAAGTCGGCAAAGCCGCCCATGCAAGTGTCCTCCTCTGCGTGAGATAAAAAATATTTCTTATTTTTCCCTAATTAATCAATGCGGATATTTATCAGCACTGGCGAAGTATCTGGCGATTTGCAAGGTGCTTTAATAATTGCGGCGCTCAAGCGTCAAGCTGTGGCTGCTGGCTTAGAATTGGAGATTGTGGCGCTGGGTGGCGAAAAAATGGCCGCAGCTGGCGCAACTATTCTCGGCGATACGAGTCATATCGGCTCAATGGGTATTTTAGAATCCCTGCCTTATGTTTTACCAACTCTTCTAGTCCAAAGAAAAGCGATCGCTTTTCTTAAACAACATCCCCCAGATTTGGTGTTGTTAATTGACTATATGAGTCCGAATCTGGGTATTGGCACTTATATGCAGCAAAATTTGCCCGATGTGCCAGTAGTTTATTACATCGCGCCCCAAGAGTGGGTATGGTCGATAAGTTTGCGCAATACTCACCGCATCGTCGGCTTTACTAAGAAACTCTTAGCTATCTTCCCAGAAGAAGCCCGTTATTATCGCTCATCAGGGGCTGATGTCACCTGGGTGGGGCATCCCCTAGTTGACCGGATGCAAAGCGCCCCCAGCCGCCAGGAAGCCCGCGCTAAATTGGGAATTGCTCATGAGGCGATCGCAGTTACTTTGTTACCTGCTTCTCGACAGCAAGAATTAAAATATCTGTTACCGATAATTTTTCAAGCTGCACAAACGATACAAGCTAAATTACCAGAAGTACATTTCTGGATTCCCCTATCTTTAGAGGATTTTAGACAGCCAATTGAAACAGCTATTGCGCATTACGGTTTACGAGCTACTGTTGTATCTGGACAACAAAAAGAAGTTTTTGCGGCTGCTGATTTCGCGATTACTAAATCAGGTACGGTTAACTTAGAACTAGCTTTGTTAAATGTGCCGCAAGTCGTTGTCTATCGCTTGAATCCGATTACCGCTTGGATGGCGCGGAAAATTCTCAAAGGTTCCATTCCCTTTGCATCACCAGTAAATTTACTAGTGATGCGGGAAATTGTCCCAGAGTTATTACAAGAAGCAGCGACAGCCGACAATATTACCCAAGCGGCAATGGAATTATTGCTGAATAACGAGAGAAAACAGCAAACTTTCCAGGATTATCAAGAAATGCGCCAATGTTTAGGAGAAGTGGGAGTGTGCGATCGCGCAGCTAGAGAAATTTTGCAGATGCGTAAATCTACTGAAATTTCCGCAATTGTCTAGAAATCTCTACAGGAATCATTGTCTGAGCTTTCCTGTTCCTGTTAAGATTCGTGAATGTCAGAAACACAACATCATCTCGATACAAAACTTGGTTGGTCTTTGGATCGGCGAGATCCGAGATTCATCGAATCAATCATGCCCATACTTGGGTGGTTTTATGACCATTATTTCCGCGTGCAAACTAGCGGTTGGGAGCATGTATCACCCCAAGAAAAAGTTTTATTTGTTGGTTCCCATAATGGGGGACTAGCAGCGCCGGATATGTTGATGATGATGTATGACTGGTTCCGAAGATTTGGTGTAGAACAACCAGTCTACGGTTTAATGCATCCCACTGTCTGGGAAGTAACGCCACCAATAGCAGAATTAGCAGCCAAGGGGGGAGCGATTATAGCTCATCCAAAAATGGCTTATGCGGCTTTGCGTAGTGGTGCTAGCGTGCTGGTATATCCTGGCGGTGCGGAAGATGTTTTTCGTCCATATAGTTTACGCAACAAAATATACTTTGCTGGACGACAAGGATTTATTAAGCTAGCGCTGCGAGAACAAGTTCCAATCGTACCAGTAATATCCTCTGGTGCCCACGATACCCTAATTGTGCTGACTGAGTGTTATAACATTGTGCAGCAACTCCACAAATTAGGGATGCCTTGGTTACTTGGGGTTGATCCTGTAGTATTTCCAATTTACCTTGGTTTACCTTGGGGATTATCTATCGGCCCATTGCCAAACATCCCTTTCCCTGTGACTATACATACAAGAATATGTCCGCCGATTAAATTTGAACATTACGGTAGAGAAGCAGCGAGCGATCGCAACTATGTCAATGCATGTTATGAATTAGTTGTTAACCAAATGCAACAAGAATTAGATGAATTGGTGAAACAAACTCATCAATACTAAGTTAATTCAAAAAGCCTAAAATTACATAATCTGCTGCAAATTTAATACAAATCCAGGTAACACATCCTCACCAGATAAACTTACCGGATTATCTAATATTTCTACATCTTTTCCTGGACGATAAATTTCTACGCGCTGATTTTTGCGATCGATTAACCAGCCTAAGCGAGCGCCATTTTCAATATATTCTTGCATCTTCTCCTGCAAATCCTTTAAAGAATCGCTAGGGGAACGTAACTCTACAACAAAATCAGGACAAATCGGCGCAAATTTTGCTTGTTGTTCTGGGGTTAAAGCATTCCAGCGTTCAGCTTTTACCCAAGAAGCATCCGGAGAACGTTCTGCACCATTAGGTAGTTTAAAGCCAGCAGACGGGCCAAATACTTCACCTAAATGATTTTGCTCGTTCCAAATATCAAGTTGAGTAGTGATTTTAACGTTACGTCTACCCGTATCACTACCTGTAGGTGCCATAATTAATAATTCCCCTGATGCTGTGCGCTCAAATCGATAATCGCGGTTTTTCTGACATATCTGGAAAAACTGCTCGTCAGTCAACTCGATTTTTAATTTGAGTATAGAAGGTAAAGGGGTTGTTGTAGCTTCCATAGACTTGTCCCAGCATCTTACTTTCTAGTTTAGTGGGGTTTGGCAGGCGATCGCACTTTGGAGAGCGATCGGAGCTTAAACAATTTGCAAAAAACCGCAAATTGCACTCAAAGATTTAGTAGAAGTGATGCAATTGAATAAATAGTTGTTGACAGAAAGCCAATTTCTATATTCATTAGAGAGTTTTATTTCTCAAGCTTTGACCTATACCCAGAAGATAGTGTATAGTTTTCTTTTTTAAGAAAAATAGAAAAATTCTACTTATGATTCGAGATGTTGCGCAGTATGCTAGACGCCAAATTCTATCATAGGGACTAGCATTTTTTATGAAAAAGCGTTGGCTGCCATCTGCAAGTTATAATCTTTGGTCTTTATCAAATCCACGAGTGGGACAAGAATTCTGGTTTTGTGATATGAAGCGAGGCTTTAAGAAGGTTCGTCAAAAAGAAGCTCAAGTTAAGGCTTTGTTGGATCAAGATAACAATCATCAGCGAATTGGTAAATTGGCACAAGCGGGGGTTTATGAATTTTATCAACATCCGCAATTTTTGTTCCAATCTCAGGGTGTGGTAAAAGTTGTAGAGCTGCTTAAATTAAATCAAGAGCCTGAGGCAGTTCAAGAGCGAGTAATTTTGATTATAGAAAAATACTTTAATAACCCTATTCTGCAAGGAAAGCAAATTATTCAGTTGAGCAAAGGTGATGAAGAATTGTTTTCACCGATCGCTATTCAAGAGGGTACTTATTCTTTCAATTTATATGCACCAACTGACTGTGTTTTTAAAGACAATGATGGTAAGATCCATATTTTAGATTTTAAAACAGGTAACTCAGAATTTGATAAACGACAAGCTTACGTGTATTTATTAGCAGCCAGCTATCTCTATCCGCAGCAAACACTTATAGCCTCATTTTACAACTTGGAAACTAGCCAGGCATCTGACATAATTACAGCTACTGAAGAGGAATTAAGATTCGTACAGATAGAGTTATCTGACATAGCAAAAAAACATGAAATTGAAAAAAATAGGTACAGAGAAAATCCTTCGGATTTTGCCAAAATATTTCCTCCAAATCCTGGAAAATCATGTAATTACTGTACATTTAATAGTATTTGTAAATTTTCCGTAAGTGAGGTTTCTAAGTGATTGCTGCTGCAAATATTACTAAACCAAAAATTTTTTCTAGCGAAATTTTCCGTCTGAATTTTTCTCACCTTAATGTTTTACGTTTTCAACTTAATCCTCAGATTGAACAGGAAGAAGCTATACGCTTGAGCTTCCATCTTAGTCTGACTTTACCTCAAATAGTTGTCGTTTGGGATAGCCCATATTTTTATGCTTTGGCAATTCCTAATTATCCTTTACATCTTTTCGTTCAGGAGTGGGAAGACATTGTAGCACAAGTTGTTGAAAAGGGACTACCAGAATTTAGCGATCGCACTTGGCAATTTCAAGAGATTCCTCTTACAGGAACAGTACCAGCTAATGTTATTTCTTTATTAGCTTTTCAAGTATTAAAGACATTTAAACCATATCCATTTTCATCCATAACTGCACTCCCTAAAAATGGCGTGCAAGTAAAACGTGAGGTAAAAGTTTGGTCAGAACCAATCGAAATCGATGGAATCTTACAACCAGCTATTGCTTTAACGATTAAAAGCAAGTTTGTCTTAACAAAAAATCTATCTGATTTCTATCTTAATCATCCTAATAAAGATAACCCAGACGAGGTTTTAATCGATCTAAATGTTCGCTCCCGTTCTCGTGATATTCAAGGTAACGGTACTATTAAACAAATTATTAAAGAGCCTTCCTTAGTACACAAGCAAAAACTCATCAATCTAGCCAAGAGTGAAATTAGTAAGCAAGCTCTGCAAGATGTTCTATCTGATAAGCTCCTGGTTGCTGTAAAGTTTGGCAAAAGTAAAAAGCTCTATGAATATGGTATGTCTGCTTTGTATCCCTGCGTCACGTCTGAAACAGCTAGTAGGTTTGGAGTTAATTGGGGACAATTGCTTAAAGAAACCAAAATTTCTTACAAAGAACGAACAAATTTATTAGCTACATACAAAAAAGAAGCTGAAACTGCCTTAAGTGCTTACGGATTTGAGTTAGGACTCAGCATCAATAGCCTTCAGTATCCGAACTTATTTTGGTATCCCTCTGTTCCAATTGAAAATACACTCCTGCTGTTTGGTAACGGATTGATTGGCGCTCAGAATAAAATTCTTACAGGTCTTTCTAAAGGTGGTGTTTACCGCCGTCACAACAAATTTTCTGACCTATCCAGACCAATTCGCATTACTGTTCTGAATCTTTGTGAAGTGGAGTTTGATTACTTTATAGAACAGCTTAAACAACGATTAAAAAGCTATAAATTTGAGAGCCTATTTGTTAGCAACTCAATATCGATACAAAACTTCAGTGCGGCAAAGGCAAGAGCAAAAGTGGAGGAAGTAGTGAATGAATTAATGGAAATTCCACCTGACATAGTTTTGGCATTTTTGCCTCAGAGTGACCGTAATGCTGATGAGGAAGAGGGTGGTAGCCTTTATCACAAAATATACGATTTATTACTTAGTCGCCAGATAGCTAGCCAGATGATTTATGAGGATACATTGAAGAATCCTGATTATTACAAATACAAAAATATTCTCAATCAGGTGGTTCCAGGAATTCTCGCTAAGGTGGGTAATTTACCTTTTGTTCTGGCAGAGCCTCTACCAATAGCTGATTATTTCATTGGTTTAGATATTTCTAGAGAATCTAAGTCAAAATTGGCTGGAACGGTTAATGCTTGTGCAAGTATTCGTCTTCATGGTAAGCAAGGAGAGTTTATTCGCTATCGTCTAGAAGATGCTTTAATTGAAGGTGAGGAAATCCCTAAAAGAGTATTAGAAAAATTACTACCAGCAAAGCAACTAGAACGAAAAACTGTACTGATTTATCGTGATGGGCGCTTTTGCGGAAAAGAAGTTGCTAATCTCCTAGAATGGGCTGAAGCTATTGGCTGTAAATTGATATTAGTAGAGTGTAGAAAGTCTGGTATTCCTCGACTATATAATTTTGTTAACAAAACCATAACTGCACCAGAAAAAGGTTTATCTCTCCGTATTTCTTCTACTGAAGCAGTTCTAGTAACTACTCAAGTAACTGAAGAGATAGGTCTTGCCGATCCTTTACGTTTGACAGTTCTCACAGCAAACCATCGAGCTTTAATTTCTCCTCCCATAGATCAGGTGGTTGAAATTACGTTGAAACTCACCTTACTGCATCATGGAGCATTAAAAATGCCTCGCTTACCAATGCCAGTATATGGAGCGCATAAGATGGCAAAACTACGATTAAGGGGGATTTATCCAAGCAGTATGCTAGAAGGTGATTGCCAGTTTTGGCATTAAAATTAACCTCAACGTTACAGATATTTTGCGAGCGCCAGTTTTGGCTGTAACACTACCAATATAACCATGAAAAAGCGCCCTCCCAACCGGGAGAGCGCTTTTCAATTCACAGAGAAGCTATTGTTATCTTCAGACAATTAGCCGTTGATAGCAGGAGCAGTCAGAGCAACAGGAGCAACTTCACCAGCAGCCAAGTCTAAGGGGAAGTTGTGAGCGTTACGCTCGTGCATTACTTCCATACCCAAGTTAGCGCGGTTGATGATGTCAGCCCAGGTGTTAACTACACGACCTTGAGAGTCAATCACAGATTGGTTGAAGTTGAAACCGTTGAGGTTGAACGCCATTGTGCTTACGCCCAGTGCGGTGAACCAGATACCTACTACTGGCCATGCAGCCAAGAAGAAGTGTAAAGAACGGCTGTTGTTGAATGATGCGTATTGGAAGATTAGGCGACCGAAGTAGCCGTGTGCTGCAACGATGTTGTAGGTTTCTTCCTCTTGACCGAATTTGTAACCGTAGTTTTGAGATTCGTTCTCGGTGGTTTCACGAACTAAGGAGGAGGTTACCAAGGAACCGTGCATTGCGGAGAATAAGCTACCACCAAATACACCAGCTACACCTAACATGTGGAAGGGGTGCATGAGGATGTTGTGCTCTGCTTGGAACACAATCATGAAGTTGAAGGTTCCAGAGATACCCAAGGGCATACCATCGGAGAATGAACCTTGTCCAATGGGGTAGATCAAGAATACTGCGGTTGCTGCTGCTACTGGTGCAGAGAATGCTAGGCAGATCCAAGGACGCATACCCAAGCGGTAAGATAGTTCCCACTCACGACCTAAGTAGCAGAATACGCCGGTCAAGAAGTGGAAAATTACCAATTGGTAAGGGCCACCGTTGTACAACCACTCATCTAAGGAAGCTGCTTCCCAAATGGGGTAGAAGTGTAAACCGATAGCGTTGGAGGAAGGAACAACTGCACCAGAGATGATGTTGTTTCCGTAAATCAAGGAACCTGCTACTGGTTCGCGGATACCATCGATGTCTACTGGAGGTGCAGCGATGAAGGCGATTACGAAGCAAGCGGTTGCGGCTAGGAGGGTGGGGATCATCAGGACGCCGAACCAACCGATGTATAAGCGGTTGTTGGTGCTGGTGATCCATTCGCAGAAGCGATCCCATACGTTGGCGCTTGAGCGCTGTTGTAGAGTTGCTGTCATTTTTGTATGAATGCGTTTGGTATGTATAAATCAGACGTTTAGTTTGCGTCTGTAATGTTACTTTACACTGCTTTACAAAAATTAATCAAGGGCTGATATATTTGTAAAATTAATACACTTAATTAGTTTTGCTTATCTAATAGTCTGAATTGTGACCGAGGAAAGGCAGAGGGGACAGGGGGGACAAGGAAGACAAGGGAGACAAGGGAGACAAGGAAGAAATAAATCTTTTAAGTTAGCCATTCACGCCAGGTTTTGGCACAATCAAGCATGAAAATCTGTCTTTCCCATGCCCAATGCCCATTTTCAAGCTAGTCTTCATAAGTTTTGAGAGACGTTACAAGTAACGTCTCTCAAAAATGTTTATGAATTGGCAGACAGCAGAGTTTATCCCACTTCCAGAAAATCTTGTATTGGTAAGGTTTCTCGACTCACGAAGCAGTAACTTAAATCTAAACCTGTCAGATCCACTTCTGTAAAATCAACGTAACGAAGATCTGTTTTAAAGAAGATGGCTTTGGTGAGAATGGCGTGACTTAAATCTGTTCTGCTTAAGTTAGCGCCAGTCAGGTTTGCACCTCTAAGATTTGCTCCGGCGAGAAAAGCACCACTGAGGTTTGCATAACGTAAGTCAGCACCAGCCAAATTTACGCCGCTAAGATCGGCATTACGCAGATTTGCTAGCCGTAAATCTGCTTGGAATAAGGAAGCTTTGTGCAAGTCAACTTGAGTCAGGTTTGCCCGAATCAGGTTAGCAGCCTTGAGGTTAGCCCAAATTAAATTTGCTTGACTTAAGTTGGTTCTCCACAGGGAAGCTGCTGTTAAGTTGGCTTCAATCAGGTTTGCTCCCTGCAAGTTTGCTTGAGATAAAGTTGCTTGAGTCAGGTTAGCGCCAGCTAAATTGATTCCTGCTAAACATACCTCACTCAAGTTGGCTGAGTGCAGGCTTACTTGAGTGAAATTTCTCTCGCCTGCACTATAGCTTTTGAGAAGTTCATCAACATCCATCAAGCCTGCCCTCCCAAATCTCGAATAATTGTTCAAAAATTAGACTATGTGAGTGAAAATTGCTGTAAATAGCTTGTTGGTGTGGCTGGGTAAGACACTGGAGTAATCTTCAAGCTATTTAACAATTTGCTTGGCAGTAGTGGTTTTGAGCAGCAACGATAGGCGTTTTGCTCAAGGTGACGAGTTAGCGATCGCTTTTTTCGTTCACTTTGATGCCAGAATAGATACTTTACATGTCTTTATGTAAAGAAATATAACAATTTCGTTACAAATAAGCAACAATTTCTCAGTTATCTTTTGATAATTTCTGGTTATATGGGCAAAAATATCCCCTACCCAGGGAACTAACTGAACCAGATTTACGTATATTTAAGGAAATAGTTTCTTTCTTAAAGCTGCTTAGATGTGTCCAGTTGGGGTTCGTACTAGTCACTCAACTCATGCCCTAGAAACGGGTGTGGCAAAGCTTTGGCTTTTATTGGTGGGTGTAAACCAATATGAAGATGAAGAAATACCCAGTTTGCAATATTCAGCTTTGGATTGTCAGGGGTTAGGTGAAGCTTTACATATTGCAACACAAGCTTTTCCCCAAAAAGAGGTAATAATATATAACGATTTCGCTTCTAAACAGCCAAAGTTAGCAAATGTTCTAACCAGTCTCAGAGAAATTGCGGCAGTGACTAAACCGATTGACACTGTGCTATTTTATTTCTCTGGGCATGGGATGCTAGAACCATCGACGCAGCAAGTAATACTTTGTTTACAAGATACACAAAAATCAAACTTAATAGATACTGGTTTACAGTTGCAGGAAGTTTTGCAACTATTAGAAAATTGTTCTGCCCAGCAACAATTATTAATATTAGATGCTTGTCATAGTGGAGGAATGACGCTGTTAGGTGCAAGAGGCGAAGTAGATCCGCAGCTTAACCCGACACCAGAGTTGGTGGAACTTCTGCGACAACGCGCCGCCAAACGAAAAGGATTTTATGCTTTATTATCTTGCGATCGCTCTCAGCAATCTTGGGAATTTCCCCAATTAGGGCATGGAGTATTTACATATTACTTAATTCGCGGGTTAAAAGGAGAAGCTGCTGATTCTCAAGGTATTATCGAAGCTGATGGACTTTATCGCTATGTTTATCACCAAACACTGACATATATAGATAAAGCTAATCAACAACTACGAGTGATTAATCAACTAAAAAAAGGAAGGGGAGATAATTCGATCCATCCCGAATATCCTTCACAAACTCCTAAGCGCATTGTAGAAGGAGTTGGTGAAGTAATTTTAGGAATTAAACCGAAAAATATTCCCGCCTCACGACATCCACGACAAGCATTAATTGTAGAAGGATTGTATCAAAGTCAAGCCTCCCTATCCTTGAGTAAAATACTCAACACTGCTGGTAGTTTTGCCGTTAATTATTGGACTATAGGTGGGAACAATTCCCAGTCAAATGTGCGCAAAGCAATTCAAAAATGCTTACTTTCGGAATCTTTTGCGGAATTAAATACTAATTCTACTAACACAGATCAAATTGCAACAGTTTTATTATATTTGCGTGGGCAAATTCAAGAGACAGAACAAGGCGAAGCCAGATTATTATTGTCTGATGAAGTAACAATCAATCGCGCATGGTTGAAAAAACAACTACGCCGATGTCAGTCGCAACAAATTATTATTTTAGATTGTCCCATAGAAAAAGGTGGCGGGAAAGTCTCGCTGCGGGATTGGCTAGAAGAACTGCAATTAGGATTAGATGCAGGACAATGTTTAATTGCGGCGGCTGTACCCCCTGAAAATAGGGAAAAATTTGCAAATACGCTGTTAGCAACCTTAAATCAAGGAATACAAGCAAGTGGACTCACCGCAGCTGCTTGGATTACTCAATTACAAGTAGAATTTGCCCAAACTGATATTCAATTATATTTTTGGTTGTCTGGTTCTCAGGGAATCATTGAAGTTTTACCGGGTAAAACTCTATTTACTAATGAAAATATCGAAGAAAAAGCGGAAAATATTCATAATTCTCCCCCAGATGATTTAACTTCTGAAGTGGGGATTGATTACGCTTATTTACGCGATTTACTGCAAGCTCAAAGATGGCAAGAAGCAGATCGAGAAACTACAAATCTCATCCTCAAGGTAGTTGAAAAACAGTCCTACTTAGATATTCATACAATCAACAAAATTCCTTGTAAAGACCTTTATACTATTGACAAACTTTGGGTAAGTTATAGTCATGGACGCTTTGGATTCAGCGTTCAGAGTCGTATCTGGGAGGGTATTAAAGATAGTGCTGCTACCGATCCGATGTTGGCTTTAATGATTGGTAGTGCCAAAGTTGCTGCGTCTGAAACTTGCATTGACTTTGCAAATCGTGTTGGTTGGCGCTTACGAGATTATTGGCTTGATTATAACAGTCTCACCTGGGAGGGGGATGCACCTATGGGACATCTACCTTATGTAGGTTTTTTTGAACCGGTTTGGCGTGTCAAAGTGTTAGGAGTGTGGGAATGGCATAGTGCGATCGCAACTGCTAATTGGTGGGAATTATGCGTTGCTCTGTTTAGGCGCATTGAAACTTGTAAAAACGGTAGTTCTATCTAAACGCAGATATATAAAGTAGTTCGCTCATTATCAAAACAATTCATCAGGGTGAAGTATGAGGCTAAGAAACAACCTACTGACGTTCATTAATTTCCTGGAATTTACTCAACAACAACTGTATCCCAAAATATACTGAACTTTCTTGATTTTACAGCAAGTGATTTGTATAAACATAGTAAAAATATCAGTAATCATACTATTGTGACTTGAGGACTAACAATGCAGTACACCCAATTACAACGCATTTCTCCAGATTTTTCTTTGACGTTATGGGAATCAGAATTAACTCCTCATCCCTCAGTACAGTCGAAATTTAAGCGCCTGTTAGATATTTTGGGGAGTTTGGTGGGACTTTGTATTTTAGCAATTTTATTTGTGCCAATTGCGATCGCTATTAAAATCGATAGTCCAGGGCCAATTTTCTTTGCTCAAGAACGTTACGGACTACAAGGAAGGCCATTTCGGCTCTATAAATTCCGCTCAATGGTAAGTGAAGCTGAACAATTAAAATCTTTAGTGGATAACGAAGCTAATGGTTTAATATTTAAAAACAAAAATGATTTTAGAATCACTAAAGTTGGACGCTTTTTAAGAAGTAGCAGTTTGGATGAACTGCCGCAATTCTGGAATGTTTTACTCAATGATATGAGCTTAGTTGGTACTCGTCCGCCTACAGGTGATGAAGTTATTCACTATACACATAAACATTGGCAACGTTTAAATGTTAAACCAGGTTTGACAGGCGAATGGCAAGTTAATGGACGTTCTCAAGTAACTAATTTTGAGCAAATAGTTGACTTAGATTTAAAGTATCAAGATAATTGGCATCCATTATATGATTTACACTTAATTATCAAAACAATCTATGTCATTGTTGCTAGAGTTGGGGCATTTTAAAACAATAATCTAGTCAATGAAAAATATCAATTACGGCGCGATCGTCGCGCCTTTAAATTAGATAAATAGGAACTAGGTAATGGAGGCGAGAGAGATTTTCATATTTGCTTGTGAGATGTTATCGTGAGATAATAGCTTGTAAGTATAGAATATAGCCAACTTTCTTAATTAAAGTTTTGCAGATACTTAAATAGGATTTACTGAGAGCTAACAACTCAGGTAATAAATAGAAAATTATTAGTTAAAATTTTCCCGATTTCGCAAAATATAAAAGTTATATTATTTATTTGATCATGAAATTTCAACCAATTTCTTATAGTTGGGTGGCTCTACATCCAAAACCTCAAGGCGTCATTCAATTTGTTGGCGGTGCTTTCTTTGGTACATTTTGTCCGATGCTGTTCTATCGTTCTCTACTGCAGAGATTATTTAATGATGGTTATACGATTGTTATTTTGCCATTCAATTTTACTTTCAATCATTATGCCGAGTCTGGCTTTTTAATCAGAGAACAGTATGAAATTATGCCAGAGCTTGTCAGAAGAGCAATATTTGCTGGTTATGATTATAAACCCTATCTCAGCGACCAAAATTTTTCTTGGATAGGTCATAGTATTGGCTGTAAATATATTGCTATTTTGGAAGCTTTTAGTGCTTTACCTACAATTAGCAAACCTAGCGAACCTCAATATTATCAGGATATTCAAGAACTTAGGAAATTTATTGCATCTGTAGTGAAAACAACATCCAAGCCAACAGATTCTCAAGTTAAAATTGAGAATAAGACTGAAAGTATTGTTAAAGACTTGTTAATTCTGATTGACGATTTACAAGTAAAGCGGGAAAAAGCTATCAAATTAGTCAAATATTATATCAAGCGAGAACCTAACTACCAAGAGTTAAAAAAAGAAATTGAAATTACCAGTATCTTTATTAAGAATCAACCCTCTTTATTATTAGCTCCTGTAAATACAGGTTTGGATAGTGCTATTCCTCAGCCTTTAGCAGGTATAGTGATTAATTTAGGTTTAAATGTCAAACCTACGCCAGCAGAAACTTTTAGTTTAATCACTTATGCTAATTTATTTAATCTTCTGGGGTTAAATTCATTTCAAACAGATAAACTAGCTTTATCAACTTGTCAGTGGTTTGAGAATGATTGTAAAAAACCACCCGCAGGTTTTAAGGTAGTTTTAAAAGGTGGACATTTAAGACCATTAGGGATTCAACTGGGTAATGTTGCTATAAATTTTCCCGATTTTAGCGATAATATCCCTTTGATTGAGTCTATACAAAAAAGATATGCAGAGTTTGAATATCCTGTTAGTAGATTATTCCAAAGTTTAAGAAAGTAATCTAGTACAGATAACTATAAGGGCATGGCACTGCCATGCCCCTACAGAAATTGCTTTTAACTCGCCCAGATATCGCGCCATTTCACTGTACCAGTATCAGCTAAAATCCAACGCCGACTAACAAGATTTTCGCGCACAGGTGGTTGATTTTGTCGCCACAGAGCATATTTATAACATATTGCTTTACCTGCGCTTTCATTAAAGGGTATTTCGCCAAACCAGGTATTTTCATTGATATATTCTAAAGCGTAGGCTTTGCTAATATCCCAATTACCTAATTCTGGACAATCGCCGGTTACCACAACTGTATCACCTGGTTGCGTTTTCAAACCATTTACTTGCGCTCTGACAATGGTTGTACCTTTAACTCGCTCACCTAAATAACTAAGTACAATTAGTTCTTTATGATGTAGTTTTAACCCTAAAATATTACCATTCTTAACTTCGATTTGGCGTTGGGTGACAATACAGTTATATTCGCCATCTTCTAATTCTGTATTTTCTATATTAATAATCGCTGTATCTCCTTTATTCATCGCCACAAAACAACGATAATCGCGATAACTACGCAGATAACAGTAAATATTATCTGTAATATATTTTTGTTTTTGACTTCCCAAAGAAACAGCAGGATTTAAACGGCGTAATTTAGATAATAATTGGATATCTTGATAAAGCTGGGTATCTGTATCCCATTTTTCCATGATTGGACGATTATAAGGATCGTTACCACCATGAGTATCATTATGGAGATATTGCTCTGTTCCATAATAAATACAAGGAATTCCCCGGCTAGTTATAATCAAAGCCATCGCTAATCTTAAAAGTTGCGGATCGGAGTTGAGGCTTTGAAATCTGGGCATATCATGATTATCAATGAAGGTAATCAATTCTGTTGCCGTGTTGTAAAGATAATCGAGATTGAATATATCTTGAACTAAATGAAATCCTCCTGGTGCATTGTAGGCTAAAGCTTGGCGAATTCCTTCGCATAAGCCAAAGTCTAAAATTGACATTCCTGACTCATTAGCAAATTTAATTGAACTGCTTTTTCTGGGATTGCTAAATCCCCATTCACCAAAGATAAATACAGAAGGTTTGTGAGTTTGAATATCGCTATTAAATTCTTGCCAAAACCAGATAGGCATGTGCTTTACTGTATCCACTCGTAAAGCATCTACTCCTTTATCTAACCATTGTTTAATAGCGATTTTAATATAATTACGGTAATCGGGATTACTTTCGTTAAATGTCGCCAATCCTGACATTTCGTAATAAAGTAATTGATATTCGTCTTCCCAATCGGTAATTTCTGGATTATGGTGATACCAATTATTGACATCATTATAGTAATCGGCAATTAATACCCCATCTTCGTAAAGCTTTCCTTTTTCCCCGTTAACATCTGGGCTGCTGTGATTACACACAATATCTAAAATTAATTTCATGCCACGCTCGTGTAAGCCGGAAATTAATTTATCTAAGGTGCCGCTTTTAAATAGTGAATTTTCTTCGCCTGATGGTAAGAAACGGGGATTTATACGTTTAAAATCTTTTGTCCAATAGCCATGCATAGCAGCATTATCAAATTGTAATGCTTCTACTTGTTCAAATAAGGGAGAAATCCAAATAGCTGTAATTCCTAAGTTTTTTAGATAATCTAGTTTGTCTATAATTCCTTGTAAATCTCCACCCCAATATTTGCCCCATTTTTGTTTAGTAGGATCGTAAAGTTCGGGATGATTGCCTGCATTATTGCTGGGGTCTCCATCGTTAAACCGGTCTACAATGATGAAGTAAATTGTTTCTTGACGAAATTCAATTGCTCTGGTAAAAAGAAACTCAAAATCTGAGACTGTTTCTGATGCTACTACATCTGTATGAAAGCCAGCAGCAGCTTTAGTGGCTTGAACTTCAATCTCAGAGTGTGATGAAGAAATTTGTACCATAATAAAATTCAAAAAAGCTAAAGGTTGATGTATTAGACAAGCTGCGTTACGTCTATGCACCAGTAATATACAGTAAATTGTCACCATAATTGTCACAACAATCTTGTCTATCTACCTGTTTGCTGTGACAATTAATTTAAGCGTGGGTCGTGAAAAAATTCATTGAGGAATTAGATGTGTTGCTCAAACATACTCTTAAAATAAGTTCAGAGTAAATTTTTAAGTTTTGATTACATAGTAAAATGCCCCAAGTTTTAGAACAATCAATTCAAATTAATGCTCCAGCTACGGTGGTAGAGCATTGTATTACTGATTTAGCACTGATGCATCAATGGCTGAACCCAGTGTTACGTTGTGAACCTGTAGGAAAAGTTTGGAGTACGGATGTAGGTAGTCAAAGTCGGTTTATGATTCAGATTCCGGTAATTCAACCTACATTGAATACTGTGGTTGTAGAACGCCAACCGGGTTTAGTGGTTTGGGGTTTTAAAGGATTTTTTCAAGGACGCGATCGCTGGGAATGTCAACCAATCTCTCAGGGAACTAACCTGTTAAATCGGTTTGAGTTTGATATCCCTAACCCCTTAGTCAGTTGGGGTTTTAATACTTTCGCTGCTGCTTGGACAAAACAAGATATGCAAGCTCAACTATACCGTCTCAAGCGGCTGGCGGAAGGGATAGATTATAGTCAATAGTCAGTGGTTAATGGTCAACAGTCAACAGTCAACAGTCAACAGTCAACAGTCAACAGTCAACAGTCAACAGTCAACAGTCAACAGTCAACAGTCAACAGTCAACAGTCAACAGTTGTGTCTTAGGGTTTTTTATCTTCCCAATTCGGTGAGTAAGCGGCGGATGGCGATGGAGTCTTCGGCGTCGGGGACTTTGGTAAGGTAGGTTTGCAGATCGTCGGCGGCTTGGGGGTAGTGACCGAGTTGATAGTAGATGAGACCGCGATCGCGTAATTCTACACTGACACCAGGAAATAATAGTAAAATTTTTTCTACGGTAGCTAGGCTTTTTTCGAGTTCTTGCTTTTTTAAATAAATAAATTTTAAATTGGTGAGCATTCTGGCTAAAAATTGCCGATTGCTGACTGGAGCTAAAAATTCTGGTTGTAATTGTACAGGTTGCTGAAACATTTGTGAGAGTCTTTCTTCACAATCTTGCGCAAATAAAACTTCACCTTGATGAAATGCATCAACAAAAATTTCCATATCCGCAATATCGGGACGAATGAGGAAATGTCCCGGCATTCCTATGCCGATCATGGGAAAATCTATTCGTCGGGCAATTTCTAGATAAACTAAGGCTAAAGTAATCGGAATGCCTAATCGACGGTCAATAACATCATTTAAAAAGCTATTACGCGGATCGTAGTAGTTGGTTTTATTGCCAGCAAATCCTAAATCATCATACAAATACTGATTGATACTTTGAATTATCCGCAATGGATAGGCTGATTCAGGCAAGCGTTCTTGTAATTCTGCTGCCATTGTATCGAAAGCATTGAGATATTCTTGGGGATCGAGGTGAGGATATTCTTCCTGTGCAATATATAAAGCTGCTTTTACCAGGTTGATATGCTCGTCAGGCTGTTGAATCTCCTGATAAAAATATTGTCGCGCTGACGAAAAATTCATAAGCGATCGCTCAATCGAGGTATAAGAATGAAGCGCGCCAACTGAGAACAGTTGGTTAAACTATTTTTATTTTAGGTCATTTGTCAATGGTCATTTGTCATTTGTCATTTGTCTTCCTTGTCCCCTAGCCCCTAGCCTCTAGTCCCTAATTTGCTAAAAGTTGCTCGATTAAGGCGGTTAATTGCTTGAGTTTAACAGGTTTAGCTAAATATTCACTGGCTCCAACGGCGAGACATTTTTCGCGATCGCCAAGCATGACCATTGCTGTGAGGGCAATAATTGGTATTGTGGCTAGTTGCTGATTTTGGCGAATTTGTTCAATTGCTTGTAAGCCATCAACTACTGGCATTTGGATATCCATGATAATTAAGTTAGGATTTTGGCTGTAGGCTAGGTCTATTGCTTCTTGGCCATTTCTCGCCATGATGATGCGATAACCTTTGGCTTCTAGGTAACTAGAGATGGTGTTGATGTTGGCTTCGTTATCTTCGGCTAACAAGATTAGGGGTGATTGGGTGTTGGGTGCAGTAATAACTTGTGGTGGAGCGATCGCTTCTGAGTTGGGCGCTATATTTGCAGATGGGGTAAAGTTTAAAGTTGAAGGTTGCTGAATTGGACAAGCAGAGTAAGGTAAATATATGCTGAAGCAGCTACCTTGACCGAGTTCGCTTTGCAAGTTGATATATCCGCCATGCATTTCTGTGATGCGTTTGACTAGAACTAACCCTAGTCCGCTACCTTCATATTTACGGTTTAGGCTGCTGTCAATTTGGACAAAGGGTTGAAATAGTTTAGCGCGATCGCTGGGCGCAATACCAATACCAGTGTCGGAGACAGAAAAGACAATCCAGTTATTTTCCTCTGTTATCTCACCCAGATTTTGTACAGTTACTTCTAAGCTAACTCTACCGCCACTAGGGGTAAATTTAATTGCATTGGATAATAGATTGATTAATACTTGCTGGATGCGTCGCTCATCTACTGGAGTTTAGACTAAATGGGAGAGATGAAAGAGAAAAAGGGGATGTCTGATTGAAGACAGTCCCCCTTTCGGCAGAAGCTAAGAGAGAATCACCTACTCTTATCTGCCAATATGAAACGTGCCAGACTCGAAGAATTTCGTCAAGCCGCCTATACGCATCTAGGCAAAGCACATGATGCAACATTTGAACTAACAGATGCGATACTGTTGACCCGTAATGTCTACAGTCTGGCAGATTTATCTTTATCGCCAGTGTTTAGACGTAAATGGCCGAGTATCTATGAAGCGATACAAGATACCAAACCAGACCGTGAGAAATTAATGGAGTTATATATCAAGCAAATACCAACAGAAAAACGCATATTGTTGGCAGGAGACCATACAGCTTGGTCACGCCCAGATGCGGTGACACTCAAAGAACGGACAATAGAACACAGTAGCACAGCGATCGCGGGAAATAAACCGATTACGATTGGGCAGGGATATAGTACTATAGCTTGGATACCAGAGGATTCAGGAAGTTGGGCACTACCGCTGAGGCATGAACGGATTACCAGTTGGGACAATCCGATTGAGAAAGCAGTTGAACAACTCAAAAAGGTATGTGAATCAATGTCTGTTCGACCAATTTCGCTTTGGGACAGTGAATATGGTTGTGCGCCTTTCGTATTAAAGACAGCTAGTATAAAAGCCGATATCTTAGTTAGACTGCGTTCAAATCTGTGTCTATGGGGCGCACCACCTGCTTACTCTGGCAAGGGTCGTCCTCGCAAGCATGGTGCTCAATTTAAACTCAATGAACCCTCAACCTGGGGCGAAGTGGCATCTGTGCTGGAAGTAAATGACCCAAAATTGGGACGAGTTAAAGTCAGTCTGTGGGAAGATTTGCATTTTCGCAAAGCTGCTGCACGCCCAATGATGCTACTGAAGGTGGAACGTCTTGATCTTGATGGCAATTTGAGAGTATTAAGACCCTTGTGGTTGGCTTGGGTTGGGGAACAAATGCCACCATTGGATGAAGTTTGGCGATTGTACTTGCGCCGATTCACGATTGACCATTGGTATCGTTTTCTTAAGCAACGCTTACATTGGACAGTACCAAAATTCAGTACTCCAGAACAATGTGAACATTGGAGTGACTTAATGCCGTTAATCACTTGGGAGTTATGGTTAGCTTGTGATATCGTTGCTGATAATCCTCTTCCTTGGCAGAAGTCAATGGATAAATTGACCCCAGGACGAGTTGCTCAAGCTATGGGTGGAGTTTTCGCCGCGATTGGTACTCCTACCTCTCCACCCAAACCTCGTGGAAAGTCCCTTGGGTGGACACCAGGTAAAGTCCGTAACCGGAAAATACGATATCCAATTGTTAAAAAGACTGCTTCTAAACCACGCAAAGAGGAACAAAAATCTGCTTAATCTCAAATATCTTCATTCTTGAAGGTTGTGTTTTATTAACTCAGCACTGCTGGGTCATTTGTTGCTGTCTAGTCTAAACTCAAATCATCTACAGCGATTTCTTTTTCGAGTTTTGCCAAGCTCAGATGTAGATGAATTTGTTTTTTGAATGCTTGTTGTTTAACTATGTCTAAGCTAGTTTTGCACAGCTGGGCTACGGAGACTTTAGCGATTTGTAATTCCAGCTTATCGGCTTCAATTTTTGACAGTTCGAGAATGTCGTTAATTAAAGCTAAAAGATGCTGTCCGCTACGTTCAATGGTGGCGATCGCTTGTTGCTGTTGGTGGTTTAAGTAACCCAATATCATATCTAGTAAACTTTCTGACATCCCCAAAATTGCGTTTAGGGGAGTGCGCAGTTCGTGGCTCATATTGGCGAGGAACTCGTCTTTGAGGCGGGTAGCACGACGTAGTTCAGCATTTGTCTGTTCTAAACCTTGTTCGTATTCTTTTTGTATGCGGATATCACGCATGATGGTGGAAAAAAATTCTACTTCTCCTTGGGGGGATTTATGAGCAATTATTAATTGAGAAACGGGAATTTCTTGTCCTTGGGCATCTAATAAGATATTTTCTCCCAGCCAGCTACCGTTGTTAATAGCGGCGGGTACAGCTTCCTGTTCTAGCAATTCCAGGCATTTTTGGGGATGGTAATCACTGGGTTTTTGCTGGGTAACTTCTGCATCATCCAGTCCCCGCAGCAGTTTCAGGGCAGTATTGTTCCAGATGGCGTTACCAGCTACATCAGCTATGAGGATGTAATCAGTTGAGGCTTCTAGTAAAGCAATCAGGCGATTTTGCGATGCTTCTAAGCTTTTGCGCTCTGTAATATCTGCAGCATAGCCGACAATTTCAATGGGATTTCCTTGGGAATCGCGGACTAGGCGGATTTCATTCCACATCCAGATATAATGTCCTGCTTGATGCAAAAAGCGGTATTCATTAATTAGCTGCCCTTGCGCATACAATTGCGGTATTCTTGCCAGTATTTGAGGTAAATCTTCCGGATGGATATGGTTGATCCAAAAGCTAGACTCAGCCAAAAATTCTGCTGCGGTGTAGCCTGTGACATTGTAGATATTATCGCTGACAAAGGTAGTCCCATAATCGCGATCGGGTTTACAGCTAAAAATCACCGCCGGACTAGCAGAGAGTACAAATTGCAATCTTTCTTTGAGGAGAAGATTTTCTTGTTCGGCTAGTTTGCGAGCTGTAATATCTTGGGCTGTACCTATTATTTGCTGGACTTGTCCTTCTGGATCGCGGCTAAAGATGGTATCCCAACTGTATAGCCAACGCCATTGGCCGTTAGCATCTCGCATCCGATATTCAAATTCGATAATTTCCCCATTTGCAGCCATGACGATGCTTTCCCGTTGGGTAATTAATCGCTGAACATCATCAGGGTGTAACAATTCTTGCAGGAAGTTAGCCCCCATTGCTTGCACAGCTTCCAGGCTATAGCCGAGAATTGAGGTAATCTCGCGGTTTACGTAAACATTGCATTGGGTTTGCAAGTCGTAAAGATAGAGGATATTTGGTGATGCATCGGCAATTTGTTGAATAAATCGCTGACTGTCTTCTAATGCTAATTCTGCTTGTTTGCGATCGCTAATATCTGCCGCATAACCGACAATTTCTACAGGGTTACCGTAGCGATCGCAAACTAAACGCAGTTCATTGCGTATCCAAATATAATATCCGCCTTTGTGTGAAAAGCGGTATTCATGAATATGATATCCCTGCTCAAACAATTGAGACATGCCTTCTAACACCCGCGATACATCCCGTGGGTGAATGCGATCTATCCAGAAACTAGAATCAGATAAGAACTCTGCTGGGGTATAACCAGTTACATTAACGATATTATCGCTGATAAAAGTAGTATAATAAGGCTCCTCAGTTGTACAGGTAAAAATCACGGCTGGACTCGAAGCTAGTAAGAATTGCAATCGTTCTTTGAGTAGTTGATTTTCCTGCTCGGCTAGTTTGCGAGCTGTAATATCTTGGGCTGTACCAATAATTTGTAAAACCTGTCCCTCAGCATTGCGGCTAAATACAGCATCCCGACTGTAAAGCCAGCGCCATTCACCATCAGCATGTCTCATGCGATATTCTAATTCAATGATTTCCCCATCCGCCGCCATCTGCAATATTGCTAATCTGCTGGATAGTTGGTTGAAATCTTCGGGGTGTAACAAGATGGAAAACATATTTTCTCCCATTGCTTGCACAGCTTCCGGGCTATAGCCGAGAATTGAGGTAATCTCGCGGTTTACGTAAACATTGCGCTGGGTTTGCAAGTCGTAAAGATAGAGCATATTTGGCGATGCATCGGCAATTTGTTGAATAAATCGCTGACTTTCTTCTAGTGCTAATTCTGCTTGTTGGCGTTGCGCCGCTTGCTGATAGGTATCGCTAATATCAGCACCATACCCAATAATTTCTATGGGGTTACCTTGTGCATCGCAGACTAAGCGCAGTTCATTGCGTATCCAGATATAATGTCCGGCTTTGTGTAAAAAGCGGTATTCTTGAATGCGATAGCCTTGCTCAAACAATTGAGCCATTCCTGCCACTATTTCTTGTTCGTCCTCTGGGTGAACATAACTAGACCAAAAGTTGTAATTATACAAAATCTCGTCTGGGGTATAGCCTAGCAGAGTAGTAATATTGTCACTAACAAAAGTCACTTCACCTGTATTAGCATTAACAGTAAAAATTACGGCTGGACTAGCAGAGAGTAAAAATTCTAACCTTTCTTTTAATTGTTGATTTTCTTGCTCTGCCAGTTTACGGTCGCTAATATCAGCAAAGTAGCCGATAAATTCAATAGGCGTTCCTTGGTGATTCTGGACTACACTCAGTTCTGAGCGTAACCAAATATAATGACCGTGCTGATGGCGGAAGCGATATTCATGAATATGCGATCCTGGTGTTAATAATGGAGATTGAGCTAACAATCCAGGGAGATCGTCTGGGTGAACGCGATCGCTCCAGAAGCTAGACTCAGCTAAAAATTCTGCTGGGGTGTAACCAGTGACGTTGTAGAGATTGTCACTTATAAAGGTAGCGGCATAATCGCCTTGAGGGTTACAGGTAAAGATTACGGCTGGACTAGTAGAAAGTAAAAATTCTAGACGTTCTTTTAATTGTTGATTTTCTTCTTCTGCTAATTTGCGAGCCGTAATATCTGTTAAGGTGCCAATATAGCCAATCACTTGATTATTGGCATCAACTTCTGGAGCAACTTGGACATAGAACCAATTAACGCTGCCATCTGGACGTAAATGCCTACCCTCACCTTGATCGATTGTATGATTGCCAGTAAGTGATTGGGTAGAATTTTCCATCCACTCAGCGAGGCGTTGCTCTCGATCCTCTGGATGCAAAGCTTCAATCCATCCCTTACCCAAAGCAGAGTCTTTGGATCTACCTGTCATTTGGCTCCAGCGATCGTTAACATAGACGCAGTTGAAAGGCTCATCAAATCGGAAAATCGCCACGGGAGCGGCAGCAGCTAAGGTAGCATAACGGCGTTTGCTTTCTCGCAGCGCTGCTTCAGCTAATTTGCGTTGGGTGATGTCGGTTTCCGAACCAGTCATGCGAATGACTTGTCCAGATTCATCGCGCAATACTTGACCGCGATCTAGCACCCACATATAACTGCCATCTTGACATTGAGTCCGATATTCAGCTTCAAAAAATTCGGTTATCCCGGCAAAGTGGTCTGCAATATCAGCCATGATGCGATCGCAATCTTCTGGATGTATCCGGCTTAAACACTCATCTGGTGAATCACTAATTTCATCGTCGCTAAAGCCACGCATCTGCTTCCAGCGCTGAGAATAAAAAATTTTGTTATTCTTGAGATCCCAATCCCATATACCATCATTAGTTCCCCTGAGAGCTAATTGCCAACGTTCTTCACTAGCTTGCAAGGCTGCGGTGCGCTCGGCAACTCGGTTTTCTAATTCTTGGTTTAATTGCTGTAAACTTTGGGTAGCTAAATGGCGTTCAATGGCAATACTGGCAATATTTGCCGCTTGGGTAACAGTTTCGCATTCGCACAGATTAGGCGTGCGGTTTTCTCGATAATAAACGCCAAATACGCCTAAAATTTCCCCGTTACTGCCAACAATTGGTACTGACCAACAGGCTTTTAAGCCTTGGGGTAAAGCCAAATCTCGATAGTTTTGCCACAGTGGATCGCTAGCAATATCAGCAACAATCACGATTTCTCGGCGAAAAGCAGCTGTTCCACAACAACCAATGCCTTCATCAATGGGTAGTCCATTGATTTGTTGCATATAACTGGCTAATAATTGGGTACTAATGCCAAAATTTAATTTGCCGTTACCGTCGTGCAGCATAATCGAACATACAGCATTGTCTAGTTGCATTTCGATGGCTTGCAGCAGATCGGGCAAAATGTCTGTCAGTGGTTCAGCTTTGGCAATGCGCTCTAAAATGGCGTTTTGTGCTTGTAGTTGTTGGTAAGCTGTGGCTTGCTGAATAGCGATCGCTAATTGTATAGAAATCTCTTGCAGTAAGGTTAATTCTCCCGCTTGCCAATGGCGATAGTCGGCACATTGATGTCCTACCAACAAACCCCACAATTTATCTGCTACTAAAATTGGGACTACTAAATTGGATTTGACTTGAAATTGCTCTAATAAACCTAAATAGCAATCAGCATAACCATAGTTATAGATGTTCTCGATAGCTAGGGTTTTACCTTGGCGATATAACTCTGCTGCTTCCTGGCGAAAACAAGGATCGTTAATGGTAGCTGCTTTTAAGGCTTGCCAATTCCCAGTTACAGACTCAGCGACAATTGTGCCACTCCAATCGGGTTGGAACTGATAAACTAACAAGCGATCGCACTGCAAAAAGTCCCTTAAAGCAGTCACCGCCGTATCTAATACTTCTTCTAAGTTGAGAGAAGCGCGAATTTTGTTAGCGATTTGTGTTAATAATTGTTCCCTGGCTACCTGTTCTTGAATTTTGGCAGTACGTTCCTGAACTAATCGCTCTACCAAAGCAGAAATTGCCATTGGATTAAAAACACTCAATATCAAGCTTTGGGTGACAATACCTAACAATTCACCGTCATCGCGGGTAACAATCACTTGATTGATTTGCTGCTGTTGCATTAATTGCCATACTTCTCCCAGGCAACTATCGACACCTACAGCATCCACAAATCTACTCATATAACTTTGGGCTGTAAATGCAGTTAAATCCTGGTCTACACCTAATATCTGCACAATGTCCCGTTCAGTCACAATCCCCAAGGGAATAACTTTTGCATCAGCATTATCAACAATGACTACTGAATTGACGCCGCGATCGCTCATTAACTCTGACAATTCCGCTAGAGTTGCTGTAGGCGCTGCTTGGACGACAGATTGCTCCATGACATCAGCTGTCGTCAGTAAATTCAAAAGGTCAAAGGGGCGCAACAGTTGACGTATACTATCGTGGGTGAGTAGTCCTACTACCTGACCCTGGTTATCTATTAAAGGTAAATGACGAATGGGGTAGTGCTGAAATAAACTCAGGGGTACAAAAATGTCGGTAAAGTTTGTCACTTGCAAAGTGCGCACCGGGGAAGACATCACTTCCGCGATCGCTATTTCTGCTAAATTTTGACCAGAACTGCTGAGGCGCACTAAATCAGCCTCAGTTAAAATACCTAAAAGTCTTGTATTTTCTATTACTAAAATGCAACTGTATTTTGCTTGCAATAGTAGGTAATTAAATGTAATATTATTTTCAATAGTTAAATTATTAGTTGTACTACCTGCATTCATCAGCGCGATCGCATCAACCACAGTAGCATCAGGCGCGATCGTCAAAGGATCGCTAATAATCGCCGTTGCCAATTCAGCTGGAAGCCATAAATTCGCAGGGGTAAACATAGGTGAAAGCAAAAGGTGAAACGCGCCTGAGACTGTAATCAAAAGTAAAGCAGATAAACAGTTACCGCGATGTCAACTATTGTATCTTGTGGCTCTTTACCTGTTGAGCTTGAATAGTCAAATATCAACAACGTTTAGTGAAAAAATTTCTATTTACCAATTGCTTCATGATGGTGATTTCTCCGTAAAACTCGCAAATGCTAAGAATTGCTGACTCTCTTGAAAACAAAGCAAAACAGCATAATCAAGATGCTAATCGAGTTTAATATTACTTTTGATTAATGAACTTTCATTAAAATTTTTTACTTTTTAGAATTTTGCACAAAAATAGTGTAGTTTATTGCATAAAAATTTTAATTTATGATGAAATCTTCAAGGAAAGATCAGCTAATTTTCTAACTAGTCACTGGCATGACAAATTCTCTGAGTAATTTGCCGTAAAAGCCAATATTAAGCGGTGAAACAAACTGCTGAAAATTAAAAAATCAATAGTGCTGAATCTACTAAACTCTGTTGAATAAGACACGAGATAAGAGGTATAAAGCAAAAAGTTGAATTAAAAATTTGAAAAAAGAATCTGATAGATAGTAGGGGCATGACACTGCCCATACGTGTCAACTTAAGCTAAAAGCTATATAGGGTGCAAAACCCTCTCGCCCTCATCCCCTAACCCCTTCTCCCTTGGGATAAGGGGAATTTAATAAAAGGCTCCCCTCTCCCTCTGGGAGAGGGGCTGGGGGTGAGGGCAAAACCTTTCCACCAAGCGGGTTTCACGTTAAGTTGACACCAATGGACACTGCCATGCCCTATACAATATCATTGATGTACTTATAGACATCTTCATCGCCACAAAAAAACCCGCTCATGCGGGCTATTTATCAATTACAAAATTCTACAAATTATCTACTAGATTAGGCAACATTCAGAAAACCAGTCTGAATCAAATACGCAGTATAGGTCATAAACATTTCCCCAGTAATTGGCGGACAAGAAATAGAACTACCTTCAAGCGCTTTTAAAGTCTCTTCGCAGCTAATGAAGGGTCGCTTTGATTGCAAATACAAATCAGGAATTGTTAATTGCTCATCAGACCAACGTTCTAACAAAAATGGACGCAGTGTATATAAAGGATTATCCACAGAAGAGACATTATTAATTAACTCTTCTTGCCATTGTTCATAAGGAATCGCCTTTACAGGATAACCAAATGATTGTACCCATTTAATTAAAGTACTTAATGGCGCTGGTTGGGGATGTTGTAAATGGAATGCTTTACCGATAGATGAAGGCTGCATTGATAAATAAACAATCGCCTTGCTGACATAATCTACAGGAGACATATCCATCATATATTCTACATCGGGGAAATATCCCATTTGCAGACAACCTTTGACCATCAAATTGATAAAGTCATGGGTATTACAAATACCTGTTTGGCTATCTCCAGAAATTAATGGCGGTCTGTGAATCGTAACAGGTAAACCTCTGTCACGAGCAATTTTAACTAACTTCTCGGCTACCCATTTTGTTTGCGAATAACCTAAGAAAATTCCTTCCCAATGATTAAAATCATCTTGCTCTTTCACTACCTTTCCAGCATAAGCAGGTGATTCAAACACCGCCACACTAGAAACATAATGTACAGGCTTGAGTTTAATTTGGCTAGCTAATCTCAAGACCTCTTGAGTACCTAACACATTAGCTGCTTTTAATGGCGCGTATGGATAAACATAATTCAGCAAAGCACCACTATGATAAATAGTGTCAATGTTGGCTGCTAAAATTTGAAACTGTTCTGCACCCATACCCAACAAAGGTAGAGCTAAATCGCCAACAACCGGGACAATTCTCGATTTATATTTTTCATCCCAAATTGCATAACTTTGGAGATTTTTTTCTAACTTGCTCTTACCTTCTTGAGGATTAGCAGCCCGTACTAAGCAGTAAATATCTGCATTAGTTTGTTCTAACAATTCCTTGATGATAAATGCACCTAAATAGCCAGTACCGCCAGTTAAAAAGACATGTTTTGGTTCGGTAATCGTTACTGACGGTAAAGCATCAGGACGAATTGTGGGGTCGAGAACCGCCTCAGCATTTAAATCTAAAGCTGGGGGAGTATTTACAGCCCCAGTATTAGTGTCTTGAATAACTGCATTTTGGGGTAAATCTTCAGCTAATCTTTGAGAAAGCGCCGCAATATTGGGATAATGCCATAACAGCAAAGGCGAAGGTTGGAAACCCAGCATTTTCTCTAATTTACTGACGAGAATCATTGCTTGGGCTGAATCCAAACCGTAATTTTCTAAATGTTCGTTAACATCTATCTCGTCATTTTCTACCCCTATTAACTCAGCTAGATTAGAAACCAGCCAAGATTGAATATCTGCTGCACTATAAGCGTTTTTAAGATTCATTTTTACATCTCCACTGTAGAACTAGCTGGGCGATACTGACTGTAGTAATCGGGAATTTGTAAGCCTTGTAATTTCAAACTTTGTATGCGATATAAAAATGCTGCTCCGATCATAATATGGTTAGCAACATCAACAACTTTGCGGTTTTGAGGTTCTGCTAAATATGTACCGCGTACCCAGTCATTGAAGCTACCCATCGCCGGGCCGCACCAAATTTGATAATCAACTTCCCGTCCTTTTTCACCAGAATTAGACCAGCGAGAAGATAATCCTAAATACCAGCGAAAAATTAACGCCATTTTCAATTTAGGATTATTTACTGCCTTACCAAGTTTCTCTGGATTTCTTTGGGATAAATAAGCTGCTGTTCCTTCCCAAACTTCGGCAATTGTTTTACGGAAAACTTGCTTTTCTAATTTCTCTCTTTCCGCTTGAGGGATTTCTTCAATTGAGTCATAAGCGCGATATAACTCATACAATTTTTGTGCCCGCATGGGGAACATTGTGCCGCGTTTGAGAACTTGTAATTTAACTCCCATTTCAAACATATCAGCAGCAGGAGCCATCATCACATCAGCCATTTCTGCTTGCGCGAGTAATTTTTTTGTATGTTCGCAAGCACCAGATTCCACACAAGATTGATTAATAGAACCTGTAACTACATAAGCTGCGCCCATCATAAAAGCTGCTAAGGCTGATTGTGGTGTCGCAATTCCCCCAGCTACTCCTATACGAATTGGTTGAGAGTAATGATATTGTTCTTGAATTTCATCTCTCAACGCCATGATGGAAGGTAACAGACAAACCAAAGGACGATTATCTGTATGTCCGCCAGAATCAGCTTCCACGGTAATATCATCAGCCATTGGAACTTGTGCCGCTAGGGTGGCTTGTAACTCGGTAATTAAGCCTTGTTCCACAAGTTCTTTGAGGATTCTTGGTGGTGGTGGTTGGAGGAATTTGCTGGCTACTTCTCGGCGAGAAATTTTGGCGATGACTTTATTTTTGATTTCAATTTGATTGGCATCATTCAAACTTAATCCCGCAACTCGGTAATAAACAATGTTGGGTGTTAAGTCTAAAAATGCTGAAGCTTCTACTACTGTGACGCCATATTTAAGAAATAAATCCACAGCCCGACGTTCAATCATGGGTTCGTTGGGGCTGTGAATTAAGTTAAAGGCATAGGGGCCTTGGGGTAAGGCTTGTTGGATTTTGTTGATGGCGGCTTCTAATCTATCTGGACTTAAGCCACCAGCACCAAAGGAACTTAAAATTTTATCTTTTCCGAGGGCGATTACCATTTCCTCGGAAGCAATACCGCCAGCCATTGCACCAGTTGCATAGGCGTATTTGACTCCATAAAAGGAGAGAAAGGAGGGGTCGCCTAATTGGTGAATTTTAATGGGGGGAATTGATGCTAAGAGTTCTACTGGTGCGGTGACGGTGCTATCAACTGGGCATAAGTAGCCAACGTTGGTAACGCCAATTCTGCCGGCGGCGTTGACTATATAACAGGGTTGTTCTAAGGTGAGGAATTTTTCTACTATGCCTTGTTGATCGAAAGATATACAATCTAGGGAACCTTTCCAGATGAGATTTTGTCCATAGGAATAGCAGGTAAATCCTAGTCCGTTTTCGTGTTGGCTTAGTGGGGTATCGACAGTGGTCACGCTAGTTATCCCTCGATTTATCAGTAATGCTTTATAAAGGGTGAAGGGTGCGTTCGTTAAGTGTTGGCTGTGTTGTGAGGGCTATTTTTAACGAACCGCGAAGACGCGAAGGACGCAGAGAGAAGAGAGAAGGGAGAAGATAGGGTTTAAGATGGATAAATTTTTTGAGAGGGAAGAGATTGGAAGCATTAATTAATATTCCTTCTGCCTTCTGCCCTCTGCCCTCTGCCTTTATACATTTTTACGATTCTTCATTGAGTAAGTTTTGGGCGCAAGCTAGTTGTAATTGGATAATTTCGCTCATTTGCTTGCTAAAATCTTGTCGGGATTTTAAGAAGGCTGTATGAGCTTTGGTGACGTTGGCGTTGTTAGCATTGAGCTTTTGATATTGAGTCTTATTTAAATCGGACATACGGATAGTTTGACCAAATTTGCGAGTTATATTTTGTGGGGAAAAGCTGGGCTGAGTTGTTTTTGTCGCAGTGGTAGTTATCTCAGAGGATTTTAATTCTTCTGTGGAGATTAAACCGTGTTCCTTGATATTTTTCTCTGCGCTTGTGTCTGGCTGATGGGTTGGCAGTAAAATATCTTTGCTGGGTTGATTTGTAGTAGCAATTACTACTGGCTTGTTCAGTGAATTGATGATTGGATTTGTTTTGAAATCGTTAACTGGTGCGGTGTTGGTATCTGGTTTGTTAGCTGGGTTTTGGAAAATTTGGCGATTTTCTGGACTCAATATTGCAGCCGTAATTGATTTACCACCTACGGTAATATTTCTGTGAGTTAATTTACTTTTGTTCCCTGTTTCTGGAGGAAGTTCGTAAAGAGTAGAAATATCTACTTCAACTTGATGGCTGAGTAATTTGGCTAATGCTTTAACTATAGAAGTATGGTCATCCATTCCTCTGCGGTTGAGGGAGACGGTGATGTGTTCTTTTCCTTGGAGAGTTTTACTTATCCAGCGCGAACAGATACCGCCAGCACCAGCTTCGACAAAGATTTTGACGCCATCTGCATAAACGCGGTTAACTAGGCGGGGAAAATCTAGTTCTTGGCTGAGTCCGGTGGCGATACTGTGGGCAACTACTTCATTATTGAGTGAAATTGGTTTATATCCAGCCGCAGAATAGAAGGTAATGCCGGGTAGTTCCTGGGTTGGCAAGGTGTTTAATTTGACTAACTCTGCATACTCGGAACGCATGGTTTCACAGTGGATTACATGGTCGAAGGGTGCAGGGAAAGCGTTGCAACCAAGGGCTTTGATCACGCGCTGACAAGCTGCTGGTTCGCCGGCGATTAATACTTCTTCTGGTGTATTAATTTGCGTTAAATAGACGCGATTTTCATTTTTCAGACATTCTCTGACTTTCTCTGGGGTAGTCATGAGTACATAGTTAGCCCAGAAGTTATTGTCTGAGGTGTCGGAGGCTGGTGGTAATCCCCAATATTCCCGCACAGCGTTTTTCGGCCCAGATAATCTGTCGCCAAATAAGGCTGAAGAGTTAAAGCTGTTACTACCGGCAAAGAAATCACTCCAAACACCTTGGGCTACCATCATGCTGGTTTCGCCTAAGCTATAGCCAAACACATATTTGGGTTTGACTTGAAAGCGATCGCGAATCACGGTAGTAATTAGTCTAGTAAAGAACATCTCTGCTTCAAACATTGCTAGGGAATCATCTAGCAATTTCTTCTCTAGGGTTTCTAGTTCTCTGGTAGACAATTTATGCAAGCTTCTGGGAAATACCAGTTTCTCTACATCCGAGACTCGTTTATACAGACTCTTAACGAAGGGTTCCGCTTGCAGGTCGGGGAAGAGGCGGAAGAGAGTCCGACCAATACCCACATAGGAATTTACCGCCGCCGGATAGACATAAGCTACCTCACCCTCTTTACCCAAAGGTTTAGAGGTGAAATAACTACCTATAGGTGTTTGCCAATCACTACCTTTTTCAAAGGCGGTATTTACTCCTTTTTGGGCTGAAGCGATTTCTTTGAGTAATTCTTTCTTGTTGCGTCCGGTAATCGATAAGGTGTATTTCGCTGTCTTATTTTGTTGGAATTTGACAAAGTTCTGACTTGCAGCGTTAGTTAAAGACTCAGCCTTATCAATGTCTTGTTGGAGATTATCTAGCAAATTGAGTAAAGCCGAACAATCATCAGCCGCTACAGGGAATAGATAAAAAGGCTGTTGTTGGAGATATTTATTGCTGAGATTGATTTGGTCTGGTTCATCAGACAAGATGACATGGGCGCAAGTCCCATCACAACCGATACCATTAATGGCGGCGATTCTATGGGTACTGTCTTTATGGAGGAACCAAGGTCTAGATTCTGTGGCTACAAAGAAAGGACTACCTTGCCAAACTTGGGGCGTTTTCACACCAGACCAATTAGGAGTTGCAGGAATGTAGTTGTGATAGAGACATAAAGCCGTCTTAATTAAACTGGCGATTCCCGATGCTACATAAGTGTGTCCGATATTGGCTTTGACGCTACCAATGGCACAATGTAACCCATCACCGACAGGGGGGTAAGCTTGCAGTATCCCGGCGATTTCTGCTTCATCCTCTTGGGGAAAACCACTAGCAACTACTTCCACATAGTTAACTGCTGTGGGCTGAATATCCGCCATTTGGAAGGCGTTTTGACAGACTTGGTTGATTGTATTGGCGTCTATAGATGTAGAAGAGGCCTGACCGATACTTACAGCATCAACTACGGCATAAATGCGATCGCCATTTTTTTTCGCTGTATCATAACGCTTGAGAACAACTGCACCTGCACCCTCGCCTACTGTCCAACCGTTAGCGTTTTGGTCGTAGCTTAAGGTATTCGCGCCAGTATTTACCGTTCCCCATTGGCTACGCAGCAAGACATTTTCTATCCCGCCAGCCAAATCCACAGCACCCACCACAACCGCGTCTACTTCTTCGGTGAGGATTAGCATTTGCGCCACTTCCAAGGCTTTGAAAGCAGAGGTTTCTACCGCCGTCATCGTAAAAGATGGGCCGGTAAAATTCCACAGCGAAGAAATCCGACTCGCCATAATATTGGCGATGTAACTTAGATATTCACCAATCTCTACTTGATGGTGAACGCTATCTTTAACTATTGTTTCTAACTCAGTAATTTTATCGGCTGGTAAAGCTATTTCTGCCGCATTTAAGCCATCTTTAATCTGCCACGATAAATTCCAGCGTTGTTGTAGTTGATGAACAGACAATTCTGTCTCAGCTGCAATAACAACTGCAACATTTGAACCTTCTTGAATTCCTGCATCTTTTAATGCACCATCTGCCACTGTTAGCAGTAAAAGTTGTTGGGGATTGAGTAGTTCTACTTCATTTGGGGGAATTTTGTAGGCTAAAGTATCGAGGGTAAATTCTTTAATATATGCACCTATTGGTGCTTTACCATCGGGTAAGCCGTATTCTTTGAGTAAATCTGCTTTCTCGTCTATGCCATACCATCTTTGGGATGGGAGGGGAATAAAATGCTGTTTGCCGTCATAAATAGTACGTTCAAAAGCATCTAAGTCTTTACATTCGCCAAAAAAGGCGTCCATGCCCACAATGGCAATTTTGGCTGATTCTTTTTCTTGTTCAAACATTGTTTATTGAGGGTAAGTAAGGTTTTTTATGTGGATAGGGCAGAGGGCAGAAGGCAGATGGCAGATGGCAGAAGGGAGGATTAATAATTTTGGTGTGACTAAGTAGGTGGGTAATAAGGTTCAGTTAAATGGTAGGCTTTGTGATTAAGTTTCATGATTTGATTAACCACAGAGACGCAGAGGAGGGCAGTTGCGTGGGCGGGTTTCCCGACTTGAGCAAACTGCCCGTGACGCGGAGAGAAGAGAGAAATTTTTAATTCTCTTGTGTTGAATTGATGGGAGGATTGTTTACATGGTAGTTTTGTCTTTTATGTGTGAGAGTTGAATGTTTATTACTTAACTCATAGAGAAGAATAAACTCATATTTCAGAAAAAAATTCCCTATTACTTCCTTCTGCCCTCTGCCTCCTGCCTTCTGCCTTCTTATCCTACTTTTCCAGAATCAAATGTGAGTTGGTTCCACCAAAACCAAAGGCGCTTAAAGCTGCACGCTTAACGGGTGAATTATTTGGCCATGTGGTCAACTTTCTCACAATATTTTGTTCAGAAATAACGCTATTTTCACTACCAATTGCTTCACTGATATTAATCGTTGGGGGAATTACGCCAGCATTCATGCTGTAAATTGTTTTAGCTAAACCAACCATTCCCGCAGCTACTAATAAGTGACCGACATTCGCCTTAGTAGAACCTACTAATGGCGATGCTTGGTGTGTGCCAAAGAAGGTTTCTATAGAATTTAACTCTGTAGTGTCTCCTAATAATGTGCCGGTGGCGTGACATTCCATGTAATCAATGTCTTTCGGGCTGATTTGTGCCTCTTTATATGCCCGTTCAAAGGCGAGGGTTTGTCCTTTAGAATTAGGACTTAATAAATGCTTACCTTTACCATCATTAGAAAGTCCATTACCAGCAATGGTGGCGAGAATTTTATCGCCATCTCTGACAGCATCACTGTAGCGTTTTAGCATTACCATCCCAATTCCATCGGCGGTAATTAAGCCGCGAGAAGATTTATCTAGAGGGCGGCTGATACCATTTTCGGGATAACCTTGAATACCCGAAAACAACATGCGTAAGAATAGCGGATCGACACAACTAATGGCACCTGCTAACATGACATCAGCTTTACGCGATCGCAAATAGTAAGATGCCAGCTTAATCGCATAAAATGCAGAAGAACAAGCCGCATCTATACAAAAATGATTGCCAGATAAAGAAAATGCTTGCG
Source organism: Calothrix brevissima NIES-22 (assembly GCF_002367995.1). GTDB lineage: Bacteria > Cyanobacteriota > Cyanobacteriia > Cyanobacteriales > Nostocaceae > Aulosira > Aulosira brevissima. The sequence goes on from NZ_AP018207.1 coordinate 3,915,795, forward strand.
ATACCAAGGCGGCTTGAAAGCCAGTTATCATGGCATTATAGGGCGAAGGCTTCGCTGTAGTCGGTAACGCAGCCAACCGGAAATTTTTATCTTGTAACAATTCTGCGATCGCGGGTGAAATCGTTTGCTGATATATTGGAGCAAACAATTGATTAGACATCTTCGTGGGTAAGGATAACGTTCCGAGAATTACCCCACATTTAGAGAGAACTTGGTGATTACCCCAATAACCGCTATTTTGAATCGCCTGTTTTGCTGCATATAGCGACCATTTAAAGGAATCATCCAAACTTTCGACTAATTCCCCTGGTAAATTGCATTCGCTGGGATTAAATTGAAAATTCCGAACAAATCCACCTTGAAGAAAATATATTTTTTCCGGTTTTCCCTTAATTGGATCGTAAAATATTGTGGGATCTACACCCAAATCCTCAACAGTAATAGTAGAAGTTGCATCTTTCTCTTCTGTCAGGTTATTCCAAAACTGCTCAGGATTATTGGCATCGGGAAAGAGGCATGATAATCCGATAATTGCTATTTTCTCCACTGCTGATATCCTCGTAAATCAATTTTAGATTTTGGATTTTAGATTTTGGATTAACTGTATCTATGAATCATCTTGCTGCAATGAAAAATCTCGTGATTTCATCAATCGGAAATATATATCTAAATCTCTTATACTCTTATTGCTCTGTGTTCTCTGCGGTTCAATCTTCTAAAATTTCTCTTCTTGGCGTCTTCTCTTCGAGACGCTTCGCGAAGGCGTTCTTGGCGGTTTATAAAAATAACTCTTATACTTGTTAATAAGATACTAGACCAAGCCTTTGGTGCGTTACGCTACGCGATAACACACCCTACTAAACTTTCACTAATTAAATAGGAAAGCTAGATAAGCAACCGCAGCAATTAGATTCCCAAACCTTGCAGAAATTACGCTATTAACTAAACTAAACTAAATGCAATCTATAGCATTTCCAAATAGAGTATAATACATCTTAATTTGTATTTCATCAATAAAGAAATGCTATAAATATCACGAATTCATTACTTAGCTTGTAGCAAACTCATAGGCGCAACAACAGCCTTAGCTCCTAAAATTCTAGAGTATAATTGCCCAGCGCGATCGTGAAGAATAAAATCAGCCGTTAAACCAGTTGCTTTTTTCTCCTTCACTTCACAAGAAACATAAAATGTTTCATTAACTGGTATTGCTCTATACTGTTCAGAAGTTGTTAACTGTCCAGGTAAACAAACTTCATTATGATAATGACTCAACCATACCCATAAAGGCTGTGTACTCAAGTCAGTGGCATAGGGATTATGCCAATGAATAGGGAATTGTCCTTGCTGTTGTGGAGTAATTTGTCGCCAAAAACATTCCGTAGTAATTTTTTCCGAGTTAATATTTAAAACCCGTTGGATTTCTTGAAAACAAGGGCCATGAAATAATGTGGCCGGGCCATTTTGATAGAAGCCTTTACCTGTAGTTGTAATGATGCCATCTTCTGTGAGATTCACTGGCTCATATATCGGTGCAACAGGTAATTCTCGCACCAGCTTAATAGTAGAAGTAAAATGATAATGGATTTTACCTTCAGGAGTTTTACTGAAGATAGTTGTTTGAAATTCGATAAAATCGCCGTCAACCTTGTTAATTTCTTTGAGTTGCAAAATATGTTCTTTGGCTACAGATTCATTAAAGGTAATTCCCTTAAGAACTTTGAAATCTTTGCAACTGAAATATCGATAACCTGGATAAGCTTCTTCACAACCATTAATCATCCAAGACATTGCACAGGTAGCAGGAACTACTGCATAACCAGCAATTACATGATCCATTAAAAATGGATTGGCTTCGACAGTGATGCGACGACGGACGTAATGAGTTTTTAGTTCAGAATCTAAAGGTGCGGGTGGGGGAATTAAAGGACTACCAATTACTAATTGGGTAGTGTCGTGATGTTTGGGATGTAGTTCTTTAACTAACATTTTGGTTCCCACCTCTACAGGAATAATATCTATTCCTCGTTCTGCAAAGGCTTTTTTCAGTTCTGGGGTTACCATTCCGCTATCCCAACCGCCCCAGTTAATGGCGACTACGTGACAGTTGGGGTAGTACTGTTTCATTAAGTGGGCGGATTTGTTGAGGATTTCGTTAGCGATCGCGTAATCGGACTGACCGATATTGCCGTAAAATCCTGTAACGGAGGAGAATAACACTAAATGCTGGAGTTGTTCGGGGGGAACGCAATCTAACAGGTTTTCTAATCCCTGAACTTTGGCGGTGTAAACTTTTTCAAAATCCTGTTCGGTTTTCTTTTCAATTAATTTATCGGCTAAGTTTCCTGCACCATGTATAATGCCGGTAATTGGCCCCATACGGTTGACAACAGCCGCAAGTTGTGATTTTAATGCTTGGGTATCGGTGACATCGACGCTTAAATATTCGGCTGTCGCGCCTGTTTGTTGAATGGCGGTGAGGGTTTTTTTAATTTCGCGGCTGGAGTGGATTTTGTTATAGATTTTTTGGACGTTCATGGGTGTGGGTTTCTCACCTTGGGCGAGAAGATTTTCCATGATGCGTTTTTTTAATGCGGGTTCTTCAAAGCAGTTTTGGGCGTATTCTGGTTCTGTTTCTAATAGTTGGGAACGTCCCAGGAGGATGAATTTACAGGGTTGTTTTTTGGCGAGTTCAATGGTGCATTCGGCGGTGATTCCTTTTGCGCCACCGCTTACGAGAAATACTGATGAGGGACGAATAGGTGCTTGTGTTGTCATTTGATTTTTAAATGCCGATAATTAGATTTGTTTTCTCTGCGCCTCTGCGTCTCTGCGTGAGATAAAAAATTTTTAAATGAACCGCCAAGACGCCAAGGACGCGGAGGAAGAGTTTTAGAGAGCCTTTCGCGGAGAAATCTCTTTGCGTCTTTGCGCCTTTGCGTGAGATAAAAGATTTTTAAATGAACCGCAGAGGACACAGAGAACACAGAGGAAGAGGAGTTTTAGAGAGTTTTTTGCGCAAGGGAGATGAAGAAGTTAGTAATTTTTTCCTCCTTGTCTCCCTTGTCTCCCTTGTCTTTTTACTTATTCAGATGCGGTGACTAGGGTAACTCTTCCTTGAGTACTGTAGCCAACTTCACTGAGATAAAGGTTTGAGTCGTGCAGTTCTGCAATGATGTGTTGTGCTGCTTGTTGGGCATCGAGGGCGGGACTAATATCGACTGCTCTGGTGTATACTTTGGGCCATTCCCATCTCATTGTCTTGGTTAAACCAGCTAAACCGGCTCCGATGACGCCAAAGTTGGTGTTATGCTCAAACCCGAAGGCTCCGTCTAAGCGAGCTATTGTGATAAAACTACTGCGTCCGTAACGTGCGGCTTCATTGAGGGATTTTTTCAGGTGTTTGGCGATGAAGAAGATGTGTTTGACGATCGCCTTTTCTTGTTCAATGTAAGGAAGTGTCTTTGTGTGACTGACTTGGAATACTGGGTTTATATGGATGAAGGCTCCAATGCTGCCGATGTTGGTGGCTATAGCAGATAATTTATCTTGCAGTAGTTGTTCGCTTAAGTCGGCCAGGGGGATGCGGGTAACGCTGGGAGGTAAGAGTGCTTGTTGGGGAATTACTGATTGGGGGAAGCTGAGAACTACAACTTTCCAGCCTTTATCTACTAAGGATTGCGCTACCACTGAGGTGGTGAGGGAACCATCATCGGTAATTAAGGCGATGTGTCCCTCTGGTAAGTTGAAGTCTAAGTAATCGGGTTGGGGAAGGTATTTGAGTTTGATGGGTAAACGTTGAACGTTATGTTCTACATCTATTATCGGCTCGTCGTCAAACTCAAATTCATGCTTTTTTTTTTCACCTCCAGCCAGCTTCTGGAGATAATCGACTATTTGTCCGATGGTGCGTAAGTCGCCGAGTTCTTCGATGTTTGGCTTGGGTAAGTCGGGGTACATTTCTTGCATCGCCCCCAGGATTTCTACTCGTTTGATGGAGTCGATTCCTAAGTCGGCTTCCATGTCCATTTCTAGTTCGAGCATTTCTACTGGGTAACCAGTTTTTTCACTAGTAATGTTGAGTAGGGTTTGACCGATATCTGCGTAGTCGGCGCTAGATGTTTCTACTTCGGGTTCGGGGGTGAAGGCGACTACTGGCTCAGGTGCAGCTACTACTGTTTCTATTGGCGCGGGTGCTGTAACTACGGTGGCTACTGGGGCGACTATTTGAGGAATTTCCGCAACTTCTTGTACTAGGGTTTGTACTGGGGTTGTGACGGGAGCTACGGCGTTATTACCAGCAGCATGGGTTTGCAGATACTCGACTACTTGACCAATTGTGCGTTTTTCAGCTAATTCTTCTAGGTTGGGTTTGGGTAAGTCAGGGTATAATTCTTGCAATCCGCCTAAGATTTCTACTCGTTTAATGGAGTCGATTCCTAAGTCGGCTTCCATGTCCATGTCCATCTCTAACATTTCAATGGGGTAGCCTGTTTTTTCACTGGTGATGGCTAACAGGTTTGTACCCAGTTGAGATAAATCGATGGTGCTGGATGTAGCTACAGGTTCGGGTTCGGGTTCGGGGATGAAGGCGACTGTTTCGACTACAGGCGCAGGTGCGGCTACAGGTACAGGAATCTCAACGACAGGTTGAGGGGGAATTTCCACAACTGGAGGCGCGGGAATTTCGGCTACGGGTTCGGGTGCAACAATTTTGGGAGCGGAGCCATTTTTGCTGACAGGCTCAATTGTCGGTTCAATTTTTGGTTCAACTACTGGTGCGGTGAGAGTTTCGACAATTTTGGCGGTAGGGGGAACCGGTGCTTCGGTAACGGCTTCGCTGACAAAGGGTAATGTTACCTGGGGTAGGGTAATTTCTTCACCAGAAACTACATGAGAGTATTCTTGCTGAATTAGTTGGAAAAAGTTTTTGGTATATTCGATTTGCTCTTGCAGATACTGTTCATGAATGCGCAGGGTTTCACCTTGTTGGGAATGAAACTGCATCATGCTGCGCTCTAAGCTTTCGGTGACAACTTGCTTAATTTTGGCGGTTTCCGCAGAGGTTTTAGCTTGAGCGAGTAAGGCGTTTTGTTGTTGCATCAGTTGGAAAAATGTTTTGGCATATTCCATCTGATGATTAAGATATTGTTCGTGAACTTGTAAATTTTCGCTTTGATTGTGCTGAAATTGAGCCAGGAGATATTCTAAACTTTCTAGAACTCTTTGATGATGTACAGGTTTTTCTGGTGTTTGCATCTTTGATTCCTGGGCGGGTATTTGTAAAAGAGTCGCAGGATTCATTTGAGGCTTGGGTTCTGGAGCATAAGTGACGCCGTTCATGACTGGGGTTGGCGCAGTGACGGTTTTCTTATGTCCGTTAGATTTAATGGGTGTGGGATTTACAGGTTCTATGTTCACAGGTGCAGAGAATTCAGGAGTACTGGTAACTGTAGGTGCGGGTACAGAGAATTCGGGGGTGCTGGTAATTGTGGGTTCTGGGGTGCTAGCTAACTTGACTTTATGTCCGTTTTGCAAAGCTTGGGGGAAGGCGTTTTTGGTTTTTTCGGAAACGTAATTAATGCCGTTTAATTTGACAGTGAGCGCCTTTTTCTTGTCGTTTTCGGCTGCGGGGATAACAGGAGGTAGTTGATAGGGGTCGAGATTTTGCAAGTTCATCCCGACTACGCGCAACTGTACAGCAGCTTCTCGCAAAGAGCGATCGCTATTCTTTTGGGTGCTGGGGTTCAAGGAAATGGTAAGATGTGGGCGATCGCCTAAAGTATCTTTGACTAAGTTGCTCAGTATTCTGCGGGGGCCAAATTCGACAAAGCAGTAACCACCAGCCGCGTAAATATTTTCAATCTCCTGCTTAAACAACACCGAGTTAGATAGGTGAGTTTCCAGGGTTTTTTGAATTATTGGCGATTCTGGGGGATATTTTTGCCCAGTAACATTACTGAAAACTGGAACTTGAGGCGCTTGGAATTTGACAGACTTAGTTGCAATGGCAAAGGATTTCTGAGCAAATGCAATCAAGGGAGTGTGGAAAGCTGCGGATACGGGGAGTAATACCGCCGCACAGCCTTTATCATGCAATACTTGGCGAACTTTGGTGATTTCGGCAGTGGGGCCAGCTAATACCACTTGGGTAGGAGAATTAATATTAGCGATCGCAACTTGAGGATAATGTCTGACAATCGCTTCTACTTTGGCAATTTCTTCTTTCACTGCCAACATACTACCGCGATCGTGGTCTGGATCTTGCGGAGCAGCCATCGCTTGTCCTCTAGCTTTCACCAAGAACAAGTAATCTTCTTCGCTCAACACGCCCCCAGCCCATAATGCTGTGAGTTCGCCAAAGCTATGTCCCGCCACGAAATCCGATTTAAACCCAGCTTGTTGCATAATCTTATACAACCCAGCACTCAACACCCCGATGGCGGGTTGAGCATATTCTGTGCGTTGTAAAGCGGCTACTTGGGCATTCTTTTCCGATTCTTCAAAGGCTGGATTGGGGAAGACAATTTCCGACAATGGGCGCAAATTATCTTTCAGCAGCAAACTATCCATTTTGCTGTAAAGACGGCGCAATTGGGGGAAATTCATCACCAATTCCCGACCCATTTCTAAATATTGCGAACCTTGTCCAGAGAATAAGGCGACAACTTTACCAGCTAAATTCATTCCCGCCGAACGGAAGTAAATTCCCTGGGGATGTTCCCAAGAGATAGCCGCGCCTTTATGCTTGAGCCAGTCCAAACTAATTTGCATTAACTTGCAAGCTTCTTGCAAATTCTCTGCCACAAAACCAACTCTCGCTGCTGCTTGGGGAATTTCTTGGGCTGTACATTCTTGCACTAATTGGGCATAATGTCTTTCGCCATCTTTAGATTGCAACTTCGCCAAAGTTTCTTCGCACTTGGTTACCAGTTGTCCAGAAGTCCCCGCAAACAAGATAATTTCTGCTGGCGCATTATGTAAGCGGTAAGGCTTATCTTGTTCCGCTTCATATTCTTCCAAAACTACGTGGTAATTAGTTCCGCCAAAACCAAAGGAACTTACACCCGCTCGTCTGGGTGCGTCACCTTCCGCCCGAATCCAAGGTCTAGTTTCGGTATTTAAATAGAAGGAAGAATTTTTAATGTTGAGTTTGGGGTTCGGCTCAGTAATGTTAATCGTTGGCGGTAATATCTTGTGATGTAGCGCCAAAGCCGTTTTAATTAAACTTGCAGCCCCCGCAGCCGCTTTGGTATGTCCAATTTGGGACTTGACACTTCCCAGGGCAATGTGCTGTTTCTTCGAGTCATGTTCAGCGAAGAAATCGCGCAAGGAACCGAACTCTGTCGGGTCACCAGCCATTGTCCCTGTACCGTGGGCTTCCATCAAGCCTACAGTCGCGGGAGAAAAACCTGCATCTTCATAAGCCCGTTCTAAGGCTTTGATTTGACCTTCTTTGCGGGGAGCATAAATACTCTTATAGCGTCCATCGCTAGAAGTACCGATACCTTTGATGACTGCATAGATTTTATCATTGTCCCGTTGCGCATCTTCCAAGCGCTTGAGGACAATCATGCCGATACCTTCACCCAGCATCATCCCGTCAGACTTAGCATCGAAAGGTTTGACGTTTTCGCTAGGAGACACAGCTGGGGTTTTGCTAAAGGAGATATAAGCCATAATGGTGTTGTCTGTATCCACACCACCAGTCAGCATCATATCGCTGCGATACTCAATTAGTTCGCTAATCGCCAATTTCAAAGCGCCAAAGGAACTAGCACAAGCTGCGTCAACAACACAGTTCATCCCGCCAAAATTCAAACGGTTGGCGATTCTTCCAGCGACAACGTTAGCTAACATCCCAGGGAAAGCATTTTCATCCCATTTAACGTAAGCGCTTTTAATTTTTTCAATAATTTGGGCGGTATCTTCATCAGATAAACCACTGCTTTTCAGCGCTTTTTCCCACACTGGATATTCTAACCGCGCAGAAAGTGGCATACCTAATTGTTTCGCCATCGCTACGCCGAGAATTACCCCGACCATTTCCCGGTTAAAATCGCGAGATTCGCCATAACCAGCATCTTCCATTGCTTGTTTTGCAACCACTAAACTTAATAGTTGCGAGACATCGGTAACTTCTAAAATGCTGGGAGGAATGCCAAATTCCATCGGGTTAAAATCAACCTCAGGAATAAACCCGCCTCGTTTACAATAGGTTTTATCTTCGGGTGTTCTGGGGTTTGGATCGTAGTAATCTTTCACGCTCCAATGGCTTTCGGGAACGTCAGTAATACAGTCGGCTTTGCTGACAATATTCCGCCAATATTCCCGCAAATCACGCGATTGGGGGAATAAAGATGCCATCCCAATAATCGCTATAGGATTTTGTTGTAATTGTCTGTTAATTTTGTTAATTGAAATTGGTTTATTTGCCGTCACTTTTTTCTCCTCTATAAACTTAACCAAAGTTTTTTCACAGCTGTTGATCTCGGCTGCTAAATCAGCCAAGGCATTATCAATGGAATAAGCAGACATAGGAATCACAAATCTGAAGTACTGGGAATTGCGAAGCTACAGAAATTTCTGCGGCTGTGCAATAATGAAAGCTATCTGTTGTAGTCAGCAGCTAGCTATCCTATCTGCAAAAGCTAAATGCTTTTCTGCGAATTAACACCACACCATATGTAAAGAATGAAGGCTTAAGGCTAAAAGGTGATTTATATTCATTCTTTGACCTTCAAACTTTAGGGAACGTAATTTTGCAAAAATTCTAGACAACGCCAGACTCTTGATATTGTGGCAACAGGTCAATAACGTTGTTGAAATTCGTAAAATAATCTTGAAGCGCCGTAGCCGCTTGACCTGTAAATTCCATCCATTCGTAATGGTAGAGATTTTGAGCAACTGTATCCCACTGAAGCAAGGGAAACTTAGGAGTAGCTATTAGGACAGAAACGCTTTTTTCTCCCAAACTAGTTTGACTATCTAAGTTGATTGCAGCCACGTAGCTGGTGTTAATGACAACGTTCTGTATTTTGATAAATGTCATAGCCAGTTTCAGCTTCCAGGATAATGTATTTTATGCAATTCGCCCGATAGATGTTGACAAGTTCGTTACAGAAAAAACCTCACCTTTACTCCGAATTTATGCAGTAATTGAAACAACAATCGAGTCTTTGTAAGGTGATAACAAGGCGATTGGGTTTAGTTTCTTTCTTTTATGCTCCCAAGAAAATTACTAATTAACCTACCGCAGCTAAAGACTTGAATTAATACAAAGACTAGCACAAATTAAATAAACAGAATTGTTCATTTAAAGGAATTTAAGGAAGAAAATTGAGTGTTGCTGACAAAAAGCTTTGATGAAGGATAAAGTCCAAGTATCAACTTGTGCTTTAATTACTCAACACTAAATTTCTTGGGTTAATGGCTAGATATCGCTTAAATAATAATTACAATAATCGCCGTAATAAATAAGTTATATAGATTACGTTCTTATTAGTACAAAGATAAGATGAAGTACTGACCGTATTTTTTTCAACATAACATCATAATTCCACAATAAAAATTGAAGTTTTTTCAAGATAATTCAATTTAAACAATAAATAAGTGATATATAAAGCAAAGCTTAATTTTGCTAAAGTGCATGGTAAACATCAGGGGCTAGCGGCTAGGGTAAATTGACTATTTGATATAGGAAATACAATTTTAGAATTAATTTTATGGGTGCAAAGTAGGGGACAGAATGCAGAATTTTATAGAGTTTTTAATTGATTTAGATTATGATCTTTAACTACTCTCTCAATGTTGTTCCAAACATTCTCTCGCTTACCCAACAGACCGCCCACAGGCTGTAAGCCTGGGGCTAACGCTACAAAGCCCACCTACCCTTCTAGGGTGACGGCGGTTTATTGGGTAAGTGAAGGGTGATACTATACTACTCTATGATTATTTTTAACAGAGTTCTCTTGAAAATCAGTAATGAATAGCATCTTTACCCCTGAGGAAATTACTGCCCTCTCTGCGGAAATTGACCGCCAGTTAATAGAATTGCGCTCTGCTCCAGATGCAGAGCAAAAACAAGGAGAGGATAAAATATCAGATGAAAAATTGCTGGTAAAACAAACCGCAGCAATTACAAATATTACACAAGAAAATTCTCGGAGTTTTTTGCAGAAATTTGGACGCGCTGCTAAAAGTGATTTATGCGAAGAAGGGGGAATGCTGAATAAGCAGTGGCAGAAATGGGGTGATTTGGATAATAAGGATGCTGTGGAACGCTTGGGTGGGGTGTTGGTAGGAATGGGTTTTTCGGGGGATGTGTTATCTCCTTTAGTTGTGGCACTAACGGTGATTATTATTCATATTGGGTTGAAAGCTTTTTGTGAAGATTATTCTGCGGAAGTGGATAATAAATGAATTTGGCATCACGCACAGGCGCGGAGGCGCAGTCCAGTAGGGTGTGTTATGCCGTAGGCTAACGCACCTTATACTATTTTTAAAAAAGAATGCGAGAGATTCATTGGTGTCAACTTAACGTGAAACTCGCTTGGTTGCAAGGTTTCGCCCTCACCCCCAGCCCCTCTCCCTCAGGGAGAGGGGAGCAAGAAGAGATTCAATTCCCCTTCTCCCTCAGGGAGAAGGGGTTAGGGGATGAGGGCGCGAGGGTTTTTGTACAACACGCGCTGTATATAGCTTTTAGCTTAAGTTGACAGGTATGGGCATTGCCTTGCCCTGTAGAATAATTGATGTGTGGCAAAGATTATAGGGGTTATCGGTTGAGTCCACACAGTCTTAAGGGCACGGCAGTGCCGATGCCCCTACAGGCGACGATATAATTTTGTTTTGCATCTAACACCAGAAGCGCTATTTTTGACTTGGTATTAGATTTTTGGCGGTGCGTTGCGCTGCGCGACAACACAACGCCAGTCGCCTCAACGGGGGGAACCCCCGCACAGCGCTGGCTCCCCTACATTTACGGCGAATTACGAATTACGAATTACGAATTACGAATTATTTAATAACGCCGCAAGGAATTGAGGGTCAGCGATACCCCGCAGGATAGCGGAGATAATCATAGAATCTTCCAAATCTAACGGCTCGCACAGTATATTCTCATCTCGCTCGCCGGCTAAGATAAGACGGATGGCAGCAACGAAATTTGGCAAATTTTCTGCAAAATTTTCCATCTCAGCTTCTAACTGTTCCCTGATTTCTGCATTATCCACAGCAGCTACTACCCATGCAATAAACTGCCCATATTGCCGCAACTCATACTGTGTCCCCGCAAACGCCGCTTTTGCTTGCCTTGCTTGGCGACGATATTCTTTAGCTTGGGTGCTGTCGCCCTGCTTGTCGGCAATATCTGCCAAGATGTTATAGGTTTTCCAAATCTCAGCCGCAGCTGAATCTAAGGTTTTGTGGATGGCTAATGCTTCTTCTGCCAATTGTCGGGCTTCGCTAAGGCGGTGGGGTTGATTTTGTAGTATGAAAGCGAGGCTGCCAAGTACTAGAGATGCACTTGCTTGATCTTTTAATTGTTGAAATTGCTCTAAAGCCTTGCGAAACCAAGCCTCTGCCCCTCCCAGGTTGCCTGCACTTGCATTGAGGCTGCCTAATTGAAACCAAGTACTTGCTGCATTTGCCAGATGTCCTAGAAATTCTTTAATCCGTGCAGCTTCTCGGTAGGCATCTTCCGCAGCGTCCCACTGCTTGCCTTTTTCATACACCCTACCCAGTTGATGCCAAGCCGTAGCTTGTGATGCTGGTTCGTTGAGTTGCCGAAAAGTAGTCAGTGCTTCACGGTGACGCTGTTCTGCTTCTGAAAGGTTGCCTTGCAGCATAGCTAGTGCGCCGAGTTGCCCATTTGATGCCGCAGCGTTACGAGGGTCTCCAAGTTCTTTGGCAATAGCTAATCCTGCTTCATAAGCAATGCGTGCATCATCATAATCTCCCATATCTGTCAACGCATCTGCCAATTCAGTCTGCAACGTTCCCATCAGGTTTTTTACACCATTAGACTGTTCCAACTGCTGCGCCACTGCCAATCCCTGACAGTAGATTTGTGCTGCTTGTTTTGTTTGTTTTTGAAACCTCAAGCACCGCCCTAGCCTAACCAAAGTAAAACAACGGTTATAACTTGGTTTTTCACCCAACTCTGCCAGTATCTCACTAAAAACCTGCGCTGCTTCTTGATAGCGACCAGTATTGAATAATTGCTCACCTGAACTCTTACGGCTGAGATACCATGTATCGGAAGCGACTTCTCTACTTAACTCAGCAATTCGTTGATTTAGTCTAGTGCGATCGCGGTTGAGTCCAAAGATACCAAGAAAAAAGTTTACCTTGTCAACAAAGTCTACTGCCCATTCTGCACCAGCATCCAACGCGCCATCAACTGCATAAAGTAAATTCGGTAATTCCCGTTGAGCGATGGCACGAACAAAATGAGGGTCTTTCTCATCTTCAAAATATAAATCGTGAGAAAGTTGATAATACTCCTGTTGATAACGGGCAAGCAGTTCTGTCTGTGCTTCTGGAGATAAGCGCGGCCACAAGGCAGGGGCTAAGGTGGGGTGAAATTTGAGAAAAGGCGAACCAAACCCAGGTGGATATTCAGGCTGAATTAAACCAGTGGCTTCTAATGCTGGGCGCAAAGTTTGCCACTGTGACTCAGAAATTTCTGTAATTTTCAGTAAGTTAAGTTCAAAAGCCCCGCCCTGAAACACGCCTAAACGAGGCAACAACTCCATTGCTTCAGCATCCAACCGTTCTAAAGATAAATTCAAAGATGCCAATAGGGGATTATCTGGTGTTTGGGCAATTAATGCTTCTAAGCGTTGTCCCAACTCTGCCGGACGGCGGGTTTTCAACTGTCTTGCTAACAAACCAATGGACAGGGGATGAAAATCCACCAGTTCAAATAATCTCAACAACACGTTGTGTTCAGGTGGGTCAAATTTGGGTGCTGGTGGAAGTTTAATCAAACTCTGGAAATACGCTAGGGCATCTTCTTGTCCCAATCCTCCCAAAAATAAGGAGATATGTTTGCGGCTGCCTTGTGTGGGATAATCGGGATGGTGAAAATCTGGTGTGCGCGTGGTGAGTAATACCCGACATTCCCCAACCTCAGACCACTGTTTTGCCACGGTTAACAGTTCTTGTAGAGGTTCGGCTGGCAAGGTTTCTAAGTTATCTAAAATCAGCAATGTGGCTTGCTTACGCAACGCCTGAGTTGCCGCCGCCCCATCAATTAAACTCTCTTCTAACACTGTCGCCAGGGTGCTAACTGCCCAGCCTACAGCATCCACACCACCAAAGGCAGCATAATCCACAAAACAAACTTTCTCAAACATCCCCGTGCGGTGTAACCAGCGTCCTGCTTCCTGGACAAGATAGGTTTTTCCCTGTCCACCAAAACCCGATACTGTGAGGCGGCGCGTTCCCTGCACAAACCAGCGTTCTATCTGCCATAATTCCTGGCTACGACCGAAGAATCCAGCTTCTTGTAAATCCGGCAAGTTTCCCCATTTTGGTGACTCACCGCTTTCTTGGTTGTTCAAGTCTTGCTGCAATAACGGCGTATCACCAGCCGCTTGATACAAGGCAGGTAAAAACCAATCTTCCAATTTTAACTGTACCCGGTTCTCACCCCGTTGCCGTTCTCCCCGTTTTTGGTTGAAATACAAGTCTCGCCGCGCATTATCTAATGCTTCACCCATACCAGCACCAGATACTAAACCCTGATAAAATTTGGCAAACAGTTGTTGGGCTGTTGTCACTAATACCGAATAAGTCATTGCCAAGACTGTGGGAATACCTGCATGGGTTAACCTAGCGGCTACACTACCCATTGCATCCTCTCCATCTTCGCCACCCATTGCCGCCGACTGACAGGCAGACAAAACAATTAACCCCACTTTTTGCCGATTCAGCATATCACCCAAGGTTTCGGCAGTAATCAGGGCTTTTTTCCCTTCTTTATCCTCAAATAACAAGTAACCTATATTACCGCCGTTCTCGTTCCCGCCTTTAGTTAATCCCACCGGGTCGCTATGTTTAGCCTGTTCTTGGAAACGCCCATCTAAATCAAATACCCCATGACCGTCAAAATGCACAATATCAACAGGGGGTTGGCGCGAGTCTTCTAGCCGCGCTACTAAATTATCCAAGGTGGCTGGACGCAAAAATTCTACCTCAACTCTTCCGGCTGCTGCTTGTTGAATGGCGTTCAAAACTGCCATTGCTTCACCACGGGGGTCAATAAATTTTTTTTCATCACTGGGACGACTGATGACAAACAATAACCGCAATCGGTCTTTGAGTTGCACTTTAAACGGTCTGCGTCCACCCCCTGCACCAGCCAAGCGGCGACGAATCGAAATGCGGGGATTTTCGTGAAACAAATAGGTGTTTTTTGGATGGTGCAATAATTCCCAAGGCAGTGATAAAATTGCTGGATGACTGGCGCTAATTGTTAATAAGCGTCCTCGTTGATTTTCCCTTTGAAAATCAGAAAATATCTCCAGGGCAGCAGAATCATAAAAAACAGCGTTAAATAAATCTTTGCCCCATTGCCGGAATTTTTTTGCTATCCCTTCCGCCTGTTTATCGTCTACATCCATTGTGTAACGTGCCGCATAAGTTTCTAAGTACCAGCGAATCTCTTCTCTGTCTGCTGCACTCAACGGTGAGGCAAAATCCAGCCTCTCAGTTTCTTGCCCATCAAATGTTACAATGACTTGATTATTCTCTGGGAAGCGGAGATTTAATTCCATAGCCGGCGGTTTGGGTGTGGCAGGTTATTTGAGATAATACAAACTTTTTAGCCTAAATTCCGTAAAAGTGCCAGGCGATCGCGTTTCCTGATATTCTAGAGGGCATGGCAGTTCCCAGTGGTGTCAACTTAACGTGAAACCCGCTTGGTTGCAAGGTTTTGCCCTCACCCCCAGCCCCTCTCCCTCCGGGCGAGGGGAGCAAGAGATTCAATTCCTCTTCTCCCTGGGGGAGAAGGGGTTAGGGGATGAGGGCGAGGGATTTGTACAACACCCGCCGTATATAGCTTTTAGCTTAAGTTGACACGTATGGGCAGTGCCATGCCCCTAGGGACATCCAATTTTTTAAATACCCAATCAATTTGTAGTGCGAGCGTCTCGCTCGCTTTAGAACAACAGCGAGCAAGATGCTCGCACTACGGAATATGGGTAATTTATTTTTTGTTAAGTCAATAGTGGCTATCCTCAACTCAGTAGCGGCTATTCTCAACTCAATAGTGGCTTTCCTTAACTCAATAGTGGCTTTGCTCAACTCAATAGTGGCTTTGCTCAACTCAATAGTGGCTATTCTCAACTCAATAGTGGCTTTGCTCAACTCAATAGTGGCTATTCTCAACTCAATAGTGGCTTTCCTTAACTCAATAGTGGCTTTCCTTAACTCAATAGTGGCTTTCCTTAACTCAATAGTGGCTTTCCTTAACTCAGTAGTGGCTTTGCTCAACTCAATATACAAGGGTGTGTTGTCGCGCAGCGCAACGCACCCTTCGGGTTCAGCAGTCGCCTGGGTCGGGCTAACCCTCCCGCAGCGCTGCTTCACCGTCAAAAATCTAAGGTGCGTTAGCCTACGGCATAACACACCCTACTGTGAATTTATATTTTTTCATATACATTGAATTTTTCTCACCGACTTACTTAATTAGACACCGAAATATTACCGAATATTAGCTGAAAATTGTCCGTTCAAAAACTGCTATTTATACTGAACCAGATTTCGATTTAATTAAGGCAAGCTATGTTTATAAGTATTTTATCAGGGCACATTTATGAGTCGCAAAAAACGTAAATCCAGCGTTTTAGAAAAAGTTGAGTCAAGAGCCGCCGGAATAAAATTGATTGATCCAAGTTTTAAACTGGATGATGATTATAGTCTGAAAAAATTGCTGGAGTCAATAGAAGAGTTACGTAATAAACTTGAGATTCATAATAATGCTCTGTCTTTAGCTGATTCTTCTTTAACTGAAGTTGAAGAGATGGAAAAAAATCTGGCTAAACTTTCTCAAAAGATGCTAATGCTGATTGCTATTAAGTATGGCACAGATAGCGCTCAATATGAAACAGCAGGTGGTGTCAGAGAAAGCGATCGCGTCCGCAAAATGAGGTCGAGCCGCCGGAAAAATGTTGCACAACAAGCATCAGATAATAATAGTAAAGTTGAGACTATTAGCGAATAAAATGAGACTGTTGGTTAGTTAATGAAGGGTTAAACCCCTATCCCTAAAAGCTTGGCAATAAGGTTAGTCAAGGATAAGATGAGTTGATTTTCATATGGAATATGAACCCTCACCCCTACCCTCTCCCAGAGGGAGAGGGAGTAAAGAAAAAGAACAAGAACAAGAGAATCAACAAAAATATAAAAATCACTCTTATCCCCCTCTACCTGAGGGAGAGGGGCTAGGGGTGAGGGCAGAAATTGCGAAATTAGCAGGTAGCAACCGACAAATTCCCGATATATTATTAGAACGCGCTCGCGAATTAAGAAAACAACAAACACCAGCAGAAAAAATATTGTGGGAATGTTTAAGAAATCGACGTTTATTAAATAAAAAATTTCGCAGACAACATAATATTGATAGATATATTGTTGATTTTTATTGTCATGAAAAATCACTAATTATCGAGGTAGATGGTAATATTCATGCAAGTCAGCAAACTGAAGATTATATTAGAGAAAACTGGTTGCTATCTCATCAATTTACTGTTATTCGCTTTAGTAATGAGCAAATATTTAATGATATCGAGTCAGTTTTACAGACAATTGCTCAAGCCCTCATCCCCTAACCCCTTCTCCCTAAGGGAGAAGGGGAACTGAGCAATGCTAGGCTCTTATGACAGATGCTGTTGAAATAGCTGAAAACTGCTGCTGTCTCTGCGTCTTTTATCATTCTATCTTCTGAGATTGCTTTCCTGTCCACTTCTCCCAACGCCCAATTCCCCGGCTAATTAACTCCTCATTTTCATCGCCAGTAAAACAGATTCGCCCCATACGTTCGCAAGCAATGAGAACTTCCCCATTCCCCATAAACGGCGCAATCACAAAATTATTGGGACTGGTATATAAATTAATTAAGTAATTAACAATTCCTTCTACACCTTCAATATTAATTGCTGTTTGTGGCTGGGATAAAGACTGATGTGAAAAAATCCCTACGTAGATATTTCCTAATATTAATTCATACTGAAAAGGCATTTGATTACGCTTGTAAAATTCGTAAATTTGCCCTTGCGATCGCAATACTGCCACAACTCGCGCTTCTCCCACCAAGTAATTATGATTCCAATTAGGGGAAACAGTAGCGATCGCTAATGCTGCATCTGAGGGTAATACATTCAGAAAGTCTTGCTCTGCCGTATCCCCACAATATACTAAATGCCGTCCTAACATCCATTCGTCGCCCACTGTCACCTTGAGGACTGGGTTCAATTCCCTCACTTTCTCTGGTTGACTCTGGCTTTTCTTTTGCAGTAACTTAGCTTCTTTCTCTGCTAAAGCACTTTTATAGGCTAAAATTTGTAATTCTTTTTGCTTATTCTGAGCCTCAGCCAGCAATTTAGCTTGATGCTCAACTTCTTTCAGATTTCCTTGTGCTTGAGCTAATTCTCCAGCTTGTTGTGCTGCTTCGGCTACAGCGCGTTCTTGACTTCCAGCTCTAGCTATTTTTAATAATGCTGTGGGACTTTCTGCGATCGCAGTTCCCTTAATCATTTGTTTGACATCAGGGTGAATTCCCTTGGCAATCTGCTTTCCATGCTGAAAAGTGCGCTCAGAATAACCTGCTTCCTTAGCTAACTCCACAGTTCGTTTGAGAGGTGGTGAAATCATTTCACCAGCTTTGAGGGTATGTTGATTATCTCCTACCTTTGCTCGCAGTCCCATGCGTTCTAAAATGCGATCGCGTTCTAACCATAACTCCGAACGTTCTAGCGGTTCTAGCTCATTGCGGATTAAATTCTCGTCAATTTCCGCCAAACGCGCCTGTTCTGCATATTGGTAAGTCACAATATTACACGCGATCGCATCCAACCCCAACAGCTTACAAGCCGTCAACCGATGCAATCCCGCAATCAAATTGAGCTTTTGATCCACCGTAATCGGGTTTAACAGACCATTAGCCCTAATTGATTCCTTCAACTCATCAACCTTCTCACCCTTAATCGGACGGCGGTTACGACCAACGAGAATTTGATTTATGGGCACAATAGGCATAATTACTGTAGTTCAGTGCAGCCAGTTAAAACACCAACCATAGCATTAACATATCAACAGTCAAGGGGTATTTAGTCATTGGTCATTTGTCATTGGTCATTTGTCATTGGTCATTTGTCATTTGTTAGAGACGCGATTAATCGCGTCTTTACAATTGTCCTCCTTGTCCTCCTTGTCCTCCTTGTCCTCCTTGTCCTCCTTGTCCTCCTTGTCCTCCTTGTCCTCCTTGTCCTCCTTGTCCTCCTTGTCCTCCTTGTCCTCCTTGTCCTCCTTGTCCTCCTTATCCTCCTTGTCCCCCTTGTCTCCTACGCCCCATGCCCATTTTCTAATAATGTTTTATGGTACACAAATGACTTCATGATTATCCGTTGATAATAGTAGAGTCGGTTGATTGATGATCATCTTTGAGAATTAACTGAGGAGAATTACTTAGTATATATTCGCTATTTTCTCAGCATTTTCTTGCAGAAATTGTGGGCATTGAAACATTAATTATAACGGCGAAAACTGGTTGACAAGCTAAAGCGTTTTTGCAATACTTTAACAAAGCTTTATCCTAGTTTTCTAAGTTATTTAGATAGTCGCTGCATGATTGGGGAGATTTTTGTATTAATAATGCTACTAAATTCTTAGAGTATTTACTGTACTAAATGCAAACAATAAAACTAAGGATAATTATTGGTAGCGCTAGGTTAATTTAACCCTAGAAAAAAGTAATTTTTCTGTTCTTGCAAAGTGTAATCAATCGCATACAGCTAATCAGACTTATCCTATTCATTTCCGTCTGAAGATTGAGGAGTAAAATCACCTCATACGGGTGACTTATTTACTGGGTATTATTGCACAATTCATTCTTGCCATTGATTTAACAAAAAAACTTGGCTAAGTCTCCTCTCAATAATTCATAGGATTTCTACTTGATTTCTTAACTACAAATAGCGTGTCAGTAATCTAATTTCAGTCATTCTGTCAATCTTTGGTAATTCTCATAACAAATTACCAATGACAAATGACAAATGACAAATTTTTAACTTATCCCTACTCAGCACAATCGGAATAAAAATATGGCAGTAAACAAGGAAAGCCCATTATTCAAACAGCCCGTACAAAAGTGGCAAATAGTTTTAGGAGTTTCTGTAGTCGTTGCTGCTGGGCTGGCGTCTTTTTTCGCTTTATCAAGATTATTCTATCGCTCTAATTTTTACACTCGCCCACCAGAAGCGCCACAAAAGGTTGCGCCTGCAAAAGTTGCTATCACTGCTTTGGGACGTTTACAACCAGAAGGCGAAATTACTTATTTATCTGCACCTAATTCTATTAATGGTGTGCGCGTTGAAAAACTGTTAATTAAAGAAGGTGAAAAGGTACAAGCCGGACAAATTTTAGCTTACCTAGAAGATTACAACCGGGCTACGGCTGCTTTGCAACAAGCTTTAGATAAATTGCAAGTTGCTAAAGCCCAATTAGCCCAGGTAAAAGCTGGTGCGAAAACCGGAGATATTGACGCGCAAAAAGCAGGGATTGTGCGATTAGAATCTCAGTTAAAAGGCGATGTAGCAGCGCAAGAAGCGACAATTGCCAGAATTAAGGCGCAAGTAGAAAATGCCAAAACTGAGAACGATCGCTATCAGAAATTGTATCAGCAAGGTGCGATCGCGGCTTCTGTAGCCGATAGCAAAGCCCTGCAACTCAAAACCACACAACAGCAACTCGAAGAAGCCGAAGCCGCCTTAAAACGGACTCGAGATACAGCCCAAAGCCAAATTCAGCAAGCAAAATCTCAACTCAACAGCGTAAAAGAAGTACGTTCTGTAGATGTGGAATTAGCGCAAACAGAAGTCAGAAGCGCACAAACTGCTGTTAAACAAGCAAAAGCCGACCAAGATTTAACTTACATTAAATCGCCCATTGACGGCACAGTTTTAAAAATTCACGCCAGAACAGGCGAAGTAATTGCAACTTCCGGCTTTGCGGAGATAGGTAATATTTCGCAGATGTATGTAGTTGCAGAAGTTTACCAAACCGATATTCAAAAAGTGCGTAAAGGTCAAAAAGTGACCATTACCAGCCCTGCAATTGTGGGTAAATTAAAGGGAACCGTAGACGATGTAGGTTGGCAAGTTGATAAGCAAAGCATCTTCAGCCTCAACCCCAGTGCAGATACGGATCGCAAAATTGTCGAAGTTAAAATCTGCATAGATGATCCCGCAGATAGTGCCAAAGTATCAAGACTCACTAACCTGCAAGTTGATGTGGCGATTCATATTTAATGGGCATGGGGCATTGGGCATAGGGCAAATTACAACCATTGGTGTCAACTTAACGCAAAACCCGCTTTGTAGCAAGGTTTTTCCCCTCACCCCCAACCCCTCTCCCACCGGGAGAGGGGAGCAAGAGATTTAATTCCCCTTCTCCTGGGGGAGAAGGGGTGAGGGGATGAGGGCGAAAGTTTTTGTACAACGCCCGCGCTATATAGCTTTTAGCTTAAGTTGACACCAATGAATTACAACTGACAACTGACAACTAACTAATGAATTTTAAAATTCCTTTAGCATGGCTACAGCTAGTTCAGCAAAAAATACGTTTTCTGGTAGCTGTAGCGGGGATTGCTTTTATTGTGCTGCTGATGTTTATTCAGCTAGGCTTTCAAGATGCACTTTATTCTAGTGCGACGGCAGTACATCAAAGTTTGCGTGGAGATTTGTTTTTAGTTAGTTCTCAATACAAATCTATCACATCAAATCAAAGCTTTTCGCGGACTCGTTTATACCAAGCTTTGGGCTTTGATGGTGTTGAATCTGTTAGCCCGATTTATTTGCAATTTGCTAAGTTAAAAAACCCAGTCAATAATGAAAAGTATTCGATTTATGTGATTGGGTTTGATCCGGGTAGGTCTGTTTTAAATATTCCCGAAGTTGAGGAAAATTTAGATAAACTAAAAATCCCGGATATGATGCTATTTGACCGAGATTCGCGTCCAGAGTTCGGGCCGATTGCTGAAAGATACGACCAAGGACAAACAGAACAAACAGTTGAAATATTCCCCTTTAATTCCCTAGTTGGTTATCGTGTTAGAGTTGCGGGATTATTTAGCTTAGGGCCTTCTTTTGGTGTTGATGGTAATTTACTTGTCAGCGATTCAACTTTTCTGCGCATCAATCCCAACACTCGCCCTGCAGAAATGATTGATATTGGTGTCATTAGCTTAAAGCCAGGTACTGACCCCGATAAAGTGCTGAAAAATTTAGAAGAATCATTGCCTAATGATGTTCAAGTTTTTACATATCAGGGTTTTATTGATTTTGAAAAACAATATTGGGCTGTGAGAACACCAATCGGGTTTATTCTCAACTTAATGTTGACAATGGCTTCGGTAGTTGGGGTAGTAATTGTTTACCAAATTCTCTACAGCAACATTGCTACTCAATTTGTCGCTTACGCCACATTAAAAGCGATGGGTTATCCCAACAGCTATTTATTAAATGTGGTCTTTCAACAGGCTTTTATTTTGGCGATTTTTAGCTTTATTCCCGGATTTATTTTATCCGTGTTTATCTATGATTTTGCCATGAAAGCCACAAAGCTGCCGATTATGATGAGCTTTAATAATATAGTGCTGGTGCTAATTTCGGCAGTTTTAATGTGTATGACTTCTGGGTCTTTGGCTATTAATAAACTGCGTTCGGCTGACCCGGCTGATATTTTTTAAATCATGAATAAGGCAGATGGCAGGAGGTGAAGCAGTCGCAGTCTTGGCGCTTTGCGTCGATTGCGAACTGCTGAACCCGAAGGGCAGAAGGTAATAATTCCGCTACAAGCCTATTAATTTGAAGGAAGAGTTAAGGGATTTAAACACATCTGAAGCATTAAAACTTAACTCTTCCCCTTCTGCCCTCTGCCCTCTGCCTTCTGCCTTCTTCTACACAACTCACCAATCATCTCTGCTTTATGAACTTGGAAAACAAAACGCTTCTGATTACTGGAATTGATGAATTTATCGGCTGGCGCGCGGCTGAATTAGCTATTGCTAAGGGAATGAAGGTTAAAGGTTTGCAAAGTTCTGCTGTTAAAGATAAGCAAGCACAAAATTTAGGCGTTGAGGTAATTGTTGGTAATCTGAACGATGCTAAAACTGTGCAAAAGGCTTGTCAAGGTGTAGACATCGTTTTACATACAGCCCAAATTGCTCAAGAATCTGGTGCAATTAAGGAATTTCGCGAGATTAATGTTGATGGAACGATTAATTTAGCGAAAGCAGCTAAAAGTGCTGGTGTCAAAAGTTTTGTGCATCTTTCGAGTATTTTGGTTTATGGGTTTAATTATAGCGATCGCGTCAGCGAATCTGAACCTCTAGCTGACGAAACCAACCCTTACTGCAAAACCAAAATCGAAGCTGAACAAGCATTACTACCATTAAATAATCCCGCAGATTTTGGTGTAATTATTATTCGCGCTGGTGATGTTTACGGGCCGGGATGTATTCCTTGGGTAGTGCGTCCAGTTCATTTTATGCGCCAGAAGTTATTTGCTTATGCTAGCGATGAACATGGAATTATCAATCATGTATATGTTGATAATTTGATTGATGCTATCTTTTTAGCTGTAGAAAAGGAAAGTTACGGGGAAATATTTAATATTACCGATGGCGCACAAACTTCTTGGAAAGAGTATTTTACTCGGTTAGCGGAAATTTCCGGTTCTCCTGCGCCGATGTCTTTAGGTAAAGAGGAAATTAAACTATTTTTGAAATTGCGCGTTCAAGGACAAAAGTTATTTCGCAAAAAAGCTGATATTCTGCCAGAGTCGATAGATTTTATGACTCGTCCCTATGCTTGTTCGATTGCTAAAGCTCAAGATTTATTGAGTTACAGTCCTAAAATTGGGCTAGAAGCAGGTTTAGGAATTACTAAAGAATGGCTGGAGAAAACAGACATTCAGAATTTGATGAAGTAGCAATCATAATATGGTGGGCAATGCTCACCATACTCTTTCTCTCTGCGTCCTCTGCGTCTCTGCGGTTGAAAAATAATTTTTTAACCACAGAGGCACAGAGAACACAGAGGTAAGAAAGGAAAACTGAATTATATATTAATACCACATAAAAATAAAGCTTTACTAAGCTAAAAGTTTTCATACTCGATTATGAATTAGGAGACTAGCAAACTATGTTAAAGATGTCTCAAATCTCAGCTTTAATTGTTGCTACTTTAGCCAGTATCGCCACAATTCCCACTGTTAAAGCTGCACCAGCAGAAACCCTCACTGTCGTAGTCAATAATATCCGCAGCCAAAAGGGTGAAATTTGTATCGGCGTTTACTCTCAAGACAAAGCCAAAGCATTTCCTTTAAGCACTACAGATGTGTTAAAAAGTACTTGCCAGAAAATCACAGGTAGCACTTTAAAACACCAATTTACAGGCTTGAAACCTGGGAATTATGCTGTTGCTATTGTGGACGATCAAAATGGCGATCGCAAACTCAATCGCGACTTTTTCGGCATACCTACAGAAGGTTTTGGTATCTCTAAAAATCCTACTGTATCTGTGCAAACTGGTACACCTAAATTCCGCGATGCTAGTTTTGCATTGAATAAAAACACCACAATTAACATCACTGTGAAATATTCCCTCGATCCATAATATCCAGTCAAGGGCGGGGAAACCCTGCCCCTACTGGGAACACCCCAGCCATACGGGAGGCTCTAAAATTAATGCCAGATTTGGATAAGTTTCTGTGTAACTCGTTGCTAGGTTGGCTAGTTATTCAAGTAATTCTCACACTAGTATATTTACTGTCTTTATACTCCAATCAGAAAAAGTTGTTACCAGATGACCAGTTACCCAAAACTGCAATAATTCTCTGTTTGCGTGGAGCCGACCGCTATCTGCAGCAATGTTTACGGGCATTGTTGCAACAAAATTATCCCCAATATGAACTAAAGATTGTTGTCGATCATCAAGATGACCCTGCATGGAATGTTGCTGTTGATACAGTGCAAGCGCTAGGAGTAACTAACGTTGAAATTAGTCCTTTGCGCAATGTCCGCAATAATTGTAGTCTCAAGTGCAGTTCTTTAGTTCAAGCTGTCTCAGAATTGGATGATTCCTACAAAGTTGTCGCTTTGGTAGATAGTCACAGTGTAGTTCATCCTAACTGGCTGCGGGAATTAGTTAATCCCCTAGCCCATCCTAAAGTCGGCGCAACTAGTGGTAACTGTTGGTACTTACCCAGAGGTAAATATTGGTGGTCTTTAGTACCTTATATATCTAATGTATCTCTAGTTATTCAAAAGTACCTATTTGGGATGCCTTGGGGCGGAAGTTTAGCGATAAAAACCGAAGTAATTCAGCAAACAGGACTATTAAATAAGTGGAGTCTCGCCTTGTGCGAAGACATTTTGATTGGTAGCGTCTTACGCAAACATAAGCTGCGGGTAAAGTTTGTCCCTAGCTTATTCATGGTAAATCGGGAAGAAAACGATTTACCGAGTTTAAGAAACCAAATTCAGCGTCAATTAATTTCCTCTCGACTGTATCACCCCCAACCCTCAGCGATTATTGGCGATACCATTTCCAGCATTATCATACCTACTTTAGTGTTGATGTCTTTAATCTGGACATCATTCACTGGGCAATGGGAAAATTTTAAATTTTTGTTGGGGTGTTATGTCAGCTATACCGTAGGACTACTGTGGCTGATGTTAATTTTAGAGCATGGCGTACAGCAAATGACGCGCGATCGCTTGCAACCCATCGTCCCCATTACCTTTCCCACAATCTTTAAACTGTTAATCGGTATCCCCCTAACTCAATGGATCTACGGGTTAGGGCTATTATCTACCTTAGGCATGACCACAATCACCTGGCGCGGTATCAATTATCGCATCTTCAGCGCCTGGAATGTGCGGCTAGAGGAGTATAAGCCCTTTCGCCGGAGTTGAGGAAGCAAATTGTAGAGACGCGATTCATCGCGTCTACCCAATACCCAATGCCCAATGCCCAATGCCCAATGCCCAATGCCCAATGCCCAATACCCAATGACTAAAAGGTGACCCAGCATGAATGATTTGGCGGTGTTGCTGTCTCAGGTTTTACTGGGTTGGCTGGCCACTCAAGTCTTATTAAGTTTGATTTTTTTGTGGAATCTGCGGTTTAACCAGAGCAAAATATTACCAGATGAGAAGTTACCTAAAACGGCGATTGTTCTTTGCTTGAGGGGTGCAGATCCATTTTTACCGCATTGTTTGCGTGCTTTACTCAATCAAGATTATCCTGAGTATAATCTGAAGCTGATTGTTGACCGCAAAGAAGACCCAGCATGGAAAGTTGCGACTGATACTATCCAAGAATTGGGTGCTACTAATGTTGATATCAGTCCTTTGAGATTCATTCGCAAAAATTGTAGTCTCAAATGCAGTTCTTTGGTGCAAGCAGTGTCAGAATTAGACCCTTCTTATGAAGTGATTGCTTTAGTCGATGCTGATACTGTGGTTCACTCCCATTGGCTGAGGGAATTAGTTAGTCCTTTAGCTAATCCGCAAGTTGGGGCGACAACAGGTAACCGTTGGTACTTACCCACAGGTAAATATTGGGGTTCCTTGGTGCGCTATGTGTGGAATGTCTCCGCAGTTGTGCAGATGTATCTCTACGGGATTCCTTGGGGGGGAACTTTGGCGATAAAAACCCAAGTGCTGCACCAAACCGGACTTATAGAGAAATGGAGTAAGGCTTTTGGCGAAGATACTATGATGCGTAGTGTCTTGGGTAAGCATAAGTTTCAGGTAAAATTTGTACCTTCGCTGATTATGCTCAATCGGGAAGAGACTGATTTACCAAGCTTAAGATACTGGTTGCAACGGCAATTACTCGCATCGCGTTTGTATCATCCTTGGTGGTTGGCTGTAGTTGGTGACACGATTTTAACTATATTACTGCCAAATGCGATCGCACTTTTAGGGTTATTTGCCTTATTCACCCAACAATGGCAAACTGCGATTTTCTGCTTAACTTGCTATGGCGGCTATATTTTCGGACTTCTCTTGCTGGTACTGACTTTTGAAAAACAAATCAGGACAGTAATCCGCCATCAAGGCGAAACCCCCACCAAACTATCACCAGCCACAATCATCAAAATTTACTTTGGTATTCCATTCACTCAATGGGTTTATGCCGTAGCCATGCTGTCATCCTTTTGGATGCCAACCGTTAAATGGCGTGGTATCACCTATGAAATCAAAGGGCCTTGGAATCTACAACTCCTAGATTATCGCCCTTACAAAATTTTAGACCAACCGAGCGATCGCAAAATCTCCCTTTAACTGTTCTCCGCGTCTGTGCTGGAAAAAATCCTGCGTAAATCCACAAATCAAAACCAGCAATTTTCTTAAAAAGATCCTTATATCATGAAAAAACAACCCCTCCGGATTGCCTTATTCACCGGATTATACGCCCCTTTTCTCACAGGCGTTTCCGTCGCCGTTCATCAGCGCGTTCGCTGGTTACTCCAGCAAGGACATGAAGTTTTTCTCATCCACCCAGAAATTAACGATAAATATCCCAAACAAGTAGGGAATCGTCCCATGCCAGGATTAGAAGAGTTAAAAACATATCCTAACTTTTCTTCTTACGCTTTCCCTACCGAACCGCTAATTTTCTACAAATCTCTCCCCCAACCCTTAAATTACAAACATTGGAGCGATACTAAATTACTCCTCAACTTCCAACCTGATATTATTGTTGTGGAAGAATCAGCCCAAATGCGAGGAGCTTACTCAGCCTTTTTGCAAGGTTACGGTCGTGCGGTGGGAGTAAAATACGCCAAGCAAACAGGTACTCCTATTATCTCAGTATTCCATACAGATATCGTTGCTTATATCAAATATTACTTAGGAAGTTTCTTCTTTAACTTACTGCGTCCTATCATTCCCCTAATAGTGAAGCAAGTTAGCGATGC
This sequence comes from Calothrix brevissima NIES-22, assembly GCF_002367995.1. Taxonomy (GTDB): domain Bacteria; phylum Cyanobacteriota; class Cyanobacteriia; order Cyanobacteriales; family Nostocaceae; genus Aulosira; species Aulosira brevissima. Next base: position 3,943,008 of record NZ_AP018207.1, read on the forward strand.
TTATACTGTTAACTTATTTTCATCTAGGGAACAGTTAATTAAGTACGTAAAATTGCAATGTCAGCGTAGTGAATACGTTCCCTATCAAGGTATTGATTGCGAAAAATTCCATCCTCGGAATATTTCTTACAACCCCATTCCCAACGATAATAGACCAACTTTATTATTTGTTGGACGCATCACCGCCGAAAAGAATGTTACTCAATTAATTGATGCATTCCCTTTAATTGCTGCCAAAATTCCTGACGTACATTTAGTAATTGTTGGTAGCGGCCCTTCAGACGAACAAATTCGCCAACTTGCCCAAAAGTATAAATCGGGAATTACAATTTGGGGAGAATCTCACGGTACAGAATTGTTAGGCTGGTTTGCTAGAGCCGATGTATTTATTAACCCTTCTGTTACCGAAAACTTCTGTACTACAAATAATGAAGCATTAGCTTCTGGTACTCCTGTAGTTGCAGCCTTTGCACCCTCAACAGCAGAACAAGTTACTCCCGGACACAACGGCTTTTTAGCTCAACCAAATAACCCCGCAGATTTTGCGAATAAAGTCATTGAAATTCTGCAAAATCCCGAACTGAAAGCCACAATGAGTCAGAACGCTCGCCCATCAATTTTAGAATTTGATTGGTCAGCTTGTATGGAAAAATTTGAAGAAAAACTTTATCAACTTGTTGCTACATCAAGCAAACCAACAGTAAACATTAAGTAGAGCGATTGTTTTTCTGATTTTATCTAGCTCTCATGCTCTGCGTGGGAGCAAAAATCGTGAGACTCCGCCTCAATTTATCAGCAGACGAGGCGGAGAATCACGAATATGTATTTTTCAGCATGAGGTACGCAGGTACGGGCATGGAACATTGGTGTCAATGTGAAACCCTTTTGGTTGAAAAGTTTTGTCTTTATCCCCAACCCCTCGTTTACCCAATAAACCGCCGTCACCCTAGAAGGGTGCGGCTAATCACACGAAGCCCACCTTTGTGGGCTAAAGAATTCAGCCCACAAAGGTGGGCTTTGTAACGATAGCCCCAGGCTTTCAGCCTGCGGGCGGTACATCGGGTAAGCGAAAGAAATTTTTTTATCCCAATTCAGGGGGTATAGGTATCAACTTAAGCTAAAAATAGCCTCTGTCTTAGCTTTATCAAGAAAGGCAGAGGGCAGGAGGCAGAAGGCAGAAGGGAATTCTGATTCCTGCCCTCTGCCACGACCGAAGGGAGTAAGGGTTTAAGACCCCCACCAAATTGAAAATTTGGTGGCTCTTGTTTAGGAGGGGTCAGAATCCCCTTCTAAACAAAACCTTCTGCCCTCTGCCCTCTGCCTTCTGCCTTCTTCAACACCCGCCTGGGAATAAATTTCAAGGGAGATAGATCAAGTCTAGTGAAGTAGACTCAACAAAAAAGCGATCGCACATTGCACTCTGCTCAAGAACTATAAGCTAAAGATATATTGAGTTAGCCATCCATCTCATGCAACAGTCAACTCAAGGCGATAACCGTGATTTTGTCCGTCAGCTTGCAACCTTAGCGGCTATTATCGGCGCTTTTGTGGTCAATGTCATATCTAACATTTTTCCGTTAAATGGTCTGAGTATTGGGCAAATTTCCAATACTTTGTTTAAAAATGTCTTGATTATTCCTGCTAACTATGCTTTTGCTATTTGGGGATTGATTTACCTTGGTTTATTTGCTTTGGGAATTTATCAATTTCTCCCCAGTCAGAAGGAAGATGCAGATTTACGCAATACAGGATATTTACTGGTAATTGCCTCAATTGCTCAAAGTATTTGGGTATACTTGTTTCTCTCTCGGCTGTTTGTTTTATCTGTTATCGCCATGTTGTTAATTTTGCTACCGCTAATTGGTATTTACTTGCGGTTAAATATTGGCAATCAGCATGTCTCGCGGCAGAAAAAATGGTATCTTTATGCACCTATTAGCATTTATCTGGGTTGGATCAGCGTTGCCACTATTGTCAATGTAGCTTGTGCTTTATATTTCCAAAATTGGAACGGATGGGGTATTTCTGCGGAATCCTGGACTATAATTCTGTTAGCGATCGCATCTGCAATTGCGGCTACAATTGTGATTCAGCGTCGAGATATTGCTTATGTGAGTGTAACAGTGTGGGCAATTTTAGCGATCGCTGTTAAGCACTGGAATAACCCTATACTGAGAAATGTAGCAATAGCTTTGGTAATTGCTCTTGTGGTAATTACTATAGTGAAATATGTAAAACAATCCATTAATTAATTTTTTGCGGTGCGTTGCGCTACGCGACAACACACCCTACATAATTTATTTTATTTAAATCAATCAAAATTCACAAATGACTATTGACTATTGACTATTGACCATTGACAAATTAACTTTGTTGTACAGGAATTTTAATCATAAATTCACTTCCTTGTCCAGGAATTGAATTACACTCTAATGTACCGCCATGCTTTTGAGTGATGATTTGATAGCTAATCGCCAAGCCTAAACCTGTACCTTGACCTACTGCTTTGGTAGTAAAGAAGGGGTCAAATATGCGGTTTTTTACATCTTCGGGAATTCCTAAGCCATTATCTGCGATCGCAATTGTTATCTGTTGTGAATTATCGAGAAAAGTACGAATTTTAATTTGCTGAGAATTTGCTTTTCTCTGCTGCGATTCTGGCTGGTTATTATTTGCTTCTAAAGCCTCAATTGCATTTATCAGGATATTCATAAAAACTTGATTCAGTTGTCCTGCATAGCATTCAACAAGGGGTAATTTACTATAATCACGAATTACTTCAATGGCTGGGTGTTCTGGTTTATCATTTAGACGATATTGCAAAATCATTAATGTACTTTCAATTCCTTGATGAATATCCACAGCTTTAAATTCTGCTTCATCTATGCGAGAAAAGTTGCGTAGTGAAAGCACAATATTACGAATCCTTTCCGCACCCATTTTCATTGAAGGTAGAAGTCTTTGTAAATCATCAACAATAAATTCTAAGTCGATTTCTTCCGCTATTGCTGCTAATTCTGGATGATAGTCAGGATAAATTTGCTGATAAATATTGATAATCGTCAATAAATTATTTGTATATTCATTAACATAGTTAATATTACCGTAAATAAAATTAATTGGGTTATTAATTTCGTGAGCTATACCTGCCACCATCTGACCCAAACTAGACATTTTTTCACTTTGAATCAGTTGAGTCTGGGTTTGTTTTAATTCATTGAGAGTTTGCTGAAGTTTGGCTTCAGCTTCTCGGCGCTCGGAAATTTCTTCTAATAAGTTATTTTGGGTATTTATTAATGATAAGTGAACGTTAACACGAGCGAGAACTTCTTCTACATGAATTGGTTTTGTAATGTAGTCTACTGCACCTAATTGCAATCCTTTAATTTTATTTTCTAATTCAGTCAAAGCAGTCATAAAAATAATCGGAATGTCTTTAGTATTTTCATTAGCTTTCAGACGAGAACAAGTTTCAAAACCATCAATTCCCGGCATCATCACATCCAATAAAATTAAGTCTGGTTGAATAGATGGTACTTTCTCTAGTGCCATTTCTCCACTTTTAACTACAGATACTTGAAATCCTGAATTATGTAATATCTCAAATAAAACGCGGATATTGTTGTTATTATCATCAACAATTAAAATGGAATTGGTTTTACTATTTGACATGATATATATGACTATTTTTCTAGATATGGTTTAATTAAAGCTGCAATTGCTTCAACTTCAAATTCATCAGCTAGAGCTAATATTTTTTTTGTAAAAGCTACATAATTGGGATCTAAATTCTGAATTCGGTTAGTTTCTGCTTGAATATGCGCAATATCACAAATTTGTACGGCTTGATGTAATTCTCTCAGTTCTGATGCTGGAGGAATAATCATTTGCATTGGTACATTTGTTGTCTCTGGTTGGTGAGGTTTAAATTCTGTATCTTGCTCATAAATCCAAGTTAATCGCAAGTGATTTTGTAATTGCCAAAATAAATCTTCCATTTGTATAGGTTTAGGTAAAAAATCATTGCAACCAGCATTTAGAGCATCTTGGCGATGAAAATTAAATACACTTGCAGATGAAACTATGATAATTGTATTTTTAATTTCTGGGTTATTGCGGATTTCTTGAGTCATAGTTAAACCATCCATCACTGGCATTTTTAAGTCTGTAATAATTAGGTCTGGTCTGCATTTTATGGCTTGTTTTAATCCTTCCTGACCGTTATAAGCATGAATAATTTCAAAACTAAGGGGTTCTAATAAACTTGCTAACACAGAAAAGTTTTCCCAACGGTCTTCAACAATTAAAATTTTTCGGGTACGACCTGCAAAGCCAATAATAGTTTTTGGAGAATGAAATGTCTGATTAACTGTAGATTCTTCAGATTCGCGTAAATTTAATTCAAACCAAAAAATGCTACCTTTATGAGGTTGGCTTTTGACTTTAATGCTGCTACCCATGAGATTGATAATTGTTTGACTAATGGCTAACCCTAATCCCGTACCTTCCGCCTGTTGTTCTCTGCTACCAACTTGTTCAAAGGGGAGGAAAATTTTTGTGATTTGTTCTTCTGTCATACCTACACCTGTGTCGCGAATTTGAAAGCGCACGCGAGTAGTGCGAGAATTTAGTTGCCAATTTCCTACCTTGAGAACTTGTACTTGTAAACTTACTCCACCATGACTAGTGAATTTAATTGCATTACCTAAAAGATTAATCAAAACTTGTCGCAAGCGTTTATCATCGGCATAAATAATACTAGGTAATTTGTCTGTTGGTTGATAAGAAAAGCCAATTCCTTTCTGTTGGGCGCGGATTTGACAAATTTCTACTACTTCTTGCAGAAACTTCGGGAAATGAAAATCTTGGGGTTGAAGTTCCATTTTCCGCGCTTCGATTTTAGCTAGATCGAGTATGTCATTAATTAAGGTGAGTAAATGTGAACCACACTGATAAATAATGCTAATTCCTTTACGTTCTTTATCTGTGAAACTTTGAGAATTTTGCAGAATTTGTGCATAACCTAAAATCCCGTTAAGCGGACTACGAAGTTCGTGACTCATATTAGCCAAGAATTCGCTTTTAGCTTGATTAGCACTATCAGCCGCCAGTTTAGCTTCTTGAAGTTCCGCAGTGCGTTGTTCTACCCTTTGTGCTAATTCTTCTTTAGCTTGTCTGAGGTGTTTTTCTGCTATTCTATTTTCGTGAATGACAGCGCAAAGGAAGAAAGTTGTTAAGGCAACAACGCAAATAAAAGATTGTAGTAACAGCAAAGATTCATTAATTGATTGGCTAAAAAATGAGCCATAACCATGAGTAGTACCGTAAACTGCGATCGCAGTTACAATAGTCATCAGCAGGGTAGTTTCTCGTTGTCCAAATCTTAATGCTGCGCAAATTAACGGCGGAATCAGCATATATTCCAAGGGATACCTACCGGAAAAAGCTACGTAACTGATTCCCATTAAGGATAGTAACAGCAAAATAAACTCGCTAATCTGCTGCCAATTTAGTGGTGTCTGTTGTTCCTGTTTCTCAAACCAAGTTAAAATTGCTGGGGCGATAATCAGCACGCTAGTAATAGAACCAAAATACCAAATTCGCCAAGCATCTTCATAAGCCTCCCAAGATGTCATTCCATCTAAACATTGAAGACTAATCCCCAAGGTAGCGCTGACTAAAGGTGCAAAGGAAATTAGTACCAGAAATTTAAATACATCCGCAGTCCGATGAAGTAATTGATAATGTTTAATGCAGCGTTTAATTAAAAAAGCGTTGATTAATGGCTCTATTACACCAACGATAGCAGCCAGAATACCCAACCAAGGATTTTTATAAAACAATAAAATATTGATAATTATTTCACCAAGCAATATTCCCGGTAAGACACGATACCCCCACAGCAAAATAATCGCCACATAAACCCCAGATGAAGGCCAAATAGCTGCAACATTATTCTCATAAGATATAAATACTGCAAATTTAGCCAGACAAAAATGCAGAATAGGAATTGCGATCGCTGCGATCGCGACTGTACGATCTAAAACTAGTCGATATTTTTTCTTCGTAGAACTTGGTTGCATCACTTCTTTGTGCTTTTTGTTACCACTAACAAGCAGCAACAGATACCATACTGAACTCAGTAATGACCTGATGTGGAGGCGATCGCTTGTAGCATATACTACTTCAGCTATGCCTCAACTTCATATTTCCCAAAAGTTCTACAGTAATAACTTTAATATTGGGCATGGGGCATTGGGCATTTGTTAGAGACGCGATTAATCGCGTCTTTACAATTGTCCCCCTTGTCCCCCTTGTCCTCCTTGTCCCCTCCCCCTGCTCCCTGCTCCCTACTCCTCTGCCTCTTCATCCCTCATATTCCCAGCAATGCAAGTCCCAGCTAAAGCCGAGTACGGCTAAAGCAGCGACGTAATTGTTGGCTGGTACTAGTTCTAATAAACTCCAGTCTGGCTGCGTTAGTAATTTAGCTGGTTGTGTGGGAGTCAGGGAAATTTCTACTTGTTCTAATTGGGCTATACCTTCACCTGTGGCTTTGAGGTAAGCTTCTTTACAAGTCCAATAGCGAAAAAATACTGAAGATTTTTCCTCGTCAGGAAGCGATCGCACTAGTTCATATTCTCGTGGTAAAAAGAATCTTTGAGCCAGAGATTCTAAGTCTGACAAAGGGCGAATCCATTCCAAATCTATCCCCAATTGACGATTTTTACTCACAGCACACAAAGCTAAATTTTGGGAGTGCGATAAATTAAACCCTAAACCACTGTCAGCAAATTTACTTGCTAAAAATGGTTTACCACGTGGTTCATAATCAAACTCTACTTCTTTAGCTGTTACACCTAAGTAACCACCTAATATTGTCCGCAGGCTACCACGCCCAGCAATGAAGCGTTGACGATGTTCGGGAAAATAAAATCTGTTAGCACGAACCAATTCATCCTCAGAAAGAGATAATGCGAGTTTTTCTAAGATTGATTCTGGTCTTTCTAGATTAATTCGCCAAATATGGACATCATTCGGCAATAAAGTAAAATCTGCCGGTGTAGGTAGCCATAGATGGTTAGCAAAAGTCATCGAGTTAACGCATTAAGGAATTGGTGAGTTTAGCTATTTTACTGGAGTTTAGACTAGAGAAGCGCGATCGCGGGCACGCCAATCAAATAACGCTACACAACTAATTGCGCGTATACCCAACAACTGAAATATTTCTCACAAAAAAACTCTATTTAATTCTTCCTAATTGTCGAAAATTGCAATAATAGTACGGGAAGCCTTGTCTGGTATAGCCCCTCAACAAAAAATTGGCACACCTTGCGCACCAGTTAATACTGTTTTATGATAGGGCGGTTTTGAATCTGGAATGAATTTTGGCGATCGCAACTTCTTAACTAAAACAGTGTTAAACAGTCATAGCTCGATGATTTTGTAGTCATCTGAGCCAGATTGTAGGGCGTGTAACATATCAGCTAAAAAAATTCGTGTACTTTAGGGTAGATTTATTTATCCTGGTATCTTAAGCTTTATGTTAGATTTAAAATCTTTTTTATAATTGATCAAGAATTCTTTGTATCTATCAAAGGTTCTTATTTATCCTTAATAAGTAGTAATAATTTTTTAAGAATGCCGAGGATTCTTGTCATAGACGATGACCCAGCAATTTCAGAACTCGTTGCCGTCAACTTGGAAATGGCTGGCTACGATGTTAGTCAAGCAGAAGACGGGATAAAAGGTCAGGCTTTAGCTCTCCAGCTACAACCAGACTTAATTATGCTTGATTTAATGTTGCCCCGGGTAGATGGATTCACCGTTTGCCAAAGGCTGCGGCGCGATGAGCGCACAGCTGAGATTCCTGTGTTAATGCTGACTGCTTTAAGCCAAACACAAGATAAGGTGGAAGGCTTCAACGCCGGGGCTGACGATTATTTGACCAAGCCCTTTGAAGTTGAAGAAATGCTGGCTAGAGTCAGGGCGCTATTGCGGCGTACTGACCGTATTCCCCAAGCAGCAAAGCATAGCGAAATTCTCAACTATGGCCCCTTAACTCTTGTTCCCGAAAGATTTGAGGCCATTTGGTTTCATGAGACAGTCAAGCTGACTCACTTGGAATTTGAGTTACTTCATTGCTTGCTCCAGCGCCACGGACAGACAGTTTCTCCCAGCGAAATCCTGCGGGAAGTTTGGGGTTACGATCCAGATGATGACATTGAAACAATTCGAGTCCATATTCGCCACCTCAGAACCAAACTTGAACCAGACCCCCGTCATCCCCGCTATATCAAGACAGTGTATGGTGCTGGATATTGTCTGGAGTTACCAAGCCTCCCTCCCTCTGCTGAAGGAGCTTCAACATCAGTTGTGGAATAAAATCAGGATAAGTTTCCTTCTTGACCTGAGCCATAAATTGGCACTCTGTTCTGTCAAAGTTAGCGAGTGCCAATAGGATGCTGCGTCTGTAATTGGTGTAACATAAGCAAATACTGCTTGTAGTTCAGCTCTTCATTTGCTCGCACTAACCGTAACTGCTTGTCAGTATTTCAACATTTCCAGGCGCTGATATCCTTTGATACAGCATATTTCAGGTAAATGAGGTACGCGCTTCGGGGCATGGCAGTGCCAGTGCCCCTACAATCAACTATCGTTTCTACCTCACCAACTGGCAATCTGCTGTAACTTGTGTTTATCTAACTAACCCTCTACATCACTCTTTCTAGAAAAATCTCCAATCCTGACTTACTCAGATTTTCATCGAGCCATCAAAGTTTGAGCTTTTTATGGGGGATATGCTGCTTAAACCTAGAATAAATCTGAGTTTTACATGAATGCGATAATTTTTCTCTAAGAAGAGTGAAATAAGAGGGTTATTTTTCAGAACTTCTCTCACTGACAAATTCAAATAATTTTGTAGTGAGGAATTTAGTCCTGACTACAAGTCCTAATGATATGATTTAGGGACTTCCAAATAAGAAAAACATTCCAATCATTAACTTAGCAAGCCCGCAACTAGTAGGGGCAGGGTAACCCAACACTACTCGGTTAAGCATAAAAAATAGAAATGTGTAGGTTGGGTTGAGGCTTTGCGAAACCCAACATTTTCCTGGGTTTGTTGGGTTTCGTTCCTCAACCCAACCTACGAATATTCTTAATTGAGCAGTATTCAGGGGTGATCCGCCACTACAATTTGGCACAATTTATTTTGTGAAGTTCACTTGATGCTCAATTCACAAATTCATCGTGCTGCGCTTTTTTGCTAAACATCCGATAGTAAAGCCACGTGCTAGTTTCTTTGATAGGAAAAAGTAGATATGTCAAAGGATTTATCGTCACAATAATATTGCGGAAGTCGCGCTTGGCAAAAAACAAAATTGCCCTAGCAACTTGTTGTGCTGACATCACCCCATAGGGATTAAGTTGGCTTTTGAAAGGCCCCAAAATTAACTTGCGAATTATACATTCCCCATCTAACCGCTTGAGGGTGACAACTTCACCTAAAGCGCGTTTGCTTAGTTCATAAAGGGGGCTAAAGGCTGGATTTACCTCAGCTTCAGAGGTATTCACCCAAATTTCTTTAGTTGCTTTTGATTGAGGCCCTGTGACAGTGGAGATAAATATATCCATCAACCGCAATGTGGAAAAAGTGTTGACTTCATAGGAGGAATTAATCGCCTCTGGTGTGCGGTTACCATAGACATTGATTCCATGATTAAGAATCAAAATATCTACTTTTTCTAAACTCTTCTTTAACTCTGCTTCGTTACCCAATTCCCAAGGAATGATTGCGAGTTTATCTTGCGCCTGTAATTTTTCTGGGTGAGTAGTTAATGCTAAAACTTTCGCATTATGTTTGAGTAATTCAGTTGCTAATGCTTGTCCTAAGGCACCAGAAGCACCAGTCAAAGCGATGGTTTTACCCTTGAGAGATAGCCCCGTTCCTAATATGGTATCGACTAGGGGAAATACACCACTGTAATAGGCGTTAACATCATCAAAATGATGACGCCAGTGGTAAGAACGATTTACCCACCAAGTAGATGGAATTGTTTCTAAAGGGCCGGGGAGATGGGTATAATCTGTGTCAATTTTACCGAGAAAATATCGGCGAGATGCACCATATAAGAAAGTAAAAGCATAAGCTACACCTAGCCAAAAGCCCATTTGGTTAACCAGTAAAGCAATTAATGTCACAACGACAACTAATATACTGGACTCAACAATATCGTTATATAGCTGGGACTCTTGATATATTTTTGGGGAAACTACCGATAAATCCCGGCGATATGCCATGTGATGCTTGTTATGCCATTTACTCATCCAAGTAAACTGGTGACATAAGGCGTGATAGCTATCTCTGACAACCTCAGCCAACAACAGCGAGAATAATCCCCAAAGAGCAAACTGTAAGCAGGTGTTGAGCAAATCCCAATTAATCTGTAATTGGCTTTCTATGTCAGCCCAGCCTTTAGTAAAAAAATTCATCGTAATTTTTTTGTACTCGTTGTCTGTAATCATTCTTCATAATCTAATAAGAACGGTTTCAGGTCGAGTTGTCCAGTAAATAAAAATTAAAATGTAGAGACTTGACTATAAATAGAATATATGCATTCTCTCTGAAAAGAATCAGTTAGTGATGATTTGCGCTTAAGTACTGAAAATATATTTTTTAACTCACAAAACTGACCAAAATACCCAAGATTTTATCTACTGGAGGGATAGTATATTCCAATAATCCAATGGTAACGGTTTGATTTTCTAGTTTGAGAAATTTCCAGCGATCGCCTGTTGTCACCGTACCATAAATTACCGGGATAGTGCGATCGCTCTGTTCGTTAAATCTCTGTACAGCAATCATTTCGGCTACACATTGACCTAATCCACTGTTGAGGTCTTCTCGTTTGGCTTCAACTACCACTACCGCAGGTGCTTCGATAAATAACTGTTCGGGAGAACGACTGATTAAAAAGTCGCATACGCCACTAAGTCCGATAGAACTATCGATAGTAAAGTCATTACCCGAAAATAAGCTAATTTGCTGCTGGAGAATTTCTTTTACTTCTAACAAAATCGGACAGATTAGCATTTCTGAGCGGGCTTTTTCGGTATTTAGCGCTAAAGCTAGAGGTAAATATTTTTCGAGAAATGAAGCCAAAAAATTACTAGGTGCAATTGATGGAAGATTATCTATAAATGTTGGTTGCTCTATGATGGTGAGGTGAAAATCTTGTTTGACACGACGGAGTGTAAAGTCAGCATAAGGCATAAGTAGGTCGTTACAATTAAAATGTCATTGGTCATTTGTCATTTGTCATTGGTCATTGGTCATTGGTAAGATTTTGAGGTTTATTTATACTGACTTACTTACCAATTTAAATAATATTGGCGGTACATCAATATATTTTAGAGGGCATGGCAGTGCCCATTGGTGTCAACTTAAACTAAAAGCTATATACGGCGCGTGTTATACAAAAACCCTTGCCCTCATCCCCTCACCCCTTCTCCCTCAGGAGAAGGGGAATTAAATCTCTTGCTCCCCTCTCCCTGAGGGAGAGGGGCTGGGGGTGAGGGTATAACCTATTCACCAAGAGGGTTTCACATTAAGTTGACACCAATGGGCAGTGCTATGCCCCTACAATCCTTCGCATTATTTGACAAACAAAAGAAGCGCTGAACGGGAAATAACCACATCAGCGCGTCTAGTTGTTTATTTGCCCTAATTACTAAATCCAATCGCGATAAGCAGAGATTTCATTAATGCTAATCTCAAACGGCCCGCCTTTACCAAATGGGGGATAGACGCGGATTCTAGCGTTAGTGGTAAAGCGTTCTAATCTGTTGCCGAGTTGAGGTATATTGCTGACTATATGCCAATAAGAAACGATATCGGGACAGTCAATAATTAGCATTAAGGTATTGCCGTTAGTGGTGAGATACCACTGACAATTAGCTAATAATGTTTGGGTAATGCGATCGCAAGCTTGATAAAAGCATCTACCAATTGATTGTTCTAGCTCCAGATGTAGCATCCCATCCATTTTTGTGACTTCGTTGGGTGGTAAATCATCTGGAGGCAGTAAGGGTAACTTAGACATAATTCCGCACCTCTTGATTGTAGCGCGTCAAACTTTCCAGGTTTTTTTGCACGTTGCAAGATGAGGGTTTAATTGCCAGCGTTCCTAAATTTAATTCATCCTGAAATAATTTGATTCTGTCTCGACAGGTTTGGACATCACCAATAATTGAGTTTTCTAGCAAATAGTCTTCATCAAAACAAATATTGGTGCGATTGAATGTTTTATGTCCAGTAGAACTTTTCTGCATGACAACAGCCGCATTTGCTGTCATTTTTTGGCTAAATTGGCGGATGAAAGGTAACGCTTCTGTGACTGCTTCGTCGTATGTCCTGGCAACATAAAAGAAACGAGCTAGTACTAGGTTTTCGCAACCACGAGAATTTAAGGCTCGGTATTTAGCAACAGTATTCCGCAATCTAGGCAGAGAAAATGGCGGCCCCCCCATTAAACCAAAGGAATGTTTGGCGGCAAACCCTATACCGTCATCATCGCCAGTGGCTACATATACGGGAATTTGGCGTTGCAATGGTTTGGGGTAAACTGTGAGGCGATCGCATTGATAATATTGCCCATTAAATGATACATCTGTTTCATATAAAAGCTTTTCAATCAATGCCATTGCCTCTAGCATCTGCGGGCGAGATTCACCCATTGGTGTGGCAAAATGTTTATTTTGTTCGGGAAATGGCCCGCCTTTGGCTATCCCAAATAACAATCTGCCATTGCACAGGTTATCTAAGGTGGCTATGTCTTCCGCTACCCGAATGGGGTTATGAAACGGGAGCAACACCGCAGCTGTGCCGAGTTTAATTTTGGTGGTTAAGGCGGCTAAATGCCCCATTAACACCAACATTGAGGGGCTAAGATTGGATTCACTAAAATGATGCTCGCTTACCCAAGCTTCTTCAAAGCCTAAGCTTTCCGCCTGTTTTACCAGTGCAACTTGTTCTAAGATGGCACGGCGGGCATCCTGATGATAATTATCGTAATTGCAGAAAAGTCCTGTTTTCATTTTTGTGGGCGATCGCTATTTTAAGATGCAGCAACCCAATGTAACTCTAACCATAAGCGCGGATTGTTCTGCTTTAACGGCGATAACGGATCGCGTAGCAATCGCCCTGCATTCATACACACTACTTGAACTAATCCCATATTATCGGCAATTTCTCTGAGGATTTCTTTTTTAGCTTGTACAAGGGGAAGCATTTCTTCAGAACAATAAATTCCTATGTACTGTAATCGTCTAGCTGGCCTTCCCCAAAAACAGGTAATTACCTTCACATGACAATTAAGAAGTAATTCTCCTACGCTGGGGTAATAGTGATTGACGACTCTGGTAAATTCTTTGGCTAGGATGTCTTCGGCAATCATAGCAATTGATATTTCTGTAGCGTTCATCACGATATTAATATAACATATATTTGTCAGTTAAATGTGACATTTGGTTGTAATTCTTTAGTAAGAATTGTTAATCATTAAATCTTGATTATAGACATACGAAAAGAGTGATATGTAAGTAAATATCACTCTTTATAAAAACTATTTACAAATCCAAAGTCAACAATATTTAATGGTCAAAAACTATAACTCTCCAGCCATGAAATAGAAATTTTAAAGATATTTATATTTATCTGGGAATATCCCAAAAAAATTGTATCTTATTTCTCATTTTTGACCATTGACCATTGACCATTGACCATTGACCATTGACCATTGACTATTGACTATTACCGAGCATTTCTTTCCGATACTAAAACTTCTGCAACCAAATGCGGTAAATCTATTAGGTCAACATAACCCTCAGAACCGCGAATAGGCGAAATAAATGTGTAATTTGGGTCGCAAGCTCCGGTATCATAAACTTGAATAAACCAGCGATCGGGAAACCCAGGTACACTCAGTTCTACAATGTACCAACTCTCCCCCATCGGGCGAGAATTGATAACTGTAAACCAGTCTCTATCCTGTTCAGAAATATTCCATTCTGCCAAGATAAATTCTAACGCTATTTGTCCGGCATCAGTTGCAGTTAATAGCATGGCTACTCCTTCGTGGAAACTTCCGCTTCAGCATCAGGTTGAGAATTTTCCGAGCCAGTTTCCGGATATAATCCTAATTGCTTGGCTAATTCTCGCCCAATAAAAAACAAGAATTTTGCACTGTCTTGATTACCTTCATGGGCAAATACTGTAGCAACTTTCAGTACTGCATAAACAAAATCAGCATCAATTAATTCGGGATTTGCTTCTAAAACTTCTGGTTCTTGACCGTTAGGACATTTAAGTAGTTGATCGATTAAATCAAAGTACAAAACTTGACGTTCTTCTGTCATGATTTCCTGATGAATTTAATTGGTGTGAATTTGTCAATGCTTACTGCTCAATACCTTGCTGCCATAATCTTTCTAGCATTTCAACTTGTTCTTTAAATACGGCATTACGATAAACAATATATCTATCGTAAGCAATAATTCCTAGCCCCAGACATATAGGGATGAGAAAGAAAAACCACTCTAGGAATGTTGCCAATTGATATTGTTCGATAGCAGTCAATTGTTGTGTTCTGAGATTAATTCCAGAGATTTGATTACTGTCTTGAATTTGCGAGGAATCTATACCCCCTGATTTGGGAGCCAAGATTTCATTAGCTTTAAGATTATTGTTGAATTCACAAGTTAAATTCTGTGCTTTTGCTAACTCTATATGCTTGCCCCATACCATGCTAACTACTAATAAGGCTGGAGATAGGACAGCTAAAGTAATGACACAGACTGTGAGAACATTTAAAAGCTTAACTTTCATCTTGGTTCTCCCTTTCTAGGTATTATGCACCCAGTAAGACAATAACTTTTGTTATTTAGTGACAAAAATAGAACTGATTCGCCAAAAGTTATCAGTTAACATTTTTGATTTTGTCGTAAGTTTATCTTGAACTAATTACTAAGCGAGGTTAGTTTAAGGCAAACATTAAGTTATAATCATAAATATAGGGAATAGTAAATAATTGATAGAAAATTAGTATTGTAAAATACTGAAATAGTTAAATTTATGTGATTTTTAATATTGCACTCAAAGCATAAAATTTAGTCTCTTATTTAGATAAATAGGGGGTTAAGAAGTCCCCCCTTCATCTCCAGGTTTTGCCTGTTAACGTTGGGGGGTAGAGGGGAATCTCTGCGTAAATCCTATACGATTTATATCAGGCATATCCCTCAATAGCAGTTTAGTTGAGTGCGATCATATTTATTAAAAATATTAAACTTGTACTCAAAGCCTAGAGCTTGGATTTAGCCAATAATGCAAATTTTTTTTAGGGTATAGGTACTAGTATTTTGCAAGGAATGTCCTAGCATTTATGATTTAGGGTGCGGGAAGGTTTGTACTCAAGCTCAAACCCAGACTGAGGGCTAATTTAAAGATATTTGTTGTGAATGAATGCCCAAAAAATTTTGTACTCAAAAAAAATATATCTTTGCACGAAAATATCTAATAAAGATAGAAAAATCAATAAAATTTTATAAAATCATCAATGTGTTATCAACAAAC
The DNA here is from genome assembly GCF_002367995.1 of Calothrix brevissima NIES-22. Taxonomy (GTDB): domain Bacteria; phylum Cyanobacteriota; class Cyanobacteriia; order Cyanobacteriales; family Nostocaceae; genus Aulosira; species Aulosira brevissima. The sequence goes on from NZ_AP018207.1 coordinate 3,958,636, forward strand.
ATAAAAAATATCCCCATTAAATCTAAAATCAAACAAATATATTAAATTTGGCATTACCAAATTTAAAAAAGATTCCATGTGTTCACCGTTAACAGTCAACAGTTAACAGTCAAAGACTGATATTTTTACAATAACTATCTCAATGGATACAGTTTTGTGGTTTAGTAAGAGTACATACCTCATACACTCACTAACAATCAAATATCAAGAAAATAGATACAAATTTACTGTTATAAGGAACAAATACCTAAGTTACTACCGGATTTAGAATTTTAGGAGTTATTGAATGCGCATTGCTAAAGATGTAACAGAACTTATTGGTAGAACACCTTTAGTTGAACTTAACAAAATTCCTCAAGCTGAGGGTGCAGTAGCCAGAATCGTGGCTAAACTCGAAGGAATGAACCCAGCCGCTTCAGTTAAAGACCGTATTGGCTTAAATATGGTACTAGCGGCGGAAGCTGATGGTTTGATTGAGCCAGGAAAAACTATTTTAGTTGAGCCAACTTCTGGGAATACAGGCATTGCTTTAGCAATGGTATCAGCTGCACGAGGCTACAGCCTGATTTTAACCATGCCGGAAACCATGAGCAACGAAAGACGGGCGATGTTACGCGCTTATGGTGCAACTTTGGAATTAACACCAGGCCCGGAAGGGATGCGCGGCGCAATTCGCAAAGCCGAAGAAATTGTGGCTAACACCCCTAATGCATATATGTTGCAACAGTTCCGTAACTCAGCTAACCCCAAAATTCACCGGGAAACTACGGCTGAGGAAATTTGGGCGGATACGGATGGAGAAGTTGATATTGTCATTGCTGGGGTAGGTACTGGCGGGACAATTACCGGAATTGCGGAAGTACTGAAACAACGTAAGCCGAGTTTTCAGGCGATCGCAGTTGAACCCAGCAACAGTCCTGTATTATCAGGAGGAGAAGCTGGCCCCCATAAAATTCAGGGGATTGGCGCTGGCTTTGTTCCTGATGTTCTCAAGCTGGAATTAGTAGACGAAGTAATTCGCGTCAGTGATGAACAGGCGATGGTATTTGGGCGCAGATTAGCTAAGGAAGAAGGTTTATTATCGGGTATATCTTCTGGTGCGGCTTTATGTGCGGCGATTCAGGTAGCTAAACGTCCAGAGAATGCAGGTAAGCTGATTGTGATGATTCAGCCTTCCTTTGGCGAACGTTATCTCAGCACCTTGATGTTCCAAGATTTAACTTTGGAATCGGCTGTAGCGCGTTAGTGACAGGTAAAATTGCGTGAACACAGGCGGGGTTCCCCCGCCTTTACGATTGGGATGCTGTGCCAACTATATTCTTATACTGGTTTAACAACTTCATTTTTTTCCCGAATAACTAATTATGTCATTGTCTTGAATGTCAAAGGCGATCGCGAAAAACAAAAAAGCGTAGTTCCATAGCAGCTTGTTGTCAGACTTAGTACTTTTTGAGCCAGTGATTAGCTAAAATTTTTGCGGAAAACACTAAAATGATTGCGCGATTTACCGAAATTAGTAAGTAATAAGGCTTTTTACCTGCGGAAAACACCAAAATGATTGCGTGATTTACTAAAATTAGTAAGCGATAAGGCTTTTTGAGTAGGTGAAATGGCTTTTCCCTTGCGGAAAACACTAAAACCAGAAAGCAATAAGGCTTTTTGAGTAAGCGATAAGGCTTTTTAAGTAAGTGAAATGGCTTTTTGCTTACTTAAAACATTTAAATGAGAAAGTAATCAGCTTTTTTGTTTACTCAAAATATAAAAATGAGTACTTAATTTAAATAAAGCATAAAGCGATCGCCTTTTCCACCACCATGACAAGCAAAGAAAAACCAGAGATTATTCCCTGGTTCCAGTAGTAGCGTTTCAAAGTTTGCTTGTCAGAACCGCCGCAAGTTACCGTATGTTGGCTGAGTGGGAATCGGTGGATTGGTGGGAATTGGGGGAGAATCATCGGTAAACAGGAAAAAATTAGGTAGCAACTTCTGCTATGGGATAAATAGCCTACTTACACCTCAGTATTCCGAACTCAGATTTACTAGCTGGGTTGAAAGCGAAAATGTTGGAGCGATCGCACTTGAGCAATGGTTTCAAAATCGCGATCGTTGTGAATCAAAAGTAAATTATTCTCCAATGCAGCTTGAGCGATACAGCAATCAATCGGGCTGCGCACGGTTAGTCCTTGGCGGCGCAGGTCGTAGTAAATGCGAGCAGCCAACTGCCAAGAATGAGGCGTGGGTTCGATGTAATCTTGTGTTTCAAGGTAGGTAGAAAGGATAGTCCATTCTTGCTCGTTCAGGCTACCTTGAAGCAGTTCAAGCTGAGTAAATCGGGTAAGGAAAATTTGACGATCAGCAATTAGGGTTTCAAGCTGTGGGCGTACTTGACCAATGCGATCGCGAAAGACGCTGATCCAAACAGATGTATCAATCAGCAGCATGACGAGTTTCGCGCAGGGCTTTGTGGTCAAAGTCCGGGGTGAACTGGATTTTTCCGGCGAGGTCAAGAAGGTTTTTCTTTCTACGCAAGCGGACAAATTCTTGCAGAGCGAGGTTCAGCAGTTCTTCTTGAGTGGTGAGGTTGGTAAGTTCGAGAGCTTCGTTAAGAAGAGCTTCATCGAGATTGAGAGTGATTTGCACGGGCTGACTCTTGGAGAACTAGTTTTAAGGATAATGTGTTCTTTTGTATATTATATGTGTGCAGCACGTTTAGTTTTGCCTGCTTGTAATTTTTCCCAAGCGGCTTTGTACTCTGATTTTGTAAGCGCGATCGCTTCTGTTTCATTGAATTTGGCTAGTCGTTTAGTCCAACCAAAACCGTCCCTTACCGAGTTGGAAAGGGACGGAACAATTAACAGTTATCGAATTTAATGACTACAGCTAGTTTCCTTTTTCTCGTGTCCCTTGCAACCGCCTTCGTGATGGTGGTGTTCGTGATTTCCACCAGCACAACCTTGTAAATCTTTGCTCATCAGGTTTTCCGCCATTTCCCGGAAGGATTCATCAACTGGTTGTAAGCCAATCCAAGCGTCGATGGTTTCCACTTCAAATCCTACCTCACGGCGATCGCCTACTTGGAGTAATGGACGGCGAATTAATAGCGGATCTTGCAGCATGAGTAATAAAGCTGTATCTGCATCGAGTTTTTCTGGGACTATCTCACCAGATTTGATTCTGGGCGAACTACGGTTAAACCATTCGGACACGGGGCGATCGCCAAAAAATGACCGCAATCTTTCCGTAGTCCAAGGTTCTGTGAGTAAGCTATAAGCTACAACTTCATGTCCTGCGGCGGTTAATAATACTTTTTGCCGAGTACCGCCTTTACAGCCTGGTTTTTCATAAAAAATTACTCTAGCCATTGATTCATCTCCGGGTTATATCTGTTATCTGGTTGGTGATTTTAAACGCAGAGTTACGCAGATGTTGACGGTTGACGGTTGACGGTTGACTGTTGACTGTTGACTGTTGACTGTTGACTGTTGACTGTTGACTGCCTTGATGATGGATTGTGCAATTTAAAAGCACAATAGCTGATTAAACCTAAAATTTTTTGGCGATGTGAGTTACTGGATTAAACTCAAATCTTTCTTTAGGATCAGTTTCTCCGTAGAGGTTAAAAGTTACAGTTGGTTCATCACCTACTGCTTCTACAGAATGAATTGCGTCAGGAGTAAAACTAATAATATCTCCTGGTAATAGATGAATTTCTCCCGTTGCTTCTACTCTATTTTCGGCATCGGGGCTAGGATTACGCCGCCAAATTGTGTTCTTTTCTTGACCTTTTAAAACGGCAACAATTCCCCAGGTTCCATGATTATGAATTGTCGATGATGTTCCTGGTGCAAAGGTGACTGTTTGCACTGTCAACGGGAAACCTAATTCATCATACATGAGTAACACAGAAGTGCCAGTTTTTGGACAAGGTTCTAAATGTTGACTGCGTACCCAATAAGAATTGACAATTAAACGCCTTACCAGCATTCTTAATTCTGGTAAGCGGCTAGATTCATCCTCAACATCATTGAGAACGTCTTCCACTTCAGTTAAAAACCGATAAAGACGATAATTCTCTCGCAGTAAATCCCATGCTCTCGCAGATTTACACGCTTGTAACTTGCCATCGCCAGCTACAAGAAAATCCCTACCTTGCATATGTTTTAAACTAAACTAAACTAATCGAAAAGAATTTTGTGGGAGAACAGGGCCGGGCGGAAGCGACGGCGAATTAATTGGTGGAAGTTCAATCCGAACAACAGGAGGAGGAATTAATGTAGCAGAATGTATGGGAGATAAGCTAAGAAAGTTATTGGACAATGAATGATTCATGACTTTTGTCTCAATCCTTAATAATTACTCATTTGTAATTGATAATTCGTAATCAAATAGGGCTGTTGACGGTTGACGGTTGACGGTTGACTGTTAACAAACCTACATGTAAATTTCACCAATCATTGATGATTAGTATAGAGAAAACACAGATGATATTTAGAGCAATATATAGCCAGTCTTGTTTCCAGCTATTGCCCATAACTGTGTAAATCTTAATTACGAATTACGAACTACGAATTACGAATTATTAATCCTCTTCTTCAGGGGGACGGGTAAGAATATCCAGCAGGATTCCGGCTCCAAAATCGTTATTTGGATCTATGGCTTTGACTCGACTACTAATTATTTTAGCTTCTTCGATATTGCCTAGCTTTGCTAATACTAATCCCGAAGCAGCGTAAGCATTCAAATATAGCCTGATTTGCGGGTCTTCCTTCCGACTCACTAAAATCGGTTGCAGTTGTTCCCACTCTTCAGGAAATTTTTCTGCTTCCTTAATTTTATCTAATAATTGGTTTGTTGTTTGCAATGCTAATGAATAATTATTTTTGTAATAAAAGTACCTATATGCTGCTACTAAAACATCTGTATAATCGCCTGTTTTAGCAATAGCCTGTTGCATATATTTCTCAGATTCTGCGGTATTTTCCCAAGTCTCGGCAGCTAAAATTAACAGCTTTTTGATATCTTCGGGAACTTGGAACCATGAGAATTTATTCGCATCTACTTGCATAGTAATCTCCAAGATTGGGCATGGGGCATTGGGCATTGGGCATTGGCATTGAAAACAATTTTGGATACCTTGACAAGCTCGGTACAAGTTTTGAATTTTAAAATCTAAAATTCCTTGTCTTCCTTGTCCTCCTTGTCCTCCTTGTCTCCCTTGCCCTATTTCCCTTATCCCCTCTTCACTCCATGCCCCATGCCCCTAATTTAAAACAATGTGAGAATGTACACTAGGGTGAAGAGAATAATCCAAATGATGTCTACAAAGTGCCAGTAAATTTCTGCCATTTCAATGCCAGTGTGTTTGGTAGCAGAATAATGGCCTGGGCGGAGCGATCGCCAAAACACACCTAAAATTAATAACAGTCCCACAAATACGTGCAAACCGTGGAATCCTGTCATCAAGTAAAAGCAGTTGGCGAAAATGTTGGTAGTCAAGCCATAGCCTAGTGTGGCATATTCATACACCTGACCGCCTAAGAATACCGCACCCATAATTGCGGTGAGGATATACCAAAACCGCATAGCTTTGACGTTATTCTTTTTAATCGCCTTATCGCCAAAGTGAATCACGAAACTGCTGGACACCAGAATAATGGTGTTAATTGTCGGCAGAAATAACTCAACCTCTGTTCCTTCAGGAGGCCAAACTTCTGTACCACCTCTCAAGTATAAGTAAGTGGCAAAAAATCCCCCAAACATCAGGGATTCAGAAACGAGAAAGGTTAACAATCCCCAGACTCGCAAATCTGGGTGATGTTCTTGGTGCTGTTCGCTGGTTGTTGTCGCTATGGTCATATTGTAGTTGTGAGGAGAAGGCAGAGGGCAGAGGGCAGATGGCAGAAGGGAAGAGTGTTTACAAAACTTTTCGCGTTCTTCTTTGCGCCTTTGCGCCTTTGCGTGAGATAAAAAAGATTTGCTTGAGTAATAAGTATCGAAGAAATCAGAAAGCAGAAGACCTTTAAACCCTTCCTTTGGATACCAAAAGGTTTAAGTATTCAGCGACAGAATAAATACCTTCTGCCATCTGCCTCCTGCCTTCTGCCTTTCTTTCTAAGCGCTAACTTCTGGCGTACCTACCGGCACATTATCATGACCGTAGTCGTAAGGGCCGTGAGTAACAACAGGTAATTCTTCCCAGTTTTCAATCGCTGGTGGGGAAGCGGTTGTCCATTCTAAGGTTAAGCCTTGCCAAGGATTATCACCGGCTAAAGGCCCTTTGAGCCAGCTTTGAATTACGTTGTAAGCAAAGGGAATAACTGAAAGTCCCAGGATGATTGAACCAAAGGTACAAATCTGGTTAAGATTAATAAACTGGGGATCGTACATTGCCACGCGACGGGGCATACCTTGCAAACCTAGTTCGTGCATGGGTAAGAAGGTAAGGTTTGTACCGATGAAAGTCAGGGCAAAGTGAATTCTTCCCCAAGTTTCATTTAACATCCGACCAGTCATTTTGGGGAACCAGTGGTAAATACCGGCGTAAATCCCAAATACAGAACCGCCAAATAGTACATAGTGGAAATGTGCCACTACATAATATGTATCGTGGACATGTACGTCAAAGGGAGCAGTACCCATTGTCACGCCGCTTAAGCCGCCCATGACAAACATGGATAACAAGCCGATCGCAAATAGCATGGCACTGGTAAAGCGAATCTTACCACCCCATAATGTAGCTACCCAGCCGAAAATCTTCACGCCTGTGGGCACGGCAACAAGTAAGGTGGAGATGGTGAAGAACATCCGCATCCAGCCGGGTGTACCACTGGTAAACATGTGGTGAACCCAAACAAATAACCCGACAACGCAAATAGCCAAGCTGGAATAAGCGATCGCTTTATAGCCAAAAATTGGTTTACGTGCGTGAACGGGAATTACTTCGGACATAATGCCGAAAATGGGCAGAATCATTAAATATACTGCCGGGTGAGAATAGAACCAGAACAAATGTTGATAAAGGATAACATTACCGCCTGCATCTGGTTTAAAGAAGGAAGTACCAAAGTTAAGGTCAAACAATAACAGCACCAAACCGGCTGCTAACACGGGTGTAGAGACAAGTGCTAGCACGGAAGTTGCTAAAATTGCCCAGCAAAACAAAGGTAATTGATCCCATTTCATGCTCGGAACTTTCATCATCAAAATGGTGATGACAAAGTTCAGGGAACCCAAAATTGAGGAAGTCCCTACCAACACGATCGCCAAAACCCACATACTTTGAGCGATGGGTGCTGTGACTAAACTTAAAGGTGGGTAAGCTGTCCAACCAGATTGAGAACCGCCAAAGATAAAACTAGCAAGTAATAACAAACCTGCTGGTGGGTTTAACCAAAAGGCGATCGCATTCAGTTTGGGGAAAGCCATATCCCTAGCACCAACCATGAGCGGTACTAAGAAGTTCCCAAATCCCCCGATGGCACTGGGAACAATCCACAGGAAAATCATAATTGTCCCGTGGTTTGTCATGAAAGCGTTGTAAAGATTGGGGTCGATGAAATCAGCTTCCGGTGTTGACAATTCAACCCGAATCGCCATCGCCATCAAACCGCCAATAATATAGAACACAAAGGCTGTCACCAGGTATTGAATCCCAATGACCTTGTGATCCACATTAAAGGTAAAGTAATCCTGCCATCTCCAAGCTGTGGGATGTGCAGCGTGACCAACCACCGGATTTTGTCCTTTATTTTTATCTGGTGGCGTATTTCGCGGAAATTCTACTTTTGTCATTTGCTTAGTTGTCAGTTGTTAGTTGTCAGTTGTCAGTTGTCAGTTGTCAGTTGTCAGTTGTCAGTTGTCAGTTGTCAGTCGTCAGTTGTCTAAAACTTATAAACAATGACTATTGACTTTTGACTATTGACTTTTGACCATTGACTCTTGACCATTGACTAATGACCCTTGACCATTGACTCTAGAGTTGCTGCATTCACGCCCAAATCTTTTACATGGGGTGCAAGAAACTCGGATGTTGATAAGTCAGCTGGGTTAATTGCTGCGATCGCTTGACGCAAATCTTGCTTTTGGGCAATTTGGTTTTCTGCTAACCAGCTTTGATACTCTTCTGGAGTATGCACAACTACCTCAGATCGCATCGAACCGTGGTAACCACCGCACAGTTCAGCGCAAACTACAGGATATGTACCAGGCTTTGTGGCGACAAACCGCAATTGCGTAGCGATACCGGGAATAGCATCTTGCTTGATGCGGAAATTTGGTACCCAGAACGAGTGAATGACATCCTGTGCTGACAAATTGAGTTGCACATCAGCACCAACAGGAACGTGTAATTCCCCAGCAGTAATGCCACTTTCGGGATAGTTAAAAATCCAAGCGTACTGCATCCCTTGGACATCAACAACTAAATCCGGTGCTTTGTCTTGGGTTTTAGATGTTGCACCAATGCCAATTTTGGGTGCAGCTTTAGCTGTTCCTGGTTCATCCAAAGTAGCTGCCATAGCACTACCGCTCATGTGCGCTACGTGAGTTCCGCCATGAGGATGACCGGCTGGTTCTAACCCGCCCATGCGATTAAAAACATCTACGCTGTAGATGCCTAAACATACGACAATCACTGTGGGGATAGCAGTCCAGAAGATTTCTAGAGGAACATTGCCTTCAACCGGAACACCATCGGTATTATCTCCCCGACGGCGACGGTACTTAAACAAGAAAATCACAATCGTTCCTTCCACTACCAAGAAAAGAGCGATCGCGATCGTAAACATCACATTAAAAAACCCGTCTACCATCGGCGCTTGTAACGACGCCTGTACAGGTAATAGACTGTGATGCTGACCAATCCAAATGCTGATTGCGGAAACTAATATCCCAGCAACCAAAGTCCATAGTGAAACGGGAATTTGTTCCATACATACCACCTGCTCTGTAAAACGCCGTCAAAGGGAATTGGGCATTGGGCATTGGGCATTGGGCATTGGGCATTGGGCATTGAGCATCGGGCATCGGGCAAAGACGCGATTCATCGCGTCTCTACAATTGTCCTCCTTGTCCTCCTTGTCCCCCTGCTCCCTGCCCCCCTACCTTCCCCATCCCTCTTCCCTTCATCTACAGGGCAGCGTTTTGTTTTCTTTCTCTTTTTCTAACTTACACTTATAAAAATTGGGAGGAATTTTCCAGATCTTTTCACATCTTTCCCCCCAAAATATTTAATTTAATATCTTTATTTTGATGACAAAATATCCCGCAACTTTGACGAAAACCTAGTTCAGGAGAGTACTTTTAGCTTTAATATTAATTTAGCTAGTTGACGAGCAAGTATGGATTTGTTAATAGATAACACTTTAAGATTTACGCATTTGTTTACTACGAACTTTTTACCAACATCGAGTAAACACTAAAGCAACATAGCCAGCATAAATAACTACACAGTTGCACAAGGTTATAAAGCTTACTTTCCACACTTTCTTACCTTCTGCCTGTTTGGTGAGCGTAGCCGAACCACTGCCATCTGCCTTTTTACAATCCCCTCAAATTACCTTGCCTTTTATACCAATTCTCTAAAACTCAGAAACACATTCAAAGCTAGAAACTCACATACAGTCTGAATTTCTTAATTTTGAATTTTGAATTTTGAATTTTGAATTGGTAATAGTACCTCCTTGAACTGGTGAAAATATTGACTAATGCCAAACCATTTTAGCTGTTTAATGGAGCGTGTGAGTAGCAATTCTTAGGACAAATTCGCGAACAAGCTTCGCAACCAATACAGTTATCGGGATTAGCAACAACCATTACTTTGCGTTCAATTTCTTCATCATCTTCATCCTCAACAAATTCGCCTTCTTCGTTGAGGGCTTTTAAATCTAGCACATTGTACCCACATGCTTTCATACATCTGCCACAGCCGATACATTTATCTTTGTCAATTGCTTGAGCAAATTTTGGAGTCCAAGTTTTACCTCCAAAGGTTAATCCTGTTAGTTGTGCCATGATAAATCCTCGGCAATTTGCCTAAAAATATGTTGGTGCCTTAATCATTATCCTAACCTAATCTTAATAGTTTGGTTGTGCCATTAAAGCTGGATTTCGCTATCATCAAAATTTTCTGACTTTTACCAAAAGGTAATTGATTTCTGTATTGACTATGTTAATTGAAAGCTTTTAGCAATAATCAAAAATAATCTTTGTCTAAGTCACGCTTACTTAACATCTGTTGTCGCTTTTTCTGCGATAATTAGACATTGTTAATTTTGAAAATATCAACAGCAACTTTTAGCATTAAACATCAATTATATGAATAGCTATGAGTATAAAAATCTAGTTTGATACAACTGATGCCCTTGCTAAATCCATAGTTTTTTGCTTGCTCTATATAAAACTTTGCAAAGTATGGAGATATACAGATGAAGTTTTATGGATAGCGATCGCTTTTGTTAATCTAATATTTAGTATGCAAATTATCGCTTATATAATTTATAGTTGACTGTTGATACAAACAACAAAAAAACAAATGTTATTTCTGCACAATATAGCAAATTTTGGCGCTAAATCTGCTTAATTACAAAACTGTAATACTTATGGCAGAATATAAACTAATGTAAAATATTAAAAGTATTAATAAACAAGTTGAATACTATTAAATATAAGCGTTGGTGTTCGCCAAAAACACTTAGGGTAAGGTTTTAAGGTCTAAATAAAATACTCTTTGAATCTCTGCGAATAAAATCCTTAAGAAAGCTCCCCAGGCTCATTGTGAACAAACTTCTCAATATGATTATGAAATCTATAGTTAATAAAGAAGTAAATGATAAGGCTCTGGCGATCAGCCTGAAGTAGTTTACCAGTGGATGCAATATCTCAGAATGAATATGGACAGATTACCCAGCAAGAAAATATTTCTTGTTAGCAAAATCAACTGGTAGTGAGTCGTGGATGTAAGAAATACAAAGTAAACATCCAGGGGAGACTTAAGCCCAACATCTCAACGAGTATAGTTAGAAGTGCATTATGCCATATACAATTCCTAACAACAGTTGCGTTGGATGTGATAATTGCCGTCCCCAATGTCCGACGGGTGCAATTAAAATTGAAAACAACGAATATTGGATCGATCCTTGTCTTTGTAATAATTGTGAAGGTTATTATTCTGAACCACAATGTGTAGTTGCTTGCCCAATAAAATCACCAATTCCTTGGCAAGCGAAAAAGGGTAGATGTAAAGTAGAACCGCGAGATGCTACCAGCCCAGATTTATTTTCTAATGGTAAAAACAATGCTTTTGCGTCAGCGATTGTGATTTGGGAAGCTTGTAACGTTCTCGCGCAACGCACTTCTTTAAATTGGGAAATTGATGAAGCTGGACACTTATCTTATAGTCGCCAAGTTAATCAAGGTAAAGGCGCGATCGCATTTTATATCCAAGACCCATGTAATACTAATAATCGCACTACAGATATTGAAGCTATTGAAGCTTTAGATATTAGAGCAGCTTGCGTTCATTTAATTTTTGCGGCTCATGCTACCGCTTTAGAGCAACCTTGGGAGCAAGAATTCGCCATTGATGAACGTCAACTAGAGAAATATTTAGGATTAGAAAAACGCAAAGATTTGACTAAAAACGTCAAACTCGCATTAATGAAAAATATCGTCCTGCAAGCTTGTTCCTTGATTGTTTCTATTGACTGGCCGCCGCAAGGTAGAATAAATGGATTCTCAATTGCTGGTACTCGCTTGTGGCGTTTAGTTGACATCGAACACCACTTTCAAGAAGATGATATTGGCTGCAAATACTTAATTGGCTTAACTTTTAAAATTAAAGCTGGACTATGGGCGCAGCATTTCTTAAATAAACAAGCCTGTAAGGAACGCACCGCATTTTATCAATATGGTATTCTGCCTAAAACACTATTAACTACAGTAATGAGTATTTGGCAGCAACATGAAGGTACAGCTAGACTCATGCTGTGGTTGTTGTTTAAAACCAAAATGGGTAGAGAACAACGCATTACTGTTCCCACCTTACTGCGTATTGCTTATGGGGAAGCAAAAGTCACTTTAGCCGCCAGACAACGAGAAGAACGCAAACGTCTGCTGCGGACATTTGAAAGCGACTTAGAAATACTCAATCATTATGGAATTAAACCTATATTTGATCCAGTTACCTATCCGCCAAACATTCAACCCCTGTGGGCAAAGTTAGCCGATATTCCCGAAGATCCGGAAGCCGCGTTAGAATTTTGGACAAATGATGGTGGTGGTGATACCCGATTAACAGATACAGGCCCCCGTGGTAAGTGGAATTTGCTCATGAATGCGCGAATTTTATCCTTTAACTTACCAATTGAATGGGAGCATCAAAACTCAGACTCAGATAAAAAGCCAAGAAGGACGCTAAATAAAGCCAGAAGACAGCCGAAAACCACAGGCGATTTACTTGGCGGACAAATTTTACAAGCGCGAAAAAACCTCAATCTGTCGCAGCGAGAATTGGCTAAGTTGACAGGTAAAAGCCAAAGCTGGATTCGCGACATTGAAAACGGGCGATTAAAAGTTAAGCTAGAAGACCAAGCAATATTACGTAAAATACTGAATATGGCTTGATGGAATACTAGCATCTCGTGTTATGGCATAACATTGCGCTGTTAGATGAATACGTCGGCATGTTATGGCATAACATCGACCTGCACAAATTAAATTTGCTCTTGAGAATGCTAGAGTTTTTAGGCGTATTAAGTAGGGAGACATAATTATTTGTAGGATGGGTTAGCGATAGCATAACCTATGCTGGTGTTGGGTTTCGTTCCTCAAACGCCACTTGCTTCAAGCCGGGAAACCCGTCCAACGCAGTGGCTCCCCAACCTACGTCAATCTTATATTTAATTCCAACCACCTACTTAGTTTAGCGATCGCAATTTTAGAATCTAGCAGTAAAGAATGGTATTTCCTGTCAACTATAATTTTACCTTTGAGAACTTTTACTAATTTCAACATCTGTTGTTGGCATATTAAAGAACTCATTTAAGATAATCATTATCACTTCAGATTGTGATACAAACCGCTTATTTCCAGAATATTCAAGCCACTTTTGCTTGACCATAATTAACTCGTCAACTTTAGCTTTCTGTTCATCATTCAACTTAAATGTGATCAGTTTACCTGTTTTTGTCTTATCGCGCTCACCCTGATTTTTTTTACTAATTAATAACTCCTTGTGGTCTTCCCGTATCTGAAATTTATCAACGGCAGCTTTAAATATATCTGTGATAAACTCATACTCCTGACTTGCAATCACCTCTTCTATTTTTTGTGCCAATTCTTTTGTTATGGCGACAGTACTGGTATAGGTAACATCCGAATTGAACTTGTTACACTTCTTAGGATCACCTTTACACGATATTGGCTGAAATGTCTTATTATTATCTTCACCCCAGTTTATTATTCTGCGCCAAAAGCTCGAATAACCCATCCCCAATTTTTCTGACCAATACTGAATATCACCTGACTCACCTGTTTCAGGATTTGTATATATTTTTGTTTTTCTATCGTAATAACCTCTTCCTTTCTTTAGTTCTTCTGTATCAGGTTGCTTAGTAACGAGAGAAATGACATTTATATCTTGTACATGATAACCAAGCTCATTTTTGATGAAGTGAATAATTTCTACTTTATGTTGAAGTAACCACTCTGGATTATTCCCGGTGTTTAATTGTATTGTCACAAAAGAGTCGGATTTATCATTTTCCATTTCGTGCCAACTAACTTGAGATATAGCTTTGCAGTGGTAGAAAAAGTTTACAATTCTTGTTATAACCTCTGTAGGATTACAATCTTTCTGTGACAACGACAAGTTTAGTAATTTTGGTCGCTGAAGCTGTGTTGAATTGATACGGAAATCAATTTCGTGACTTTTCTTAAAATTGTTACAAATACTGCACAATGTTTGCGAGTTTTCCAAACTTGTTTCACCGCCAACAGAGACAGGTTTTATATGATCTATTTGCAATCGTACTTTTATGCCTTCTTTAGCACCACAACATAAACAGGTACAACCATCTCTTTTTTTGATTTGCTCTTTTTCTGCCTCAGTTAATTCCCGTATGTCAGGTTCTACAGTGTCAGGTTTACGAGGAATAATTATAGTGTCTCTTTTTTCACGGTTACGGATAGCTTCATACACTGCCCTGTCGAATCGTTCAACATTCTTATAAAAAGTTTTCCATAATTTATGAGGATCATTAAATTCTTTTTTTATGTATTCACCCATTCTTCCAATTGAAAAATCAAATAGTTTTTCCTTTTCAACCAATTTATCTAAGTCGTATATATCTCTCTCCTCAAATGGATGATATACAGGTTCATTTTGATTTTGAGAAATGTGACGTACAATATTGATCAAATCTGATACAAGTTTATTACCTATATCATCATTACTTTTATCAAACCATTCATCAATCCATTGATCAATCTGAGGTACCATCCATTCTTCCTGAAGATATTCCTTAGACCATTCATCTGGTATATTGGAGATAATCGAAGAAATAAACGAATCAAACTTAGATTTAGTATGGTCATAAACCATAACAAACTGAGTAAAAGCTTCGATAGAATCATGGTTATCATCAGCATCAGCATACGTTATTACTGTTTCATACCAACCAACAGGTAATATTTTTGAGACAGGTGGTGGAGTATATACTCCACCACTTTCAATTTGTCTAGAAAGCTCCTCAACTAGTCGAATTGAAATATATTCAAGTGGATAATGACCTATTACTGAAGGCTTTTCATCACTACACTCAGTACCACCATCTAACTCTGGCCAATCAATGAGACGTTTCCAGTCATCTACAAATAAAACTATGTTAGCCTCGCTACTCCCTCCTGCTTTTTCACCTCGTAATGCTCTACCAATCATTTGAGTTATTAGAATAGTGCTTGTAGTCTGGCGAGTTATAAATACTGTTTTTACACTTGGTACATCAGCACCTTCTGTTAACATTCGCACATTGATAAGAACATCAATTGGTGCACTATTTCCATCTTCATCTTTACCAGTTTTAAACCGTTTGAGAATTTCCTTATTTTTATCCTGCGTTTTTTTATTACGTGCGTCAGCAGAACCAGGATCTACATCTATATAAGAATAAATAGCATCTGCTTTCACACCCTTTTTTTCTAGCTGTTCTTTTAAATACACACACTGAAACCACCGATCTACAAAAATAATAGTTTTGCCATAAACATTCTTGTTCGCTACATAGGTATTAATTATGAAGTCATTTCTTTTTTGGTTTTCTGCAAGTTCTTGAATGATTTCTTCTGGTAAATCTTTATGTTTTTTTACTAAGTGATCATATAGTTGATCGCCTACTTCTATAGTGTTTCCAGTCCGCATCTCTATATACTTTGGTCTAGCTATAATATTCTGTGCTATTAGACTAGTTTTATCAGCTTTATAAATAATCTCATCACTAAATATTTTCCATAGCCAACCTCTTCTAGACTTATCTGTATAAGTAGGTGTAGCTGTTAGTCCAAGAAAATGCACCTGTGGAATTAGACTCCGCAATCCTAATGCTGAATCTTTATCTCCAATTAATAAATTCCTACATCCGTAAGCAGGTGAATGATGCGCTTCATCAATTACTACAAAAAGTCCTGTTTCTCTGCAACTTTCAACAAATTTTCTAAAAGCTGTATGTACTAAATCACCTGATTTATCTAGAGCATCAAGATGCAAGTTTTTAATTGCTGTTTGCATTGTCATCATCAAAACATCGTCTGTTGTTTCAATAGATGATGTTTTAGCATGATCAGAATTACTAGAAACACAGCGAATATTTAGTGTTTTTCTTGATTCAGAAATTTCTCTAGCGTTTTCATCAAATGTATCAGCTGCTTGATCTAGTAGATAAAAAGAAGGCGCTAACCAGAGAATTTTAATATATTTTGAAATTACATGATTGCATAACCATCTGACAGCCGTAAATGTCTTGCCTGCACCTGTAGGTAATACCAGTAGTCCATTACCTGTTTTTTCACTGTCGAACTTAAATGTTTTATTCAGGGCTGCAAACGCCTCAATCTGATGTTGAAATGGTTGTTTTGAAAAGGAATTAACGTGCTGCCCTCTCTCATCATCAAGATTTATCTGTTTGTATTTCATCTGTTATTTTCCTTCCTGAAATTATCATGACCTTAATTTCAGGATTCCCAAATTTGCGCCTGTAGTATCAAGTTACAATAAGGTAGATAAGAGCAATTGCCTTCTGTATGAATTATTATCAACCATACTCTTGCGCTTTTCTTTGCACCTCTGCGCCTCTGCGTGAGACAAAAAAATATTTATGCAAGAGACTCCATGAACTTCGTTCACAAGGAACAATGAAAATCTATCTTCTCTAGTCCCTAGCCCCTATTTTTAAGGCTTGTCTAATGAAATTTGTATTGGATATTGCAGTGCGATCGCCTACAGCCCACAATTTTGCATTACTCTTGCTGTCTCTGCGTGAGAAAAAAATTATTCTTGCAACAAATCGATCATCTTAAACTAACTCTCAAACCTTTCAAAATTTATTCCTTATACCAATTTGAAAAAAGAATGCGATATATGATCGAGGCAAGGCATTGCCTTGACCTCTAGAATAGATTAATGTATCGCCAACATTATTTGAATTGGTATTAATGACATTGTTAGCAATTCATCTAGGACTTACGCACACTCTACGAACTCTTGGCGTTCTTGGCGTCTTGGCGGTTCCATAAATTAAGCTTTTTGGCAATTTTTGCGTAAGTCCTGTCATCAAATAAAAAAATTCCCACCCAGGCTAATGCTTGGATGGGTAATAGGGGGTAAGGATGCGATCGCATCCCCACCAATTGCTATGAAAATTATTTGCTTTCAGTGAAGTCAGCATCAATGACATCATCACCGCCGCCAGAAGGAGGGGTGGGGCCGCCATCACCTGCACCAGGCGCACCAGGCGCAGCACCGCCAGCTTGTTGATAGATGTTGCTACCAACTGCAAATAATGCTTGTTGCAATTCTGGTGTCAGCTTCTTAATTTGCTCATCATCTTCCTTGGCTACAGCCTCGCGCAAGTCTTTCACCAAACCTTCAACTTTGGTTTTGTCAGCCGCAGGAACTTTATCACCTAATTCTTGCAGTTGCTTCTCTGCTTGGTAAGCCAAGGAATCAGCTTGGTTCTTGCGTTCAATCTTCTCACGACGTTCCTTATCAGAAGAAGCGTTTTGTTCAGCTTCTCTCACCATCCGGTCAACATCGTTTTTATCTAATGTTGAAGCACCGGTGATGCTGATGGATTGTTCCTTACCAGTACCTTTGTCTTTTGCAGTAACGTTGAGGATACCGTTAGCGTCGATGTCAAAGATAACTTCAATTTGGGGGACACCGCGTGGTGCAGAAGGAATACCATCTAAGCGGAAGGTTCCCAGACTCTTGTTATCGTTAGCAAATTCCCGTTCACCTTGAAGAACGTGGATTTCTACATTGCTTTGACCATCAACTGCTGTGGAGAAGACTTCAGACTTCTTGGTAGGAATTGTGGTGTTACGAGGAATAATCTTGGTCATCACACCACCCAAGGTTTCAACACCTAGAGACAATGGTGTTACGTCTAACAACAAGATACCAGTAACATCACCAGCTAATACGCCGGCTTGAATAGCAGCACCAACGGCTACCACTTCATCAGGGTTAACAGTTTGGTTAGGATCTCTACCTAACAACCGCTTCACTAACTGTTGTACTGCGGGAATCCGGGTAGAACCGCCCACGAGTACCACTTCATCGATATTTTCTTTGGTTAGCTTGGCATCTCTGAGAGCGTTTTCTACAGGGATGCGGGAACGGTCGATTAAGTCTGAGCAGAGTTCTTCAAACTGAGCGCGGGTTAGAGTTGTATCCAGGTGCTTAGGCCCGTCTTGGGTAGCGGTGATAAATGGTAAGTTAATTTCCGCTTGGGTAACGCTAGAAAGTTCAATCTTCGCTTTTTCAGCAGCTTCAGTTAAACGCTGTAAGGCTTGTCTATCTTTACGTAAATCGATACCTTCTTCTTTGCGGAATTGTTCAGCTAAGAAGTCAACAATTTTCTTATCGAAGTCATCACCACCAAGGTGGGTATCACCAGATGTTGCTAGTACTTCAAATACGCCGTCACCAACTTCTAAGACAGATACGTCGAAGGTACCACCACCAAGGTCAAATACCAGAATGGTTTCGTTACTCTTCTTGTCAAATCCGTAAGCGAGAGAAGCGGCTGTAGGTTCGTTGATAATCCGCAGAACTTCAATACCAGCAATCTTACCAGCGTCTTTTGTAGCTTGGCGCTGAGAGTCGTTAAAATAAGCCGGAACAGTAATTACAGCTTGTGTAACAGTTTCACCCAGATATTTACTAGCATCTTCAACTAGTTTGCGCAGAACCTTAGCAGAAATTTCTTCAGGAGCAAATTGTTTACCAGCTCCAGGAGAGTCTACCTTAACGTTACCGCTACTGCTGAGTACTTTATAAGAAACTTCTGTAGCTTCGTTTGTAACTTCATCAAAGCGGCGACCAATAAAGCGCTTTACAGAGTAGAAAGTGTTTTCTGGGTTCATCACCGCTTGACGTTTAGCGATTTGCCCAACCAAAGTATCGCCGTTTTTCGCAAATGCTACAACAGATGGTGTTGTCCGAAAACCCTCTGCGTTAGCAATAACCGTGGGTTTACCACCTTCCATGACTGCTACGCAGGAGTTTGTTGTACCTAAGTCTATTCCAACTACCTTTGCCATTTTAACTGCTGGCTCCGTATAACTACAAATGAATGAGATTTATTAAGGTCTAAATTTTTGAACCAACTGTGTTGATTAATGCAGCCAGTTCAGCATGAATACCTTTGGTGGGGTTTTTTGGGGCATGAGACCCAATACTATGCTGATATATATACTGAGCTTATGTAGTCAGTTCATTAAAGGGGGTTTCCCGAACCTGTTAAGGGACGGTTCAACTTGACGATGCATTGAGTTGGCTCATGGATTAATTCGCTTGCACACTGTACTAATGTATGAGAATTAATACTTTCAGGAATTGGGGCGAACCGTAAAATCAAAGTGGGGTTTGCCGTCTTTATAATGTTTGTCAGTAGTTAGTGGTCAGTTGTCAGTTGTTGAGAAGTCAATGGTCAATAGTCAATGGTCAATAGTCATTGGTCATTTGTGATTAGTCTTTTTTGTCGGTTTATTCACTGACTGTGGGTGGGGAAAAAATTGTATGCGTCGTGCTTCTGGATGTTTATTTGGGCTGGCTCTTGGTGATGCTTTGGGTGCTGTGACGGAATTTCTCAGCGTTGCAGAAATCTGTCGTCGCTTTCCACCTCAGGGGCCCCAAGTACCAGAAGGGAATCCAGCACTGGTGACTGACGATACGCAAATGACTTTAGCTGTGGCGCAGGCGTTAATTGAGGCTGACTCAGCAAACTGGAATGTAACTAGTTTGGAAGCAGCGCTTAGACGTAACTTTGTTGAGTGGTTGAATAGTCCAGATAATAATCGTGCACCTGGGATGACTTGTTTAGGTGCTTGTAAAGCTTTAGCAACTGGGATACCTTGGCAGGAAGCAACTAGGGTAAATTCTAAAGGTTGTGGTGCAAATATGCGGGTTGCGCCTGTGGGTTTGTTGGGATTAGATGTAAATACTTGTGGAGCGATCGCACAATTTCAAGCTGCATTAACACATGGTCATCCTACAGCTTTGGCTGCTTCTGATTTAACCGCAACTGCGATCGCAGATCTGATTAATGGTGGCGATCCACAAAGTTTACCTTCCCGACTTTACAAATATGCCCAGAGTCAGCGCTCAGTTTATCATCATGATTGGCTAGGTTCGCTTTGGCAGCGTTCCTACATCAATACACCAGAGGAATTTATTAGTCGTGGCTGGGATGAATGTCTAGCTGTACTCGATCGCCTCAACAATGCATTAGCAAATCCCAATCGCGAAGCCGATCCTTGTTTAGCCACTGGTGATGGTTGGGTAGCAGAAGAAGCATTTGCTACAGGTTTATTATGCTTTTTACTATTTCCCGAAGAACCATTAGCTGCACTACGACGTGCAGCAGTCACAGCAGGTGATTCTGATTCTATTGCTTGTTTAACTGGGGCGTTTGCTGGTGCTTATTTAGGTATGGCTGCTTGGCCGGAAGATTGGGTAACTCGTATTGAATACCGCGATCGACTCATAACAATAGGTAAACTTTGGGATTGAATTTTTTTGCTGCCAATTTAACAGCGTAAAAGCGGTAAAATCGCAAAAGCGCAAATTTCAGCCCAGCCAGAGTGAAAACTGACAGCATCTTTTATCGCCTTTTTCAAGAACTACCAGAAATTTTTTTTGAATTAATTGGTAACCCTCCCGACAATGCAGAGGCTTATCAATTTTCCTCTGTGGAAATTAAGCAGACTGCATTTCGGATTGATGGTGTTTTTCTTCCAATCCAAGGAGAACAGAATCCGATTTACTTTGTGGAAGTTCAATTTCAACCTGACGCAGAAATTTATTCGCGCCTAGTTTCGGAAATTTATTTATACCTACGTCAAAACCAACCAAAAAATTCTTGGCGGGGAGTAGTCATTTATCCAACGCGCAGTCTAGATATATCAGATATCAATAATTACAGTGAATTATTCACCAGTCAGCGTATCAGTCGGATCTATCTGGATGAATTAGGTGAAATAGCATCATTGCCAGTTGGTATTGCTACTATTAAATTAGTTCTGGAAGATAAAGATACAGCAGTTGTAAGTGCTAGGGAATTAATCAACAGAACCCAACAGGAAATTAACACCGAATCAAAACAGCGACAGTTACTAGAATTAATAGAGACAATCTTGGTTTATAAGTTTCCTACTATGAGTCGAGAGGAGATAGAGAGTATGTTTGGTTTAAGTGAGTTGAAGCAGACAAGAGTTTATCAAGAAGCACAGGAAGAAGGCAGACAAAAAGGTATTGAAGAAGGTAGACAAAGAGGTATTGAGGAAGCGAATTTAAATGCTATTTCTGGAATGCTAATGTTAGGTTTGACAATTGAACAAATTGCCCAAGCTTTGAATTTGGATATTGCACAAGTGAGAAATGCTGCACAACAAGCAAAAACTCAGAATGATAGATAATTGATCGGCGTTAAAATCTCTGACTAGACTTATACAACAAGGAAAATTATTACCCTCACAGCACTAAGTGTGATGTGACTAAAATTATCGAAAATTTGGCGATCGCTAAATTCGTATTTTAATTAAGAAATATCAATAAGTTGACATTTTGGATTGTTTATATGCTTACTCTTTCTCCTAGCCTGCAAGCTAGACTTTCCCAACCTCTGAAAATCGGCTCCTTTGAAGTCAACAGCCGGGTTTTACAGTCGCCTTTATCTGGAGTCACAGATTTGGTATTTCGCCGTTTGGTACGTCGCTACGCGCCAGATTCGATGATGTACACAGAAATGGTAAATGCTACGGGGTTGCACTATGTGAAACAGTTACCGAAAATTATGGAGGTAGACCCCAAGGAACGACCAATTAGCATACAGTTATTTGACTGTCGCCCAGATTTTTTAGCAGAAGCCGCAGTTAAAGCTGTCGCGGAAGGTGCGGATACTGTTGATATTAATATGGGTTGTCCAGTTAATAAAATTACCAAAAATGGCGGTGGTTCTTCGCTGTTACGTCAGCCAGAAGTTGCAGAAGCAATTGTGCGGGAAGTGGTGAAGGCTGTTGATGTCCCAGTAACAGTTAAAACTCGTATTGGCTGGAATGATAAAGAAATTACAATTCTTGATTTTGCCAAACGCATGGAAGACGCTGGCGCACAAATGATCACCGTCCACGGACGCACTCGTGCCCAAGGATACAATGGTAATGCACGTTGGGAATGGATTGCCCGTGTAAAGGAAGTACTTTCTATTCCAGTGATTGGCAACGGGGATATATTCTCTGTAGAAGCGGCGGTGAAATGTTTAGAACAAACTGGTGCTGATGGGGTAATGTGTTCTCGCGGAACTTTAGGTTATCCGTTTTTAGTGGGAGAAGTCGATCATTTCTTGAAAACTGGAGAACTGTTAACGCCACCTACTCCGATTCAGCGTTTAGAATGTGCCAGAGATCATTTACAAGCTTTGTGGGAATATAAAGGCGATCGCGGTGTCCGTCAAGCCCGTAAGCACATGACTTGGTACGCTAAAGGTTTTGTCGGTGCTGCTGATTTACGTGGACAGTTAAGTTTAGTGGAAAATGTTAATCAAGGTTTAGATTTAATCGATCGCGCTATTGAACAATTGACTAAGGGTTATGAACCAGAAGTAGATATAGAATCTAACTTTGCTATAGCCTAAAGTTTATGGGTAAATCGTCTTAAATACGTGCCAATTTTGACAAAGCTTACAGCAATAAATCTTACAGAATTATCAACTTGGGTTGAGCAAGCTAAATCCTATGTTCATCGCGGACGAGTAGCCGATCGCACTCCGCGATTAAACATGGCTAATCCCTATTGGTTTGCGGTTCACATCTGTTGTGTCACGGGACAAAATTACAGTGTTGGCGATACAGCTTGTGTATTCCCACTCATGAGTGTAGTTAAAGCGTTTTCACTACTCTATCTGTTAGAAATGTTCGGTGCAGAGAAGGTTTTGCAATGGGTAGGAATTGAACCATCGCAAGCACCGTTTAATTCTTTAGATCAATTAATTGCCGATCGCGGTTACCCCCGCAATCCGATGATTAACAGTGGCGCTATTACTTTAGCAGATAAATTACCAGGGGATAATGCTAGCGATCGCACTCAGCGTTTGTGTCAATGGCTGAACCAATTAGCAGGTTGTCAGCTAAAGTTAGATGAATTAATGCTTGCTTCAGTTCGCTTAACACGTTCGCCAGCAAATCAAGCGATCGCTAATTATTTAGCAGAAACCCAGTATCTCGATAATCCAGAAATAGCTCTTGACACATACGAACAAATATGCAGCTTGTCGGGACAGGTAGAAGACTTAGCTTTAATTGGCAAACTCTTAGCTACGAGAGATGGGGTAATATCCGCAAAAAACCGCCGAATAGTTAATGCTGTAATGTTAACCTGCGGATTATATGAAGCATCTGCTGAGTTTGCTGTCAGAATCGGTTTACCAATGAAATCGGGCATAGGTGGTGGACTGTTAGCAATAATACCAGGCGCAGGAGCGATCGCTTGTTACAGCCCTGCCTTAGATACTGTAGGTAATCCGGTAGCTGGGCTAGCATTTGTTGAAACTTTAGCACAGCAACTAGAGTTGAGTATTTTTGGATAATGAGCAATGAAAAATTTGTCACCACAACCTGACTATTATGCTAAAGATGCAGCACAAAGAAAAAGCTGGTATACAAAAGTAGCAGATGCCTACAATCAAGCCAGACCACGCTATCACCAGGATATAATTTCTCGTGCTGTTGAGTTAGCCCATCTTGCCAATGATGCCATCATTCTTGAGATAGGATGCGGTACAGGAATTGCAACAATCGCCTTTGCACAACTAGGCTTTTCCATAGTCTGTCTAGAACCAAACCAGGAAATGTGTAGCTTCGCCAGACAGAACTGTTCACAATATTTATCTATACAGTTTCACAATAGTTTCTTTGAAGAGTGGAAGCTAGAAACTATTAAATTTGATGCAGTTTTAGCAGCCACAGCTTTTCATTGGATACAACCTGAGATTAAGTATCAAAAAGCAGCTGATGCTTTAAAAGATAGTGGCTATCTAATATTGTTGTGGAATATGACACCCCAACCGCCTGATGAAATTTATCAAGCATTACATGAGGTTTATCAACAACACGCCCCATCTCTAGCGCGATATGAAGATAAAGCTACTCAGGAAGAAATAGTTAGAGGATTTGGACAGAATATCCTAGATTCTGGTCTATTTAAAAACTTGGTATGCGAACATAGGGAGTGTAATGTCACTTTAAATACTAATGATTATCTAACTCTTTTAAGTACCTACTCCCCCTACTTAGCACTAGAAGCCCAGACACGAGATGCTTTGTTTACAGATATTAGCGAAGTGATAGACAAAAAATTCAAAGGTAGGATTGAGATTTCCTACCTCAGTGCTTTTCAACTGGCTCAAAAAATATAATTCCTCTAGCGCTATTCGGTAAGGGAAAAGTTAGGCGATTTTTCTTCAGTTTGGTTTACCTGTGGTTGAGGTATCGGGGTAGCCTCTGGTGATGGCGCAATTGGTTGAGTTACGGGAGAATCAATAATTTCTGGTGTATTGGGCGCTACACTAGGCGAAAGTTGGGGCGTAGGACGTGGACGACGCTGAAAATATTTGCTTAATCGCGTTGTTAAAGGCTGTTCTACCTCTGGTTGCGGCGACTCTGTAACAGTTGGCGTTGGCGTTACCTCTGGTTGCGGCGACTCTGTAACAGTTGGCGTTGGCGTTACCTCTGGTTGCGGCGACTCTGTAACAGTCGGCGTCGGCGTTACCTCTGGTTGCGGCGACTCTGTAACAGTCGGCGTCGGCGTTACCTCTGGTTGTATTGGCGACTCGCTAGGAGACGGTGTAGCCACTGGACGAGGACGACGCTGGAAATATCCGCCAGATTTTGGTTTTTCTGGTAACTGAGTAGCTTCAGGAGTTGGTGTTATTTCTGGTTGTGGTTCTATTATCGGTTCTGGCTGTTTTGATTCAGTAGGCTGTGTTATCGTTGTTTCTGGAACCTTAACTTCTGGAGTTGGCTGTGGTTCTGGTGTGGGTTCTGGTGTTGGTACTTTAGCAGTATAATTTGGGTCTACAATGCTACGTACCTCATCTGCTGTCAATTCTCCTCTCACAATTCTCGAAAGGGTATCTTTACCATTAGGTTGGTAGTTAATTATTCCCACTGTGGTATTGAAGACATTTTTGACAGGATTACCCTGATTATCGAGAAATTCCAGTTTTACCCAATTTTTACCAGGTTTAAAGCCTTTGAGGTAAACAGGTTGCCAACGATCCAAAATGAAGCTTTCACCATTAATCGTGCAACGAATCCGCCAATCACTGAGATTATCCTTGGGGTTATCTTGCGCTAAAAGGTGCAAAGGGGCATTAGTGAGGTAAAAGTCCAGTAAGATAGGTTCTGCGCCATAATCACCTTGGGGAATGCTGTAAGTTAACAACGGTAGAGATGGATCGGGGTTGTTATCTTCAGTTTTGGTAACAATATGAAATTGTATCTGGGCATAAGCACCTTCATTTTTAAAACTTTCATCCCAAGGGCGTAAGGCAAAGACACGCAAAGTATGAGTACCTGGAGCTAAGTCTGATAACACCAGGGGCTGATTTAAATCATAAACAGGTATATAAGGCTGATTATCAAGAATTACATGCAGATGAGTCCCTAATTTCAGTTCTGGGTTCTTAAATATGGGTAGATCCTTCACCTGCAAGCGGACTGTAACTTGATTTTCTTGCAGGACTTCCTCAGCTTTTGGTGTAATTATTGTCACCTGTGGCTGGTAGACTTCCAACGCTGGGCGTAGTTCTTGAATTGTATCGGGTGGGGAAACTTCTGCAAACTCTTTGGCAATCTGTTGCGGCTTACCCCTATCACCCAAAGATACATCTTGGCTGACAGCTTTTTCACCACACCCTGCCAAACTCAAGATGATTAACAATGTCATCAGCAATTTCACCATAGGGAACCTCCGGGGGAGGAGATTCTCTAAAACTTTTTTCTGCCAAGAGTTCATGCCTTCTACCCAGCGATGTCTTCAAGAACTGCCAAATTATTTTGGCTCAAACTGTCCATAGGGAACTATAGCCCAAAATTTTTACTGCTGTATCCACATTGAGCAAATGCCAAGGTAGCAGTGGAATAAGAAAGTCCGAACTGTAGACGGATAAATTTACATCAAGTTCCGCCTTTACTACCGATGTTACCTCAGCTTCCCTGACTTACCAGGAAAAATAAATTTAGCATTCGCCATTTTCGGCGACATACCATGAAGATGGCATTTATTTGAGAGTTTTTTGCTAATCGTAATTTAAGGCTAACAGTAGCAAGCGCAACAGTCAAAATCCTTACTGTACGCCAAAAACCTATAATTTTTACGAATTGTGTTTGTTTGTAAATTAAATGAATAATCTATTGACTTTTTGTCCATTGTTTTGAAGTTCAAAGGCAGATTGGACAGATATTCTGGTGATTTTGAATTATTGTTAAATTATCTCCAACAATGTACAAGTTAAGACTTTATAATTCAACAGAAACAAACTTCCACATCGGGTCTTCATCGCCCCCCAGAATTTTCTGGAGGATGCGGTAATGGTTTACTTTGTGGTTTCCTGATTCCTCATTCCTTATCTAGAGAGGAGGTCGAATGACGATTAGTCCTCCGGAGCGAGAGGAGAAAAAAGCAAAAGTAATAGTCGATAACGATCCAGTACCTACCTCATTTGAGAAATGGGCACAACCAGGTCACTTCGACAGAACTTTAGCTAGAGGTCCCAAAACCACCACATGGATTTGGAACCTACATGCCCTCGCCCACGATTTTGATACACATACAAGCGATCTAGAAGAAATCTCCCGCAAGATATTTGCTGCCCACTTCGGTCACCTAGCCGTAGTGACCATTTGGTTGAGCGGGATGATATTCCACGGCGCTAAGTTTTCCAACTACGAAGCTTGGTTGAGTGACCCTCTAAACATCAAGCCTAGTGCGCAAGTAGTTTGGCCAATTGTCGGACAAGACATATTGAATGCCGATCTCGGCGGCGGCTTCTATGGGATTCAAACCACCTCTGGTTGGTTCCATATCTGGCGCGGCTGGGGTATTACCAACTCATTCCAGCTTTACTGCACTGCTATTGGCGGTTTAGTATTGGCAGGCTTGTTCCTGTTTGCTGGTTGGTTCCATTACCACAAGCGTGCTCCTAAACTGGAATGGTTCCAGAATGTGGAGTCAATGCTAAATCACCACCTACAAGTATTGCTAGGTTGTGGTTCCTTGGGATGGGCTGGACACTTAATTCACGTGTCCGCACCAATCAACAAGCTATTGGATGCAGGGGTAGCTGTTAAAGATATCCCCTTACCTCACGAGTACATCCTGAACAAGAGCGTGCTGATCGACCTATTCCCTGGCTTTGCGAATGGGTTAACACCGTTCTTCACCTTGAACTGGGGCGCTTACGCTGACTTCCTCACCTTTAAGGGTGGTCTCAACCCAGTAACAGGCGGCTTGTGGTTGACCGATATTTCTCATCACCACTTAGCGATCGCTGTACTGTTTATCATTGCTGGTCACCAATACCGCACCAACTGGGGTATCGGTCACAGCATCAAAGAGATCCTCGAAAACCATAAAGGTCCGTTTACAGGCGAAGGCCACAAAGGTCTTTACGAAAACCTGACCACATCTTGGCACGCTCAGTTGGCAACTAACCTTGCCTTCTATGGTTCCTTGACAATCATCGTCGCGCACCACATGTACGCGATGCCACCCTATCCATATTTGGCAACTGATTACGCTACACAGTTGTGTATCTTTACTCACCATATTTGGATTGGCGGTTTCCTAATCGTTGGGGGCGCTGCTCACGCGGCTATCTTCATGGTTCGGGATTACGATCCCGTTGTGAACCAAAACAACGTATTGGATCGGGTGATTCGTCACCGCGATGCGATTATCTCTCACTTAAACTGGGTGTCAATTTTCCTCGGCTTCCACAGCTTTGGACTGTACATCCACAACGACACAATGCGTGCATTGGGTCGTCCTGAAGACATGTTCTCCGATACAGCAATTCAGTTGCAGCCAGTATTTGCACAATGGATACAAAATATCCATGCCTTAGCTCCTGGTTCAACTGCACCTAATGCTCTAGAACCGGTCAGCTATGTCTTTGGCGGTGGTATTTTGGCTGTAGGTGGTAAAGTAGCAGCTGCTCCTATTGTTTTAGGTACAGCAGACTTCTTAATTCACCACATTCATGCCTTTACCATTCACGTAACTGTTCTCATCCTGCTCAAGGGCGTGCTATTTGCTCGTAGTTCTCGTCTGATTCCAGACAAGGCTAACTTGGGCTTCCGCTTCCCTTGCGACGGTCCTGGTCGTGGTGGTACCTGCCAAGTTTCTGGTTGGGATCACATATTCTTAGGACTATTCTGGATGTACAACTCCCTGTCAATTGTACTTTTCCACTTTAGCTGGAAGATGCAATCTGATGTTTGGGGAACAGTAGACGCAGCAGGTAATGTGACAACCATTACTGGTGGTAACTTTGCCCAAAGTGCCATCACAATCAACGGTTGGTTGCGTGACTTCTTGTGGGCACAAGCTTCACAAGTAATCAACTCCTACGGAAGTGCGCTGTCTGCTTATGGTCTAATCTTCTTAGGCGCTCACTTTGTATGGGCATTCAGCTTAATGTTCCTGTTCAGTGGTCGCGGCTACTGGCAAGAACTAATTGAGTCCATCGTTTGGGCGCATAATAAACTGAAGGTAGCACCAGCTATTCAACCTCGCGCTTTGAGCATCACTCAAGGTCGGGCAGTAGGTGTAGCTCACTACCTCTTAGGAGGAATTGCTACCACCTGGGCATTCTTCCACGCACATATTCTTTCAGTAGGATAGCAATCAGCGAATTGAGGGTTTTGGTGAGGCAGCTTGCTCTGGGAATAATCCGCAAAGAGCAACTGCCAAACCAGGGAAAGATTGGAGATTTAGCCCAAAATCGAAAATCTATACCAAACATCTAAAATCCAAAATGAAGCTGAAACCTGATGGCTAAAGGTCAGAGGAATTATCACACCTATGGCAACAAAATTTCCAAAATTTAGCCAGGATCTCGCACAGGACCCGACTACTCGTCGGATATGGTATGCGATCGCAACAGGCAATGACTTTGAAAGCCATGATGGCATGACTGAAGAAAATCTTTACCAAAAGATTTTCGCCACTCACTTCGGTCACTTGGCAATCATCTTCCTGTGGGCTTCCAGCCTCCTGTTCCATGTAGCCTGGCAAGGTAACTTTGAACAGTGGATCAAAGATCCCCTTCACATCCGTCCCATCGCTCACGCAATTTGGGACCCTCACTTCGGTAAACCAGCGATCGAAGCTTTCACTCAAGCTGGCGCTAGCAATCCAGTAAACATTACCTACTCGGGTATTTACCACTGGTGGTACACCCAAGGGATGCGGACAAACGCTGACCTCTACGCAGGTTCTATCTTCCTGTTGTTGTTCGCAGCAGTGTTACTGTTTGCTGGTTGGTTGCACTTGCAACCGAAATATCGTCCTAGCTTGGCTTGGTTTAAGAATGCTGAATCTCGCTTGAACCACCACTTAGCTGGTTTGTTCGGCGTTAGCTCTTTGGCTTGGGCTGGTCACTTAATCCACGTTGCGATCCCCGAAGCTCGCGGACAGCACGTAGGTTGGGACAACTTCTTAAATACCCCTCCCCACCCAGCAGGCTTACAGCCATTCTTCACTGGTAACTGGGGTGTTTACGCCCAAAACCCTGACACAGCAGGTCATATTTTCGGTACCTCCCAAGGTGCAGGAACTGCAATCCTGACTTTCTTAGGTGGTTTCCATCCCCAAACAGAAGCTCTGTGGTTGACTGACATTGCTCACCACCACTTAGCGATCGCTGTACTCTTCATTGTTGCTGGTCACATGTACCGTACCAACTTTGGTATTGGTCACAGCATCAAAGAAATGATGAATGCCAAAACCTTCTTTGGCAGACCTGTTGAAGGCCCGTTCAATATGCCTCACCAAGGTATATACGACACCTACAACAACTCCCTGCACTTCCAATTAGGTTGGCACCTAGCAACCTTGGGTGTTCTCACCTCTTGGGTAGCGCAGCACATGTACTCCATGCCTTCCTATGCGTTCATCGCTAAGGACTACACCACACAGGCAGCGTTGTACACCCACCACCAATACATCGCCATCTTCTTGATGGTTGGTGCTTTTGCTCACGGCGCTATCTTCTGGGTTCGTGACTACGACCCCGAACAAAACAAAGGTAACGTACTAGACCGCGTGATCAAGCACAAAGAAGCGATTATTTCCCACCTCAGCTGGGTATCTCTATTCTTAGGCTTCCACACTCTAGGCTTATACGTTCACAACGACGTAGTAGTTGCTTTCGGTACACCTGAAAAACAAATCCTGATTGAGCCAGTATTTGCTCAGTTTGTCCAAGCAGCTAATGGTAAAGTGCTTTACGGATTGGATGTACTGTTGTCCAACCCTGAGAGCGTAGCTTACACAGCTTATCCTAACTACGCTAACGTGTGGTTACCTGGTTGGTTAGATGCAATCAATGCTGGCACCAACTCTCTGTTCTTAACAATTGGCCCTGGCGATTTCTTGGTACACCACGCGATCGCTCTTGGTCTGCACACCACCACCTTGATTCTCGTTAAGGGTGCTTTGGATGCTCGTGGCTCCAAGCTGATGCCCGATAAAAAGGACTTCGGTTATGCATTCCCTTGCGACGGCCCTGGTCGTGGCGGTACTTGCGACATCTCTGCTTGGGACGCTTTCTATCTAGCTCTGTTCTGGGCATTGAATACAGTAGGTTGGTTAACCTTCTACTGGCACTGGAAACACCTGGGTGTTTGGCAAGGTAACGTTGCTCAGTTCAACGAAAACTCCACCTACCTCATGGGCTGGTTCCGTGACTACCTCTGGGCTAACTCTGCTCAGTTGATCAATGGTTACAACCCCTACGGCGTGAATAACTTGTCTGTTTGGGCTTGGATGTTCCTATTCGGACACTTAGTTTGGGCAACAGGCTTCATGTTCCTCATCTCCTGGAGAGGTTACTGGCAAGAGTTGATTGAAACCCTTGTTTGGGCACACGAGCGCACTCCTCTAGCTAACCTAGTTCGCTGGAAAGACAAGCCCGTTGCACTCTCCATCGTTCAAGCTCGTTTGGTTGGTCTAACTCACTTTGCTGTGGGCTATGTTCTCACCTACGCAGCATTCCTAATCGCTTCTACTGCTGGTAAGTTCGGTTGATCTGGCTACTAGTTTTGTAGGTGATTAAAAAAATCCCTCACCGCAAGGTGGGGGATTTTTTGTTGGGTTGGAAATTTACTGAGGAGCGAAGACACAAAAAACGCAAACACAAGAGGATCAAATCGTTTCTCTAGCTTTTCTTCTCTCTGCTTCCTCTGTGTCTCTGCGGTTCATTTCCAACCAATTGACTATTTCGCTAGGCAATTTTTGTTTAGTTCTACTACTCACATCAATACAAACATGCCGAGTAATTGCCTTAGCCACTAACAAATCAGCCAAAGAAATTTCATAAGCAATTTCAAACTTTTCTCCGTCTAATTTTTGCGGCATTAAATTAACTAACAACTTATCGCCACAAAATATAGGACGTAAAAAATCCACATTAGCATGAACAATGGGAAAAGCCATCGCAGGGTTGCTAAAAAAAGCTTTTAAATCAATACCTGCTGCTTCTAGAGATTCTTCATAAGCTTCATGACAAATCCCTAAAATATTTGCAAAATACACTACTCCAGCAGCATCGGTATCTTGGAAGCGAACGCTACGGTTATAAGTGAATGGCATATTTATTGATGCAAAAATTTCAGCATAAAAATAGCAGGCGATCGCCTGCTATAAATCATCTTACCGTAACTCAGTATTTTCTAGCCCAAACACAACAATTAGTGTAATGGAGAGTAAATATCTTCAGAACGAGGATTGAGGTAAGGACGCTGTACGTCTACTAAATGTCTATTAAAGTGACGGTTAATGGCGTACATTCTTTCGTCTAAAGCATTCTTACCATTTTGCCAAGCTTCGAGTAAACCATTAGCAACAATTTGACAACGATTCATGCCAAAACTTTCTTGTGCAGCAAACTTTTTAATTGGTTCTTCAGCTAAACCCAATCCTGGGGCTAAATATTTGGTAAACAAGGGAATTTCGGGGTTAAAATGCGATTCATGTTCTGTATAAACAGTTTGCAAAACTTCACGAATTGCGCAATAGTTGTGAGGTTCAAAATAAAGTATCCCAGAATCGTAGCGTTCGTATGCTGAGGGATTGTAGGGAACTTGGAAACTAAAGGGAATACCAGCTTCGTTGAGTTCCATTGTCAGACTATCCATGAGCGCGATCGCACCAAATGGTGTGATATTAAAATAGATTCGTCCTGTACCTAAATCTGCATCTGGATTATCTTGTTTTAGTTGTCCAAAATTGCTGACTGCTAAATAACAGCCGTTTTGAATGCGATTTTTTGGCATCCATATTGCTACTAAATCCCCTGCTTTGGCTTTGCGAGATTGGGGTTTAAGATGACAATCTGGCTCAATATATAAAGTTAAACCACCTTTAATTACCGCAATACTACCATCAGGTTCTTGACGCAATACTTCCCAATTGGGATCAAAATAACCAGTACCGTGATTGCAATTATGTAGGCGTTCGTAAAATTCCCCATCAATTCCTAAAGCGGAACTATTTTCTAAATTTTGGTGTGGTAAATTCTGTGTCGCATCACCATTAACTGCCAAAATATTTTGCAGATATCCGTTGTAATAGATACCATACAGAAAATTCCGCAATAACAAAGTTAAATACTTATGCTGCAAATCTGGCGAATTTTGCTGAAATCTATCTGCTACTTTGGCTGGTAAAGCAAAAGGCTGATAATTTGGGTGATGAATCGAAAAATTCGATTCAATTTGAATATTGCTAGCAATATCAAACAGCGAAGTCAGTGGTTGATCGACAGAAGAATATACCATTGAATTAAAACCTCAAAATTCAGAAGGGGGAATGTTTACCAATTCGTAATACTTCGACAAGCTCAGTACAAGTTTGTAATTCTGAATTGGTATGCAACAACCAACATATAGTCAATAGCGGATTTCCCTGATACCAACGTCAAGTAATAGAAGATTCTGTGTGAGGAAATAGAATAAAAACTTCAAATGCAAAAGTTAATATTTTGCATGTTATGTAGTTCGGCTAATATAGCTTAACAACCGCGTAGGCGGGTTTTTTCGTAATAAAGGCGAACTAATTGCTTCTCGCGTTCTGGCTGTGTAACTTTCTCGACTTTCACCACTGGTTGTAATATTTCTGTTGGGGAAATTCCGAAAACAGTTAGCACACCTTTTTCTGGTATAGTCAATAAATTTTTGGCAACTTGCAGCACATAAATGTCGCTATCATCAAAATCTTTACGACATTTAATTTTGTCTTGAATTTGATGAATTAAGGCTAATCCAGCAAACTGTACCACGCGCAAAATAAAATCGCGACGGTATTCTAAAATCATCGGGAAAGCATCAAGATAACTCCTGATTAAAGCCAAAATTGCAGGTTGCAAACTCTCCAAAGGTGTTACCGCCAGTTGCAGAGATTCTTCTAATGTTAAAGAGGAATCTATTACCAAACTCGAAAGCCAAATTTGTAAATAGCTGGCGATGATACTACCTAAATCAAAGGCGGGATCTCCCCATGAGCAAGCTTCCCAGTCAATTAATCTTACCAAGCAATTATCAAGCTGCTGCCAGCGAGAATGCACCAAAATGTTGGTTAAGTTCAAATCGTTATGAGTGAGACAGCAAGGATTCCATTCATAGGCTAAATCTGCAATTGCCGATTCTAAGCTTTCGTAACGCTGACATAGAGTATAAAACTTTAAGGCGGCGCTGGGAATTCTGCCAAAAATCTCCGGTGTAATCGATTCGATACCTTGGGCGGGATTATAGAAATGATAGCGAAATTGCCCTTGGGGTGCAGTCGCCATAAAATCGCGGTACTCTCGGCGGTTGAAAGTCGCACGATGTAGCGCTGCTAAAGTCGTACCAATAGCTTGAGCAATTTCTTGGGGAAAAATATCATTTTTGTGGTAAAAATCCCCTAGTTCTTGATAATCGCTTAAGTAGTTGCGAACAAGGATGGAATTATCCTCATCAAAATGTACTACTAAAGATGCGATCGCAGAAATATTACCAATCACCGGAAACTGTTGTAGCAATTGGTGAAACAACCACTCATTAAAAAATTCATGAGTTGTTTCTGCTAGATTTTGCTGACGTTCTTGTTTAACCAGTAGTTTGCTATTACCTACCAGATTAACTAATAAATTGAAATTTTTACTACCATCTGGTAACTCAGATTCATTTGCTGTTCCATCTTCTGAGCTACACAGCCCTGCATCTTGCAGATACTGGATAACGTTTTGAGAAGACAGTGTTAATACCATGTATGATGATTTCCTACTAAGTAAAATTGCTGGCAAATTCACCTATTTTAGGATGAACCTAGCTCTAGGAGTTTTCGGTAGATAGCAACTATGTGTATGAATATCAATAACTATTCGTACAATCTATTAATATCCGATATCTCCTAGTAAAACCTGCCAAAATGCCGATATATCCTTTACTGTTCCTTTACAAACTCATGGCAAAAATCGACCAATCTTTACATTTTTTGGTCTATTTACGTAGGTATATATAAATAATCGCGGTTGTGTATTTTGTGCCAGCGCTATTTTTAGCGGCTCAAAATCTGTCAATCAAATTGATGATTTTATTCATACCGCAATTTTTTGCTTACTGAGTTCGTACTAGCTCAGTTCGTGGTGTTAAACCCTGGTGTAATTGCTAACTATGTCAGTAGTTTGTTAGAGACACGATTAATCGCGTCTGTGGTTTGGGAATTTCATTCAGTAGCAAGGCTAAAAGCGCACAATAAATTTACATGAAATCTTGTTGTTCCTGCCTGCTACCATGTTGTTAGCAATGAAAAACTATTAACTGTGCAATAAGTAACTAAGAAAAGTCTATTAGTTCTTAAAGTTATTCGATGCTAAAAATTCGTGTATCTAAATGTTAGAAAAAATGTATCTCGGATGACATTTATTCCCGGTTTAGCATCGTTCACAATCACTCAGACTCCTCAACGCACAAAACATTAATTTCAGCATTCATATTTTCATTTAACAGCAAAAACCCAAGCAAACCGGATGTTTTAGCTGAGTAGTTATGATTTTTTTTTAGTTAAATTTAAATCATTCTTACTGAAATTTACGGTAAGCTGTGACTTTTGCAACTCATGGTTTTAACAGAGTATAAGTAATAGGCAAATATTCAACCTGCAAGTAACCTGTTACTTAAGCTTTATTCTTGTCTTTTGTTACTCTCTGTGCAATGAATTAGGTTCATCATTGAATTATTTCTTAGGCAAGACTAATTAAAATTAATGATACATAGGAGTAAAAATATTACACAATTATCTCAATAGCATTAAGGGGTATAACCCTCTGTAGAACAAAGGATTGGGTAGTGAGAATCTTGCTCATCGAGGATGATGAAGTATTAACAAGTATTGTGTCGCAATCTTTAAATAAACAACATTAT
This sequence comes from Calothrix brevissima NIES-22, assembly GCF_002367995.1. GTDB lineage: Bacteria > Cyanobacteriota > Cyanobacteriia > Cyanobacteriales > Nostocaceae > Aulosira > Aulosira brevissima. The sequence continues at coordinate 3,994,095 of NZ_AP018207.1, forward strand.
GTTGTGGAAATTGCCAAAGATGGAGAAATAGGCTGGGAATATTCCCAAAGTGCCAGTTATGACCTAATTATGATAGATGTAGGGTTACCGAAATTAGATGGTATCACTCTCTGTCAAAGGCTGCGTTCTAGTGGCTGTGCAGCGCCAATTTTGTTGATGACAGCAAGGGAAGCTACAAGCGATCGCATCCGTGGTTTAGATGCAGGTGCAGATGATTATCTCATTAAACCTTTTGATTTGGAAGAGTTGCAAGCGCGAGTTAGGGCGTTACTGCGTCGCGGTGAAGTTAGTCGCAACCCAGTGCTAGAAATTGCTTCTCTGCGCTTAGAACCGAGTATTCATGAGGTGAGTTACAGTGGCAAACTTTTAGACTTAACACCAAAAGAATACAGCCTCTTAGAGTTGTTGATGCGCAACCCAACGCGGGTATTTAGTCGGGGGAATATCATCGAACATCTTTGGAGTTTTGACGATCCACCCCAAGAAGAAACTGTTAAGTCTCATATTAAATGGTTGCGTCAGAAACTCAAAGCCGTTGGTGCAGGTAATTGGATTGAAAATGTTTACGGGGTGGGTTATCGTCTCCATCCTCCCCCAGAAGCAACGCCGAAAACGCCAATTGCCACAACTGATACTGCAAAAGCTGTCAACCAGCAGTTTCAAACAGCAATGACTGGTTTATGGAATAAGTATCAAGGATTAATCATGCAACGGTTGGAGGTAATTCAACAAGCTGCAACTGCAATTCAAACCGCTAATTTAACCTCAGAATTACGCCAATCTGCGGTACAAGCTGCACATAAATTAGCGGGTGTGTTGGGTATGTTTGAATTGGAAATTGGTACGCAAATCTCGCGAGAAATCGAAAAGATTCTCAACGGAGAGGGCGATTTATCTATATTAAAAACCCAAGAATTATTATCTTTAATTCAACAGTTAGACAATTTATTAAATTTACATACTAATAAATTTATTGCTAATGCTTCTCCAACTAATCGCTTATTATTAATTGACCCAGATTTACAACTTTTTACCCAATTACAACAATTAACATCTACAAATGAATGGCAGCAAATAGCGACAATTCATGATGCGAAAAATTATTTAAAAACGGCATCACCAGATTTAGTGATTTTCAATGTAGATGATATAGGCACGCGAGAAGAAAGTCTCACATTATTAGCAGAATTAGCTAACCGCACGCCATCAGTACCCGTGATTGTCTTAGCGAATTCTGACGGAATATTAGATAGAGTCACAGTTGCGCGTGCTGGAGGAAGAGGATTTTTAGTTAAGCCGACTACCGCCGCACAAATATGGAATATCGCGGCTAAAGTTTTGCAGCAAACTATTAAAACAGCAGTTAATATTTTAGTTATAGATGACGATCCTGTAATTCTTGATGCTTTACGCTCAATACTTGAGCCTTGGGGAATGCGGATGACAGGGTTAAGCGATCCATTACAATTTTGGGATGTTATGCAATCAGTAACGCCTGATTTAGTAATTTTAGATGTAGAAATGCCGCAAATAAATGGTATTGAACTTTGTCAGACAGTACGTACAGATCCCCAATGGCAGAATTTACCAATTTTATTTTTAACTGCACGCCGAGATATTGAAACTGTACAGCAAGTTTTTGCCGCCGGTGGCGATGATTATGTGATAAAACCTGTAGTTGGTGCAGAATTAATTACCAGGATTTTACATCGTTTAGAACGCCATCGGTTATGGCAAACATTATCTTTTAAAGATGCATTAACAGGATTGAAAAATCAGCCCCAGTCTAGCAGAGAATTACAACAACTGCTAGAAAAAGCACAGGTAAATCGTGAGTTAGTTTGTATGGCGTTGCTTTGTGTGAGCGATCTAGGGCAAATTAATATTAAGTATAGTCATGAAGCTGGTCATCAAGTATTACAAAGATGGAGCAGAATTTTACAATCAGCCTTTCGGAGTGGGGAAATATTGGGTTATTGGGGTAATGGGGAATTTGCAATTGGGATATCTGGGTTAACAAAATTGGAAGTATGCGATCGCTTGACGGAAATTTTGACAACGTTACGGCAACAAATCTTTACAGATGTTAATGGCGATCGCTTTCAAAGTCTGTGCAATTATGCTGTAGTTGAATATCCTCAAGATGGGTTGACTCTCCAGGCTTTGTATCAAACTGCTGTAGCAAAGATGGTTGACGGTTGACTGTGCGCCAGCTTTATCATTTACACATATTCGGTACTCATTTTTAAATTTTTGGTAAAGAGAAATTGCGATCGCTTTCTCATTTATCTAAATCAAGTACTCATTTTCTTGTTTTTAGTAGGCAAAAAGCTATTTCACCTACTCATTAAGCCTTAACGAGTTCTTATTTTAGTGTTTTCCGCAAATAAAATCCTATTTCACCTACTCAAAAAGCCATATCACTTACTCGTTTCGGTAAATCGCGCACTCATTTTAGTGTTTTCCGCAAGTGAAAAGGTATATCGCTTACTCGTTTAGGTATATTGCGTACTCATTTTAGTGTTTTCCGCAGATAAAAAAGTATATTGCTTGCTCAAAAATGGTGCTGTTTGACAAGAAGCGGTTGTGTAGCTAGGCTTTGTTGTTTTTTGTGATGCTTAGGTTGGGCTACGCCTACGCATTTATTTTTAAAATAAATTGGATAAATACAAAACACTAATACATCATAGATTTCGCGTAGGGGCATGGCAATGCCCATTGGTGTCAACTTAAGTTCAAACGCTTACCCAACAAATCGCCCACAGGCTGTAAGCCTGTGGGCTAACGCTACAAAGCCCACCTTTGTGGGCTAAGAAAATTTAGCCCACAAAGGTGGGCTTTGTTCAATTAGCCGCACCCTTACAGGGTGACGGCGGTTTATTGGGTAAGTGAGGGGTTGGGGATGAGGATAAAACTTTGTCAACCAAAAGGGTTTCACGTTAAGTTGACACCAATGGGCAATGCCATGCCCAAAATGTTGGGTTTCGTCCCTCAACCCAACCTACGCAGGTTAGGCTTTTTGACGCTAACTGAACCTTATTGTTATATATTTTAGGGGTTTAACATTGCTCAACCCCTAAGAATTTATCTATTTAATTAGTAATAAATGTAAGTTAATACGGATATTTTTTCGATTTTTTAGAAGTCCTTGCCAAAACTATCATCATGAAAATGAGCGTCAAAATCAAAATTTACTTGCTGTTGTTCGGGTATTTTAACTAATAGTAAAGCTCCACCAACTACCACAAAAATTGACCCGATGCCAGTAAATATAGCCGGAAAACCCCACAGTGTAAACCAAGAGTTTTCTCTAGCAGCATTGGGTTGTTGTGGGTTGTATAATATGTTTATTGACTGACCCTGAGAATAACTTGGTGGATTGCTACCTGTATCTGATTCAAATATCGTTTCTTCACCAGAGGCTGGTGTAAATTTGACAACTGGATAGTAAAAGTATGATATGCGTCCCTTATTATCTCTTGATGAACGTCTGACTACATCAACTACTGTTCCTTGTGTTTGGATGGATGAAGCCATAAAAGAGCGGGTATTTAATGCATCGACAACACCTATAACACTACATAAGGTACCCATACCAGCCATAACCGAACCAATAAACTTAACAACTTTACTCATAGAATTTGTTGAGCTTGTAACATATTTACTTAACTACTGCATAACTTAGGGATTAATCGGGGAAAAGTAGGGGAGATTGCCAAAAACCTTTATTAAGAAATGGCTATGACTGGGGAAACTATCGAGGAAATCCATCAATTACAGGCGATACTCAGCAAAATGCAACTTACCCTGGGAGCGATCGCGGATGCTGTAGTTTGGGTAGGCGCAGACCAAGCAGTACAATGGTGTAATGCCGCTTTTGCTCATTTGCTCAATCGCCAAGATAGGGACATCATTGGCTGGAGATTTGATGAACTCATAGTTTTGCAACAATCTCAACAACCCATAGCCTTAGAAGCATATCCCCATATTTTGTTACATCAAGGAAAGTATGCAACGACAAACTATGAGGTAAAGCTAAAACAACAAACTTTTATCTGGCAAATTTCGGGTATTTATCCCACAGCAAAAGGCGATGCTACCGCCATAATAATTATTAGAGATATTACCCCAAATCAACCCATAGCAACAGCTTTAGAATCAAGTGCAGCAGAATTTTCCTTGATGATAGAAACTGCTAATGATTCCCTTAGCTGTAAACAAGCTCAAGCAGAATTAGAATCTTCTCTATCACTATTACAGGCAACTTTTGAATCAATTCATGATGGCATATTAGCCGTTGATCGCCAGGGTAATATTGTTAGTTATAACTCCGTATTTTTGGAGATGTGGTCAATTCCTCCAGAACTGTTAGCAGAACCAGAACAAAGTAACCGTATTGCCTATCTTGCCAATCAATTAAAACATCCAACGGAATTTTTAGAGCAAGTTAAACAACTATATAATACTCCCGAAGCTAATAGTTACGATTTTTTAGAATTTAAAGATGGAAGAATATTTGAGCGTTATTCTTGCCCCCAAAAATTAGGCGATAATATTTTCGGTAGAGTTTGGATATTTCGCGATATTACCTCCCCCAAACTAGCAGAAGAAGCCCTGAGACGCAGCGAACAAAAATACCGCAATATCTTTGAAAATTCCTTAGTCGGTATCGGACGCAGTCGCCTAGAAGATGGATTATTTTTAGAAATTAACCAACCATGTGCAGAAATTATTGGTTATAGTAACATTGCTGATTTAGTTGGTAAACGCTACGCACCAGAATTTCAGGTAAATCCAGATGCGCGCGCTGCTTTATTCGCTGAAATTCAACAGCATGGAGAAGTACGTAATTATGAAATTCAATTACGCCGCCAAGATGGGGAACTGAGATGGGGATTGATGTCAGCTCGCCCCAACTTAGAAGAAGCCTGCTTAGAGTTTATGATTGTGGATATTAGCGATCGCAAACAAGCCGAACAAGCACTGTTATGTGCCAAAGAAGCCGCAGAAGCCGCCAACCGTGCCAAAAGTACATTTTTGGCAAATATGAGTCACGAACTACGTACCCCATTAAATGCCATTCTCGGTTTTGCTCAGTTAATGGAACGAGACACCAGCCTCAACGATAAACAGCGCCAATCCCTAGCAACAATTAATCGCAGTGGCGAACACCTACTGAATTTAATCAACGATGTCTTGGATATGTCAAAAATCGAAGCCGGACGCATCGTTTTACATTGCGAACCTTTCGACATGCATCAATTATTACAAACTATTCAAGACATGTTTCAAATCCGAGCCAGGGCAAAGCAACTGTCGCTGAGATTTGAAATTGCCGATAATATACCCCGTTATATCAATGCAGATGAAGGTAAATTACGTCAGGTACTCATAAATTTATTAGGTAATGCAGTTAAATTTACACAAAAAGGTACAGTAAATTTACGTGCCACTGCGGAAATGCGCAGACTAGATAATCAGCAACAGCAAAGCTGCATTCTTTATTTTGAAATTCAAGATACTGGCAGGGGTATTGCCCCAGAAGATATAGACAAATTATTTCAGCCCTTCGTCCAAAGTAGCAGTAACCAAGCTATTGAAGGCACAGGTTTAGGGCTAGCTATCAGCCGTCAATTTATCCGGTTAATGGGAGGCGATATTAACTGTAGCAGCAACTTAGGACAGGGTTCAACTTTTCGCTTTCACCTCCTAGTTACTTTAGCTGAAGCTGGGCAACAACCACCGCAATTCACTACAGGTAAAGTAATTGGCTTAGTCGAGGCACAACCAACTTATAGAATTTTAGTAGTAGATGATGCCCCAAATAACCAAGAGATTATCGTTCAATTATTAAGCCAAGTTGGTTTTCAAGTCTCCTGCGCCAACAATGGGCAAGAAGCGATCGCACTTTGGCAAACTTGGCAACCCCATGTCATATTTATGGATATGCGGATGCCCGTGATGGATGGCTATACAGCTACCAAAGAAATTAGAAATCAAGCGCAAGGTAAAGAAAATCAAACTATTATTATTGCTCTTACAGCCAGCGCCTTTGAAGAAGAAAAATCAACTATCCTCGCCGCCGGTTGTAACGACTTAATCCGCAAACCCTTTCGAGAACAGCTAATTTTCGATAAACTTGCCGAACATTTAGGAGTAAATTACCTATACGCCGAAAACAGCAATTCCCCAGATCCAGATGAAGCGCAAAATTACCCAACTCCTGCTGCTTCTACCCTACGCGCATCTTTAAACATGATGCCAGATACATGGATTGCAGAACTTTATCAAGCGGCTAATGAAGTAGATGGCGATCGCATTTTCCAACTCATAGAACAAATCCCCCCATCTCAAGCCATCTTAGCCAGAGAACTCACAAACTTAAACCGTCGCTTCTGCTTTGATGAAATTATCGAAATCATGGGCATTGGGCATGGGGCAGACAACCCACAATTGTAGAGACGCGATTCATCGCGTCTAAAGATTCATCGCGTCTCTAGGGACATCCAATTTTTTAAATACCCAATAAATTTGTAGTGCGCGCGTCTCGCTCGCTGATGTTTAAAAGCGAGCAAGATGCTCGCACTACTAGGAAATATGGGTAATTTATTTTTTGTAAGTCCCCTATAGATTCATCGCGTCTCTACCCTGGATCTCGCTTTAGAGGAACTCCCACACAGGGAAAACTCCTCACTTTCTGAGAAGTCGCAGAATTTGGTACTTGTCTATCGTAAAAACCTGGCTCATAGCCCTTTTACTCACCCGATTCATTGGTACTTGACAATCCAAATTTTCCACTTCTACCCGATTTCTCACATCTACAGCATCAATCTGCTGATTAAACATGTGATTGTTATCCGAGTTAACTCTCAATTGGAAAGCAGACATCGGCCACACAAAATACCCAATAACGCTGAGAGTAATAATAGCCGGCAGAAGGTGAGTTTTTGTGGGTAGCATCTGATTATCCTTCCTACAAACTCTAGTAATACGCTGTTCTCTAAAACACACTTTTGTCAGGTTACTTTGTAGAGTAAAAAACAATCGGGTAAAACTAGGGGAGATTCAGGAGCATATATATAGATAGCAGGGAGTAGGAGCAGGGAGCAGGAGGATAATTATCTGTAGCCGGGATTGAGAAAAATAGTATAATCCCATGCCCAATGCCCAATGCCCAATGCCCAATGCCCCTATTCCCACCATGACTAACCAGCCAGCCAACTCTCCCAAAGCAGATATCCTGGTAATCGATGACACACCAGAAAATCTCAATCTCCTATCTAGTATGCTGACTGCCCAGGGTTACAAAGTTCGCAGTGTAACTAAAGGCACAACTGGATTACGCGGAGCCGCCGCCGCACCCCCAGACTTAATTTTGCTGGATGTGAATATGCCAGAAATGAACGGTTATGAAGTATGTCAACAACTCAAGACAAATCCCCTCACCCGTGAAATTCCCGTAATTTTTATTAGCGCTTTAGGGGATGTACTCGATAAAGTCAAAGCCTTTGCGGTTGGGGGAGTAGACTATATAACCAAACCGTTTCAGGTAGAAGAAGTATTAGCGAGAATTCAAAATCATCTCACCATTCGCCAACTGCAAACCCAGCTACAACAGCAAAACGCCAAATTACAGCAGGAAATCAAAGAACGCCAACAAGCAGAAGAGAAATTTAGCAAAGCATTTCGTTCTAGCCCCAATCCAATTGCGATCGCTACAATTCAAGAAGGGCGTTTTATTGATATTAATCCCTGCTTCTTGACAATGAGCGGTTACAGTTTAGAAGAAGTAATTGGACATACCGCCGATGATCTGCATTTAGGAAACGCAGCCGAATCGCTCACGCAAACAATCCAAATGTTGCCGCAAACAGGTTCTTTATACAATCAAGAATTTGAATTTTTTACCAAATATTCAGAAACAAAAATTATTTTATTATCCATAGAATTAATTGATTTGGCAGGTGTAGAATGTGCCTTAATCATTGCCAATGATATTACCGAACGTAAACGTTTAGAAAACGAATTTATCTCTTTAGTCAGTCACGAATTACGTACACCCCTCACCTCAATTATGGGTGCATTAGATATCTTAGGAGCGGATCAACTAGGAACTTTAAACAATCAAGGAAAGAAAGTTTTAACTATTGCCAGCAATAACACAGAAAGACTCATTCGTTTAGTTAATGACATTCTCGATTTAGAACGAATGAAATCCGGTAAAGTCTTTATGAACAAAGTTAATTGTAACGCCGCCGAATTAATGATACAGGCGACAGAAGCCATGCAAGCAATGGCAGAAAAATCGCAAATTCAACTAATTGTTAATCCCTTAAATATAGAACTTAATGCCGACCCCGATAGATTGCTGCAAACCCTCACCAATTTACTAAGTAATGCGATTAAATTTTCCGAACCTGGCGATACTATTTGGCTAAATGCCGAAGTGCAAAAAGATAATTTAATTTATGTTAAAAGTCTAGAGCAAAAATTCCCATCTCTGCTAATAAGCGTCCGAGATTGCGGCAGAGGAATTCCCGAAAGCCAATTACAAACAATCTTTGAACGCTTCCAGCAAGTAGACGCCTCCGACTCGCGTAAAAAAGGCGGTACAGGTTTAGGACTAGCCATTTGTCGCAACATCGTACAACAACATGACGGCAAAATTTGGGCAGAAAGCACACTAGGAGAAGGTAGCACCTTTTTCATTCGTCTACCATTAGCCAATAGTCAGTAGAGACGCGATGAATCGCGTCTCTACAATTGTCATTTGTCCCCCTTGTCCCCCTTGTCTCCCTTGTCCCCCATCTTCCCCATCTCCCCGACTTTTCCCCGATTGATTGCTACAATCCCCTGAATTTGACATAAATGCCAGGTTTTTAACATGAGTCGAAAAATTTTGATTGTGGATGATGAAGAAGATGTGAGAGCGATCGCAACATTAGGGATAGAATTAAGTGCCGAATGGAACATATTCACCGCCGCATCTGGTAAAGAAGCCTTAAATCAAGCCCTAATACATCAACCAGAAGTCATTTTGCTGGATATGATGATGCCCGATATGGATGGACGCACAACCCTACAACAACTCAAGACAAATCCAGCCACCAGTCATATACCAGTAATTTTAGTGACCGCCAAATTTCAGGAATCCGAACCCGAAATCTTTGCCAACTTAGAAGTCGCCGCCATCTTTGCTAAACCCTTCCGCCCCCTACAACTAGCCAATCAAATCAGTAAAGTCCTCGGTTGGAATTAACAAAATAACATCCCAACTTTTACCAATTCAATATTTTCCATCAAGTATTTTATATCACCTTAAATCCCCCACTGTAGGGGCAGGGTATCCTGCATTGGTGTCAACTTAACGCGAAACCCGCTTGGCGACAACGTTTTGCCCTCACCCCCAGCCCCTCTCCCAGCAGGAGAGGGGAGCAAGAGATTTAATTCCCCTTCTCCTGGGGGAGAAGGGGTGAGGGGATGAGGGCGAAGGTTTTTGTACAACACGCGCCGTGTATAGCTTTTAGCTTAAGTTGACACGTATGGATCTCCCCGCCCTCAAAGTCTTCCCTGCACCCCCTTGAGTTTGCCAAAGACATCACCAAAAATTTGCGCATCTTTACGGTAATATATATGTACTATAAAATTACCACAGCTAATGTACACCCCCTGAATACATTGCCCAATGCCCCATGCCCCATACCCTATTTAATTTGACTCACCATCAATACCAACGCCACCATACCCAAACTAGCCATTAATCCAGAAGGCATGAATTTGCGTGTTTTAGCCAGCCGCAAGCAAAAGAAAACCACCAAAGCAGCCGTTACCACAGTAGCCAGCAATAAACCCCACAACTGACCATTTAATTGCATAACACCTGCAAAAACTATCAACAAGCCGCTAATACTACCGCTAATTAGTGAAACCTTACTCTGAGCTTGAACATAGCCCATAATGCCACCAATCAAAGCCAAAGTACCATAGACAAAAGCGGCAAATATACCTAATGTCATTGTTAAAACCTATGTAGATTTTGACTTTGCAGCAAAGGTCACCGGACAATTTACCATAGCTTTGGAAGCTCATCACCTAATTGATTGATGGATAATCAAGCGATGTCTACGGTTAGCACCTCATCCTATGCCAAAATCCAGTTCCTCCAGCGCCAAGCTGCATCACTTTTACTTTACCAGTCAGTTCTCCAAAGCGAAGTGGGGATAGCCTTTCTAGATTTGTTGCAAGCTATACGATACACTGATGCTGATGGCAGAGGATGCCTGCAAGCCTACGGCAATTACTTTCACGCCTTAGCTACAAAAAATCAAAATTGGGAAGACTACCTAATTAATCAAATTCTCATCACAGAAAATCCCTTTAGCAAGCTGGCGCAAACAGAAGAATTTGCAAACATCCCCAAGGCTTTAATCGCCGCCGCCCAACATGATTTACAAGTGTTGCAGAGTTTGTATGAATGTAGTACTGCAGCCTTAAGTGAGTTAGTACAAAACGCAGCCCATTTACCAGTTTCACCGATTGTTTGGTATAGAGAGCAAGATAAACTAGAATCAGAAACAAGCCTGAAATCTCAAGTGATTAACTCCCTACAACATACAGAAAATTGGGCTGATACTCTAGAAGATTTAGCAGCTTATTATCAACAATTTGGCACGGGTATATTTGCACAGTACCACGCTTTACGCTGGCAAAATGGGCAATTTATCGGCATTCAACATTCCGATCCAATTAAGCTTGATATATTGGCGGGGTATGAAATGCAGCGCGACACATTATTAAAAAATACAGAGTTTTTACTATCAGGTAAGACTGCCCTTCATGTCTTACTTTACGGTAGTCGCGGTTCTGGTAAATCTTCTTTAGTCAAAGCTTTGCTGAATGAGTATAGTCACCGCAACCTGCGCTTAGTAGAAGTGACAAAATCAGAATTACAAGATTTACCCAAAATTGTCGAACAATTGCGCGGAGTCCCCCAGAAATTTATTATTTTTGTAGATGACCTTTCCTTTGAAGAAGATGACGATGCCTTTAAAGCCCTCAAAGTAGTTTTAGAAGGGAATTTAACCGCAAAACCCCAAAATGTGGTTGTTTATGCTACCTCTAATCGCCGCCACTTAATCCGCGAGTTTTACGCAGACAGACCCAATCCCAAAGACAAAGAAGAAATTCATGTTTGGGATACCATGCAAGAAAAGCTATCTTTTAGCGATCGCTTTGGTTTAACCTTAACCTTTGAAGGAGCAGATCAAAAAACTTATCTACAAATTGTCCGGCATTTAGCAGCACAAGCAGAAATTGATATTAGTCAAGCAGATTTAGAGTATCAAGCATTACAATGGGCAACTCGTCACAATGGCCGCTCAGGTCGCACAGCAAGGCAGTTTGTAGATTTTCTCCAAGCCGATTTATCAGTATTCGGCAATAAAAAACATACATCCATACCAGAATAACTAATTCCGTATCAATAAACCAAACTAAGATTATGCAACCTAAATACACTTAAACCCCTTACCAATGACAAATGACAAATGACAAATGACAAATGACAAATGACAAATGACAAATGACCAATCACAACCTCAGACTTTAAACAAACAAAGTGAGAGTTAATGACCGTAAGAAATACTGATTTTGACAACTTAACTAGGCTAAAAGTAAGCAATATGCAATCAGCAATAGTAAGTAATCGCTTGTTTCTAGGAATAGTTGCCTTTAGTGTAAGTTTTGGTCTTAGCCTTGTTCCTAACTGGGATTATACTAAAGCTTTCGTTACAGGCATCATTACTTTAATTGCTACATATTCAGCCGCCTTTTGTGTAGATAGACGGCGCAAAAGTTATGAAATGTTCGTCTTAAGTTCCCTGCGCAAACGTATTAAAGAACTAGAAGGATTAAAATCACGCATTGCTAGAGAAATTAGCCAAATTGAAGAGCATCGCCTAGCATTATATAACGACTTTCAAAAGCTGCAAACTCAAGTCACAGAATGCCGCAATCAAAGAGATAGTATTCATAGAGAACTGAGTACCTTTGCTGGGCAGAAAAAACAGTTAGAAAATGAAATTAATGCCTTAAAAACAGAAATTCATAACTTAGATAAAAATAAAGCCGAGGTAAATACATCATTTTCGACGCTGACTGCTGAGAAACGACGTTTAGAGTTGAATTGTAATGTATATCGCTCAGAAATAAATCAATTACAAACTCAAATTATCGAACTCCAAGAAGAAAAAGCCGAAATTGAAAATAATGTCACCTTATTAGGTAGACTAAAACCACAAATAGAAGAAAAACTTTACGAACTCCGAATGCAAGTGCAAAATTTAGAGCTTGAGATTAGCCAGAAAAATCAACTACTCCTAAGTACAACAAATAACACAGAAGATATAGAATCTAACTTAAGTGATGTCCAAACTCAAATAGTTGAACAACAAGCAGAACTAAATCGCCTACAAGGGCAAATTTTACTCTTACAACAAGAACGTGACCTATTACAAAACCACGTTTGGGATTTACTCCAACAAATTGAAACCCTTAACCCAGAAATATTACCAGATAAAATACATGAAGAGACCCAAGAAAATCTTCCTGAAGTATTTCCTTTTGAAGAATTAATTGAACCTATTACATTTGTAGATATTGTATCAAATACATCTGAAGAATTGCCAGAAGAATGGATGCATTTTTTACACATACTACCAGACTATGAAATTGCCGTATTAAAAGCTATCTTAGAACAAGAAAATTCTCGCGATACCATTAAACAGATAGCCGAAGCAAATATTACTATGCCTAATCTGTTAATTGATGCAATTAATGATAAAGCCGATGATACTTTAGGCGAATTAATCATTGACCCAAGAGCAGAAAACCCAGAAATCTATCACGAACATATAATTAACGTCAAGAAAATGCTCGCTCTTTATCAACATTCTCCTTCACAACCATAAATCAAGCAGCAAAATTTATTATTTTCTCTGAGTTTTCTGCATCTTGACAGTTGCAAAAAAGTTAATTATCTTAACTCATAGCCAATTGCTATAATTAATCAAATCATTCATACCGTTGTAAAATTAATTAATAGGTATAGAATATACCTGAATTACCTTGCAGGCTGTTAGCATCTGCGTTCAAAATCAGGTGAGATCGAATAAATGGCAAAGCTCAAAATCTCGAAAAAAATATCCACTGCTTTAATTAATTCCCTTAGCGCCGGAGTAGTACCCAGACTAGGAGTTGAACACATAGCAGTCGGTCGGGAACTAGAACTAAAAAGCCTATTACAGAATCTCGATGATATTGCAGAAGGGGTATCAGCATTTCGGTTCATCATTGGTAATTATGGTTCCGGTAAAAGCTTCATCCTCCAACTAATTCGCAACCGCGCGATGGAGCAAGGTTTTGTTGTTGCTGATGCGGATTTATCTTCAGAACGTCGTCTAGCAGGAAGCAATAACGAAGGTTTAGCAAGCTATCGCGAATTGATGAGTCGTCTTGCTACCAAAACTCGTCCTGATGGTGGTGCATTAGTTTCAATTTTGGAAGGATGGATTAATAAAATCCAACAAGAAGTAGCAAAAGAAAGTGGATTACGCCCTAATGATGAAGGTTTTGATGACCAAGTAGAAGCCAAAATTAGAGAAGTTGTTCAGTATATTGAAGATTTAGTTCACGGTTTTGATTTTGGTAGCGTCATTATTGCTTATTGGCGTGGTTACCGCTTAGATGATGATGCCTTAAAAAATGCCGCTATGCGGTGGTTGCGCGGTGAATTTACTACCAAAATTGAAGCCAAAGCCGCTTTAGGGGTGCGTGTCATTATTGATGATGATAGTTGGTATGATTACATCAAATTATGGGCGAAATTTGTTGCGGAAATTGGCTATAAAGGGCTATTAATTTTACTGGATGAATCCGTACATTTATATCAAATATCCACAACAGTTACCAGAGAGAAAAATTATAATAGACTGCTGGCAATGTTTAACGATACCATGCAGTGTAAAGCCGAACATTTAGGTATTTTGATTGGTGGAACTACAAAGTTTTTAGAAGACCCAAATCGAGGCTTATTTTCAGATCAAGCTTGGCGCAGACGCACCAAAGAAAGCCGCTTTGTTACCCAAGCAGGCGTACAAGAATATTCAGGCCCGGTAATTAGACTCAATCCTCTAAGGCAAGAAGAAATACTGACGCTACTGCAACGCATAAGCGAAATTCATGCTATAAATTTTGGTTATGAAAAAACTTTAACGAATCGAGATTTAAATGCATTTGTCAAAGAAATTGTCAATCGTTTAGGTGCAGATGCATTACTCACCCCGGGAGAGATTGTTAGAGATTTTATCAGCGTATTAAATATTCTGCATCACAATCCACAAATAGCATTTGCAGAATTAATTCATGGCTCTACATTTAAGCCTACTGCGGTAGGTAAAGATGCAACTTTGCATGAGGATAATGCAGCAGAATTTAGTTTATAATTGGGCAATTTACAGTTTGAGTATCAAAAGTATCAGACGTTATAAATAAATTTGTAGTGCGTTCGCGTAGCGTGTCCGAAGGACAAACGTCTCGCTCGCTGGTGTTCAAAAGCGAGCGAGACTTCGGCGTGAGCGCTCAGTCGAACGCTGCTCTCACTAGGAAATATGGGTAATTTATTTTTTGTAAGTTTCTTACACCCAATTTACACCCAAACTACCCTAACCTACCCCAATTTTTCCTCTTTAAATAGTACATAAGTACCAAATACTCTACTATCTAGAACAACTAAAAAACCCCTAAAAGTCTTTGCTTTCAAGGGTTTTACCGAGTAAGCGGGCGGCGGGAATCGAACCCGCATTAATAGCTTGGAAGGCTATAGTTTTACCACTAAACTACGCCCGCAGATTTCCAACTCTATAAGAATAGCACAGCGATCGCGATAATTCAAGTACTTAATCTTAGCTATCGGCGTTCTATTCGCAAGCGCACAAATCGATTGGTTAATTCTGGTGGTGTCCTGCCGTCAGGGTAGTAGGCTGGCTGAAATTTCTCCCCTTGAAAAACATCATTAGCATATTGCTCATAATCACTTCTTTGTGCTTTGGGGATTGCTGGATCTATCACGTCAGCTTCGATAAACTTACCAGTGTTATCAATGACTAACGATACTAAAAACTCCACTACTGGCAAATCTAGGTTGCTGTTGATGTAAATAGATTCAACTTTTTTTTCGTTAGTCCCAATATGTTCAGCTAGTTTCAACCCCTCTGGTATAGGCGATCGCGATGGTATTTCTCTCTGTTCTGCTTCACTCAAAGGAACCCAACGCGCAAACAACCCCCCACTAGCATGAGGCGTTGGTGGAGGTGGTAGCTTTTCTTGACCCCCTTGGGGACTTTGTGAGGCTAATTCTTGTTGGCGTTGCTGTTCAGCTAATTCTCTTTGGCGTTGCTGTTCGGCTAGTTCACGCTGTTTTTGTGCAGCTAATTCTTGTTGGCGTTGCTGTGCAGCTAATTCGCGCTGTTGTTGTGCAGCTAATTGCTGTTGACGTTGCTGTTCAGCTAGTTGCTGTTGGCGTTGCTGTGCGGCTAATTCGCGCTGTTTTTGTACGGCTAATTCTTGTTGGCGTTGCTGTGCGATCGCTACAGCATTTTTCTCTTCAGTATTAGTAGCGGTGGTTTTTGTTGTAACTGGTAATTTTTGATTGCTAGATAAAGGCTTCGATGGTACCGATTTTGGTGGAGAGGTAGCAGGTTGTACTTTTACTCTTGGTTTAATTGTTGATTTCGGTTGCGGCGCAATTTCGACAATTTCAATCGGAATCGCAGCTTGACTTTGCTGTCGCCGCAATAAACTGGATTGATAAGAGAGAATCAACCAGAACGCTATTAAGTGCAGGCTCAATGAACCTATGACTACAGCCACCCACAAACCAGGTGGGTCTGTATGTCGTCTCCAGTCCTTTGCTAGAGTTGAAGTTTGATCTGCAACCGATGGTGTCATATTAAATTTCAAACTGGATCTGATTGGGCGCTATTATCCTTTACCAGAGTAACGCTTCCAAATCCAGTTTAATTTTAGCGATTAGCCATAACATCCGCCGAGACAGAGAAGGTAAGAACTGTTTCATCTACTCCTTTAAGTTCTAAGGGACTGACTTTGGTAATTTCTTCATCCTGTAAATAATCAGCTACAGCCGCAGAGACTAAGATTGTACCGGGAATAGCAGCAGCTTGTAACCTAGCTGCAATATTGACACTCGGCCCAATAGCAGTGTAATCAGCACGTTCAGCACTCCCAAACATACCTACCACGGCTGTACCTTGGTGGATACCACAACGGAATTTGACACCAGAATGTCCATTAGATTCAAAGATACCTTGGTCTCGCCAGCGTTGATTCAACTGATCTAAAGAACGATGCATAGCTCTAGCTGTATTAATTGCACGGCGCACCTGCTCGTTGGGTGTTAATTCTTCTGGCGCTCCGTATAATGCCAAGATAGCATCTCCCATAAATTTATCTACAGTGCCACCATTATCAAACACAGCCTTGGTCATACCTTCTAAATACTCATTGAGCAACTCGGCTACTCTGCGAGATCTCAGAGTATTTGCTAATTGAGTAAAACCAACTATGTCACTAAACAAAACTGTGATTAAGCGTGGTTCTGGTCGCAAATCTAAGGTTAAATCTCCGGTTGCAGCTTTTTTCACCAATACAGGCGGTAAAAAGCGTTTTAATACAGATTCTGTGAGATAAGTATTTAACTCTAATACCCGGCGTTCATTTTCCTTTAAAGCCAAGAGATTCCTTACTTCTGCAAGTAATTCCCGGTCATTAAATGGTTTAGCTAAATAAGCATCCGCACCATGTTCTGTACTTTCAATCCGGGTTTCTTCATCAACTTTGGCTGTCAGCAAAATGATTGGCGTTCCTTTGAGTTTTTCTTCTTGACGAATCATCCGAATCATTTCTAATCCGGTCACCAAAGGCATCATTAAATCAGTAATAATCAAACTTGGTAACACTTTTTGCGCTATCTGTAATCCTTCTGCACCGTTACGCGCTGTATGGACTTGATAGCCATTGTTGCGAATAATCTCAGATACGTAGGTGCGCAAGTCTGGGTTATCATCTACTACCAGAATCGTATGTGCAGATTTAGGATGATGACCATTATTACCATTATTATTTACTGATGGTTCCTGAGTATCAGCACTGGGTAATGGTTCTAGTAGTAAATTGTCGATATTGTCTCCAATTGGCTCTACTAGTTCTAAATCAGCCAATTCTACACTGGCGCGACTGGTATTGACTTCACAAGGTGTATCCTGCACTTGGTCTACTGGTAAGTGAATGCTACCAACCAACAACCGCAGTGTAAAGGTTGTACCTTCACCGTAAACTGATTCTACAGTGACTTTACCTCCGTGCAGTTCTACTAATTCCTTGACTAAAGCCAAACCCAAACCACTACCTTCATAGGAGCGATTTTCTGAACCTTCAGCTTGGCGGAATCGCTCAAATAGGTAGGGAATTTGCTCTTTAACAATACCTATTCCCGTGTCTTGTACCTGTAAAATGCAACTATTACCTTGAGATATTAACCTAACGGCGATTGTCCCTCCTTCGGGAGTAAACTTCATCGCATTTGACAGCAGGTTATAAACAACCTTGTCAAATTTTTCCATGTCCAAATAAACTTGAGGACATTTATCTAAATCAGTAATGAGATGCAGTCCTTTTTTCTCACAGTAGGGACGAAAAGATTCGACAATTTGATTAACAAATTCGTCTAAATCGTAGGGACGGAAACTAGGCTGCATTCTTCCCGCATCTAGGCGTTGTAGATCTAGTAATTGATTTACTAATCTGAGCAATCGCCGGGAGTTACGCAAAGCGATCGCACTTTGCGCGTAAGATAATCCATCACCATTATTAACTGCTGATTCTAAAGGCCCTTGAATTAAGGTAATTGGTGTCCGAAACTCGTGAGATATATTTTGGAAAAATTCGGTTTTTTGTTTATCTAATTGCAACAAGCGTTCGGCTTGGTCGCGGGTTTTTTGATATAAACGTGATTGTTGTACAGCGATCGCTGCTTGTGCTGCTACAGCTTTAGCCAGTTCAATCTCCGAAGCTAACCATCGGCGTGATTTGTTACCTTCCCTGAGGGTAATACTACCGATACATTTACCATCAGCCAATAACGGCACAACCATGAGCGATCGCGCCGGCTTTTTCAAAGGTAAATCAAATCCTCTAATTTCTACAGGGCAATTACTCATATCAGCAATTACCACAGGTTCTTGTGTGCGCAAAATTTCCTGCAGAATCGGATTTTCCTTAATTGGCGTTTGGGAATTAGGTAATTCTTCCCCTGCATAGTGATGATTTTTACTTAATATTTGCTCCTGGGCGGACTTAATGCTACTGTCTAAATCTTGAGAACTGTCATACAATCCCACACATTGAACAAATTCGTCTTCCTCAGTCCACAACGATAAAACACAGCCATTCACCTGTAAGGCTTGTCCTAATTGTTCAGTAATCGCTGCAAAGATATCTTGCGGATCGAGGCTAGAGCGAATCGCCGTCGTTACTGTATTAATTAGTGCTTCTCGTTTAGCTAAAGCACGTACTTGCTCGTAGGTATAAGCTTGAGATAAAGCTAGCGCCGCCTGATCTGCTACCATCAACACCAGCTGTACTTCCTCTTCCTTCCAAATTCGGGATTCGGAGCATTGGTGTAATGCCAATACTGCCATCAGTTCTTGTTGGCAAATCAACGGCACAATCAAACTAGAGTCAATTTTCGCCGCCGTAAAAGCCGCTCTACGTTGTTCTAGTTCAGCGCGATCGCCTTGGATGCGTTCATCATCAGCTACTTGATGAATTACTTGGACTTCGCGAGTTTCCCAGACAGTCTCAGCTAATAAAGATGGCGACAGCAAAGCATCAACGGGTAAAGCAGAAGAATTATCTACTTCCTGCTTTACTTGTGCAGAAGCAGTTTTCTGATAAATAAATCCTTCATCTACCAATTGTCCATCTTGAAAGGGACGCAACAAACATACATCCACTTCCAACATATGACCTACTGTATCGACAATCGCTTGCAAAATTTGCCGATAGTCTAAAGCACTACGAATTGTATTCGTAACAGTATTTAGTAGTGATTCCTGACGCAGTGTACGTGTGAGTTCGCGGGTACGAGCTTTAAGGACATTATGAGTGTCCAAAGCTTGGCGGACTACAGCTTTGAGTTCTTCTGCTTCCCAGGGTTTAGTGACATATTTGAAGACCTTACCAGCGTTGATGGCTTCCACTAAGTCTTCGACATCGGTGTAGCCCGTTAAAATAATCCGGATAATATCTGGATATTGAGTCGCTGTCAGGCTCAAAAATTCTGTACCGCTCATGATTGGCATTCGCTGATCGGAGATGATCACAGAGACCTCTCCCTCTTGTGCCAGCAGATCCAATGCGGCTGGGCCAGAAGTTGCCCTTAGCACCTTGTAATCGCGATAAAAGGTGCGGTAAAGCAAGTCAAGGTTGTCGGGTTCATCATCAACAACCAATATTTTCGGCTTACTGTTTGCTTGTTGGGATTTCATGCACCGCTTTCCTGCTGCAACGGCAGTTGGATAAAGAATAATCTGATCAGACAGGGATGTTTCTGAGTCAGGTAAGAGCAGAGCATTTTGACGAATAAGGCTGTATGGCTACTTGAGTGCTGAGTGTTAAAGCATTTACTCACAATAATTCGCCTCAATGACTGGTAATGATTGCCATTCACTCTGAAGCAAGGCAATTGCTTTGTGATTTAGTTTTAGTTTTACAGAGTCGATGCTTACCAAATCTTTCCTCACCTCCAGCGAGAAGCGTCAAAACACTATACACATACAGCACTCAAGGCTGGCTGAAAAATCCATCTGTAGCTGCATATTAAGTTTTCCCGTTACAGCAGTTGCACTAACACTTTTAGGTAAATTTTATTTATGATTGGCAGGGGAAAGTCAGCAATATTCTCAGAATCAGACAATGCTGATACTCTGATATTAATTTATACCTATATTTAGCATAATTCCTCAATTTAGTCCTTGACGAGAAAATATCTCTGAAGAGTCAGTAGTCAGTAGTCAGTAGTCAGTAGTCAATAGTCAATAGTCAACAGTCAATAGTCAACAGTCAACAGTCAATGCTATTTTCAAGTTAGCCCCTCATCCGATCAATCACACAACGAGGGCATGAAATTCTTTTTAATCCCTAACCCCTAGTCCCTAGCCCCTAGTCCCTAGGGACTGTTTTCAAACTCTAAACTAAACTTCAATGTAGGTTGGGTTGAGGAACGAAACCCAACATTTACCTTACTTCGTTGGGTTGCTTTCACCTCAAGCAACCTACTTTTGGAGTTTGCAAACACGCCCTAGCCCCTAGCTACACTTACTGAAATTTCTGTATGATGGCGATCGCCATAGTTGAAATATTCTATTTTGGCTGGGATACACTATATTGAGTAAGGAATATGTTCTCTAGTTGACCACCACAATTGATTAGTGGCGCGCTTACAGTAGAATTTGTCCTGTCTTGTGCATCAAAGCGATCGTTTGCTGAGAGTTTTCAGAAAGTAGTAAAGTATTTGAGGATATTTGAGAAAATTTCCCCTAAATGTAATTAATAGTAAACTAGCCTTGACATCCTGGTTTTTTAACACATACCGCCAAGAGCCAGTAATAATGCCTGCGGATCTGTCTGAGTGCCAATTTCAAATCCGTGCAGCAACACCTGCCGATTTATATGGAGTTGCCCAAATCATTACTGAAAGTTTCCACTCGCAACAGGGTATCTGGGGATGGGCTTTTCCTTTACTACGTTTGGGTATTTATGAAGATTTGAAGCACCGCTTGGCATCACCTGCGCCCCATCACATTTGCCTAGTTGCTGCTGATACTACTAAAGATACAGTTAATAACCTGGTAGGAACTGTAGAATTAGGTGTACGGTTTAGTCATTCCTGGGCACATACTGGCAGAAGTTTTCCCTATCTGTCTAATTTAGCTGTTCGCCCACAATATCGTCGGCATGGCTTGGCGTCAGGGTTACTAAAAAATTGCGAAAAGGTTTCTCAAGAATGGGGATTCCAAGACTTATATTTACATGTTTTAGAAAATAATCATCAAGCAAGGCAACTTTATTGCAAGTTAGGGTACAGAGTTCATAAGGTAGAATCTAATTGGAATTTATTTTGGCCAAAATCTGTAAATCAGATTTTATTGCACAAACATCTGAGCAATGATGTTAGCGCCTGAGATGGATGATTAGGGGCTAGGGGCTAGGGGCTAGGGGCTAGGGGCTAGAAAAGAGAGATTTTCTCGTGAGGGGCTAGCTTGAAAAATAGAGGCACTTAGACTAGAGAAGATGGATTTTTATTGTTCTTTGTGAGTATAGCTCATGGAGTATCTGGCATAAATATTTTTTGTTGTTATGCATAGACGCAGAGCAGCTTAAGGTAGGGTAAACGTAAAACACAAGGACAAAACCAAGACTTGTGCCAGAAGTTTAATTTATAAATGCCTATCCTGCTTGTAGTCCTTGTCCTTTTTGTTCATCTATCAAATAGAATTGCTATAGATGTCATCTAGTAGAAGTAAGTTGGAATCTGATAATTCTCAAGATTTCACCTGCAAATAAAGGTGTTTGCATTAACAATTAGAAACTCTATAACTAGAAATTTTATGCTGAATATTCAGCAATAAAGGGGTTGTAGGTAAAATTTTCAAATAGAATTTGTTGATAGGTTCTATTAATTTACTAATAATTTTCAATTATCGTTATTCAAGCTCTAGCAGTTAATTTGGGCAAATATCTACTAAAATAGGTAGAATATACAACTAGCGCTTGGGGCAGATTTTCTACTCTTCCTAAGGGATAATTTATTTATGAGTTGTTATACTACATAATGGCTACATTAAGATAGATAAAGAATATAATACAGTAAATTAATTTGGCTAAAATATTATTTCCTCATCATAACTTTGTATTTACGAGATTCATCTTTATAAAAACTTTAAAAAAAGTTCATTATAAACAGGAGACAAATCAAGTTAAATTTCATAGAATGTAATCACTCAATTGTTCAATCTAATTTATTTATTCATAATTTACTCAAGGCTTCGTAATAATAAGAAAAATCAAAATTTCATTTGATTGAACAACAAGTCACATTTTTTAGTGCATACTACTACTCAATTATTTGCCAATCTAAAAAAACATGGATAGCGAACAATGCCAACGCTATCAGATTCCTATGGTATCAACTTATTATCCTGAAACCACTTTCATTGACTATCTTGTCATGCCAGATGGAACTGAGCAATCGCAAGGCTCGGATATCCTCACACTACTGCATAGTGGAAAAGTGTTTATCGTCAATAGTCGCAAACGGAATGGTTTAATTCTTTTTAAACGCTACCACGCTGAGTTTGCTGGCCCTGGGGCTGCTGTTGGCGGAGAATATGATTGTGATTGCCAAGGGGTTTTACCCATTGGTAATTTGTCTTTATTAACTCCCGAATCTTATGACGAGCGCCAGAAAGCTTATTTAATTAGGCGACAATGGATTCGCTTAATTAAGCAAATTACAGAAAATCCTGTACCTCATCAAAGAGTGCAAAAGATTCTCGATCAATTTGAACAATACTTTCCTCTGGAAACTGTAGCTAGTTTACCAGATATTACTTTTGCTATGTTAGTAGGTGTGTTGCCACAAACGGTGAGTGTGGTACGCCGTTTGGGCGGTGGTATAGAAAGTAAATTGAATTACTAAGTAAGTTGATAATTAAAATGCAAGATTTGTCACAGCAGCCTGTATCCGATTGAGGGTACGGGTGTTTTCATCTGGAGTTCCGATTGTAATTCGTAATCCTTGGGGAAGTAAGCGCACCAGAGTACCAGATTGTCTCAATTGTTGATGAAGATTTTGTAAAGCTGTGTTTTGAGCAATTTGCAGGTAGATAAAGTTAGCGGCGCTAGGTGTGATTTGGAAAGCTGGGTATTGTGATAACGCCTGAATTAATTTCTCCCGTTCAGTTAGGGTTTGAGAAATGGATGCGAGTAATATTTGGCGGTTTTGTAAAGCTACTAAGGCAGCAGCGATAGAGAAGCTAGGCAGATTATAGGGTAAACGGACTTTTTCTAAAATGGCGATCGCATCTGGATGGGCAACACAATAGCCGACACGCAAAGCTGCTAACCGAAAAGCTTTAGAAAATGTGCGTAATATAATCCAATTAGGACGTTGTAATAATTCTGCAACTAAGGTAGTTTGGCTAAATTCAAAGTAAGCTTCATCAATTACTACTAAAATTTCTGGACTCAAACTTCTTAACCAATCTAACTCGGCTGCTGTTAAACAATTGGCGGTGGGAGAATTAGGATGGACGACAAAAACTACCCGAATCGGAGGGTTTTGAGTTTGAGCAATTGCAGATTTTGCGGCGGCTAAATCAATTTCAAAATTGGTTGTATTTCTGCCAACTTCTACTACGGAAATACCCAAGGTTTTGGCTAAAATCCCATACATAGAAAATGTGGGATTGGCAACTAAAATACTACCTTCTCCTTTTAAACAGGTAGCTATTAACAAAGAACGAATCAGTTCATCTGAACCATTACCTACAGAAATATTTTCTGCCGTGACAGCAGATGATGAAAGATTTGCAGACTCATTCACATAATCAGCGATCGCGGCTTTGAGTGTTTCATGTCCGCCATCTGGGTAACGATTTGTTTCAATTACTTGCTGATAAGTCCAAGCTAGTTTTTCTTTTAACTCTGGCGGTAAATCGTAGGGACTTTCATTAGTATCTAGCCGATCGAATTGTGTAGCGACTGCATCGGCTGTATCGCTGCTGGGGTGGGGTTTATAAGCTGTAAACTGAGCTAAATCTGACCGAATGAAGGGAAGCATAAGTTTAGGTTATGGGCATGGGGCATGGGGCATGGGGCATTGAGTAAGAGTCAAGAGTCAAAAGTCAATGGTCAATGGTCAATAGTTATTGCTGATGAGTAAAACAATTAACAACTGACAACTGACAACTAACAACTGACAAATGACTAATTTTTCAAATTTTACAGCTTTCGGGTAATTGGCAAAAGCGGTGAATTGCTTGCCATATTTCTTCTGTGACATTTCCCAAGCTGTGATCGCTGTGGAGTTCGATTAATTCTACCCAAGGACGCGATCGCGCATATTCACGACTGGCTGATATGGGAATGACTTCATCTTCGGTTCCATGCAAAATTAAGGTAGGAATTGGGCGTTTTAATCCATTTTCTTGATATTGAGCAGCATCTATCACAAAATCGTAGTGTAATGGCAGTTCTCGTCCTTCTCTATAGTGATACACCGGGAGATATTTCTCTTGTTGCCAACGCTGGATTTTTTCTTCTCCGAGTTTTGGTAACCAATGGGATAAAAACCCAAAGGCTGGTGCTAATAAGACTAAACGCTGTACTTGTAAGGATTTTTGCCCTAAGTGGGCTGCGGTTAAACCGCCTAAACTGGAAGCAATTAAGGTGATTGGCTGAGAATTTGGGGGAAATTCTGCCAGAACTTGAGCGATTTGACGAGTAATTGTGAGGTGAGAAAAATCGCCAGCGTTGAGATCGGGAATTTTGATTGTAGTGTTAATTCTGGCAAAGCGATCGCGCATATCTCGTGCTTTGGCAGAATTAGGGCTAGAAGCAAAGCCGTGTAAGTAGATGTAATGCAAAATTTTGATTTTTGAGTATTTTATATACAGACGCGATCGCGTCTGTACAAAATTTACCGCATTGTGACAAATTCTTCGGCAGCTGAGGGATGGATACCCACAGTAGCATCAAAGTCTTTTTTGGTTGCGCCCATTTTCACGGCGATGGCGATACCTTGAATAATCTCGGCGGCGCTATCTCCTACCATGTGTGCGCCCAAAACTTGGTCGGTATTCGCATCGACTACCAACTTCATCATGGTTCTTTCTTGGGCACCAGTTAAACTGTAGTACATCGGCCGGAAGCGGGTACGGAAAATTTTCACACCTTCATCACCTAGCTTGGCTTTGGCTTGGGCTTCTGTTAAACCAACTGTAGCGGCTTCAGGATTAGCAAAGATGGCTGTGGCGACATTTTCATGACTAAATTCGCGGCGATTATTGCCAAATTCGCTATCTGCAAAGGCGCGTCCTTCACCAATGGCGACTGGGGTTAAATTTAAGCGATCGGTAACATCACCCACAGCAAAAATATTGGGTTGACTAGTTTGACTGTATTCGTTAACTGCGATCGCTTGTGCGGTGCTGTATCCTGGGCCATCCATTTTACTGGTAACAACTTCTACCCCAGCATTTTCTAAACCTAAGCCTTCTACATTGGGAATGCGACCGGTCGCAACGAGAAATACATCAGCAATTATTGGTTCGGTATTTTCCTCTGACAATGTTAACTTGATACCTTCCGGTACTTTTTCTACTGCGGTCACCACGTTATTTTGGATGATGCGAATACCATGATTAACCATTCCCTCTTGAATTCCCGTGCGGATATCTTCATCAAAACCTTTCAAAATTAGGTCTTTGCGGATAATCTGCGTGACTTGGGAACCCAAACCGCGCATGATACAAGCAAATTCTGTACCGATATAACCAGCACCAATAATGGCTATATGCTTTGGTTGTTCTTTGAGATGAAAAATTTCGTTAGAGGTAATAGCATATTCCATCCCCGGTAAATCTGGTTTAACCGGTCGCCCACCCACAGCAATTAAGATTTTATCGGCTGTAATTTTGCGATCGCCAACTTCTACAGTATGGGAATCTAATAAAGTAGCGCGATCGGGTATTAGGGTAACTCCGGCTTTTTCTAAAAAGCTAATGTGTAATTGGGATAATCGCCGTACTTCCTGATCTATGGATGTAATGAAATGCTCCCAATCTAATTTTGTCTCACCAACTTGCCAACCATAACCAGCAGCATGATTGAACAGCGCCGGGAAATGGGAACCGTACACCATGAGTTTTTTGGGAACACAACCGCGAATTACACAAGTCCCGCCAACTAGATCATTTTCTGCGATCGCCACTTTTGCCCCATAGCTAGCAGCGCGCTTAGAAGCTGCTAAACCCCCAGAACCCGCACCAATAACGAACAAGTCGTAATCAAATGTCATAAATTTCTCTATTTCTTTCGCAACAATTAAGCTTCTGAAAACTTACAAGGCAGATTTGATTATTGAAGTACAAAAGATATTTAGCAACCTCATGTAATTTCCTTTCTTGATTTAATCTAGCCTTAGCAGATGCTTTTATAGGAGCTAGGGGATAGGGGAGAGAGATTTTCTGATCAAAATAGCCAATCCTAATCATGGGATGTTGCAATCTTGGCTTGAGAAAGCAGTATCAGACTGCTTTCCTAGCTTGTTGAACCTTTGATTTCATATTTATGGGGGCGTAATTCAGCCGAAATTAACCATTTTATGTGGTTGGTCTGTCGTCTTCAGGTGCATTAGGTTGTCCGTTATCGGGCTTAGGTTGCTCGTTATCGGGCTTAGGTTGCTCGTTATCGGGCTTAGGTTGCTCGTTATCGGGCTTAGGTTGCTCGTTATTCGGTTTGGGTTGTTCGTTATCGGGCTTAGGTTGCTCGTTATCGGGCTTAGGTTGCTCGTTATTCGGTTTGGGTTGCTCGTTATCGGGTTTAGGTTGCTCGTTATCGGGTTTAGGTTGCTCGTTATCGGGTTTGGGTTGCTCGTTATCGGGTTTAGGTTGCTCGTTATCGGGTTTGGGTTGCTCGTTATTCGGTTTAGGTTGTTCGTTATCGGGTTTGGGTTGCTCGTTATCGGGCTTGGGTTGCTCGTTATTCGGTTTAGGTTGCTCGTTATCGGGCTTGGGTTGCTCGTTATTCGGTTTAGGTTGCTCGTTATTCGGTTTAGGTTGCTCGTTATCGGGCTTGGGTTGCTCGTTATTCGGTTTGGGTTGCTCGTTATTTGGCTGAGGTTGTTGAGGAATACTTATACTAGTGTTGTTAGTATTATTGTTACTATTGTTACCTAGCTGCCCGCTTACTTGGACTTCCCCTGTATCTACAAGAGAGTCTACGTTAAGATCTTCTTGACTTGGGTTGACACTAGTTTCCTCTTGATTACTGGTGCTGCTATTTTCTTCATTGCTGCTAGCTGAAGAGTTAGATTCAGATGAAGAAGTCGCTGTTAACTGCAAGAATGATGGGTTTTCTAGTACTCCGTCACCCTTAGCTATTGGGGTTTGTGTAGCCACTGCGGCTGATGTTTCAGCTTGAACGCTGGCGATCGCAGGATCGGGAGTTGGTGCAAGATTTTGTCTAGTTAAATCCAGCCCTCTGACTAAATCGCTAGTTTCATAAAAATTTCTTAAGTCAAAATCGTACAACCCTTGGATTTTGTCTTTGACAATCACCATCAGTTGTCCTGCTTCTAGTACCCGACCTTGAGAATGCTTATTAGATACTTCTATACCACTATTTGTTAAAGCACCCACGATTGTGGTATCTGTAGCTTCGTCGTAGCGGACAAATAATGCTGAACCGCGAATTGCTGCTGCTGCATTTGGTGTTTGAATCCGTGTTTGTCCCTTTCCTGGGGGAATCAGCAGTAAAACTGTGCCATTAGATAAGCGAAAATTACGAGTTTTCGGTAAAAACTGAAATATCGCCTGTTCCCCAACCCTAGCTAAAGAACCGTCATTAAAGCGTAAATCGGCTAAGGATGCGCGTCCTGTAGATAATCCATCCCCAGGAGTCATGGGATCTAATTTGCGTGCTGGTCGCCTCTTCGGACTATTTTTAGGAATTAGCTGGACTAAATTTCGCAGATCTCGAATCTCTGCTCGTGTCAAGGGTGTAGCTGCATGTACTGGTTGTGACCAAGGTAACACTACAACTCCCCATAAACTGATTGCTAAAAGTGGGAAAAATTTACGCAACATAATTTGGCAACTCAACAAATTTTTGGCTATCAACTTAGTTAAAGACTGATTTTCCGCTTTATTATTGACAATCTAGTGATTTTTTATACTTTACTTAAACTTTAAGCCAGTTGTAATGCTAAGTGCTATTAGCAAATTTTAATAAAACGATTGGATATATTATCATGATAGTTTTAAGCTTAGTATATAAATATCTAGAAATATATAAAAAATTAATATCTTTAAATTTTGAGTTAAATAAGTATAAAGATAATATATAGTAATCTTGAATATTACAATTAAGTTTTGAAAACTATTACCGCTAGCTTGTGGTCAAGCCTTATGGGCAACTGCGGCAGTTTAAAGTCCTAACTCAAACAGGGAAAAGACTTTGAGCGGCGGATCTTGTTAAGTGTTAAACGATCAGTGTACTTACATCTTGCTCTACTAAAAGCAATTAATTATCAGGGATGAGTTGGTCGGGAATTTAAAATTTAGTATTGGGAATTTCCGAGTCTGCTTGTGAATCTACGTTTGCCAAACGCGATCAACGCCATCAAAGATGCAACCCCAGGGCTGGAAAAATTTTTTATTTGCGATTTTCTTCACTACTAATGGTGTAGTACAAGTAGGCACCAAATTAGATACAGCATGGGCTGACAATACTCATGTAGAGTCGCCAACTGTCGGGGAACTTCCTCAGCAGGTAGCGTTGGGAGAACGCCCAAAGCAAGCTGAACGGCGATGTCAGCAGCAACAAGAGGTAACTAATGTTCTGGAATCGGATTTAGATTTGCGGAAGTTAGCACCCACCAATCGTACTTACTCATCTGTCAAGCTAGAACCAAATATTTCCCCTCCTGAACAGATAGATATAGCAGGATTTAGTCAGGGGGCAAGCTGTTTTGAGCAAGAAGAGATAGAGAGTGAGAAATTTTCTCAGTCCAATCAGTCTTTACAGTTAGCGACTGCTAGCAACTGTCAAAATGATATATGTCAACAATCGATTGGCTGGAAAAGTTTACTTTCACAAAGACTGAGTGATGGAACACCAGCACCACCATCACCAGATCAAAATCATCCTCAACCGAATAATCCTCAACCGAATAACCCTCAACCCAATAACCCTCAACCCAATAACCCTCAACCCAATAACCCTCAATTTACCTGAAATATTGCCGTAAGCTGGGGGAAAGAAGTACGATGTTTACGACAAGACAAGTCTACGCATTTTCCCAAATAAAAAGCCTCATCGAATAGCTTCGGAACAGGAAACTCCGAGTTCAGAACAGGAAACTTCGAGTTCAGAACATGAAACTCCGAGTTCAGAACAGGAACATTCTCGTTTCAAACAGGAACATTCTCATTTCAAACAGGAACATTCTCGTTTCAAACAGAAACATTCTCGTTGCAAACAAGAAACTCCGAGTTCAGAACAGGAACATTCTCGTTGCAAACAAGAAACTCCGGGTTCAGAACAGAAATTGCCTTGTTAAATTACTAAGCGATCGCCTTTTACTCTACATTTATATTCAAATACCCTTGGCGTTCAGACCAATTGTAGGGGCACGGCATCCATAATATTTCGGTGCTTCAAATAATTTTATCGGTGCCGTGCCCCTACGACCTATTGCATCCGTGCTTTGCCCCCCTGTCCTCCTTGTCCTCTGTGTCCTCCTTGTCTCCCTCTTCCCCCTACCTCCCTTGACACACCTTCGCCTCATCAGGATGGGTAATAAAATAAACTTTCAGCCAACTGCAACCCTGCGCTAATAAATCATCAAGACTCAGATTCCACAATTTGATAGTCCGATCAGAACTTTCCAAGAGAGAATTTTGAATTTTGAATTATGTATGTTTAGCAATAAAAATGATGAGTGTGAAATTTTATATAATTAATGCATGATTTTACTAGCTGTAAAAATTTTAATAAAGTTAAAAATTAGTTGAAAATTTGTATTGTCTTTATTTTTTATTTTGTTGTAAACAGAAACATTAACTATTGACCTATCAGCAAATATTAACAGTGTTTATTAAAAAATAAGTCAGTAAAGAGATTGAAATTGCAGTTCTTGTATACTATATTTAGCGTTGTAATGAAAGGAGCTTGTGATTACTGTGACTCAAGGAATCAACTCACCATTTAGATATGCAGGTGGAAAATTTTATGCACGTAAGTTAATACTAGATTTTATCCCCAAACACAACAGTTATTTAGAACCATTTGCAGGTGGTGGCTCAATCTTTTTTGCTAAAGATAAAGTTAGTAGTAATTGGCTCAATGATATAGATAATGAACTAATTAATTGTTATATGATAATTCGGGATAATCCCGAACTTTTAATTGATAATCTCAAAGACGAAAAAGCTACTAAAGAAAGGCATACATATTATAAAAAAGAGTATAAACCAACTAACAATATAGAAAGAGCTACTAGATGGTACTACCTCAACAGAACTTCATATTCAGGAATAATGAATATGGTTAACTGTTATTGGGGATATGGCGAAAAATATAGTATGAGGCCTGAAAATTGGTCTCGTAATATAATTCGCACATCGGAAAAACTTCAAGGTGTAAATATTACTTGTCTAGATTTTGAAAAAGTAATTTCAGAAGTAGTTGATGGGTCATTTTTATTTATAGATCCGCCCTATTATAATGCTGCTCAAGATAAGTTTTATACTCATTCTTTTACTAAAGAAGACCACTTTAGACTTTGTGATTTACTAAAAAAGAACAGTAAAAGAATAAAGTTTTTGCTGACTTATGATAACACAGAGGATATTAAAGAATTATATAACTGGGCAACAGGTATTCATGAAATGGAGTGGAATTATACAATTAATAGAACTGATGACCAGAAAAAAACAAATAAAAAAACAGAAAAAGAAAAAGGTTCGAGATATAAAGGTAAAGAAATATTTATTATAAACTACAACATCGAACCCCTTGAAGATTATGAGCAACTAAGTATAGATTATAATTCAATACTACAAATCACTTAGTTTTGGAGTAAAAATTTGGTTTAATAACTTATTAAATCAACTTTTTACTATGAAAGATGAAAATAAATTAGGGCAATCCTCAATTTCATACCAAGGTTGAAAAGGTTTATAAGTTTCAGGGTTAAACTTAATAATAGGATAATTAGGAATAAAATTACAATCTGTTTTATTTGTACATTTCTTACGAGTACAAGTAATTCCGTTGGTACTATTAATAGTTAAATCTTTAGATTTAGCTATATAAATTTTCCGAAAAGCTAAATCTCTTTGAAAATCAGGATTATTAAAATCTTCACTTAAACTGGGATAAAGTGCTTTTAAAAACTTTAATTCATTTTCTGTCGGTTTCCACTCATATAGACCAGTACTTTTATCTGTTCTGTAAAAAGCGTTACCTATTGATGTAACAACAAAGTCAAAATTACTATCTACATATTGATCATTGTGGGTCTTGAGAACTGCTTCACTTAAACCCAACCTTGGTGCAAGATTTTTAATTTTTTCATCTCCTAAAGTTCGACTACGCATACATTTTACTTTAATACTCTTTCCATCCCTAGAAGAATAACCTTGTTTCTTTGCTAACTTACATTCAATTCTAATTCTTGCAGAACTTGCTATATGAGTAACAGTAATATCCTCATCATGAAGCTCATACTGAGCATTCATTGGAACTTTATTAACCTGCCACTCTTTTTTATTTAAAATATTAGAAAGTATGATCAGCACTGAATACTCAAAAGCTTTACCTCTAATCATTGGGATAACTTTTGGGTCAAGCAAAATTTCAGCTAAATATTCTATAGGTATGTTATATTTTTGGGAAAATGACTGAACTTTGTCACTCCACAAGTTAGCTTTATTTATTGTCATTATCGGTAAATAATTCTGATACTTCTATATTTAGAGCGATCGCAATTTTTTCTATGTTGAGCAACGTGATGTTTTTTTCAGCACGTTCTACCATTCCTATATACGTCCTATGGACACCTGCTATCTCAGCAAGTTTTTCCTGAGATAAGCCTTTCTTTAACCTTTCTTTCCTAACTTTTTTCCCAAAATTCACCAGAATTTGCTCTTTCATGGCTTATCCTAGCCATCTTTAGAGATGACAATGAGTCTAAATAATTGCTAACTATTGGTCTACAGACTATAGTTAGCAATTTTGATTTCTAGAATCTGCTGTTAGTATAAATTGCTAATTAATTACTGGTTATAATTGCTTAGATTCTGATTTTGAGGTTACTAACTAGTTCAACGTTGAAATGTATAATTAATACAGGTAAGCTGAACAAAAAAGTTATCGGGTTTTTGACAGTAAATCAAAGCTTGTTGATTTACATATATAATTACAGCAACCTCGTTGATTTAATGTCTAGTATTCTGTAAACGATTTAAGTGGGAGTTTAAACTAGGGCGATCGCTTGCTTCTAGTACCTGTGTATTGATGACTGCAGATTGTGCGATCGCTAAATTTTTCCCAGCTAATGCTAAAGTACCTACAGTAGCGAGTCCGAAGACAAAACTTTTTTTTCTACTTTTCACAGCAGCCGTTAAAGTTTCTAAAGCAGTACCATTACCAATTGCTGCAATCGGTTTCAAAGCTGCTAAGGCGGTGGCTGCATTTGCATAGCGATGCTGGCGTTTATGTGCCACCATTTTCAACAACCAAGCTTTAAAGTAGGGGCTGATTTTAGGCGATAATTTATGTTGAAAATGCCAGCGATATTCAGGATTAATTAATTTATGAATATCTCCTGCGTGAGTATGAGTGAGTAAACAAATCAAAGTTACTCCTAAACTATATAAATCTGAGGCTACAGTCAGGGGATAACCAAAATACTCTTCCGGTGACATAAAACCTGGTGTCCCTGCTGCTAAACTGCTGAGAGTCATTTTTTCACCTTGGTTCTGTGCCAAACCAAAATCTACTAAATAAGCATTTAATTTCCCATCAACTAGAATATTCTCTGGTTTAATATCTCGATGAATAATTGGGTTAACTCGCTGTTGCAGATAAATTAAAATCTCTAATAGAGAAATCGCAATTTGCTTTACTTCTTCCGGTTCAAAGTTGCGTTGTAATCCTAAAGATAAAGCGTTTTTATATTCTTGCAACATATAAAAATTCCCTGCTGTTGCAAAATAATCGATATAGCGGGGAATCTGGGGATGATTTAGTTGTTGCAGAATCTGAATTTCTCGTTCATAAGCTTTGACACCAGACAAATCAGGAATCGCATGGGTAAGCCGAAATTCTTTAATTACTACTTTTTGATTAGTCTTGATTGTCTGCGCTAAATAAATAGTGCGTCCTGCTTCCCGGTTGCGTCCTAATTCTTGAAGAACTTGATAGCCATGTTGAGGAAAGTCTGGATATTTATTAAAGGGAATATTCCCTTGATATCCATTGCGCACATCAAGTTCCATAGATAAATTCCACACTCATTTAATTTGATAAATAAAGACTGAAGTTATTGTTTGTTGGAGAGGGGACTTACAAGAAATAAATTACCCAAATTCCGTAGTGCGAGCATCTTGCTCGCTGGTGTTCACTCATCGTGCAAGATGCTCGCACTACAAATTGATTGGGGATTTAAAAAAATGGATGTCCCGATACTTCAGACTTTTTTGGTGAATGTGGATTGACAAAAGTTAAGAAAATTCCAATTAAAAAATATTCCATTGTTATTGTTCACAGTCAACAGTCAACAGTCAACAGTCAACAAAACAAACCAGAATAATTAATTTTTTGGAGCTACCTCAGACTTAATATCACAAAGACGCATAGACATCTAAAAGATATCTATGCGCGGAAATCATCACCTTTGCGCTAGCCAATCCACAATTTGGGAATTGACAATATCAGGAACTTCATCATGGGGACAATGACCAGCGTTGGGAATGGGGATAATTGTGATGGTTTTACCATTCTCCCGCGCTTCTTCGTAAATCTTTGCTCCCGTAATTGGTGTCCAAGGATCATCAGCACCCCAAATTACCAATAAAGGACGTTCGACTTTAGGCAAAAGTTCCCCAGGAGTAGGCCCAGGAGGGGCTGTGAGAATTGATGCAAAGACTTGTTGCGCACCTGGGTCACAAGCTGGGGTATAAAGTAAATCGACTAATTCATCGGTAACAGCTTCGCGGTTGCGATATACCTGATAAAGGGTGCGGCGAATTTGGGATTTTTGGCGGATGCGGTTAAAGACAAATTTGCCTGTAATCGGCGATCGCACTACTCTATTAAAAGCTGCCATCACCACCCGTAACGGTGGGTTCAATTCATGGGGACGATGACTCAAACCCCCAGCCGAGTTAATTAAAACACCACCCGCAGCAATTTCTGGATGTTCTGCCAGTACCATTAAGCTAATTAATGCACCAATGGAATTACCGATAAATACGGCAGGTTGTTTGATGTGTTCTATCCAAAAATCTTTGAGAAGTTCTACCCAAAGTTCCAGGGTGTAATTAATCGGTGCTTTCTCTGAACCACCAAAACCCAACAAATCCACCGCAAAGACTTGATAACCTGCGTTTGCTAAAACGGGAATATTTTTGCGCCAGTGTCCAATAGAAGCGCCAAAGCCATGAACCAACACCAAAGGTTGTCCCGAACCCATGACAGTGTACTGAATTTTATAGCCGCGCCAAGTCCAAAAGAATTTTTCCAAAGTCACGGAAGGCGACTGCTGGGTAGTTAAATTCATTATTAAGTTTCCTAAAGTATGTCTTTATAGTAATATCTCCTACCTGCAAGAATGGGAATGAATTACCAGGTGGGTGATATAGCTAAGACAGAGGCTATTTTTACTGAGTGCGATCGCAAAAAGCGAGAAAGTGTAGCTGCTATGTAGCTTGGGGACATCCAATTTTTTAAATACCCAATCAATTTGTAGTGCGAGCGTCTCGCTCGCTGGTGTTCAAAAGCGAGCAAGATGCTCGCACTACGGAATTTGGGTAATTTATTTTTTGTAAGTCCCCTAAAACTACGGGCTTTTGAGAAAGCAATCATTTAGCGCGGAAACCCCACCTTAATACCACTAAATGGTGAGAATATTTCGATTAACCTTCAATTCTGGCAGAATTCTCTTGCATATATAATTCCCTAGCGGGAAAAGGTATTTTAATTCCCTCTTCTTGATAGCGTTTGTGTAACTTCTTAATAAATAAATGTCTGCCAATGCGCTGGTCAAAAAATTCATTAACGCGCATATAAAGAGTAAAATCTATACTAAAATCACCAAATTTATGAAATCTGATATAAGGTTCATTAGCAATTAATTGTGGTGCAATCTCTTGCATTACTTCCTTAGCAACTTGCACAGTCACTTTTTCGACATGTTCTAAATCGCTTTCATAATCAACCCCAACATTCAGCGTTAAAGTAATTTCCTTAACAGGTAAATGATAATTAATAAAAATTGCCGAAGCTAATTTAGAATTAGGCACAATTATTACATTATTAGAAAGCTCTCTAATGGTCGTATTGCGCCAAGAAATATCTATTACATATCCTTCATGATTATCTGCTAGCTTAACGTAATCTCCAGTTCTAACTTGCTTAGAGATTATTAAATAAAATCCAGAAAATAAATTTTCTAAAGTGTCCTTAAGTGCTAAACCAACTGCTAAACCGCTAATACCTAATGTTGTGACAACCGGTGTAATTTCCACACCGACAGTTTGCAATAAAATTAGAGAACCGAGAACGATAACAGAAACCTTAGCGATATTAGAAAGTAGTGAAGCGGATACGCCTTCGGTTCTGTGGGTAAATACATTGACAAACCCAGCGCTCAACCTTGCCAAAACTAGCGTGACTGAGTAAAGTACAATTACAGTAATAGATTTTTGCAGTAAATTAGCAATATCTGGCTTAATTGGCGCACTCAGAATCGCTGCCGAAAATCCTGCAAGGGCAAACCAAATAAAAGTCATGCGATGCAGAGAAGAAAATAAAATTTCACTTCCAGGAATCTTGGTATTACTGACAAATACTTTCAATTTCTTAAAGAGAAACTTTTCCCCAATTATTCCCGCTAGTAAGCCAGCAAGAAGAAATACAATCGGCAGAATCCATTGCATCATCATCATCAATTTGCAAGTAGCTATTTAAGATTAGGGTACTTAGTTAGGGTAACTCACAATGGATAAATTTTACCTTGTAAGTTCGCTCAGTAACCGTGTGAGATTTTATGGATTTATAGAACTTCTACCTCTGGCTGTAGCATCGCATCTTATAAAGCGACGATATAGTTCACACCAGCTACATGATATAAATACTGGGGATTTGTCAATGGTCAATGGTCAATAGTCAATGGTCAATGGTGTTAAATTTATTTACGTTTCGTAATATATTGGGGTTGATTTCGTGTCAATAGTTCTGTGGGTGACTGGATGATGAGGGAAGGAGAACAAGGGAGATAAATCACAAATGACTAATGACTAATGACCAATGACAATGTACTTACCAATTATTTATCACCCAGATTATATTGCGCCCTTACCTCCAGGACATCGCTTCCCGATGTTAAAGTTCCGCCAACTATACGAATTACTTCTAGCCGATGGAGTAGCGCAAATCGAACAATTTCATACACCGCAAGCACCACCGGCAGAATTGATAGAGTTAGTTCACAGTAGCGATTATGTCCAAGCTTACTGTCAGGGAACCTTAGATGCGAAAGCACAACGGCGGATTGGCTTACCTTGGAGTCCAGCATTAGCGAATCGTACCTGTGTAGCGGTTGGTGGTACAATACTCACTGCCCAACTAGCACTGACTCATGGTTTAGCTTGCAATACTGCCGGTGGAACACACCACGCCTTTCCTGATTATGGATCTGGTTTTTGTATTTTCAACGATTTAGCGATCGCATCTCGCGTATTACAAAAACTCGGACTAGCGCAAAAAATCTTAATAGTAGATTTAGATGTCCATCAAGGCGACGGTACAGCGTTTATATTCCAAGACGACGACAGCGTATTTACCTTTTCAATGCATTGCGAAGTCAACTTTCCCGGTACCAAACAGCAAAGCGATTTAGACGTACCCCTACCAATAGGAATGGAAGACGACGCTTATTTACAAACCTTAGCCAATTACTTACCAGATTTATTATCCCAAGTCCAACCAGATATAGTATTTTATGATGCTGGTGTAGATCCTCATATAGGCGATCGCCTGGGAAAATTAGCATTAACAGACACTGGCATTTTCCGTCGCGAAATGCAAGTTTTAACCACCTGCGTCAGCGCCGGTTACCCCGTCGCTTGCGTCATCGGTGGTGGTTACGCCGATGACTTAAACTCCCTAGTCTGGCGACACTCCCTAATACATCGCGCCGCTAGCGAAATCTACCAACAACACCAACTCTAAATCTTTCCTTACCTCTTTGCGCCTTTGCGCCTTTGCGTGAGATTTTTATAAATACAACTTCCGCGCAAGTAACCCAAGTTACTGAATGAACAAAACCAAAGTCAGAATCTACGAACTAGCAACCGAACTCAAACTAGACAGCAAAAAGCTACTAGTAATTTGCGATCAACTCAACATTACCGCCAAAAGCCCCAGCAGCACCATCTCCGAATTCGAGGCAGAAAGAGTTCGCAAAGCCGCCAAACCACCAGCAGCCAAAGTTGCATCAAATTCCTCCCGGCTAAAAAAAGCCTCCGAAGATTGGGGTTACATATTCGTAGGTTCGACAGTTGATAACTTAATCCGCCATCTCGAAGACGCATCCACCCTCAAAGCATATCCCGAATTCAACGAACGCCGAGAATACGCCCATGAATTATTGTATGAATGTGTCGGACAAAGACCTTGTTTATTTCACATCCGGCGTAAAGGTGCGGGAAAAGCTGCAAAAGAAGAAATTTGGGAATTAATCATCGCCACAGACTCCCCAGAAAGTAAATTACCAAGCAGACTGCAAAAACTCGGTAAAACCTTAGCATTTAAAGCCGCAGTTCAACAAAATAGCGACACCGGTTTAAAGCTACTCTCCGTCTACTTACTCCCCATCTCACGGGGACAAGCTGATGCTTACGCCGTACCCTTTAACTTACGCCTATTACCCAATCACCAACATCATATCGGCATTCCATCATCAGTCTTTCCCCGCATAGCCGAAGCCCCGGTTTGTGGTGACTATATACCCACAGAAGAACAACTCAAAGCTTGGAAAGCGTTTCTACAAATTGAAGAAAAAATTGCGCAAGCGCGCCAATTCTGTATTTCTTATACCAGATATCACTACAACTTTAAAAGACGCATCAGTTTTGAAATTGATATTACCTCAGCAACTCTAGACGGTTTCCCCGAAAATCCTTTAGATGAAGACAATTTTTGGGGAAGAGTAAGAAAAGCCAAAAACGACGATTTAAAACTATTTGAAACTGCACCTACTGGTAGGAATTGGCAAGAAGGGCGGTTAATAGGTTCCATTGCAGAAATTGACCAAAAACGCTGCATAATTAGCCTCAACCTAGAACGAGATTTAGCTGATTATCTAACTAGCGGACGTTATCAACTTCCCACCACCGGCTTTTTATGTTTTGAAGCTTTGGGTGACATTAAACAAATTCAACGTAAGAAAAAAGCCTTAGATGATTTAAATAATGGACGCACCCAAAATCCTTATTTAGGTAATTTTTTATTCGATGCTTCCCAAGCT
This sequence comes from Calothrix brevissima NIES-22, assembly GCF_002367995.1. Classification (GTDB taxonomy): domain Bacteria; phylum Cyanobacteriota; class Cyanobacteriia; order Cyanobacteriales; family Nostocaceae; genus Aulosira; species Aulosira brevissima. The sequence continues at coordinate 4,032,769 of NZ_AP018207.1, forward strand.
AGACCAATTCAAAAAACGGTAGAATTAGAACCAGAAGAATTATTATTATCTACTGCAAATCCCGGTCAAAAAGCCGCCGTAGAAACCGTACTTTCCGCCGAAGATTTAATTTTAATTCAAGGGCCACCAGGGACAGGTAAAACCACTGTCATTGCCGAAATTTGCTATCAAATTGCATTACGTGGTGGGCGAACTCTCATCGCTTCCCAAGCAAATTTAGCAGTAGATAACGCCCTTAGTCGTTTAGTTCATAACCCCGTAATTCGGGCGATACGCAAAGGAAGGGCTGAAAAAGTTGGCGAAGAAGGACAGCCTTTTTTAGAAGATCAAGTAATCGGAACTTGGTTAGAAAATACCGCCCATGATTGCGAAACTAATCTCAGTAAACGCCGTGAAAATGTAGAATTTTACCGTCAATTACTCGCCGCAGCAGATAAATTTAATGCTTACTTCCAAGCAGAATCAGAATTTCAGCAGAGTCAACAGGAAGTAAATCAACGCCTACCAAAATTAGAGACTAACGTTAACAAGCAAGAAGAACTTTATCAGGAATCTGTAGCGAAAAAAAATCAAATTACAACTCTCATATCTGGTTTAGAAAATCTCCTCAAAGCCCCAAATATCGTTAATTGGGAAGCACCAGAAGTTACTAATTTTTTACCACATCTTAAACCATATACAGAAAATAATCATTTAGTTAAAACCTTTTTACTTAATGTCAGTAAAGCCATCAGCTTAACCGATGGACTCGGTTTACTTCGCCCCCAATGTGGTGCTTTTGGGTTAGCTGTATGGTTAAGAGAAACTGTAGTTTCGGGAATTCCTGACTTTAGAACCGCCTTAATTTACGCACAAAGTGCAACTGTAGCGATGTTAGAAGTAGCAGCCGCAGTAGAAGTTTTTAAACAACATTCGCACAATTTACAGCAATTAGAAAAGAATCATCAACAATTCTTTAGTAAACAGCATAGTTTACAACAAACAATTCAAACTTGGGAAACTCGCAAGCAAGAAATTGAAGCAGTAATCAACGCTGTTAAAGAATGGAAATCTACAGCAAATCATCACGTGGCGGAAATCTTAGCTAATTCTCGTCAGACATCCCAAGCATTAACAGTAGATTTGCTGCAATTACCACCAGAATTACTGACGCTGGCTAATTCTCAAAAAATATCCTTAATGCCAGCTAACTATATAGTTAATCTACCAGATTGGGAGTTATTAACAAAAGCCATAGTTTATGAAATAGAGGGTAACTTTACTGATAGGAAAGGTAGACAGCATAGTTTTAGCTACTTTTTACAGCAAAATTTTAGCCAAATTCCCCTAATATTAGAAAATAGCGATATCATTCAATGGCAAGCAATCCATACACAATTTAATAACTATCAATATCTCGAAATCAATCAGCGTAAAACTCTCGTCGAAACCACGCGGATTTTTATCCAGAGAATCCAACAAAACTATAGCAATGTCTGGGAACCTCATAACAGCCCATCTACTCTGAATAAAATTACTCAAGAACTGATAGATATTATCTTAACAAATGCGCGTCAGTGCGTTTTCCAAGTCAAAACTGAAGCAGAAAAACAACTGCAACATTTGCAAGCACAGCTAAACGAACTGCACAACAATGAAGTTGCCCAAACTCAAATATTAAAAACTCAAACCCAGATAGAAACAGCGAGACAAGATGCTAATCTAAAACTCGAAAGAGCAATTAATATATTGCAAGAACTAAATCAACAGTCAAATGTACCCAATCAATTGCATACTTTAGCTGAAAAATATCTAGCAAATCAGGCTAAAATTTGGGAACATCCTCAAGAATTTTCCCAGCACGTACATACTTGGATAAATCATCTCAGTCAACTGGAAAATTTAATTTCATCTATCGAACCTTTCGCTATATTAGCGAATATTCAAATTTCTCTAGAAGAACAACTAGCAACCGTAGCAGCAGAAATTACAATTTTTCAGCAACAGCTTGAAACTTTAAAAATCAAAATAGCCGAATTAGCTGAAAGAAATCAACCCCAGCCACCAGATACTTTATTATCTCAGCGTCAGTGGTGGGAAAGAGAATGGCAAACTTTACTAGATAAATTTAAGCCTAAATCTCCCCCAGCTAACTTGTACGATTTAGAATTTTTACGCAGCATCAAAACTCAGTTTGAGTCAGGAGAACAGCAACTTAATCAAGATGAAACTCATCTGCAAAAATATCAAGGCTTTATCCAAGATTGGATTGCAAAAGTCCGTAACCCTTCAGAACGCGATCGCAATGATTTAAGACAAATCTATTTAGACAATTGTAACGTCGTTGGTATCACCTGTGTCCAAGCAGCCGGACGAGATTTTTCCGAAGAATTTCAATCCTTTGATGTTGTCATAATCGATGAAGTTAGTAAATGTACCCCACCAGAATTACTCATTCCAGCCTTGAAAGGTAAAAAGTTAGTTATGGTAGGCGATCATCGTCAACTACCACCAATGATGGATACTAATACTTTAGAGGAAGTTGTGCAAGAAATTGGCAGTAGTAGAGAAGAATTGCAATTTTTAGAAGAATCACTATTTAAAAGCCAATTTGAAGAAGCAGATTCCAGCATTAAACAAATGCTAACTACCCAATATCGAATGCACCCTCATATTATGGGCGCAATCAATCAATTTTATCAAGGTAAACTAGAATGCGGAATTTTGCAGCCTGATATTAAACGCGCCCATGATTTAGCGGGGGAACTTATTCAACCACAACATCATTTAATTTGGGTAAAAATGCCCAAAGAAACTGAATTTCAAGAACAGCGTGAAGGAACTTCTTTATATAATCTCCAAGAGATTGATGTAATTGAACGTATCTGTCAGCAATTTGAAAATACTTGGGCTGCAAAAGTCGCTTGTGGCGAACCCAAAAAAGAAATAGCAGTAATTACATTTTACGGCGCACAACTGCGAAAAATCGATGAACGTTTGCAATCAGAACTTTTCCCTTCCTTGCAAATTCGTACTGGTACAGTCGATAGATTTCAAGGTATGGAACGCCCAGTAGTAATTGTGAGTATGGTACGCAATAATAATAAAGGCGATGTGGGATTTGCAAAAAAATCAGAACGAGTGAATGTAGCCTTTTCTCGCGCCCAAGAATTACTAGTAATTGTCGGTTGTCACGATTTATTTACCCAACAATCAGGTAAAGTTGGTAGTATGTATTCCGAGGTTGCTAATATTGTCAGTCATCATGGAGGTTTCATAGATGTTTCTCGCATCTTCAGCTAAACCAATTGATGAGAGTCTGCAAAATATAGTCATAGAAATTGAAACGCAAAATCCTGATTTATTAGTTGTCGCCGCCCGTCAATTACGCTATAGTTTGCAGCAAACAAATATAGAACTAACAATTACCGAACCGCGTCCATTTAACGTACTTGAAGAATTTATTATTCGTGCAGGAATTGAATTTGAACCAGCACCAACAGCCCAGGAATTAGCATCTTTATTAGGTTTAGATCCAGTATTTGTTCAAAGTACAATTAAAAATTTACAAAAATTACAAACACTCGCCCCAAAATCACCAATTACAGTTACCGAACAAGGGCGATTATTTTACGATAAAGGCGCAGTACCCCAGCCTCCCTATGCTGTGCAAATTTATGCGATCGCAGATTCTTTAGGCGAAACAGTAAACTTTCAAGCTGAACCATTAAATGACGTAGTAATTAATTTCCCAACTTTGACAAGTATTTTACAACTTAATGAGTCAAATAATATAATTTCTACTTTGAATTTAGAACAAATACAAAAAAATCTTCAAGCTTCAGGTTTAGGGCTTCATGTACCAGAAACAGGAAAGATTGTCACTGCTTTTAGAAGTATAGGTTCTACACAAACTATCTGGAGAAAAATATCTTTATTTCTCATTTTTGATTCTACTACGGAAAAATTAACCATCCAACTGCGCAGAGGAAAGCAGATTTTAGATTCCCGCTCAAAATGGCTAGAATTACTGCTATCTGAAGGTAAAATATCCTTAGATACATTATGTAAATTACCCAATGAAAGCTTAAATTTTGAGCGTGAAGCCGCCAAAAAATATCAAAATGCCGAAACAGCAGCCAGATTAGAAAAGATTCGCCAACAGGCTTTAGGTAATAGTCAGAAAAAAGACGTAATTCAATTACGCGATCGCGAAATTAATCAAAAGTTTTTAGAAATTATTAGTACAGCCAAACAACAAATTATTATTTATGCAACTTGGCTACATCATTTAAATATAAACTCCGAATTTATCGCTGCTTTGGAAGCATTAGTAAAGCGTGGCGTTTGGATAATCATTAGCTATGGATTAGAATGGGAACCAGAAAATATATTAGAAATAAAAGAAAAAATCCAAGCGATTAAAACACCTGAAGATTTACCCTCAGTACAGATTTTTGGCTTAGAAGAAGATATTTATATTCAAGAAATCATAATTGATCGAGAAATTTACCAATGTGGTTTTTATCACTGGCGTAAATATCATGAATCACACATACCATTAGGTGAATTAGTTTATCAAGTAAAAAAATCCCAGATAATCCAAGAAGCCTACGAAATTTTATCTACTCGCTGTCAAAATTATGCCCAAAAACTATGGCGACAAGCCGTAGAAAAACGCGATATTCAATTAGCCAGAGAATGTTTATGTATTTGGGGTACGCTGGGTAAGCTAGAAACCGCACTCAACCAAATACAGGAAAATAATTGGCTAGAATTACTGCCAATATATCTAAACGTGGTAATTTATAATTTAAAATCCCATAATTTAGCAGATGATTCCCCAATTTTACAATCATCGCTATTATTACTGAGTCAGGTAGAAGAATCCGCAGCTTTTATTGAGCAATTACACTTAGCATACCGTCAATTACTCAGTGCGATCGCTCAACAAAACCCCGATACTGCTCTCAATTTACTCAACAATGAAGTGTGGGCGCAGTTTCTCCGGCTTCATATAGCTGCTGAGACTGATTCACCTACCGAGTTTATTTCCCAACAAACTTCACAACCAAAGACAAAGCGTAAAGCCGCAGCACCTTCCACCAGAAAGAAAAAGACAAAGGCTTAAGCAAACAAATCGCCAAAGTACAAAGTGAAAGAACCACAAAAAATTGCTTCTTCTCTGTCAACAGTTAACCGTCAACCGTCAACCGTTAACTAATTGTTAAGTAAAAGTTTATAGAGAATGGGTATAAGTTTATGAGAATATGAAACCAGAGGGAACTATTAACCTTTATCCGAAATTGGTCTTTAGCCCCTTGTAAGCAATTGCTCAAGGAAATTAACAGCAATTAATACTGCTATTTTCTATCGGAAAATGCAGGTTATTTAATTAACAACAGTTAATGTTCAAAAACTCTAATTATCCTTGCTAGTTATGGGAAATAGGGAAGGAATTACCAATGTCTCATCTACCATGCAGCAGGTAACATCCTCTACCCAAGGAATTGGAGTTTGCACTACTTGTAATGAATTCCTAATACTAAGGGCATAAATTATTTATGCCTTTAGTATTCTTGATTGGTTGAAAAATCATTGAAATACTGATGATGGCTGGTTTTTTGGGAAAAATCGCCTAGAAAAACTTAACACCAACATCCATGCAGAAAATCGTGTCATTGGCTACAATTTAAAGGCTGGGAGAGCCGAGGAGATTAAAGTGACCTTATCAAAAGGGTTTGAAATTGAGATGTACACTGGCACACCTCAAGGTGAAATTGTCGGACTCTCTGACAAAATTGTCGAGGCTTTAGACGGATTTGTGCGCGAGCCAGATAGCCGTAACGTAGAATACATAACTAAACCTTTGCATAGTTATGAACAGCTATTGTGTGCCTTGGTGCGCCCTCGGCAAAAATTGCGCCAATACCTTCAGCAACTAGGCGATTATACTTTAATTCCCGGCAGTACCCTATCTTTGGGTAGGAGCGATCGCTTCTTCCGTTCCGATCCCACCAATCCTTATCACGATTATATTGAGCGCAGCTACGGCACAAAAGTAGTCACAGCTAGCGTACATATCAACGTTGGTATTAGCGATCCTGAGCTATTAATGCGGGCTTGTCGCGTAATTCGGGCAGAAGCACCCTTATTCCTCGCCCTCAGCGCTTCCTCGCCTTTTTTAGATGGTAAAGCCACTGGCTATCATTCTACCCGGTGGGGACTATTTCCCCATACCCCAGCCCGCGTACCTTTATTTGCCAGCCACGCCGATCATATCCAATGGGTAGAAGAGCAGCTAGCGGCGGGTACAATGCAAAATGTCCGCCATTTGTGGGCATCAGTACGCCCAAATGGCGATCGCCGTCCCCACGACTTAAATCGGCTAGAATTAAGAATTTGCGATTTAGTTACAGATCCCGTGGCTCTACTCGCCATTACAGCTTTGTTAGAAGCGCGGTTGTTACAAATCTTAGAAAACCCAGAAATCGATCCCTTAACTCAAAGTCAACTTTCCCATGAAGAATTGCTCGATTTAATAGCCAGCAACGAAGCAGCAGCAGCAGCGAATAGTTTAGATGCACCGCTTCAGCATTGGCAAGATGGCAGAACCATCATCGCTAGAGACTGGATAGAACAAATGTATCAAGAAGTTTGGGCGATCGCTAAACAACAAGGATTTAGTTGTTTCCTGTCTCCCTTACACAAAATTCTCCGTGAAGGAAATGAGGCTCAACAATGGTTACAGCTACACGGCGTAGGATTTGATTCCCAACGTGTAATTTCCCAAGCAATTATTGCTATCCAAGAACGGGAATTGGAATTAGAAGATAAATTGTGTTCCCCCTCAGTGGTGTAGCACTACACCCCAAAACATCTAGCAAATGATAGATTTTTGTGGAGGTAAGAAAAAATCCTCTAGCAAGCAGCAGATCGCTGTGATAGAAAAAAATTATTATTACCTTCAGCTGAGTTAATAAAACTCTCAAAATAATGTTTTGAGGGCTACATTTCTTTGTTTTAAAAATCTAATCATTTGCTAGAGCTTGATAATTATTAATAAAACCTATAGATTGTTGCTCTTCCTTTGGTAGAATGTTACAGGATGATACATTGTTTTTGAGAATACATTCTGACCACTGAATAATGCCCCAGGTAGTTTTAGTTAATCCCCTAATTCCCCCAAATACAGGCAATATCGCCCGTACTTGTGCAGCAACAGGTACGGAATTACATTTGGTAGGGCCTTTAGGGTTTGAAATTAGCGATCGCTACCTCAAAAGAGCAGGTTTAGATTATTGGCCTTACGTTAAACTCACCTATCACGAATCAATAGAAGCCTTTAAAGACGCGCATCAGCAACGTGGTGGGAGATTATTGGGTTTTTCTGTCAGAGGTACCGCTAATTATGCCCAATTTCAGTTTCAAGCAGATGATTGGCTGCTGTATGGTAGCGAAACTACAGGCTTACCACCAGCAGTTATAACCGAATGCGATCGCACTCTTTACATCCCCATGACTGAACCTCACGTGCGCAGCTTAAATCTTTCCGTGAGTGTCGCCGTCAGCTTATTTGAAGCCCGTCGCCAACTGGGTTATTTACAATAAACCTCTGCTCTAAAAAAAATTCAGTAAAAATACTTAAATAAAATCTATAATTTCCTAGTTCAATTTAAAGATTTAACTAAATTGGACAAATATTAGCGATTGTTACAGCCAAATTCCAGTGAATGGTTATACTTGAGTCTGTAAGCTTTTACGAAGTTGAGTAAACAATACTTACAAACCTCGGACAGCTTATATAAGAAATTTGTATCTAAAATCCAGGTCAATCCGCAAATTGAATGATAGATTTTGATGAATTTCAATTATCTCTAAACTTGGGAACAAAAGGACAAAAACCTAGTCTTATAGGGCATTTAGTCATTTTTGACTCAAGCTTGATTTACCAAAAAGAAAAAAGTAGCTGGGAGATAATACGGTTGTCTTTTAGGGAATAATCAACGTAAAGTCTCGTGTTGGGTAGACGGATTGGTTAAATATCTCTGGAAGATATCTACAGCAGGGAGATGAGCTTTTTCAGAAGTGATAGCGAATCCATTGCTGATAGCAAAAGTGGACATAACAAAGCTTATACTTTGGTTCAGTCCCAGCTACAACAGCAAAAACGTTAAAAACAACTGTAAACAGCAAAAAATCTTCAGGTGTGAGGAACGGAACGGACAAGTCAGCACAGCAAGTTAAGTTTTGCTAATGAGTGTGAACTTGTCTAAATCAGAGAAGCAGGTTAATCTTGCGTAAGTATCTCTGGTGGGTGTGATCTCGATCAATCTGCGGATGTGATCTAAATCATTGACTAGTATCAGACTGAAAAAACAATTGAGGTCAGTTAAGCGCTAGTGATCATAGGAGGTCGTCTTTGAAACGAGCATTGAAAAAGAGAGAGAAGGCTGTGCTGAACAATACCCCTAACAGTGATAGTGCCCCGGTAGAACAGTCAAACACGAATAATTCTGGGGTAAATCACCGGGCAGGGACAAGAGCGGCCATGATTGGCTTGGCAATATCAATGGGAGCAACCAGTCTTTTGGTGACTCGACAAAGCGATCAAGCCCAAGCAGCAGCTCCTGTAGGCAGTCAAAAGGCAGCCTCAAGTACTCCGGCTGTTCCTGACACGGAGATGAAATTTGCTCCCACAAAGCTGGAGAACCAAACCGTCTCATTCGTGAGCGTGCCGGAAAATCCCCTAATAGTGGAACCTACAGCAATTTCACAACTGCCTGGGCTTGAAGCTAAATTGCAAGTTGCAGCCAGTGGAGTATCTGTACCAGTTCCGACAACAGATACAACAGCTAAAGCCACAACAACTTATACAAGTTCTTTCTATCAGCAGCCCCAACTAATAGACGGCTTGCAAGCAGCCAACAAAGTAAAACAATTACAAAAAGTTTCTATTGCTAACAGTGTAGTTAACTCGCCAACTACATCCCTGACACCAGTAGCAACAGAAAATCAGGCTGCAGACAGCGAAGTAACTGCACAGTTGAAAGCGCAGCAAGAGTTTGCTCTTAATCGCTTACAAGAAAAATCGAACCGTTTAAAACAAAGTCTGGCGGAGTTGCGGTCTGAGGAGACCCAAAATTCAACACAAGTTAACACTGAGTTAGCTCCAAATCAATCTGTAGTTGAGAAAGCGCCACAACTCAACGCAAGCAAGATTACAACAGAGCAAACACTAACCAATACCAATTCTAGTCAAGCTAGTCTGATATCGAAATTAAAACAGGCAAAAGCTAGTACCGCTAACAATGCGACTACTGCGACTAATGTACCTGTAGTCACACCCGTAGCACCCACAATCAAAACAGCAGCATCATCAGCTGCTGTGGACTACGAAGTCAAACCAGGAGATACCCTAGCAGCGATCGCTAAAAAATACGGTACTTCGGTTTCAGAATTAGCTCAAACCAATCATCTCAACGATCCCAACCAACTGCAAATCAGTCAAAAATTGGTAGTTCCTGCTGGTCAGGTTGACAGCAGCACAGCTAACCAATCGACTGTAGCTACTAACCCCATTGTAGAACAGGCTGATGTTACTGGCACAGTAGCACCATCCCCTGTCAACACCCCTGTTGTTACCCCGACCGTAGCAGCTACACCGCAGTTACCAGTCGTCAACAACAGCAGCGTGACCGTACCCACACCAGTCACTGCTGAAAATCAGATTCCCACCAACACCACAGTCTCAGAAACCAACACCCAGCCTGGTAGCTCTTACGGTATGGGTGGCGATTCTCCAGTGCCCAAAGTGTTTGTGGAAATGCAATCGAACAAAAAACCGCAAAAGCTAGCCAGCGCTAAAAGCAATGAGCGTCTCCAAAGCTTACAAGCGGAAATTCAAAGATTGCGGGAAAAATATCGTGCCCAACAAGCAGGTGTAGTTACACCAGCTGTCAGCGAAAATAAAAATCCGGCGGCTGTAGCTGTTCCTGTGCTCAATCCCAGCAATTTCGCGGTATCTAGCCCGACTACACCACGGAATTCTGTACAGATTCCTGTACCTGCGCCCAATGGAATTGGTAACTATTCCAGCCAACCCATCAAGCCTCTATATCGGGCAACACAGCCGATTGAGCCAGTCAATCCAGAGTTCTTCTCTAACCAAAATCCCGGACGTAACACGCCTAATACCAGAATTGCTACTCCTCCCAGAGGTGTCAATGCTTCTGATTCCTTAGGCAAAATGCGGGGAACTACAGTTTCTCCCAATGGCTTACCAGCTTTGTCAGCAGTAGATCAATATCTACCTAAACCAATTGACGAAGCTACACCCCCACCATCCACCTCAACCGCAGCTTACATTTGGCCTGCGAAAGGCGTACTCACCTCTGGTTATGGTTGGCGCTGGGGAAGAATGCACAAAGGTATTGACGTTGCTAACTCCATCGGCACGCCGATTTACGCCTCAGCAGACGGTGTAGTTGAAAAAGCAGGCTGGAACAACGGCGGCTACGGCAATTTGGTAGATATCCGCCATACTGATGGCAGCATGACTCGCTATGGTCATAACAGCAAGATATTTGTGCAGGTTGGTCAACAAGTCAGACAAGGCGAAACAATTGCGGCAATGGGTAGCACCGGTTTCAGTACTGGGCCACACAGCCATTTTGAAATCCATCCCGCAGGTAAGGGAGCAGTTAACCCCATTGCCTTCCTAGCAAGTCGGATTTAATTGCTGATTGTCTAAAATTAAGCTATTGCTTAATGTTTGGAGGGAGTTTAACTCCCTCTTTTGCTTGTTTGTCATTTGTCATTGGTCATTTGTCATGTTATGGACTCTGGACTGTTGACCTTTGACCATTGACGCAAAAAAATTATTTGTCAGATAGACTAGCAACGACGAAGTTTTTCTGTTATATTTAGAAATGTGAAAAAACACGGCTCAGTAGCTCAGTTGGTTAGAGCACGGGACTCATAAGCCTGGGGTCGTCTGTTCAAGTCAGACCTGAGCCATTGAAAAAATACGATATCTTTCAAAATTAAAAGCGATCGCACTCTGGGTTTTAGGTAGTGCGATCGCTTAATTGTTGCTACAAAAATCAAGAATTACTATTCAATTTTAGGGCAGGCAATCAATTAATTGTTAATGCCTCTGCTAACACCTCACGGTGCATCAAAGCTTGGTTTACCAAAGACTGAAGTTTCTCAGACGACAACCCAGAACCATGATTGTAATGCTCAATCCAAGCCTGACTAATTACATGGGGATCGTCTGGTAAATTCGCTAAATCCCATCCTGGCATTTCTAATTCTTCCATCAGCCGATTTACCTTAGGATCGTAGCTAAGAGCAAAACAGCGACAACCTTCAGCAGCTGCCATAATTACGCTGTGCAGGCGCATTCCAATGGTCATTTCTACACCGCGATATACGCCTTTTAAAAGCTGGGGATCTTCCAGACAGATAATTTGGCTCACATCTTGCAGATGGGGTTGAATCGCTTCCGCAATGCCTAAATCTTCACTTTTTTGAAACGGCAACAGTAAGATAAAAGCTTGGGTGGCTTTTTGGAAATCAACCACAGCGCGAGTTAAATTTGCCAAGCGCGTTTCTGTCAGTTGAGAATGCGATCGCAACGTCAGAGCCACTCTAGGGGTTGGTAAATCGCTAAGTCCGGGTACAGGCTGAGATTCTAGCGCCCAAACCGGATCGGGTGCCAGAATACTCTTAATTTGCCAATCAGATAACAAAGCCGCACTAGCGCGATCGCGTACACTAACCTTGGTACAACCTGCAAAATTCTGTCGCGCTAACCAACGAGTTTGTGGACGCTTTAGCGGCCCTATTCCTTGACCCCAAGCTACAGTTTTTAAACCCATCTGCTGTGCCAAAGTCATCAATCCCCCATAATAAAAAGGATTAATGGCACTAGTAACATCTTGGATTAAACTGCCACCACCCCAAATAAAAGCATCGCAAGAACGCATAGCTTGAATTATAGGTAAAAAAGCCATGCGATTCACAGTTTCAACACCATAGCGATCGCGCGTTTCCTGCGGATTACCAGAAAGCACCACAGGTGTCACATGGGGCGGTAACATTTGCAACAGCGTTGCCAATAAAGCTTCGTCACCACCATTACCTTTTCCGTAATACCCAGATAATAACGCCCGCATCGGTTTCATTTGTGATTTGAGATTTTGCTAATTTTTGCTAATTGACTTTCTTTGCACCTGATTATCTATTACTTATACAGAAGTTAGGTGAGGCGGCTGGCATACTTACCAAAAAATCCGATTTTTCTTATGGGAAGATGGGAAGAAGCAGGGGAGCAGAAAAGCAGGGGAGCAGGGAGCAGGGAGCAGGGGAGAAATAACTAATAAGTTTTGACCCTTAACTGTTGACTGTTGACTGTTGACTTTTGACTTTTGACTTTTGACTTTTGACTTTTGACTTTTGACTCTTGACTTACTTATGCACGCCCTTTCAATTCCCACCTGGATAATTCACGTTTCTAGCGTCATTGAGTGGATGGCCGCCATTTGGTTAATCTGGACTTACGGCGAACTCACTGGTAACCGCACTTGGTGGGGATTATCCTTCGCCATGTTACCTGCTTTAGTCAGTGCTATGTGTGCTTGCACTTGGCATTATTTCGATAATCCAGAATCTTTAGAATGGCTGGTAACGCTTCAAGCTACCATGACCTTAGTTGGTAATTTTACCCTTTGGGCAGCTGCGGTATGGATTTGGCGTTCTTCCAAATCTGCCCATAAGGGAATAGATTCTGTTGCAGCCCAACCTATCAAATCAGAGCGATGATCTCAAAAGACGCCCTTTTTGCCCTGTCACTATTTCCTTACTTGGGTTTCTTGTGGTTTATCAGCCGCAGTCAACAAATGCCACGTTTGGCTTTGTATGGATTTTACGGCACTTTAGTGTTTGTCGGTGTTACCATCCCAGCTGGAATTTATGCCAAAGTACATTATGGTAAAGCTTTAGCCAATGTCGATTGGTTGCACGGTGGTGCAGAAGTGTTTTTGACTCTGGCGAATATTCTGATCGTGTTAGGTTTTTGGCAAGCTGTAAAGCAATTAAAACAGAAAATTGCCACAGAGAAAAACCACTCATAGCTAGCTTTGGATTGGATTGAGGACAAGGTAAATGGATGTAATTCCAGCAATTGATTTATTAGCAGGGCGCTGTGTACGACTTTATCAGGGAGACTACGATCGCTCGCAAGTTTTTAGCGAAAACCCGGCTGATGTTGCTAAACAATGGGTAGATAATGGTGCATCTAGGCTACATGTGGTGGATCTTGATGGTGCCAAAGCCGGTAAGATTGTCAATTTAGCCGCAATTGAGGCGATCGCGCAAGCTGTATCCGTACCCATTCAAGTTGGTGGGGGATTGCGCGATCGCACTAGCGTTGAGCAGCTATTCAATACAGGCGTACAACGGGCGATTCTCGGAACTGTCGCCGTAGAACAACCCCAGTTAGTCCAGCAACTCTGCCAAGAATTCCCCGGACAGATTATTATCGGCATTGACGCACGTAACGGACTTGTAGCTACTCGTGGTTGGTTAGAAACCTCAGAAGTTTTAGCCACCCAACTAGCCGTACAAATGCAAGAATTGGGAGCCGCAGCCATTATCTACACCGATATCCATCGTGATGGTACACTCTCCGGCCCCAATATAGAAGCATTGCGAGAACTAGCCAGCACAATCTCAATTCCAGTCATAGCTTCTGGTGGTGTCAGTTCTGTTACTGACTTGTTGAGCTTATTAGCCTTAGAACCCCAAGGTGTAACTGGTGTAATTGTCGGTCGCGCCTTGTATACTGGCGATGTTGACCTTAAAGAAGCATTGCGCGCGATCGGGCCAGGAAGAATTCAAGATATTCCCCCCAATCTGGATTTCTCCTCATTTGCTTAATATGTCCTCTCCTCTCTAACAACAGATACAGCAGATTGCCAGTTGCTGAGATACAGATTATCGTTCATTGTAGGGGCACTGGCACTGCCATGCCCCGAAGCTCGTACCTCATTTACCTGAAATATGCTGTAAATGCATTTGTCAGGCCGGGTTTTCCCAGCCTGACAAGTGAATTAAGCTACCAATTCATTCTTGTTTAAATTTTCCGGATTCATAATTTATACCCTTGTAGTCCAATGTGTAGCGAGTTAACAATCAATCATGGTGTCCGATGAAACGTCCTCGTCCCAAACCTCCCAACATTGGTAAGCCAAACAAAACTGAACCTGGTGCTATCAGGTTTAACAGCAACCTCAAAAGCTTGATACAACAAACTAAGTTTCTAGTTGTGAAAGTTTTTAAACATTAAATTTAAATTTTTCAATTTTGTTTTCAATTTTATTTTTAATTTTATTTTTAATAAGTAATGGGTTTCCTCTGTTCTAGAGACGTACAATCATAAGGCGTCTCTTTTTTTTTGAATTTATTTTACAAAATTGCTTTTATAGCCTCATTTTGTGCTTTGCTTGTAATCTTGCCAAAGCCTTAACTACAAAGATTTTTATATAAACTAGTAGACTACGGCATAAATAAACATACAATTCCAAATGGCGCAAAAGCTTAGTATATAAGTCTTTTGACTTTTAACTTCCCCGTAGTGGTACTAGCCAGATTGAGAATTAGCTATTTTTATTTGAGTAAATTATAAACCATTAAAATATTTTGCGGAAATAACCTGACATATCATGTAGATTAAAAATGTAGACAAATTACACATTCTTCACAGGGTTAAAATCATGTCCAATAAAGCAAACAACTCCCAGCAATCAGCCAACCAAAAAAACCGAGATAGTCAAACACCAGGTAGAAAAAAACCAATGGATAATGGAATTCCACCTAAAAGAGATCAATAAATCTGATTGTAGATAAATTATTTGTATTCCCAATTTTCTCTCTAGAGTTTGCAGCAATATAGTATTTACAGAAAAACCATCAAAATTAATGATGATGGGTATATAATTCTCTAGTCAGTTCTTTAGCCTAAGATTAGATAAAAATAAATTGCTGACTACTGACTCATCATCATTAATAATGAAGGAAAAATCAATTAACTAGACTCGCTTTCTACCTCAAAAAGCCTCATCTGTGTAGGTTGGGTTGAGGAACGAAACCCAACATTTCCGGATTTTTGTTGGGTTTCACTGCGTTCAACCCAACCTACTATGACTTTACTAGACTGGCTTTATAAATTTATTGTATTCACAAAACTACAAGTCTAGAATTGGAATTGAATGAGCGTCAAAAATCCTCTTATATGGGCTGTTAACAGTCAACTGTCAACTTTCAACAGCCCTCACAATAAATTATGCAACTTAAAAGCAGAATAATTTATTTATTCTTCACCTGACTTTTTGCCTGTTCTAAAGCGATTTCTTTAATTGCTTGATAAGAATTGACATTAGCAGTACCTTCAATAGCTTTAACCGCTAAATCTTGGACTTGTTTAAGCGCAGATTCCAGTTGTTTAGAAAGATTTTGCAAACGATTATCTTGATTGCTAATAGTCTGTTCTAAAGACTGTAATCTCTGTTCATAAAAACGCTTTTGTCCTTCAACTTCCTTATTGTATAAATCTGATTTAACTTTAGCTTGATAGTAAGCAATTCCCTTACCTTCTTCCGTGGCTTTTTTGATTGCAGCTTCTTTTTCTTTAGGAAATGCTTCTACTTTCGCTTTAGACTCTTCAAATTGCTTTTCTCGTTCTGCAATTGTTTTTTCCTTATCCGCCCAAGCTTTCTCTGTTTCTTGCTGGAATTCTTCTAATTGTTTATTTAGCCCTTTTTGCTGTTGTTCGTATTCATCTTGCGTCAACTTGCGCTGAAGTTCTAAATTATATTTATATTCTGCTTCATCTCTTTGGCGAGTTTTCTTGAGATTTTCATCTCGTTCTTTGACTAATCGATGATTTTCATCTTGTTCTTTGAGCCAAGTCTTTCTTTGTTCATCTAACTCTTGGAATAAAACTTCCTTCTGTTGGCTAAATTCTTCTTGATAATTCTTAGAATTATCTTCATAACTAGCAATCAGATTATCCAAAATATCTGCGGTAATTTCTAAATTATGTAGTTGCTTTAATTCTTGAACTTCTTTCTCTACATTTTCTCTAATTTCTCCTAATTTCGATGCTTGTGTTGTTAGCTGTTCAGATAATTCATTTGCCGCACTACCAAAGCCCAATTGAATTTTAGCCAGGCTTTCAATGGTATAATTCATTTTTTGTTGTACGGTAGATGGCTGATTCATAGTAGTTTTTGTTTCTATTTTGGGCTTATTTTTACTAGGAGATTGGCTTAGAGATTGGTTTTCTTTCAAAACTTGATTCAGTTGCGTTTTCACAGATGCTGCTTCTTTGGCTAACTCTTCATAAGCCTGAAGAATTTCCGCTTTAGTACTCTTATCAGTTGGTTTTTTCGCTACCACAACAAACCTCCATTATTTACAAAAGCACTTTTCAATTAATTTCTATTTAGCATTAGAACTATCAAAAGCTCTCATCGCTAAGTCTTGAGCCTGTTTTAATGCAGTTTGCAATTGAGTAGTAATACCTTCAATTTGCTCTGTTTGTTTTTTAATCGTTTCTTCTAAAGACTGAATTTTGAGTTCATAACTCTGTTTGCTAGATTCCCACTCTTTCTCAAACAAATCAGCTTCAACTTTAGCTTTTTGGTTAGTTTCTTTAATGGCTTCTTCTCTAGCTTTCTTAATTGATTCTTCCAACTCTGTGGGGAAAGCCGCAATTTTCTTTTGGTTTTCTGCAAATAGAGACTGGTTTGCACTCAGGACTTTTTCTCGTTCCGCCCAATTTTTCTCTTTCTGTTGAGTGTTTTCTTGAATTTCTCTTTCTAAATTGCGTTTTCTGGCTTCATAAGCATCTGTAGTTAGCTTTCTTGTAGTTTCTAACTTATATTGATATTCTTCTGCTTCAGTATTACGTTGTTTCCCTATTAATTCATTGTAGGCTTGTAGGGCTTCTTCATATTCTGCTTGTTCTTTTTGCCATTCTTTACGCCTAATGGTAATTTCTTTTTCTAAAGCTTCACGCTTACTAGATATTTCTTGTTCTAAAAACTTTAACTTTTCTTGATGCTCTTGAGTTAAAATATCTAAAGCATCGGCAACAATTCTGATTTGTTGCAGTTCTTGTAAATGCTGAGTTTCAATCTCTATAGCTCGATTTAATTCATCTAATTTAGCGGTCTCTTTTGCCAACTTTTCTGACAGAGAAGTGACAATACTACCAAATTCTAATTGTAAATCAGCTAAACCTTTAACAATACTATCTACGGTATATGTAGAAGCCGCAGCTAAAATTTCTTGATTTTTTGCCTTTTCTGCTTCCTCTTGCTTCGTAGCTATTTTTAAATCTAATTTTTTTCGTTCGGCGAGAATTTGTTGAAAAGCTTGTACTATCTGTTGTTTGCTGTCTTTGACTGCAACTGTAGTCATACTTCAACTCCTTTCAAGATGGAACCATGTGACGGGTAGCAAGTAATACCAAAAACTAACCCATGCAGACATCAGAATAGCCTGAAAATAAGGGTTTTCAGCGCAGTGTAAATACTGAAAGGTAGAATCAAAAATCACTTGTTATTTCTTCAAGGGATCTGAAACCTTTCTCTTGCTAGGTAAAGCCTTTTTTACTTTGTAATACTTTAATAGTACTATTGTACTAAATTAAATTTGTTCTTGTCAAGATGCAAATCTAGTTATAGATAAACTTCAAGATATAAATTTACTGCAAACATTCTTGGCAGCATGTAGCGTTGATACTTATAATAAGTTGGGTAATGTTACCGATGTAAAGTTTTATAAACCAAGCCAGCAAATGTAGGATTGCAGCTACATTCAGGCAAGATAATCGATTTAATTGCCATAGCGATCGCAGAACAGACCCAATATTTTGTGATATCAACAAATGTATACCAGTGAATCAACCAAGTTTTCTGCCAAAGCAGACATAGGGCAAACTAGCCGCATTCTCATAGTCGAAGATGAAGAACTGATCCGAGAAATGGTAGTAGTAGCCTTGGAGGAAGAAGGCTATGAGGTGGTGACTTCTACAGATGGGCGATCGGCTGTAGAATACCTCAAAAGCTCTGAACCCAACTCAGGGGAAGATTCCTTTGACTTGGTAATCCTTGATTTAATGCTGCCACAGATTAATGGATTAGATATTTGTCGCTTGCTGCGTCATCAAGGGAACCCAGTACCAATTTTGATGATTAGTGCCAAGGGTAGCGAAACTGACCGGGTTCTGGGTTTAGAGGTGGGTGCAGATGATTATCTCACCA